>NZ_QBKR01000017.1 GCF_003054245.1 Melghirimyces profundicolus
CACTCACAGAGCACAAGTCTCGCCGGGGTCGCTTCTCTCCCCGGTCTCGCTATGCACTCACAGAGCACAAGTCTCGCCGGGGTCGCTTCTCTCCCGGTCTCGCTATGCACTCACAGAGCACAAGTCTCGCCGGGGTCGCTCTCTCCCGGTCTCGCTATGCACTCCACAGAGCACAAGTCTCGCCGGGGTCGCTCTCTCCCGGTCTCGCTATGCACTCACAGAGCACAAGTCTCGCCGGGGTCGCTCTCTCCCGGTCTCGCTATGCACTCACAGAGCACAAGTCTCGCCGGGGTCGCTTCTTCTGAGCCTCGCCATTTAGGCAAAAGAACCCTCTTTTTCAAAAGGACATTTTTCCCGACTTCCTCTCAGCGGCTCTCCAGAATCAGAGTCACCGGGCCATCGTTGGTCAGTTCCACCTGCATCATCGCCCCGAACACCCCGGTTTCCACCGGTACACCGTGGGACAACAGCTGTTGGTTGAACCGGTGGTAGAGCTCTTCAGCCACCTCCGGGGGAGCGGCGGCCATGAAATTGGGACGGCGGCCTTTCCGGCAATCTCCGTAGAGGGTGAACTGGGATACGGACAGGATGGCTCCGCCCACATCCAGGAGGGAACGGTTCATCTTGCCGTTTTCGTCTTCAAAGATCCGAAGGTGGACCAGCTTGTCCGCGATGTATCGGATCTCCTCCGGGCCGTCCCCTTCGGTGAATCCGACCAGGCAGACCAATCCGTGATCGATGGCACCGGTGGTTTCTCCTTCCACCGTCACGCGGGCGGCTTTCGCCCGTTGGATTACGACCCGCACAGTTTTCCTCCTCTGCTTTCAACGGTTGGGTGTGTGGATGACCCCTATGGGGTCGGCGGACGTGTTTTGCCACGCGACCGTTGGCCATCCAGCATGGAAATGGAAGTGCTGACTCTCCGCTCGAATCATCCTGTCGGCAGGGACAAAGCCCTTCGGGGCGCTTCAGCCTCTGAGTGCCCTCCCCCGAGATCCTTCGCGAACAGGATGGCAAAAGTCGCTTTGGCAATAACGCCTCCTCCACACGAGTGAATGGTGAATCGACAGTGGGGTTATTGCATGATTCGACGGACGCTGTAAATATCGCGCACCCTTTTGATTCTCTCCACCACAGATTGCTAGTGATTGATGTTCCGGATCGAGATCGACATGTTGATGGTGGCCATCCCCCGACGGTCGGCTTTCCCGTTGACGGCGGACAGATTGACCCGGCATTCCGAGACAGCCTGAAGCACCTCGTTCAGGAGCCCGTTCCGATCGAGACCCGAGACTTCGATGTCCACATTGTAATACTGATCGGGGACGCCTTCCCACTCCACGGGAATCATCCGGTTTTCTTCCACTCCCTGCAGGTTGGGACAGTCCGCCCGGTGGACCGAAACCCCGCGTCCCTGGGTGACGAAACCCTTGATTTCATCACCGGGTACGGGATTGCAGCAGCGGGAGAGCCGGACCAGGAGATTGTCAACGCCCCGCACGCGGACCCCGTGACCGACCCGTTTCCGCCGGGTCGGCATCGCTTTGACGTCGGGAAGAACCAGGGGTTTCTCTTCTTCCGGACGAAGGCCTTCCGTCAAGCGGTTCACCACCTGGGCCGGTGAGATTCCCCCATAACCGACGGCGGCGTACATGTCGTCTTCATCGGGAAAGTTGAACGTGTTGGCCACTTCCTTGACCCGGTCTGAGGAAAGGACGGAAGCGGGATCGAAATCCTGCTTTTTGAGCGCCGTCTCGATTGCTTCCCGTCCCTTGGCGACGCTTTCCTCCCGCTGCTCTTTTTTGAACCAGTTACGGATTTTGTTTCGGGCATGGGAAGATTTAACCAGTTTCAACCAGTCCCGGCTCGGTCCGTAACTGTGTTTGGAGGTTAGAATCTCCACGATGTCCCCCGTTTTCAACTGGTAATCCAGGGGAACCATTTTATTGTTCACTTTGGCCCCGATGCACCGGTTGCCCACTTCCGTGTGAATCCGGTAGGCGAAATCCAGCGGAACGGACCCGGCCGGCAACTCCAATACGTCCCCCTTGGGCGTGAAGACAAACACCACGTCAGAAAACCAGTCGACCTTCAGGTTTTCCACGAATTCCCGGGCATCACGGGTTTCCTGTTGCATCTCCAGGATTTCCCGGAAGTATTTCAGCTTTTCGTTAAAGGTCGTCTCCGCCTCAACCCCTTCTTTGTAGGCCCAGTGTGCGGCAATCCCGTACTCGGCGACACGGTGCATTTCACGGGTTCGGATCTGGACCTCGATCGGTTCTCCCTTCGGACCGATCACTGTCGTGTGGAGGGACTGATACAGGTTGGCCTTGGGCATGGCGATATAATCTTTAAACCGGCCCGGCATCGGTTTCCAGATGGTATGGATGATTCCCAGCACGGCATAGCAGTCCCGGATGGAATCGACCAAAACCCGAACGGCCAACAGATCGTAGATTTCGTTGAATTGCTTTTGGTGTTTGACCATCTTACGGTAAATGCTGTAGATGTGTTTCGGCCGTCCCGATATTTCCGCCTCCACATCCATGTCCTTGAGGCGTTCGCGAATCGTCGAAATCACTTCTTCCAAGTTCTTTTCCCGTTCCGCCCGCTTTTGTTTCATCAGGTTGACGATCCGATAGTATTGCTGGGGATTCAGGTTCCGGAGGGCAATATCCTCCAGCTCCCACTTGATCGTCGAAATCCCCAACCGGTGGGCAAGAGGGGCAAAAATCTCCAACGTTTCCTGGGAGATGCGACGCCGTTTGGCTTCCGGCAGATACCGCAGCGTCCGCATGTTGTGGAGCCGATCCGCCAGTTTGATCAGAATCACCCGGATGTCCTGGGCCATCGCCACAAACATCTTTCGGTGATTTTCCGCCTGATGCTCGGCGTTGGATTTATATTTCATCCGCTTTTTCAGTTTGGTGAGGCCATCCACAATCTGGGCCACCGTTTCCCCGAACTCTTCTTCCAAAGTTTCCAGGCTGACCCCGGTATCCTCCACCACGTCGTGAAGGATGGCGGCGGTCAGGGTGGTGGCATCCATCTGCAGTTCCCCCAGAATCCCGGCAACCGCCACCGGATGGTGAATATATTCTTCCCCGGATTTGCGGGTTTGGCCTTTATGCGCTTCAGCGGCAAAGAGATAGGCCCGTTTCACCTGTTCCAGTTCTTCTTTTGTTAAATAACGGGCCACGATCTCCATTAATTTTTCAATCGGCATATCTCCACACCCTAATAGCGTGATCCAACATTTTTCCTTTCATTATCTCTAAATGGAACGATGAAGTAAAGAGATAACCTCCGCCGGGGAAAGGAACGCGGCTCCCCTTCAAACAGGACAAACCCGGCGGATAAGCCGGGTTTGGTTGAAAGCTGCGGTCAACGATGGCGGCGACGGAAACCGAAGCCGCCGCTCTGGTAACGAATATACAGAAACAGGGCGGAAGCGAGGATCGCCAGGATCATCATCACCGTATACTGTGCCACCCCGTCTTCGCTGTCCTGCATCATGATCGGTGCCACAATCACCCCGCCGTAAGCGGCCAGTTCAAAGGAAAACAAAAACCTTTTCCAGGCCCGATAGAGATAGTCCCGTACATTGATATCACCGGGGGTGAACAGTTCCCTGAAAAAGAGAAGCATAATGAAGACCATCCATATGAGAAAACCACCTACCACCAGTCGGGCAAAACCACCTACCAAATCTGAAAAGAAATCTTCAAACATCGGTTGCCCTCCCTTCTTCCATGCATTTAAGGATAACAGAACCGTCAACGGAAAAGCAAAAGGAGGAGCGGGATTTCCCGGCCCGGGATCAGTCACGCTTCCATTCTTCCATCTTTTTCTTCCATTTCTCCCGCTTCTTTTTCAGCTCTTTCTCCCACTTGTCTTTCTTTTTCTCCCACTCCTTCTTCAGTTTTTCCCTCAGATTTCCGTCTTTCTTTTCATTTTTCTCCTTCTCCCGTTCCACTCTGGGGGGTTCCTTCCATTTCACGGTGGAAAGATCGAACTTCCCTGCCGGTTGCCCCCGGAGGGCGCCGGTCATCAACTCCCTGAAAACGGGAGCGGCTGTGGAACCGCTGGAGGCGTTCAGATAATGTTCGGAATCCGTCTTGTCATAACCGATCCAGACCGCCCCCACCAGGTTGGGGGTGTATCCCACAAACCATACGTCTTTGGCACCGTCCCCGCCGCCGGGAAGCTGGGTCGTGCCTGTTTTTCCCGCAGTGGGATGACCGGGAATGAGAGCGTTTTTACCGGTTCCTTCCCTGACCACCCCCTTGAGCATGTAGGTGATGTGCTGAGCCACTTTGGGCTGGGTGACCCGGACCGATTTTTTGTACCATTTTCCCAACAGCTTCCCGTCCGCCGTTTCCACCCGGCGGATGGTGTGAGCATCGACCATGATGCCGTTGTTGGCGAATGCGGAGTACGCCTGGGCCATCTGCAAGGGCGAGACCCCCTCGTTCAACCCTCCCAGAGCGAGACCCAGTTGACGGTCCTCCTTGGTCAGCGGGATCCCGAGGGATTTTGAAAAGCGGTACCCTTTTTCCACTCCGATCTGGTCCAGCAGCCAGACCGCCGGCACATTGAGGGAATCGACCACGGCTTCATACATGGTCACCCCGCCCCGGTACCGTCCGTCATAGTTTTTGGGGGCGTAATCGCCAAACTGCATCGGTTCGTCCTTCAGGCGCATGTCGATCCCGTGTCCCTCCGCCAAGGCGGGAGCATAAACCGACAGCGGCTTCATCGTGGACCCGGGTTGGCGTTTCAATTGGGTGGCCCGGTTAAACCCACGGAAAACGTGTTCTCCACGGCCTCCCATCAGGGCACGCACCCCACCGGTTTTGGGATCCACCAGAACACTGCCGCTTTGAACGAGCCGGTCTCCCGCACCCGTGGGAAAGAGATCGTTCCGGCTGTAAACTTTTTCCGCCGCCCGCTGCATGCGGGGGTCCAGCTCGGTATGGATGCGCAGCCCCCCGGAAAGGACCTCTTTTTCGGTCAGATCGTAGCGCTGAATCGCCTCTTGGATAATCGCGTCGACATAGGAGGCGTAACGGCCCCGGTAATCATCCGGTTTCTGCCCTTGCAGCACGATGTCTTTCGCTTTGGCTCGTTCGACGGCCTGTTCGTCGATAAACCCTTCCTCTTCCATCCGCTTCAGCACCACATCCCGGCGTGCCATCGCCGTGTTGAAATTCTTGAAGGGGGAAAGGGAAGAGGGGGCTTTGATCATTCCCGCCAACAGGGCCGATTCCCCGAGGGTCAGTTCCTTCGGCTCTTTCCCGAAGTACGTGTGAGCGGCCTTTTTCAGTCCCCAGGCCCCTTCACCGAAATAAACGGTGTTAAAGTAGTACTCCATGATCTCTTCTTTGGTGTATCGACGCTCGATCTTTTTGGCCAAGAGAATCTCTTTCCATTTTCTCTTATACGTGCGGTCCTGGGTGAGGAAGACGTTTTTGGCCAACTGCTGGGTGATGGTGCTCCCGCCCTGAACCGTCTCACCCGCCCGCAGATTGGCAAGGCCCGCGCGAAGGGTTCCCCAATAGTCCACTCCGGAATGGCGGTAGAAACGGTGGTCTTCGATGGCCACCACCGCCTGAATCATATGGTTGGGAACTTCCTTCATATCGACGCTTTCCGATTTGGAGGCGGAGATTTTACTGGCCACCTCCCCGTTCCGGTCCAGAATGACGGTCGGCTGGGGTGACGCTTTCTCCAGTGCGCTCACATCCCGGGTCCAGATCATGAGATTGAAGATGAGTACCAGGATCACTGCAAAAGCGGCCAACCCCCAGACGGTCTTCCGGAACCAGCCTGTTTGCCACCAACGGAATACGGTGCGCTTCAATCCCTTTCGATCCAATTTCGGCTCCATGATTCTGATCTCCTTCTGATTCTGTGCCCCCGAAGGGACACCCCATCCCCGCGAGAGGGCGGCCCGCCTGAAGCGGAACCGCCCTTCCCCGGGATGGATGACGTTCCTGTTGTGGCGTTTGACGCAAAAAACCGGGGCGATCCCGATCAAAGGGGCATCCCGTGCCCCGGGCCCTCTGATTCACCCCGACTTACAGCTAAATTGTACCAGAAAACATTTGCCTTGAGGAGAGTGGAGATCCGCAATGGATCCACTTCCCCCTACATCCTTTTCCCGCCACAGGGACACCCTTTGGAATACCGGGCCGCCGATGGGATCACTTTCGGAAGGGGGAAGGAAATTTGAAACCCAAAGACCGCCGCATGAAAGCGGAGATGAAAGCCGAGAACCTCCTCTCGGCTTCGGATGCGAATGAAGACGTGAGCCCGCCCGGGTCCGGACGGACGGAACGCCGGATTTCCACCTCATTCCGCTCCGATAAGGGAAACTTCACCGGACCCTTGCCGAATAAGGAGCAGGACAGCCGGGATGAAGCATGAACCATCCAAGATCGCCCGGTCCATTGGGGCCGGGCCGCTTTATTCCGGATCATGCTTCACGGCACTTTTTTTATGGTATTATAATGGATCGGACCGATGAGGGGGGTGTTTTCCATGACAGATGCATTTCTGAAAAAGATCGGCCTCTTCCGGGAGGTGGAGGAACCGGTCTTGGAATGGCTTCAAAACAGTATGATCCAACGGAAATATTCAAAAGGAAATACCGTCTTCTTCCGGGGGGAGGAAATCAACCGTCTCTTCATCGTCCGAGCGGGACGGATCCGGTTGTCCGGAACGGATCCGGAGGGACACAGACTCTTCCGGATCGACCAACTGGAAGGAGATTGGTTTCCCAAATTCGGTTTTTTCCACCCCGCCACCTTTCTGTGGGACGCCCAGGCCACGGAAGAAACCACCCTTCTTGTCCTCCCGGCAGAGTGCATCAGAGAAGGTTTTGACACCTCTCCTCCATTCGCCCGCTCCCTGCTCAGGGGAATGAGCCTCTGGATTGCGTCCTTGGAGGAACAGCTGAAAGAAATGGCTGTCTATCAAACACGGGAACGCCTCACATCGCTTCTCCTCCGGCTCGGCACTCCACCTGACCGAAACGGCTGGAGTCGCATTCCTGTCTCTTTCACCCACCGGGAGATGGCCCAGATGATCGGGTCCAGCCGGGAAACGGTCAACCGGTTGATCGCGCGTCTTACAGCAGAAAACATTCTACGGTGGGATAAGGGAACCTGGATGATCCACGTGGGAAAAGCCGATTGCCGGATTAACGGGCAACATGACTGGCCGGGTGGAAACCCATGACAAGTGTGACCCAGGTCATACTTGTCATGACCGGAATCTGTTAAAGTAAGAACTGGTTACCCTCTGTTCCATGTTCATTCCATCCGTCGTGCAACCCGTTCCCATCTAATATGAGAGGGGGGACCATGGATGACCAACCATTCTCTTTATGAGGCTCTTGGTGGAAAAGAAGGAATTGCTGCAGTGGTCAATGAATTCTATGATCGAATGATCACCGATGAAAGCGTCAGCCATTATTTTTTGGATACGGATACCGATGCCCTGCGGGACCATCAGATTACATATTTTATCAGTCATGTGCTCGGAGGGCCGAAAGAATACAAGGGAAGCACCCTTCGCCATGCGCATAAAGGCCTCCATATCACGTTTGAAGCTTATGAAACGGCGATCCGTCACATGAACGGAGCGTTGAGAAAGTACAACGTACCGATCGACATACGGGTGACCATCGAAGCTTTTCTTCGCTCGGTCAAGCCCCACATCATCGAAAAGTAAACGGAGACGGTGCCGTGGCGGCTCCGTTTTTTTTTGCCTCTCCCGCCCTGTGATAAAATGAAAGGAGACCGATTCTTACGATTAGAAGGAGAGACCGTCTCATGAGAGACATCCATATCCGTCAAGCGATCAAGGAAAAAAACGTCCGGTGGATCGACGTCCGATCCCCCGGTGAATATGAGACCGCCACCGTACCCGGGGCGGTCAATATTCCTCTCTTTGACAATGAAGAACGGGCGCAAATCGGAACGGTCTACAAAAAAGAAGGGCGCGAAACAGCGGTTCGGCTGGGGATGGAAATCGTCTCGCCGAAAATCCCCCGACTGGTGGATACGGTCCTGTCTCATTCCATGGGACGGACTCCCTTGTTGTTCTGCTGGCGTGGAGGTATGCGCAGCCGCGCCCTGGCCACGTTTCTCGACTTGGCTCAGCACCCGGTGCTGCGGCTTGAGGGGGGCTACCGGTCCTACCGGGAATATGTGGTGGAACGGCTCTCCGACGAACCGTTGACATCCCGTATGATCGTGCTGCACGGTTTGACGGGAGTGGGGAAAACCGCTCTCCTGCACCGTCTGAAGGCCCTCGGCGCCCCGGTCCTGGACCTGGAAAGCCTGGCTGGACACCGTGGATCCGCCTTCGGCAGTCTCGGAGAATTACGGCCCCGCAACCAGCGTATGTTTGACTCTTATCTGCTCGAGCAGTTGGAAAGATACAAGGACGAACCCTACCTCTTTATGGAAGCCGAAAGCAAACGGATCGGCCGCGTCCATCTTCCGGATTTTCTGGAAAGGGCCAAAAAGGAAGGGATCCCCGTACTGGTGGAGGCCTCGGCGACCGTAAGGGTGAACCATATCCTGGACACCTACCTCGGGGAGTCCGGTAACCCCGAACGATTCCGGCAACAGTTGGCCGGTTCGATCCGCCGGATTGAACGCCGTCTCTCGCCGGATACGCGGAAAAATCTTTGGCAATGGATCGCAAAAGAGGAATACCGTCCTCTGGTACAGGCGCTGCTCAGGGAATATTACGATCCCCGTTACCGGCACAGCCTGGAACAATACGAAGGACGTTTCGCCCTTCGAATCCGGTCCGACGACCCGGATTCAGCAGCACGGAAACTGAGAGAATTCCACCGGCATCTGATCGGGGAAAAACCGGCAAAAATCCTCCTTTAAGAACCTGCCGGTTTTTCTTTCTCATACGGGGGCATAAAGTTGCGGACTGCCGGCTCTTTCCGGCCGGAGAGGGCATCCGTCAGCCGAACCCTCATCCATCTCCATGTCACTTTCTTCAAGGCTTCCTCCTTGGAAAAAAAACCGGCTTCCACGGCTTCGTCGGTGGGACCTGGATCCCCCCCGAGGGCACGACACAGAAACACCAGACTGACCACATGGAGCTTTTTTTTACCGACGGTTTTGTAGACCCCTGTCAGCCGCACCACTTCCGCATCCACCCCGGTCTCCTCCTTCACTTCCCGCACCACGGCCGACTGAAGTCCGTCAGCCAGTTCCACCACGCCACCGGGCGGCTCCCATCGGAAATTATCCGATCGGCGGATCAAGAGCACTTCTTCCGACGGGTTCAGCACCACCCCAGTGACAGCCACGTAATGCTGGGGGAACACGGGTTGCCTTCCTCCCTTCATCGGTTCCCGACCCGGTTCCTTTTCAGGAAAGGCTCTGGAGGGAAAACGGAATCCTCTCCCCTTCCAACACCTTACGCTCCCGGTTTTGACATATGAACAGGATCACCCGGCGTTCCGGCACCAGCTTCCCGAAAATCCCAAGAAGCGTTGTGATGAATGTTCGTTTCGAGAAACGCCGGAGCGGCTTTGGGTAAATGCTGGCCGCTCACTTTTTCCAACGCTTCAAGAGATCTTCGGAGACGCCTCCCATCAAAACTGGTTCCGACCGATCATCCAGAATCATCGGCAGAGGGACATTTCCCTGCCCGGAAAAAACCGAACAACCAATATGCTACTTGAAGCGTTGTGATTGATGGTCAGGCTCAGAAGAAGGGAAGCGTTAACAGCGACTTTGCTGTATAAAAGTGAAAGGCTTCATCAGGCACCTCGTTCGGGGAGCGGGGGTATGTTCTCACCCTTTTTATCGCAGACTGGTAGCAAGAACTCTGTCAAAAGGAGATTCGGGAATGAACGTATCACGTTGGTTCCTCTGTATTCTTGTGCTTTTGGTGATCCCCTTCCTGACTTCCGTTCTCCTCGGTCGGGCGGATGCCCGCCCCGAAGCCATACCCCCGGCCAAGATCTCCCGGGTGGAAGGGTATCGCGTCATCGCCGGGAAAAAAACGCCGATCCGGATCAACCGAGCCATGCAGACCGAGCTGGAACGGGTGCTCGATGGGGTCCGACAGATGGCCGGGGTACGCTTCGACCTCCCGGAACGTTATGTGCTGTTTCACCTTCCCAGTCCGGCAGTGCTCCCTCTTACGCCGATCGGTCACCCGGTGAAAGAAGTGATTGTCACTCCCGCCCCTTCTTTATGGGAACCACCGCAGCTCCTGATTAAAAACCGTCAGAACCGGTGGGTGGTGTACAAGACCCAACGTTCTCTCCACCTGTTGGTGGACCAGGTGAATATCCCGGTTCCTCAGCCGGGAAAACAGCCGACATTCCGGACCCATTGAAAAAGGCGGCCCGCGATCCGGGTCGTTTTTTTATCCGGTGAACCATGTTATAACATGCGGTCGGATCCATTCCGTGACAACCGCTTCAAAGGGCGATCGTCACCGCTTCTTTCGGCAAACGGTGCCAGCCTTCCGGAAGGAAGCTTCCCCCGACGGAAACCCCCAGCCACACTGTTTCCCCTTGCCCGAAATATTCCCGGAATATGGTCCACATCTCGTCTTCCCACACGATGCCCTCGCATACCGTTTCTCCCGAACCGGAACAAACCGTGACGCGAAGGTCGCCTCCAGGCTCCGGATCGATCCGGGTCAGGAGGGAACCGGCAGTTTCGGAAAGCCAACGGGCGGCGCCCTTGGCTTCTTCTTCCCTCTCAAAATTCAGGGCCACAAACGGATCGGGTTGCTGCTCTTCCTGTTCGTAACCGCCGACAAAGAGAACGGCGGAAGGAAAACGAATCACGGACATCCCTCCCCAACAGATTCTCTTTCAGAATAACACAGATCTTCCCTCCTGCGGCGAACCGATGGACGTCTGGCCTTCCCGGATATGACAAAGGCTGCCACGCCCGTGACGTGACAGCCTGTCTCTTGTGCTCAATGAATGGATACAATTTTAAATTCAATGGTCCCGGAAGGAGCCGGAACCTTGACGATTTCCCCTTCCCGCTTTCCGATCAGCTCGGCGCCGATAGGGGATTCGTTGGAAATTTTTCCGGATACCGGATCCGACTCGGCGCTTCCCACGATGATATAAGTCTCCTGGTCCCCGTCGGGCATCTCCTGAATGGTCACCTTGGTTCCGACGCTGACGAAGTTTTTGTTCTGTGTGTCTTGATCGATGATTTTAGCGTTCCGAATCATGTTTTCGAGCGTCACGATCCGGGATTCCACAAAGGCCTGTTCCTCTTTGGCTGCGTCATATTCGGCATTTTCGCTTAAGTCCCCCTGGGCGATCGCTTCCTTCAACCGGTTGGCCACTTCCTGGCGCTTTTTTGTTTTGAAAAGCTCCAGTTCTTCTTTGACCTTGGCCAGACCCTCTTCGGTCAGAAGCACTTCTTTTTTCTGCACCATACCGATTCCTCCTTGAGAAGACAAACGGGTTGATTCATTTTCCATTTTGTATTGAATGCCCTTTCACAGCGAGAACCGCAACAAAGGGAAACATCCGATTTCAATGATTGTATGCGGCGGGAAGCCTTTCAACACCCGTTGTTTGGCGGAAAGCCTTTGTGTCGGTTCAAACCCGTTTGTGTTCATAACGTCAACAGTCCGGGAAGAGACTGAATGATATATTATCACAAATCCTTCCACCGTAAAAGTGACCTTCCGCCTGCCGGCCGCACGGATGGGGTATAATGGTCGGGAAAGGAGCGGAGAAAATGAGATGGTTCATGTTGGGTGCCAAAATCACCTTCACCTTTCTGATGGCGTTTGCGGCACTTTTCTTTTTCAGTTTGTTGCTCGCTCCCTTTTTTTCTCCCGATGAGTTCGATTTCCCCTATATTATGGCTCAAAACATGGCCTTTGTCCTCGCGGCCTATGTATCCTGGAGACGATTCGAAAAAAAACCGGCTTCGCGACTGGGGTTCCAAAGCCACCGACCCGTGCGGGATTTTGTGCATGGAAGTTTGCTCGGCATCACACTGATCGGCGGCTTGTTTCTGCTGCTGTGGATGACACCGTGGATGAAACTGACAGGGATCCGGGGAGCCGGAGTGCTCATTCCCGCTCTGTACTCGGCCGCCCTGTTCCTGATCGTGGCAGCGGGGGAAGAAGTGTTCACCCGCGGTTACCTCCAAACACTGATAACCGAACGGTTGGGCGTCGGGTGGGGGATTTCCGCCACCTCCCTCATCTTTTCCGCCCTTCATTCACAAAATCCCGCTCTCAGCGCAATCCCCGTGGTCAACCTTTTTTTGGCGGGAGTTTTGCTGGGGTTTGCCCGGTGGGTGACCGGCAGTCTGTGGCTGCCCATGGGGCTTCATTTCACCTGGAATTGGACACAGGATATGCTCTCTCTCCCCGTTTCCGGACTCCGCGTGACACCGGCTCCGTTTATTACAGCGGCGGAGACGGGGCCGAACTGGCTCACCGGCGGCGCCTTCGGTTTGGAAGGCGGAGTCGCCGTCACCGTCGCCCTGGCCGGTGGAATCCTCTGGCTGTACGGCCGACATCATTCATTCGGGTGGAACACGCGTTGAGGAGCCCTCGCCGAGGAGCTCCGCGACGATGTTTTCAGCCGCCCGCCTGGCCATTTGTCCCCGGGTTTCCCGTGTGGCACTCCCCAGATGGGGAGCCAGCACGGCGTTCGGAAGTTGTTTCAAACCCGGGGAAAGACGGGGTTCGTCCTCATACACATCCAGGCCCGCCCCGGCGATCTCCCCGGCTTTCAGAGCTTCCACCAACGCCTTTTCATCCACCAGCCCGCCCCGAGCGGTGTTAATGAGAAACGCCGTTTCTTTCATCAGGGAAAGTTCTTCCCGACCGATCAGGTGGCGGGTCTTTCGAGTGTACGGGGCATGCAGGGAAACAAAGTCCGCTTCCCTGAGAAGCTCCCGGAAGGGGAGATACCGGATCCCCAGTCTGTTTTCCTCCTTCGGATCTTTCCGCCTCCGGGAAAAGTAAACGACTTTCATGTCGAACCCGCGGGCCCGTTTGGCCACCGCACGGCCGATCCGTCCCATTCCCACGATTCCCAGGGTGGAGCCGGTCACTTCCTTCCCCAGATGAAACATGGGGGCCCATTCTTTCCAACCGCCGGCCCGGTTCAAACGATCCCCCTCCGTCACCCGCCGTGCCGCATCCATCAGGAGGGCCCAAGCGAGATCGGCCGTGGCATCCGTCAGCACGCCCGGAGTGTTGGTGACGGCGATGCCTCTCCGGTATGCTTCTCCCACATCGATGTTGTCATACCCCACGGCATAATTGCTGATCACTTTCAGCCCAGGGGCCGCATCCATGACTTCCCCGTCCACCCGATCGGTCAACATGGAAAGCAGTCCGTCCATTCCGGGAATCAGGGCCAGCAGCTCTTCCCGCTTCAACATGCGGTCTTCGGCTCCCACCGTGACCTCACAATGCTCTCTCAGTATATCCATCCCCTCGGCAGGAATTTCCCGGCTGACCAACACTTTGGGGCGAATGTTTTCTTTCAAGATGTCGCCTCCCCATTCTACTTCTTAAGCCCGATCCGGGCAGGAACGTTCGGTTCCGGACTTTTGATCCCTGTGTCGTTCCCGATGTGCCTTCTCCACCTTTACGATTCGCTTTTCCGACCGTTTATTCCTGCTCCAGAAGGGGAACCCGCCGAATGGCGAGCCAGGCGAACAGTTGGACAAAACCGACCGGCATCAGCAACCATCTGAGCTGAATCAGGTCGGGAATCAACCGGATCCACCACAGGAACACGACCACGCTCAACACACGTCCAACATTCAGAGCCAGCTCCCGTGCGACCACATATTCCACCCTCAGCCGGGCTGTATCCTGGTTCTCGCCGATCACGTCAAATACGGCGGAGGTCAATGGCACCATATAGACCGGGTAAAAAAGGGCGGCTCCCACCCCCAGCACCACCAACGTCCAAGTGTTGATATCCCAGATGAGAGGTACAACCACAATCCCCAGCATCGACGCCCCCAGGAGAATGCTCTCGTCCCGCCAAGACAAACGCATGCAACGACCCACCACAAAGTAGGAAATCAGAGCAACGATCGAAGCCGCGGTGAGATAACCGCCGAGAGCCAATTCGTTCCCGGTGCTCACAAAAATCAGCAGGCTGACCAGAAATGCAAACAAACCCTCCCGAGCCCCCTGCGCCACCATCGCCAGGTTCACCCAGTACCAGTGGTTGCCCCTTTGGAGAGCCAGCCGGAGAATCTCTCTCAGCCGGTACTCTCCGCGGGCGTTGCGCCGCTTTAAAAGAAAGCTGACCACGACAGCCGCCATGAACACAGCCAAGGAGAAAGCAAAGATAATGCGGTAACCGGTGAAATGATCCACACGGGTGATGATCCAGCCCGAGATGACCGGGGCCAAAATGCCGGCACCGGAGGTGAGCAGTCCATTGATGCCGTTGTAGATATCCCGGTTGTACCGCTCGGTGATCTCAAAATACAGCACGTTGTAGGACAGCCAGAAAAAACCGGCTCCCACCCCCAAAAACATACCCAACAGAAAAACCAGATCCACGGAACGCGGCCCCAGGAGAAGAACGGCTAAATAAAAAAGAGCCTGCAATGCCACCCCGATCCGAATCGCGATTACCCGGTCCACCTGTTTGGAAAGGCGTCCGGCCAGGACAAAGGTGACGGCCATCGCCAGATAGTTGGCCAAATTGAACCGGCCGATCACCGCAAAATCCTGTTTCAGTTTCCAGAGATAGACGTTGACAAAGGTGTTGGACATCGCGGTGGAGACGGCAAACAACCCGCTGATGATCAAGAGCAGCCATGCCGGGCGGTCCAATCGGTTGGTTTCTCCAAATAAGCTCATTGACCTCACCAGGCATAGCTTAACCAAACCCCGCAGGATTTACGATGACGGAAAGAGGTAAAAACTTCAGCTTCCCCTTTTCAACCGGAGCAACGGACCCGCCAGCAACAGCCCCGATACCAACCCCCCGAGATGGGCGACCAGATTGATAGAGGGATCCATGAAGCTGAGGATCAGATTGATTCCCAACAAAGCCAGCAGCCCTTTTCCCGTCTCCGGATCCATCGAACCTTTTCGGAAAAGATACAGATAGATGTAAACCCCGAAAAGACCGTAGAGGGAACCGGAAGCCCCGGCGCTGATTCCCGAAAAATCGGAGTATACGGTGGCCAAGTTGCCGCACACACCGGTCATGAGATAAAAAAACAAAAACCGCCAGCGGCCGAACAACCATTCCAGCTGGGGACCCAGGATGTACAGGAAAAAGCTGTTGAATAAAAAATGGACAATACCGATATGCAAAAAGATGGGCACCACCAGACGCCACCATTCCCCGGAGTGGAACAGCGCCTTTTCCAACGCACCGAAACGCAGCAAAACAAGGGAATCGTGGGAACCTCCACTGAAGGTCATTAAAAGAAAAAGCAGCGTTTGCAGGACCAGGATGCCGGTAATCACCGGAAAATACGATTTAAATCGCCGAAAAGGCAACCGGGTGTGTTGAAACAAAACGCGATCCCCTTCTTTCTCAATTCGTCTTCCCGGAAAGAATCCGGGCGATCGGCTGTCCCATCCGGACCCGGGTTCCAGGGGAAAGTTCACCGATCCATTCCGTTTTCCCGGGTTCCAAAAGCAATATGACCGTCGATCCGAACTCAAAGCGCCCCAGTTCCTGCCCTTTTTCCAGTTCATTCGATTCGGGATAAATCCGGGTGACCATCCGACGTTTTCCCGGGTGGTTCGTGGTGATTTCCGGATCATAAACCACCCGGATGCTGCCTACATTGGTCGCCCCCACCTTGACCAGGGCCACTTTCCCCGCCGGGCTGTCGAGATACGTGATCAGCCGCTCGTTTCTGGCAAACAGTCCCCGGACACGCTTGACCCCCAGAGCATTGACCGGAAAAAGGCTTCCCGGAATATAAGTGAGACCCTTCACCTTTCCTGTAACCGGTGTGTGGATCCGATGATAATCCCGGGGGCTGAGATAGAGGGTGATAAAACGGCCCCCTGAAAAAAGGCGGACTTTTTCCTCATCTCCCCCGAGCAGCGCCTCCAACGTGTACGTAACCCCCTTGGCTTGGAGAAGCGTCCCGTCGCTGACGGTACCGCACTGGGAAACCATACCGTCCACGGGGCTGACGATGAAATCAGGATCCGGATTCACCGGTCGTGCCCCTTCCTTCAAACCCCGGACAAAAAAATCGAGCAGGGTCGGATAGTCGGAGACCGGCTTTTCCACTTGGGTCAGATCCACATCGAAGCGGCGGATGAAATAGGGGATCAGGCGACGGCTGAAGGGGGAACGTGCAAACCGCCCCATCCAGCGGGAGATCGTATTTTTCGGCATGCAGTTGAGAATCGCCATTAAGATTCTTTCCTTCATGGTGCCTCCTTAGGCAATAAATGTTTCTATATCCAACGAGTGAATCCCCTGTTTCGGGATACAATACTTAGCACGGAGGTGATACAAATGGCTTACCAACCCAAAGGCGCTGCTAAAACCAACGCCCAACAAGTGCGCCAGAAAAACCAACAGGCCGCCCAGGGCTACCAGCAACAACAGCAACAATTCGGCACTGAGTTTGCTACCGAGACGAACGCCCAACAAGTTCGTCAACAGAACCAGCAATCTCAAGCCCGCAAAAACCAAAACCAACAGTAACATCCCGATAACGGATCCCATTCTGCCTCAGGCAGAATGGGATTTTTTTACTTTCCGGCAATTCCTGCCGACAGCACAATCCGAAGCGCTTCATCGACAGAAAGATCCAATACCTCCACACGGTCGGCTTCAAACCAGTGAAGATCCCCGGCGAACTGCATGCTTTGCGGAAAGTACACCCCGACATACTCCTTCCCGTCCGCTGTCCGGAAACGGGGTTCTTTCACGGTGAGGAAGCCGATCCTTTTGGAATCCGCCACGGTGACGAAAACCACCGTGTCAAAGGATGTTTTGTCCCCAAAAAAGGAATGCATGGTGTCCTTCAAGGTTCCATACACTCCCTTGACCAGCGGAATCCGGCTGATCACGGCCTCCATCCCGTCAATCAATTTTTTCACCGCAAACCAGCGGGCGAACATTCCGGTCAGTGTCACCACTGCCAGGATCAGAAGAATGCCGGCACCGGGAAGCTCCATCAGATCCGAAAGCCACGGGAGCCCCGACGATCGTTCCGGAAGCCAGCCGACCCCCCAGTCGTTGACCAGTCGGTAGAAGTATTGCAACAGATAAAGCGTGCCCGCCAGAGGAAGAATCACCAGCAATCCGTTGAAAAAGTACAGAGTCAAACGTTTCAGGATCCGTCGACCCATGATCTCCCGACCTTTCGTTATTTTTCCATAAATTCCCGGTAATATAAACGGATCATTTTTTCGGCGATGGGTCCGGCGGCGATCCCCCCGTACCCTCCTTCGGGAACGACGACCGCAACGGCGATTTTGGGATCATCCGCAGGTGCGAAAGCGATAAAAACGGAATTTTCCACCCGCCCCCGTCCGGGAATGTCCTGTTCGGAGGTCCCGGTCTTGGCCGCCACCTTGAAGGGGAGATCTTGAAACAGCCGGGAAGCTGTTCCCCCGGGTTGGGTCACTTTCACCATGCCGGACTTGACGGTCTGAAAGTGTCGGGGATCGATTTTGGAACGGTTGAGTACTTTCGGCTTGAACGTTTTGACCGTTTTCCCTTCGTGGGTTTTGACGGCTTCCGCCAACACGGGTTTCATCCGTTTTCCCTCGTTGGCCAGGGTGGCCGTATACTGAGCCAGTTGCATCACGGTGTAGCGCTGCGCCTGCCCGAAAGAACCAAGCACCATGGCCCCCATCGGGGAAAAGTGATCGGCGATGGACAGGTAGTCTTCCGTTCCGTCCTGTTCCCCTTTTAACGGCACTTCTGTCGGGACACCCAATCCGAATTGATGGGTGTAATCCTTAAACTGCCCGACACTCTTCTTCCCTTCTTTCCGGTACCACCGGCTTCCGGTCCAAGCAAAAAAGGTGTTGGCCGATTTTTGAATGGCTTTTTCCACGTTCATGACCCCATAGTTGTGATTCCCTGAGTTCCGCACCGGAGGGGTGGCCGGAGCGTAATAATACGTTCCCGGATCCCGAAACAGGGTATGGGGGCCGATCAGTCCTTCGTTGAGGGCCATCAGGGACATCATCGGTTTGAAGGTGGAGCCGGGAGGGAGAACGGAAAGGGGATGCCGTTGGTACTCCTTCCCGGGGTTGTCCGCATAACGGGCATCGTATGGAGCTTCCCGGATCGTCCCGTTTCGGATGGTATAGGTCAAATGTTCATAATCTTTGGCAGTGACCGCGCCGTTCCAAATATTGGGGTCATAATCCGGATAGCTGACCATGGTTCGGATTTTCCCCGTCTTGACTTCCATCGCCACGGCGTAGGCATTCCGGGCATAAGGGGCTCGATGGCGGCCCGGGGCCTGGGTTCTCAGCCATTGAAGCTGTTGCTCGATGAATTCTTCCGTTTCCAATTGCATTTTCTTATCCAGAGTGAGGACGAGGTCGTTTCCAGGGCGTGGGTTAACCTCCTTGATCACCTCCACCGGCTTGCCCGTGGAATTGACCCGGACCACTTTGTAACCGTGATGACCGCGCAGCTCGTCCTGGAAACTGTACTCGACCCCGTCCATCCCCACCTGCTCCCAGTCAAGATAACCGTCGTCGTCGGGTTCCTTCTGCGCTTTTTTGTATTTCTCCAGGGACGCTTTCGCCCCGGCGAAGGGACGAACATAACCGATGGTCTGCACGGCGAACGTGTCTTCCCGGTAATCCCGGATGGGTTCGAGAAAAACATTGACCCCTTTATAGTCGGAAGGATGCTCCGACAGCTCCACCACTTCCTCTTCCGTCAACCGGTCCTTGATCTTTTTGGGATAATAGGGAGGTTGTTTTCGGGGAACGGTTTTCCCCTTGACATCCAATCCCACGTCCATCTTTTCCAACACTTTTTTTACGGGCATATCCAGCGCACGGGCCAAGTTTTTGGCCGTTTTCAGTTTGGCTTCCGGTTTATCATCGGTTTCCAGGTAAATGGCGGCGAAAAGGGACTCATTTCCCACCAGAAGCTTTCCGTCCGTGTCATAAATCCGCCCCCGCGGAGCAACGACGGGAATTTGTTTATAGTTGTTTTCTTTTGCCAGCTTCTGAAATTTTTCCCCTCCGCCCAGTTGCACCCAGGACAGGCGCAAAATCAGAGCCACAAACAATAAAAAAACGATCAGCCACAAAATGTGCAGCCGGTTGAAGTTCATTTCCCTGTGTCCGACGGTACGCGGTTTGGGTCTGATCATCTCTTTCGAATTCAACCTCTCTGTCCACAGCGATTGGCAATTTAAAGTTTAACACAAAGGGATCGGTTTGTGGCCGTGAAGGTCCGGGGTCGATTTTCTGACAAATGCCTTTTCCGCCGATGGGCAACGGCTGTGACCGTCTCCTTCTATGAAACATAACTTGCTCATAGATATAAATTCATAGACAGGAGACATTTACATGACCCAAACCCAATATCAATGGATCCGCAAACACGGACGAAGGATGGATTCCGACCTCCGGAGCTCGGTGATTCAACGTTTGCAGATCCTTCGCTACCTTCCGTGTATACTTCACCCTGCCACCGTGGCTCTCATGAGCCGGTTGACCCGCGTCCCCGTTCTCGTGCAGATCGACCGGGAAACCGGCATAAGCAGCCAATTTGAGAGGACACTCTTCAGCCTTTATTCTCCCGTGGATTATTTCAGCAGCATCCATACCTTCCGCATGAACCTCAGTCTGAACCAGCTCCATCGGATGATGACGCTTCCCGAGGTGAAAAGGGTCTTTCTGGACCGGAAGGTCTACACCCTTCTGGACACGGCGAGCCCGACAGTCAACGCCCCACTGGGCTGGTCCTATGAAAACCGCGGAGAAGGGGCCGGGATCGCCGTAATCGACACGGGGATCCACCCCCATCCCGATCTGACGAAACCGGAACTCCGGATCATCGCTTTCAAGGATTTCATCAAAGGAAAAACGAAACCTTACGACGATAACGGCCACGGAACCCATTGCGCGGGAGATGCGGCAGGAAACGGTTACTCTTCACAGGGGAAATACAAAGGCCCCGCCCCCGGGGCGAAATTGATCGGTGTGAAAGTTTTGGGCAAGACCGGTTCCGGAAATCTTTCCGATGTGATCGCTGGGATTGAATGGTGTATTCTTCACCGCAAAAAATACAACATCCGGGTGATCTCCCTTTCCCTCGGAAGCCGAACCCAGGTTTCCTATCGGGATGACCCGGTTTCACAGGCAGTGGAAAAGGCGTGGGAGCAGGGAATCACCGTCGTGGCAGCAGCCGGAAACGACGGCCCCGAAGCCGGGACCGTGGCCAGCCCGGGTATCCACCCCCGCATCATCACCGTGGGCGCTTCCGACGATAAAAACTCCGATGAAATCCGGGATGATGGGGCAGCTTCTTTTTCCAGCCGGGGACCCACCCCCGACGGGATCACAAAACCGGATATCCTGGCTCCTGGTGTCAATATCACCTCTCTTCGAGTCGCTTACTCCTATATTGACAAAATCTCCCCCGATAGTCGCGTGGACCGGCATTACACCACCCTTTCCGGCACCTCCATGTCCACTCCGATCGTTGCCGGATTGGCAGCGGTGCTGCTGACCCGTCATCCGGAATGGTCACCGGATCAGGTGAAAGAAACCCTGATTCGTTCGGGCCGGGATCTGGGTCTTCCCCCGAACACCCAGGGTGCGGGACTGGTCCGGGAGGACGATCACTGGTTTAAGGAATGAACCGACCCATGGAGCGTGCCAGGAGCTGGACCGATTGAAAAGCGTTCAGTTTCCCGTACTGCGGGTGGGTTTGAATCGGCCGGGCGGAATGGATCAACAGATCCCTCACTTGAGCCGGGGTCAAATTCTTTCTGAGATACAAGAGAAGCGCCACCGTCCCGCTCACATGGGGAACCGCCATCGAAGTTCCGCTCATCACCCGGGTGGTCCCGTTCAGCCATGCGGAAGAAATTTTATCCCCCGGAGCGGCCAGATCCACTCCCTCTCCCGTATTGCTGAAAGCCGACAACTTTCCATCCTTCGAGACTGAGGTCACGCCAATCGTCTCTTCATAACGGGCCGGATAATCCACCGTTCCCGAGATTCCCTGATTGCCTGCCGCAGCCACCAGCATAATCCCTTTCCGATGGGCCGTCTGGATCGCCTGACGCAATGAATCGCTCACTTTCGACATTCCAAAGCTCATGTTGACGATATCCATGTCATTTTCGATGCACCAATTGATCGCGCTTAACAGATCAGAGAGGTTGGCACTTCCTTTTCGATTGAATGCTTTGACCGCATAAATCCGAACCCGCGGAGCGACTCCCACCACATTCAGCTCCGTGGCGCGACCGGCGATGGTCCCCGCCACATGGGTGCCGTGTCCGTTGTAATCATAAGGAGTGAACATGGGTGACAGGATGTTGACCCCTCCGGCGTAGTTTTTTTGAATGGACGGGTGGTCGTTTGCGATTCCGGTGTCGACCACCGCCACTTTGATCCCCCGCCCTTTGGTGTACGGCCAGACCTTATACGCTTCCACTTCCCGGATTCCCCAAGGAAGTGGGTCCGTCGTTTTCTCTTTGATTTCCCCTGCGTAAGGGTCGGTGATGGTCACCCTGGAATCAAACTCCCAGTGGGCTACATCCGGATGTCCTTCCAGACTGCGGGGGCCTTCTTTCCCCGCGAATTCGCCGATAATGATACCCAATTGGGGAAGGATCCGCACGGGACGGCCGCCCGCCCGATTCATCTCCCGGATGCAGCTTTTGGGATTGTGGAAGTGCCGTAAATAAAAAATTTTACGAATTCTCTTCGGCTTCCGCTTCATGGGCTCCGGTCCCTGAAACCATTCCGGCTTCGGCATCTGCGCTTCACTCCTTCTCCTCACTAATAAGCTCCCCGTTGAATAGGATGGGAAAGCGACTCAACCACCCGAGGAGTGTGGTATGGATGAAACCGCCCAAGCTGTACACCAACCGCCGGAGTCCAAGCAGAAACCAACGCTCGCCGCGGCCGGCCGCCTCTTCCCGGAATCAAACGGAGGAATCATCCATTTCCGGACGGATGGAGGAAATCCGGAATCTCTCCAGGGAGATTACCGCCGCCACCTCAAAAATGGAACAGTGGCTCGCGGCCATGACCAATCTGAGTTACGCTCTGGAAGATAAAAACGTACTGCAGGATTTCATCGCCAACTTATCCAAGATGCAACTGAAAACTCCCTCAGGAAGCAAAGCCGAATCCTCAAAACCACCGGCCTCAGCCCCCAGTAAAGGAAAAGAAGAATCGACTTCGAACCCCAGTCCCTTTTCCAAAGATGGAGACAGCCTCTATGATTTGATCAATGCCCCGGGGATGGAGAAGATCGTGGACAAAGTGATGAAAAACAGAAGAGGAAGAAAGAAACCGTAGCAAATTCCGAATAATGGGCTGCCGAAGCAGCCCCACTGCTTTTTCAGGACTTCTTTTTTCGAGTGCTTGGCTTCCGTTGTTCCATCGCACGATCCAACCGTCGATCGATTCGCTCGGCCTGCTCCCGGGGAAGCCAATTCTGGTTCACCAGACTTGACAATGCCTTATCCGTCCTTCCGGCACCCACCACGAGATCCATGAGTTGCTTCAGCTCCTGATTGGAAAGCGGTGCCCCCGTTAATCGGCGGATGTATTCGAAAAAACCGTCCAACCCGTTGCGGTTGTAGCTGTTCTTGGCGTTTTTCAGGATGTCGTCCATCATTTTGTCATTGACCACGTTTTGACCCACCATCTGGTTGACCAGATCAGCAAAATCTTTCTTGGACGGACCGGTTGCTGTCATGGTTAAGAGCCCTCCCTGTAGCTCGGCCTGTGAATCCAGCCTTTCACCATAGATGTATGTAAATCGCCCGGAGTTGCACATGACAAACACCCACCGTCCGGGAAAACAGGCCGACGCCCACCAAAAAAAAAAGCCGCCCATTCGGGGCGGCTTTTTGCATCGGAAAGGTCTGGTTCCGAAGATGGTTCTCACTTTAATCCGCGACGGACAATCCCTCAAAAAGCAGAACCCGGGCGGGGGCAGCTTCTGTATCTCTCAGCTTGATGGGTACCGCTGTCAGGAAATACTCCCCCACCGGCACATCTTTCAAGCGGAGGCCTTCCACAATGAGAATCCCGGCACGGAACAAGGTTTTGTGAGTGGGGTGACCAGGCTGACCCCGTTCGATGCCGAGAGCGTCAATCCCGACTCCCCGGACACCGATGGAAGTGAGATACTCCGCACCGTCTTGGCTAAGAAAAACAAACTCAAAATCAAAATCTTCCCTGTCAGAGTTCCGGGTTTTCAGGAGAACAAAATCCCCTTCCCGAATCCCCACACCTTCCAGATCCGCACGTCCGATCCCGCCCGTTACATGAGTCAGATCCAGCAAACGGCAGGGGCCCGTCAGTTTTTCGATCTCAAGCGTCTTCATGGTTCCTCCGTCAGGCAACATATGAAGAGGAGCATCCACATGAGTGCCCGTGTGGACATCCAAATGAATGCGGGACTCCCGGGCGGGACTGGTATCAAAGTCCTGAATCACTTCGATCTCCGGCTTTTTCTCAGCTTTATTCTTGTAGACCGCCATCTCTTCATGAATCGTCATGGAGACATCATAAACTTTGTAACCCATTAAGATTTCCCCTTCCCCTCTTCGGTTATTTGGTTCCCCCTCACCACGGAGGTTGAAAGTCCGGAAGAGTGCCACCGGTAACCATCCCTCGCTAAAAGCGCATCGGCCTCCTTGGGACCGGTGGTGCCGGCCTCGTAAAAACAGAGCGTGGAATCGGTCTGTTGATCCCAGGCTTTGCGGATGGGGTCGACAAATTTCCAAGCAAGGGAGACTTCATCCCAGTGGGTGAAATACGTGCGGTCCCCCTCCACCGCATCCCGAAGCAAACTTTCATACGCCTCCGGGGAACTTTCTTCACAATCATGACAGAAATCCATCGCGATGGGAACGACTTCGTTTTCCGCACCCGGTTTCTTTGCGTTGATTTGAAGGGAAAGACCCTCTTCCGGATTGATCTTGATCACCAGGAGATTGGGATCCAGGTTGTTGTCTTTGTTGAAATAGAGTTGACCGGGAACGCCTTTGAACTGAATGACCACTTCCGTGGTTTTTTGGTTCATCCGTTTGCCGGTTCGTATGTAAAAAGGAACACCGGACCAGCGGAAGTTGTCGATGTACAACCTGCCGGCAACGAAGGTTTCATTGTGAGACCCCTCACGCACCCCGTCTTCCTCCCGATAGCCCAAGACCGGCTTTCCATTCTGGAACCCTCCGGTGTACTGTCCACGGACCATGTTGCGGTTGACCTCTTCTTCTTTCCAACGCCGGAGGGAACGGAGCACTTTGATTTTTTCATCGTGAATCGCTTCCGGTTTGAGCCGGCTGGGAGGTTCCATGGCCACCAGCATCACCATTTGAAGGATGTGATTTTGCACCATATCCCTGAGAGCCCCGGCGCCATCGTAATAACCCGCCCGGTCCTCCACTCCCACCACTTCACTCGCTGTGATTTGCACATGATCGATATACCGGTTGTTCCACATGTTTTCAAAGAGGGTATTGGCAAAACGGATCACCTGGATATTCTGCACCATCTCTTTTCCGAGATAATGATCGATCCGGTAGATCTCGTCCTCCTGAAACGTTTCACGAATCCGGTCGTTCAGTTCTTTGGCGGAGGGATAGTCGTGCCCGAAGGGTTTTTCGATTACCAAACGTTTCCATCCATGGGTCCGGGCCAGCCCGCAGTCCCGCAGGTGGAAAGAAACCTCCCCGAACAGTCCGGGAGCGATCGCCAGATAGAATAACCGGTTTTCCGGAATCCCGAGCCCCCGTTCCCGGTCCTCCACCCGTTCCTTCAATCTGTGGTAACCTTCCCGGTCATGGACATCCAATGAAATGTACTCAAAATGGCGGGAAAAGGCTTCCAGTTCTCCCCTGTGTTCCACCGGCAGCCGAAAATGCTTTTCCACCGACTCCATGATGATCTGACGGTAGTCTTCCGTTTCTCTCGGGGACCGCCCCAACCCGATGACCGAAAAACGTTCATGGATTAATCCATTGCGGTAAAGTCCGTAGAGGGCGGGGATCAGCTTTCGCCTGGCCAGATCCCCCGCCCCCCCGAACAGAATCATCACGAATGGATCCAACTGGGAGGTTTTTAAATTTGACACCTTGCCTTCACTCCTGTTCCGACCGTTTCTACTGCTCCCCCGGATCGACAGGTCTGCTTTCCCTTTCATTTTTCCCCGAAAGTAAAGACTCAATGAGCGGCCGACAGGCCGGGACAGAAAAAAGCTGTTGACAGCAAAACCGACGTCAACAGCCTGTCCATTTTATATATAACACCACGGGTTCCATATAAACCTGTCATTCACTTTGAAGAGCTTCCTTGAAGCCGGGAGTCACACAGCACCCGTTTCCCTGAAAGTCCGTATCCCGACCCAAGTCCCGAATTTGGTTCCAAAACTCGACCACACAATCCAGGGGACGGGACACGGGTTCAATGGGTGCCAGAAAAAGGGTGGCCTCCTGTTTGGAACCGTTCCCTTCCGCGTTGAAAGTCACATAATAAACCGGATAACGAATCACGCCCCGGGAGGGTTCGTCGATATCGAACCGGACCTCATGGCTGCGGTCCAAATGGGAAAAAGGACGGGAAATGCGATGGATCTCGCCCTCATCCGACCGGGTGACGACTTCCACCCGGTCCTCCTCTTCGCTGACAGTAATCCTTTCGGCCTGTCCATATACATATACCGCCTCTTGCTCCATATCCAACAGTCCCGCCAAAAGCGGTCCGTCGTCAGAAAGGGCCTCTTTCAACAAGCGTTTCAGCCAAGGGGCTTTCATCTCCCGGACCGAACCTTGAAAGTTGATGATGTTACAGTGGGGGAAAACGCGCATCTGTCATCCGGCTCCTTCACTTGCGATTCCCTCAGATTATAACCCAGCAGAAGACCCGGTTCAAGGAGCTTGTCTTTTCCTCTTCTTCTCCAAATTCCGGAGTTCCACCCGCCGGATCTTGCCGCTGGCAGTTTTGGGCAGTTCAGTGACAAATTCGATTTCCCGGGGATATTTGTAGGGAGCCGTTGTCTCTTTTACGTGATGTTTGAGTTCCTTCACCCGCTCTTCCGAGGAGGAGTAACCGCTTTTCAATACGACAAAAGCTTTGACAATCGAACCCCGGACCGGGTCGGGACTGGCCACCACCGCACATTCCTGCACCGCCGGGTGTTTGACGAGAGCATCTTCCACTTCAAAGGGCCCGATTGTGTAACCGGAACTGATGATAATATCGTCAGAGCGACCTTCAAACCAAAAATATCCATCTTTATCCCTGCGGGCCTGGTCACCGGTCAAATACCAGTCTCCCCGGTAGGCGTATCGGGTTTTTTCCGGATCCCGGAAATAACCTTTGAAGAGTGCGGGAGCCTCTTTGTGAACAGCAATATCCCCGACTTCGCCGTCAGCGACAGGTCTTCCCTCTTCACCGATCAGTTCAACCCGGTTGCCCGGTGTGGGTTTACCCATGGAGCCGGGTTTCACTTCCATTCCCTTCAACGTTGCGACCAAAAGGGTATTTTCCGTTTGTCCGTAGCCGTCCCGGACATCGACCCCGAAGTGGCGGCGGAACGTGTCGATCACTTCACGGTTCAAGGGTTCGCCGGCACTGACAGCGCTTCGGAGCCCTTCCAACCGGTATTCACCCAGATTGTCCACCTTGGCCATCATCCGGTACTCGGTGGGAGTGCAACACAGAACGTTCACCCGGTATTTCTCCATCAACGCCAAATAACGGTGGGCATCAAAGCGCCCCTGGAATACCAAGGCCGTTGCACCGTTTCCCAAAGTGGAAATGAAGGGACTCCAGACCCATTTCGCCCAACCGGGCCCCGCGGTGGCCCAAACCGTATCTCCTTCGCGGATGTCCAACCACTCCCGGCCCGCCACCGCCTGATGGGGAATGGCCCAGCTGTGATGGTGAACGACGCCTTTCGGGCCCCCGGTCGTGCCCGAAGTATAGGAAATGAAGGCCACGTCGTCGGACCGGGTTTTCGGCAGTTTCTCCCCGCTCCCTTCATCACCCAGGGAGAAAAACGAAAGCCAACGATCCGTCTGCTCCCCCGTCACCCAACCCATTTGAAGGGATGGACAATCAAGAACCGCTTTTTCCACCCGTTCCCGCAAGGAATGGTCAAAAATCACCGCCTTTGCGTCCGCATGGCGGATGCGGTAGGAAATATCTCCTGGCTGAAGCATTTCCGAACCCGGCACCACCGTCAGTCCTGCCTTCAGTGCGCCCAGGTAAGCCACATAAGCCTCCGGGGTCCGGGGAAGAAGGATCATGACGCGATCCCCTTTTTCCAGCCCTGCCGAAAGGAGCCCTCCGGCCACACGATCCGAATCGGCTTTCAGTTCGGTGTAGGTTACTGCCCGTGTCTCGCCATTTTCGTTTTCCCACCGAATCGCAACCCGTTCGGGATGATCGGCAAAACGGTTCACATCCTGCGCCATGTTGTAATATTCCGGAATTTGAAACGGTTCCATCTTTATCGCCCTCCATCCGTTCCGAGTGGTTCATGCCCTACCAGAAGTTTTTTCGACACAGATGGCTTCTTTCCTTTTCCCAATATCATAAAAAGGGCAGCGGTAAGTGCCGCTGCCCGAAGGTACCAGTTATTCATTTTGTTACTTCAATCCGCCACCCAGTTGTTGCTCGGCCAGGGCGACCAGACGCTTGGTAATTTCACCACCGACCGAACCATTGGCACGGGAAGTGGTGTCAGCGCCCAGTTGAACGCCAAACTCGGAAGCGATTTCGTACTTCATTTGATCCAGAGCTTGAGCAGCACCTTCAACCAACAGTTGGTTGGTGTTGCGCTCGCGGTTTTGTTGTTGTTGCATCTTAGGTCTCACCTCCTTGCAGATGGTACTCTTATATTGCTTAGAATGGCTGAGCCCGATGCGTGTGAATTTCTGGAATGGACCTCCTTCAGCTCAATTTGGGCATCTGCCTGAGTTGCTCATGGCCAAATTGGGACATATGATACTCTCAAACAGCCGCCGTCACGAACTGCGGGATTGTCGGCTTTTCGGAAACCATTTTCGTTTTAGCCGCCATTACGGATTTTCTGCGAGGTGTTTTTGATGAAACAGGATTATTATCGTCTGCTCGGCGAACTTCAAACCGTTGATTTTTTCCTGTCGGAACTCAACCTGCATCTCGCCACCCATCCTCAGGATCATCGTGCCCAAGCACAGCGGAAGGAATATCACAGGATCCGCCAGGATCTCAACCGTGAGTATGAACATTGCATCCGGTTGATGCACGCCACTCAAGAACAATTGACCATGCGGAAAGCCCGCAAAAAATAAAAAGGCGCCTTTCGGGCGCCTTTTCACAATTATTATCCGGTTTTCTTTGTCAACTGAGCCCATTGGTTCCTCAGGATTTCCAACTCTTCCCTGATGTCGTGTTGCTCCAGGAATTCATGACGTTCAACCGCCTGTTTGTATTCTTCTTTTTTCACACGATATTTGTTTTTGATTTCCAAGAGTGGATCCTCCAAGGATACACACCTCTTTTACAAGGGAATGCCCAGATGGTATGTTATCTTTACCCTCTCCCTGAAAGGCTCAAACCTCCAGCCATCCCCTGTAGTGATGAAATCCTTGTATCAAGGGAACAAATAAAAAGACGCACTGTTTATCCGTTGTTTTTTCCCTTTTGCCGTTGGTCCAACCACATATTTCGAACGATGACGGAAGAACGGAACAACCGGTACATTTTTGCGGCATCGACGGCCGTCCACAATTTGGTCCCCGCGACGATCCGTTGCCCGTCTCTTCGATACCGAATGTAATCATGGGCTTTCAGTTGCTTCAGCACGTTGTTCCAATCGGAAGCTGTTCCCAGGTAATCCCGGAACAGATCGTAAACCTCATCCTCACGTACCGAAGGTTCCCTTTGGGTTCTCAATTCCGGATCCAATGCCGGATAAACCAAAAGCCCCCACAAAATGACCAACGAAGCCCTCGAACGTTCATCCCAGTCTTTATGTATGGAGGAATCCGGTCGGTGATCCGGTTCTTTTTCAGAAGAAGGCGATCGGGACGTCAGGAGAGAACTGAGCTTTCGAGCGGATAATTGAGACATGAACCCCACCTTCTTTCCTTGATTTGGTTTAAAAAGTCGTATTTTGGGATGTATATATAAAATAAACCATTATTCTCTTTATGACCATCTCAACATAGGTTTATACTACTTCATGATCCTTTTTCCGCCCCTTTGTTATAGGAAAAATATTCTTTATTTTTCTATAAAATATGCATTGATACGAAGGATATTTTGGTGGATAACGGTATTTCTTTTCTGTTATATTTATTAATATAGAAAGTTAAGACAGGGAGAGGGATGGCTTTGTTCGATACGAAAAAGGGAAAGTATACCGCCCAAGAGAATGAACGGATTATTCAAAAGATTAATGAAGGATTGGAACAAGGAGTTCGGGAACGGGAGATTTTGAAGGAACTCTCCGCGGAACTGAACCGGGGTTTTGCCGGCGTAATGTCCCATGTGCGGAAGTTACGAAGTCAATTCCCGGAGCACTTCAAACCGGGGATCGGCTCCGACCGGGGAAACGGAGAAAGGCGGTTAAACAGCTGGACCGAAGAAGAGGAAAACACCGTGATCGAAACGGTCAACCGGTTCCTCGCTCAGGGAAAACCCCTTTCGTCCGCCATCTCCCAGCTGGAAAAAGAATTGAATCGCACCCAGGGAGCGATTTATCAACGGATTTACACTCTTCGGAGAAAAACTCCGGAACGGTTTCACCGAACGCCGGGACCTCGCCCCCGAAGACACAGCATATCGGGATGGCAGGTTCAACGCCCCGAGATCCGCGACTTGGAAGAAATCCGCCGGCGGGAATTGGAATTGGCCGGCCATGAAACCGCTGCCGCTGCCGAATCCTCCGGGACAGCAAACCTCCCGTCAAAAGAGGGTTCCCATTCTACTGCCAACCTCTCCGAAGAAGATCTGGTGTTAATGGCTTTTGAAAGTCAGTACGGCAAACCCGGCCCGACCATCCGACGCCGACTGACGGATTTGATGCGCAAATACGGTCATACCCGTGTCTCCATCGCCCTGTTCACCCTGCATGAGGACAAAGAATTCCCCTCTGTCATCACCCGGTTCCTGGAAAATCACCTGAAACGAAACTCACCGGTGAATGAAAAAAAGGCGGGCTCCTAGGAGCCTGCCCTTTTTTCGTCTTCGGAATCACGAAGCCGGACCGGTATACTGGCGTTCAATACCGTGGTATTGTCCCGCTGCCTGGATTGGGGCCGGATTTCGACCTGACCCACGACGTCATAGCCGAATTCATCACACAGTTCGATCAATCGGCCCTGGAACTTTTTCAGCTTCCGCTCATCAATATCCGACCGCTGGTAACTGAGAACCAGCGACAGCCGGTCATCGGCCGTGGCAGCCGTCGGTCGCTCTTTGTCTTTATTAAACATGTTCAAAAAAACCACTCTGTTCACCTCGTCCTTTAATCAGGCGATGTGGAAAATCCGTTTAATCCGATTGATGAGGCTTGTCTCCTCCAACTCCAGATAGGGGACTTCTTCTCCGTTAATCCGGCGGGCGATGTTGTTGAAAGCCCGGCCGGCCATCGACTTATCGTCCAGCACAACCGGTTCACCGGTATTGGAAGAACGGATGATGCGACGATCCTCGGGTACAATCCCCAAGAGGTTGATCGCGAGGTGGTTCTGGACCCGTTCCACACTCAGCATGTCACCGTCTTTTACCATACCGGGTTGCACCCGATTCACCACCAAGTCGATGTGGTCCAGGTTGGCCGACTCCAGAAGTCCGATCACGCGATCCGAATCCCGTACAGAAGGGATTTCGGGATTGACGACCAAAATGGCCCGGTCTGCCGGAGCGATCGCATTTCGAAATCCGCCTTCGATCCCGGCAGGGGAGTCGATCAGGATAAATTCAAATTCCTCCCGCAATTCGTCCACAAGCTGTTTCACCTGCGCCGGTGTAACCTCCTCTTTGTACCGTGTCTGAGCAGCCGGCAACAGGGCCAGGTTGTCGAATTCTTTATGTCGAACCAAGGACTGGCGCAGTTTACTCGTTCCTTCGATCACATCCACCAGGTCATAGACAATCCGGTTTTCCAAACCCAGCATCAAGTCCAGCTTCCGGAGGCCGATGTCGGTGTCCATCACGCAAACACTTCTCCCCAGCTGGGCCAGAGCCAAACCGACCGAAGCGACGGTTGTGGATTTCCCCACTCCGCCTTTCCCACTCGTCACGGTAATGGCTGTGGATTTATGCTTCATAACTCTTTACCCCTTTCCAAAGCCTATCTATCTAAAACAGCTGACCAGGGTAAACCCTCATGGAAGAAAGAGAACTTTGCCAAATTTTTTAATGATTTTGTTTTATTGACAGATTGAAACAAGTTTCTCTGTCATTGTACCAGATATCGGGCCCCAAAAGAAGGGAATGGATGAAAATCCTGTTTTATCCGGCCCGTTCTCTCGCGAAGCGTTCCAGCTCGCGGCTGAGCAACTTCCAGATGATCGCGACGGCGGCCGCATCGTCCACATAACCCGCGATCGGCAGGAAGTCCGGCAACACATCGGTCGGGATAATGAAATACAAGAGTGCCGCCCCCGCCAACGCTTTTTGGGCCCGGTGGGTCCCGGGGTCGCGGAAATATCGGTAAAGAAGTTTCAATTTGTCGATAACCTGTTGAATGCCGCCGACACGCCGGACTTTGTCGTTAAATTCGTCAATGATTTTTCGTTTTCCTTCCGGGGTTTCCGCGGTTTTTTTCAGCGGTTCGAGAAAATTTTCAACCTTGTTGTTCAGACCAGACGACATCGAACTCCCCCCTTCAGTCATGATAAACATGTTTTTTGCAGTGCGAACAGATCACCGTTTTTTCTTCGATCTGATCCCCGCAATGAGGACAGACAAAAATCGCCTCCCCTTCCCCCAAAAATGGGGGGGCGGTATTTTCCTCCTCTTCTCTCGACGGGCCCGGCGGAGCCGGTTTTTCTTCCTCGACCTTCTCTTCCTCCGCTTTGCTGTATCCGGAATCCGGAGCCGGAATCTTCTCTCGGTTACGTTCTTTTTCTGGAGGGGGAACTTCCTCCTGTTGTTTCAACTTTTCCACCGACTGTTCCAGTTCCGCGATCTTTTCCCGAACATCCCGGATCTGTTGAAGCGTGGCCCGGGTCAGATCCGTCAGATCCAGACGCCCTTTCATTTCCCAGTATCGGTGGACTTCCCTTCCAAGCCGGCGGTACAGTTCATCTTCATTCTCTTTTTTGTTGCGGATCAACAGCGTGATCCGGCTGATGTGCAACACCTTTTTTGATCGCTGGCTGGTGCTTTCAATTCCCTTTTCCAGCTTTTGTCTCAGCCCGGTCAGCAAATCCAAAGCGCTTCGCTCCCCTTTTCACGGCTGTGTTTCTTTATTGTACGATGAAATCTGTCTTCCTTCCAGAAGGGAACTCGCTTTCGCCTTCAAACAAAAAAGCCCCGTCGGGGGCTTTCAACACACACCTAAAAGCGTTGTGAAAAAGCGAGCGGCAGCATTTACTCCAAGCCCCCTTTCTAGAAACGAACATGAAATCACAACGCTTCTAAAAGTCGTCGGGACCGGGGCCCAAGCCGGGTCCGGAGCCGAATTCCGGATCGAAGCCGGGACCCGGGCCGAATTCCGGATCCGGGGGAGGACCCGGAGGAGGTCCCGGCGGCCCCGGGGGAGGCCCTCCGATTCCCGGGCCCCCAAACCCTTTCGGTCCTTTGAAGCCTTTCGGTCCCGGGCCGAAACCTCTTTTAAAGGGGCCACCCAAGAACCTTTTTCCAAGAAAGAATCCGAACATGCTTTTCCCTCCTGTGATCATAAGCTGAAGTGGGTCTTTACCATTCTATGCCGGACTCTTCTTGGCAGAGTGGGACACCCCTCTTCGGTCAAAAGCGGAATTTCACCGTCAACTGGAATTGACCACCCTCCGGGATACATGCCGGGAACCGGAAGAGGCCCGGCGGCTCTCGGAAGCAGCCGAACGGCGAAGCCCGCTTCGCAACCAGAAGGCTCCCGCCACCAACAGACCTGCCGTCAGCAGGAACAACCCGCGGATCCCGATCCACCCGGCAAGAAAACCGCCGGTGATCGGTCCGAGCATGTGCCCCAGAAAGACGGCGCTGGTGCTGTAACCATAAGCCGTACTCTCTTTCCCCCGGGGGGCGTTTTTACGGATGAGGGAATGCAGCGAAGGCAACAGCCCTCCCATGCAGAGTCCCAGAAGAAAGCGGAGCACCAGAAGCTGCCAGACGGACGTAACCATCGCGTGGGGCACAAAGGAAACAGCCGCACCCAACATCGCGAAGAACAACACCCGGTCCGAACCGAACTGATCCCCCAGGCGTCCCAACCGGGGGGAAGCCAACATGTTGGCCGAACCGGTTACCGCTGTCACCAAACCGGCAAAAAAGGCAAGATATCCTCCGGGTGCACCCAGTTGGTCCACAAACAGCGACATCTGGGGCATCGGCGCCAACATGGCAAACTGAAGCATGAATCCGACGGAAAAGAGAATCGGGAGCGGTTTTCGGTGAAAGATGTGGGATCCTTCCGCCAAGAAGCCGGCCCGTTCCTGTGCGGGTTCGGGTTTCGATACTTCTTTCACGGCAAATGTGACCACCAGCGTGGCCAAACCGATCATCAAGGCGGTCAGGGAAAAGATGGTGCGGTAATCGACCACCTCGGCCATGATGCCCCCGATGAAAGGCCCCATGATGCTTCCGGACACAGCTCCCGATTGCAACATCCCCAAGGCGTAACCGGTCCGCTCCTTCGGCGTGTTGGTTGCGACCAGGGAGATGGATGCCGGGATAAATCCGGAAACCGTCCCGTTTAACAGTCGCAGAATCAAAAGTTGCAGAGGACTGGTGGCAAGGCCCATCAGAAAGATGACGATCGTCATCCCGAATCCGGATCGCAGGACCATGATCTTGCGGCCCACTTTATCCGCCAGACTTCCCCATATCGGAGCCATCACAAAGGCCGACAAAAAGTTGATGCCGAAAATCAGCCCGGCCCAGAGCTGGGTTTTTTCCGGATCCGTCACCCCCATCTCATCCTTAAGGTAGAGAGGGAGAAAGGGGATGATCATGCTCATCGCACCCATAACCAGAAATTGGGATGCCATCAGGATATAAAGATTCCGTCGCCAAATTTCCATAACGGAGTGAACCATCTCCTTTTGATTTGTTCCTTCGATCATTTATTTCGTTCGGCGAAATGTTAATCCAAAAAAAGCTGCCTCGTTTACAGACCAGGCAGCGTCCTTACGGTAAATCACCCGCTTGTCAAGCGGGTCGGTTTATGAAACTCGGTTTCCAGCTCACGGCGGAGGGAACGGTCCACCCGTGTCACGAAGTGCATCTGCTCAATCCGCCGGATCATTTGGTCCGCTTTTTTTCCATCCACATAAAGAAAAACGTATTTCAACCGCTTGGACATATAGTGGATATTACCCAAGCGCCCCAGAGAACGAGCTGCCTTGAGATCCTTCACCCAAACAGCCAAACCCAGCCGTTCCGCGATCTCATAAGACATGAAAGGTATCTCCTTTTTTGCTTTTTTACAGGCTCTTTCCTTTCCGCAAACAACAAAAACGGAATGCGAACACCTGAAAGAAGATCCTAATCAATGGTAACACGCTTTGAGAATCAAAGCAAACGAACCGCTCGTATTCCACTACGCTTTGAAACGGTATTTCTGATACAATGGGACCGGGAGGTGGGCATGTGTCCGATACATTGGAAAACCGGTTCGTCAAAAGACTGCGTGCTGCGGGATTCGGCGACACGGAACTCCGGACCTTTGCCGGCACCCACTTTTTGTATCTCTGTCCCCGGAACGGGGAAACGGCTGCCGCAACCCGACTATCCCGGGCGATCCGGAAAGCGGCCCGTCCACTTCTTCTCCATACGAAACTCACCTTGGAATGCCATTTTGTCAGAAAGGCCAAAGACCGGTGGGTTTATCGCATTCGCTTTCGGGTCCCCGACGAAAAGAGCTTCTGTTGCGGCAATCAATGTCCGGACTGTGTTCTTTTGCGCTCCCGTCGCTCTTAGAACCCCTGCCGGACTTCCCCCTTAAGCGGGACCGACGAAAATTCAGCCGCAGCCCTTTCGCCGTCTGCGCAATTCCCTGGGATCATTGATGGGAACCTTGATCGAGTCGGATACAGACCGGGCGATCGTTCGGCTCACCTCACTCAAAAGATAATCGAGCCGTTCTTCTAAATCGAGGTACGCCCGGATTTTGGGATGTTTTTTCAGCTCCTTAAGAAAGGCTTCCGCTTCGTCTTTGGCTTTATGGTAATCAGGATGGAAGTGACCGAAGCGTTGACAATCTTCGAAGACCTCTTTTTTCCGCTGAAATTCCCGGATCAAGCGTTGTGCTTCCTTGTCGTTTTGGATCTCTTTCTTCAACTTAAGGTATTGTTTCACTTCTTCGGATTCGTTGATCCGGTCCGCCAGTTTATACGTTTCGAGCAAAAGCTCGGTCATATCGATGGAATTCACTTGGGATCCCTCCATTTTTCCATGATAACATACACCCCTTCTGAAAAAGAAAAAGCTTCCCCGGCAAACGTCGGGAAAGCGAAGGAGGGCTATACCACTCCTTTATGGGGGCGGGGTTTCGGATCATGGCTGTTTACCGCCTGTTCCACTTGGCTGTCGATTCGTTCGGGTGTCCAGGCGCGCCGGGTATCCAGTCGGTTTCTTTTTCGATATTTTCCTTTGGCGTTAATCGGCTCTTCGTCCGGTTTTTTTTCAATCATTCCAACACCGCCTTTCTGCCGCTTCAACCCCGGTTTACCGAAGTTTCCTGACGGCGGGTGTTCAGGATGCGCGAAGCCACCAGGAGAAGGTGTTTGTTTTCCAACATTATATCACACAAAGCCGGGGTTGCTTCATCCAGGTCGAGGGTATCCAGCCGAAACATCAGAACGAACAACCCGCTTCGGAAGACAGCGGTCACCATATATTCGTAAGGATATGCTTCGTTTTGTGACACGATGTCGGCACCCGTGGCCCAGCTTTCCGTTTCCGGGCAATCCGCATCCGCTTCCAGGTGGAAAGAGAGCTCAAACCACGCTCCCGCCGAACCTCGGAGGCGGAGTGTGTCCCCTTCCGATTCGTAGCAGGCGACCGCCACGCAGGCCGGATCCATTTCCTTCAGCACACGCTCCATCAGGAGGTGGGGGGCCACCGGATGCCCCCCTTGAAGCATCACTTCATACAGCCGGACTTCCCCCCTTAATTTTGCCGCGAGACGAACCGACTGTTCCAGCTTCTCCTTCCCGTTTGCCAATCGCTCTTTCAGCTTTTCGTTTTCCTGGCCGGTTTCCTTCAACCGGCTTTTCAGTTCCTTCACCCGGGCCCGCCACTCTTCGGATCCGCCCTTTTCTTTTTCCCATTTCCGCCTTTCGTCGAACTGCTTTCGGTTAAAGAGATATTCAGCGAAAGGACTGTAAAAGTGGGAATCCCGCTCGCACATTTTCCTTGCGGCGGATTGACTGAGAATCAGGACGATCAACGCTACATACACCAAAGCCACTGCCGGATGGTTCGCCCAAACCTGCCGAAAGTCACCGTTCCATACCGGCGTGAAGAACAACACCGTGACCAAGGTGGCGCCGTAGCGAACCCACTCTCCCATCTTTCCGGTCCACATGACAGCAGATGCGAAAAAGGCACCCATGAATTTCCATATAAAATCCCCCGAAAAACGGGGGTGCTCTAAAGCCCGATTCCTTTCTTCAGGGCGGCGATGAGGCATCGGTTGCATGGACTTCCCTCCCCCCTGACACATTCGACCCGGGCTTGGAAAGTCCTTCCCATCCCCACCGTTTCAAATCAGATCATGCCAGGGGGCCAAGAGCTGAACCTCCGCAAACGCCTCCATCGGCAGGTGGCGTTTCTTTCCTGATGGATCCCTGCCCCGGACTTTCCACCCTTCTCCGTCCGGAACAATCTTGGTTGGGGTAAAACGGTCCGGCTCTCCCTTGCCGGAAGAATGGAGGACATCCAGTTCCATGGAAACCGCCCGATTCAGGAGTTCCCGCAAGGTTGAGGGGTGATAACGGCGCATTCCGGATGTCCAAAGCTTGGGCAACTGTTGGAACCCCGGAACGGCTTCCTCCGGCGAAGGATCACGACCGTCCACAGGGGCTACTTCTTCCTGCTCTCCCTCCCCCCTCTCTCCCTCCTTCAGATCTTCCCACCAAGAGTCCTTCTCTTCCCTCTGCAAAATGGAAACTCCTTTTTCCGCCAACCGTTTTTCCACCTCTTTCACCCGGTTGCTGGGAACGAGATAGATCCCATCCCCAACGGGATCCAGATTCCAAGCCGTCCGATCTTCTTCCGACACCCATCTTCCGCAAGCTTTTGGCTCCCGAAGAAGCCACACCTCCTCCAAAACGGGGAGATCCCCCGCCCACCGACGCAGGGTTACCGCGACGTTTTCCGGCGCCGGATAGCCGGAGATCTCCTCCAGCAGCTGAAGCATTTCCTCCGGGGAGATCCCCTTTTCCGCCCCCCGGCGGACAGAATCAGCATTGAGTTCGTAGGTAATGTATTGGTCCTCCCCCATGCAATCGGCAAACAGGGCGAGCAGAAAACGGCGGTGAAGGGGGAGAAAGGGCGGGACCAGAATTTCAAAATCCGGCTTCACATATCCTTTCATTTCGGGAAAGTCTCCCCCGACCGGGGGAGCCCACGGAAGCCATCGCCAGAAGGTCTCTCCCCGGTGTTTTGCCCGTTCCACCCATCCCATCGCTTGCAACGGCCGCAACCAACGCCGTTCCACCTCTTCCGCAAAGAAGGGAAGTTTTCCGGCTCCCCCGCTGAGCGCCAGCCATCCCAAGCAGGTCTCCCGGAAACGGAACCATCCTCCTTGACAGCGTTCCATCTGCCACCACAGTCCGTCCCAACGGGGCCGGTCCTCCAACAAAAAATCCCGCGTCAGACAGAACAACTCTTCGATTCGGGCATCCCAGGCTAAACACAACCACCGGTGCAGACGGTTCGATCGGGGAACCCAGCGCCCTCCCTCCTTTTGCAGTATCCCGAGCCGTTTCGTAAAGCCGGCTGCCAGTCTGACCGCCGGAGAGCCCGTTTCCCTTTCCCACCGGGATTCGGAGAATGATTCTTCGTCCATATTCAGCTCCACCGCCAGTTTCCGCTCCACCGTAAGGGGAACGTTTCCCTCACGGGTAAGGGGAATCCCTTCCCGCTCCAGCTGGACGGCGAATTGAAACAAGGGGTTCCAGATTCCCCTGGCCGGGTCGGCATCTTCGATCTCCTCCGGCACCTCCCTTTCCTTCGGTGCTTCGCCGATGCGGGATCGACTGTAAGCCCGCCGGACTTCCCGCGGACACCAGAGCAACCACCCCGCCGGCCGGTTCCGGAGGCGGAACAGTAGACCTCTCCTGCGGAGAAGCACCAATGCGGTCCGGAAACGGGAAGGAGAAAGGACGGAAGGACGACCGGAAGTTTCACCCTCCGGGATTGGACGGTCCCCTTGGGTAAACACCAAAAATTCCAACGCCACCCGCTCCCAGGGATGCAGACGTCCTTCAAACCCGTCTTTTTCCACCTCGTCAACAATCGCCTCCGCCAGGGAACGGGGATCCTTTCCGCATTTGTGTTCCCGTGAGAGACGTGACCGTGCTTCATCGGTCAAGCCATTCAAACAGCAAACCAGTGACGGCTTCATCCTTCACCCTCCCATGCTTCCGATTCGGTCACCTCATATCGGTACCCCCGCTCCACGAGAAACAATTGCCGGTGCATGGCATATTCCTGATCCACCGTATCCCGGGAGATAATATTGTAAAAAAACGCCTCATTCTCCCCCTGTTTCGGCCTCAGAATGCGGCCGAGGCGCTGGGCTTCTTCCTGCCTTGATCCAAACGTTCCCGAAATCTGGACAGCCACTCTCGCATCCGGCAGATCCACGGCAAAATTGGCCACTTTGGATACCACCAGGACGGATTCTTCCCCGCGGCGAAACCGATCAAAAAGATCCTCGCGATCTTTCTGGGCCATTGCTCCAGTGATCAGCGGCGCTTTTAAAAGAGCCGCCACTTCCTTGAGTTGGTCCAGATACTGCCCGATGATCAGTGTTTTCAGACCCTGATGCTTGTGGAGAACCTTTTTCAGCACCTCTATTTTTCCCGGGTTTTCCGCTGCGATCCGGTAGCGGCGTTGCCGGGGAGCCTGGGCATATTCCCGTTTCCGGTCCGTGGACAGGGGGGTCCGGACCTCGGTGCACCGGGCGCGGGCGATCCACCTGTCGTTCTCCATTTCCTTCCAATTCGCTTCGAATTTTTTGGGTCCGATCAGCGAGAAGACATCCTCTTCCCGTCCGTCCTCCCGCACGAGGGTGGCCGTCAGTCCGAGCCGCCGACGGACCTGGATGTCGGCCGTCGCCCGGAACACCGGAGCCGGCAGGAGGTGTACCTCATCGTAGATCACCAACCCCCAATCTCTCTGTTCAAAAAGGTTCATATGAATAAACGGATCCGAATCCCCCGAGCGGTGGGTCAGGATCTGATAAGTGGCAACCGTGACGGGTCGGACTTCCTTTCGGGATGCGGTATACTCTCCCACCTGTTCTTCGGTCAGATCCGTTTTGTCCAACAGTTCGCGGATCCACTGCCGAACCGAGGTGGTATGGGGCGTAAGGATCAGTGTCGCTTTTCCCACTTTCTCCATCACAGCGATTCCGATGACGGTTTTTCCCGCACCGCAGGGAAGGACGAGCACCCCGTTCCCCCCGGTCACGTCCCCTTCGCAATGGAAAGCGTCCACCGCCCTCTGTTGATAGGAACGGAGCCGGAAAAGGGAACCTTCGGACCGGGTTCTCTCCCTCAAGCGCAAGGGAATCGATTCCCCGCGGGCATAACCGGCCTGGTCCCCGACGGGATACCCCCACCGGATTATCTCCTGCTTGACCCATCCTCTGAGATGCTTCGGAACCTCAAAACATCCCTTTGAAACCGGAGTGAGGCGATGTTTCCAGGGGGTGCTCCGGCGAAGGCGCCGGAAGAGATCCGGATCTTCCACCGACAGGATCAACCGGTTGTCCCGGGTGATCAATTTCAACACCCCGTACCGGCCCACCGTCTCCTCCACTTCCTTTCGAAGGGAAGCGGGGAGGCCGAATTTGCTCTCTTCGTTCAAAAACGCATGAATCTCTTCCGCCGACCAACCCGATGCAGCGGCATTCCACAAAGAGAGATCGGTGATGCGATAGGTGTGAAGGTGCTCAGGTGTTTTCACCAGTTCGGCCAAAGCGGATAACCGATCCCGCACTTCCGTGAACCTCGGGTGGTCCGACTCAAGCAAAACCGTCCGGTTTCCCTGCACAATCAAGGGGCGGTCCGGTCGGTATTTCACATGGATTCCCTCCCCGAAAGAAAAAATCTTCCTGTACGTGGGCTGACTTTGTTAGGGATGGGCTCAATTTTGAATCATCCCGCTCGGACAAAGACCGGTGCCCAGCTTCCCCGACGCCTTTTCTCCTTATTCTTAACGGGAAGTTGGTGAAACATGACAGAAGGGAACAGGCTGTGATAAAATATCCGAACAACACGGTCGAAAAATTTCTGCAACTTTCCCCCTTTGGTTCCCGTCCATAGAGTGAGAACCATTGACGGGAGGCACAGTATGCGAAAGTGGAAGGTGGCTCTGTTCATGTTGTTGATGGTGTCCCTGATCGGCTCCGGCGGCTGCGGAAGCCCCGATGCTTCCGATGACTCGAAAGGGGGAGCTTCGAACTTCGAAAAGCAAACCCTTTCCTTTCAGCAGGAATCACCGAAGCAACTTCCCGAAAAAGTGAAAAAGGAACAGGCGGAAGTAATGAAAGAAAGCGCCGACAGCGGCAAGTCATCCCTTACCGAAGTCCGCGCCGGGGACCGCACCTATCTTATCCTCTCTCTCGGCCAACGGCCCACCGGCGGATACTCCATCCGGGTGAACGAGGTCGTGAAAAAAGGCGATACGATCCGGGTGGTTGCCGAGGAAGTCCCTCCGGCAAAAGGAAGTTTCACCACCCAGGCGCTCACCAAACCGACCGTCGTCATCTCCGTGAAATCGCCGGATGAGAAAGTCCGGTTCCGCTACCAGATCAAAGAACCGGATACGGAACAACAACTCCCTCCCGCAGACGATCCGGATGTGAAAAGTTGAGCGCCCCCTCGAAGCGTTGTGATTTCATGTTCGTTTCGAGAAAAGAGGAAGCGTTTACCCAAAATAGCGACTTTGCTGTCCTGCCCAGCGGAGAATCAGCCTGCAAGGGCGTTCAGGGGCAAAAGCTTCTCTGTGTTGCATCCGAAGGCGTTTTGCCCCTGCCCGCAGCAGGATGATTCGGAGCGGACCGTGCAACCATCTCTGCAGGACAGCATAGCGAGACCGGGGAGCGTAAGCGACCCAGGCGAGACTTGTGCTCTGTGAGTGCATAGCGAGACCGGGGAGCGTAAGCGACCCAGGCGAGACTTGTGCTCTGTGAGTGCATAGCGAGACCGGGGAGCGTAAGCGACCCCAGGCGCGACTTGTGCTCTGTGAGTGCATAGCGAGACCGGGGAGCGTAAGCGACCCCAGGCGCGACTTGTGCTCTGTGAGTGCATAGCGAGACCGGGGAGCGTAAGCGACCCCAGGCGCGACTTGTGCTCTGTGAGTGCAACCGGAGCGGCTTTGGGTAAATGCCGCCGCTCACTTTTTCACAACGCTTCTTGGGTGCACAGTGTTCCGGCGGACCGGCATCTCTCCGGACGAATGAATCTCGGAACCAAAAAGCCCCGCGCCAAAAACGCGGGGTTTTTTTGTTCAAAGGAGGGGACCGGCTGTCCAATCTGTCCGCTTCGGAAAAGTCACTTCTCCTTTTGTTCCCGGCCGGGTTCCTTCTCCCGCCGTTCCGGTTCCCCACGGTCCGGTTGTTCCGGAGATGTGGTGATCGGTTCCCGGGGAGTGGAGATTTCCGGTTCCCGGCGCGGCGTGCCAATCTCGGGCATGCGCATAAATTAAGTCCTCCTTCTCGTTTTGCCGTTCCCGGCTTTTTTACTTTGCCCGGATGCCGGATCCCTTTATGATGGAAAAAATCCCTTCCAATGGAAGGGATCAGCTTTCTTTATCCACGATCGACCGGAAGTGTTTCCGCCTTTCCGTTCATACTGTTACGGGACGGATCTTTTGGTCAGCCACTCTCTTCCGCATTCTGAAGCCACGGGGACTCCGGAGACTCCGGGGACTCCCACAGGGGGGTGAAGGGTGAAGGAGCTTCCTGTCCCCTTTCTTCGTTTGAAGGGGTCGGTTCCGGGTATGGTGGAGGGAAAGGGTCGGTTGGACTCCCCGTCACCCGCCCTCGTGGAAAACCGGCGTCGGGAGGCGGAAACAGAGCCGGATGCCCCGGCAGCGGTGGAGTCGGACCCGGAAGACGGGGAGCCGCCGGAACGGTCCACGGAGTAAACGGCGGCGCGGGAGAGGCCATCGGAAACATGGGCCAGGGATAAGGAGGCCGGCTCCCACCCGGGTTCGGGGGAGGAAAGGCGGCCGTCACGGGCTCCCGCCTCCATGGATACGGATGGGGGGGTGGATACATCGGAATCCCTCCTTTTCGGCCGTCCGGGGCCGATTAATTATCCATATGTGAAAAACCCTTCTATTATACGGTGTCAGCTCTTATCACCGTTTCCAAACGGATCTTCATCTGATATGATGATGAAGGTTTTGAACCCTTGGGGAAAGGAGGAAAGGAACGATGCCTGAAACGGAAGAGCGGCAGCGAGAGATCGACCTGGACCCGATCAAAGTGGCCCTGCAAAAACGGGAAAAACGTTTCTTGCGCCCCTTGATCGCGGAACTTCAGCCCTACGATCTGGGCCAGATTTTTTTCCGGTTGTCCGGCCGCTACCGTTCCCACTTCATCCGCATGCTGGAACCCGATGAAATCGCCCAGCTTCTGGAGGAATCCGAATCGGTGGAACAACAGGAAATCCTGGCCAAACTGGGACCCGAGAAGACCTCAGAAGTCCTGAACCGGATGTCCTCCGACGAAGTGGCCGACCTGATGGGCGAACTGGAAGAAAGCAATGTGCAAACCCTGCTCCGGTTCATGGAGAGGGACGAAGCGGACAAAGTCCGGGCCCTGCTCCATTACCCGGAAGACACCGCCGGCGGAAAAATGACCATGGAGTACGTCAGCGTGTACGATTACTACACGGTGGAAGAGGTCATTGCCTACCTTCGCCGGGAAGCGCCGACGGCGGAAACGGTTTACTACATCTATGTCATCGACGCCGATGACCGGTTGGTGGGGGTGGTCTCCCTGCGGGAGCTCCTGATCGCCTCTCCGGAAAAGCCGATTACGGAGGTTATGTACGAGCGGATCATCTCCGTTCCCGCGGGAATGGACCAGGAAGAAGTGGCCCAACTGATGGAGCGGTACGACTTTTTGGCCATTCCCGTCGTGGATGACGAAAATCGTCTGCTCGGGATCATCACCATCGATGACGTGGTCGATGTGCTGATCGAAGAAGCCCAGGAGGACATCTCGAAACTCTCCGCCGTCGGGCAGACGGAAATGGATGTCCTGACCCATCCGTTTGCATCTGCGCGACGTCGAATTCCGTGGCTGGTGCTGCTGTTGTTTATCGGAATGTTGACAGCCTCCCTCCTGAGTACCTTTGAAGAGACCATCAACCGAGTGGCGGCCCTCGCCTACTTCATGCCGATGATCGCCGGGATGACCGGAAACACCGGAACCCAGTCTTTGGCCCTGGTGATCCGGGGACTCAGCTCCGGTCAACTGACACGGGATAAGTATATGCAAATCCTGAAGCAGGAAGGATTGGTCGGCATCATCATCGGCAGCGTCTGCAGTGTCCTCATCGTTGTCATGGTCACCCTCCTGAACGGTCAACTCTCCTTGGGACTGGTGGTGGGGGCCTCCATGTGGTGCACCCTGATCCTGGGAACGTTGGGGGGGACGTTGATCCCCCTGACCCTCCATCTGTTGAAAGTGGACCCGACTGTGGCCTCGGGACCGTTGATCACCACCGTCAACGACGTCTTTTCCCTGTTGATTTACTTCGGCATGGCCACGATGTTTCTCCACTACCTTCTCTGACCTCTTCCACAAAAGGGGTTTCTTTCCCTGAAGAACCCTCCGGGTTTCATCTTTCCCAGGCAGGGTAAAGTTTTTCAAAACTCCCCTGCTAAAAGCGTTGTGATGAATGTTCGTTTCGAGAAAAGGGGAAGCGTTTACCCAAAATAGCGACTTTGCTGTCCTGCCCAGCGGAGAATCAGCCTGCAAGGGCGTTCAGGGGCAAAAGCTTCTCTGTGTTGCATCCGAAGGCGCTTTGCCCCCCTGCCCGCAGCAGGATGATTCGGAGCGGACAGTGCCTGCATCTCTGCAGGACAGCATAGCGAGACCGGGGAGCGCAAGCGACCCAGGCGAGACTTGTGCTCTGTGAGTGCAGCCGGAGCGGCTTTGGGTAAATGCTGCCGCTCACTTTTTCATAACGCTTCTAATGAAATGGTTTTCTGGTAAGCTGGATTCAACCGATGAAAAACGGAAAGTCCGCACAAACTGAAATCGATACGGGTAAATTGACACGCGGGAGGTCGCTTCTTTGGAATTATTCCTGGAGATCATTTGGAACCTGATTCTGGTGATCTTTCTCGTATTCCTTAACGGCTTTTTCGTTGCCTCCGAGTTTGCCATCGTCAAAGTTCGGGGAACCCGAATCGCCCAACTTTCCCAGGAGGGCAACCGGCGGGCGAAAGTCGCCGACAAAGTGATCCGAAATATGGATGCCTATCTGTCGGCCACCCAGTTGGGGATCACCCTCGCTTCACTGGGGCTGGGTTGGATCGGGGAGCCGGCGGTTGCCCACCTGATCGTCGAACCCTTGTTAAAGGCACTTCCCTTCGGTGTTCCCGAATGGCTGGTGAACACCCTTTCCTTCGGAATCGCCTTCGGGATCATCACCTTTCTTCACATTGTTCTCGGAGAAATGGCCCCCAAATCCCTCGCCATCCGGCGGGCGGAAGGGACGACATTGTGGACCGCCGCACCACTGAACTGGTTTTACAAAGGATTCTATCCCTTCATCTGGGTTTTGAATGGGGCCGCCAACAAGATTCTGAGCTGGCTCGGTATTGAACTGGACCCGGAACAGCAACAGGCACACACAGAGGAAGAGATTCGGATGCTGGTGGCCCAAAGTCATAAAAGCGGGCACATCGACCAAACCGAGCTCTCTCTCTTTGATAACGTCTTTGAATTTACCGACCGAGTGGCCCGGGAAGTGATGGTTCCCCGGGTGGACATGGTTTGCCTCTACACCGACGATTCCTTGGACGAAAATTTGAAAACGATTCGGGAAGCGCGGCACACCCGTTTCCCCCTGTGCCGGGAAGACAAGGACGATATTATCGGCATCGTGCACATCCGCCACGTTTATGAAAAGCTCCTCTCCCAAGAGACGCCGGATCTGACGGAACTGACCCGCCCGGTGATCCGGGTGCCGGAAACGATGGAGATCAAGGATGTCTTACGCATCCTGCAGAAAAACAAATCCGAAATGGCCATTGTCGTCGACGAATACGGCGGCACCGCCGGCCTCGTCACCACCGAAGACATCATCGAAGAGATCTTCGGGGAAATCCAGGACGAATTTGACGACGAGCGTCCCTTCTTCCAGAAGACCGGGGCTGAAACGTCCATCGACGCCCGTCTTCTGATCGAAGAAGTGAATGAGTACTTCCGGACCGACATCGAAGATCCGGACAACGACACCATCGGCGGTTGGATCTTCTCCCGGTTGAATGAAGTCCCGGAAGTGGGAGACGAAGTCTACTACAACGGTCTCCGCTTCAAGGTCCAGGAAATCGACCAGCACAGCGTGGGAAGGATTCTGGTGACCCGTACTGAAAATAACGGAAAAACCGGTCCAAAAAACCGTTAAGGTACCCGTGCTGATTGCTGTCCTGCAGGGATGGATGCACTGTCCGCTCCGAACCATCCTGCTGCGGGCAGGGGGGCAAAGCGCCTTCAGATGCATTTTGCCCCTGAACGCTGATTCTCCGCTGGGCAGGACAGCAAAGTCGCTATTTTGGGTAAACACTTCCCCTTTTCTCGAATCGCCAAGTTTCGCTCCTTTAACTGTCTCGAAGCATGGACTCATCCGTAAATGTTCAGCCATCGCATCTTTTACGGATAGAATTGCCAATCTTTCATGAGAGCGTCAGCATCCCGTATGTGAATGAAGTTTTGTACTTGATTACCTGAACCGTTATGGTGATCGGCCCCTTCCGGAGGACCGATTTGCAAAAACTTTCTATCACCGTTGAGGTAGGGATATTCCAATTTGCTTATGTACTTCTCTAAAGAAATAGATCATAACTGCTTTTATCAGGGAAACAAATAAGCATTGAGAAAAACTCAATGCTTAAGGGTTCGTGCATGGATACTCGGAAAGGACGAGCACACCGGAACAGACACTTTCTGTAACCCTGAGCGAAGCTTATCCACTCTTTAACGGCCGGATCCGTACCAACCCCTTCCCGTAAAGGCGGACGGGACCGAGGGGGATCGCCCGTTGGTATAAGCGGCGCAAGGTCTGGGAAGGGGTGAGTCCCCGTTGCCGGAAGACGGCAGCCACGCCGGATACGTGGGGAGCGGCCATCGAAGTGCCGCTCAAAATGGCGTATCTGTCATCGATGTAGGCACTGGGAATATTGACACCCGGTGCAGACAGGTCGAGAGCGGAACCCGTGGATGAGAATGAAGCTCTCCGGTTGGACCGGTTGGTCGCAGCAACGGCGACGGCTGCCGGAATCCTCCCGGGGCTCTCGATGTTGTCTCCCGTTCCCCGCGTATTTCCGCTGTTCCCCGCTGCGCAGATCACAAGGATCCCGCGATTGACCGCAGCGTTGACCGCACGGACCAGAGAGGCGGGGGTATCAAAACCGATCGCCAGACTGAGGTTGAGGATGTGCATCCGATGATCGATTCCCCAGTCAATCCCCCGTATGAGGTCGGTGAGGGTCCCCGTCCCCTTGTTATCGAGCACTTTAATCGTATAAAGACCGGCCGACGGGGCCACCCCCACCACCCCGACCCGGTTGCTGCGGGCTGCCAGAATCCCGGCCACATGGGTGCCATGGCCGTTTCCGTCCTGGGGAAGGCGCCCCGGATTGACAAAATTGACCCCGCCCCGGATGTTTCGCCGGAGGTCCGGGTGATTCAAATCAATTCCCGTGTCGATCACCCCCACCCGGATTCCCCTCCCGGCGGTGACGGGAGGGCGACCGTCCCAGACACGGCGAATGTTCCAGGTCAAGGTCTGTCTGGCGGCCCGAACGGCTTCCTCGTATTCCTCCCGTGTGAGGATCCGGCGCACCTTCGGTTTTGGAAGGGAAAGAGCCCCGTCCTTTTCAGACAACAGCACATCGGATTGCTTCAACAACTGATTCGCTTCCCGGGCAGGGATCCGGGCGGATATAAGACCGCTGTGGCGGCTGACATAATCGATCCGACCGCCTGATTTTCGAATCCGGTCCACCACGGCTCGTTTCTTGGTCAGAAAAATATAGCGGACATTCGGATCGTTTGGCATGAAAATCACCTCATACGCAGGGTATGAGGCAACGTTTTCCGATGCTTGTGCGGATATCGCGGAAATGAAAGATTATAAGAAACGGGCAAGGAAGGGGCAAAAAAAACGGGCGGCCCGGCCGCCCGATCTTTCACAGCTCCTCCACCGGTGCCACGTAGACAATGGCGTCCCAGCGGATATGATATTTTTGATCATCTTTGGAGATCAAAAGGTGATCCGGATACACACCGGCAATATCCCCGTCCAGATCCCCCTTCAGTGTGGAAACTTTCACCCGTTGGCCCATCACCCGGTACATCTGGTGTGACAGGAGATAGTCTTTCGGTCTTCTCCGGAGGAGACCCTTGAAGGGATTTTTGAAGCTGCGGCCGAACATGGGCCGTGAAGATTCCGGCGGCATCGGCGCCATTTCCCCCGGCAAACCGGGCAAGGGTTGTGGAAACGGGTAGGGCGGCTGGTCCAGCGGCGGTCCCGGCGGACCCGGAGCATATCCGGGCATCTGGGGATATCCGTAGCGGGGGACCATCGGGTGGAAGCACTCGTCCATGGAGATTCACCCCCAATCAGGTCTACATGATACCCTATGCAGGAGCCCGGCATTCGGAACCTGGCCCGTCCCGTCGTTAAGCATTTTGCCTGGCCTGCATCCCGACGGCCGGCTGGTGGAGTTCCTTCATCATGGAGTGGAAATTCTCCAGTGTCAGGGACTGCGGACCATCGGAGAGAGCCGATTCCGGATCCGGGTGGACCTCCACCATCAAACCGTCCGCCCCGGCCGCCAATGCCGCCCGGGACATGGGGGCCACATAGCGCCATTTTCCCGTTCCGTGGCTGGGATCGACCAGAATGGGCAGGTGACTCAAGTGTTTGATCACCGGTACAGCAGAGAGATCCAGCGTATTCCGGGTATGGGTTTCAAAGGTGCGGATCCCCCGCTCACACAAAATGACGTTGGGGTTTCCTTCGTTCAGGATGTATTCAGCCGACATCAACCACTCCTCAATCGTCGCTGACAAACCTCGTTTCAGAAGAACCGGTTTGTCCGCCCGGCCCACTTTTTTAAGGAGGTGGAAGTTCTGCATGTTGCGCGCACCCAACTGGAGGACGTCCACATACTCCTTTACCATGTCGAGGTTTTCCGGATCCATCACTTCGGAAATGACCGGCAGACCCGTTTCTTCGCCGGCTTCCGCCAACAACTTTAACCCTTCTTCCCCCAGTCCCTGGAAGGAGTAGGGCGACGACCGGGGTTTGAAAGCTCCGCCGCGGAGCAAGCCGGCTCCCGCTTTTTTTACCGAACGGGCCGTCTCCAGGATCTGCTCCCGGCTTTCCACGGAACAGGGCCCCGCGATCACCACGGGATCCTCCCCGCCGATCACCACTTCCCCCACGCGGATCCGGCTGGGCTCGGGATGGAAAGAACGCCCTGCCAGCTTGAACGGCTCACTCACATGGACCACTTTTTCCACTCCGGAGAACCGTTCCACCGGCAGACGGCTCAGGGTCTGCTTACTCCCGATCAATCCGAGGATGGTTTTATCCACCCCCTTGGAATAGTGGACCTTCACCCCCTTTTTCTCCAGCATCGTTACGATACGGTCCACTTGTTCACGGCTTGCGTCTTGTTCCAATACGAGGATCATTTCCACAACAACCTCCCTCGAAAAAATAAAAACCCCGTCCCTTAAGGGACGAGGTTGACTCGCGGTACCACCCTTATTGGACCCGGACCGGGTCCCGCTTAAGCGACACACGTGATGGATCCCATGTGCCTGATCCGGATAACGGCGGACCTCCGGAACGGTGTGACCGGACGGCCGGCTCCACCGTCAACTCCAAGGTGTACTTCGAAACTCGGGCCGATACCGGTTCACAGCGGCCACCGGCTCTCTGCCATCGGATCCCCGGTCTCTACTTTGCCTCTTCAACGTGTTTGGGTGATGAAGTTTGAATTGCTGATAATCTAACACGTCGGCCATACCGTTGTCAACAAATTTTTTCGCGTTTTCTTGACCGCCAAATGATGAGACATCCCGTTGCCATCCGTTGTAAAATGGAAGCGGGGTTTTCACCCCACAATCCAATCGGGAGGTTTGGCCTTGACACTTCCCACGATCTCCTTTGACCTTGATCACACCCTGATGATCAATCCCTTCCGGAAATGGATCTTTCCGGAACTGGAAGAGTGGTTCCGCCCGCGGCTTCCCGCCGGCTCCCCCTCTGTCCTCCAACGGATGGCCGAGGAACACCGGTCCCGGCTGAAACGAAAGGACTTTGTCCGAGCCTATGACTGGGACGATATCTGGAACCGGCTGACGGCGGAGGTGGGCGAGCCTTCTCCCTTTACCGTGGAGGAGCTTGTCCGCCGTCATGCGACAATCGGCAAAGTCTGGCGATTCTCAGATGCCATGCCAGCATTGGAAGAACTTCAGTCCAGGGGGATACCGCTGGTCGTGGCCACCAACGGCTTGGAAAAGTACCAGCGTCCGGTCACCGACTGCCTGGGACTGACCCCTCTGTTCACCGATTTCCACACCCCGTGCAAGCAGGGATGCGCCAAGCCGGAAGCGGATTTTTTTCGGTCCTGTCCCCGGCCCCTGCTGCACGTGGGGGACCGGTTGGATCAAGACATTCTGGGCGCCAACCGGTCCGGCGCAGTTTCTGTTTGGATCCACCGCGATCTGCCCGCCGAATGGCGGACCCTGTCGCCGGAAGAACGGAAAAAACATCCCAAATGGCGTCACCTCCTTCAGGAAAAGTTGAAGAAGGAAGGGTGCGAAGGTCCCCTCACCCCCGAACTGGAACCGGATTTCCCGATTATGTCGCTGGAAGAGTTACCGGCGGTCTGGGAACGAATCCGGAATCGGTCCCGTGCCTGACATATCAAACCGGAGCCGTCCCCCACACAGGGAAGCGGCTCCGGAATGTTTTAGGGAACGACGGTTTCCGACGTTTGATTTTCCGTTTCCGATACGGCTTCTTGATCACCAGCCGGGATCCCCGCCGGTTGAATCGCTTTCCCGAACAATCGGGCCAGCACGTTATAGCCGTTCTGGTTGGGATGGACCTCGTCGGCGAAAAAGTCCTTGCGGTGCAAAAAGGAATCAAAAGGATTGACCATCTGGGCTCCGTATTTCCGGCACGAGTGGTCATAGTTTTCATTCATGCTTTTTAAAGCGCGGGAAGCGAACAAAAATCCCATTTCATAGGCGGGAGGAGGGAGATAAAATCCCATCAACTGAACCGGAACCTCCGGGTTCAGCTCCCGAACCAACCGGAGGATGCGGCCCACCCGGTCCCGTACCAAGCGCATGGTTTTGGCCAACCCCGATAGGGAAGCACCCGCCTCATACCAACTGATGAAATCGCATCCTCCCGTGGTGATGGTCATATGGGAGACCCGGGGAATCAGTTTCCGGATGGCGGGGGTTTGGATCAGCTCATACAGTTCTCCCGATGTCAGACCCGAAATGCCCATATTGATCAGCCTGCACCACTCGGTTTTTTTCATATGGCAGAAATGTTGAGCCACGAAATGAGAGTCGGGTCCATCGGCACCCACCCCTTCCGTCAGGGAGTCACCCAGGGCCAGATAGGTAACCGGCTTCATCTCAGTTCATCCCCTTTCTTTCCAAAATGACCGTGTGGGAGATCCAGGGTGGATTTCCCGTTGACAGGAATCAGGTTTCATCCGGGCCCCGGTGACCACCATCGTCCCGTTTTGATCGCCCCTTTGTCATTTCCCCAATGATATGGCCGCAGGTGATTGCTGCGCTGCCGCACAGCCCCCTCCCTCCCGCAAATGCGCATTCTCCCATGGGATATCCCTTCCCGGAAAGCAGACGGCCGACAAAATCATATCTTCAACAGTAGGGTTCGAAGGAAAGCCCACATTTATTCCTTCCCCGGCAACACCCGAAAAAAGGAAACCCGCCCGAAGGCGGGAAGCAAGACATAGGTGAGCGGATCCTCTTTCACAAAAACAGAAGCCCCAATCCAATCACCACTCCCGAATAAAAAAGAGCCAGGAGGCAAAACCCCATGATGTCGCGGGCGCCCAGTTTGGCAATGGCCAACAGCGGCAAGGCCCAAAAAGGTTGAACCAGATTGGTCCAGGCGTCTCCCCACGCCACTGCCATTGCCGTTTTGGCGGGGTTGACCCCCAGGGCTTGGCCCGCCGGGAGCATGATCGGTCCCTGAATTGCCCATTGACCGCCTCCCGAAGGGACGAATATGTTCAGAACCCCGGCACTCAGAAATGCAAACAAGGGGAAGGTGGTCTCCGATGAGAGGCTGACAAACCCTTGGGATATGACTTTTCCCAGACCGGAGAGAGACATCATCCCCATGATTCCCGCGTAAAAGGGAAATTGGATGACGATTCCGCCTGTTTCCCGAACCGCTCCGAACAAAGCCCCGAGGTACCTTTTCGGGGTTTGATGCAAGATCAATCCGAGAATCAAAAAGATGAAAATGACGATATTCAGATCCAACTGTCCCCCGTTTTCCGAAAGGAACATCCCGATATAAATCAAACCCATCGCACCAATGATCCAGGAAATCCAACGGCTTTGCTCCAGTTTTTCCGCAGGAGTGGATACCTCTTCCCGTGCCGCTGAAGGAAACGATGGGGAATCCTCCAGCAAACCGGGATCCACCATCACCCGCTCTTCTTTACGCGGTTGGAGAAACCGGATAAACAAGGGCAACGTTAAGATCAGAAATAACGCCGGCCCCAGGCTGAAAGCGGCAAAAATGGTTTCCGACGTGGGAACCGTGATACCAAAGGAGTCATCCGTGGCGATCTTCAGAGGAACGGAACCGGAAATTCCGGCATGCCATACGATAAACCCGGTATAAGCACCCGCCACCAACACCCGGTAGTCCACATCCGTCACTTTTTTGGCCACTTCTTTGGCGATTAAAGCCCCCACCACCAATCCGAAGCCCCAACTCAACCAACTCGCCACCGCGGATACGAACGTTGTCAGCATCACCGCTTGTCCCGGTGAACGGACCATACCCGCAATCCGGATCAACAGACGGCGAACCGGCGGCGCCTGTGCCAGGACATACCCCGTTACCAGAACCAGCACCATCTGCATGGAAAACTCCAGCAAGCCCCAGAAACCTTCCCCCCAATGCCGGACCATCTCCAGCGGCCCGGCGGGAGTGAACCACCATCCGGCTGCAAAAACAACAAAGGTCAGCAGAATCGCGAAAAGAAAAGGATCCGGCAGGTAACGCTGAACCAAGCGAACCGACCATCGGGTGATTGGTTGAAACAAAGCGGACCCTCCTCAATATTTTGAAATCATTCACTATTCATTGTACAGAAGCCTCCTCCTTCTTTCCATTCTGCAAAGGCAAAAGCGGACGCAAGGTCCGCTTTCAACATTTCCTGCCCATGACTGCTGCCAGTCCGCCCAAGACAATGTGAGCCAGTCCGAAGCCGAAGATTCCGAAGCCCCATGCCTGCCGACCTCGGAGCTCACTGACCGTTTTTTCCCTGGTAAAAAGGAACAACAGTCCCGTCAAGGTGACGATCATGCCGAGAAACAACGTCACTCCCGTTCGTTTCACCTTCATCCCTCCCTTCCTTTCATAATGTGTTCGCCGGGGGGATTTTTCCCGCTGGTATTTTTACCCGCCCAACTGCGGAGAAGAAAGTCTTCACATTCACTCCGAAGCCATCCGTTCAGGTAGCGCATGGTATAAACGTACCCTTTAAACCGGGCTCTTACTTCCCTGCAATCCCGGCACTGACGGACTTCCACAATCCGGCCTCCCAAACGGAAGAGCTCCATCCGGGTTTCCACAAGCTCCCGGCGCACTTGTTCGGTTGTCCTGGAAAGCCAACGGATCAGCGCTCTCCGGGTTTTTAAAGGAAGCTCCTCCAAGCGTGCCCGGTCCCGCCGCAGGACAAGCAGCAACACTTCCAACAGGATCAGTCGCTTCACCTGTTCCGAGAACCGCTCGTATTCCCCCTCTTCCCGCATCTTGGTTCACCTTCCCGAAGTCATTCTTTGTTCTTTTTATTATATGAGAACATACGTTCCGATAACCCTGGTACTTTCCGGAAGTACCGGTCAAAAAAACTCCCTTTCGGGAGGTTGCTCCGGTTATGCGGGGAGCGGGGTCGGATTCAGGGGTCAGACATTTTCACTGAGGCAAGATTACCGCCGGTTTCTAAAGTCTCCGTTCAGTGAGGAAACTGTTCCGGCTTTCTTCATTCCTTTTCAAACTGTGCCAGCACAAACACCCGGTGAAGCGATACCGGTTGTCATCCATCTCCCGAATCGACATAAAACCGATCCTCACTTTCCGGTTTGGAAGCATACAGAATTTTTTTCAGATCCGTGTATCCCTGTTCTTTCAAGCGATCCTTGAGCCAATCTTCGTCTTTTCCGATCCGTTGAAGGTTTTTTTTTTGGATCTGTCCGTCCACCACCAGAGCAAGAGACACTCCGGTACAGGGGACAGAGAGTTTCAAATCTCTCGGGGTGACCGGATACAAGTCATCCTTGGGGAGGACGGAAACGTCCCCGGTGGGTTCCAGGATGGCGTACTGCACGAAACGAATGTCCGGGAAGCCTTTCGATCGGATCGTTGAAAGTAATTCCGCCACTGAAATATCGCAACGAGCCAGGTTCTCCCGGATCATTTTCCCGTGTTTCACCAGGATGGTGGGTTCCCCCAATATCCACGTATTGGCCCGCCGGTAGAGCGTCAGCTTGGCGAACAGGATGTGAAGCCCCGTCACCAGGGCGATGGCGAGCAGTGTTTGATAGGTATCCTCCACCAACATCGGGTTCGTCACCAGAGCGGCGATCACCACGATCGCCATCAGATCATGGGGGGTGACCTGGGCCATCACCGATTTTCCCATCAACCGGAGGGCAATGATCGCGGAGGTAAACAGAGCGGCTACTTTCAGAATGTACCACATGAGAACCCTCACCTCTTCAGTCAAAAAAGCCTGCCTTCATGGGAAGGACAGGCCTTTTCGGGCAAACGGGAGTCACATCCGGGGAGAACTTGGCTCCGAGATGTTGCTGAGAGCCTGACCCGCTTCATTGGCAAAGGGTTGCCGAACCGCCAGGTCCCCCAAGGATACAATGCCCACCATTTGATTGTTTTCCACTACCGGAAGGCGGCGGATCTGGTTCTGTGCCATCAGGCGGGAGGCCTCATCCACACTCATTTCGGGATTACCGGTGATGACGTTGCCGGACATCACTTCTCCCACCGTCACCTGTTCGTTTTTCTGATCGGCGAGCGCACGAAGAACCAGATCCCGGTCGGTGATCATTCCGCGAACCTGACCGTTCTCCACAACCGGTACGGCTCCGACATTGTGCTGTTTCATCAGGGAAGCGGCTTTATATACGTTGTCCTGCGGAGAAACGGCAGCCACGTTCTTGGTCATGATGTTACGTAATTGGCTCATTCAAGTTCCCTCCTTTTCTCCGGTTATGTTTTCCATCCGGAAAAATATCATACACCGGATCGTTTTCAAGAAACGGGACGTGAGCTTAAACGGAAAAAAGCCGCTGCCAAAAAGGCAACGACTTTCTTCATCGACAAAAGGATTCTCAACCTGCGGCTTCCGACTCCCGTTCCGCCGTGAGGCAGGCCAGGGCGCTCCGGATCATCAGCTCCGCCGACACCTTCATCGCCCGTTCATCCAGGTCAAACAGCGGATGGTGGTGGGGATAAATCCATCCCTTTTCCTTGTTTCCGGCTCCCACCAGGGAAAAAGCACCCGGACGCTGTTGAAGATAATACGCGAAATCCTCTCCGGCCATGATCGGCGGCACTTCCCACACCTGTTCGTTTCCGAGCATTTGCCGGGCGACGCCGGCCACCCGGTGGGCTTCCTCCCGGTCGTTGACCACGGCGGGGTAACCCCGGCCATAATCATACTTGCACCGGGCTCCGAACATTTGAGCGGTCTGTTCCGCCACTTCTCCGATCCGTTGTTGCAGAAAAGCGCGGACTTTGGGGTCCAAGGTGCGGACCGTTCCCGTGAGCGTGCAAGTCTCCGCAATCACGTTGAAGCTTCCGCCCCCCTCGATGCGGCCCACGGAGATCACTCCGGACTTCAGCGGATCCACTTCCCGGCTGATGAGGGTCTGCAGGTTGACCACCAGATGGGATGCGATCGCCACCGCATCCACCGCCTCATGGGGAAGTCCTCCGTGGCCCCCTTTCCCCGTCACCCGGATCCGGAAGGAGTCTGCGGCGGCCATCAGGGCATCGTCCCGGATTCCGATCACCCCGCAGGGAAGCGGGGTCCACAGGTGAACGCCGTACACGGCGTCCACTCCATCCAGCACCCCCGCTTCAATCATCTTGGAGGCTCCGCCGGGAATCTGTTCTTCCGCATGCTGAAACAGAAAAACCACCCGGCCGGGAATCTCGTCTTTTTTTTCCGTGAGAACCCGGGCCGTGCCCAGAAGGGCGGCCATATGGGCATCGTGACCGCAGGCGTGCATCACCCCGTCCACCCGGGATCGGTATTCGCAGGTTTTTTCATCCTGGATGGGCAACGCATCCATATCCGCCCGAAGAGCCACCGTCCGGCCGGGTCGTCCTCCGTCCAGGATTCCGACCACCCCGTGTCCCCCCAGGCCGGTACGGACCTTCAGGTTCAGCTTTTTCAGCTCGGAAGCCACCCTGGCCGAAGTGCGTTCTTCCATAAAGGACAATTCCGGATATTGATGAAATTCGCGCCGAAGCTCCACCATCCATGGATAAACCGCTTCGATCCGATCCCGCAATTCCCCGTCCATATCCATTCACCTTCCTGAATCTATTGTATCAGAAACCGGAAGAGGAAACAGCCGAAAACGTGGCCAAACTGTCAATCTCCCCATATTGCGCGAAAGAAGGAGACATACTATCATGATAAGGACGGGCCACGGTCGAAAACCGGATAAGGAGGAAGGCAGTCATGGCATTTGAAGACACGGGACTGAAAGGGATCCAAAAACCCTTCGGTGAAGTGGAACGCATCATGAATGAAGCAGGCTTCGTCCGCGGGGGCGCCTGGGATTATTCCAAAGCGAATTTTGACAAGAAGCTTTCCGGGGAAGAACGGGATTATTACCTGCGGATCCGTGTTTATGCGGTACAGGGACGCCTGGAAGATCCCAAGGCGACGGTGGAACTGGAAAACCCGGTTTTTCTGCGCCACATCTTCCCCCACGGGTTGGAAGAAGAAAGCGAGATCCCCGGGGAGTTCAAGGAAGAGATCGACCGGGCGCTTCAACAAGTAAAAGAGAACTTATCCAAATGAGCCCCCTTCCGTGACGTCTCTCCCAGCACCCGAAGAGTGATCTTTCCGAAACCCGGGAGCTTCCCGGATACATCGCTCCCTTGACCGAGCCAAAATGGAAACGTTCTCACTTCCCTGTCTTGGGCGGATTTTCGTGCCATCGGATAAACGGATACAAAGAGGAGCCGGCTTCACCGGCTCCTCTTTATTTGACGCCCTTTTCCTCCTCGGGGGTTTGTTCCTTGATGTCAACCCCTTCCACCTTGACGTTGACTTCCACCACCGAAAGGCCCGTCATGTTTTCCACAGCCTCTTTCACATTTTCCTGAAGTTCCCGGGCCACCTCGTTAATTCTCACTCCATACTCAACAATGACCCGAAGATCGATCGCCGTCTCCACCTGTCCCACTTCCACGGAGACGCCCCGGGTGACGTTTTTTCCGCCGACCCTTTTGGCCCAGCCTTCGGTAATCCCGGCCGACATGCTGGCCACCCCTTTGGTTTTGGTCGCGGCCAGCCCCGCGATCACTGCCACCACATCGTCAGCGATCCGGATGGATCCTTCACCGTTTTCGTTCATGTTTCCACCTCCTTTACGGGTTTGGGGCCCGGCTGCCGTTACAGGGCTTTGACCATGCCCCCGTCCACCATCAGCGCGGATCCGGTAATATATGTATTCGCGCCGGACAACAGGAAAGCGGCCACACGGGCGAACTCCTCCGGCTCCCCATAGCGGCCGAGGGGAATGTCCGCCAGGGATGCCCTTTTGATTTCTTCGACAGGCACTCCCTCTTTTTCCGATTTGTTTCGATCCAACTCCTGTAAACGGTCGGTGGCGATCCTCCCCGGACAGAGAGTGTTTACCAGGATGCCACGGGAGCCCAGTTCTTCGGAGAGGGTTTTCATCAGTCCGGCCACCCCCGCTCTCATGGCATTGGAGAGGATCAAACCGGGAATCGGCTGTTTCACGGAAGAGGATGCAATGGCGAGGATCCTGCCCCCTGTGTCCATATGGGGAAGCGTCTCCCGGATCAGCCGGACCACGCTCAAAAGGTTGGTATCGAATGCCTTCTGCCAATCGTCATCGTTCAAAGTGTCGAAGGTTCCGCTTTTCGGTCCCCCCGCATTGCAGAGGAGCAGATCAATGCCCCCCAGGACGTCGGAGGTTCGGTCGACCAACTTCCGGATCTCCGACGCCTGTGTAACGTCACAACGCCATCCTCTCACTTCGGAACCCGTCTCGCGGGCGATATCGGATGCGGTCCGCTCCGCGGCTTCTTCGTTTCGGCTCGCCAGCACGACCCGGGCCCCCTCACGGGCCAACTCCCGGGCCACGGCCCGCCCCAATCCGCGGCTTCCCCCCGTAACAAGGGCTTTTTTCCCCCGGATACCCAGATCCATAAGTCAAACGGACTCCTTTCCTAGCTTTGGCAACGAAAGCCGATTCAAAAACGCCAGTGGCAGGCTCCAGACAATTCTGTCTTTATTATACCACGGAAGCATCACGCTCCCAACCGTTCCTACCCCACCTGGTAACCCGCAATCCGGATGATTTTCCGCACCTGGGGATGGGACTGGTTGACATGGTATCCGAAATAGGTGTTTCCGTTCACGGTCACTTCAAAAGGCTCCAGGTAGTTTCCCTGCAGCAACCGGGCAAACAGATCTCCGGCTTCCTCTTCCGTCAGGTTCAGCTTTCGCATGAGGTCTTTTCGGATCCATGAGCTGCCGTAGCTCTTCCCTGCGTTGTTCACATCCTTGTACCATTCGTAAATCTGAACCAAGGCTCCCTGAAGGAGGCGGTCCATTCGGGACAGGTTCTGAAACTGGGGGATATTCAGAAAATCGAACAGGTTGTAAAACCGGTCGCAAAAAGCGTCCAACTGGGCTTTTTTGGACAGGCTTTCGTCCTGAAGGCAGAAAAGTTCCACCCGCTTGCCCCTGGACCACAGACGGTCCATCAACGGAATCATGTCCTGATCTGCACTCACGATCACGAACGTATCCACTTCCGGGACGGTGTGGAGAATATCCATGGCATCCAGACAGAGCTGGATGTCCGCCGCGTTTTTCCTCTCTTCCTCCCCCCTCCCGTTGCCGTGCACTTGATGGAGGTGAACGTGCTTTTTCTGAATCTGGTTCATGGACAGATCATTCCCCAGCTGTTCGAAATCGGCGTATGCTTCCATCATGCGGATCCGGCTTCGGCCGTAATGCTCCCGGAGCCGTAAAAACAGATTGTGCCGGGGATCCGGATGATCCGGGCTGATATGGTACTTCTTCAAACCGTAGTACACATTTTCCAGGTCAATCCAAACGGAAATCGATTTATCGTCCTGCATCGAAAAAATCCTCCCGCTGCCGGTAAAATCCAAGCAAGGATATTCTACTCCATTTCTACACAGAGAAAGAAAATCCTTTATCTGAGCCTTTTCATCCTTATGTCAGCCGGCGTTCCGGGCAACCTAATCTCTGAACCGGAACAAGAAGCGTTGTAAAAAGTGAGCGGCAGCATTTACCCAAAGCCGCTCCGGCTGCACTCACAGAGCACAAGTCGCTGGTTCATTCAATCACAACGCTTCAAGGAGGAAACGAGAAAAATGAATCCCCGTTGGTTTTATTCGTTATTAATCATCAGCACCCTCCTGAGCGGTATCGCCCATTGGTTTTGGCCCCAAGAGGCGGCCCGCTTTGTCTTCGCTTCCCTTTCTCTCCTCTTTTGGGCGGCCCTTCTCGGGAAAGCGACGGAAAGTGTCGCCCATTACGCCGGCGAACGCCTGGGCGGCTTCCTGAATGCCACTTTCGGCAACGCCGCCGAACTGATCATCGCCATCTTCCTCGTCAAAGAAGGCCTATTGGATATGGTGAAAGCCAGCATCACGGGTTCGATTATCGGCAATCTCCTGCTGGTGCTGGGCTTAAGCTTGCTGTTCGGGGGGTTGAAGTACAAGGTGCAATCCTTCAACCCCATGTTGGCCGGTCACAACGCCTCCCTGATGTTGCTGTCGGTGATCGCTCTTTTCATCCCCGCATCCTTTTCCGCCTACCTCGGAGCCGGAGAAATGGAAACCCTCAGCCTGACCATCTCCGGCCTGCTCATCACCGGGTATATGCTGTGGCTTTTTTTCTCCATGATCACCCACAAGAGTGAGCTGGCCCATCCCGGGGACAGGGAAACCGCAGGAGAGGAGAAGGAAGAAAAACACGTCGGTTCCCCACCCGGGCAGGAACCCGACTGGTCCCGCCGGATGTCCGTCTTCCTGCTCATCCTGTCCACGTTTTTTGTCGCCGTGCAGAGTGAATGGCTGGTGGGCAGCGTCGAGGCGGTCGCTCACTCCTTCGGCTGGTCTGAGCTCTTTGTGGGGGCGTTTGTGATTGCCATTATCGGCAACGCCGCCGAACACAGCGCCGCCATCTTTCTCGCCATGAAGAACCGGATCGGGGCTGCCGTGGAAATTGCCGTCGGCAGCAGCCTTCAGATCGCTTTGTTCGTTGCCCCCACCCTGGTCTTTGTCAGTCTGCTTTTCCAAAAGCCGATGAACCTGGTATTCTCAGGTCCGGAAGTGGTCGCCATCGCGGTTTCCGCTTTCATCGCCAAATCGATTTCCCGGGACGGGTCCACCAACTGGTTTGAGGGGACGCTGCTCCTCATCGTATACATGATCCTGGGAACCGCGTTTTTCCTGATCTGAACCTCTCCGGCTGCCAAAACTGAACCCTTTCCTTTGAAAAAACCGGGCTCCGTTGGGGCCCGGTCTTCCATGAGGAAGAACTTGAATTCACCTTCGGGGAGAAGCTTTTCCTCACAGGACTTTCGCCGGAGGTTCATCCCGCCGGCGTGGGAAGAAATAAGGGCCCGGGGACGACTTTTCCCGGGATGGAAGCGTCGTTTTCTTCCCGAATCCAACCCCCGCCGATGAGAACCGGCCAACCCCTCATCTTTCTTCGGGCATGGGGCCGTTGTAGAGGGATTGGGGACGAATGATCCGGTTCTGCCGGGCTTGGTCAAAAATGTGGGCACACCACCCCGCCGTCCGGCTGAGGGTGAAAGTGGGGGTGTACAATTCTTTGGGAAGGCCGACGGCCCGGAGGACGGCTGCTGCGTAAAACTCCACATTGGTGTACAGGCGTCGTCCCGGTTTGTATTCCTTCAACAATCCCAGGGCGATCTTTTCCGTTTCCAAAGCCAGACGGAACCACGGATTCTCGCCGGCAAGTTCCTCCGACACCCGGCGAAGGGCTTCCGCCCGGGGATCCCGGGTTTTGTACACCCGATGGCCGAACCCCATCAACCGCTCCCCTTTTTCCAGTTTACCCCTCAACCAACCTTCCGCCCGTTCCACCGTGCCAATCTCTTCGAGCATCCCTTCCACTTCCGAGGGGGCCCCGCCGTGAAGCGGTCCCTTCAGGGCCCCGATGGCGGCCGTCAGGGCGGACAACAGATCGGATTGAGCGGAGGCGACCACCCGCCCCGCAAAAGTGGAAGCATTCATGCCGTGCTCCGCTGTCAAAATCAAATAGGCCTCCAGCGCCCGAACGTGGGCCCCGGCCGGATTCTCCCCGGTCAACAGATACAGGTAATGGGCGGTATGGGAAAGATCTTTCCGAACCGGAGGCAGTTGGGTCCCCCGAAGCCGGTGAGCCCGTGCGGCGATGATCGCGGGCACCGCTCCCAGCACCGCCGCCCCCTGCTCCGGGGAAGGCGGCCAATCTCCTTCCATCGTCAACGCCGATACTCCCGTCCGCAACACACTCATCATGTCCGCGTCCGACGGGATCCGCTCCAGGATGTCTTTTACATGCCCCGGGAGTTCCCGGTGGGCATTCAGAAGTTCCCGAAAACGCTTTCCTTCCTCCTCAGAAGGAAGATGACCGTACCACAGGAGGTGAACCACGTCCTCAAACGTGCGGGAAACGGCAAGCTCCTTTACCCAATGTCCCCGGTAGACAAAATGCCCTTTCTCCCCGTCCACCAGCGACAATTCCGTCTCTGCCACCGCAATGCCTTCCAATCCGGGTATCACTTTCATGCGTCTCTCTCCTTTCCCTTAACTTTATCATACTTTACCCCTTCAGAAAAATCTAACTTATGATTATAATGAAATTGATAAGTTTTTTTTATCAAAAACCGGGAGAGGATCGCGATGAACCTGACCCAAATCCTCACCTTTCTGGCAGTGGCGAAACACAACAGTTTCCGTAAAGCGGCAGAAGAACTTATGCTGACCCAACCGGCTGTCAGTGCCCAAATCCGTTCCCTGGAAGAGGAACTGGGGGCGCCCTTGTTTCTTCGCCAGCGAGTGCGGATCAGTTCCGCCGGCAAAGCCTTCCTTCCCTATGCCCGGCAGGTGGCCGCCCTCCTGGAAGAGGGAAAGCAGGCCGTCCGGGATACCGAAGAACTCCGACGAGGGAGTTTCACCATCGGTGCCACATCGGGAGCGGCGATCACCATCCTCCCCCGTCTCCTGACCTACTTCCGGGATATCCGGCCCCGACTCCGGGTGACCGTCCATACCCTCACCGGGGACCAAGTTGTCCAGGGCGTGCTGGAAGGAAGGCTGGACGCGGGGATCAGTTACCAGGTGCAACCGACGGACCATCTGGAACACCAGGTACTCTTCTACGACACCCTGACCCTGGTCGCTCCCCTGGATCACCCCGCCGCCAAGGAAGATTACTTCCAGTTGGAACGGCTGAAAGAAACCGCGCTTATTTCCCTCGTCCCGAATGCGGCGGAAAGGAGACTGATCGATCAGGTCCTTCGGGAAAAAGGCATTCAGCCGGAGGCCTCCATTGAACTTTCCAGCCTGGAAGAAGTGAAGCGGATGGTCCGAGAGGGGTTGGGGCTGGCCCTGATCCCACGACTCTCCCTCGATCCCGAGGCCGATCAGCGCCTCCGCCAGATCCGGGTACCGGGCCTGAAAAGCCAACTGCCCGTCGTCCTGCTCTACCCGAAAGAACGCTACCACTCCTCCGCTCTCCGTCGCCTTTTGGACGATATCCGCGGAATTTACACGCCGGAGGAGGAGTGGTCGTGACCGTGCCCGGTCCAAAGGACCCCCTCGATGTCGCCGCGCTGACCAACAACCAACCCTTCTGCGCCGGTGTCGTGTTGCTGCGGGAGGGACGGATCCTCGCCACCTTGAACCCGGACGGCCTTCCCGAATCCCTCCAATCAACCACCTGCCGAATCGGCGGGGTCGGCGGCGGACAGGAGCCCGGGGAGACTTTGAAGGAATGTGCTTTGAGGGAAGCGGAAGAAGAAACAACAGTCAAAGTGGAGTTGATCCACTCCCCGTCCACCTTTTTTCATGACATGGACACCGGTTTGGTTTCTGAAATCACCGTTCGTGATGTTCCAGCCCCGGTGCTGCTGGAACGGATGACCGATTCCCGTCCGAATACCCCTTACCGACCCGGCTTACCGACGGGACCCTATATCTACTTCGGCCAGTTTCTCGCCGGATGGCGGACGGGAGCAAAAGAGCTGCGACCCGGGGACGACGTCCGGGCCCTCTTTTACTTCCCCGTTGACCGTTGGAACGAGCTGAAGCACCCCTCCACCCCCAGGGACCTCACTCGCCGGGGGGGCGGTCTTCATTCCCGGCCCCGGATTTGACCCGGATTGCCTTCTTTGGCTGCCGCCGGATGAATCCCTGAACGTCCTCGCCCCCCTGCTGGCCGGCCGACCGGATCTCCGGGAGCGGCTGGAAGGCGGAAAGTCAACATTCGAGGGGAACGACTGACGTCCCAGGTGAAGGTGAAAGCGGGTGAGAGAGCCGTAAGAACAGAAAGGCTTTTTTGTGGTTGGAGTCTCCCCCCAACTCTTGCGGTGGCGGTCCTTCTCCAACGTCTTTTGTTTCCCCTCTCCTCTCAAATCATCATCCCTCATCATAAAGAAATAAGGGCAAAACCGACTTTCGTCCAATGGCCGCCCCGACGTTTCTTTTCTATAATGAAGATGACACCTATTTCTTGCAGTTTTCCCGTTCGGATTTGGACCGTCCTGCTGTCACCGCCGTAAGAAATGGGCGTCTTTTTTCTTTGGAAAGGGGAGGGAACCGTTGACACAGAAGGGGGAACCGACTCCATCCCGGGAGCGGGAGGAAATGCTGCCTCAAAAGATCCAAATCGGAATTCATAACTTCATCCACACCGACACCGAGAAGGGAAAACCGTGAGGATATGGACGATTCAGAGAAAAAGAAAGGCGGGGTGACTGTGATCACATGCCACTGCGGAAATGTGTTTCTCGTCGAAAACCGCCGCTTTTTTGATCCAAATCAAGTCATACGGTGTCCCGTCTGTCAATCCATCATCAAACGGGAGACGGAAAAGGATGAAGAAGATGAAGAACCTTGAAACCAAAAAGACAACGTGCAGGCCGAAAAAGAAACCGCACCCTGTAGAGGTGCGGTTTCTCCCTTGGCGAGCGGAAGTTGACCAAACCGGCCAGCAGATCGAACACCCTTACCGGATTTTCATGATTAAACGTTCACTTCCCTTCGGCCGGAACGGATCGGGCCAAACACTTCTCCATCGCCATCACGTCCACAAAGCGTCCGTCCAGCACCCCCTGGTTCCTGAAAATTCCCACCTCCCGAAAACCGTGCTTCCGGTACAATCCTTGTCCGAGTCCGTTGAAAGGGAAGGTGTAGAGAACGATTTTGTGGAAACCGTGAAGAGAGGCCTGGCTTTCCAACGACTTCAATAAAAGCGAGCCGACGCCTTTTCCTCGCCAGCGCCGCTCCACATAAACGGAAAGATCGGCCACGCCGGTGTACGCACAACGATGGGAGTATGGATTCAATGAGGCCCATCCGTGAATCTTCTCCCCCTGTTCGGCAACCAACACCACATACCTCGGGGGCCGATCCCGTAACCACGCTTTTACTTCCCCCAAACTCTTCGGCTGTTCCTCCAGTGTGGCAATCCGGTCTTCGATTCCTTGGTTATAGATCTCCCGGATCCTCGCCCAATCTTTTTCCCACGCCTTGCGGATCCTCCAGGGCCCGTTCATGAGATCACCTTCGACTCGGTCAGGTGAAAACGCCGGGAGAGCTCGTCGCAAAAGGCCTTCAGTACGGTTGGATCGACGGAGTAGTAGTTCCACTTCCCCTGTTTTCGCTCGCGAAGCAGGCCGGCATTTTTCAATTCCTTGAGGTGGTACGAAACCTTGGACTGTTTCAGATCCAGGGCATCCTGGATGTCACAGACGCACATTCCCATGGTGCAGCATGGTACCGGCTCCTCTGAGTTTCCCCGGGCAACCAGTTCCAGAATTTGATATCGGATCGGGTCCGACAGTGCCCGGGCAATCAGGGACAGTTGTTCATGGGTACAGGCCATTCCGATTCACTCCTTATTGGTTGACATGGGTAAAACCCGGGCTAAAGCCCAGGTTTTATGAAAAGCAGCTTTACCCTTGACGGTGAGGGCAACACCGGTTGTCTGCTCCTGAAGTTACCGGTGACGTTCCGAAGGATTCTGCATCCCCTTTGACCAAAAAGACTTCCCAGCGATGTCCGTCGGGGCTGGTCACCCAGATTTTATCCTGACGGGCGTAACAACAGGCGGTGTCCATCTCGTCGAAGAAAGCCAGCCCGGCTCCCTTCAGCCGCTCCTTGGCCGCAAGAAGCTCCTCCGATGAACCGACTTGAATTCCGAGGTGGTTAAACCCTCCCGTCACCTGGCCCCCCTCATTCAGGGTGATATTCAGGACCGGTTCATTCAGAGCAAATTTCGCATAACCGTGACGAACTTTGATCGGCTCCTCTCCGAACAAATGGCGGTAAAATGGGACGGACATTTTTAGATCCTTTACGTTGATCGCTACATGGGGTTTCAGTGCCACCGGAATCCTCTCCTTCGGTAAGATTAGCAACACGAGGGCGCCGGGCAGCCAGCTCCCCCTTGACCCACCTGTTCAGACTTTTGTTTTTGAAGCCGTTTCCAAAGGTTCCGAATCAATCTGGAAGGATGACCCCGGCGGGCTTCCCGGTATTCCCTCCGAATCTCCTCCTGGCGAATCCTGACCATCTCTTCCATGCCGCTGAACATTTCCTCACCTCAGATCAAATTTTGTTGATTTGATTATATATCAACTTTTTTTGATTTATCAATACTTAGATCAAAATAAGTTGATGTTTTTGATGAAAAAAACGAACAGCGTACAATCACGGAAATCATCCGGCTTTTCGCTTTCACTTGAACGTTCATAAAGGTGTGACCCAATCCACACCCTTCAGCCATTTTCCTTTGTAAACCCCCGCTTTTCTCCCCCGGAGATGGAGGCTGGGGGAATCCATGATAAAAGGGGTTTAAACGGAAAGTGGCGTAACTTCGGTTCCGGCGCAAATAAAAAAGACTCCTTTCGGAGTCGGTTTCTATCCGATTCTGTTACACCCTGTCAGCCCTGCTGCCGATTCGGGGAGGGAAGGACTTGAGTATACAGGTGGGCCAACTTTTGTTCCAGTTCGCTGATGATTTCCCTGCCTTGCGCCCGATTGATCAGGCCGGCCCGGACCGCAAAATCAATCTCACGGGAAAGTCCGAACATCTGCGTATCCAACACCTCTTCGTACAAAGGACACTTGGGCGCGGTCAGGTTATCCAGCTGAACGGCGATCAGTTGTTCAATCTTTTTCGCGTCTTCCCTGAGCAGCTGTTCGGCGCGCTGGGTTAAGTTGGTTTGAGTCGGCGTCGTCAAGGTTTACCCCCCCAATCCACCGTTGGACAACGGTTCCACATGCATTCAAGGTAAGTGTAACACGACCCCGTGTCATTTGCAAAGTGCGCAGTTGATCTTTAGAAGTATTGTGAAATAGTGAGCGGCGGCATTTACCCGAAGCCGCTCCGGTTGCACTCACAGAGCACAAGTCTCGCCGGGGTCGCTTCTCTCCCCGGTCTCGCTATGCACTCACAGAGCACAAGTCTCGCCGGGGTCGCTTCTCTCCCCGGTCTCGCTATGCACTCACAGAGCACAAGTCTCGCCGGGGTCGCTTCTCTCCCCGGTCTCGCTATGCACTCACAGAGCACAAGTCTCGCCGGGGTCGCTCTCTCCCCGGTCTCGCTATGCACTCACAGAGCACAAGTCTCGCCGGGGTCCCTTCACTCCCGGTCTCGCTGTGCTGTCCTCAGGGATGGTTGTGGTTGCACGGCCGCTTCGCTCATCCTGCTGCGGGCCGGGGAAAGCGCCTTCGGACGCAACACAGAGAAGCTTTTGCCCCTGAACGCCATTGCAGTCTGATTCTCCGCCGGGCAGGACAGCAAAGTCGCTGGTTTGGGTAAACGCTTCCCCTTTTTTTCTCGAAACGAACATGAAATCACAACGCTTCTAGAAGATGCTCAGGTTCCACTCCCGGGACAAATCCTTCAGCAAGCGGACCCCTGCATGGCTGTTCCCTTTTTCGTCCAGGGCCGGCCCGAACACCCCGATCCCCATCCGTTCCGGAACCGAGGCCAGGATCCCGCCCGAGACTCCGCTCTTGGCGGGAATACCCACTTTAATGGCAAACTCCCCCGAAGCATTGTACATCCCGCAGGTGACCATGAATGTCTTCACCAGACGGGCAATCGGTCGGGGGACCACCTGCCTCCCTTTTTCATCTTCCCCGTAACGGGCCAGACACAGCCCCATCCGGGCCAGATCGTCACAGGTGACGGAGATGGAGCAATGTTTGAAGTAGAGTTCCAGGGTGGACTCCACATCGTCCACAATCCCGAATTCTTTCAAAAAATATGCCATGGACCGGTTTCGGTATCCGGTCACACGCTCTGAATGATAGACCGCTTCATCCACGCCGATATCCGGGTTTTCCGCCATATCCCGAACGAGGGTGAGAATCCGCTCCAACCGTTCCTCCACCGTGGAGCCTTCAATCAGGGAGCTGACCACCAACGCCCCGGCGTTGATCATCGGGTTGAGGGGTTTACCGGGTGAGTTTACCTCCAGATCGTAAATGGAGTTGAAAGGGTTCCCCGTGGGTTCCATGCCCACATGATCAAACACTTCCTCCTCCCCCCGGTCCATCAGAGCGAGGATCAGGGTGATCACCTTGGAGATGCTTTGCAGGGTGAACTCGATGGGACAATCCCCGGCGGAGTAGACACCTCCTTCACAGGTGCGGACGGATACTCCCAATGCGGAAGGATTTTGTTTGGCCAGTTGCGGAATGTAATCCGCCAGCTTTCCCTCCCGGGTGAAGGGCCGGTGCTTTTCAACGAGCTCTTTCAAAAACGATTGCATGTGATCTCCTCCCTTTGGGGGCCTGGGATTCCTTTATTTTGTTCCCCGGCAGGCTCGTGTATAATGGGGAGGAAATGTTTTTGATCCAAAAAGCAGGAGCGATTTCACATGAATGATGTCATCCTGATTACGGGCAAGGTCAAGTACCAAATCAACCTGGACCCTTCCGTCTGGATTTTTGACGACCGGCGGTTCGAAATGGAAGAACGCTTCCCGGGAGTCGACGGGCTGGGAATGGAACTGGGGCCTTTTCTTGAAAACGCAGCACCCGAAGCCGATGCCCAAAAGCTCATCATCCACCGACGGAACAAGGACCAGGTCTCTCTATCCCTGGAAGAAGCACGTTCGGCCGTGCTCCAATTCGCCCGGGAAGGAAAGCCCATCCGTCCCGACGGGCCGGCCCTTCTCTATCTGTCCGACGGGAGCAACAAGGAGCACCCCGTCGACTTCATCGAGAAAATGGAAGTCGTCTGACCCCCCTCCCCGGCACAGCCGGGGAGGCTTTTTTCCGGGTGCCCTTCCGGACTTAAAACCATCAGCTCTTTTTCTTCGTTGAGCCGGGTACTCCCACCGGGCGGGATCCCTTTTTTGTTTTTCCGCGAAGGAGGAGGATTCGCCGGTATGCCGCGGGATCCGCTTTCCGGAATACGTTCAGGGAGGGACGGACGTGGTTCACCTCGAATATCCAGGGTTTTTTCTGCGGATCCATCCCCAAATCCACGGCCAGCTCCTTTTTTTCCGGGAAACAGGCCCCAATCACTCCCGCCGCCCGGATCCCTGCGGCCTCCAACCGGTTTCTCACCAGGCGGGCGGTCTTCGGGTTCATTCCCAGGAGCCGGTTCAAAAGAAATGCCAACGGTTTGGCCCGGCCTCCCCGGCTCAAACCCGCGACGACGGCGCCGGGGGACGCCACCCTCGCTGCCGTCCCCCCGACGACCCACCTGCCGCCGAGCCGGATGAGATGCATCCGAATGTCAAAGTGGGTGCCGTTCGGGGTTTCACTGAGTATCCCCTGCTGAATCATGTATCTCCTGCCGGCGGTTCTCTTTTGCAGATGACGGATCAGTTCTCCTTTTTTCCGGAAAACAAGAACGGTTTTTCCGCCGGAGTTCAAATAAAACCGGTTCCCTGATCGAGCCACGCGGAAGATCCCTTTGGATTCACATCCGGCAACCGGCTTCAGGTAGATCAGGGGAAAACGTCGAAGCCTTGTATTCAGATGTTGGGGAGTGAACTCAACGGTTGCGGGGTGGTGCAGGGCGGTGGCGGGATGTGTTTGCAGAAGGCGGGCGATCTTCAGTTTGTTTCTGACATTTCCGGTATGGCTCATTTGGTCGGTACGAACCCCTTTACCTGTAAAAGTATCTTTCTACCAAGCTATTCACAGGATACGGAGTTCGTATAGTAGGGAGCCCCCGGATCGTCCCGTTGGGCGGAATAACCCGGCAAAAGCACCAAAAACAGGGCCCTTCCGGGCTCCGACCTGATGGACAAGGGGAGACTGAACTGCAACTTCGTTTCACCGTGAAAAACCAGACCTTCACAAAAGCCCCGCGCCCCCCTGACGGGGAGCGTTTCCAGGGCACGTCCCTTGGTTCCGTCACTTCACTCCGACCGGAAAAATTCCTTGGCCACTTTGGGAAGTCCCTTCAGCCCCCTTGCCGGACGCCCGCCGTACAGCAACCGGATGAGGGAGCCGATCGCCTCATACTGGTCCCGGTTATAGGGGAACCAGTTGAGCTCCCGCCGCTTCTTCCCCGGGTGGGAGATCACCGAGGTGGGGTGGACAAAGGTTAAGAGTCCCTCCGGACCGTGGTACCGTCCCATCCCGCTCTCCTTGTTCCCTCCGTAGGGGAGATGAGGGTTGGCGATCCCGATCATCACATCGTTGATGCAAACATTGCCACTGTCGATCCGGGCGGCCACCCGGTTGGCCTTCGCCATGTCCCTGGACCATACGCTGGCGTTCAGGCCGTAGGGGGTCTCATTGGCCAGCCGGACCGCTTCTTCCTCCGATGAAAAGGGCATGATCGGAAGAACCGGACCGAAGGTCTCATCCCGCATGATCTTCATGGAATGATCCACGTCGATCAGTACCGTCGGCTCAAAGTGAAGTGTCTTCCCGTTGAGCCGTCTGCCTCCGCACAACACCCGGGCCCCTTTTTCCACGGCATCTTCCAGATGGTTATTCACAATCTCCATCTGTTGGGGACTGGTCATGGAACCGATGTCGTTTTCGTCCGGTTGGTCGAGTCGTAATTTCTCCGCTTTCTCTTTCACTTTTTTAACGAAGTCGGCATAGACGGTCGACTCCACATAAAGGCGTTCCACTGCCATACAGGTTTGCCCCGCGTTGGTGAAAGCCCCCCAGATGGCACCGTAAGCCGCCCGGTCCAGATCGGCGTCGGCAAAGACCAACATCGGATCTTTGCCCCCCAGTTCCAGCTCCACCGGAATCAGACGTTCCGCTGCCGCCGCCATGATCTTCTTCCCGGTGGCGGCGCTTCCGGTGAAGAAAATCTTGTCGGGTCCCGATTCCACCAGATGGCGTCCGGTCTCCTTCCCTCCGTGGAGCACACGGAACACGCCCTTCGGCATGGCAAGGGAGGAGAACAAATCTTCAATCACCTTTCCGGTTAAAGGCGAAATTTCCGAGGGTTTATAAAGCACGGTGTTCCCGGTGATCAACGCCGACACCGCGGGGATCACCGACAACTGGAACGGATAGTTCCAGGGAGAAATGACGGCCACCACCCCCATGGGCCGATACTCCACCCGGGAACGGCGGCCGATCAGGGTCACCGGAGTGCGAACCCGCCGGGTCTTCAGGATGGAGGCAGCTTTCCCCTCGTAATACTTGATCGTCGCCACCGTGGGAAAGATGTCCGACATCAACGCTTCCAGTTTTACCTTGCCCGTATCCTTTGCGATCTGATCGGCCAAGTCGTCCGCCTGTTCCACAATGGTTTCCCGGAGCCGCTTCATGAATCGCAGACGTTCCTTGAGAGGCACATTCCTCCAGGAGGAAAAGGCTTCACGGGCTTCCGCCATGGCTGTTTGCACGTCTTCCTTTGTCGCTTCCCTCACTTCCCCCAGCTTTTCCGCCGTGGCGGGATTCATCATCTCCAGCACACTCATCCGGATCCCCCCTTGGTGAATGAATAACCATTGAATAATACGGTGTCGTACCATCTTTCAGTATTATTCTATTGATACCGTCGATTGTTGTAAACCTCCCAACAAAATGACAGTTAAAAAATTTTATAATATATTGACTTTTAGACGGGGGGTTGTCCATGATTAAATCAAGCAGGCCAAACTCTCCGCGTGCCTGACCTGGAGCAAGGACAACCCGGATCCGCCGGGATGCGATTGGTTTGACACACCCGAACAACCCCGGTAAACCAACAGCCGGCCCCGGAAAGGGCCGGCTGTTTTAACCGGAAAAACGGAGAATGGCAAAGGTGCCGGTGGCGTGGGCGATCCGCTTTCCCGTTTCGTTTTCCACTTTACAGTCGGCAAAGGCCAACGTGTGGCCGAGACGGATCAAGCGGGCCTCGGAGATCAGCTCCTTCCCCGTTCCGGCCTCCAGGTAATTGATCTTCATCTCCACCGTCACGGCCGCTTTCCCTTCAGGCAGGCTTTTGTTGATCAGCGAACCCATGGTGGAGTCGGCCAGGGTGGCGGTGATCCCCCCGTGGACGATGCCGCCCCGGTTCAGGGTGTACGGGGTGATCGGCACCCGGAACCGGTATGTCCCCTCTTCCGTGAACTCGCCGGAGAGGCCGAGGAAGCCCGACGGATAGGCACTCCCCCGCTCCCGCTTCTGCCGGATGGCCTGCAGGGCCAATCGAAGAATTTCCTTTTCTTCATCCGTTCCGGTCTGCAAAACTTCATTCAGTTCCATAGTGAGATCCATGTTTTCCTCCGGTGCCCCGTTTACAGTGACGGGGTTTGGATGTACCGGTACAGAAGCCGGTAAGTGTTTTCCAAGGCGTCCCGGTGGGTTCGCTCAAAGGCGTGGGAGGCGTCCACCCCGGGCCCGACCAAGCCGTGAATGAGATCGTGGCCCGCCCGGACGGCGGCACTGGCATCGGAATTGTAACGGGGATAAATGTCCACCCGGTAGCGTAGCCCTTCTGCTTCCGCCAGCTCCGTCAGTTTCTTCCGAAGGCCGTAATGATAGGGACCGCTGGAGTCTTTTGCGCAGATGGAAACGCAGAACTCGTCGGTGGTTTGACCCTCCCCAATCGCACCCATATCGACGGCCAGATATTCCCGTACCGGCCCGGGGATCCCCGAGTTGGCCCCGAAACCCACCTCTTCCCAAGTGCTGAAACAAATATGGGTGGTGTGGGGAAGGGTGAGGTTCTGTTCCACCACCTGCAGAATCAACTCCAAAAGAATAGCTGCACTGGCTTTGTCGTCCATGTGGCGCCCTTTAATGAAACCGGCCTCCGTCACTTCAACCCGGGGGTCGAAGGAGACGAAATCCCCCACTTCGATCCCCAGCTCCCGCACCTCATCCGCATTTTTCACCCGGGCGTCGAGACGGACTTCCATGTTCTCCTCTTTCCGCTCCTGTTTGCCGGCATCCTCGTAGACGTGAACCGAAGTGTGGGAGGCCAGGATGGTGCCCGTCACTTTCCGTCCCGTCCGGGTTTCCACCGTGCAGTAATTCCCCTCCACGGAGTGCCAGTTGAACCCGCCGATCCGGGTCAACCGGAGACGGCCGTTGGGTTTGATCTCCTTCACCATCGCTCCCAGCGTATCCACATGGGCGGTCAGATATCGATGGGAAGAATGATCTTCCCCCTTCAGGGTGACCAAGAGCCCTCCCTTCGCGGGATGACGCAACTTCAGCCGCCCTTCATAAGGAGTCAGCCGCTTCTTCAGATACCGGATCGCTTCCCCGGCATGCCCTGTGGGACTGGGCACCCGGACCAGTCGGACCAAATGGCCGACAATGGCATCGACGGGAACCGGAATGGTCATTGTACGTCTCTCCTCTCCTCAAATCGATGTTTCCCCATGAATTATATCAAGAGGGGCCCCGGGCAACAAAAAAAGAGAAACCCGGTCGGTTTCTCTTTCCTCCAGCTCTCGGATCCCCCTTCTTTTTTTCCCGGGAGAACCTTTCCGAACCCACTCAGGATTTCTCTTCCGCGGCCGTTGCCAACTCCCTGAGGCAATCTTCACAGACGTTTTTATTCCGGTATGTCACCACGGAATCCACCCTCCCGCAAAAGAGGCAGGAAGGACTGTACTTTTTGAGAATGACATTGGATCCGTCCACATAGATTTCCAAAGGGTCCCTGACATCGATATCCATCGTCCGCCTCAATTCCACGGGCAACACGATTCTTCCGAGTTCATCCACTTTTCGCACGATCCCGGTGGCTTTCACAAATTCCACCTCCATTGGCAATGATTACGGACTATGACTTATATACCACAACTATTCCACCCGCTAACCTGCAATCCCTCCCGGCGGATGAATTTGGAAACCCGGTCGGTCGCCCTCGGAGAGGAATTGACCGATCGATGTCGAAAGACTGAGAGTGCCTTTCTAATGCTTTATCAAAGAGGTGATCACTATTGTGGAAATCGATGAATGACACCCTCCTTCTATGGATCGGGGAAATTAACGGGTATGTCTGGGGTTGGCCCACCCTGATCCTTCTGGTGGGCACGGGAATTTTTCTCAGCCTCCGGCTGGGTTTCCTCCAGTTCAAAACCCTTCCCTACGCTCTGAAGCTCGCCTTCACCCGAAACCAGGACAAGCGATCCAAGGGGGACATCTCCCACTTTCAGGCCCTGATGACCGCACTGGCGGCCACCATCGGGACCGGAAACATCGCCGGGGTGGCCACGGCAGTTGCCACCGGGGGACCCGGAGCGGTCTTCTGGATGTGGATCACCGCCCTTTTCGGGATGGCCACCAAGTACGCCGAGGCCATCCTGGCAGTGAAATACCGGGTCACCAACGAAAAGGGGGAAATTTCCGGCGGTCCGATGTACTATATTGAACGGGGCCTCGGCTGGAAATGGCTCGCCGTACTGTTCGCCCTCTTCGGTTCTTTCGCCGCCTTCGGGATCGGCAACATGGTCCAATCCCACTCCGTCGCCGGCGCCTTGACGGAAATCTCCGGAGCCGCCATCCCCACCTGGGGCACGGGTCTGGTTCTGGCGGTATTGACCGGACTGGTGCTCCTGGGGGGAATCAAAGCCATCGGCCGAATGGCTGCCCTCCTGGTTCCCTTCATGGCCCTCTTCTACGTCGCAGGGGGGCTGCTGATCATTCTGTTGAACCTCGGCGCCGTGCCGGCCGCATTCACCCTCATTTTCTCCGATGCCTTCACCGGCTCGGCCGTTGCCGGCGGAGTGCTCGGCCAGGTGATCAAGATGGGGGTGGCCCGGGGCCTCTTCTCCAACGAAGCCGGCCTCGGTTCCGCACCGATCGCCGCTGCGGCCGCCAAAACCGACTACCCCGGTCGTCAGGCTCTGGTCTCCATGACCGGCACCTTTCTGGATACCATCGTGGTCTGCACCATCACGGGTCTGGCCATCGTGATGACCGGAACCTACGCCAAGGAGGGGTTGGAAGGGGCCCAGGTCACCGTCGCCGCTTTCAACGAAGTCCTGCCCACCATCGGCGGACTGATCGTCTCCATCGGTCTGATCCTGTTTGCCTATTCCACCATCCTCGGATGGTCCTACTACGGAGAAAAGTGCTTCACTTACCTCTTCAGTGAGAAAACCCCGGTCTCCGTCCTTTATCGCAGCCTCTTCGTCGTCGCGGTCTTTATCGGGGCCCTTCAGCCGATCGACCTGGTCTGGACCCTGTCCGACACGATGAACGGCCTGATGGCCCTGCCCAACCTGATCGGATTGCTGCTCCTGTCCGGGGTGGTGGTCTCCGAAACCAACTCCTTCCGGAATCAGATGAAAAAAGAGCTCGGAGAAAAACAGAAACAAACGGCCTGACCCTCGGGAAAACCCCCGTCCGGCAACCCGGACGGGGGCTTCACGTTTCATCGGAACGTTTTGGTTTCAAGAGGCGAAGGAAAAAAAGCAGGCCGCCACCGATCAAGCTCCCCAGGATCGAAAACCAGACGGCAAACCCGAACACCTCCATCCAGTACATTCCCGGGGAAAGGACCACCACCCCCCTTGTTCCTTCTTCCACCTCCACCCGGGTCGGGACCGCGTTCAGCCCGAAGATCCATCCTGCAGTGCCGCCGACCATTGCCGGAATCACCAGCCGTTTCCCCGGTGTTTTCCGTGAGTGTCTGCTCATGCGGTCATCCCCTTCAACCGGAATCCGGACAAGCCGATGTTACATCTTATTCGGAAAGAAGAAGATCATTCTCCCCATTTTCTTTTCCTGACTTGAAATCCTTGCTTGTCCCGGAAGAAGGGGCGATGTTCCTTCATTTTTCAAAAAAATCCCCTCCCTTAAAAGCATTGTGATTTCATGTTCGTTTCGAGAAAAGGGGAAGCGTTTACCCAAAACAGCGACTTTGCTGTCCTGCCCAGCGGAGAATCAGCCTGCAAGGGTGTTCAGGGGCAAAAGCTTCTCTGTGATCCGAAGGCGTTTTGCCCCTGCCTGCAGCAGGATGATTCGGAGCGGACTGTGCAACCATCTCTGCAGGACAGCATAGCGAGACCGGGGAGCGTAAGCGACCCAGGCGAGACTTGTGCTCGGTGAGTGCAGCCGGAGCGGCTTTGGGTAAATGCTGCCGCTCACTTCACAACGCTTTTAATGGATGGGAGAGGAGATGGATGATTCGCGGAAATTCAGCCCCGGAGGTTTTCCGGATTGAGGGGTTGTAAGTCGGGCACGGTGAAGAGACCGTCTTTGCGAATCAGTTCACCGTCGAAATAGATTTCCCCTCCGCCGTAATCGGCACGCTGGATGTTGACAATGTCCCAGTGGATGGCGGAGCGGTTGCCGTTGTCGCATTCTTCGTATGCCCGTCCGGGAGTGAAATGGAAGCTTCCGTTGATCTTTTCGTCAAACAGGGTGTCCAGCATCGGATGATGGATGTCCGGGTTGATCCCCAGACTGAACTCCCCGATGTAACGGGCACCCTCGTCGGTGTCCAGGATTTTGTTCAGTTTTTCCGTCTCGTTGGCGGTGGCTTTCACGATTTTGCCGTCCCGGAATTCGAAACGGATGTTTTCAAATTTGGTTCCCTGATAGACGCTGGCCGTATTGTAGGTGAGGACCCCGTTGACGGATTCCCGGACGGGAGCGGTGAACACTTCCCCGTCGGGGATGTTGGCTTTACCGGCGCACTTGATGGCCGGAAGTCCCTGGATGGAGAAAGTGAGATCGGTGCCGGGCCCTTTGATCCGGACTTCCTCCGTCTCTTCCATCCGTTTCACCAAGGGGTCCATCGCCTTGTCCATCCGCTTGTAATCAACGGTGCAGACATTGTAGAAAAAGTCTTCAAATGCTTCCGTGCTGGTACCCGCCAACTGAGCCATGGACGGGTTGGGATAACGGAGAACCACCCAGCGGGTGTTGTTCACCCGTTCATCATGTACCACACGGTTGTATCGTTCGGCGTAAAGCTTCATTTTGTCCGAAGGAACATCGGCCAGTTCATTGATGTTCTGCCGACCCCGGATGGCAACATAGCAATCCATTTCTTTCATCCGCGCCAGATCGTGTCGGGCCATAAGATCCATGTGTTCCTCGTTGGTGGAGAGAAGCTGGGCCCGGAGAAGGGCATCGTTGTTCAAATGAACCAGCGGATAGCCGCCTGCCTGATAGACTTCGGTGATCAGGGCCCGGGCCAGTTCATCCCGCTCCCCGAACAGATCGATCAAAACCTTGTCGCCGGATTTCACTTCCATCGAATGGTTAACCAACAACCGGGCCAAATCGGTGACTCGTGGATCGCGCATTTCTCAATCCCCTTTATTCTATGTAGAGTCCATCTCTTATTCTACCACTGAACACCCCCGTTGTCAGAAAGGGAGTAACCCGATAGAATAGGAGGGAAAACCGGGTACAGGGAAGATCGTATTTCCGTTGCCACCCGGCAGCAAAAGACGCTCAAAACCAATGGTTCTGTAATCAACGTCTGAGGGTTTTGGAGGAATGACCGATGTTTGAACTCAACCGGTTGGAAGGAAATAAAGAAAAGCGCTATGAAAGTCTGTTGAACCAAGCCCAAAGCCTGATGCAGGGGGAACGGGACTGGCTGGCCAACCTGGCCAACGCCGCTTCCCTCCTGTACAATTCCTTGGAAAAGGTGAACTGGGCCGGCTTTTACCTGATGCGGGATGAGACAGAGGAGCTGGTCCTCGGGCCCTTCATGGGACTTCCCGCCTGCATCCGCATTCCCGTGGGGAAAGGGGTCTGTGGTACCGCCGTCCGGGAACGTTCCACCCAGCTCGTCCCCGACGTGAACCAATTTCCCGGTCACATCGCCTGCGACGCGGCCTCCCGTTCGGAGATCGTCGTCCCCCTGGAAGCAGACGGGGAGATCGTCGGGGTGCTGGACATCGACAGCCCCGAACCGGGACGGTTCGATGAGACGGACCGGAAGTACCTGAAGGCCTTTGCCGAAATTCTCCAGGAAAGCATCGACTGGTCGACGATAAAATAAGGGAACAGAAAGGGACCGCCCGGCAGGGACGGTCCTTTCTGTTCGACGTGACGCACCCCCCCCGGCACCCCAAGGGACCGTACACCCCAAGGTACTCCTCGCCGACAGCTCCCTCCGTCCGAGGCAACGAAGGGGCGCTGAAGCTGAGACAGCTGTGGACCTTCCACGGCCTGAACAGCTCCTCGGACTCGTTGAACGACTTCCCGGTCGTACCTGAACACATGTCGGCTTGCGGGAGGGCTGACGCCCCCCTGTCCGACGCGCCTTATATTCCCATGCTAAAAACCAGGGGTGTTACGGGGCCAGCTGATAAATCCGGTAGGCCCGGCGGATCTCCTCTTTCATCCACTCGGGGAAGGGGGCGGTGTCCAGTTCCCGGATTCCGATCCAGTGGTAACTGTCGTGTTCCGCACTCAACCTCAGTTTTCCGGTCGGGTTCTGACAGGCAAACTTGATGATAATGAGGTGTTTTTCATCCTGGATATCATCGTAGATGTAAGCGGGGCCCACCACCTTAATCTGCAGGCCGGTCTCTTCCTTCACTTCCCGGTACAACGCCTCCATCAGAGGCTCGGAAGGCTCCAATCCGCCGCCGGGAAAATCCCATCCGTGGGTGTCCTTGGCGCTCCTCTCCGCTTTGGACTTGCGGAGGACCAGCACCCGATCCTCATCGAAGATGATGGCCTTGGCAGCAATCTTGTAAGGCTTTTTCATCTGAATCCTCTCCACTTCCCGCCGGGCGGCGGCGATTAGCTCTGACGGAAGAAGGTGCCCGCGGCCCGGGCGATTCCTCTCCCCTCTTCATCCCTTACTTTGGTCTCCAGCACGAGAATCGTCCGCCCTTTTTTGATCACTTGGGTATGGGAAGTGAGCCATCCCTCCACGGCCGGCCTCAGAAAGCTTACGTTTAAATCCAGAGTAACCGAACGGCGGTTCTCCCCCATCTCCTGAAAAACCGTGGAACCCATCGCCGTATCGATAAACGTGGCGGTAATCCCCCCGTGCAGGATCTTGTAGCGGTTCGTCAATTCATCCGTCACCAGCATCCGGTGGATATAGGCCCCGGCTTCCTCGTCGAAGCCCAGGGACTGGAAATTCATCATCTCTTCAATGTAAGCCAGCGGGCTCACCCGCGTCCTTTTCAGCGCCTGCACCTGTTTGTGGATGGTTTCCAGTTCGCTCGGGTTCAAATCTTTTAATTCCTTCAAAAGTCCGTCCAAAGTCATGTACCGATCCTCTTTCCCTATGATGATTCTTTTTTGATGTGGATCCGATTCGGGGCCTGACAGGCCCGACACAAAGCCGGAGGCTCCACTCTTACGTTACCACAAACCACCGTCCCGGAAAACTGACCTGTCATCCCCAGAAGCGTTGTGAAAAAGTAAGCGGCAGCATTTACCCAAAGCCGCTCCGGCTGCACTCACAGAGCACAAGTCTCGCCTGGGTCGCTTACGCTCCCCGGTCTCGCTATGCTGTCCTGCAGAGATGGTTGCACAGTCCGCTCCGAATCATCCTGCTGCGGGCAGGGGCAAACGCCTTCGGATGCAACACAGAGAAGCTTTTGCCCCTGAACGCCCTTGCAGGCTGATTCTCCGCCGGGCAGGTCAGCAAAGTCGCTGTTTTGGGTAAACGCTTCCCCCTTTTCTCGAAACGAACAACGCTTCCAGGCAGTGACGGAAAAGCACAGAAGGAAAAATAAGCCCCCTTTAAAAACAGCCGGCCCCATCCACGGAATCTATACAGAGAGCCCCGGCACTCCTCCCCTCAACCGCCGAATGCCCGCCTTTCGGCGGGCATTCTTCATCCTTTCATCGATTCCAGCCACTCGGAATAGCAATCGTCACACAGCAGTTCATTCCGCTCCCTCTCCTGCTCGTAGAAGGTGACGGGATGGATGCTGGTCACTTGATGCTCGCAGTGGTGACACGTGTATTCTTTCATCAAACCAGCCTCCTGAATGAATGGGTGTTCCCATAGCCTTCCCCAAACAGCAAGATGGATGATACCGCTTCAACGGAAGGCATAAAAAAAGAACCCCCGAGAGGGGTTCTCGAGAGGGGTTCTCCTCCAGTCTTCGAATTCTCACCAGCCTCCGGAGACGCTGATTCCTTCCCCGGTGACCGAGGCCGCTCCGTCGGAGGCGAGATAGACGGCACAGGCCGCAATCTCCTCCGGTTTGATGAACCGTTTGAGGGCCTGTTTGTGCAACAGGTGTTTGTGCAGGGCCTCCTCTTTGGAAATCCCTTCTTTCCCGGCCAGCCGGTCCAGTTGGTTTTGGACCAGCGGAGTATCCGCCACTCCCGGCATGATGGCGTTGACGGTGATCCCATGCTCAGCCGTTTCCAGTGCCACCGTCCGGGTCAGGCCGACCACCCCGTGTTTGGCCGAGATGTAAGCCGATTTGAAAGGAGAAGCGGTTTTTCCGTGCACGGATGAAATGTTGATGATCCGCCCGTATTTCTGCTTCTTCATCAGGGGAACGGTATGTTTGGTCAGCAGGAACGGTCCGGTCAGCATCACTCCGATCAAATGCTCCCATTTTTCCAGGGGGAAGTCCTCCACCTTGTCGATATGTTGCAGCCCCGCATTGTTCACCAGTACATCAATGCTGCCCCGGGAGGAGACGACCTGTTCCACCATGGTCTTCACCTTCTCTTCATCGGCCACGTCGACAGCATATCCCGAAGCCTCCCCGCCGGTGGTTTGGGCAATTCTCCCGGCGGCTTCCACCGCATCCCGTTCACTCAGGTCGGCAACCACCGCGTGATCCCCTTCCCGGGCAAAGGCCTGCGCTATGCTGTACCCGATCCCCCGGGCCGCTCCGGTAACGATGACCGTACGTTGCTTCATGGAATCCTTCCTTCCAACATCATGTTGTTTCCGCATTCCCGTTCAAAAAAGTCTGCAGAGACAAGAGATTACGAGGCACGGGCATCCTCCGACACCCGGTCACTCATCGCATTATCAAACCGTTCATTGGGTTCCGGCCGGGTCAGGAACGATACCGCAATCAGCGTAACAGTGGAGACGATCAGGGCGATCGCCCCGGTATCCAATTGCGGTACATAAACTTCTTTCACTTTGAGGATGTAGAGACCGAAACTGGTCAGAAAGCCAAGAGAAGCGGACCAGATCGCAGCGGGCCGAGTGGCTCGCTTCCACCAGATCCCGATGCTGAGGACAGGTACCAGAGAGGCCACAAAAATTCCCCAGGAGGCGTTGCCCAGCCAACCGACCAAATCAGGCGGATTCAGGGAAAGCAGAACGGTGAGCAAGATCACCCCCAGCGTCACCAGCCGTGACAGGGCGAGCTCCTTCTTAGCCGGCAACTGTTCCCCTTTCTTGATAATCTGCTGATAGAGATCCCGGACGATGGCCGAACTGGCCACCAACAGGAACGCTTCGCTGGTGGACATGATGGCCGCCATCACCGCCGCAAAAATCAGACCGGCCACCACCGGGCTGAAGAACTGGGTGATGAACATCGGGGCGACCAAGTCCGGGGAAGCCGGCGCTTCCATCATTCCCCTTTCCACCATCACCTTGGAGTAAAGTCCGACAAACCACAGGAGAACGGTGATTCCGTAGGTGGCGGCGGAGATCAGGGCCGCCCATTTCAACATGGTCAGTTTTTTGATCATGTAAAATTTCGAGACCACATGGGGTTGTCCCTGATGTCCCAGCAGATAAAGCAAGAAATACGAGATAAACGCAAAGATGCTGATCGGTCCCGCCGTATGCCAGGCCTGAACATAATTGGGGTTCATATTGGCCAGCTCGGTGTTCATCGTGGAAAACCCCCCCCACGAGATTCATCCCGCCGACGAAAATGATGAAGGCGCCGACCACCATGACGATCATCTGGATCAGGTCGGTCCAGACTGCACTGGTCATCCCGCCTGCAACCACATAGATGGTCAGGATGACCACCCCGATGATCAAAGCCGTTGTTTCGTCCACCTTTAATACGGTCTGCATGATTTTTTGGAGCGATAAATACTGGGTCATCTGATAACCGATCGCCCCACCCAGAATCGCAATCGCCGTCACCCCGCGGACGGCCTTGCTGTTATACCGGATTTCCAGCAGGTCGGAGATGGTGATGGCTCCGAACTTTTCGGAGATCCGCCGCATCGGTCTCGCCAGGATTAAAAAGCTGAAAAAGAAGCCCGCTGTGGCAAAGATTCCGATCATCAAAATGGCATACCCGTGCTCATACACCAACCCGGGCAAGCCGATAAACCCATAGCCGGACATGGTCGTGGAAGAAACCGCAAAAGCCACAAGCCACGGACCGAACTGGCGACCTCCCAAGTAAAACGAGTTCATGTCCTGCTGTTTTTTTCCGGCCCAGAGCCCGATCCCCAGAATCAAAGCCAGATACAAAATCCCGATGGTCAGAATCATGGCGCTACCTCCCGTCCCCGTTTCTGAATGCGAACACACCCCAAAGAGCGGCGGCCAAAACCATCACCGGCCAAAAAACAAACACCATGAACCACGTAAACCAAGGAAGACCCCACATCATTGAACCCCCTTCTCCCAATAAGGATTTGAATATTCCCGCAACGGGTTCGATTATTATCCATGCAAATAAGATGCCAGAAAAAAACCTGCACAGCACCCGGTTTCAATCATCGGAATAATCCATAATTTTGGATGGATACATCGAAAGCCTTACTCCAAACGATCCATTGACCTGTAATCCAAGAAGTTGAACCCGTCTTTTTCGAACGTCCAAAAACATGAACAAGAGTCCGCATTTTTGGACGGTCCCTGTTTTTGTCAAAGCCCCAGAAGCGTTGTGAAAAAAGTGAGCGGCAGCATTTACCCAAAGTGCTCCGGCTGCACTCACCGAGCACAAGTCGCTATTTTGGGCAAACACTTCCCCTTTTCTCGAAACGAACATTCAATCACAACGCTTCCAGGGGTTCATCCATCAATCGAAGTCCGTCACCACATACTGAAATTCACTTGGCCAAAAGCTTCTCAATATCCCTTTCCAGTTGGAACGGTTTGGTTTGCGGTGCACATCGTTTCACCACGTTCCCCTTTTGGTCCACCAGGAATTTGGTGAAGTTCCACTTGATCCCTTCCCACATGATCCCGGGAGCTTCCCGGGTCAGGTATCGGAACAGCTCATGGGCCTCCTTCCCTTTCACCTTCGTTTTGCTGAACATGGGAAACGAGACCCCGTGGTTCAACCGGCAAAATTCCCGGATCTCCTCCTCATTCCCGGGCTCCTGGTTGCCGAACTGGTTGCTGGGAAACCCCAGGATTTCAAAACCTTTGTCATGGTACTTGTCGTACAGCTCCTGCAGTTCCCGATATTGGGGTGTAAAACCGCATTTGCTGGCGGTATTGACGATCAGCAACACGGAGCCCGCATAATCGGCAAGATTCTTATCCTCCCCCGTAATGGTGCGGGCGGTGAAATCATGAACGGTTATTCCAACCCCCTCCCATAGTGGTGCCGGGGCCTTCACGCCCCCCTCTTTTCACCGGCGTTGCAATCGATGGAGACCGGACGGTCTACAGATCAATGCCCAGTTTTTTCACTTTATGGTAAAACCCCGATCGGCTGATCCCCAACATGTGAATCGCCCGTTCCCGATTCCCGGCGTGAACCTTCAACGCCTGCAGGATCGCTTCCCGCTCCGCATCTTCCACCGCTTCCTTCAGGGTGAAAGGAAGTCTCACCCTGCTTTTCCCTCTCGCCACGTGGACGGGAAGGTCCTCCTGTCGGATCCGGTCCCCTTCCGTCAGATGAAGAGCCTGTTCCAACACGTTTTTCAGCTCGCGGACATTTCCCGGCCAACGGTATCCCACCAGGGCTTCCATCGCGTCCGGTTCCACTCCGGCCACATGGATACCCACTTCCCGGCCCAGCTCCTCCAGAAAGTGCCCGACCAGCTCAGGAATATCCTCCGGCCGTTCCTGAAGCGGGGGAATGGAGAGGGTGACCACATTTAAACGATAGTAGAGATCTTCCCGGAACCGGTTGTCCCGGACCATCTTCCTCAGATCGCGGTTGCTGGCGGCGACAATCCGGACATCGACCTTGACGGGGTGGACGGCGCCCACGGGTTCCACCTCCTTTTCCTGGAGCACCCGAAGAAGCTTCGCCTGCATCGTCAGCGGCAGTTCCCCGATCTCGTCCAGGAAGATCGTCCCGCGGTGGGCCATCTCGAATTTTCCCTTCCGGCCCCCTTTGGCCGCTCCGGTGAAGGCACCTTCCGCGTATCCGAAGAGCACCGATTCGATCAGGGTTTCGGGGATGGCGGCACAATTCACTTTGATGAAGGGCCCTGAACTCCGCCGACTCATGCGGTGGATGGAGTGAGCGAACAGCTCCTTGCCGGTCCCGCTCTCCCCGCTGATGAAAACGGTGGAGTCGCTGGGTGCCACCCGCCGGGCCATCGCTTTCACTTCCTTCAGTTTGGGACTGCAGCCGATGATGTCCTCCAGTCCGTACCGCACCCCCAGATGCTTGATCAGTTCCCCTTTGTAATATTCCAGCTCTTCCTGCAGCTGGAGGACCCTGGCGGAAAGGGCGTGCAGTTCCCTCACGTCCTGGAACAACACCTTCCCCACCACCGCCACCACTTTCCCCTCTTTGAGGATGGGGATCCGGTGCACCACCATGTTCCCGTCCCGGATCTTCTGCACCCGGGCCAGCTCAGCCTTGCCCGTTTTGGCCACGATATGCATGCGGGTGTTCTCGACCACTTCCGTCACATGGCGGCCGATGGCGTCTTCCACTTTCACCTTCAGGAACTCGGCGTAGGTATCGTTCAGCATCCGCACATACCCGCGGGGGTCGGTGATGATAATTCCTTCATAGGCACTCTCGAAAGCAGCCTCGATCATCTCTTTGGACTCGAGGCACTCTTCGTAAACATGGAGCAACTCTTCGTAATCCCGGTTCTCTCCAAGCGTGACCACCGTTTCTCCTCCTCCCCGGAAGATTCCTGCCGAGGAAAATAAACAAATATTTCGAACAAATCCCTTCACTTGTCCTCTGCCTTCATGGTATCGCTTTTTGGGGAAATGGAAAAGTGCCATCGTATCCATGCCGGTCCCAAATAAAAAAGCCCGCCGTTAAGACGGGGTTTTCATCATCGGGACTTAAGAGCCGCTTCCATCAGCCAGACATACCGGTTCAACCGGCGCAGGGAGACGGAGAAACCCGCCTCCTCAAATATCCGTTCAAGATCGGGAATCAAAGGATAGAACTCCCGTTTCAGATCTTTCTCCAATTCTTGAAATCCGCGTTGTTCGGCTTCCGCCACCATCGCCTGTTTCTCTTCTTCCGAAGCAAAAGCGGTGTCGGCGAATACCACTTGCCCGGAGGGGAGAAGGAGGCGGCGAATCTCTTTTAAGGCGCGTACCTTCTCCCCGTCGGTGAGATGATGAAAAGCGTAGGTACTGACCGCGGCCTCCACCTTTGACAAAGCCGGGAGCGACAGGAAGTGGCCGTCCAAAACCCGGAGACCCGGCACTTTCTGCACCGCTTTCTCCCGCATTTTTCGGGAAGGTTCCACACCGGTGACCCGGTAGCCGGCCCGGAGCAGCTTTGCCGACAGATTTCCGGTTCCCACCCCGATTTCCAACACCCGGCTCCCTTCCGGAAGATGGAGTGCATCCACCACGGTTTTCAGGATGCGGTGATAACCCGCGAATACTTCCCTGTACTCCGGGTGTACCCCGGCGACCGCTTGATCGTAGTCCTGGGCCCAGGTATCAAACAGGTCATTGAATCGGGCCCGGCTTCGGTTGTCCATCTTTCCTTGATCTCCTTTCCATTCCCAACAAAGCCGATTCATTTACTTTGTTTTATAATAGCATAAATCCCTTCTCAAGGTAACACTTCGCAAACCGAAGGGTTTGCGTTAGGATAATATGGAATCGTCCAACGTAAAGGAGAAACCACAGAAATGACCGAAATGAACCGAAGTCGACGCAACATCATCACGGGGGCGCTGATGGCGGCCATGTTCATCGCCGCCGTGGAAGTGACTGTCGTCAATGCCGCCATGCCGACGGTGGTGGGGGCACTGGGCGGCATTTCCCTTTACAGCTGGGTCTTCTCCGCCTTTATGCTGGCCAATACCCTGACAGTGCCGATCTACGGAAAATTGGCGGATCTTCACGGTCGAAAAAAAGTGTTCATCACCGCCGTCCTGTTGTTCGTGGGCGGCTCCGCCCTGTGCGGTTTCTCCCAATCCATGGGACAGCTGGTCTTCTTTCGGGCGATCCAGGGGCTGGGGGCGGGAGGGGTGCTGCCCGTGGCCGTCACCATTGTGGGAGATCTCTTCCCCTTTGAACTCCGGGCCAGAGTTCAGGGATGGTTTTCCTCCATGTGGGGACTGGCAGCCATCGTCGGGCCCTTTATCGGCGGATGGACGGTGGACCATTTATCCTGGCGGTGGATCTTCTGGTTCAACCTCCCCCTCGGCACCCTGATCGTCCTGACCGTGGCCTTCTTTCTCCACGAGCGGGTCGAGGAAGAAAAGAAAAGGATCGACTATACCGGGGCGGTCCTGTTCACCCTGTCGGTGCTGGGGATCCTCTCTTTCACCCAACTCGTCGGAAACCGGGGAACGGACCAACCCCTGGCATGGGGTCTGCTGGCGGGGGGATCCGCGTTGTTGGTCGTCTTCTTGCTGTGGGAACGGCGTGTGGAGAGCCCTTTTATCCCACTCGGTCTCTTTCGCAACCGGATGATTGCCTCCAGCAACCTGACCGCTTTTCTGACCGGGATGGGCATGTTTGGAGCCATCTCCTTCGTGCCCTTGTTTGTCCAGGGTGTGTTGGACCAATCTCCCACACTGGCCGGACTGGCGATTACCCCACAGGTGTTGGGTTGGAGCACCTCTGCCGTGGTCGCGGGGCGGTGGCTTCTCCGACAGGGCTACCGTCCGCCGATCGTGACCGGGGCGGCCCTTGTCACCCTTTCCGCCGCCGGCTTCACGTTCATGGACCGGACCACCCCTTATGCCTTGGTCCTGGCCGGAATGTTCCTCCTGGGCTGCGGCCTCGGCCTCTCCATGACCGCCTTTATCGTGGCGGTGCAAAATGCCGTCCACGGCAAAGACCGGGGAGCCGCCACCTCCTCCCAGATGTTTTCCCGTTCCATGGGCGGCGCCTTCGGCGTCACCCTGCTGGGAACGGTGATGAGCTTCCGGCTGAAGGATCAGATCGGGGCCTACATCGCCCGGCATCAAAGCGAACTCAGCGGGGAGACCATCCGTCAGCTGGAAAGGGCCCGGGGCGTGACCAGCCCTGAGGGATTCTCTTCTCTTCCCACCGGGATCGCGGAACAGATGAGCCGTTTTCTGTCCCAGGCTCTGGACACCACCTTTCTGACCGCCTTCCTCTTCAGTGTGGCCGCTCTGGCGGCGGCGTTCCTGCTCGTCCCCAAAGGAAGCGCCCGTTCGTTATCGGTGAAGGACTAAAAGCGTTGTGAAAAAGTGAGCGGCAGCATTTACCCAAAGCCGCTCCGGCTGAACCGAGCGTGGCAAAACACGTTCCGCCATCAAATCTGGGGATCAACCGCCTGTCCGTACAAAAATGGAGGGGGCGACCATTCTTTGAATTCCGCACATTGTCTCGAGAGGGTCCAAGACGTGCTGGCGAATGTCCCGATCTGTTCCGTCCGCGAGATTCAGAACGGGTGGGATTTTTTCGTACTGGAGATCAACGGGGAGTGGATGTTCCGTTTTCCCCGCCGGAAAGAAGGAAGGAAGCGGCTGAAACGGGAGGCTTATTTCCTGGGAAAAGTGGCTTCCCGCCTCCCCATCCCGGTTCCCCGGTATACCATTCTCCGTATGGAGACCCCTCTTCCCTTCGGCGGTTACCGAAAACTGGAGGGGGTTCCGTTGTCCAGGATGGGGTCCCGTCACGTTCCTGTTTCCGCCGCCAAGGAAATCGGCCGTTTCCTGTCCACGCTTCATTCCCTTCCGAAGGAAGAGGGATTTCCCCCCGACCACCGGGACCCGCAGGCTTGGACCGGGTCCTTCCTGGAGCTGTTTGACCGGGCGGAGAAGAAAATCCTCACTGAACTGGACCCCGAGACCGGAAAGGCGGTGACAGGCTGGTGCGCCCTGCTGTCGGAACACCTGAAGGATGCTTCCTTCTCCCTCTGCCCCGTTCACGGCGATCTGGCCGCCGACCATCTTCTGGTTCGGAACGGACATCTCTCCGGAGTGATCGATTGGGGGGATGCCCGGTCCGGCGATCCCGCCCACGATTTCGCCGCCCTGTGGAAGGACCTCGGGGAAGCTTTCGCCCGCGAGGTGGCCCGGCACTACACCCCGGAGACGGATTCGGCATTCTGGGAACGGGCGGATCTGTACCAAAAGATCGCGCCCCTCTTCGGGTTGTCCCACGCATGGGAACAGGGGGATGAGAAGCTTTGGCAGTTTAGTCTGATCAAAATCAAAAGCTTGATGGAAAGACCGGGCAGGACACGATTGGCAGACAGTCAAAGAGGTTTGAGACGTTAACCGAAGAATGGTTGAGGCGGGTGGAAACCACCTCAGACTGACGAA
>NZ_QBKR01000018.1 GCF_003054245.1 Melghirimyces profundicolus
GCGGCAATTACCGACAGAAGTTAAGTGGTCGGTATATGAATTATTAGACAGATACCGATGATTTTGGTTTATTTTCCCTAATCAACAGGCCTGGTATTTCACAACAAGAAAACAAAGCGACATTAAGATATACTGTGTTTTCTTAAGGGTTACGCCATTGCTATCATTTGCCACCGGCACAAGTGGAGGATAATTTCCGAGATATAAATTGACTGTTCCACTAGAAAAATCAATCGAGGAGGGAAGTATATTGATTAAAATGTTATTGGCTTCATTGGGTGTGGGGGGAGCTAAAATTGACTTGGTGTTGGAACAGGAGGAAGTAAGGATGGGGGAGACGATAACGGGGGAAATTCATCTCAAAGGGGGCGATGTCGATCAAAGCATCCGAGGATTTTCGGTTGATTTCTGTGTGGAGTCCCAGCTAGCAGGAATCGAAATTAAGGAATGTGTTTGCAGTATTCCGGTCACGGATGAGGCAATCACATTAAAGGCCGGCGAAGAACGGACCTATCCGTTTTCATTTACATGTCCTGAATTTCTTCCGTTCTCCTATAACCTGGACAAGGGTGGAATTTGGTCGTTTGATGATACACAACAGCAAGTAACCAATACGAAGTTTTACTTTAAAACCAATTTGGATATTGCATTAGCCAAAGATGTTAAAGATCGCGATACCATAAACGTTCTGCCTGCAGGGATAGTAAAAAATTTTCTGGAGGCTTGCTGGCGTCTCGGATTTTTCCTTCGAGGAGAAAGTTACTGGGGTGAACGATACGGAAAGGCCCAATCCTTTCATCTTGTACCGAGAGGCTGGATGCGAGGAAAGTTTGATGAAATAAAATTCGTCTATATTCCGAGTCGTACCAAAAGCGAAATGGAAGTGGGTTTTGAAGTCGATCGATCCACGACCGGGATTAAAGGCGTATTGTACGATAAGCTGGACATGGATGAAGTAAAGGGAGGGCATATTTTTTCTAAAGAAGATTTGGCGACAGTGGAGAAAGCCGAGGAGACGATCAAATATTTTATCCTTGAGAAAGCAAAGAAACTTAAAGGGGTCAACCTGTATTAAACGGTCCTTTAACTATCACGCAGGGGAAACCCTCTCGTCTTGTTTAATAAAATTTGTACTACAGAACTAAATTTGAATAGTTCCAATGATGAATAGCCAATATGGTTCAGCCACTCTAAAATGGAATTGAAAGTAAGTTTCTGGGGAGGGCTCCTAATCGGATCTTCCCCTTTTCATTGGAGGTTGAATCATTGAAATGCAAAGCATTCATTAGTTTCATGCTCACCTTTGTATTGGTGATGGTTTCGGGGTGTGGCCTTCAGCAGAAAGCGGTGGAAGGGGATTCACCGAAAGAGGAAGCTGCCGAGCCGAAACCGGAGAAGTTGTCAATGACCCAGGTGGTTCAAAAGACGCAGAAAGCGTCTCAAAAAGCGAAGGGGTATACCGTCAAATCCGGGGGCAAGCAAGAGATCAGCATGGAGGTGGAAGGTCAAAGCCAGGGAATCACCCAAGAGTTCGATCTGAAAATGGACATCACCCAAAACCCCCGCGCCGTTCACTTTTCCGGAACCATCCAAGGGGGAGGTCAATCCGGGACAGTGGAAGGATATCAAGTTGGCAATGAAATCTATCAAACCGTGGATGGGTCGACTTGGGTGAAAGGGACGGGAGCGGATCTGAACCAATTTGGGGGAAATCAAGGACAGGATCCTTCCCAAGCGTTGCAAAAACTGCAGGAGCTTCTGTCCCAAATTCAGGGGAACAAGAAAGACCAAGCATTGCAAATGAAAGAAACGAGGGACCAATATGTGATCACCGTCAATGTGATGGAAGATCAACCGGAAGTGAAAGAGCTGTTTCTGAAGCAAATGACGGGTTCGATGGTTCCCACCATGAAACAAGCGGGAGTGTCGGTCAATGAGAGTGCGATCAAGCTGAACAAGCTGAAACAGGTGTACCATATCAACAAGAGCACCTTTGAACAAGAAAAGATGGAGCAGGAGATGGAAGTGGAGATTCCGGTAAACGACGGAACCACCTCCGGTGTCATCAAGGCAGATCAGTCTATGACCCTTTCGTTGCAAGGGGAGTTCACGGGCACGATCGAGGTTCCTCAGGAAGTAAAAGAAAGTGCCCGGAATGCTCAAATGCAATGACCGGAGATCCCCGTTTCGTGACGGGGATCTCGTTTGGATGGCCCTTTCCTGTGGGAGACGTGCCCTTTAATTCATATGAAAAAATACGATAATGACTCGTTTTCTCTCGCCTCAAAACCAATGGTAGTGAAAAGCCTGTTTTTGCCTGGAACGATTGGCTCAGTCGTTTCATTCTGACGGGAGGAGGCTCATAAACAAAACCCATGTGGAAACGAATCGGAACGGGGATCCTGGCCATGCTGTTGGCCTTCACCACAGGATGTGGCCTGTTGACGGAGTCGGGTTCCCAATCGGTTAAAAAGGCGGAAGCGGATCCATCCGCAGAGCAAAAGAAGCCCGACTATTCGGGCCTGAAGATTCCCGAGCAACTGAAAAGCTTGGACATCATGAAGGGACCCGGAGAGTATGGCGGTACTTCGTATGATTTGAAGAAAATCAGACCTCAATTGGACAAAATCTCTGCTGCCATCTCCCCCGATCAATTGGAAGCCCGGCTCATCCAAATGATGGGAGAGGATTACCGTCGCCACATCAAAAAATATCAGGACTTTGATACTTCCGTCATCGACATTGAAGCGGGACCCGGCAGTGTAAAGAACATTCAGGTGCCGGAAGGGCAGGAAGTCAATATCGTCATCTTATTGGATGCCAGCGGAAGCATGGCGGACAAGGTGGATGGCGGAGTGAAAATGGACCTTGCCAAGTCTTCGGTTCAGGATTTCGTCTCCAACATGCCCGAAGGGGCCCATATTTCCCTTCAGGTGTACGGTCACAAAGGGAGCAACAGCAAAAGCGACAAGCAGATTTCTTGTAACAGCATCGAAGAAATTTACCCGCTGGGTGCGTATGACCAGACACGATTTCAATCATCTTTAAAATCTCTCAAACCCGCCGGGTGGACCCCGTTGGCCGGTGCCATTCAAAAGGCTGAAAAGACACTTGCCGGCCACACGGGTGACAATACACAAAATGTCGTCTATGTGGTGAGCGACGGGATCGAAACTTGTGACGGGGATCCGGTGGCCGCCGCCGACAAGCTCCATCACTCCAATATCCAAGCCGTGGTTAACATCATCGGTTTTGATGTGGACAATGAGGGCCAACAAGCATTGCTGGAGGTAGCCAATGCCGGAGGTGGCGAATACCAGACAGTCAAATCCAAGGTGGATCTGGAGGCCTATTTTGAAGGGGAATTCAAACGTCTCTATGATGAATGGCAAAAATGGGCGGAAGTCCATGAAGAGAAAGCAAGCATCATCGCTGCCCACAAGCTGGACCACCTGGATATCAATCATGAGGACATGAAGCGGTTGGTCGAATGGGAATACAACCATTTCAAAGATGCTCTCACCTATTTAAAAGAAGAGCGCAAATTTGAGTATGAACTTATTTCCGAAGTGGAATCCCGTATCTACGAGCGCAAGGAAGCATTGAGCGATTATTCTTATGAGACAAAAGAACAGCTTCAAACGGAAGTTCAGAACAACCGGGACAATCTACAGGATCATGTCCGAAATAAGCGGGATGAAGAACAAGAAAAACTCAACAATTAGTTTTTCCGCCAAAGAAGGAGGGTGTTTTCGTGAAAAAGGTTTGGATTTTGGGTGTGTGTGCTGTGCTGTTGATAACGGGATCCGGCTGCGGTCTTCTGACGAACAAGGAGAGTACGGAGGCGGACGCCGCCAAGGAAGCGAAGGGGCCCAAGGTTGCTAAAATTGAATTCGGTGATTATCCTCAGGATGAAGGTAATTTTAAAGTTTTGAACAAAAGAAAACACTTCGGCAAAGATGAGAACTTCGCTTTGGTTTTCCGTTTGCCGAAAGGGAAACAGTTCGATACCACCCGGTTGAAGTTCCAAATCATCAACAAAAAGGGAGATCGGGTGTTGCAGGAAATCATTCAGGAAGTGGAGCCGGATTCCAGCAAGTACAAATGGGAGTTCAGCAGCGATTTTGATTTCCATGGTTTCTACGAGACCGGCGACTATCAGATCAAGGTTTGGCGCGGGAAGGATTTGCTTGCGGAAGGAGATTTCATCATCACGGAATAATAAATATGAATTCCATGAGGGAGCAGGGGACTACCCCCTTGCTCCCTTATCATTTGCTCCGCCCCCCACTGGAAGCGTTATGATTGAATGTTCGTTTCGAGAAGCAAGGGTTGCTCCGACATCGGGTCGTGGTCAACCTGGCTTCACCTGGTTGTTGCACCTGCGGGCGCAGGAGAAGATCCTGGATGAGGGACCTTCTTTAAACGGCAAGGGGTTGGCATCATTTCCAAGATCTTTTATTGCGATCGGCTTGGCGCTGGGCGGTTGCAACGGGTTCAGCGAATGGTGATCTTGGTCCTCACCGGTTCTTCCGACTTTCTTCGACAACTATTTGCGACTTAGCTATAAATCTCAAAGCAGTGCCAGCGAAGGGTTACATTATTTCCCCGGAAAAGTTCCTTCTCATCCCCCGCCGGATTCCCCTTTCAAGGCTTCGTAGGGGCCTCCCACTTCTTCCAGCCAGACCTGTTCCGCTTCTTGTTTGCCTTTCTGCAGGTTGACGGTCAGCAATAGGACGATGCCCGCCAGGAAGAAGAAAGCCAGGGAGGTGATTCCGAAACGGCTGGAGCCGGTGAATTGGCCGACCAGACCGAAGAGGAAGGGACCGAAAATGGAGGCGAACTTGCCGGAGAGGCTGTAGAAGCCGAAGAACTCGGCGTTTCGGTGGGCGGGGATCAGGCGGGTGAAGATGGATCGGGAGAGGGCCTGGCTTCCTCCCTGAACGGTGCCCACCAGAATGGCCAGGGCGTAGAAATGGGAAGCCGTCTGCATGAAGTAGCCCAGGATGACAATGATGAGGTAGACTCCCAGGGTGGCGATCAGGGTGCGCATGGCACCGAAACGGTCGGCGATGCGGCCGAACAGGAGGGTGAAAGGAATCCCCACAAATTGGGTGATCAACAGGGCGGCGATCAGGTCGGTTTGGCCGATGCCGATCTCCCGGCCGTAAATGGTGGCCATCTTGATAATGGTGTTGATGCCGTCGGAGAAAAACCAAAAAGCGACAAGAAACTTCAACACCTCCGGATACCGTTTTAAACGGCGGAGGGTGTTCCCGACGGAACGGAACCCGACAGCGGCCATGGCCGTGGGCCGGATTCGGGCCCCGGGTGCGTTCCCGCCCTTTTGCTCCCGCACATGGCGGAAAAGAGGGATCGAAAAGACCCACCACCAGATGCCCACGGACAGGAAGGCGAGTTGGGTGGCGACCAGGGAGTCCGGAAGGAAGAAGGCCTTGGGGAATTGGATGGCGGCCAGGTTGACGGCGAGCAACACTCCGCCTCCGATGTAGCCGAAGGCGTAACCCCGGGAAGAGACCCGGTCCCTTTCCCTTTCCGGGACCAGGTCGGTAAGAAAAGCGTCGTAAAAGACATTTCCGCCCGAGTAAGCCAAGGTCCCCAGGATGACGAGAAGGGACGCCGACACCCAGTCTCCTTCTCCGGTAAAAAAGAGAAGAGAGGAGGCCAGCGCACCCATGTAGGTGAAAAATCGGAGAAAGGTCCGCTTGGAGCGGGAATAATCGGCGATGGCACCCAGAACCGGGGAGAGGAGCACCACAAAGATGAGGGCAATGGACTGGGTATAGCCCCAGTAGGCGGTCTTGGTGGTTCCGTCCAGTCCGGCGGCAGCGACATCGGCGTAAAAGATGGGCATAACGGCCGCCATGACGGTGGTGGCGAAAGCGGAATTGGCCCAGTCATACAGGACCCACGCTCGGACCGCTTTGCGGTTCATGGGGACATCATTCCTCTCGGATATTCATCGCACAATTCGGAAAAATGATCGTCATTGACAGTATATCACAGTCGGCCGAGAAGGGGGCGGCTTTCCCGGAAACCGGGCAAAACCGCCGTTTTTCCCGGGAAAAGGGTGTCCAGCATTTCCGCTTCATGGTAAAATAAACGCAATGAAGCCCGTGTTGAAATGTGTTGAATGCAATCGGAAGTTGTTCCCAACGGATGGGGAAACGTGTCGGAACATTCGGTTGCCTTGAATCGGCCCAGGGAGAAAGAGGGTGCATGAACAATGAAGAAAAAGGGTGATCGAATCCGGGGTACGTACCGGGTGCTTCAGGCATTCCCTTTCGTCCAGGGGGTTCTGTACTACACCGAGGTGGAACCCGATTCCCGGGACGGGAAACCATCCACTCCCCTTCCAACGCGGTTCCTGCACGGGCTGGATATCCGGTCAATCCGGAAAAGAGTCGATCTCAAAAAGCTTCTCAAACGGGATACCGGTGTCTTTTTTCCCCTCCAGGGACTGTTCGTGGAAGAAGGAATCCTGTACCAGGTGCTCGGAAAGCTGGACGGTCAACTTCTGGCCCATCATCTTTACCGTTCCGTCCCCCTCACCGCAAATGAAGCCATACATATCCTGCAATGCGTTTCCGGCCATTTGGTACGGATTTACCGGAAAGACCTGTTTACCGTCGTCCACCCTCAAAACATGTTGATCACAGGGGGTTCCGTCCGGTTTTTGTACGGGGGCCCCTCCGGACTTCTCCCCAAATTGAAAGGAGGCCCTCCCGGCGGCGGGAGGGCGGTCCCGGAGGAACGGAAACGACAGGAACAGATGATGGACGCCTATTCCCTGGGGGCGCTGGCCTATATTATGCTGACCGGAACCAGCCCCTCTCCCCCGGGAAACCTGTTGCCCATCCGAACCTGCCGGAGGGACGTGCCGCCCTCCCTGGAACATTTGATCATGCAATCTCTTCTGGCGGAGCCCGAATCCCGTCCCCGGGTTGAAGATCTGTGGGAAACCCTCAGGAGGATTCCCGTTGACCGGGAATTAAAAAAAGAACATCCCATCTGCCACCCGAGTGCGGATCGGAAAAGATCCCCCCGGACCCCGGGGCAAGTCAACCGGCTGCAGCGCTCCGGAAGAGGCGTCCCGGTTGTTTCAAGACCCGATGATTCCCCTTGAACAGGGCCGGGAAGTCCTTCCGGCCGGCTGTCCGATTGGGACCGGACAACAACCGATGCCGAATCCACGGAAGCAGATGAGTGGAAAAGACGGAGGGCGGGATTCCGCGACCTCCCCTTGGACTAGGTGCCGTCTTTGATGAACTGCGCATGCGCCTCCTGTGAATCCCGTCAGTTGGAGGAGACGGGAGGCATTCCCCTGACAGAGAGATCAGGCAGGGATGTGGTGAGAAATTTCCAATCCCCGAAGGGAGGTAGGCGATAATGCGCGTTTTGATGATTTTGTTTAAGGATATCCACTACGATGCCCGGGTCCAGAGGGAAGCTGTCGCATTGGCCAATGCGGGCTGGTATGTGGATATTGCCTGTGTACAGAGTGCTTCCGAGCCGCCGCCTGAACTCCATGAGAGGGTGAGATTCCTCCGGTTTCGGATCAATACAAAACGGATCAAACGGTTTGTGGACAAGAAAGCGGCCGTCAGGGTGAAGCGGGGAGTCTACCGGGTCGTCCGAAGCCCCATGGTCCGAATGGCCAAAGATGTGGTGGCCCAGCGGAACTTTGCGTTTCGGATCTGGGAACTTTGTGAGAACGCCTCTTACGAGGCCGTTCATTGTCACGATCTGCACACTCTGAGCATCGGGGTTCACCTGAAAAGGAAAAAAGGGTGCACCCTGGTCTATGACTCCCATCAACCTTTCGATGAAGGGAACGGGAAAACCCGGTGGGGACGTCTGGTCAGCCACCGGATGGAATCCTGGTGGATGGAATCAGTCGACCACCTCATCACCGAAAACGAATTGTTGGAAGCGAAGTTTCAGCATCACTATCCCGACCTTTCGATCACTGTGCTCCGGAACATCCCTGAGTCCCTGTCCCAACTTCCGGAGGAAAAAAACTATTTCCACGGGAAGTTTGGCCTGGCTCCCGGGGATCGGGTCGTTCTTTACCAGGGTGGCTTTTTGCGGAATCGGGGGTTGGAAGAATTGATCCACGCTTTCACCCGCCTTCCCGATCATTACAAGTTGGTCTTGCTCGGGTTCGGGGAATGGGAGGAGCGCTTAAGGAGGCTGGTGAGGGAAAAGAAGGTGGGGGACAAGGTCTTTTTCCATCCTCCCCTGTGTCCCCGGGAATTGCTCCGGGTCACCAGCCACGCCGATCTGGGAACCGTGTTGTACGGGGGCAAGGAGGGGATTCACCCCTTGTCCACACCCAACCAAGTGTTCGAATACATCCAGGCCGGAATCCCCGCGGTTACCAGTGATCAGCCGGGAATCGCTCATGTCGTGGGCGCATACAAAACCGGCCGCCTGGTGGACCCGCTGAATGTAGGGGAGATCGCCTCGGCGATCCACGAAATCCTGCCCGATCCCGATCCCTGGCGGATCAGCACCCACAAAGCACGAAAGCTGCTCAACTGGGAGAAAGAGCGGGAACGACTGGTGGAGCTTTACCGGCAAATCAACCTCACGCAGGCGGAACAAAGGAAAAAAGAAGATCGAGAGTCCGAAGACGCGGTTTCCATTCAACCCCATCTGAGACAACTGTGAAAACCGGCCAAAATCCGCCGAAGGATGAGGGGAAAGGGCAGCCCGCCAAGATGTCGGTTTTCCGTTCTTTTGGTCAGGAAGAGGGAGGGACGGCCCTTTTTCATAGAAGGGATTCCGGCCGGTCGCCCGATAAGTTCCCCGGGGCCCCGTCGCCGGTCCGGTAAGGGAGCCTGCCTGCGGTGGCGGTTGGACCGTGCCAATCTGACATTCCTGGAGCGAAACAGGATGACTTACATATTGCTTCACGCTAGAAGTATTATGATTTAATGTTCGTTTCGAGAAAAGGGGAGGTGTTTACCCAAAATAGCGACTTTGCTGTCCTGCCCAGCGGAGAATCAGCCTGCAAGGGCCGTTCAGGAGTGTTGCATCCGAAGGCGTTTGCCCCTGCCCGCAGCAGGATGATTCGGAGCGGACAGTGCAACCATCTCTGCAGGACAGCATAGCGAGACCGGGGAGCGCAAGCGACCCAGGCGAGACTTGTGCTCTGTGAGTGCAGCCGGAGCGGCTTTGGGTAAATGCTGCTGCTCACTTTTTCACAACGCTTCTAGAGGGAGTTCAATTGTGTTCAAGAGGGATACGACATCGAGATGAACCGTTACCTGATTGAAATGTGCCGGGAGATGGAAAGGTTGATTCGGGTAAGCTTCGGGCTTCCTTTCCCCCTTCTGAACCGCTCTTGACAATCCGGGGAATGGAGGTTAAGATAAGGATTGTGTCCATGACCCGGGGGGCTGTAGCTCAGCTGGGAGAGCGCCTCGTTCGCAACGAGGAGGTCGGCGGTTCGAGCCCGCTCAGCTCCACCAAACGCCAAAACTCCCGCACCCATACAAGGTGCGGGAGTTTTTGACTTATTGTTCCATAGGAGGCTTATGTACGCTTTTCGGTTCCTGAAGACGAAGTGGCAGCTGGAATGAATCGCAACCAGCCTGTGAAATCACTTCATCGAATATCCGCGGAAAGAGGAGATCCTTCTGAAATGACCGACCACTGAAAGTGCTTTCCACCCGTGTCCCCCACGGTTTTTTGTTTTCCTGATTTAAAAAGTGTAGACGGAGAGCTGGAGGGAAATATAGTGGGTGGAAACGCAATAAACAGGAGGAGGGCCCTTCTTGGGTGACAGGGGAAATCGAAACCGAAAAGGAGTCTGGAGGTGGATCGGCGGACTCGGAGCCTTGATCGCGAGTGGACTGAAGCTGGTTCCTTCCTTTCTGAAACTGGGGAAATTCGGCGGAACGCTCCTCAGTATGGTGTTATCCGTAGGAGCTTACACCGCGGTGTTGCGATTCCCGTGGTCGTTTTCCATCGGTCTGGTGATCATGATCTTCATCCACGAAATGGGTCATATTTGGGCGGCGAAGCGGAAGGGACTTCCTGTATCGGCACCGGCTTTCATCCCCTTCGTGGGGGCACTGATCACGTTGAAGCGTCAACCCCGGGATGCGGTCACCGAAGCGTATGTGGCGTTTGGCGGTCCGATCCTCGGCACACTGGGAGCTTTGGCCGCTTGGTTGCTCGCCGGATGGACCGGTTACCAGGTGTTGTATCCCATTGCTTATATCGGATTTTTTCTCAATCTCCTCAACCTGCTTCCCATGCATCCGCTGGACGGAGGCCGCATCGTGACTGCCATCTCCAGGTGGCTGTGGGTGGTGGGTTTGATCCTGGGGTTGGTTTTGATCCTGGTTCTTTGGAGTCCGCTCCTTCTGTTGATCTGGCTTCTGTTTGCGTTTCAACTTTGGACAAGCTACCTGTCCCGGCGCCGGAACAATGAACGCCGATTGAAAACGACGGTGGAAGTGGACCCGTCCAAATTTATCGGCGTCTCCCTCCCGGAGAAAGAAGAACGAAGGGTGCTCCCTTTTGTCCAGTATTGTGACATCAACGACCGGGAGCATCGGTGTGTCGTTTATTTCCCCCAAGCGGGAGAGATCCACCGTTACGAAGGATTCAGAGGAGGGTTTCGGGAAGTCCGCCTGATTGGGACGGAGGTAAAGATGGCCAAAGGCGGCCCCCGGATCCGGATGACGCTGGAAGCCGATTACATCCGGGGAGCGGAAGAACGGATGCTCCGTACCGATCGGGAGTATTACGCCGTTTCCCTCTGGACACGCCTCGGGTACGGTTTTGTTTATATCGGATTGGCATCCTTTCTGGTTTATATGTTATGGACTGCCGGCAATCTGTCCCTCATGGGCCATTCGGTGAGCTGAAAAAGCCCGCGGCACCGATTTTACCGCGGGTTTTTCTTCGTCTTATCCGTTGCGTTTCCGTTTTCCCGTGGGCAGGGCATAGGGTGGACTTTCCCGAACTCCGTTTGTTTCAAGTTGCGTCATGGCTTTCTCTCCTCGCTTTGTTTATTTTTTCATGGGAGAGGGCCGACGATGTCGGTGTTTCCGGTGCCCCCGGTACCCCCGGTACATTTGCAAAAAAACGAGATTGCTCTCCGTGGGGCGATAGGGGACCACTTCCGGGGGCCGACGGAGACCCTTGGTTTTGGAGAGGCGCTCCTCCAAGAACCACCATCGTATTCGGTGGTAGAGAGAGGGCCTGGCCTTTTTGGGAATGGACCGGTCATCGGTCATCTCCCGGTGAATCCGATGGTGTTCCAATTGCAACAGATATGGATGAAAATACATGTCTAATCCCTCCTTGAAAGAAAAAACGCCACAAACCTGACGTCTGCGGCAAATCCCCTTCTTTCCCGGGAAAGAAGGAAGCATCGAAAAAGCCGCAGGCCGACACGACCTGCGGCGTGGTTTTAAAATGAGTTCAGCCACGATCAGGGGAAGGGTGGCTCCCCGTTCCGGAGGTCGTCTGGATGTGCATTTTTGGGCACACAAATCCCTGCTTCAGCGGTGCCGAGTGCAAGTGTCCGGCTGAAGGGAGTTTCACCGGAGAACCCCCCGATGGGCATACGGGTCCCGTGCATGGTGCATACAGTCCATGATTTCATCATGTGGACGACCTCCTTTCACAAAATCGTAACATTTTAAGCAACTTGATTTTACCAGCGGTCGAACCGGCTGTCAATGCTCATTTTTCACAATTTTCTTGGGTGTGATGGAAGGAGGAAGGGAGGGGGAATCGAAGTGGGAGACACCTGGAAACGTTGGACGGATTGTCAGGATCGACCCGAAATAACGACGTTGCTGTCCTGCCCGGAGAAGGGGGCTTCGGGTAATGCCGCCGCTCAGATGGATCCCTTTTTCCTTGTTGGGGGGTTCTGCGCTCGGGAAAAGGAGCGGACTGATGAACGGAGAAAGCAGGGGAATCTTTCTGAATAGAGTCCGGGATTCAACGGAATAGGTTAACCGGCGGGAACGAAATATAGTTTTCAACAGAGGAGATGTTCCAATGAAGAGCGACGATGAGGGGATTATTTTCGACTTGGACGGCACCCTTTTTCAGACGGAGAAAGTGGCGGTACCCGCGTTTCACCGCACATTTCGCAGGTTGCGGGATCGGGGTCTCTACCAGGGAACCATTCCCTCCGATGAACGGATTCAGTCGGTGTTCGGGATGACGCAGGCTGACATCTGGGAGCGGTTGCTGCCGGGGGCGGCGGAGGAAGTGAAAAGGGAGGCGGACGCCATGTGGCTCCGGGATGAGCTGGATTGCCTGCAAGAAGGGATGGGCGGGCTGTATCCCGGTGTCACCAAAGGATTGCGGGAGTTGAAGGAGAGAGGGTGGCGCCTTTTCGTGGCCAGCAACGGTCTGGGACCCTATGTTCGGGGGGTGCTGGATACATTCGGTTTAACCTTCTTGATGGAGGGCATTTATTCTGCAGGGGAAAAAAACATCCGTCAAAAGGAGCGGTTGGTGGCTTTGTTGAAGGAGGAACAGGGGGTCTCCTCGGGATATATGGTGGGAGACCGCAGTTCCGATGTCCGGGCGGGAAAAGCGAACGGGTTGGTTGTCATTGGCTGCCGATATGCCCATTTCCCTCAGTTCAGCAACGAAGACGAACTGGAGGGGGCGGATGCCGTGATCCGTTCCTTCGATCAACTGCTCCCGCTGTTGAAAAACCCCTGTCGGAACGAATCATCCCTGGATCTGTGAGGTGCAGCCGGAGCGGCTTTGGGTAAATGCCGCCGCGCTCACTTTTTCACCATCCTTCCAGCGGAAGAAGGGAGTGTCTGAATGGAAGCGGACAGCGTATGGGTAATATCACAGGGGGAAACCGTGGTGCGTCTCTTGGCGGCCACTGCACTGGGCGGATTGATCGGTTGGGAACGGGAACGGAACAACCATCCCGCGGGTTTCCGTACCCATATCCTCGTTTGTGTGGGATCCGCCCTGATCATGCTGTTGTCCATTTATGGCTTTCCTCAGTTCATGGATGAGGACAAAGTCCGCTTTGACCCCGGCCGGATCGCAGCGCAAGTGGTCAGCGGCATCGGTTTCCTGGGGGCGGGCACCATCCTGCGACAGGGTTTGACGGTCAGCGGTCTGACCACCGCCGCCTCCCTCTGGGTCGTGGCGGCGATCGGCTTGGCAGTGGGAGCGGGATTTCACTTTCCCGCGGTGCTGACCACGGTGCTGGCCCTGGTCAGCCTGGAACTTCTGAACAAGGTGGAAGATTGGTTGTTCCGGAGCAGCCCGCAGAAACTCCTTCGAATCCGCGCTCTCAACCGCCCCGGAAAATTGGGCGAACTGGCCACCCTGATCGGGGATCTTGGCATCCATATCCGGAAGGTGAAAGTGGATGAAGGAGAACCGTCGGATCAGGAGATGGAAATCATGTTGGCCGTTCGGATTCCCACCGAAATCGATTCCACGGAAATGATTGATCGGGTGCGCAAGGTGGAAGGGGTTCGGGAGGTTCACCTGGATTGAGGAACGGAAGCGGGCGGCCACGTATGAGATGCCGGTCCAAGCGGAAAAATGGTACCGTGGCCTTTTCCTCTTGGCAAAAGACTCCACCATCCATTATAATAACCACACAAGGTCAAAGTCAGTCAAAGTCAACAGGAGGTAGTCCGATGCCATGTCAAGTGTTTCGGACATCATCGAGCAGTATTTGATCAAAATATTGAAAGAAACTCCTTCCGGTACCATCCAGGTGAAACGGAGCGAATTGGCGGAGCTGTTCCAGTGCGTTCCGTCCCAGATCAACTACGTGATCAGTACCCGGTTTACGGTGGAAAAAGGCTATATGGTGGAGAGCAAGCGGGGGGGAGGCGGTTACATCCGAATCCGAAAACTCCGCTTCTCCAAACAGAAAAACTATTATGATGTCCTGCTCAAGATGATCGGGAATCGGATGACGCAACAGGCCGCCGAGGATTTGATCGCTCGTCTCACGGAAGAGGAATGGATGACCGAGAGGGAAGGGCGCATGATCAAAAAACTGATTTCCCGGGAAGTGCTGGATCTGCCGGTTTCACTTCGGGATTCCGTCCGTGCCCGGATCATGCGCAGCGTGGTGACGACGCTATTCGCAAACAAAGGAGAGTGACCCCCGAATGCAGTGTCAGGAGTGCGGCAAGCGTCCGGCAACTCTTCATTACACCAAGATCATCAACGGTGAAAAGATGGAATTCCATCTGTGCGAGGTTTGTGCCAAGGAGAAGGGGGAGCAGATGGCCGGGATGGAAGCCGGCTTTTCCATTCACAATCTCCTGTCCGGCCTGTTGAATCTTGACGGACAGTTTGCGGAGGGGCAACCCGCCCGCTCCGCGTCGTCATCGGAGGGGCTGCGTTGCAAGACTTGCGGTCTGACATACAGTCAGTTCAGCAAGATTGGTCGCTTTGGTTGCAGTGATTGCTACAAGGCCTTTGCCGAACGTCTGGACCCTCTCTTCCGCCGGGTTCACGGTCATACCACCCACCGGGGGAAAGTCCCGGAAAGAACCGGCGGAAAACTCCGGATCAGAAGGGAAATTGAACGATTGAAGCAGGAGTTGTCTGCACGCATTCAAAAGGAAGAGTTCGAGGAGGCGGCCCGCTTGCGAGACCGCATCCGGGAACTTCAGGCGAAACTGGACAGCTAGGGAGGGGACTGGTATGTCGCTCCAACGTTTTACACAGGATGCACTCAGTGAATGGATGCGGGGGAAAGGACCACGTTCGGACATCGTGATCAGCAGCCGGGTGAGGCTTGCGCGCAACCTGTCCGGATTGCCGTTTCCCATGCTGGCGACCTCTTCCCAGTCTTCGGATATTGTCCGTCGGGTGGAGGAAGCCCTCCGCAGTGACAACCGGCCCGCTGCTCTCGACAAAGCGGAGCTGATCCGGATGGATGATCTGAGTGATCTGGAAAAACGCGTGTTGGTGGAAAAACATCTGATCAGCCCCCATCTGGCGGAAGAATCCCGGCACGGGGCCGTCGTCCTCAGCCCCAATGAAGCGGTCAGCATTATGATCAACGAAGAGGATCATATCCGGATTCAGTGTCTTTTTCCCGGGCTTCAGCCCCAGGAAGCTTGGAAACTGGCCGATGAGCTGGATGATTGGTTTGAACGCCGGCTCACCTATGCCTTCAGCGAGACCACGGGATACCTCACCAGTTGCCCCACCAACGTGGGAACCGGGATCCGGGCATCGGTGATGGTTCATCTTCCGGCTTTGGCCATGACCCAGCAGATCAACCGCCTGTTCCCCGCCATCACCCAAGTCGGATTGGCCGTACGGGGAATTTACGGAGAAGGATCCGAAGCCTTGGGAAATCTGTACCAGGTCTCCAACCAAGTCACCTTGGGCCAACGGGAAGAGGATATCATCGAGAAACTGACGGGGGTGGTCCGTCAGATGATTCAGCACGAACACAGCGCGAGAAGCCGTCTTCGGGAAATATCGCTCACCAAACTGGAAGATCGTGTCCATCGTTCCTACGGTATTTTATCCCACGCCCGGGTTCTCAGTTCAAAGGAAGCAATGGAACGCCTCTCCGATGTGCGCCTGGGAATAGACATGGGATTGATTTCCGGGGTTTCGGCCAACGTAATGAATGAACTGATGGTTTTGACTCAGCCGGGCTTTCTGCAGACCCGGGCCAAACAGCGGCTGGATGCCGAAGAGAGGGACATCCGGCGAGCCGGCATGATCCGCGAGTATCTGTCGATGAAACGGGAAGGGCAGTGACCGGAGGATTGGGAACCATTCCATGTGACTACCCAAAGAGAGAGGTGTTTCGACCATGATGTTTGGACGATTTACGGAGCGGGCACAAAAAGTGCTCGCACTGGCCCAGGAAGAAGCGGTCCGATTGGGCCACAGCAATATCGGCACTGAACACATCCTGCTGGGGCTGGTTCGGGAAGGAGAAGGAATTGCCGCCAAAGCCCTGATGGGTTTGGGGCTTGGACTTGAGAAGGTCCAGAAAGAGGTGGAAACGCTGATCGGAAGGGGCCAGGGTCAGCCGACCAATATCGCTTACACTCCGAGGGCGAAGAAAGTGATTGAGCTGTCCATGGACGAAGCCCGCAAGCTGGGGCATACTTATGTCGGCACCGAACATATTCTGCTGGGTTTGATCCGGGAAGGCGAAGGAGTGGCCGCCCGGGTTCTCAACAATCTGGGGGTCAGCCTGAACAAGGCCCGTCAACAGGTACTTCAGCTTCTCGGAAGCTCCGAGGCGGTCTCTTCCCACCAGGGTTCGACCAGCAATGCCAATACACCCACACTGGACAGCCTGGCCCGGGATCTGACGGCGGATGCCAAGGAAGATAACCTGGATCCGGTGATCGGACGGGAAAAAGAAATTGAGCGGGTGATCCAGGTTCTTTCCCGTCGGACCAAAAACAACCCGGTGCTCATCGGGGAACCCGGGGTGGGGAAAACGGCGGTCGCAGAGGGCTTGGCCCAGAGAATTGTGGACGGGGAAACCCCGGAAACGCTCCGCGGCAAACGGGTGATGACCCTCGATATGGGCACCGTGGTCGCCGGAACCAAGTACCGGGGCGAATTCGAAGATCGGCTGAAAAAGATCATGGACGAAATCCGGCAGGCGGGCAACGTGATTCTGTTCATCGATGAGTTGCACACGCTGATCGGCGCCGGGGGAGCGGAAGGCGCCATCGACGCCTCCAACATCCTGAAACCGGCGCTGGCCCGGGGCGATCTCCAGTGCATCGGGGCGACCACCCTGGACGAATATCGGAAATACATCGAGAAGGACGCGGCGCTGGAACGGCGTTTCCAGCCGATTACCGTTGATGAGCCCTCTGTGGAAGAAGCGGTTCAGATCCTGGAAGGTCTCCGTGATCGCTACGAGGCCCACCATCGCGTCAAGATCACCGATGATGCGATCGAGGCGGCGGTGAAACTGTCCGATCGTTACATCACCGACCGCTACCTGCCGGACAAAGCCATCGACCTGATCGATGAAGCAGCTTCCAAAGTGCGCCTTTCCTCCTTCATCGTGCCCCCGGATCTGAAGGAGATGGAGCAGAAGCTGGAGGAAGTCCGCAAAGAAAAGGATGCGGCGGTGCAGAGCCAGGAATTCGAGAAGGCGGCTTCCCTCCGGGACAAAGAACAAAAGCTGCGTGAGGAGCTGGAATCCACCCGCAACCGTTGGAAAGAGGACCAGGGCAAAACGGATTCGGAAGTGGGGCCCGAGGACATCGCCGAAGTGGTGGCCAACTGGACCGGAATTCCGGTGAAAAAACTGGCCGAAGAGGAATCCGAACGGTTGCTCAACATGGAAAACATCCTTCACAAACGGGTCATTGGACAGGACGAAGCGGTCCGCTCCGTCTCCCGGGCCATTCGCCGGGCCCGTGCCGGGTTGAAGGATCCCAAGCGTCCGATCGGTTCGTTCATCTTTCTCGGTCCCACGGGCGTTGGGAAGACGGAGCTGGCCCGTGCGCTGGCGGAGGCGATGTTCGGGGATGAGGAGGCCATCATCCGGGTGGATATGTCCGAATACATGGAGAAACATTCCACCGCCCGTTTGGTCGGGGCGCCTCCGGGATATGTGGGCTATGAAGAAGGGGGTCAGCTGACGGAAAAAGTCCGCCGCAAGCCCTATTCCGTCGTCCTCTTTGACGAAGTGGAAAAGGCCCACCCCGAAGTGTTCAACGTCTTGCTTCAGGTGCTGGAGGACGGACGGCTGACCGACGGCAAAGGACGGACGGTGGACTTCCGCAACACCGTGATCATCATGACCTCCAATGTCGGGGCCGACCTGATCAAGTCGAACAAACGCCTCGGTTTCAGCGTCGGAGATCAGGCGCAAGACGAATACGAAGCGATGAAGGACAATGTGATGGAGGAACTGAAAAAGGCATTCCGTCCCGAATTCCTCAACCGGATCGACGATGTCATCGTTTTCCACTCCCTGAAGGAGGAGCATTTGCAGGAAATCGTCAGCCTGATGTCCGATCAGCTCCGGAAACGCCTCAAGGAACAGGAGATCGACTTCGTGCTGAGCGATGCGGCGGCGAAATACCTGGCCAAAGCCGGGTTCGATCCCACTTACGGCGCCCGACCGCTGCGCCGCGCCATCCAGAAGAACATCGAGGATCGCTTGTCCGAAGAGCTTCTCAAAGGGAACATCAAACACGGGGACACGGTGGAAATCGATGAGAAAGACGGTGAACTGACCGTCCGCCGGAGCGAAATGAGCCCCTCTGCCCAATAGTTCAAATCCTGACACCTCCCGAAGCTTCGGGAGGTGCGTTTTTGTGTAGGATTTTGATATAATGGTTATAGAAACCATATAGATGATAAGGAGAGCCCGTTTGGCAAAGTATAAGTTAAAGTTCGCGTGTCAAGAATGTGGCTACGAATCGCCCAAGTGGATGGGCAAATGCCCGGGGTGCGGAAGTTGGAACACCCTGGTGGAGGAACGGGACATCAAAGGGGGGAGACCGGCGGTTCGGGGGCGGAGGGGAACCGGGGAAAACCGTCCCGCTGTGCCGATCACCGAAGTGGGCGGAGTGGAAGAACCCCGGTCCGACATTGGGATCCGGGAGTTGAACCGGGTCCTCGGAGGAGGATTGGTTCCCGGATCCCTCATCCTGGTGGGAGGCGATCCCGGCATCGGAAAGTCCACTCTCCTGTTGCAGGCATCCCACCGCCTGGCCCTTCGGGGGATGCCGATCCTCTATGTCTCGGGTGAAGAGTCCGCCGAGCAGACACGACTTCGGGCCGACCGGCTGAAAGCCCTGGACTCCCGTCTGTATGTCGCCTCGGAGACGGACCTGGATGCCGTGGAAGCTCTGGTGGAAGAAGTGAGTCCCCGACTGCTGGTGATCGACTCCATTCAGACGATTTATCTTCCCGACGTCACTTCCGCTCCCGGCAGTGTGGCCCAAGTTAGGGAATGCACCGGGCGACTCATGAGGCTTGCCAAGGAGAAAGGGGTGGCGGTTATCATCGTGGGTCATGTCACCAAAGAGGGGGCGATCGCCGGTCCGCGGATGTTGGAGCACATGGTGGACTGCGTCCTGTATTTCGAAGGGGAACGTCACCATACATACCGGGTGCTGCGGGCGGTCAAGAACCGTTTCGGTTCCACCAACGAGATCGGTTTGTTCGAAATGAAATCCGAAGGCCTGTCGGAAGTGGATAATCCCTCCGAAATGTTCCTCTCCGAGCGTCCGGCGGGAGTGGCGGGCTCGGCTGTCACCGCCAGCATGGAAGGGACACGACCGGTTCTGATCGAGCTTCAGGCCTTGGTGTCCCCGACCAGCTTCGCCACGCCAAAAAGAATGGCTTCCGGACTGGATCCCAACCGGGTCACCATGATCATGGCCGTGCTGGAGAAACGCCTCGGGATGTTTTTGCAGAACCAGGATGCATATGTCAACGTGGTCGGGGGAGTTCGTCTGGATGAACCCGCGGTTGATCTCGCTGTTGCCGTGAGCCTCGCCTCCAGTTTCCGGGACCGTCCCACCCGCCCGAAGGACGTGGTGATCGGAGAGGTGGGATTGACCGGGGAAGTGCGGGGTGTCACGCGTCTGGAAAACCGCGTTGCGGAAGCGGCCAACATGGGGTTCCGGAGGGTGGTGGTCCCGGCCAAGAACCGAAAAGGTTGGACCCCCCCGAAAAATCTGGAGATCGTTTGGGTCGAATCGGTGGAAGAAGCCTTGGAAGCGGTGCTGGGAGGGTAAATGAGTTGAAAGAAGAGAAGAGAAACCATGCTCAGAACAACATCCTTCGTCTGGTGGCGCCCGGCACCCTCTTCCGGGAAGGCCTGGACAACGTCCTTGGGGCCAAGACGGGAGCGTTGATCGTCGTGGGCTATGATGACTCGGTTCGGGAAATCGTGGATGGGGGGTTTCACATCGATTGCCCCTTTGCTCCGGCTTACCTTTACGAGTTGGCCAAAATGGACGGTGCCATCATCCTCTCCAATGATGGCCGAAGAATTCTGTACGCCAACGCCCAGCTGGTCCCCAGCTCCTCCATTCCGTCGACGGAGACGGGGATCCGGCACCGGACCGCCCAGCGCACCGCCAGACAGACGGGCAAACTGGTCATTTCCATCTCCCAGCGCCGCAACGTCATCACCTTGTATCAGGGAAATTACCGATACGCGCTGAAAGATATCGGTGTGATATTGACTAAGGCAAACCAGGCGATACAGACCCTGGAAAAATACAAGTCGGTCCTGGATCAGTCCATGACCAACCTGAGCGCGTTGGAGTTCGAGGAATTGGTTACCCTGAGTGAAGTATCCATGGTGATTCAACGGATCGAGATGGTTCTGCGTATCAAGAGCGAAATTGAACGGTATATCAATGAGCTGGGTACCGAGGGGCGGCTCATCAGCATGCAGCTGGAGGAACTGGTGGTCCATGTGGAAGAGGAGGCCCACCTGGTGATCCGGGATTATTGCGCGGATCCCCATTGCAAACCGCCTGAAGAGGTACTGGAACGCCTGAACAAATTCTCCGCCGATGAGCTGTTGGAGCATGCCAACATCGTTCGCATCCTGGGCTACACTTCTCACAACAACCTTCAGGAAGAAGCAGTCGCTCCCCGGGGTTACCGGATCCTGAACAAAATTCCCCGGCTGCCGGCCCCGATCATCCAAAAACTGGTGGACCGTTTTGAGTCCCTGCCCCGCGTCATGATGGCCACCATCGAAGAATTGGATGAGGTGGAAGGAATCGGGGATGTACGGGCCCGCACCATCAAAGAAGGGCTGAAGCGGATCCAGGAACAGGTCTTTATTGACAGACATATCTAAATTCCATAGAATGAATACACTGTAAATCCTGATCCTTGGGAGGGGAGGTGTGACCGTCAAACCGGCGGCATCTTCAACTTTTAGGAGGTTCCCTGTCATGTTAGCTAGAGCGTTGCCGAGTATCTTTACCGTCGGGAACTTGTTTTTGGGAATCATGGCCATCATCCTGGCCTTTCACGGCGAATGGAAACATGGGGCGATCATGGTGATCATCGGGATGTTCCTGGATGGGCTGGATGGCCGTGTCGCCAGAATGCTGAACACACAAAGTGAATTCGGAAAAGAGCTGGACTCCCTGTCCGACGTGATCTCCTTCGGGATGGCACCTGCACTGATTATGTATACTTCTTTTCTTTATCAACTGGGTATCATGGGTTGGATTATCACCGCCATCTTCCCGATCTGCGGAGCACTCCGTCTGGCCCGATTTAATGTGAAACCCGGCATTCCCGGCTATTTTATCGGATTGCCCATCACCGCTGCGGGCGGTGTCCTCGCCACGTTGGCCCTGTACAGCGAGATGGTTGCGGGACCGGCCTTCATGGTGCTGGGAATGCTGTTTCTCTCCTATCTGATGATCAGTCAGATCAAATACCCCAACTTCAAAAAGTTGGGGATCCCCCGGAGCGCCTATTGGGTGGCGCCCGTCCTGATCATCTTGATGGGCTGGATGGCGGCCCGTTTTCCGGAGGAATTCCCCAAGCTCGTGTTTGTTCCGCTGGTCCTCTACGCTTTTTACGGGGTCAAGCGTTCGGTCTCCCGAAGAAGAAGAGAGAACGGGGATGAACCGATTGAAGAATTTAAACCTTGAACGGGTAACACCCCTGAAACCCAGGGGTGTTTTTTTACCGTTCTTAACAGTAGATGAAAATTGAAAAAAATCATGGGCGTCCGATTTTCATTTTACTCCTGATTCCACATGATCTAAAAAGAGAAGGGGACAAATCGGGTATTATAGAATGGTGATATACGCCCTTTTGTCCATTTCCTCATTACCCTGAGTTTCCTACCTGAGGTTGAATACCCCGAGGGTGGAAAGTTTATCGGATTCCTGTTGCACCACATCATCCAGTTCAATGTCAAGAAGGTTGCACATCGCGGTGAGATAAAAGAGGTTTTTACCCATCTCGGCTTTAAGCACATCCATGCAATGGTCGCACAGATGGCCGGTCAGGTGGCTTTTGACGGAACCTTTGATCTCATTAAGGGGAACCTCCCCCTGGAACGGTTGGCGTCCGGCCCGGATATTGATGCAACCGCAATCCGTGACTGCCTTCATCAGGGCCCGGTTCACCCGGCTGTTGGATTCCTGGAATTTGGAGGAGACGTCCAGCACACTTCTGTGCCTCAAAAGCAGATCGGACACTTGTTGTTGAAAGGTTTGCAGGCGGTTGGTTTCCATCTGTCAAACACCTCTTCCCATTCCGAACATCCGCACCGGATCGGGGCATGGGCGAAATGTCCGAAGCAACTGAATATTCCATGCAGATCCATTATAGCCGGATCTACAAGAAAGTGTCAATTTATACCGCAGGATTCAGGCTCGTGGACCATTCCTTTTTTAAAAAAGGTGTTGACGCTTATGTGTTGTATATGCTAAGATATTCGTTTCAAATTTATTGACTTCCCTCCGGGGTTGTGATATCTTGGAAATGGATATTGCCCTTGGAGGTGGGTTTTTTGTTCAATGTCGGCGACAAAGTGGTCTACCCCATGCACGGTGCAGGCATCATCGAGGCGATCGAGGAAAAAGAAATCCTCGGTGAATCGCAGAAATATTATGTGATGCGGATGCCCGTTGGCGATATGAAGGTGATGATCCCCATGGCGAAAGTGAAGAACATCGGACTCCGGGAAGTGGTCGACGAAGATACCATTTCCGAAGTGATCGACCGCCTGGCCAACGGGAGCCCTGATTCATCCAACAATTGGAATCGCCGTTACCGGGCCAACCTCGATAAGATGAAAAGCGGAGACATCCATGACATGGCCGACGTGGTTCGTTGCCTCATGTTGCGGGAAAAGGAAAAAGGGTTATCCACCGGGGAACGCAAGATGTTGGACAATGCCCGCCAGATTTTGATCAGCGAACTCGTCCTGGCAAAGGAGATGGAAGAGTCTCAAGCCTTCGGACTGCTGGATGAAATCATTTTTTCCGAAAGCAAAGCCTCGGGTTAAAAGGATACGACTGGGGAGGACGGGGATTTTTCCTCTGACATGCAAAAAACAGGGTTTTCATTTCTAGAGTTTGTCAATAATGCTAATGAGGAGGTGAAGCCCCGTGCTGAAAAGGTCTGTCCAATTGGCCTTTGCATTGATCGGAGCGACACTCGGTTATTATACGGGACCGGCACTGTTTCGAATGTTAAGCAGATCCCCTTTACAACTGGGCGATATACCAGCGCCTCAATACATCGGAGCCGTACTGGGAACGTTTTTTCTGTACCTTCTTACTTTCTGGTTTACCGGCAACGTCGTCCGGTGGATCCAGTGGAGCGAAGAACGGTTGGTGAAAATCCCCGCGGCAGATACGTTGTTTGGTGCCATGGGTTTGATCTTCGGTCTTATTGTAGCATTTCTGATCGAACCACCCCTGTCCGAACTGCCTTTGCCGGGGATCTCTTCCGTTCTTCCCATATTGGTGTCCGCTCTCTTGGGTTATCTGGGATTCCGGGTCGGTTACAAAAAGCGGGATGAACTGATCGCTGTTTTCACCATGGGCCGTCAAGCCAAGGACCGGGGTAAAAAGGACAAAGAAGACCGCGACAATGTGGAACATAAAATCCTCGACACCAGTGTGATCATCGACGGCCGGATCGCCGACATCTGCCGGACGGGATTCCTGGAAGGAACGCTCGTCATACCGAGTTTTGTTCTGGAGGAGTTGCAACACATCGCCGATTCTTCCGATGTGTTGAAACGGAACCGGGGTCGTCGGGGCCTCGATATCCTGAATAAAATTCAAAAAGAACTCAATATGCGTGTCCTGATTTACGAGGGTGATTTCGAAGAAGTATCCGAGGTGGACAGCAAACTGGTGAAACTCGCCAAAGTGTTGTCCGGAAAAGTGGTAACCAACGACTTCAACCTGAACAAGGTTTGCGAGTTGCAGGGCGTCAAGGTTCTCAACATCAACGACCTGGCCAATGCCGTCAAGCCGGTGGTGCTGCCCGGTGAAGAGATCAACGTGCAGGTGATTAAAGACGGGAAAGAGCACGGCCAGGGAGTCGCCTATCTGGATGACGGCACCATGATCGTGATCGAAGGCGGTCGCGAATATATCGGCGAACGGATTGACGTATTGGTTACCAGTGTGTTACAAACATCTGCAGGGAGAATGATTTTCGCCAAACCGAAGTTATTGGAAAAGGCACTCTGAGAAAGCGTTTGACCTTACGCCCGGCGGCGAGATTCCACCCGACGCCGGGCCCTCTTGTGTTTGAAAGGAGATAACCAAGGTGAAGGTTAGTGTGGTGATCCCGGCAGCCGGCCAGGGGAGGAGGATGGGTGGATCGGTGGCCAAGCAGTTTCTCGATCTGTGCGGAGAACCGGTGTTGATCCGCACGCTCCGCGTTTTTCTTGACCACCCTCTCATCAGCCGCGCGGTGTTGGCCGTCAGTCCCGGTACGGAGGAGGAGGTCCGGTGCCTTCTGGACCGGTTCCGTGTCCCGGCCGAACGGGTGACGGTGACGGCCGGCGGGAAGGAACGCCAGGACAGTGTCCGCAACGGCCTCGACCAACTGGAGGAAGAATGGGTGCTGGTCCACGATGCGGTCCGTCCTTTCGTCACCCGGGACCAAATCACATCGTTGGTGGAACAGGTTCAAATCCATGATGCCGCGGTCCTGGCCGTCCCCGTGAAAGACACCATCAAGGAAGTCACCTCCTCGAAGACCGTGGCCGGTACACTGGAACGAAGTCGCCTGTGGGCAGTCCAGACCCCTCAGGCTTTCCGCCGGACTCTGTTGGTACAAGCCCATCGGGAAGGGAAAAAACGGGGCATCGCCGCAACCGACGATGCGATGTTGGTGGAGGCCATGGGCGTGGAGGTCCGGGTAGTGGAAGGCGATTACAGTAACCTGAAGCTGACGACGCCGGAGGATCTGGTGTTGGCTGAAGCAATATGGAAGATGAGGAGCCATGGATATGATCAGAGTGGGACAAGGGTTTGATGTGCACCAATTCGCGGAAGGACGCCCGCTGATCCTGGGAGGGATCAACATTCCGCACCCCCGGGGTCTGGCCGGTCATTCCGATGCGGACGTCCTGTTGCATGCCATTACGGATGCCGTGCTGGGGGCCTTGGCCAAGGGGGACATCGGGACCCATTTTCCCGACACGGATCCATCTTATGAAGGGGCCGACAGTGCGGTACTGCTTCAACGGGTATGGAAGATGGCTGAGGAAAAAGGGTATGCCCTCGGCAATTTGGATGCCACGGTGATCGCTCAACGTCCCAAAATGGCTCCCCACATTCCGAGGATTCGTGAGCGTGTGGCCGACCTTTTGAAAGCGGATTTATCGGATATCAACATAAAGGCCACGACCACTGAACGCCTCGGGTTTACCGGGCGGGAGGAAGGGATCGCCGCAATGGCGGTGGTTTGTTTGGTAACGTCACAGTCCTGAAACCGTATGCGAGAGGTGGAGAATCCATGGCGAAAGTGCGCACGCGCTACGCGCCCAGCCCTACCGGTCATCTGCACATCGGGGGGGCGCGGACCGCGCTTTTCAGTTACCTCTGGGCCCGTAAAAACGGCGGATCGTTTGTCGTTCGGATCGAAGATACCGACGTGGAACGGAATGTAGCGGACGCGGAGAAGAAGCAGATGGAGGCATTGAAGTGGCTGGGGATCGATTGGGACGAAAGCGTCGATGTGGGGGGTCCCCATGCCCCGTACCGCTCCATGGAACGGCTCGATCTGTATCAAACCCACCTGGACAAATTGCTTGAGGGGGGGCAGGCCTATCCCTGCTACTGCACCCAGGAAGAACTGGACAGGGAGCGGGAAAAGCAGTTGGCTGAAGGAGTGGCCCCAAAATACAGCGGTCGTTGCCGCCATCTTTCGGAAGAGGAACGGGAAGCCTTCGAAAAGGAAGGGAGAGTTCCCTCCATTCGCTTTCGCGTTCCCGAGGGAAGGACCATCACCGTCCGGGATGAAGTCCGCGGAGAAGTGCGGTTTGACTCCGACGGGGTCGGGGATTTCATTATCCAGCGTCCCGACGGACGGCCCACCTACAATTTCGCGGTGGTGGTGGATGACGCGCTGATGGAGATCACCCACGTGGTCCGGGCGGAGGAACACCTGTCCAACACGCCCCGGCAGATTCTCCTGTATGAGGCGCTTGGGTTTGAACCCCCCGTTTTCGCCCATGCCTCGCTCATTCTCAACCCTGACGGGAAAAAAATGAGCAAACGGGACGAATCCGTCATTCAGTTCATTGACCAGTACCGGGAGCTCGGGTACCTGCCTGAGTCGATCATCAACTTTTTGGTCCTTTTAGGGTGGGCCCCGGAAGGGGAAAAAGCGGAAGAGGAGATCTTCTCCAAAGAGGAGCTGATCGACCTCTTTTCGCTGAAACGGGTTTCCAAAGCTCCGGCGGTTTTTGACACCGGGAAGCTGAAATGGATGAACAACCATTACATCAAAGAATCTTCCACGGAACGGATCACCGATCTGGCGATTCCCCATCTGGCCCGGGCAGGCCGGATTTCCGAAAATCCCACCGGTGAAGAGCTGGAATGGGTGAGCCGGTTGGTGGGTTTGTACAAGGAACAGCTGGATTATGTGGCCCAGATCGTCGAACTGACGGAGATGTTTTTCAGGGAAGAAGCGAGATACTCCGGGGAAGCCAAAGAGGTCCTTTCCGGGGAGCAGGTGCCTGAAGTAGTGGAGGGTTTCATCAAGCAGCTGGAGACCTTCGAAGGAGCCCTTACCCCCGGTGAGGTGAAGGCGCTTCTCAAAACGGTGCAGAAGGAGACCGGCCACAAAGGGAAAAAGCTGTTTATGCCGATCCGCGCAGCGGTCACCGGGGAAGTGCACGGTCCCGATCTTCGGGAAACGATTTGCCTCCTGGGGAAAGAGAAAGTGCTGGCGCGCCTGAAAGGGTTTTTGGAACGGCGCGATCAAATCCTGGCCTGAAGGCCGTCCTCCGACGGGAAGATCCATCGAGTTGCCGATTTCAAGTACCGGTAATATAATGGGGAATAAAGAATGAAACTATAGCATGAAGCGACAAGTGGAATAAAAGAATGACCGAAGCGATGACCGGGAGAGTACACCGGTTCCGGATTCGGCAGAGAGGGGCTTCACTGGCTGCGAAAGCCCTGTTTCCGGACCGTGTGGAAGTGCACCCGCGAGCATGCCCTCCCGAACCCGGTGTCGGTGGTAGGGAAGGGCCGGTGCCCTGCCGTTACAGGGAAGAGCGGGCCGGAAGATCGTCCGGTCAAGCAGAGTGGAACCGCGGAACAATCCGTCTCTGCAGCCGAAGGCTGCGGAGGCTTTTTTTATCGAGCAAAGGGGGGGAAATCTGTGAGTTTCCTTCAACGCTGGAAAGCATTTATCGGCATTATGAAATCGGACGTCCGGGCTGTCTTTGACCGGGACCCGGCCGCCCGGAGCACCTTTGAGGTGGTATTGACTTACTCCGGGCTGCACGCGATCTGGATGTATCGGATCGCCCACTGGTTTTTCAACCGGAAGAGGTTTCTCATTGCCCGGATCATCTCACAGGTCGCCCGCTTCCTGACCGGAATTGAAATCCATCCCGGAGCCAAAATCGGCCGGGGGTTTTTCATCGACCACGGCATGGGGGTTGTCATCGGGGAAACTTGTGAAATCGGAGACAATGTGACCCTCTACCAGGGGGTGACCCTGGGTGGAACCGGCAAGGAGAAAGGCAAACGGCATCCCACCGTGGAAGACGGTGTGCTGATCGCTTCCGGGGCCAAAGTTCTCGGATCGATGCGGATCGGACGGAATTCCAAGATCGGTGCGGGGTCCGTGGTGCTGCGTGAGGTTCCCCCCCATTCCACGGTGGTGGGAGTCCCCGGACGCGTGGTGGTTCAAAACGGGGTCCGGGTCGGCAGCGCCGCCGATCAGGATCTCGATCACGTCAACCTGCCCGACCCGGTCGAGGAGACCTGCAGAGAAATGGAAAACGAAATCGACCGGCTCAGGTGTCAGCTTGAGCGGATAAGGAAAGAACTGGACACCATCCGAGAGGAGAAGGAACGAGATGACCTTGCACGTGTACAACACACAAACCAAAAAGCGTGAATCCTTTCGGCCGCTGAGGGACAAGAAAGTCAACATGTATGTTTGCGGGCCCACTGTTTACAACTACATCCACATCGGAAACGCCCGGGTTTTCGTCTTTTTTGATGTGGTTCGCCGCTATCTCGAATACAAGGGCTACGAGGTGACGTATGTCCAGAACTTCACCGATGTGGACGACCGGCTGATCGAAACAGCCCAACAGGAAGGGACGACGGTGAAAGAACTGGCGGAACGTTATATCCGTGCCTATTTTGAAGACATGGACGCCCTGGGGGTGAAACGGGCTGATGTCCATCCCAAGGCGACGGAACACATCGGAGAGATGGTGGAAGGGATCCGGATTCTCCTGGAAAAAGGATACGCTTATGAACGGGACGGGGATGTCTATTACCGGGCGCTGAAAAAAGAGGATTACGGAAAACTGTCTCACCAGACCTTGGAGGAGCTGAAAGCGGGGGCACGGGTGGAAGTGAACGAGAAAAAGGAAAGTCCGCTGGATTTTGCTTTGTGGAAGAAATCGAAACCCGGTGAAATCAGCTGGGACAGTCCCTGGGGGAAAGGGCGCCCCGGATGGCACATCGAATGTTCGGCCATGTCGAAGAAATACCTTGGGGACACCCTGGATATCCATGCCGGCGGGATGGATCTGTGTTTTCCGCACCACGAGAACGAGATTGCCCAAAGTGAAGCCTGGACGGGCAAACCCTTCGCCCGTTACTGGCTTCATAACGGCTACATCAAGATGGGAAACGAAAAGATGTCCAAGTCCCTGGGCAACATCGTCCGGGTGGTGGAGTTGCGCGAGAAGTATGAGCCCCGGGCGCTCCGATACTTCCTTCTTTCCGCCCATTACCGCAACCCGGTTTCCTTCAGCTTTGAGACGATCCACCAGATCGAAAGGGGCCTGGAACGCTTCGATACGGCGGTCACCAACTTGCACCACCGGATGAAGACGGCGGAAGCGGGGAACGCCGAACCGACCGTGAACAAACGGCTGTCGGAACTGACGCGGGAGTTTGAAGCGGCGATGGACGATGATCTGAACACAGCCAATGCGATCAGCGTGTTGTACGATGCGGTCCGGTTTGCCAATGAAACCGTGGCCCGTTCCGTTGTCCCCCGGGGGACGCTCGCGGCCATTCTCGGCTGGCTCCGGCAGTTCGGAGGCGAAATCCTCGGGTTGGTGGTGGATGGAGAAGAAGAGAGCCTGGAGGCCGAGATCGAGGCTTTGATCGAAGAGCGGCAACAAGCCCGTGCCGCCCGGGACTTTAAACGGGCGGATGCCATCCGTGATCGGCTGGCCGAACGGGGAATCATCCTGGAAGACACCCCTCAGGGTGTACGTTGGCGGAGGAAATGAAATGGAAAACATCTTGGGCCAAACCGGACGGGTCACGTTACAGAAGAAGCCTGCGGAGATCAACCCCCTCCTTCTCGCCTACCTGGGGGATGCCGTATATGAACTGTTTGTCCGCTATCACCTCCTGGCCAGGGGGGAAAGCCGTCCCAACGCGATCCACCAAGAGGCGGTCCGTTTCGTCTCCGCACGGGCGCAGGCGGAAGTGGTCCGCAGGGTCGAGCTCTGGCTGACAGAGGAGGAAAAGGACGTGTTGCGGCGCGGACGGAACACCAAATCGGGAAGCGTGCCGAAGAACGTCAAAATGGTGGACTACCGTTATAGCACGGGCCTGGAGACTCTGGTCGGTTACTGGTATCTGACCGGACAGACCGAGCGATTGACGGAGGCGATGACGAGGGTCATTGAGACACTGGAAGGAGACGTCGACCATGGAGAATGAATGGCTGATCGGCCGACAAGCAATCCGGGAAGCGATCAGGGCGGGACGAAACATGGAAAAACTCCTGGTGGCCGAAGGGGCCGGCAGAGGGAGAGGGGGATTGGCTCCCCTTTTGGAAGAGGCTCGCAAGATGGGAATCCCCGTGCAACACGTGCCCAGAAAAAAGCTGGACGGGCTGGCTGAGGGCGGCAATCATCAGGGAGTGATCGCCCGGGTGGAAGCCTATCGATACGCGGAGTTGGAAGATCTTTTCCGGAGGGCGGAAAGCCGAGGGGAGCCCCCGTTCTTTCTTTTGTTGGACGGAATGGAAGATCCCCATAACCTCGGATCCATTCTCCGGACCGCGGACGCCGCGGGGGTTCACGGTGTGGTGATCCCCAAGAGGCGGGCGGCTGGACTCACCCGGACGGTGGCCAAAACGTCCGCCGGCGCCGTTGAACATGTCCTCGTGGCCCGTGTCACCAACCTGAACCGGGTGGCCGATGAAATGAAGGAGCGGGGTGTGTGGTTGGTGGGAAGCGATGCCGACGCTTCCGGGATGTATGATACAGTCGATTATTCCGGACCGACCGCCCTGGTGATCGGCAACGAAGGGAAAGGGATCAGCCGGCTTCTGAAGCAGAAATGCGACTTTTTGGTGCGGCTTCCCATGAAAGGGAGCGTATCCTCCCTCAATGCTTCCGTCGCGGGAGCTCTTCTGATGTACGAAGTGGTCCGAGACCGGGGGAGATGACCGGTGAAGCATACGGAAGAGTGGCTCATCGTCGACGGATACAACGTGATCGGGGCCCGCGAGGACTGGTCCGCTCTTTCGCTGGAAGAGGCGCGCCACCGCCTGACGACCCTTCTATCGGAATATCAGTCCACCACGGGGCGCCGGGTGTTCCTGGTTTTTGACGCTCACCGTGTGCCGGGCGGCGCGACCCGTCTGAACGAACAGCGGATCCATGTGATTTACACCAAAGAACAGGAAACGGCGGATCAGGCGATTGAACGGCTGGTCAAACAAAACAAAGCTCCCGGACGAAGGATTTATGTCGCCACTTCCGACTATCTGGAACAGCGCATGGTCTTCGGCCAGGGGGCTTATCGCCTGTCCTCCCGCGAGCTTCTGGAGGAGCTCCGGTTCATGAAAGCCGCCATCTCCCGCAAAATCGAGGAATCAAAGAGCGGCAGACGAACCTTGGGTCAAGGGTTGAAGGGAGATATACTCAGAACATTCGAAAATTGGAGGCGGAAAAAATAGGTGAAAATTTGACGTTTTTGTTGCAACTCGGCTATAATGAACCTATCATGGTTTCCAGCCAACGGGTCGGAGGGATGAAGGTGAGCGTCAATCTCCAATGCACGACGACGGACTTCGATGTGAGGGCCGACGAAGAGCTGGTGGAGTATGTCCGCATGGGTGACGGAGCCGCCTTGGAACAGTTGATCAATAAGTACAAAAATTTCGTCCGCGCCAAAGCCCGGTCTTACTTCCTGATCGGGGCCGATCATGAAGATATCGTTCAGGAGGGGATGATCGGCCTCTACAAGGCGATCCGCGATTTCCGCGGGGACAAGTTGGCATCGTTCAAAGCCTTTGCCGAGTTGTGCATTACACGTCAGATTATCACGGCGATCAAGACGGCCACGAGGCAGAAACACATTCCGCTCAATTCCTACGTTTCCTTGGACAAGCCCATTTACGATGAAGATTCCGACCGAACCTTGATGGATATCCTGACGGGGGGGAGGGTTTCGGACCCGGAGGAACTTTACATCAATCAGGAAGAATTTGATGACATCGAAGATAAAATGTCGCAAATTTTGAGCGATTTGGAGCGGAAGGTGCTGATGTTGTATCTGGATGGACGTTCCTATCAGGAGATTGCCGTCGACCTGAACCGGCATGTCAAATCGATTGACAATGCCCTGCAACGTGTGAAGCGAAAGCTGGAGCGCTACCTGGAAGTGCGTGAAGTCTCGTTCTGAGCATCAAATGAAGTATTTCTGTTAAAAGTTGAAGGCGATGACCGGGGTTCCCCCGGTTTTTTCTTCTCTTAAAGTATGGTTCGACAACAAGTTACAAAATCCTCCCTTTAACCAAAAAAGTTGAAAGATTTTATTTGCAGTTTAAAGCCCGACTTTACCCGGATATAATGGAAAGGGTATTGTATTTCGTTGACATGCTTATTTCCATATGATAATGTTGTTTGGGTATTTGTAAGACGCCTGTCAAAAACTGTGGGCGCGGATCGAGGAGGTGTTGAACGTGCGCGTATTGATCACGATGGCATGTACGGAATGCAAAGAGCGTAACTATTCGTCCACTAAAAATAAACGTAAGCATCCCGACCGGATGGAATTCCGTAAATACTGCCCCCGTTGCAACGGGCACACACTGCACCGGGAAACCAAATAATCAATTGAGATGTCTCAGGGGGGAACACGCATGGGTTTTCTCGGCCGAATCGGGAGCGGTATCAAAAGGAGCGTCACCGGAACTGCCAATTTTATCAGTACGGGTGTGGCAGAGCTGAAAAAGGTCCGGTGGCCCTCGCGACAGGAGCTTTTTAAATACACCCTGGTCGTGCTCATTACCGTCATCTTTGTGACGCTCTTCACCGTCATCATTGATTTGGGGATTGCCAACCTGGTCGAGCGGATCACATGATCGGACGGGGAAATATGTCTTAAGGGGGGACAGGGCCCGCGCCCTGATTTTCATGGAGAAGAATTGGTATGTTGTACACACCTACTCGGGCTACGAGAACAAGGTGAAAACCAACCTGGAAAAACGCGTCCATTCAATGGATATGCAGGACAAGATCTTTCGCGTTCTGGTGCCGACGGAAGATGAGATCGAGCACAAGGACGGAAAACGGAAGACGGTCCAGCGGAAGGTTTTCCCGGGGTATGTTCTGGTCGAGATGGTGATGACCGATGATTCGTGGTATGTGGTGCGCAATACTCCGGGGGTGACGGGTTTCGTCGGATCTCCCGGGGGAGGAGCCAAACCCACCCCCCTTATGCCCGATGAAGTCCAACGCATCCTGAACCAGATGGGGATGGAAGAAGCCCGGCCAAAGGTCGATTTCAACGTGTCCGAGAGCGTGAAGGTGAAGGAAGGTCCCTTCGCCAACTTCGTCGGAAACATCGAAGAAGTGGATCCTCATCGCCGGAAGCTGAAGGTGCTTGTCAACATGTTCGGCCGGGAAACCCCGGTGGAGCTCGACTTCAACCAAGTGGAAAAAATTTGATTGGATGGTTTTCCTTCCGTTTTGACTTAATTCGTGATAAAATTACCATGTTTGGGTTCAGCGAATTCGGGACCGGCGCCACATCCCGGACGCACCCGCTGTTTGTTTGACCGTGGGAGGGCTTGACCCGAGGGAACCACATTTTTGAAGGGAGTTGGATGATGTGGCCAAAAAAGTGATCAAAGTTGTCAAGCTGCAGATTCCAGCCGGTAAAGCCAACCCGGCGCCGCCGGTCGGTCCCGCGCTGGGGCAAGCCGGTGTCAACATCATGGGCTTCTGCAAGGAATTTAACGCCCGCACTGCCGATCAGGCGGGTATGATCATTCCGGTGGAAATCACCGTTTATGAAGATCGCTCGTTCACCTTTGTAACGAAAACCCCTCCGGCTGCCGTTCTCCTGAAAAAAGCAGCCGGCATCGACAAAGCCTCGGGGGAGCCCAACCGCAATAAAGTGGCGACCATTAAACGGGATAAAATCCGCGAAATCGCGGAACTGAAAATGCCTGACCTGAACGCCGCCAATGTCGAGGCCGCCATGCGGATGGTGGAAGGAACCGCCCGTAGCATGGGGATCGCCGTCGAAGACTGACAGGCGTTCCAACGCGTCGTCAGCCGCCACGGGCTGACCGCGTGAGTGGGAGGATCATCCGTTATTACCACGAAGGGAGGAAATACCGTGGCTAAACATGGCAAGAAATATCAGGAAGCACTGAAGAAGATCGACCGGGAACAATCCTACGAGATCGAAGAGGCGCTCCAGTTGGTGAAAGAGGTGGCTCCCGCCAAGTTCGACGAAACCGTTGAAGCGGCTTTCCGTTTGGGCGTCGATACCAAACGGGCCGATCAACAGGTCCGCGGCGCGGTGGTGCTGCCCCATGGGACCGGGAAAACCAAGCGGGTTCTGGTCTTCGCCAAGGGAGAAAAGGCGAAGGAAGCGGAACAGGCTGGCGCTGATTATGTCGGCGAAGAGGACCTCGTCTCCAAAGTGAGCCAGGGTTGGCTGGACTTTGACGTGGTCATCGCCACTCCCGACATGATGGGACAGGTCGGCAAACTGGGCCGGATCCTCGGTCCCCGTGGCCTGATGCCGAACCCGAAAACCGGCACCGTGACTTTTGATGTGGCCAAAGCCGTCGAGGAAGCGAAAGCGGGTAAAATCGAGTACCGTGCCGACCGGAACGGGAATGTGCATGCCCCCATCGGAAAAGTCTCCTTCGACAAGGAGAAACTGGCCGAAAACTTCCGGGTTTTGGCTGAAACCCTGATCAAAGCCAAGCCGGCTGCCGCCAAAGGGCAATACATGAAGAGCGCAACGGTCTCTTCCACCATGGGACCGGGTGTGCCGGTCAACACATCGCGTTTCACCGGCCGCTGAATCCGGCGGTTGGTTGAATAAATCCAACCCGTTTCTCACCGACAAATGAATCAAAGTGATACCGCAGACAGCCGGGGCACCTGTCGGTGCTTAAAGCATCCCAGCCGAGGTATCGGAGATCATCCCCATTTGTTGTTTGGATGGGAGATTGTTCCCGGCCTTCGTCTGTCTGCGAAGGCTTTTTCATTTGCTCGGATTCCGATCTTAAGGAGGTGTGTCCATGTCCACGGCAATCGAAAAGAAGAAGCAAATCGTGGCTGAAATCGTTGAAAAGCTCTCCAACAGCAAGGCGACGATTCTGACGGATTACCGCGGGCTCAACGTGGCACAGATGACGGAACTGCGGAAGCAGCTCCGTGAAGCCGGAGTGGATTTCCAAGTGCTGAAAAACACTATGATCCGGCGCGCCACCGCCGAAACCAACCTGAGCGAACTGGACGAACATTTGGTGGGTCCCACGGCCGTCGCCTTCTCCGAGGAAGATGTAGTCGCACCGGCCAAAGTGCTGAACCAGTTCGCCAAGGAGAATCAGGATCTGGAGATCAAAGGCGGGGTCCTCGAAGGTCGCGTTATCAGCATCGACGAAATCAAGGAGCTGGCTAACCTTCCCTCCTATGAGGGTCTCGTGTCCATGCTGCTCTCCGTTCTGCAGGCCCCGATACGCAATTTTGCCTTGGCCGTTCAAGCAGTGGCCGACAAAGAGGGCGAAGGCGAAGGGGAAGGCGCTTAAAGCTTCATTACGCTTACTGAACCGACGGTCGCTCCTGACGGGAACGCCGTTTTGAAAAAGCTTATGGGAGGTATTATCATGAGCAAAGAACAAATCATCGAAGCCATTAAAGGCATGAGTGTGCTCGAACTGAACGATCTGGTCAAAGCCATCGAAGAGGAGTTCGGCGTAACCGCCGCCGCACCGGTGGCCGTTGCCGGCGGAGGCGCTGGCGAGGCAGCTGCCGAGGAACAAACCGAATTCGACGTCGTTCTGACCGATGCCGGGTCTTCCAAGATCAACGTCATCAAAGCGGTTCGCGGTATCACCGGCTTGGGTCTGAAGGAAGCCAAAGCCCTGGTGGACGGGGCTCCGAGCCCGGTCAAAGAAGGGGCATCCAAAGAAGAAGCCGAAGAAATCAAATCCAAACTGGAAGAAGCCGGTGCCTCGGTGGAATTGAAGTAACATCCGCCGGATAGCCGGACCTGCCGGCCGATGCAGCCGGCAGGTCTTTTTTCATGCTGAGGTGATTGCATGGCGGACCACTATTATTCCGGCGATCCCGACGTCGCCAGGGATGAACGGGAAATCCAAGCGATTTTGAGGGGAAAAGCTTTTCGCTTTCGAGCCGATGCCGGTGTTTTCTCCAAAAAGGGCATCGATTTTGGAACGAGGCTCCTGATCGAAACAGCGGAGCTTCCGGAAACGGGGGAGATCCTGGATCTCGGCTGCGGCTACGGTCCCGTCGGGATCGCCTGTGCTTTCTTTGCGCCTGCGTGCCGGGTGACCATGGTGGACGTGAACCGGAGGGCTCTGGAACTGGCGGAGCGGAATGCCGGTATCAACGGGGTAAAGGACCGGGTGGAAGTGCTGGAGAGCGATGGTCTTCAGGCTGTCCGGCAACGGCGTTTTGCGGGGATTTTGACGAATCCCCCGATCCGCACCGGAAAGAAGACCGTTTACCGGTTGTTCCGGGAATGCCGTGACCAACTGGAGCCAGGGGGATCGTTGTGGGTGGTCATTCGAAAACAGCAGGGGGGCGCTTCTGCAAAAAAAGAGCTGGAAACCTTGTTTCCCGAAGTGGGTATCGTGGAAAAGAAAAAAGGCTTCTGGATTCTCCGCTCCCGGAAGGAGAGCGGAGATTGATCAGGCATTGACACTGGTTCCGCGGTGTGGTATCGTTTTAGAATGCTAAACCCACTGCTGGGAATCTGGGATCCGACAGCATAAGGGTGTTTTTTGTTGTGAATAAGTAACCCGTTTTTTGGTTACGCTATGTAAATAGACCGTCATGGTTGGAAAAAACAGGAACCCTAGGGTTATTTATATAATTACTTGTTTAAGAGGCTTCATCGGCCGGTCAAGGCCGAAACATCAGCGAACATCCAGTTTGGCTTACTGCAGAGTCAGGAAAGCATGGAAGGAGCCCTTGCGGGGGTGACGCACCAATCGACTGGGTTCGAGGGGGGAGCTCGTTTGGCAGGTAAACTTGTCCAATACGGTCGGCGTAAGCGGCGCAGTTACGCGAGAATCACCGAGGTGCTCGAACTGCCCAACCTGATCGAAATCCAGCAGCGATCTTACCAGTGGTTCCTGGAACAGGGCTTGAAAGAGATGTTCCAGGATATCTCACCGATTGAAGACTTTACCGGTAACTTGGTTCTGGAGTTCATCGATTATACACTGGAAGAACCGAAGTATTCCGTCGATGAATCGAAGGAACGGGACGTAACCTATGCCGCACCTCTCCGTGTCAAGGTCCGGCTGATCAACAAGGAAACCGGCGAAGTAAAAGAACAGGAAGTCTTTATGGGGGACTTCCCGTTGATGACGGACACGGGGACCTTCATTATCAACGGGGCTGAACGGGTCATCGTCAGCCAGTTGGTCCGCTCGCCCAGTGTCTACTATAATAGCAAAGTCGACAAGAACGGGAAACCCACATATACAGCTACCGTGATCCCCAACCGCGGGGCATGGCTGGAGTTTGAAACCGACGCCAAGGATATTCTTTTTGTACGCATCGATCGTACAAGGAAGATTCCGGTGACGGTCCTTTTGCGTGCGCTCGGATTTTCCAGCGATGCCGAAATCCTGGATCTGCTCGGGGATGACGAATACGTAAGGAACACGCTGGACAAAGACAATACCGGCAATACCGAAAAAGCGCTGATTGAAATCTACGAGCGCCTGCGTCCGGGAGAACCGCCGACGGCGGATAACGCACGGAGCCTCTTGTACTCCCGCTTTTTCGATCCGAAGCGGTATGACCTGGCTAACGTGGGCCGTTACAAGATGAACAAAAAGCTTCACATCAAAAACCGCCTCTTGAACCAGAAGCTGGCCGAAACCGTCGTTGACCCCGAGACCGGGGAGATCATCGCGGAGGCCGGCCAGGTGGTGGACCGCCGCATAATGAACCGCCTGCTGCCGTTCCTCGAACAGGAAGGCGGAATCGGCTGGACCGAACACTCCGTCCGCGGGGGCGTGCCGGAAGACGGTCTGCTCCGTCTGCAATCGATCAAGATCTTCTCTCCTGTCGAGGACGGAAAGGTGATCCGGGTCATCTCCAATGGCCAGATCGACAAGAGTGTCAAACATATCACGCCGGAGGACATCGTCGCTTCCATCAACTATTTCATCAACCTTCTCCACGGCGTGGGCAGCACGGACGACATCGATCACTTGGGGAACCGGCGGCTCCGCTCCGTCGGGGAACTTCTGCAAAACCAGTTCCGCATCGGTCTTTCCCGTATGGAGCGGGTGGTTCGGGAACGGATGTCGATTCAGGATGCCAACGCGATCACACCGCAGGCACTGATCAATATCCGTCCGGTGATTGCGTCGATCAAGGAGTTTTTCGGCTCCAGTCAGTTATCCCAGTTCATGGACCAGACCAATCCCTTGGCGGAACTGACCCACAAGCGCCGTCTTTCGGCCTTGGGACCCGGCGGTCTGACCCGGGAGCGGGCCGGCTTCGAGGTTCGGGACGTCCACCACTCCCACTATGGACGGATGTGCCCGATCGAGACGCCGGAAGGTCCGAACATCGGGCTGATCAACTCGCTTTCCACCTATGCCCGGATCAACGAGTACGGTTTCATTGAAACACCGTACCGGAAGGTGGATCCGGAGACCAATCGGGTGATGGATGAGATCGTCTACCTGACGGCGGATGAAGAGGATAACTACTACGTGGCGCAAGCGAACGCCCCGCTGCAGGAGGACGGACAGTTCGCCAACGAACAGGTGGTGGCCCGCTACAAGGAAGAGATCATTCCTGTCCCGAGGGAGCGGATCGACTATATGGACGTCTCCCCGAAACAGGTGGTTTCCGTGGCGACGGCCTGTATCCCCTTTTTGGAGAACGACGACTCCAACCGGGCGCTCATGGGTTCCAACATGCAACGGCAAGCGGTACCGCTTCTGAAACCGGAAGCGCCGTACATCGGGACCGGCATGGAATATAAAGCCGCCCGGGATTCCGGTGTCATGGTCTTGGCCAAACGGCCCGGTGTCGTGGAACGGGTGACGGCCGACGAGGTCTGGGTGCGCCACGAGGAAGAGGTGGACGGCCAACTGGTCCGGGGTGACTTGGATAAATACAAGTTGCATAAGTACATCCGTTCCAACCAGGGAACCAGCATCAACCAACGACCGATCGTCCAGGCGGGGGAACGGGTGGAGAAAGGAGATATTCTCGCTGACGGTCCCTCCACCGACACCGGTGAACTGGCCTTGGGAAGGAACGTCCTGGTCGCGTTTATGACTTGGGAAGGGTACAACTACGAAGACGCCATCCTCCTTTCCGAAAAGCTGGTGAAAGAGGATGTCTACACTTCCGTTCATATCGAAGAATACGAATCCGAGGCCCGGGACACCAAATTGGGACCGGAAGAAATTACCCGGGACATCCCCAACGTAGGGGAAGAAGCCCTGAAAAACCTGGATGAACGCGGAATCATCCGGATCGGTGCGGAGATCAAAGCCGGGGACATCCTGGTGGGGAAAGTCACTCCGAAAGGAGTCACCGAACTGACGGCGGAAGAACGCCTGTTGCACGCCATTTTCGGTGAGAAAGCCCGGGAAGTGCGGGACACCTCCCTGCGCGTGCCTCACGGGACCGACGGAATCGTCGTCGACGTGAAGGTTTTCGAACGGGAAAACGGAGACGAACTCCCGCCGGGGGTCAACCAGTTGGTTCGCGTCTATATCGCCCAGAAGCGGAAGATTTCCGAAGGCGATAAAATGGCCGGAAGACACGGGAACAAAGGGGTGATTGCCCGGGTTCTCCCCGAGGAGGATATGCCTTTCCTTCCCGACGGGACTCCGGTGGAGGTCGTTCTCAACCCCCTCGGCGTGCCCTCCCGCATGAACATCGGACAGGTGCTGGAAGTCCACCTCGGGATGGCCGCCCGGACGATGGGTCTTCATATGGCCACCCCGGTTTTCGACGGGGCATCGGAGAAGGATGTTTTCGAAGCCCTGGAGGAAGCGGGGCTGGACCCCGACGGCAAAACCAAACTCTACGATGGACGGACCGGGGAAGCCTTCGAAAATCGGGTGACGGTGGGTGTGATGTATATGATCAAACTGGCCCACATGGTGGACGACAAGATCCACGCCCGGTCCACCGGACCGTACTCCCTGGTGACACAGCAGCCCCTTGGCGGGAAGGCCCAGTTCGGAGGCCAGCGGTTCGGCGAGATGGAGGTGTGGGCCCTGGAAGCCTATGGCGCCGCCTACACCCTTCAGGAGATTCTCACCGTCAAGTCCGACGATGTCGTGGGACGCGTGAAAACCTACGAATCCATCGTCAAAGGAGAGAACGTCCCTGAGCCCGGCGTTCCCGAATCCTTCAAGGTGCTGATCAAAGAGCTCCAGAGCCTGGGTATGGACGTCAAGATCCTTGCCGAGGATGAAGAGGAGATCGAGATTCGGGAACTGGACGAAGATGATGAACCGGCCGCCGAGAGATCAGGCTTGGACATGGACAGGGAACAAGCGAAATAACGGTTTGCCGGGCCTCGATCAAGGAGGCGTTTGCCAACAAAGGGTCATCGCCCGGAACTGACGAGTCAATCGGGAGGATCCTGAGGGAGGAATGCCCTGTGCTGGACGTCAACAACTTTGAGTTCATGAAAATCGGCCTAGCCTCACCCAATAAAATCCGCTCTTGGTCACGGGGTGAAGTCAAAAAGCCGGAGACGATCAATTACCGGACCCTGAAGCCGGAAAAAGAAGGTCTTTTCTGTGAAAAAATCTTCGGCCCCACCAAGGACTGGGAATGCCATTGCGGGAAATACAAACGGGTCCGTTACAAGGGTGTCGTCTGTGACCGTTGCGGCGTGGAAGTGACCCGATCCAAGGTCCGGCGGGAGCGCATGGGTCACATCGAACTGGCGGCTCCCGTCTCCCACATCTGGTACTTCAAAGGGATCCCCAGCCGCATGGGGCTGGTGCTCGATATGTCTCCCCGGTCTCTGGAGGAAGTGATCTACTTCGCCTCCTACGTGGTTGTCGACCCGGGAGAGACTCCGCTGGAGAAAAAGCAGCTCCTGTCCGAAAAAGAGTACCGCAACTACCGGGAGAAATACGGGCAAGCCTTCACGGCCATGATGGGGGCGGAGGCCATCAAGCGTCTGCTTTCCGAAATCGACTTGGATAAAGAAGTCCAGATGCTGAAGGAAGAGATGCAGACCGCCCAGGGACAGCGCCGCAACCGGGCGATCAAACGGCTGGAGGTTATTGAGGCCTTCCGGGCTTCCGGCAACCATCCGGAATGGATGGTGCTGGATGTGTTGCCGGTTATCCCGCCGGAACTTCGGCCCATGGTTCAACTGGACGGCGGCCGCTTTGCCACCTCCGACCTGAACGATCTATACCGCCGGGTCATCAATCGAAACAATCGGTTGAAGCGGCTTTTGGACCTGGGAGCTCCCGACATTATCGTTCAGAACGAGAAGCGGATGCTCCAGGAAGCCGTGGACGCCCTGATTGACAACGGGCGCCGCGGGCGTCCGGTCACCGGCCCGGGCAACCGCCCCCTTAAGTCCCTTTCCCATATGTTGAAAGGGAAGCAGGGACGGTTCCGTCAGAATCTCCTGGGGAAACGGGTGGATTACTCCGGTCGTTCCGTGATCGTGGTCGGCCCTCACCTGAAGATTTACCAGTGCGGCCTTCCCAAGGAAATGGCGCTGGAGCTCTTCAAACCCTTCGTGATGAAAGAACTGGTGGCCAAGGGCCTGGCTCACAACATTAAAAGCGCCAAGCGGAAGGTGGAACGGGTTCATCCCGAAGTATGGGATGTCCTCGAGGAAGTGATTAAAGAGCATCCGGTGCTTTTGAACCGGGCTCCGACGCTTCACCGCCTGGGAATTCAGGCTTTTGAGCCGATCTTGGTGGAAGGTCGGGCCATCCGGCTGCACCCCCTTGTCTGCACTGCTTACAACGCGGACTTCGACGGGGACCAGATGGCCGTCCACGTTCCGTTGTCGGCGGAGGCTCAGGCGGAAGCCCGCCTGTTGATGCTGGCCGCTCAAAATATCCTCAACCCGAAAGACGGAAAACCCGTGGTCACCCCCTCCCAGGACATGGTTTTGGGGAGCTACTACCTGACGCTGGAGAAAGCGGGTGCTCGGGGGGAGGGCAAGGTGTTCACCAGCCCGGGAGAGGCCATCAATGCCTATACTCAGAACTATGTGACCCTGCACACCCGGATCGCTGTTCCGGTGAAGAGTCTCAACAAACCGTCATTTACCGAAAAGCAACAGGATGCGTTGCTTCTGACCACCGTTGGAAAGTTGATTTTCAACGAAATCTTCCCGCCGGAATTTCCTTACATCAATGAGCCCAGCAAGGCCAACCTGGTGGACGGGATACCGGAGAAATACCTCGTCTATGACAAAGGGGTCGACATTCCCGCCAAGATCAAGGAAATGCCGGAACAGGAGGCCCTTAAGAAAGGGTATCTCGGCACCCTGATCGCTGAGTGTTTCCGCCGTTTCGGAACCAAAGAGACCTCGGTGCTCATGGACAACATGAAAGCCCTCGGCTATTCCTACTCCACCAAAGCCGGGATTACGATGTCCGTCTCCGACGTGGTGGTGCCGGAGGAGAAACAGAACATTCTCGACGAGGCCGAAAAGAAAGTCCAGGCTGTGCTCAAACAGTACCGCCGCGGCCTGATTACCGAGGAGGAACGCTATGAACGGGTGATCTCGATCTGGAGCCAGGCCAAGGACGACATCACCGACGTCCTGATGAAGAAATTGGGCAAATTCAACCCCATTTACATGATGGCCAACTCCGGCGCCCGGGGGAACGTCTCCCAGATCACTCAGCTGGCCGGGATGCGCGGTCTGATGGCCAATCCCTCCGGCCGGATCATCGAGTTGCCCATTAAATCGAACTTCCGGGAAGGACTGACGGTGTTGGAGTACTTCATCTCCACCCACGGGGCCCGGAAAGGTCTGGCCGACACCGCGCTCCGCACGGCTGACTCCGGTTATCTGACCCGCCGTCTGGTCGACGTGGCCCAGGACGTGATTGTCCGCGAAGACGATTGCGGTACGGACAAAGGGCTTCCGGTGAGCAAGATTGCCGACGGCGGAGAGGTCATCGAAGAGTTGTTCGACCGGATCGTGGGTCGTGTCGCTTTCCAGACCGTCCGTCACCCGGAAACGGGAGAAGTGCTGGCCCATCCGAACGAATTGATCGACGAGGAAAAAGCCTCGCGGATTGTCGAAGCGGGGATCGAAGAAGTGGTTATCCGTTCGGTCCTCAATTGCCGTACCCATCACGGGGTGTGCCGCAAGTGCTACGGCCGCAATCTGGCGCTCGGGACACCGGTGGAGATCGGCGAAGCCGTGGGGATCATCGCCGCACAGTCCATCGGTGAACCGGGTACCCAGCTGACCATGCGGACCTTCCACACCGGCGGCGTCGCCGGCGACGACATCACCCAGGGTCTGCCCCGGATTCAGGAGCTCTTTGAAGCCCGCAACCCGAAAGGGCAGGCCACCATCACCGAAATTGCGGGGGTCGTCAAAGAGATCCGCGAGGTGAAAGATCGCCGCGAAATCGAAATCGAAGGGGAGGTCGAGACCAAGACCTACCAGTTCCCTTACGGATCCCGTCTGAAGGTGGCCGAAGGGGATCAGGTGGAAGCTGGAGACGACCTGACCGAAGGCTCCATCGATCCGAAGGAACTGCTTCGGGTCAAAGGGGTTCGCGGCGCACAGGAGTACATCCTGCAGGAAGTGCAGAAAGTGTACCGGCTGCAAGGGGTGGAGATCAACGACAAACACGTCGAAGTGATGATCCGTCAGATGATGCGCAAAGTCCGCATCACCGATGCCGGGGAGACCGATTTGTTGCCCGGTTCCTTTGTCGACCTGCATGATTACGAAGAAGCCAACCGGAAGGTTCTCCTCGAAGGAGGCGAACCGGCCGTGGCCCGTCCCATCCTGCTCGGGATCACGAAGGCTTCCCTGGAGACCGAGTCCTTCCTCTCCGCTGCCTCTTTCCAAGAAACCACCCGCGTGCTGACCGATGCGGCCATCAAAGGGAAAGTGGACCGATTGCTCGGGCTCAAGGAGAACGTCATCATCGGGAAACTGGTCCCCGCAGGAACGGGGATGTCCCGTTACCGCAATTTGGCCGTGGACATGGAAAAATCCACGGCGGCATCGGAAGCCGACACCCCGGAAGAAAAAGTCCTGGTCGAGTAAGTGGTGGGGGGGATCCGGTCCCGGGAATCCCCGGACCGGGCCTCTATCCACTTGTTGACAACACCCTGTGCAGGTGGTAAGATATCGTCGTGTGCTTGGGTCATTTCACTTTGGAGGGCGTGTTTTATGTCTTATGAAAAAGTGAAGAGCGCTAAGAGCTTATGGATCGGAGCCAAGCAGACCAAAAAGGCGATTCAACAGGGGAAGGCACGTGAGGTCCTGATTGCGGCAGATGCAGATGAACACATCACGCAATCTTTGGTCCAGCTGTGCCGGAACCATGGAGTGGCCGTTCTTTACGTCGATTCGATGAAAGAGCTTGGAAAAGCTTGCGGGATTGACGTCGGAGCCGCAACGGCCGCGATATTGGAGTAAATAAATTGGAACGGCCGACCCAGACCTGACCGCGTGCCGAGTAATATGGGCGCGGTCGGTGTTTGGGTATGGCTTCCAATTTTGCGCGAAAAAATGAACCGCCTGGCTCTGTGGACTTACAATTGCGAGGAGGTGACACCTATGCCCACAATTAACCAATTAATCCGCAAAGGCCGGAAACGCAAAGTGGAGAAATCCACCGCACCGGCGTTGCAATACGGCTACAACAGCCATCGCAAAGAAACCACCCGGCAAAGCTCCCCGCAAAAACGGGGCGTGTGCACCCGTGTCGGGACCATGACGCCGAAGAAGCCGAACTCCGCGCTCCGGAAGTACGCCCGTGTCCGTCTTTCCAACGGCATTGAAGTGACGGCTTACATCCCGGGGATCGGTCACAACCTGCAGGAGCACTCCGTGGTACTGGTCCGTGGCGGACGGGTCAAAGACCTTCCTGGTGTCCGTTACCACATCGTCCGGGGCGCCCTTGACACCGCCGGTGTGCAAAACCGGATGCAGGGCCGCTCCAAATACGGTGCCAAACGGCCGAAAAAATAACATCACTGCACTAAGACAGCCAAGAGACAAAGGAGGGAAGACTTGTGCCGCGTAAAGGACCCATACCGCGCCGGGAAGTATTGCCCGACCCGATTTACAACAGCAAGCTGGTGACCCGTCTGATCAACCGGCTGATGTTGGACGGGAAAAAGGGAAAGGCCCAGCGTATCCTCTATGACGCATTCGATATCGTTCGTGAACGCTCGGGTAAAGATCCGATGGAAGTGTTTGAGCAGGCGATGAAAAATGTGATGCCGGTCCTGGAAGTGAAAGCACGCCGCGTCGGTGGTGCCAACTATCAGGTTCCGGTGGAAGTGAAGCCGGAGCGTCGCACCAGCCTCGCGCTTCGCTGGTTGGTCAACTACGCCCGCCTGCGGAATGAAAAATCCATGCAGGAGCGCTTGGCCAATGAGCTGATGGATGCAGCCAACAATACGGGTGCCGCTGTCAAAAAGAAAGAAGACATGCACCGTATGGCGGAAGCCAACCGCGCATTCGCCCACTATCGTTGGTAATCCGTTCACAGGCTCCATTATCTTTTGCCAACATGAAAGGAGACATTTCCGATGGCACGTGAATTCTCCTTGAAAGACACGCGCAACATCGGGATTATGGCTCACATCGACGCTGGTAAGACCACAACGACCGAACGGATTCTGTTCTACAGCGGCCGCGTGCACAAGATCGGTGAAGTGCATGAAGGCGCCGCCACCATGGACTGGATGGAACAGGAACAGGAACGGGGGATCACGATCACATCCGCTGCCACCACCTGTCAGTGGAAAGATCACCGGATCAACATTATCGATACCCCCGGACACGTGGATTTCACCGTCGAGGTGGAGCGTTCCCTGCGCGTTCTGGATGGGGCGGTGGGGGTCTTCTGCGCCAAAGGTGGCGTGGAACCCCAGTCCGAAACCGTCTGGCACCAGGCGGACAAATACCAAGTACCCCGTATCGCCTATATCAATAAAATGGATATCGTCGGTGCGGACTTCTTCGGAGCCGTCGAGCAGATGCGCGAACGACTCGGGGCCAACGCGGTTCCGATCCAGCTGCCGATCGGCAAGGAAGACGAGTTTGAAGGGATCATCGATCTGATCAAAAACGTGGCTTTCTATTACACCGACGACCTGGGCACCCGCACGGAAGCCCGGGAGATTCCGGATGAATACAAGGAACAGGCGGAAGAATACCGTACCAAGATGATCGAAGCGATCTCCGAGTTGGATGAAGAGCTGATGATGAAGTACTTGGAAGGGGAAGAAATCTCCGAAGACGAGTTGAAGAAGGCGCTTCGCAAAGGCGTCTGCAACGTGGAGATCATTCCCGTGCTGTGCGGCTCTTCCTACAAGAACAAAGGAGTTCAGCTGATGTTGGACGCCGTCGTCGACTACATGCCTTCCCCGCTGGACGTTCCTCCGATCCAGGGGGAACTGCCCGACGGCAGCGAAGCCGAGCGGAAGTCCGACGACAACGAACCCTTCTCCGCTCTGGCCTTCAAGATCATGACCGATCCCTATGTGGGGAAATTGACCTTCTTCCGGGTCTACTCGGGTACGCTGGATTCCGGTTCCTACGTGCTGAACTCCACCAAGGACAAACGTGAGCGGGTGGGACGGATCCTGCAGATGCACGCCAATTCCCGTGAAGAGATCAAGACGGTTTACGCCGGGGACATCGCCGCCGCCGTCGGCCTGAAGGACACCGGCACCGGGGATACCCTGTGCGATCCGAAACACCCCATCATCCTGGAATCCATGATCTTCCCTGAGCCGGTGATCTCGGTCGCCATCGAGCCGAAGAGCAAGAGCGATCAGGACAAAATGGCGGTCGCCCTCGCCAAACTGGCCGAGGAAGATCCGACCTTCCGGACGGAAACCAACGAAGAGACCGGGCAGACCATCATTTCCGGCATGGGCGAGCTGCACCTGGATGTCATCGTTGACCGACTGAAGCGGGAATTCAAAGTGGAGGCCAACGTGGGGAACCCGCAGGTGGCTTACCGCGAAACGATCCGCAGTTCGGCGAAGGTCGAAGGGAAGTTTATCCGGCAATCCGGCGGACGCGGTCAATACGGTCACGTCTGGATTGAATTCGAACCCATGGAAGAAGGCAGCGGTTTCGAGTTCGTCAACAAGATTGTCGGCGGGGTCGTCCCGAAAGAGTACATCCCGGCGGTTCAGGCCGGCGTGGAGGAAGCCCTTCAAAACGGGGTGCTGGCCGGTTATCCGATGGTGGACGTCCGGGCCACTCTGTACGATGGATCCTACCACGATGTGGACTCTTCGGAGATGGCCTTCAAGATCGCGGGGTCCATGGCGGTCAAAGCCGCCAAAGCCAAGTGTTCCCCGGTGCTTCTCGAGCCCATCATGAAGGTCGAGGTCACCGTTCCCGAAGAATACATGGGGGACATTATGGGTGATGTCAACTCCCGCCGCGGACGCGTGGAAGGGATGGAGAGCCGAGGCGGTGCCCAGGTGATCCGTGCGATGGTCCCCTTGGCCGAGATGTTCGGTTACGCCACCAACCTGCGTTCCCGGACTCAAGGCCGCGGGCAGTACACCATGCACTTCGACCACTACGAAGAAGTGCCCAAGTCCATCGCTGATGAGATCATCGCCAAAAACTCCGGCGAGTGATCCCTGGACCCTATCCCGGTGAAGAAGGTTGCGCGGGCGGTTGGCCCGCTCCGCAGCTTTCTCCCTTATACATCAACCTTAAATCGAAAGATCCAAAGGAGGATTTCGAGTCATGGCCAAAGAAAAGTTCGAACGTACCAAACCGCACGTGAACATTGGTACCATCGGTCACGTGGACCACGGCAAAACCACTCTGACCGCCGCGATCACCACGATCCTGGCGAAAACCGGCGGGTCTACCGCGATGGCTTATGACCAAATCGACAAAGCCCCGGAAGAAAAAGAGCGGGGGATCACCATCTCCACCGCCCACGTGGAATATGAAACCGAAAACCGCCACTATGCCCACGTGGACTGCCCGGGCCACGCCGACTACGTGAAGAACATGATCACCGGTGCGGCTCAAATGGACGGTGCCATCCTGGTCGTGTCCGCCGCTGACGGTCCGATGCCGCAAACCCGTGAGCACATCTTGCTCTCCCGTCAGGTCGGCGTGCCGAGCATCGTCGTATTCCTGAACAAAGTGGATATGGTGGACGACGAAGAGCTCTTGGAACTGGTGGAAATGGAAGTCCGCGAGCTGCTTTCCGAGTACGATTTCCCCGGGGACGACATTCCGGTGGTGGCCGGTTCCGCTCTGAAAGCCCTGGAGGACCCGAGCAGCGAGTGGGGTGAAAAAATCCTCGAACTGATGCGGAGCGTGGACGAATACGTCCCCACCCCGGAACGGGATAAAGATAAGCCTTTCCTGATGCCGATCGAGGACGTTTTCACCATCACCGGTCGGGGTACCGTGGCCACCGGTCGTGTGGAACGCGGTGTCATCAAGGTCTCCGATGAAGTGGAAATCATCGGGATCAAAGAAGAAACCCGCAAAACCGTTGTTACCGGGGTGGAAATGTTCCGCAAGATGATGGACGAAGCGGAAGCCGGTGACAACATCGGGGCTCTCTTGCGCGGTGTCAACCGCGAAGACATCCAGCGCGGTCAAGTGTTGGCCAAGCCCGGCACGGTGAAACCGCACACCAAATTTAAAGCCCAGGTCTACATCCTGAGCAAAGAAGAAGGCGGTCGTCACACCCCCTTCTTCAACGGATACCGTCCCCAATTCTACTTCCGCACCACCGACGTGACCGGCGTCATTCAATTGCCGGAAGGCACCGAAATGGTGATGCCCGGAGACAACGTCGAAATGGAAGTGGAACTGATCGCCCCGATCGCCATTGAAGACGGCACCCGCTTTGCCATCCGGGAAGGCGGCCGTACCGTCGGCGCCGGTGCCGTCACCGCGATCAACGAATAATTCCCGATCGCAAAGAAAGGACTCCCTGTGAGGGGGTCCTTTTTTTAATGGCCATTCCCGGGAAGTCTTTGAGCCGGATCCGGCCGATCCCAAATTTGAACGGGGATGGGGCTATGTCCGGATCTACGACATTTCCGACAAAAAGACCCCCCGTCTGATCAGCGATTACCGTTCGGAAAACTCCGTCCGTCAGATCAAAGAAGGAGAACGGGCCCCGGGCACTTACACCGTGCACGACCCCAAAGTGCAGGGAAACCTCCTCTACCTCTCCCACTATTCCGACGGTGTCCGGGTTGTCGACATTTCCGACCGGAAAAACCCCGTGGAAGTCGCTTCCTATGTGCCGGACCGGGCGATGGTCTGGGGGGTCTTTTTGCACCGGAACGAAATTCTGGCCTCGGACATGCGATCCGGTCTGAAGGTGGTCCGGTTGAGCCGGAGCGGCTACAAGGAACCGGTCCGATAAACATGGTAAAAAAGGAAAAGCCGGTCTTCGGGCCGGCTTTTATCATTTGATTAAAGGGAGAAGGTTTCGCTGCCGCAAGAGAAGAGGAAGAGGAGTTTCACCTTTGTTTCCCGAATAGAAATTGAAAAATCAAATCATTCCTGTATCTTTTTCGAGGGGGAGTTTGGGTGAACGCTGTTTTGTTGGCATTGTTGGGGTTTGTGGCCTTCTTCCTCGGCTATCGTTTTTATTCCAAGTTCATCGCGGAGAAAGTGTATCGTCTGGATCCGGATTATGTGACACCGGCACACCGGTACAACGACGGGGTGGATTATGTGCCTGCCAACAAACATGTGTTGTGGGGACACCATTTTTCCTCCGTCGCGGGAGCGGCTCCCATCCTGGGGCCGGCCATCGCCGTATTCTGGGGGTGGCTGCCAGCTCTTTTGTGGGTGATTCTGGGGACTGTTTTCATCGCGGGGGTGCATGATTTCGGATCGATTGTCGTGGCCAACCGCCACAAGGGAAAATCAATCGGGACGTTGACCCACCAGATCATCGGTCCCCGGGCCAAGACACTGTTCCTCCTGATCATCCTGTTTCTGATCATTATGGTGAATGCGGTGTTTGCCTGGGCGATCGCAAACCTCTTCATCCATTTTCCGGGTAGTGTGCTGCCGATCTTTATCGAAATTCCTCTGGCCGTCGCCGTCGGTTACATGGTGTACCGATGGAAAAAGGGGATCCTGTTTCCATCGATCGCCGCTCTCATCGTGATGTACGCCTTTGTGGTGGTGGGGTATTATGTTCCGGTCGATGTGACCGGATGGTCCATCGGGGGAATGGCGATCAATCCCTTCATCTTCTGGATCATCATCCTGATGGTGTACGGCTACATCGCCTCCATCCTCCCGGTCTGGACTCTGTTGCAACCCCGGGATTACATTAACTCTCACCAGCTCTTCCTCGGGTTGTTCATCCTGTATATCGGGATGTTTATCATGAATCCGGAAGTGGTGGCACCGGCGGTCAATCCGGACATTCCCGAGGGATCGCCTCCCTGGTTTCCGGTGCTGTTTATCACCATCGCCTGCGGAGCGATATCCGGATTCCACGGGTTGATCGGCTCGGGCACGACATCGAAACAGCTGGATAAGGAGACCGATGCCCGGTACATCGGTTACTTCGGTGCCATCGGGGAAGGAACGCTGGCGCTGTTGTCCATCATTGCCTGTGTGGCGGCTTTTTCCAACCTCGGAGAGTGGAAAGCCCACTACGCCACCTTTGCCCAGGCGGGAGACGGGGCGCTGAGTGCTTTTGTCAGCGGGGCCGCCCTGTTTGCATCCGGTCTGGGGATTCCCAAAGGGATCGCAGAGATTTTCGTCGCCGTGATCGTGATCAGTTTCGCCGCCACCTCCTTGGACACGTCGATCCGCCTGATGCGTTACATCATCAGTGAGCTGGGCGAATCTTACGGAGTGAAGGCGTTCACCAACAAACACGTGGCCGCCCTGTCGGGAATGGCGGTCAGCTTCTTCTTGATCTTTTCCCAGGAAAACGGAAAAGGCGGCTACCTGATCTGGCCCCTTTTTGGAACCACCAATCAGCTGGTGGGCGGGTTGACCTTGCTGGTCCTCTCCATTTGGCTCTGGCGCCTCTCCCGGAACATGGTCTACACCCTGTTCCCGATGATTTTCCTGTTGACCATGACTTCCTGGGCCATGTTCCTGAACCTCGTATCTTATTTTTCCAGCGGGCAGTATTTGCTGTTGATTCTCGGTTCCATTCTCTTCATTTTTGAAATCTGGCTGATCCTGGAGGCGTTCGTGATTTTCAGTCGGGGGAAGGAGAGCGTTCGGGGATTGGAGTCGGAAGCGTAACCCTTCGCATGCGTGGTAAAATGGAGCAAATGGAGGAATGAGGGAGGAGGGGACAGAATGAAACCGGTCCATGTTCTGTTGGTCCGGGAGGCCGACATGCAGATGTCTTCTTCGGGATGTTGCGGCCGGATCGAAGGGGATGCCAGCCGGTGGTCGGATCAGGGCTGTGTCTTTCCCCAGCGGAGGCGGATTATGGAGGAGATGGGCACCCTTTACCGGGCCATCCGGGACCGATTCGGAGACCGGGTCCGGGTGGATGCGGTGGATCCCCGCAACCTCTTTTCCTACACCGCTCTGATGTGGCAGGCCGGTCGCCGGGCGGGACTCTCCCCGGTGCGTCTGGGACGGAACTGGATGAAGGGATTCACATCGACTGCCGTCCTGGTCGATGGAAGCCCGGTGGCCGCAGGAAGCGTCCCCGAAACAGAAAAAGTGATTCGGGCGATTCAGGCCCGGCTGTCGGAAGAACCGGTCGCCTGACCCCTCGAGTGGTGAGAAACCCCCGGCCTGATGGAGGCCGGGGGTTTTGTGCCGGGGTTCAATCGTCCAGTTCGGCAAACACGATCTCGCCGGTGCGGGCGTTGATTTCCAGTTTGGCTTTCTTATCGTTCTCCAGCCGTATCTCCACCTTGAATACCGATTTTTTTCCCTGTTCCTCCAGTTCGATTTTTTGGATGGTGCCACCGGCTTGTTCCCGGGCGATGCGGGCGGCCGCTTCCGCGGTGATTTGCCCGTCTTCTCCCCGCAGAGGCGGAGCTTGTGTGTCAGAGGGGCCCGTGTCTTCACCGGTCTCCTTCGTTTTATTTCCCTCATCGGGGTTGGGAGAGGCTGTTGCCTCCTTTCCCCCGTCCTTTTCCTGCATGTACTGGTACACTCCCAACGCCACCCCTGCGGAGGCACCGACCGTGACAGCGGTGAGGGCGATGATCAAAAAAAATTTTGTCGCGTTCATAGGGGTCCTCCTTTTCTTCCTCAGGATACGATTTCTCCTGATCGGAATCAATCTCTTTTGGACTCCTCCGAAGGTTTAAAAAAGCGCCGGAATTCGCCCCGGCGGTTTGCATTGCAGGAAATGATCTCTTTTATTTCCATTTTATCATTCGCTGCTCAAAAAAGGCAGACTGTTTTGAAGAGAGACCTTCTGATAGGATAAACCCGGCCAACCAGGCCGTTGGGGAGGAGAGAGGGTGCGGCTGTTCCGTTTTGACCGGGAAAAGGGGAAAATCATCCGCAAGTTCCAGAGTCACGGGGTCCGGATCACACCGGTCCTCCGCAGGGACGGATTCACCCAGATCGGTTGCCTGCACCTGGATCCGGGATCGGTGCTGGGCTGTCACCCGGCGGCGGGACCCCAGCTGTTCCTCGTCGTCGGAGGAGAGGGGTGGGTCCGGACCGAAGCCGACGGCAAGGTGCCCATCCGGGCCGGCCAAGCCGCCTTCTGGGAGGAAGGAGAAGACCATGAATCCGGCACCGATGCCGGCATGACCGTCATCATTGTGGAAGGGGGAAAGATGCGGCCCGGGGAATGGATGGAGGAGGTGGGACGGAAATCAACATGATAAAGCTAAAAGCGTTGTGATTTAAGTTCGCTGCGAGAAAAGGGGAAGCGTTTACCCGGACCATGAAGCCTGGATGAATCTATAAAAATATGTTGTTCCTGGAGAAATCCTTGGTTAGAATGGCAGTCAGGCCGGTATAGATGGGAAGGGAGAAGGGACCGGACCTTGAAAAAACAAGGGGCAGGTCCCGCTTTTCCTTGCATTGGCCCGGTCATTTCCGTATAATAGGGAATGTTGGTTTTGAACGGCGATGATGTGGAAGGTTGCCGACACACCCGGCCCCTTTGCCATGGGGTGTGTGGGGAAATTTCCGCGGAGCAAGTTCATTTAAAAAATGAGCGAAAAGGAGGGGCATGCATGGCAAAGCAAAAGATTCGCATTCGCTTGAAGGCGTACGATCACCGTGTATTGGATCAATCTGCGGAAAAAATCGTCGATACGGCGAACCGTACGGGCGCGGATGTATCCGGACCGATCCCGCTGCCGACGGAGCGGTCTGTGTACACGATTCTTCGTGCGGTTCACAAATACAAGGATTCGCGGGAGCAGTTCGAGATGCGGACCCACAAGCGGCTGATCGACATCGTCAATCCCACGCCGCAAACCGTGGATGCGCTGATGCGACTCGACTTGCCGTCCGGCGTTGACATTGAAATCAAACTTTGAATCAAAAGCAAACCAGCCGTCAGGAGGTGTGCGACGTGAAAGGGATTCTCGGTAAAAAGCTGGGGATGACCCAGGTATTCACTGAAGATGGTACCTCCATCCCCGTAACGGTCATCGAGGCCGGTCCGTGCTCTGTGCTTCAGAAAAAAGAAGTGGAAACCGACGGCTATGAATCCGTGCAGCTCGGATACGGTGACAAGAAAGAGCACCGGGCCAACCGTCCGGAGACGGGCCACGCCAAAAAAGCGGGAACCACTCCCAAGAAGTTCATCCGTGAGGTCCGCGGCATGAACCCGGCCGAGTATGAACTGGGGCAAGTTTTGAAAGCGGACCTGTTCAGTGAAGGGGAAAAGGTGGATGTCACCGCCACGTCGAAAGGGAAAGGTTTTGCCGGCGCGATCAAACGGCATAACCAAGCCCGCGGTCCGATGAGCCACGGTTCCCGCTACCATCGCGGACCCGGTTCCTTGGGTGCCATCGACCCGATGCGCGTGTTCAAGGGCCAGACCCTCCCGGGACGCATGGGCGGCGAAAAAGTGACGGTTCAGAACCTGGAAATCGTCAAAGTGGATCCTGAGAAGAACCTGATCTTGATCAAAGGTTCCATCCCGGGTCCGAAAAACAGCTATGTTGTCATCAAATCCGCGGTGAAAGCCGCGCAATAACTGTTGACGGGAAGGAGGAGACGACATGCCGAAAGTGAACGTACTGGACCAAAACGGCAGCCCGGTGGGCGAGTTGGAATTATCCGATTCCGTATTCGGAATTGAACCCAACGAAACGGTTCTGCATGACGCGGTCGTGATGCAACAGGCATCGCTTCGCCGCGGGACCCATGCCGTGAAGAACCGTGCTGCCGTCCGGGGCGGTGGACGGAAGCCCTGGAAACAAAAAGGGACGGGTCGTGCCCGCCACGGAAGCATCCGTTCCCCGATCTGGGTTGGTGGCGGTGTGGCGTTCGGTCCCACGCCCCGCAGCTATGCCTACAAATTGCCGAAAAAAGTGCGCCGCCTGGCGATGCGCTCCGCGCTCAGTGCCAAAGTGAAAGCCAACGAACTGATCGTGCTCGACAAACTGACTCTGGACCAGCCGAAAACCAAAGAAATGGTGAGGGTTCTTTCCAACCTGAACGCCGATCGGAAAGCGCTGGTCGTTGGTGGCGAGTTCGACGAAAATGTGGCTCTTTCCGCGCGGAACATCCCCGGTGTGAAATTTATCGATGCCCAGGGTCTGAATGTCCTGGACGTGCTGAACCATGATAAATTGATCATCACCCGGGATGCGGTGTCTCGCGTAGAGGAGGTGCTCGGGAAATGAAAGACCCCCGCGATATCATCCGGCGCCCGGTGGTGACGGAGAAATCCACCGACCTCATGGAAGAGAACAAGTACGTCTTTGAAGTGGACTTGAAGGCCAACAAGACGGAGATCAAAAATGCCGTTGAAAAAATCTTCGGCGTCAAAGTGGCCCAGGTCAACACCATGCGGGTCAAAGGGAAACCGAAGCGTTTCGGCCGTTACGCGGGCCGTACTTCGGATCGCAAAAAGGCCATTGTCAAACTGACGGACGACAGCAAGAGCATCGAACTCTTTGAAGCCTGATAACCCAACGGAAAAGGAGGGAATCAAACCATGGGTATCAAACACTTTAAACCGACCTCCCCCGGCCGCCGGCAAATGACGGTCTCCACTTTCGACGAAATCACCACCGACAAGCCGGAGAAATCCCTGACCACCAACTTGGTCAAAAAAGCGGGAAGGAACAACCAGGGCCGGATCACCACCCGGCATCAGGGCGGGGGTCATAAGCGTAAATACCGGATCATTGATTTCAAGCGGAACAAAGACGGCGTTCCCGGCAAAGTTGCCACGGTGGAATACGATCCGAACCGCTCCGCCAATATCGCCCTGATCCATTATGCGGACGGGGAGAAGCGCTATATCCTGCACCCCAAAGGCCTGAAGGTGGGCGACACGATCCAGTCCGGACCCGATGCCGACATCAAGGTGGGGAACGCACTGCCGCTGGCTCAGATCCCCGTGGGCACCGTGATTCACAATATCGAATTGAAACCGGGTGCCGGCGGGCAAATGGTCCGTTCCGCGGGCACTCAGGCACAACTCCTGGGTAAAGAAGGGAAGTATGCGATCATCCGTCTTGCCTCCGGGGAAACCCGCATGGTGCATCGTGAGTGCCGCGCCACCATCGGTCAGGTTGGCAATCTGGACCATGAGCTGATCAACATCGGGAAAGCCGGTCGGTCCCGTTGGAAAGGGAAGCGGCCGACGGTCCGCGGTTCCGTCATGAACCCGGCTGACCACCCCCACGGCGGCGGTGAAGGCCGTGCCCCGATCGGACGCGTTTCCCCGGTTACGCCTTGGGGCAAACCGACCATCGGATACAAGACCCGGAAGAAAAACAAACCGTCGGATAAGTACATTGTGCGCCGTCGTCGCAACAAGAAGTGACGGACCCGATACAAGGCCATTGACCGAAAGGGGGTTTGATGCATGGGTCGCAGCCTGAAAAAAGGACCTTTCGCAGACGACCATCTGATGAAAAAGGTACGGGAACTGAACGAGAAGAACAGCAAGAAGGTCATTAAAACGTGGTCTCGCCGTTCTACGATTTTCCCCGAATTCGTGGGTCATACCATTGCGGTTCACGACGGCCGCAAGCATGTCCCGGTCTATATCACCGAAGACATGGTGGGCCACAAACTGGGCGAATTCGTGACCACCCGGACCTTCAGAGGGCATGCCGGTGACGACAAGAAGACCCGGAAACGGTAAACGGACGGATTTCTGACAGGTCAGCCAGAGAGGAGGTCAGGTGATGGAAGCGACGAAACCCAAAGCCAAAGCTGTAGCGCGCTATGTCCGAATCGCGCCCCGCAAGGCGCGTCTGGTCATCGATCTGATCCGCGGCAAATCCGTGGAGGAAGCGCTGGCCATCCTGCGGTTCACCCCCCGGGCCGCGTCGCCGATTATCGAGAAAGTGCTCCGTTCGGCGGTGGCCAATGCGGAACACAATTATGATATGGATCCGCAAAACCTGGTGGTGGAAAAGGCGACGGTGGACGAAGGGCCGACGATGAAACGGTTCCGCCCCCGCGCCATGGGGCGCGCCAGCCGCATCAACAAGCGCACCAGCCATATTACGGTGGTTGTATCTGAAAAATAAGGAGGGATAGAGTTTGGGTCAAAAAGTGAACCCGGTAGGGCTCAGGGTCGGCGTCATCCGTGACTGGGAGTCCAAATGGTACGGCGGCAAGGATTATGCCGACATGCTGCACGAAGACATCGAGATCCGTGAATTTCTGGCCAAGCGCCTGAAAGACGCGGCCGTCTCCAGCGTGGAAATCGAGCGGGCGGCCAACCGCGTCAACTTGACCATCAACACCGCCAAGCCGGGGATGGTGATCGGCAAAGGCGGATCCGAAGTGGAAGCCCTGCGCAAGGAATTGACCAAACTGACCGGAAAGAAAGTGCACATCAATATCAACGAAATCAAAACTCCTGAACTGGATGCCCGTCTGGTGGCGGAGAACATCGCGCAACAACTGGAGCGTCGGGTTTCTTTCCGCCGCGCGATGAAACAGACCATTCAGCGGACGCTGCGCGCCGGCGCCAAAGGGGTTCGGACGCAGGTGAGCGGCCGTTTGGGCGGTGCCGACATCGCCCGGACCGAAGGCTACAACGAAGGCACGGTCCCGCTGCACACCCTGCGTGCAGACATTGATTACGGTGTCGCGGAAGCCCACACGACCTACGGACGGATTGGAGTGAAAGTGTGGATTTACCGCGGTGAGGTGCTCCCCTCCAAGAAAAAGGGAGACGCGGAAGGAGGTAAGTGACGATGTTAATGCCGAAACGCACGAAGTTTCGTAAAGAACATCGCGGTCGGATGAAAGGCCGGGCCAAGGGCGGAACGGAAGTGACCTTCGGCGAATACGGTCTGCAGGCGTTGGAACCTTCCTGGATCACCAACCGGCAGATCGAAGCGGCCCGGATCGCGATGACCCGTTATATCAAGCGTGGCGGTAAAGTATGGATCAAGATTTTTCCGGACAAACCGATCACCCAGAAGCCTTTGGAGGTGCGGATGGGTAGTGGGAAAGGGTCTCCCGAAAAGTGGGTGGCCGTCGTGAAGCCCGGAAAGATCATGTTTGAACTGGCGGGTGTCCCGGAACACGTGGCCCGCGAAGCCATGCGCCTGGCTGCCATGAAACTTCCGATCAAGACCAAATTCGTAATTCGAGATGAAGCGGGTGGTACGAATGAAAGCTAAAGAGCTGGTTGAAATGACCACCGCCGAGATCGAACAGAAGCTGGCTTCGCTGAAGGAAGAGCTGTTCAACCTCCGGTTCCAAGCCGCGACCGGGCAGTTGGACAATCCCGCCCGGATCCGGCAGGTTCGCAAAGACATCGCCCGCTGCAAGACAGTGATGCGCGAGCGCGAACTCGGAATCGAAAGGAGGAAAAAGGCATGAGCGAAGAACGCAACCGCCGCAAGGTTCGCACAGGCAGGGTCGTCAGCGACAAGATGGACAAAACGATCGTTGTCGCGGTGGAGACTTACAAAAAGGATCCCCTGTACGGCAAGCGTGTGAAATACAGCAAAAAATTCAAAGCCCACGATGAGGAAAACAAAGCCAAGAAAGGCGATGTAGTCCGGATCATGGAAACCCGCCCGTTGTCCAAAGACAAACGGTGGCGCTTGGTCGAAATCGTGGAAGAAGCCGTGATCGTTTAACCCAGTACTGACTGGCGGAAGGAGGGAAACCGATGATTCAGCCGCAAACCCGTCTGCGCGCTGCGGATAACTCCGGCGCGAAAGAACTGATGTGCATCAAAGTCTTGGGCGGCTCCAAGCGCAAATCGGCCGGGATCGGCGATGTGATCGTGGCTACGGTGAAACAAGCTACACCCGGGGGCGTTGTCAAGAAGGGGGATGTGGTCAAGTGCGTGGTGGTTCGCACGAAGCGGAACACCCGCCGCAAGGACGGCTCCTACATCCGGTTTGACGAAAACGCCGCCGTGGTGATCCGGGATGACAAGAGCCCGCGGGGAACCCGTATTTTCGGCCCGGTTGCCCGGGAGCTCAGGGAACGCGACTTCATGAAAATCATTTCGCTGGCTCCGGAAGTACTCTGATCCCCGGCTGATGACTTGCGTAAATGACCGGTTGAAGGAGGTGCCAACATGGCCAAACGTCCGAACAAGCTGCACGTGAAAAAAGGTGACACCGTGATCGTCATGCGGGGAAAGGACGCTCCCACCCGTGACAAAAACGGCAAGATGGTTTACACCAAGGGGCGCGTTCTGAAGGTGTTCCCGGAGGAGCAGCGTGCACTGGTGGAAGGCGTCAACATGGTGAAAAAGCACACCCGTCCCTCTCAGGACAACCCGCAGGGGGGGATCGTCGAACAGGAGGCCCCCATCCACATCTCCAACCTGATGTTGGAGGATCCGAAGACCAAAGAACCCACACGGGTGGGTTACAAATTCACGGAAGGCAAAGGCGGCAAAAAGCAGAAAGTCCGCTACGCAAAAAAATCCGGAGAAGTGATCGACTGATCTTGAGCGGAAAGGAGGATGGAAACGATGGCAGTACCTCGCCTGAAAGAACGGTACCAAAAGGAAATCGGTCCGGCCCTGATGAAGAAGTTCGAATACAAGTCGCCCATGCAGGTGCCGAAAATCGAAAAGGTCGTCATCAACATGGGAGTCGGTGAAGCGGTTCAAAACCCGAAAGCCCTGGATGCCGCAGTGGAAGATCTGACCCGGATCTCCGGCCAAAAACCGGTGGTCACACGGGCCAAAAAATCCATTGCCGGTTTCAAACTCCGGGAAGGGATGCCCATCGGGGCCAAAGTCACCCTCCGCGGACAGCGGATGTATGATTTCCTCGACAAACTGATCAATGTGGCCCTGCCCCGTGTCCGGGACTTCCGCGGCGTTTCCCCGAAAGCCTTCGACGGACGGGGGAACTACACTTTGGGGCTGAAGGAACAGCTCGTCTTTCCCGAAATCGAGTATGACAAAGTGGATAAAGTGCGCGGAATGGACATCGTGATCGTCACCACGGCCGATAACGATGAAGAAGCCCGTGAACTGCTGACCCAGATGGGAATGCCTTTCCGCAAATAAAGGAACGGATCATGAGACACCGACAAACTGATGCAAAGGAGGGAATCCGTTGGCCAAAAAATCGATGATCGCAAAGGCGAAACGCAACCCGAAGTACCAGGTGCGATCTTACACCCGTTGCGAGCGTTGCGGGCGTCCGCACTCCGTGATCCGGAAGTTTCGTCTCTGTCGGATCTGTTTCCGCGAATTGGCTTATAAAGGGCAGATTCCCGGTGTGAAAAAAGCGAGCTGGTAATCGAAAGTGGAAGGAGGGATAGAGCATGGTGATGACTGACCCGATTGCTGACATGCTGACCCGGATCCGTAACGCGAACCTGGTTCGCCACGAGAGCCTGGAGGTACCCGCATCCAAACTGAAGCGGGAGATTGCGGAAATCCTGAAGCGGGAAGGGTTCATTCGCGACGCTGAATATATTGAGGACGGCAAGCAGGGGATTTTACGGATCTTCTTGAAATACGGCCCCAACAACGAACGGGTGATCACCGGGCTGAAACGGATCAGCAAGCCCGGTCTGCGCGTGTACGCCAAGAGCGACGAAGTTCCGCGAGTGCTCCGCGGCCTCGGGATAGCCGTGTTGTCGACCTCCAAAGGGGTCATGACCGATAAAGAAGCCCGCCAAGCCAATGTCGGCGGCGAAGTTCTGGCGTACATCTGGTAAAAATTCGGATACGGATGGAGGTGAACCAAATGTCCCGTGTCGGTCGTAAGCCGATCACCATCCCCAACGGGGTGGAAGTGAAACTGAACGGTACGGAAGTGAGCGTGAAAGGACCGAAGGGAACGCTGACCCGTACGCTGCACCCGGATATTAATGTCAAAGTGGAAGACAACCAAGTGATCGTGGAACGTCCGAGCGACCACCGCAAACACCGTGCGTTGCACGGCACGATCCGGAGCCTCTTGGCCAACATGATCGAAGGTGTCACCAACGGTTACACCAAAACCCTGGAATTGAACGGGGTGGGCTATCGTGCCCAAAAGAAAGGCAACAAAGTGGTATTGAACGTGGGGTACTCCCATCCGGTGGAAGTGGAACCTCTGCAAGGGGTCGAGCTGGAGGTACCCAGCCAAACCCAGGTGGTCGTGAAAGGGATTGACAAAGAACTTGTCGGCGCCCAGGCCGCCAACATCCGCTCGGTCCGGGAGCCCGAACCCTATAAAGGGAAAGGGATTAAATACGCTGATGAGCGTATCCGCCGCAAGGAAGGGAAGACCGGGAAGTAACGCTGACCAGAAAGGAGTGAAAGCGGCATGATCCAGAAGGCTGATCGGAACAAAAGCCGGAAACGGCGCCATTTCCGGGTGCGCAAGAAAATCATGGGCACCGCGGAGCGGCCCCGTCTGAACGTGTTCCGTTCCTCCAAAAACATTTATGCTCAAGTAATCGACGACATCAACGGCCACACCTTGGCTTCCGCCTCCACCCTGGATGCTGAACTGAAAGAGAGCGGCATCTATGGCGGCAACGTGGAAGCGGCCCGCAAAGTGGGTGAGCTGATCGCCAAACGGGCGAGTGAAAAAGGCATCAAAAAAGTGGTCTTTGACCGGGGCGGTTACATCTACCACGGACGGGTCAAAGCCTTGGCGGAGGGTGCCCGCGAAGGAGGTCTCGACTTTTGAGCAAAGGAGGTAGAACGATGAGGGGCGATCAGGCGAAAGACGAACTGCTCGAAAAAGTTGTCAGCATCAACCGTGTGGCCAAAGTGGTGAAAGGCGGTCGACGCTTCAGCTTCAGCGCGCTGGTGGTGGTCGGCGACGGTAAAGGCAAAGTGGGCGCCGGGATCGGCAAGGCGGCCGAGGTGCCGGAGGCCATCCGCAAAGGTATGGAAGTGGCCAAGAAAAACATGATCACGGTCCCGCTTTCGGGAACCACCATCCCCCACGAAATCATCGGCCGCTACGGTGCCGGACGCGTGCTGATGAAACCGGCCTCCAAAGGTACCGGTGTGATTGCCGGCGGTGCTGTCCGTGACGTGCTGACCGTGGCGGGTGTCGGCGACATCCTGACGAAGTCCACGGGTTCCAACAATCCGATCAACATGGTCCGGGCCACCCTCAACGGGATCGAGAACATGAAGCGGCCGGAGGATGTGGCCAAGCTGCGCGGAAAATCGGTTGAAGAGTTACTGGGATAAGGAGGGATGATCATGGCGAACAAACTGGCTATCACCCTCAAACGGAGTATGATCGGCCGTCCCGAATCCCAACGGGTCACCCTTCGAACCCTGGGGCTCAAAAAACGGGAACAGACCGTCATCCAAAATGACTCCCCGGCCATCCGCGGGATGATCAACAAGGTGAAGCACCTGGTCGACGTGAAAGAAGTACAAGAGTAAGGAACGCCTGATAACCACAAGAGACGACAGAGGAGGTGCGAAGGGTGAAACTTCACGAGCTGAAACCGTCCAAAGGCTCCCGCAAAGAAAGGAAACGCGTGGGCCGCGGAATCGCAGCAGGACAGGGAAAAACCGCCGGCCGCGGGCATAAAGGTCAGAAAGCCCGTTCCGGCGGCGGTGTGCGTCCCGGTTTTGAAGGGGGGCAAAACCCGATCTACCGGCGTCTGCCGAAACGGGGGTTCACCAACCCGACCCGCAAAGAGTACGCGGTGGTAAACCTCGACACCCTGAACCGGTTTGAAGAGGGGACCGTGGTGACCCCGGATCTCTTGAAAGAAACCGGTGTGGTGAAGAATCTGAAAGACGGTTTGAAAGTGCTGGCCAACGGAGAACTGAACGTGAAACTGACCGTAAAGGCCCATAAGTTCTCGAAGAGTGCACAAGAAAAAATCGAGAATGCCGGAGGCACGACGGAGGTGCTCTGATGTTTCAAACCGTGAGCAACATTTTCAAAGTGGAGGATCTCCGGCGCCGGATTCTCTTCACCCTGGCGATGCTGGTGGTTTTCCGGATCGGCAGTTACATTCCCGTCCCCAACACCAACAATGAGGCGTTGAAAGCATTGGCCGAGCAGACCGGCAGCGGGGTGTTCGGGCTGATCAACACCTTTTCGGGCGGTGCTCTTCTCAACTTCTCCATCTTTGCCATGGGTATCATGCCATACATTACGGCATCGATTATCGTGCAGCTGTTGACGATGGATGTGATCCCCAAGTTTGCCCAATGGGCCAAAGAGGGGGAAGTGGGGCGGCGCAAACTGGCCAAGGTGACCCGTTACGGAACGATTGTGCTGGCGCTCATCCAGTCAATCGGTCTCACCATCGGTTTTGAACGGGCCGGTGCCGGATTCGGCGGGTTCATCAACGATCCGAGCTTTGCCACCTACGCCTTGATTTCACTCACTCTGACCGCCGGAACCGCGTTCCTGATGTGGTTGGGGGAACAGATCACCGACAAAGGGATCGGCAACGGGATCTCCATTTTGATCTTTGCCGGGATCATCGCCGGCATCCCGCCGGCCGCGAGCCAGATCTACGAAAGCCAGTTCGCCAATGCCGGTGACCAGATCTTCCTTCACATCGTGAAACTTCTGATCATCGTGCTGGTACTGGTCCTGATCGTGGCGGGCGTCATCTTCATCCAGCAAGGGGTGCGCAAGATCCCCGTCCAATACGCCAAACGCGTAGTGGGACGGAAGATGTACGGCGGGCAATCCACCCACATCCCGATGAAGGTGAACGCCGCAGGGGTGATTCCCGTGATCTTCGCCCTGTCACTTCTGATCTTCCCCCCGACGGTCGCCAGCTTCTGGAGGGGGAACGCGGTGGCCGACTGGATCATCGCCAACTTCAGTTACAATGCCCCGTTGGGCATGGTGATCTATGTCTTTCTGATCATCGGGTTTACCTACTTCTACACTTTTGTGCAGATCAACCCGGTGCAGCTGGCGGATCAAATGAAGAAAAACGGAGGTTACATTCCCGGCATCCGTCCCGGAAAAAACACCTCCATTTACCTGACGAAGATCATGAACCGGATCACTCTGGCCGGGGCGCTGTTCCTGGCAGCGGTCTCCATTCTGCCGGTCTTCTTCACCACGATCGCCGGACTGCCGCAATCGGTTCAGATCGGCGGGACGTCACTCCTGATCGTTGTCGGGGTGGCGCTGGAAACGATGAAAAACATCGAGAGCCAACTTATCAAGCGGCACTACAAAGGGTTTATCAAGTGATCGGGACCCCGGAGATTTTCCGGGGATCGTCCTTACACCGGACCCGACTCTTATCGCACGAGCTTGCGGGACGATTGAGAACGACTGAACCATCGGTGCCGGATGGAACGGACCGCCAGGGCTCGCGAACCGAACCACCGGGAGGGATGAGGCTTGAATATTGTGCTGATGGGATTGCCCGGTGCCGGGAAAGGCACCCAGGCTGACCGGATCACCGAGGCGTTCCGCATCCCGCACATCTCCACGGGTGACATGTTCCGCGCAGCGGTCAAAGAGGGGACCCCTCTGGGTTTGGAAGCCAAGAAGTTCATGGATGAAGGTCAATTGGTTCCGGATCGCGTCACCATCGGTATTGTCAGGGAACGGTTGGGCAAAGATGATTGTGCCGAGGGATTTTTGCTGGACGGTTTTCCCCGGACCGTTCCCCAAGCGGAAGCGTTGGATGAAACGTTGGATGAGATGGGGAGGGCCCTCGATCACGTCTTGTATATCGAAGTGGGCGAGGCCGAACTTCTGAAGCGTCTGACCGGCCGCAGGATCTGCAGCCAATGCGGTGCCACTTATCATGTGGTGTTTGATCCCCCGAAAGAGGAAGGTGTCTGCACCCGTTGCGGCGGCTCCCTCTATCAGCGGGACGACGATAAGGAAGAGACCGTGGCGAAGCGGTTGGAAGTGAACCTGGAGAACACCCGGGAGCTGGTGAACTACTACCGGGAGAAAGGGAACCTTCGCAGGATTGACGGGGAGCAACCGATCGGAAAGGTGACCGAAGCGATCCTCCAGGTTCTCAGAGGAGCGACCCAATGATCATCCTGAAGTCGTCGAAAGAGCTGGAACGTATGCGAACAGCAGGCCGGATCGTCTATGAGACGCACCAGTTGATCAAAGAGGCGATCCGGCCCGGAGTCACGACCGGAGAACTGGACCGGCTGGCCGAATCGTTCATTCGCAAACAAGGGGCCACTCCTTCCTTTAAAGGATACAACGGCTTCAAAGGCAGCATCTGCACTTCCGTGAACGAAGAACTGGTCCACGGCATTCCGGGGGATCGCGTCCTTCGGGAAGGGGACATCATCAGCGTCGACATCGGCGCTCTCCATGACGGATACCACGGGGACTCCGCATGGACCTATCCGGTCGGGGAAGTTTCCGGGGAAGCCCGCCGGCTGTTGAAGGTGACGGAGGAAGCCCTCTTTAAGGGCCTCGCCCAGGCGAAGCCCGGAAACCGGATCGGGGACCTTTCCCATGCGATCCAGACCCACGCCGAAGAGGCCGGATTTTCCATCGTCCGGGAATACGTCGGACACGGAGTGGGGCAGGACCTCCATGAGGAACCCAGCGTCCCCAACTTCGGGCCTCCGGGTAAAGGCCCGCGTCTCAAACCCGGAATGACCCTGGCCGTTGAGCCGATGGTGAATGCGGGCAAACGTTTTGTTCGAACATTGGCGGATAACTGGACCGTCGTCACGCAGGACGGATCCCTGTGTGCGCATTTTGAACACACCATCGCGATCACAGAAGACGGCCATGAAATATTGACCACAGCGTAAAGGTGAAGGGTGATGGATTTGACGGATCCCGAAAGGCGGCCCTGTCCCGGACAGGTGGTTCGGGTGTTGAGGGGTCGTGAGGCGGGGAGATATGCGATCGTGATCGACGTGGTTGAACCGCACTTTGTCCTGTTGGTGGACGGGGATAAGCGGAAAGTTGGCCACGCGAAGAAGAAAAACGTCAAGCATATTCAACCCACCAACTACATCGCCCGTGAAGTAGCGGAGTCTTTGAAAGAGGACGGACGGGTCAGCAATGCCAAAATACGCTACGCCTTGAACCAATACCTGCTTCAACAGGAGCGGAAAAAAGGAGAGTGAGTCAATGGCCAAAGAAGATGTGATCGAAGTGGAAGGGACGGTCATCGAACCTTTGCCCAACGCGATGTTCCGAGTGGAACTGGAAAATGGTCACAAAGTCCTTGCCCATGTTTCCGGTAAGATTCGCATGCACTTCATCCGGATCCTGCCGGGGGACCGAGTGACGGTTCAGCTCTCCCCGTACGACTTGAGCCGCGGCCGGATCACCTACCGCTACAAGTAACAGCCCCGGAACAGTCCGCTCGGATGTCGCACCGTTTATACGAAGGATCCGGACCCCGGACCGGAGAACTGACACCGAGTGGGAACAGGAGGGATACGAGATGAAAGTACGTCCTTCGGTGAAACCGATCTGCGAAAAATGCAAAGTCATTCGCCGTAAAGGAACCGTGATGGTGATTTGCGAGAACCCCAAACACAAGCAAAAACAAGGATAACCAGACAGGAGGTGCCCAACATTGGCTCGTATTTCGGGAATTGACCTTCCCCGCGACAAGCGCGTGGAAGTGGCGTTGACCTATATCTTCGGGATCGGGCGCTCCCGTTCGAAGATGATCCTGAAAGAAACCGGGATCAATCCGGACACCCGGGTCCGCGACCTGACCGAAGAAGAAATTGCGAAGCTGCGCGGTTACATCGACAGAAACCTGACGGTCGAAGGGGATCTGCGTCGCGAAACCGCCCTCAACATCAAGCGTTTGATCGAAATCGGCTCCTACCGCGGCATTCGCCATCGTCGCGGCCTGCCGGTCCGCGGTCAGCGCAGCAAGACGAACGCCCGGACCCGCAAAGGTCCCCGGCGAACCGTCGCCAACAAGAAGAAATAAGGAAAGTAAGGAGGGAGAAGAATGGCTGCGAAAAAACGTACGACCACTCAGCGCGTCAAGCGTCGCGCACGTAAGAACGTCGAAACGGGTACGGTGCACATCCGTTCCACTTTCAACAATACGATTGTGACCATCACCGATAAGCGTGGGAACACCATTTCCTGGGCCAGCTCCGGTACCCTTGGATTCAAAGGTTCCCGCAAGAGCACTCCCTTCGCCGCTCAGATGGCCGCAGAATCCGCCGCCAAACAGGCGATGGAACACGGCATGAAGAGCGTGGAAGTCATGGTGAAAGGACCGGGTGCGGGCCGCGAAGCGGCAATCCGTTCCCTCCAGGCGGCCGGGTTGGAAGTCAACCTGATCAAAGACGTCACCCCGATTCCGCACAACGGGTGCCGTCCGCCGAAGCGTCGCCGTGTCTGATGTGTGACGCAGGTTGATTCCGGGTTGGACATTGGTTTATACTGGTAGAACTATGTGTATAATGGTACTGGACAAATCATGGCTTGATCGTATGCCGAGCGATCCCTATTTCCCGGGCCAAGCATAGATATTCACCAAGATCGGACAAATGTCACCCGGAAGGCGACGTTCTTAAGGAGGGTTTCGAAACCGTATGATTGAAATCGAGAAGCCGAAAATTGAAACCGTGGAGCTCAGCGATGACGGCAAATACGGGAAATTTGTCGTGGAACCCTTGGAACGCGGATACGGCACCACCCTTGGAAACTCGCTCCGGCGCATCTTGCTGTCCTCTCTTCCCGGCGCGGCTGTGACTTCCGTCCAGATTGACGGAGTTCTGCACGAGTTTTCCACCATCCCTGGTGTGGTGGAGGATGTGACTGAAATCATCCTGAATCTCAAACACTTGTCTCTTAAAATCCATTCCGATGAAGAGAAAGTGTTGGAGATTGATGTGGAAGGCGGCGGTGAAGTGAAGGCCGGCGACATCCGGGCCGACTCCGATGTGGAGATTCTCAACCCTGAGCTTCACATTGCCACCCTTGCCGACGATGGTCGCCTGCATCTGAGGATGACCGCCAACCGCGGTCGGGGATATGTGCCGGCGGAAGGCAATAAACGGGAGGAACAGACCATCGGGGTGATCCCGATCGACTCGATCTACACTCCCATTGATCGTGTCAACTACCAGGTGGAGAACACCCGGGTTGGCCAAGTGACCAACTACGATAAATTGACCCTGGAAGTCTGGACGGACGGAAGCCTCCGTCCCGATGAAGCTGTCAGCCTCGGAGCCAAGATTATGACGGAACACCTGATGCTCTTCGTCGGTCTCAACGAAGAAGCCAAAGATGCCGAAATCATGGTGGAAAAAGAAGAAGACAAGAAAGAAAAAGTGATGGAAATGACCATCGAAGAGCTGGATCTGTCCGTCCGTTCCTATAATTGCCTCAAAAGGGCCGGCATCAACACCGTCCAGGAACTGACCCAAAAGACGGAAGAAGACATGATGAAGGTCCGCAACCTGGGGCGAAAATCGCTGGAAGAAGTGCAGGAGAAACTGGGTGAACTGGGACTCTCCCTGCGCAGCGATGACTGATTGGGCAATCTTTTAAACGAGGGAGGGGAAATTCATGGCACACTCCAAACTGGGTCGGGATAAAGCAGCACGGAAAGCCCTGTTACGGGACCTCGTGACCGATCTGATCATCAACGAACGGATCGAGACGACCGCCTCCAAGGCGAAAGAGGTTCGGGCCATTGCGGAGAAAATGATCACCTTGGCGAAACGCGGCGACCTTCATGCCCGCCGTCAAGCTGCCGCCTTCGTTCGTACCAACCGTTCCCGCACGGAACGGGAAGGGGACAACGTCAACCACGAAAACGTGGATGCCGTGAAGAAGCTGTTTGACGAGGTGGGGCCCCGCTATGAGGACCGCAATGGCGGATACACCCGGATCATCAAGATCGGGCCTCGCCGCGGCGATTCGGCGGAAATGGTCTACCTGGAACTGGTGTAATCACTTTCTGTGGATCAAAGGGAGAGGGCAGGATCGTTCCGGTCCTGAAATCTGCCCTTTTTCTTTATGGACAGATGGTTGTCCCATACCTATGAAATACCGGCGAGCTTGCTGAGACCGGCGGCAAGCCCTTCATGAGGTGGATGGGATGGAACCGATCATACAATTGGACGGGGTGGGATTCCGGTATGAGCTCCCCCGGGAAGGAAAGTCCGACTGGTCCCTGCGCGGAATCCGCCTGACGGTGCACCGGGGTGAACACCTGGCGGTGATGGGACCCAACGGCTCCGGGAAGTCCACCCTCGCCAAGTTGCTGAACGGCCTCCTGATCCCGTCGGAGGGATGCATCGTCGTGGACGGTCTTGACACCCGTGACGGGAAAACCCTTCCCGCCGTACGCAGGAAAGTGGGAATGGTTTTTCAGAACCCGGACAATCAAATTGTCGGCACGACGGTGAAAGACGACGTGGCTTTCGGAATGGAAAATGCGGGCATTCCCCGGAAGGAAATGCTGGAGAGGATCAGGGAAGTCCTGGATCGCGTCGGTTTGAACGGACTGGAGGCGTCTTCTCCCCACCATCTGTCGGGCGGTCAAAAGCAAAGACTGGCCATCGCCGGAGTCCTCGCCATGAGGCCCGAGGTGGTGGTGTTTGACGAAGCCACTTCCATGCTGGATCCAGCGGGAAGGAAAGAGGTCCTTCAAGCGATGGAAGAACTTCACCGCACCGGCACGACCGTGATCCACATCACCCATTCCGTGCGGGAAGCCTTCTGTGCGGAACGGGTGTTGATTCTCGAAAACGGAAAAATTCAATGGCAAGGATCGCCGCGTGAACTGTTCCTGCAGTCGGAAGAGGTCTGCCGATGGTCCCTCGAAGTACCGTTGGCCGTGGAGCTGAAAAATCGTCTGCGGGAGAGGGGACTCCCCGTTCGACAAGATATCGTCGGGACGGAGGAGCTGGTGGAAACAATATGGACATTGTTATCCAGAAATTGACGCATGTCTATATGGAAGGGACTCCCTTTGAACAAAGGGCCTTAACCGGGGTGGATCTCCGGATCCCCTCCGGTTCGTTTGCCGCCATCATCGGGGCGACCGGCTCCGGGAAATCCACTCTCATTCAGCATATCGCCGGACTCCTTAAACCTTCCCGCGGGTGGCTTCGGATCGGGAACATTGAAATCGGTCCGGATACCCGTGATTCATCCCGCCTGCGGGGAAAGGTGGGTGTCGTGTTCCAGTATCCGGAACACCAACTGTTTGAAGAGACGGTGGCCAAGGATATCGCCTTCGGGCCGTTGAACTTGGGGTTATCCGCCTTGGAAGCCAATCGTCGGGTGGAAAGGGCGATGGAATGGGTGGGTCTCCCTCGTGAACTGGCTTCCCGTTCCCCTTTCCACCTCAGCGGGGGACAAATGCGCCGGGCGGCGGTGGCCGGTGTCCTGGCCATGGAGCCGGATATTCTCGTGCTGGATGAACCGACCGCGGGATTGGATCCCGTCGGTCGCCGCCAGCTGCTGGACCGGATCGCTTGGTTGCGCCGGAAGCGGGCCATGACGGTCATCCTGGTCTCCCACAGCATGGAAGAGGCCGCTCGCTACGCCGATCGCCTGTATATTCTTCATCGCGGCAGGAAAGTGATGGAAGGTCTTCCCGCCGATCTGTTTACCATGGGAGACCGGCTGGCGAAATGGGGGTTGGAGGAACCGGAGGCCGTCCGGTTGGTGAGGTGTTTAAACGAACGTCTGAACCCGCCTCTTCCGGAAAGTCTGTTAACCGTGGAAGATCTGGAAGAAGCCATCGTTGCCCGTTGGGAAGAAGGGAAGTCTCCATGAGCAGACTGGCCAATCCCATTCTCGGACAATACGTTCCGGGCACCTCAGTCCTGCACCGGTTGGATCCCCGGTCCAAATTGGTCTTTGTGTTCCTTTTTATGATGGCCGTTTTTCTGGCAAACAATGTGCTCAGTTACATGCTTCTCGTTCTCGTGACAGCGACGGCTGTCTTTTTGTCGGAGATTCCGTTGCCTTTAATCTTCCGGGGGTTGAAACCCGTCCTGTATCTCATCGGTTTGACGGCGTTTCTTCACCTGTGGATGACCCGGGGTGGGGACGTGCTTTGGCAATGGGGGCCGGTTTCCATCCATGAAAACGGCATCGTTCAGGCGGGATGGACTTCGCTCCGGTTCTTCATCCTGGTCCTGATGGGGACCATGTTGACCCTGACGACTTCTCCGATTGAGCTGACAGACGGCTTGGAACGTTTGTTGTCACCCTTGACCCGGCTCGGTGTTCCCGCTCACGAGTTGGCATTGATGATGTCGATCGCACTGCGGTTTATTCCGACACTTTGGGAAGAGACCGAAAAGATCATGAAGGCGCAACGGGCGAGGGGAGCTGATTTTGAAAGTGGCGGCCTTTACCGCCGGGCCAAAAGTTATATCCCCGTTCTGATCCCTCTCTTCATCTCCGCTTTCCGCAGGGCGGAAGAACTGGCCCTGGCGATGGAAGCCAGGGGATACAGGGGTGGGGAGGGGAGAACCCGGATCCGGGAGCTTCGGTACAGGATGGCGGATGGAATCCTTCTCGCGGTTTTGCTGTTGCTGGTGGGTTGTCTTTTGTGGCTGCGCAATTAAGGGTGCCGAAGGGGGTGACCGCGTGACTGTGCGGAAACTGAAAATGACCGTGTCCTACGACGGAACGGATTATTCCGGATTTCAGCGTCAGCCGGATAAAAGGACCGTCCAGGGGATGCTGGAGGAATGTCTGACCCGGGTGACCGGTGAATCCGTGACCGTGACCGGCGCGGGCAGAACCGATGCAGGGGTTCATGCATTGGGGCAGGTTGTCCACTTTGAAACCTCCGTCCCGATTCCCACAGAACGATGGGATCGGGTGATGAATGCCGCACTTCCGCGGGACCTGCAGGTGCAAAAGGTGGAACGGGTGCCCCCGAAATTTCATGCCCGGAAGAGCGCCTGCTGGAAGCGGTACCGCTACACCCTGGATACGGGCCGTATTCCTGACCTTTTCCGGCGGAGGTTCCGTACCCATTATCCCCGTTCTCTGGATCCCGGTCAGATGAAGAGAGCCGCCCGCCATCTGGTGGGCACCCACGACTTCACTTCCCTGTCGGCGGCCCGGGCCTCCGTGGAGAATCGGGTCCGCACCTTGTACCGTTGCGACATCCTGGAAGAAGAGTCGAACGCACTTCACATCGAGGTGGTGGGGAACGGATTCCTCTACCATATGGTGCGGATTATTGCCGGAACCCTGGTGGATGTCGGTTTAAAAAAGATTGCCCCGGATGATCTCCCCGGCATCCTATCGGCAAAAGACCGGTCTGCAGCGGGGCGGACCTTTCCCCCGGAAGGGCTGGTCTTGGTGGAAGTCGGCTACACCCCGTGGGAAGCAGAAGAGAAAGAGTTTCCATCTTGACTTCCCTCTCCCGTTGGTGTAGTATGATCGTTGGTATTTTTCCATCTTGCCCCGGTGGAAAAACAAGTGTTCGGCGCACTCTGGTGAGAAACGCAAGTTCAGGCAACGCCCATACTCCATATATTTTTTGATCCTGTGTGACATAAGGAGGGAAAACGATGCGAACCACATTCATGGCCAAACCGAACCAAGTGGATCGGAACTGGTTCGTGGTTGACGCTGCCAATCAACCGCTGGGCCGTCTGGCTACCGAAGTGGCCACTCTGCTCCGCGGAAAGCATAAGCCCGAATACACTCCTCACGTGGATACCGGTGACTTCGTGATCGTCATTAACGCTTCCAAAGTTCATCTGACCGGTAAAAAGCCGACCAATAAAACCTATTACCGCCACTCCGGTTATCCCGGTGGCCTCAAATCGATCTCTGCCGGTGAACTGCGCGAGAAAAACCCGCAACGGTTGATCGAACTGGCCGTCAAGGGCATGCTGCCCAAAAACAGCCTGGGACGCAAACAGTTGAAGAAGCTGAAAGTGTACGCCGGTCCGGAACATCCCCATCAAGCACAACAACCCCAGAAGTGGGAAGTACGTCGATAAGTAAAGGAGGGAACTGATTTTGGCACAAGTTCAATTCAGTGGAACCGGTCGCCGCAAAGAGTCCGTCGCCCGTGTGCGCCTGATCCCCGGTGACGGCCGTGTGATCATCAACGGCCGCGACATGGATGAGTACTTCGGCCTGGAAACCCTGAAGGCCATCGTAAAACAACCCTTGGTGTTGACCGATACCGTCAACCGTTACGACGTCATTGTCAATGTCGACGGAGGCGGCTTCACCGGCCAGGCCGGTGCCATTCGCCACGGCATTGCCCGGGCACTCCTCAAGGTGGACCCGGAACTTCGACCGGCCCTGAAGAAAGCCGGTTTCCTGACACGTGACCCGCGGATGAAAGAACGGAAAAAATACGGGCTCAAAAAAGCCCGCCGTGCCCCTCAATTCTCCAAACGGTGAAGGCACGGTCCCACTCCCGCCAGTGCGGGGGTTTTTTTTAACCGGAATTTCATTCCTTATTATCTCCCCGCTCCTCCGGTAACACTATGGGTACTTTCGGCGGGGAGGTGACAGGGTTGGCGAAAGTCATTTGGTTGGAAGCGTGGCGCCTCAACCGGGCGGAGAAACTGAGGCAGGAGGCTTTATTCGGTTTTCCATGGGGCAAACTTTCGAAGATGATTGATACCATACTGGAACCGGCGGTGGAAAACCTGCCTTCCCGGCAACGTTTGGCTGTGGATGAGGCGGTTTACCGAATGGCTTTCGAAGCCTATGTCTCCGGGATGGAAGTCAGCCGCAAGGGGGAGATGGAATGCCCTCCGGGTCGTCCCGAACAGGAAAGGCGGGATTGGTGCCAGCGGGTCTTCGGCCTTGACGGGAGCCGGCTGATCGGAAGGATTGCGGAAGATCTTGATCTGTTGCGCAGCATGGATGAATGGACCATCCAATCCGTTATGTATTTTTTTGAAGAAGTCACCTCCCAGTGGTTCATGAAGGGAGTGGACTATGGAATCCGACTACGCAAAGGGCGGCTCCTTTGAACATAACGGCCCCACTCGTCCCATATACTTGTACAAGACCAAGTACAGAGGGGGAAGGCGAGTGGATACCCAATGGAAAGAATGGTTCCGGGGCCGGAAAAAATGGATCTGGTCCCTCTCGGGGTTCATGGCGGTTTTCCTCTGGGCCGTGGCCATTTACGGCATTCCCGACAACAGCCATAACGCGTGGACCATGCCCTTGGCGGGCAAAGTGATTGTACTGGATGCAGGACACGGGGGTCCTGACGGGGGAGCTCAAAGTGCCGATGGGTTGCATGAAAAAGAAGTGACGTTGAAAATCGCATGGCTTCTGCGGGATTATCTTCAGGAGTCCGGTGCCTTGGTGCTGATGACAAGGGAGGAGGACCGGGATCTGGCGGACGAAGGAGCCCGACGGCGAAAAGCGCAGGATTTAATTCGAAGGGCGCGTATGGTGAAGGACAGCGGGGCGGACGCTTTCATCAGCATTCATCTCAATGCCATTCCTTCGCCCCGGTGGTTTGGTGCCCAGACCTTTTACTATCCCACGCTGGAAGCCAACAAGAAGTTGGCCGAAAGCATTCAGTCCGAATTGATCCGTAATTTGGGAAATACAACCCGGCAAGCCCGTCACAGCGGGGAAGTTTACATATTGAAAGCCTCTCCCATCCCCGCCGCCCTCGTGGAGGTGGGCTTCCTTTCCAACCCGCAGGAAGCGGGCCTGCTGGCCACTGAAGCCTACCAAAAAAAGTTGGCTGCGGCCATCTACCACGGAATCCTTCGCTACTATTCAGGAGAGGGGGGGACGATGGAACGGAACTGATTATGTTATAATCGGACTCGATGGAAACGCTACAGGGACAGAGGTGTGGACACACATGACCGTTGAGCAAATATTGGAGGCCCTCCGGTCGGTGCAAGAGCCGGAGTTGAAAAACAACCTGGTTAAATTGAATCTCGCGCGAAATATCCGGATTTTCGGGGACCGGGTGCAACTGACCGTCATGCTCTTTTCGGAAGATTCACCCCACCGGGAGAAGCTGAAGCAAGAAGTGACCAAGGCCCTGAAACAAGCCGGTGCCCAAGAAGTGGATCTCGATTTCGAGGTTCTTTCCAAAAAGGAACAGGAGATTCTCGCCGAACGGATCCGGAAAGAACATCAGGAAAAGGTTCGTGCCAAGCGGGCGGGCGGGCGTACGCCCCTGCAGCAGGAAGACCCAAAGCCGTCCCTTCTTTCCGAAGACTCGGACACCGTTTTTATTTCGGTGGCCAGCGGAAAAGGGGGCGTCGGCAAATCGACCGTGACCGTCAACCTGGCTGTCGCCTTGGCCCGGGAAGGAAAGCGGGTCGGAGTGATCGACGCCGACATATATGGTTTCAGTGTGCCGGATATGATGGGCATCACCGAGCGGCCCGCTGTTGTGAACAAGACGATCTATCCGGTGGAACGGTTCGGGGTGAAAGTCATTTCGATGGGCTTCTTTGTGGAAGAGAACGCTCCGGTGATCTGGCGCGGTCCGATGTTGGGCAAAATGCTCCGCAATTTCTTTCAGGAAGTGGAGTGGGGTGAGTTGGATTACGTGATTCTGGACCTTCCCCCGGGGACCGGAGACGTGGCATTGGATGTCCATCAAATGCTGCCCCGGAGCAGGGAACTGCTCGTGACCACTCCCCATGCCACGGCTGCTTTTGTTGCGGCACGAGCCGGTGCCATGGCGCTCCATACAAAACACCGGATTTTGGGTGTGGTTGAAAACATGGCGTACTACCAATGCGCTTCCTGCGGAAATAAAGACTATGTTTTCGGTCGTGGCGGCGGGGAAAAGTTGGCGGATGAGCTGAACACCGACCTTTTGGTGCAGATTCCTCTCGGTGCGCCGGAGAACGGGAACCCGGGCGACCCGGATTTCTCTCCTTCCGTGTACGGATCGGAAACTTCCACGGGGCAGCTTTACCGGGATCTGGCCCGGAAGGTCATGGAACGGGTTTGAATGATAAGCGAAGCACCGGTGGGAACCGGTGCTTCTTTGATGGATAAAAAGCCCGGAATGGTGGATCATGCACTGATTCGATTTGAGGAATAAGTAAGCCACCGGCCGGGTGTGCCGGTGGCTTGTGCCCAAGGAAAAACCCATTACATGCTGCCACCCATGTTGCTTTGCTGTCCGCCTCCCCCGCCGCCTTGTTGTTGGCCCTTTCCTTTTTCCTTGGTTTTCATCGCTTCTTTCAACAGTTTCATGAACTTCATTTTAAAAGTGGGACTTTCCAGGGCATCTTCCATGACTTTCTGGATCTGTTGGCGGGTTTCCCGGCTTTTCAAGACCTGATGGATCTGCTTGGTGAACTCCGGATCTTTCATGATGTCAAGCATCAACTTTTGATACTCCGGATCCTTCATCATTTGTTTGAGCAACTTTTTCTGTTCCTTTTGGGTGGCCTTGGCAAAGCTGGCGGCCACCTTCGGGTTTTCAAACATTTTTTCCAGTTGTTTTTGCATCTGGGGATCCATGACGGCCTTGCTGATGGTTTGTTCCATTTCCTGTTGGGAAATGACGACTTCCTTTTTGAATTCGGGTTCCCGCATAATTTCCTGAAGCGCCTTTTTTCCTTCCTTGGTATGGAGAACATCGGTCACCATCTGTTTCGTTTCATTATAATCCGGTTGTTGATTCTCCGGCTTCGGGTTTGGGCTGCAGGAGACCGAGAAAAGGAGAATCATGGATAAGGCCAAAAGCGACCGGGGCCACCGTTTTGTTCGCATAAAAGGTCCGCCCTTCTGTGAGATCTTCTTTTTTAATATGATCGGGCCGAATGGGTTTTATGCTGCCTCCTGTTCGCCTTCCCGATTTCAATTCCGCGGATTCACCGGTATAATAAGGGTCGGATGGGCCTGCCGGATCAGGCCCTGAAAGCGTTGTGATATATTGTCAGCAGAAGAAGGGGAGCGTTTACCCGAACCAGCGACTTTGCTGTCCTGCCCGGCGGAGAATCAGCCAGCAAGGGCGTTCAGGGGCAAAAGCTTCTCTGTGTTACATCCACAGGCGTTTGCCCCTCCCCGCAGCAGGAAGACTCGGAGCGGACAGTGCAACCTTCCCTCAAGGACATTAGCGAGACCGGGGAGAGAAGCGACCCAGGCGGGACTTGTGCTCTGTTGAATGCAACCGGAGCAGCTTCGGGTAAATGCTGCGGCTCACTTTTTCACAATACTTCTGTAGGGTTTTTCGAAAGAGAGGCTGGACCATGACGATCCGAAAACTGTTTTTCCTGTTTTGGACCACCCTGGCAGTGGGAACCGTGACAGCTCCTTTGGCGGGCTTGGCGGTGGAGGGGGTTTTCGGCCCCCTGGGTTTGGATCTCGTACGGCGACTGTGGGCCGGGGTGATGTTCGGAGCGGTTGCCCAGATGGGTTTCTTTGCGTATATGGTTTTTAATATGGTGGCCAAAGGGTTTCTTCGGAATCCTGCCGTTTATCAAGGGATGCAGTTGTTGCTGACCTTGGTCATCCTGATTCAAACCTGGATGGTTTCAGGGGCAAACAGCGGAACAATGCAGGTGGGGGCCGGCCCTTGGGTTCTTCCCTTGACCATTTTCTTTGTGGGAGTGGTGGTGGCCTGGTTCAAGGCGAGAGCCACCCAATCGTCGGCCTTCATTCCCGCTCTTTTTTTCATGGTGGCGGCCACGGTGTTGGAAGCCATTCCTTCCCTTGAGCAACGTTCGTTTCCGATGATCATGCTGATGGTGTTGACTCTGTTGGCCTGTAACGCTTGGCAAATCATGCAGCTTCACCGCTTGCTCGGTTCATCCGAACCGTCCAAACAAAAAAGCCAGACATCCAGGTCCGGCTCTTAGTCGACAGGGTTTAATTCCACTTCCGAACCGGCGATCAATTCGGAGACGGTAACGAATTTGTACCCTTTTTTCCGCAACTTATCGATGATGACCGGCAAGGCTTCATGGAGCTGTTTGCTGGAATCGCTGGCGTGCATCAGGATAATGTCCCCCTTATGTGCCCGGCTCACCACCCGGTTGATAATTTTTTCCTTACCGGGGTTCATCCAGTCCAGGGAGTCCGTGTCCCACTGAATGGCGGTGTAACCGAGATCGTCCGCGATCTTCAACACCCGTTTGTCAAAGTCGCCGTTGGGGAACCGGATCAGATTGGGCTCCTGTTTGGTCAACTTACTCAGGATCTGGTGGGCTTTACGGATCTGGGTGCGAACCTGATCTTCGCTCAACGTGCTGTAATTGTCGTGGCGATGACCGTGGCTGCCGATCTCGTAACCCATGTCGCTGATTCGCTTGACCGTGTCGGGGTGGGTTTCCGCCCAGGGAGAAGACAGGAAAAACGTGGCTTTTTTTACGCTCTTCTGCTCCAGGACGTCCAGGATCGGCCCTGTTCGCTCTTCGCCCCAACTGATGTCAAAGGTCAGTGCAAGTTGCTTCTTGTCCGTGTCCACGCTGTAAACTGCCGCCGGGCCCGATTGAAGGGGCATAAAGACCTGAATGTTTTCCTTTTCGGCATAGAAGATGCCGAGGGCGAAAAAAATCGCCACCACGGCCATCAGGGCCCGTCTGATCCGTTTCCCCGATAAAACAACGAAAAATCTCATCCCGTCACCTCCGACAGCTTCGGTATGGGAGGTCAGGCACCTGTCCCATACTAAATGTATTCCGGTGGACGAGGGTTATGAATGAGAATGGTTTTCATAAGTCTTCAAAGGGGTGCGCCGCCATTGGGCCGTTTTTGGAACGCGATCCGTTCGGAAAAAAGAAACATCACCTTTGCCGCCTTGGTTTTCGTTTTCTTCACCCTGGTCGGTTACTTTTATCACGATCTCATTGGCCAGTGGATGAAACAGGCGGGGGTTTGGGATCAGTTTGAGCAAAAAGCGGAAGCGATTCAGGAAAATCCCGGACTTTGGAACACCTTCGGGCTGATCTTTTTTAACAATCTCCTGGCCTCGGTCAGCATGATCTTCCTCGGAATCTTTTTGGGCATCTATCCGTTGCTGGGGTTGACCTTCAACGGATTGTTGGTGGGGGTGGTGCTGGGGAGCGTCTCCCAACAAGCGGGAATCAGTCCTTTGACGCTTTTTGCAACCCGGATCCTTCCCCACGGCGTGCTCGAGTTGCCGGCGGTGATTTTCGCGGCGGCTTACGGGATTCGGTTGGGGGCATTGGTCGTCCGCAGCTTGGCCGCTCTTCTCTCCCCTTCGGGCTTGGGCGAGCGGCACAGATCCGCTTGGCGAACTTTTTTTGCCCGAATTCCCGTTCTATTCGGCGGGGTGGCGGTCATGCTGATCGTGGCCGCCTTGATTGAATCCTCGCTGATCGTGTATTTTAGCAAGTGACAGGAGGGATCTGGATGAAAACGGATGTGCAATGGAAAGGGAAAATGCAGTTTCAGGCCCGTACACCTTCCGGTCACGGGATCACCATCGATGCGGCAAGGGAGGTGGGTGGAGAGGACAAGGGACCTCGGCCGACGGAACTGTTGCTGTCAGCGGCGGGGGCCTGTTCCGGAATCGATATCGTCAATATCCTGGAAAAAATGCGATTGACAGTGGAATCCTTCGACATGGAAGTCTCAGGTGACCGGGCGGATGAACATCCCCGCCGATTCACCAAGGTACATATCCATTACCGGTTGGAAGGAGATCTGCCGGAAGACAAAGTGAGAAGGGCAGTTGATCTCTCCCGGGACAAATACTGTTCCGTCTCCCAATCCCTGAATGCACAAATCACCACCAGCTTTGAGATCAACGGTGAAAAATACGAATAAGAGAAAACCATGCTCTGTCAATCCTTAAATCCGGAAACAATGACAACCGGGAACTCAACGATCCATCAACCATGAACCGGGGCCATCTCCCGGTTTTTAGTTTGCGACGAAAAAAGGTTTCATTTGTATAAACAGGGGGATAAAATTTTGAATGGCGGAACCAGTAAGGAGACGGGGGCGACAAATCATGCCGGATTGGTCTTATCATACGTTGTTTCGACCCGCGTTGTTTCGGTTGTCCGATGAAAACTCCAGGGAACTCACACTGAAGGTCATGAGAGGGCTGTATCGCTTGCCCGCCGGAAAGCATCTGATCCGTTGGATGGGGCATATGGATCCGCCGGAAGAAGGAAGGGTGAACCGGCTGGGAATCACTTTTCCTTCTCCTGTGGGTATTACAGGAGAAGTCGATCCCAACCACCAGGGAACGGAGCCGTTTGCTTTGTTTGGGACGGGCTTTCTGGACTTGGGTGTGGTGACGGATGAACCGGTGAAGGGGACTGTGAAAAAGAACCCCCGCCATCGGGCACTTGCCCTGAACCATCCTTGGGTGAACCGGGGAGCCGATTTTCTGCAAAGGCGTCTGACCGAGATGCGCGGGGTGCAAACGCCTCTGACGATCCGACTGGGTCATCGGCCGGGAGCCGGACAAGAGGAGGCCCTTCGGGAGAGATTGGCGTTGATTGAACGGTTTGCCGATGACCTCTCCTTTTTTGTTCTCGAGGATTTGGAACCGGTAAACTCCGGTGACAGAGAATGGACGGAACACGTGCAAAAGCTGTCCGATGCCTGTCATCGACAAAAGAGACCCCTGTTACTCTCCGTGACTCCGGAATCCCCCTTACTGCGGAATGAGAAGCTTCTTCCGCACATCTCTTGCCTTGTGGACGGTTGGGTGTTGTCCGACGGCATCCGGTCATGCAGCAATGAGTTTCTGGTGGGGAGGGAAGGAGATGCCCGACGGGCGGTGTCTGCATTAACACGTCTGCGGAAGTTTCTTCCCGACCAACCTGTCATCGCATCCGGCGGAGTTCATGAGCCCATGGACGCGATTCATCTGCTGGAAGCGGGGGCGGATCTGGTACAGGTGAATGCCGGGCTGGTTTACGCAGGTCCCGGCCTTGTGAAGAGGACCAATGAAGCGGTCATGCAGTGGAAAGCAGGGGAAGGTAAACAGGTGGTTCCCGGCTCCTCCCGGAGAAGAACCACCGCCTTTCTCCTGGGATCAGGGCTGACGGTGATCGCGCTTGCAGCCTGGTGGGTGGCTGCCGGAATGGTGGTGTTGCCCTATGATGAAGAGTGGCTCGGGATGAGCAGGGAACAGTTGATTATGCTCAATGATCGCCTCCTTCCTTTTATGGCCCACGACCGGATTACTTTGTCCGGAACCCTTCTCTCCCTGGGGATTTTGTATATGATGTTGTCTTTTTTCGGTATGAGGCGGGGGTATCATTGGCCGCAAAGGGTTTTGTCCCTTTCTGCTCTGATCGGTTTTGTCAGTCTGTTTTATTTTTTGGGGCACGGTTACCCGGATCCGCTTCATATTTGGCTGTCCGCCTCCCTTTTTCCATTGTATTGGTTGATGAAACGGTTCGCTCCTTCTTCCCATCGCCCTCACCGTTCCACAGGTTGGAGGAATACCCGGTCATGGCACCTTTCCTTATGGGGACAGTTGTCCTTTGTCAGTCTGGGTGCGGCCTTTTGCGCTGCCGGGGCGGTAATTTCCCTGATCGGCATGACGGATGTGTTTGTGAGAACGGACCTGGAGTTTATGAAGACCACCGCGGAAGACCTTCAGGCTTCCAATCATCGTTTACTCCCTTTGATCGCCCACGACCGGGCCGGATTTGGCGGGACGCTCCTGGCTGTGGGTATCTCTGTGATGCTTATCTCCCTGTGGGGTTTCAGGGAAGGGGAGCGATGGATCTGGTGGGCTCTGGCGCTGGGTGGATTACCGGGTTTCATCGGGACGGTCGGCGTTCATTTCGCGATCGGGTATACGGATTTCTTTCATCTCCTCCCGGCTTATGCGGGTCTGGTCTTGTACGGGACAGGACTCATTTGTTCTTTTTCGTTTCTTCACCAAAAGGGCGAGCCGACCCTATAATCGGTCGGGTTTTGTATTGATCCTGCGTATAAAATGGACAATATTTCCTGAAACTATTTTGTTGACTTTTGTCGTCCACGATCTTATACTAATCATTGTGCTCGTAATGACGGGCACTCGCCGAAGGGCCTGGCGGGTCCGGGGCGAACGAAAAAGAAATCAAAAAAACTGTTGACAAGATCGGATGCCTTTGATAAGATAGATCTTGTCGCCGCGAGGGAGCGGCGGTCGCGGGAAGCCGCGACGAAAGCGTTCCTTGAAAACTGAAGAGCGCAGACATGACCCTGTCAATGAGCGTTTCAAGCTCGGTCCGGAGGTGGCCCGGCCACCG
>NZ_QBKR01000019.1 GCF_003054245.1 Melghirimyces profundicolus
ACAAGTCTCGCCTGGGTCGCTCGCTCCCCGGTCTCGCTATGCACTCACAGAGCACAAGTCTCGCCTGGGTCGCTCGCTCCCCGGTCTCGCTATGCACTCACAGAGCACAAGTCTCGCCTGGGTCGCTCGCTCCCCGGTCTCGCTATGCACTCACAGAGCACAAGTCTCGCCTGGGTCGCTCGCTCCCCGGTCTCGCTATGCTGTCCTGCAGAGATGCAGGAACTGTCCGCTCCGAATCATCCTGCTGCGGGCAGGGGCAAAACGCCTTCGGATGCAACACAGAGAAGCTTTTGCCCCTGAACGCCCTTGCAGGCTGATTCTCCGCCGGGCAGGACAGCAAAGTCTTATTTTGGGTAAACGCTTCCCCTTTTCTCGAAACGAACATAAAATCACAACGCTTATAGGGGTTGGCAGGAAAGGGGGGAATGCCGTGAAACGCTTGTTGAAACTGGTTTTTCCCGTCGTCTTTTTGGGGACGGTCCTGTTCGTGATGATCGGATTCCGTCATTTGGAAACCCTGGACGCACAGGAGTTGCGGGTGATCGAGGAGTTTCGCAAGCGGATGAAACTGGAGGCTCAGGGAGGAGCGCTGGACGAAGGGCGAAAACAGACGGTGGGAGAGTGGCCTCTGTCCGTCAACGCTCATGGTTACTTCGGGCCGGATTATCAGACCCATCCGGCCGGAGACGGGTCGGGTATCTTCACTTGGACATTCCGGGTGAAACAAGCCGGAAATTATCAGATCTTCGTGAATTACGCCTCGGCCCCCGATCGGGCGAGTAACGCCCCTTATACGGTTTACTACCATGGAGGGCAATCAAAGACGGTGATCGTCAACCAGAAGACCGGCGGCGGTCAATGGGTGTCTTTGGGGACCTTTCCTTTTCAAAAAGGGGATCAGGGGAAGGTGGTCCTGACGAACCGGGCCGATGGGTTTGTCATCGCCGACGCGGTAAAGATCGTCGGAACCCAAAACACTTGGGCGCGCCTGATCCTGGATAACCGGAATGCTTTGAAGACGGCTTCCGGTTCCGGCGGCAGATGAAGAAAGTCCATACCAAAACGCCGACCTCCCCGGGAGGCCGGCGTTTTTTCTATCCCGCGTAACGCATCAGCACTCGGTCCACTTCAGAGCCGTAGGTCTCGCCGAAGAGGTTCAGGTGAACCAGAAGGTAATAGAGCTGGTAAAGCGGCTTTCGGTCTTCGTATCCGGGAAGCGCCGGACAAATTTCCCGGTAGGCGTCGTAAAAGCGGGTGGGAAATCCGCCGAAAAGTTCGGAGAAGGCGAGATCGACTTCGCCGTGTCCGTAATAAACCGCGGGATCGATCAGGCAGGGAAGGCCGCCGGGTCCGATCATCCAGTTGCCCCCCCACAGGTCCCCGTGGAGCAGGGCGGGTCGGATGGACGGGATGTCCAGCCAACGGTCCAGGCGGTCCATCAGACGTGTCAGCATCCGTTCCCGACGGGAAGGGAGCCGGTTTTGTTTCCGGGCGATTTCCATTTGGGGCCGAAGTCTTTGTTCCCGGTAAAACTCGGTCCAGCTTCCGTGAGGCGTGTTTCGTTGGGGCAGAAGTCCGATGAAATTGTCCGATTCCCATCCGAAGGACGAAGAGGACAGGCAGTGGATGGCGGCCAGGCCCTGTCCCAAGGCTTCTGCCGGATCCGGGCCGGAAGAGGCATTTTCCGGCTCCAGCCAGTTCATCAGGATCCAGCCGACCCCGGTTTGTTCGGGACCCCGGTGGTCGATCACAGTGGGAATGCGGACCGGACCGCCGCCCCGGGCGAGAGCTTCCAGGCCTTGGCGCTCAGCAGTGAAAAGTCCCGCCGGTGCTTTGTCCCGGTACTTGAAAAAGTACCGGTTTTCCTTTGTTTCCAGGCGGAAGGCCTCCCCGATGTCCCCGCCGGTGACCGAGCGGGCGTGGAGAATCGGGCCGGGATCCCCTGCTTTTTGTCGAAGGGCTTCTTCCGCGGATTCCTTTAAAGAGGCGGGAAGCATCAGAGATCTTCCCGCTCCCGGAGCATGCGGATGATCCCCCGGCAACCGGACTCCACCAGGGAGTAGGTTTCTTCAAAATCCCCGGTGTAATAAGGGTCCGGAACTTCCTTGTACCGGGATTCGGGAATGAAATCCACCAGCCGGTGGACGCGGGCTCCCGTTTCTTCGGCCAGCCGGTTGACATCCCGGTAGTTGCTCTCGTCCATCACGATGATGTAGTCGAATTCCGACAGGTCCTTCTTCTCAATCTGGCGGGCCCGGATGCCCTTGTCGGAGATCCCGCGTTCGGCCAAAAGGGACCGGGTTCCATGGTGGGGGGGTTCTCCGGCATGCCAACCACCGGTACCGGCGGAATCCACCCGAACCCGGTCATCCAGCCCTTCTTCCCGCAATTGGTGTCGCAACACCGCTTCCGCCATCGGGGAACGGCAGATGTTGCCCAAACAGACGAACAGCACGGAAATCAATGCAAACGCTCCTTTCCTCCGGCGGGTTTTTCATAAAATGATCTTAACATTAAACCGAACCCGAATGCACGGAGGGATCCCGATCCCTATTCGATGGCAGCACTTTAAAAAAACTTAATAAAATTCAGTCTTGCAAAGCGGGATTGCCCCCTTTATAATGTCCTTTATAAAAAAACATATGTCTTTATCAGGAGGACGGATGGATGAGCCGAGAGGAAGAAACCTATTTTCTCATCCGTTCCGATATGCTTCCGGAAGCGATCCTGAAAACGGTGAAGGCCAAGTCCATGATCGCCTCCGGGGAAGCCCGGACCGTGCAGGATGCGGTCGATCGGGTCGGGATGAGCCGCAGTTCTTTTTATAAGTACAAAGACGGGGTCTATCCCTTCAATGCCCTGATGAAGGAGAAGATCGTCACGGTTACCCTTACCCTGGAGCACCGGTCGGGGGTGCTCTCCGGGCTGTTGTCCTACCTGGCACAGAAGAAGGGGAACGTGTTGACCATTCACCAGACGATTCCATTGCAGGGGGTGGCCAGCGTCACCCTGTCCCTGGATACGGGGCAGGTCACGGAAGAGATCACGTCCCTGATCGACGGCCTGAACGAGTTGGATGGAGTGCTCCGGGCGGCTTTGGTCGCCAGGGGCGAATAAAGAGACATCATGACCGAGGGGTGGAGAAAATGGCGGAAGAACCGATCCGGGTGGGATTGATGGGCCTCGGAACCGTTGGGTCCGGAGTGGTCCGGCTGATCGAAGACCATCAGAACGACCTCTGTCACCAGACCGGTCAGGGAGTTTCCATCGAGAAAATCCTGGTCCGGGACAGGCAGAAGGAGCGGAAAGTGGCCGTGGATCCCTCACTGTTGACGGAACGGCCCGAAGAGATTCTGAAGAATGACCGCATCGATCTGATCGTGGAAGTGATGGGGGGGATCGAACCGACACGGTCGTATCTCCGGGAAGCCTTGGAAAACGGCAAACACGTGGTGACGGCCAACAAGGACCTGATGGCCCTTCACGGAGCGGAGCTCCTCTCCGTCGCCGCGCGAAAGGGTTGTGACGTATTTTACGAAGCCAGCGTTGCCGGCGGAATTCCCATTCTCCGGGCGTTGGCGGAGGGATTTTCGTCCGACCGGATCACCAAGATGGTGGGAATCGTCAACGGAACGACGAATTACATCCTGACAGAGATGGCCCGCAAAGGAACCCCCTTTCAAAGCGCCTTGGCCCGGGCGCAAGAACTGGGATACGCGGAATCGGACCCCACTTCCGACGTGGAAGGGATGGATGCCGCACGTAAAATGGCCATTTTGGCCACTCTCGGGTTTCATATGGACTTGTCTTTGGATGAAGTGACGGTTCGGGGGATCTCCGGAGTGACACCGGAGGACCTTCGATTTGCAGCACAACTGGGTTATGTGTTGAAGTTGGTGGGAATCGCCGCGCGGAACGGGGAGAAGGTGGAAGTGGTTGTGGAACCGGCTTTGCTTCCACAGGCTCACCCCCTCGCCGCCGTGGACGGGGTGTACAATGCCGTCTGCGTTTACGGGGAAGCGGTGGGAGAGACGATGTTTTACGGCCCCGGTGCCGGGGCCATGCCGACCGCCACCGCCGTCGTCTCCGACCTGGTCACCGTCGTGAAGAACATGCGTTTGGGCGGGAACGGCCGGGCGATCGTGGCTCCCTACCGTGAAAAGCGGGTCAAAGGGGCTGACGAAATTTTCGCCAAATACTTTCTCCGCCTTCGGGTGGAAGATGAAGCCGGGGTGCTCGCCAAGCTGACGCTGATCTTCGCCGAAGCGGGAGTCAGTCTCGAGAAGGTGCTTCAGGAACCGGGGTGTAGTGGCGATGAAGCGGAAATCGTCTTGGTCACCCACACAGCCAGCCGGGACCGATTGGATGAAGTGTTGCTCCGGATGGAGGAGCTGCCGGCTGTGCGCAGGATCATGAGCCATTACCGTGTGGAAGGGGGAGAGTGATGAGCCAAGACGGTCTGATTGCCCGCTACCGTTCGTTTTTGCCGGTGACCAAAGAAACGCCGGCCCTCACCCTTCACGAGGGAAACACCCCGCTCATCCGGGCACACCGTCTCTCCGAAGAGTGGGGAATCGATCTTCGTTTCAAAGCGGAGGGATTCAATCCCACCGGTTCTTTCAAGGACCGGGGGATGGTCCTCGCGATCTCGAAGGCGGCGGAAGCCGGAAGCCAGGCGGTCATCTGCGCCTCGACGGGCAATACCTCGGCATCCGCTGCAGCCTATGCCGCCCGCATGGGGATGCGCTCGATCGTGGTCATCCCCGACGGCCATGTCGCGCTGGGAAAACTTTCACAGGCGGTGGTCTATGGAGCGGAGGTGCTGGCCGTACGCGGAAACTTCGATCAGGCACTGGAGATTGTTCGGGACTTGGCGGAAACCCATCCCGTCACCTTGGTCAATTCCGTCAACCCTTTCCGCATTGAAGGCCAGAAGACGGCAGCCTTTGAAGTGTGCGAACAGTTGGGTGACGCCCCCGACATTCTGGCCATCCCGGTGGGCAATGCGGGGAACATCACCGCTTACTGGAAGGGATTCAGGGAATTTCAGCAGGCCGGCCGCAGCCGGAAACTTCCGCGGATGTGCGGGTTTGAGGCGGAAGGAGCGGCGGCGATCGTCCGGGGGAAACGGGTGGAACAACCGGAGACCATCGCCACCGCGATCCGGATCGGAAATCCGGCCAGTTGGAAACCGGCGTTGGCCGCGGCGGAAGAATCCAAAGGAATGATCGGCAGCGTGAGCGACGAAGAAATCCTGGAGGCTTACCGGGACTTGACCCGGAAAGAGGGCATTTTCGCCGAGCCCGCTTCCGCCGCCTTGTTGGCGGGAGTGAAACAGCTTCGGCGTGCCGGCAGGATTCCGGATCAGGCTCAAGTGGTCTGCGTCCTGACGGGGAACGGACTGAAAGATCCCGCCACCGCCATGGAAGCGGTACCGGTCAAACCCAAGGTGCTTCCCTGCGACCGGGAGGCGGTGTTAGAGGCGATCCGGGAAAGGAAGGAGGCTCACCATGGATCCGTTTCAACCCTTTGAAGTGAAAGTGCCCGGAAGCACCGCCAACCTGGGGTCCGGTTTCGACTCCATCGGGATGGCGGTCGACCGCAACCTAAGGCTGCGGGTTTCCCCGTCGGAACGCCTGTCCGTCACCGTCCGGGGAGAAGATTTGAAGAACATCATGAAGGACGGGGACAATCTCATTCTGGAAGTGATGAGAGAAACCTGCCTCCTGTCGATGAAATCCCTTCCGCCCCTACATTTGGAAGTGGAAAGCGACATTCCGTTGATGCGGGGACTCGGAAGCAGCGCGGCTGCCATTGTGGCGGGTCTGGTCGCGGCCAATCACCTTTTGGGCCGTCCTTTCGACCGGCAGACTTTATTTCAACAGGCGGTAAGGAGGGAGGGGCATCCCGACAATGTCGGTGCCTCCCTGTTCGGGGGTGTGGTGATCTCTTCCTGGGACGGAGAGAAAGCTTACGCCGTCCGGACACCCGTTCCGCCGTTTTATTTGGTGGCGGCGATCCCCGGGGTTCCCCTGGCCACCGCCCGCGCCCGGGAGGTGCTTCCTGATACCCTGAGTCACCGGGAAGCCGTCCTGGGCAGCAGCCGCGCCAACCTTTTGACAGCGGCTCTTCTCACCCGGGACTGGGAAGCGTTCCGGGTCGGTTTGATGGACCGATTCCACCAGCCGTTCCGCGCCCCCTTGGTCCCGGGGCTGAACCGGGTGCTGAATGAGGCCGTGGAACACGGGGCCCTCGGTGCCGCACTGAGCGGTGCGGGCCCCACGGTGGTGGCCTTCGCCTTGGATCCGGAACCCGTCCGGCAGTTTATGGAGAGGGTGTTCGAAGAAGAGGGAGTGCCGGCGGAAATCATGGTGCTCCGACCGGGCGAAGAAGGGGCTCGTGTCCGGTTGACAGACAAACATGATCGTAGTACATTGATTGGAAATTTAAAAGGAGCGAGACGATGAACGAACCGGCAGCCTATCTCGGACCGCGGGGCACCTTCACTCATGAAGCGGCCCAAGCCTTGTTTCCCGAACCCCATTTCCAGAATACACCCTGTGACTCCATCCCGGATGTGCTGACAGCTGTGGACCGGGGAGAATTCAACTTCGGAGTGGTTCCCGTGGAGAATGCCATCGAAGGGTCCGTCAACCTGACCCTGGATTGGTTGGTGCACCATGTGGACGTCCGGATCACCGGAGAACTGGTCTATCCCATCACACAAAACCTGATGGTTCATCCGAACCATGCGGGACGGCCGCTCCGCGGGTTCACACGGGTGGTGTCCCACCCTCAGGCGGTGGCCCAGTGCCGATCCCATTTGAGGAAACATTTGCCTGAAGCGCGGGTCTCTTATGTGGACAGCACCGCTGAAGCGGCACGTCATGTGGCGGCCCATCCGGAAGAAGCCTGGGTGGCGATCGGGCCCCGGAGTGCAGGGGCTCTTTACGGGTTGTCCATACTCGAATCCGGCATCCAGGATTACCCCAACAACTTCACGCGTTTCATCGCTGTGGGAAACGCCTGGGATCACCCATTGGCGGATCCGGCGGGGATGAAGAGCAGCCTTTTGGTCACCCTTCCCTCCGACTTTCCCGGAGCGCTGCACCAGGTGCTGGCCTCTTTTGCCCGCCTCGGGGTGAACCTCACCCGGATCGAATCCCGGCCCACGAAGAAAAAGCTGGGAACGTACCACTTTTTCATCGATGCCGAACAGGGGGCGGAGGAGAGCGCCATCGACAAGGCCGTCGGGGAAGTGGAATCCCGGGGATGTCACGTACGGCGTTTGGGGTCCTATCCCTGTTACAGTTTCGACAAAATCAACGGCATGCGCCCGGTTGACAACGGTCTTTAAAGGACCTATAATCATCTTTAAATTTAATATTTTGAATGATTGGTTTGATCAGGAGGATACCTAGGGTTCCGCTTTGCATCGGCAAAGGTCTGGTCCGAGCGGTATCAACGCCGGCCCCGGCGTACACCGTGGGGAAAAAAGCCCCTGGCGGCAGGTTCTGATTTTGGTTCAGCCTGCGCAGGGGTTTTCGTTATAGCCAATATTTTTGAATATCCGGGGGTGCGATCCATGGAAGAGCGTTGGGTGTACATGAATGGGAAATATGTGAAGAAGAGCGAGGCCACAGTCTCCATTTTCGATCACGGATTCCTGTACGGGGACGGAGTGTTTGAAGGGATCCGGGTCTATGACGGGAACGTTTTCCGTCTCCGGGAGCATCTGGAGAGACTGTATGAGTCCGCCCGATCCATCCTTTTGGAAATTCCTTATTCCATCGAGGAACTGGAGGAGGCGGTGGTGAAGTCGGTCCGGAAAAACCGGCTGACCAACGCCTACATCCGCCTGGTGGTTTCCCGAGGGGTGGGAGAGCTCTGTTTGGATCCCACCAAATGTTCTGATCCCCGGGTCATCATCATCGTGGACCAGGTAAAGTTGTTTCCGCAGGAGATGTACGACAAGGGGCTCGAGATCGTCACGGTTCCCACCCGGCGGAACGTTCCGGATGCCCTCAACCCGAAAATCAAATCTCTCAACTATCTGAATAATATTCTGGTCAAAATCGAAGCGAACCGGGCCGGGGTGGGGGAAGCCCTGATGCTGAACAGCGATGGTTACGTGGCTGAGGGTTCCGGGGACAACGTCTTCATTGTGAAACGGGGCACGCTCTACACGCCCCCGGGATATGTCGGTGCCCTCGATGGAATCACCCGCCGTGCGATCATGGACCTGTGTGACCGGCTCGGTTATGAGGTGAAGGAGCAGCCCTTCACCCGCCACGATGTTTTTGTGGCGGACGAATGTTTCCTCACCGGAACTGCCGCCGAGGTGATCGCTGTGGTCAACGTGGACGGCCGCCCCATCGGTGACGCCAAGCCGGGACCGATCACCCGCCGGCTTCTGGAAGAGTTTCGGAAGCTGGTCAAGGTCGACGGAGTTCAGGTTTATCCCGAGAAGGATGAAAAAACCAGGTCGGAATCCTATCCCAAAAAAGAAGTGGTCAGCCCGGCCGGCTGACAAGATCACCCCAAAGCCCCGCTCCCGTTCACGGGAGCGGGGCTTTTCAGTGTCCTCAACGGCGAAAACCTAATTTTGGAAAATAAAAAGAAATGAAAAAAATGTGAAGCTTGGAAAGGAGTTTCACCTTTCCAGGTAGAATCCTTATCTGGCGATCCAAAAGGGAGAGGAAAAAGCGGGAACCACCCGGAGCGAAGGGGGGTTTCCCTTTCCGGGTCCCGGATCGCCTCGGACTACATATCTTGGTGGGAAAGGGGTGCCCATGCGTGAAAATGGGGAAAACGCTGACCGGCTTGTTGTCGGCCGCCCTTATTCTGGGGGCCGTCGGAGCGCCGGCCGCCTCGGCGGCTCCCGTGGGCGACGGGAAGGCCGAGGAGCAAGAACACCGTTTCGTTGACTGGGGGACAGTGGATGTGGAGAGACTGTCCAAAGCGCTGATGAAGAGGGGGGAAATCGATAAAGAGACCACTCCCGAAGAAGTGGAGAAAGCCGTCAAACGGTACGTGGAAAAGAGAAAGATCCCCCATGGGATCGACACCTCCACCAAATGGGGAAGCAAGGCCGAAAAAGGCCTGAAATCCGTTCAGTCGAAGAATATCAAAAAAGCGAACCGAAAAGGCAACTGGAGCGATCGAATGTACAACAGGGCTCATAAGGATAATATTGTTCTGGCCCTGATTGAATTCCCCGATTATCAACACAACTCGATTGAACAGGAAGAAGGCAGCCTGTACACCAAGGATTTCAGCCCGGAACACTACGAAAAAATGCTCTTCAACCCCAAAGGGTACACCACCCCCGAAGGGCTGGATCTGATGACGATGGCGGAGTATTACCTGAAACAGTCCGGCGGCACCTGGACCGTGGACGGGACCGTCACGCCCTGGATCCAAGCGGAACAGGACGCGGCTTATTATGGGGGGAATAACCAGTACCACAACGACAAAGCTCCCCGGGAACTGGTTCACGAAACCCTGGAACAGGTGGGAAAAGCGGTCCAGGGGAACGAAGAAAGATATGACCAGCGGGATCCCTATGACCTGGACGGCGACGGAAACGTCATGGAACCGGACGGCCTCCTGGACAACCTGATGCTGGTTCACTCCGGAATCGGTGAAGAAGCCGGCGGAGGGGAACTGGGAGAAGACGCCATCTGGTCCCACCGCTGGACATTGAAGCAGCCGACGGAAATCCCGGGGACCTCCCTGAAAGCCTACGATTACATGATCCAGCCGGAAGACGGGGCGGTGGGGGTGTTCGCCCACGAATACGGACACAACCTCGGGCTCCCGGATCTGTATGACACCATCCGCTCCGGGCTGGGCTCTCCGGTCGGGTCCTGGTCGCTGATGTCCGCCGGCAGCTGGAACGGAAAGATCCTCGGGACCGAACCCACCGGTTTTGATCCGTGGTCCAAAATGTATCTCCAGGCCACCTTCGGCGGGAAATGGATCACCCCCGTTGAAGTCGATTACGAAGACATTCAGGGCAAGCAACAGGTTTTCCTCAACCAGGCCAGCAGTCTCAATCCCCGACGGACGGTGTTGAAAGTAAACCTTCCGGATGTGGAGAAAGAGCCCCCCACCCAGCCCCAGTACGGGGACCACGCTTACTTCTCCGATTACGGGGATGACCTCAACACCAAGATGACTTCCGGTGAGATCGATCTGACGGGCGCCGACTCAGCGGCGTTGAGCTTTGACAGCTGGCGCCAGATTGAGACCGGCTACGACTATCTCTACATTCATGTAATCGACACCGCCACCGGCGAGAAGACCCAACTCAAAGCCTACGACGATACCACCGGCGGCGAGTGGATCAAGGAGGAGCTGGACCTTTCCGACTTTGTCGGGAAAAAGATTCAACTGCAGTTCAACTATGTGACGGACGGCGGCTTGGCCATGGACGGCTTCTATGTCGATAACATCGCGGTGGAGGCCGACGGAAAAACCGTGTTTGAAGACGACGCCGAAGGAGAGCCCAAATTCCAGCTGGAGGGTTTCAAACACTTCGACGGCAGCGGGGAGATGTTCCCCAGTTACTACTTGGTGGAATGGCGCACCCATCACGGAACAGATAAGGGGCTGGCCCATTTGCGCCGGGGCAGCAGCTTCATCACCTACGATCCGGGAATGCTGGTCTGGCATTACGATGGACGTTACGCCAAAGGAGCGGATAACCACACCGGCAACCATCCCGGGGAAGGGTTCTTCGGCGTAGTGGATGCCCATCAGCGCGTGCACTACTGGAACAACGATCCGGACAGCCCCGCCACCGACCGGTACCAGGTATTGGATGCCGCTTTTGGTTTTAATGAAACCTCGGGTGTGGACATCGAAAACTATTACACCTATGGTGACATGCACTATCCGTCGCTTCCCGGAATCCCCGTTTTCTATGACGGGAACGACTATTCCATGCCGGGCGCGGAAGATGTGGGCAAAATCCTTCCCCAGCTGGGGCTTCAATTCGAGTTGAAGAAGGAGCTCAGGAAAGGAAAGAGTGCCCTGATCGAAGTTTCCAAGCGGTGAACAAGCCCCCGGCCCCGGCGTTCGGCTTCGGTTGAACGCCGGGGTTTGTTTTGCATCCCATGTGACTTTCCATGCGGGGAGTGAGTCACGGATTGACATCGGGTACGAATCAAAGGTATGATCGGAACAGCTGAAGCCCTTTTTGAAAGGGCTTTCTGTTTGGAGGGCAACTTGTATATACAAGTATGCAAGATTTTGAACTTCCCGGGTTTAAACCGGGGATACGAAACGTTGAAAATGAAACGGGAGCGTGAAGGACCGTGCTGAAGAGCCGAAGAATTCCATTTGATTTCTTCCAGCGGGTCGGCCGTTCCATGATGGCCGTCGTGCTGATTCTGCCGCTGGTCTCCATCCTGATGGGGCTGGGGGGGGTGCTGTTGAATCCCAATGTCCACCAGATTCTGCCGTTCCTGGCCGGAGACGGATTCCAGGCGGCCGGGGAGCTGATGCAGAGGGCCGGACAGGCGGTCTTCAACAACCTGCCGGTTCTGTTTGCCGTCGCCATCGCCATCACTTGGACCGGAGCGGGGATGGCCGGGTTTGCGTCGTTGATCGCCTTCTTCATCATGCATACCGTGCTCGGAGCCCTGATTGATATCACCGGTTTGAAATTGAACGAAAAGATGATGGGGGACGAGCTGGGGATCGAAACGATGCAGACCGGGGTGTTCGGCGGCATCCTGATCGGATTTCTGACCGCCTGGCTGTATAACAAATTCCATCGAACCGAACTCCCCGACGCGATCTCGCTCTTCAGCGGGGAGCGTCTGGTGCCGATCATCGCTTCCTTTGCTGCCATCGGTGTGGCCGTTGTCTTTTATTTCATCTGGCCTGCGGTGGGGATGGCCATCCTGACTCTCGGCCAGTATGTGGCCACTCATACCAACCCCTTGGTGGTCGGTCTGTACGGGGGGATCGAGAAACTGTTGATCCCCTTCGGCCTGCATCACATCTACAACACGCCCCTTCTCTTCACGGAGATCGGAGCCCATTACGAAACATTGGACGGCTCCCGGGTGGTCGGAGATCAGAACGTCTATATCGCCCAGGTGATCGACAAGCTGCGGGATCCTTCCGTGGCCATCACCGGAGGCACTTACATCGCCGGGAAGTTCATCCCTGTCATGTTCGGGTTGCCGGCGGCTGCGCTGGCGATGATCCGGGTGGCCCGTGAGGACCGGAAGGCGAAAGCCCGCTCTCTGTTGATCGCCGCCGCGGTGACGGCTTTCCTCACCGGGATCACCGAACCTCTGGAGTTCACCTTCCTGTTCGTGGCTCCACTCCTGTACGGAGTTCATGCTCTGCTGACGGGACTGGCTTTCGGTCTGGCCAATTTTCTCGGCATGAAAGCCGGCTTTGCCGGCGGATCGGGCTTGATCGACTTCGTTCTCTTTAACGTGTTGCCCAACCCTTCCAACGCATGGATTCTGACCATCGGTCTGGGTCTGGTGTTCGGAGTCGTCTATTACTTCGTCTTCCGTACCCTGATCCTGGCTCGGGACTTGAAGACGCCGGGGCGGGAAGAAGAAGGGGAGGAAACCCGCTTGTTCACCAAGGAAGAAGCCCGGGAGAAGATGGGAATTACCAAGGGCGGACACCGGAAGGCGGACGAAAAAGCTGATGACAGCCGGGCCGCCCGCATCCTGACCGCTTTGGGCGGAAAGGGCAACATCACCAAACTGGACGCCTGCATTTCCCGGCTTCGCGTCGGGGTGAAGGACCGCGACCGGGTGGACGAGGCAGCCCTCAAACAAGAGGGGGCCTCCGGTGTCCTGCGCGTGGCCGACGGGGTGCAGGCCGTCTTTGGTACCCGCTCTTCCGTCATTAAGGAAGAAATCCGCGAGCTGCTGGAGAAGGAGGAATAAGATGAAGGAATGGTGGAGAAAAGCGGTGGTCTATCAAATCTATCCCAAGAGTTTCAAGGATACCACCGGAAACGGGACGGGGGATCTCCCCGGGATCATCGAAAAGCTGGACTACCTGAAGGAGTTGGGGGTGGACGTTCTCTGGTTGACCCCCATCTATGCCTCTCCGCAGCGGGACAACGGTTATGATATCAGCGATTACTACCGGATCCACGAGGAATACGGGACCATGGAGGATTTTGAGAACCTCCTCCGAGAAGCCCACGAACGGGGATTGAAGATCATGTTGGATATCGTGGTGAACCACACTTCCACTGATCATCCCTGGTTCCGGGAAGCCCGGAAATCCAAAGACAACCCCTACCGGGACTTCTACATCTGGAAAGAAGGGAAAGACGGAACCCCCCCCACCAACTGGCGCTCCAAATTCGGCGGATCCGCCTGGGAAAAAGAGGAATCCACCGGTGAATACTATCTCCACCTCTTTGACGTGACCCAGGCGGACCTGAACTGGGAGCATCCCCCCGTCCGCCGGGAAGTCTACGAGATGATGCGCTGGTGGCTGGACAAAGGCGTGGACGGATTCCGGCTGGATGTGATCAACCTGATCTCCAAGGATCCGCGTTTTCCGGATGACGATGGATCGGTACCCCCGGGGGACGGACGGAAGTTTTACACCGACGGACCCAGGGTACACGAGTATTTACAGGAGATGAATCGGGAAGTCTTTTCCCGTTACGACATGATGACGGTGGGCGAAATGTCCTCCACAAGCATTCCCGAGTGCATCCGGTATACCCGTCCCGACCGCCGGGAGCTGAATATGACCTTTAATTTCCACCACCTGAAAGCAGACTACCCCGGAGGAGAGAAATGGGTCCGGGGAGAGCTGGATTTTCCCGCTCTGAAGCGGACCTTGGCCGAATGGCAGACGCGGATGAGTGAAAACGGCGGATGGAATGCCCTTTTCTGGTGCAACCACGACCAGCCTCGGATCGTCTCCCGCTATGGCGACGATGGACGCTACCGGAAGGAATCGGCCAAGATGCTGGCTACGGTGATCCACTTGATGCAGGGGACGCCGTACATCTACCAGGGAGAAGAAATCGGGATGACCAATCCGGACTTTCACTCCATCGACGACTATCGGGACGTGGAAACCCTCAACATGTACCGGATTCTGTTGGAGGAAGGCCGGAGTGAAGAAGAAGTGATGGAGCTGATCCGGGAGAGGTCCAGGGATAATTCCCGGACCCCGATGCAATGGGATGCTTCCGAAAACGCCGGGTTTTCCGACGGCACCCCCTGGATCCGGGTGGCCGCCAACCACGGTGAAATCAACGTGGAGGAGGCCCTTGCCGATCCGGACTCCATCCTTTACCATTATAAAGAACTGATCCGCCTCCGGAAGGAATGTGACATTGTCACCACCGGGGACTTCCGTCTGCTGCTGGAGGATCACCCCGATCTGTTCGTCTACCTTCGAAGCGGGGAAGGGGAAAAATGGCTGGTGGTGAACAACTTTAAGAAACATGAGGTTTCTTTCTCCCTGCCGGCAGAAGTCGCTTCCTTGTCGGGATGGAAAGGGGAGCTTCTCCTTTCCAATTATCCCGATTCCCCAAAGGAGCTTCGGGAACAGACGCTTCGTCCCTTTGAATCGGTGGTATACCGTTTGAAGCCTGCTGGAGAATGAGAGTGCGGGACCGGAGCGGGTCGGTACATCGGAAGGGGAGCAAGGATGGATACCAAATATCTGGCCATTTACAACCATTACGTGGAAAAGATCGAATCCGGCCAGCTTCGCCCCCGGACCAAACTGCCCTCCGAACACGAATTGACCCGGATGTTCCACACGTCCCGGGAGACGGTTCGGAAAGCGTTGAACCTGTTGGCCCAGAACGGATACATCCAGAAGGTGAAAGGGAAAGGATCCTTTGTCCTCCAGGTGGACCGGTTTGAGTTTCCCGTTTCGGGGCTGGTCAGTTTCAAGGAGCTGGCCGCCCGGCTCGGCAAGGAATCCCGCACGAGGGTCCTCTCTTTGAAGGCGACGGCTCCCGAAGGGGAGATGGTCAACCATCTGAACATTTCCCCTTCCCAGCCGGTATGGCAAGTCGTCCGAACCCGGACGATTGGCGGGGAGACGATCATTCTGGACAAGGACTGCTTCCGGCAGGACATCGTGCCCGAACTGACGGTGGAGATCTGCGAAGACTCCATCTACGAGTACCTGGAAAGAATTCTGGAGAAGAAGATCAGTTTTGCCAAAAAAGTGATCACCGTCGAAGAACCGACCGAAGAGGACCGGAACCTCCTGGACCTGGACGGCTATCCGATGGTCGTGGTCGTGGAGAATTACGTTTACCTGGAGGATGCCACGCTCTTTCAATACACCGAATCCCGACACCGGCCGGACAAGTTCCGCTTCGTGGACTTTGCGCGCCGCCATCAGTGATCGAGTACTTCCCCCCCTTCCCGGAAACCACCGGGGAGGGGGATTTTGATGGCAAAGGAATTCCGGTCTCCTCAGTCGAAATTCCAAATGGAGAAAAGGAGGGGAGGGGAACCGATGGGATCGCAGGACGACCCGATGATGTTACGACGTCCTCCGGGAGGTGCCGAACAGCAGCGCCCCGGATGTGGAAGTGAAGAACCGCCGACGGGCGAGGGACCGTTGAGCCCGTTTCCGGAGGGGCTCCGGTTTGACATCCGCCCGTCGGGGGAGATCTCCCGCTGTTTCCGCAAACTCGGAGTCCCGGATTTTCCGTCGGCAATCCGCTATGTCCACCGTCTCCCCTACGGGAGGAATACGGACCGCTCGGATTACCGCTTGGTTTTGACGGAAAAGAAAGGTACCTGCAGCACGAAACATGCCCTTCTCGCCCGGCTGGCGGAAGAGCAGGACCGGCCGGTCCACCTGATGGTGGGAATCTACAGGATGGACGGGAAAAATACGCCGGGGGTGGGGGTTGTACTGAAAAAGCATCGGCTCTCCTGCCTTCCGGAAGCCCACTGTTACTTGAAATTCCGGGGTCATCGGCTGGATGCCACCCGGGTGACGGAAGCGGGAAGTGACCCCTTTGATTTTCTCCTGTCCGAGCGGAGGATCCAGCCGGAGGGGATCGGGGAACCGAAAGTAAAATGGCATCAGGCGTATCTGAGGGAATGGGTAAGGACGCAAGGCATGAAACCGGAGGAGTGGAAGCGGGTCTGGGAAGCCCGCGAAGCGTGTATCCGGGCGTTGGAAGAAATTTAACGGAAAGCGACCGCGAAAAGGGGGTGGATGTGATGATGACTCTGCCTCACGCGTTGCGTCGATGGACGGCCGGCATGGAGTGGAGACGGGAATCCGTCGGGAAATCCGGTGCGATGGTTTTTCGGCTGGAAAAGGGAAGGCAGGTTCAATATTTGAAGGTTCGCCCCCGGGACAACCGGCTGGAACCTCTGTCCCGGGAGCGGGAGGTGCTGCGGTGGCTGGAAAGACGGCTCCCGGTTCCCGAGGTGCTTGATTATGAGGAGACCCGCAGCGCGGAGTTCCTCCTGATGAGCGGAATCCCAGGCAGGATGCCGATGGACCTCAGGGTGGATAAGTCCCGGATCGTCCGGTGGCTGGGGGAAGGATTAAGATATATTCACGAATTGCCCCCGGATCCGTGTCCCTGGTCACGTCCCAATGACCTCCTGGTGAAGGTGGCGGCCGCGCGGGTGGAAAAAGGATGGGTGGACGAATCGGATTTTGATCCCCACCGGCGGGGACGGACGGCGGAAGAACTGCTGGACGAGCTGTTGCGGACCTGTCCCCGGGAGGAGGACCCGGTGTTCACTCACGGAGATTATACCCTGTCCAACATCCTGATGACGGAAAACGGGATTTCAGGGTTGATCGACTGGGGACGGGCAGCGGTGGCCGACCGATACACCGACCTGGCCATCGGCTCCCGGAGCCTCGCTTCCCACCTGGGAAGCGAATGGGTTCCCTTCTTCTTCAAAGCCTACGGGCTGAATGGGGTGAACTGGGAGAAGCTTCGGTTTTACCGGCTGCTGGATGAGTTTTTTTGAGGAGGCTCGTGATGAACGCGGATGGATACCGGTATGCGGCGGAGATGACGGACCGGTTGACCACGGTGATCCCCCGGGATGGGTGGGACCGGAAGCTGGTTCCCGAACTGGGCTCTCCCGCCCGGTTGTTTGCCCATCTGATCCGGGTGCGCGGGGTGTACCGGGACGGCTTTTACACCGGGGAGCTTCGCTTTCCGGGAGAACGGGTGAAATCCGGGACGGGGCTGGAAGAGGGCCTGGCGCGGAGCCGGGAGGAGCTGGCCCGGGCGATCGAGGTGCCGGAGGTGGAGAAAATCCGTTTCGGAAAGGTCGTGTTGACTCTGGACGAACTCCGGGCCACGGCGATTCACCATGAGGGCATTCACCAGGGACAATGGCAGGTGGCGTTGAAACAAGCCGGGCTTCCCCTTCCGGCGAGCTGGAGGGAGGAATGGAGGCTATAAGGAGGAGGGTATGCAAGAAAAAGAAGCCGTCGTAAAGAGACGGAAGAAGAACGAAAGAAATAAGAGGAACAAGACAGCGCGGAAAAGCCGTCCGAAGTAACCAAGTCCCTTCCGTGTCAGTCGGTAAGTAAAAAAACCCCCTAAAAGCGTTGTAAAAAAGTGAGCGGCAGCATTTACCCAAAGCCGCTCCGGCTGCACTCACAGAGCACAAGTCTCGTCTGGGTCGCATCACTCCCGGTCTCGCTATGCACTCACAGAACACAAGTCTCGCTTGGGTCGCTTGCGCTCCCCGGTCTCGATTCGGATCATGAAGGGTTTCAGGGTTGATTTCTCCGGGAAATCTGTCATAATAGAGTGACAATAACAGTGTAGCAGGGAGCCGCAGGGTGTGATACATCTTGCGGCTTCTCCTTTTCGACAAGAAAAAGAACCCGTCGCATTTCCTCCCGGGCTCCTCATTTCTTTTCCGTCAGGATGACGGGGCCGTCTTCCGTGACCCAGACGGTGTGTTCATATTGGACGCAGATGGAGCCGTCCGCTGTGCGGGCGGTCCAGCCGTCGTCGTCCATGCGGGCTTTCCAGTCTCCCAGGGTGATCATCGGTTCGATGGCCAAGGTCATCCCCGCTTGAATCCGGGGGCCCGTTCCGGCCTGGCCGAAGTGGGGGATCTGGGGGCTTTCCCAGAGCTCCCGGCCCACCCCGTGGCCGCAGAACTCCCGGACGACGCCGTAACCGAGAGGTTCGGCGAAGGACTGGATGGCGTGGCCGATGTCCCCGATCCGGTTTCCGGGGCGGGCTTGTTCAATGCCCAGAAAAAGGGCTTTTTCACAGGCTTCCATCAGATGGCGGATGTCGGGGGACACCTCTCCGACGGCGTAGGTCCAGGCGGAGTCGCCGTGGTACCCCTCGACCTGAGCCCCGATATCGATGGTGACCACGTCCCCCTCCGAGAGCGGTTGTTTCCGGGGGAAACCGTGGCAGATCTCGTCGTTCAGGGCGACGCAGATGGAAGCGGGGAAACCGTGATGTCCCTTGAAGCTGGGAATCGCTCCACTCTTCCGGATATAATCTTCCACCCGTGCGTCCAGGTTGCGGGTGTCCGCGCCGGGCCGGATCTGTTCGGCGAACAGGGCGTGGCATTCCGCCACGATGGCGCCGGCCCGGCGCATATACTCGATCTCGCGGCCCGCTTTCCAAACGTTCATGTTTACACCACCTGAAAAGGATCCGTGAAAACGCAATCATTTCATGTAGCCCCATCATAATGGATGTGGCGGATTTCATCAAGAAAGAAGCCCGCTTCCGGTGGGAAGCGGGCCGTGTATGACGGTTATTTTTCCAGCCATTCGGTGTGGAAGGTGCCTTCCTTGTCCACCCGCTGGTAGGTGTGGGCTCCGAAGTAATCCCGCTGGGCCTGGAGCAGGTTGGCGGGAAGGCGTTCGGAGCGGTAGCTGTCGTAATAGGAGAGAGCGCTGGCCATGGCGGGCACCGGGATGCCGCTGTGGATGGCCAGGGCCACCACTTTCCGCCAGGAATCCTGGTACTGTTCCACGGCCTTCCGGAAGTAGGGGGCGAGGAGGAGGTTGGAGAGCTTGGGATCTTCATCATAGGCTTCCTTGATGTTTTGCAGGAAGCGGGCCCGGATGATGCAACCCCCGCGGAAGATCATGGCGATGCTGCCGTAATCCAGGTCCCAGCCGTACTCGTTGGAAGCGGCCCGCATCTGGGCGAAGCCCTGGGCGTAGGAGCAGATCTTGCTGGCGTAGAGGGCCTGCCGGATCGCTTCGATCCATTCCTTTCGGTTCTCCGTCGAGATCGCTCCGGAATCGGGTCCGGTCAGCACTTTGCTTGCCTTGGTCCGCTCTTCCTTCATGGCGGAAAGAAAGCGGGCAAAGACGGATTGGGTGATCAGGGTGAGGGGCTCGCCCAGGTCGAGGGCGCTCTGGCTGGTCCATTTCCCGGTCCCTTTTTGTCCGGCGGTGTCCAGGATGACGTCGACCAGCGGTTTGCCCGTCTCCTCGTCCTTTTTTGTGAAGATATCCGCCGTGATTTCGATCAGGTAGCTGTCCAGTTCTCCCTGGTTCCATTCCCGGAAGACCTGGTGCAGCTCATCGGTGGTGAGGCCCAGAACCTCTTTCATCAGATGGTAGGCTTCACAGATCAGTTGCATGTCGCCGTATTCGATTCCGTTGTGAACCATTTTGACGTAATGGCCCGCTCCATCGGGACCGATGTAGGTGGTGCAGGCATCCCCGTTCACTTTGGCCGCGATGGCGGTCAGGATCGGTTCCATCTCCTTGAAGGCTTCTTTGGGTCCTCCGGGCATGATGGAGGGGCCCTTCAACGCTCCTTCTTCTCCGCCGGAGATTCCGGTTCCCATGAAGCGAATGCCTTCCGCTTCCAGCGCCCGGGAACGACGCAGGGTGTCTTTGAAATAGGAGTTTCCGCCGTCGATCAGAATGTCTCCTTCGGAGAGGAGTGGTTTCAACTGTTCAATGGTGGCGTCCGTCGGATCGCCGGCTTTCACCATCAAGATGATTTTACGGGGTTTCTCCAGGGAGTTCACGAACTCTTCCAAGGTGAAGAACCCTTGGACGTTTTTCCCTTCCGCTTCTTTCAGGAATTCTTCGGTTTTCTCCCGGGAACGGTTGTAGATGGAGACGGGAAAGCCTTTACTCTCGATGTTGAGGGCCAAGTTTTTTCCCATTACCGCCAGACCCACCACTCCGATTTTCTGTCCGGACATTTGCATCGCCCTTTCTGTGTTCGGTATTGCTGGATACGCACATAAAAAGATCCCAATCGCTATTTTTCCCGATCAGGCCGGGATCAACCCTTATTTATTTCATTAGTCCGGGCTGAGTCATTACCCCATTTTTTCAGTTTTTACGGGGTTTGTCCAGTCCCCCGGATAAGGAGCACGCCCGGCTTCCCGCGGGAAATGGGCCGGGCGTGGCGAAAAACGTCCGGGGTCTGTTTACCGATGTTGCTGGCAAACCATCAGGATGTTGCCGTCGGGGTCCCGGAAGTTGAAAAAGGAGACGTCGGAATAACGCTCGATTTCCCTTACGATCTCCGCCCCCTGTTCCCGGAGGAAACGATGGGCTTCATCGATGTCCGGGGTGCTCAACATGGCGGAGGGGAGGGGGGTGTCTGTCGGGGTGTTCCGGTTGTCGTCCAGCAGGAAATGGACCCCGTTTTCCATCTCGATGACGTGGACCGGCCCTTCCACCGAACTTTCCGGCCGAGGCAGGCGGAAGAGTTGGTGGTACCACTCCACGGCCCGGGGAAGATCTTTCACATGGATGAAGACAGCTTGCACTTGTTTCAGGATCGGGTGGCTCATTCGTATTCCTCCCGAAAAATGGAGGGTTGGCGATCGAACATATGTTCATTCTACTATGAAAAGGGGAACGATCCAATCTTTTTGTATCCAATCTGCCGCTCCCATTAACCGAATCTTTCCATTGCAAATCATCGTCATCTCCCGTATACTGACAAACGGTGATCAATCGAATACTTTTCCTCATCATAAGGGTGAGGTAGAGGAGCGGTACCGATGAGTAGCCGGCAGGAGGTCCGGGGAGACCGGGGATGGCCGGTGAAAGGCGGGATCGCCGAAGTCCGCGCGTGTCCCTTGCACGTGCGGGCTGGGCCCGTCTCCGAACAGGGGCGGGACTGTCACACCGGAGGTATTCCGGTGTGGAGCGCTATCTCGGAAGGTGATGCGGGTGGAACGACACCGCCGATTCCTTTCGGTGGTGTTTTTTTTATCCAAGCCCACTCCTTCCGGGCAAGATCAAGAGAAGGAGTGTATGAAACCTTGAGTACGGTATCGAGGAACGGCATTCAAACGGAATCCCGCGGCCAAGGCGGGCTCCGCCGGGAACTGAAAGCCCGCCATCTGTCGATGATCGCCATCGGCGGGGCCATCGGGACCGGGCTTTTTGTGGCGAGCGGAAGTTCCATCGCGACGGCGGGTCCCGGCGGGGCGCTGGCTGCTTACGTCGCGGTGGGAATCATGGTGTACTTTTTGATGACCAGTCTGGGGGAAATGTCCTCCTATATGCCGGTGGCGGGTTCCTTCAGCACTTATTCTTCCCGCTTTGTCGATCCCGCCCTCGGCTTTGCGATGGGGTGGAACTACTGGTACAACTGGGCGATCACCATCGCCGCCGATCTGTCGGCGGCGACGCTGGTGATGAAATTCTGGTTTCCCGACAGCCCCTCGGTGTTGTGGAGTGCGCTGTTTCTCCTCCTGATGTTTATTCTGAATTTCCTTTCCGTCCGCGGTTTCGGCGAGGCGGAATACTGGTTCTCCATGATCAAAGTGGGAACCGTGGTCATTTTCCTGATCGTGGGTCTTTTGATGATCGTGGGAATCATGGGCGGTGAGGCGGTCGGACTCAAAAACTGGACCATCGAAGATGCGCCGTTCCACGGCGGCGGGGCGGCGATTCTGGCCGTTTTCATGGTGGCCGGCTTCTCCTTCCAGGGGACGGAGTTGATCGGGGTGGCCGCCGGCGAGAGCGAGAACCCGCGGCGGAACGTCCCGCGGGCCGTCCGGCAGGTGTTCTGGCGCATTCTTCTCTTTTATGTGCTGGCCATCTTTGTGGTGGGTCTGCTGATCCCCTTCACCGATCCCAAGCTGTTGAACGATGACGTTCGGAATGTGGCGGTCAGCCCCTTCACCATCATCTTTGACCGGGCCGGGGTCGCCTTTGCCGCCTCCGTGATGAACGCGGTGATCCTGACGGCGGTGCTTTCCGCCGGAAACTCGGGGATGTATGCTTCCACCCGGATGTTGTGGCATCTGGCGAAGGAGGGGCACGCTCCCCGCTTCTTCGCCCGGGTGAACCGGCGCGGAATCCCGGTCTTCGCACTGCTGGCGACCACGGCCGTCGGGATGCTGGCTTTTTTGGCCTCGGTTTTCGGGGACGGGGCGGTCTACACCTGGTTGCTGAATGCTTCCGGGCTGTCCGGTTTCATCGTGTGGCTGGGAATCGCCATCAGCCACTACCGGTTCCGGAAAGCTTTTGTGGCCCAGGGGAAAGATCTGAGCGAACTGCCCTACCGGGCCAAGTGGTTTCCCTTCGGACCGCTTTTCGCTTTTGCCCTCTGTCTGATCGTGATCGGCGGGCAAAACTACTCCGCCTTTACCGGCGGACAAGTGGACTGGTACGGCATTCTGGTCTCCTACATCGGATTGCCCCTGTTTTTGGCCCTGTGGTTCGGGTACAAATGGATCAAAGGAACCCGGGTCGTGCCGCTCAAAGAATGCCGGTTTGACGATTCGGAATGAAGAAACGGGAAAAACCCCCGTGGCGGATGTTCGCCGCGGGGGTTTTTTCATGCCAGTACGTCCCGCCTCACAAACACTGTAAATGCCACCACCAGTCCGACAAGAGACCAGAGTCCCAGGATCGTCAGGGAGAAGGGGAGGGTCATTCCCTCGATCATGGAGGGCTCTCCCGAAAGATAATCCGTCAGCCGCAGATTGGTGAAGGCCAAATATTTGAGTGCGGTCCAGGTGGGGGCCAGCTGGGTCAGGAGACTGCCGGAGATCAGGGCCGCCATCATGATCCCGATGCTGGCGGCGGTGCTTCGGACCAGAACCGACACCATGAAGGAGAGGGTGGCAACGGCGATGCAGGAAAACCAGGCGAGACCGTATCCCATGAGGATGTATTGCCATTGGGGAATGAGGTGGACGCTTTCGGTATTCAGTTCCCCGCCGTTTGCCTGAAAACCGGTAAACACCGGCATATCCCATCCCCCGTAACCGAAAATGACCCCGGAGATCAAATATCCCAGGACAGCGGTGGAGGTCATGATGAAGGAGACGAGCAGCAACAGGGCCAGGTATTTGGACAAGAGAATCCGCCACCTTCGTACGGGCCGGGTCAACAGCAGTTTGATCGTCCCCGCGGAATGTTCCGAACTGACGATGTCCGAGGCGACAACGACCACCAGCAGGGGAAGGAACAGGGAGACCGCTTCCTCGACAAATCCCCGGACGAAGGTGGGGGCGCCCGGTGCTGTCGGGTTAATGTCGTGGTCCAAGTAGTACTGTTGCTGCTGGATGTTCAACTTGATCTGTTGTTTCCATTCCTCCGGCAACCGGCTGGAGGAGAGGCGGTTTTGGGCATCGATGATCCGTTGTTGCAGAAGAGAGCGCCAGTCTGAAGTTCCCATCTGTTCCACGGTGTTTTGAAGAGAACGGTACTCCCCGTAAGTAAAGATGGGGATCAAAACGGCGGTGATCAAAAGGACGACGAGAACCCGTTTTTTCTTCACCATTTTCAACAACTCGTTATAGACGAGGCCGATCCAGTTACGCAATGGAATCCCCCTCTGTCATCTGAAGGAAAATGTCTTCCAAGGTGGGCGTTTTGCGGCGGATGGTGTTCACCCGGATCCCGGCTTCCGCCAGAATTTGGTTCGCTTCGCCGATCCGGTCCTCGGGGATGCGGGTGAGAACCCGGCCTTCCGACAACCGTTCCAGGGCGGTGATGTAAGAAAGGGAACGGAGGAGGTCCACACCCTGTTCGAGGGGGGAGAATTCCCATTCGACAGGGGGATCGCCTTCCAACAGACGGCTGACGGCACCGGTCCGGATGATCCGGCCTTTACTGATGATGGCCACCCGGTCACACAGCATTTGCACTTCATGGAGAATGTGGCTTGAAATAAAAACGCTGATCCCTTCATCCCGGGCCAGCCCATGGATGAAATGGCGCATTTCCCGGATGCCGGCGGGGTCGAGACCGTTGGTGGGTTCATCCAGGATCAGGAGGCGTGGCCGGCCCAAAAGGGCCTGGGCGATCCCCAGCCGTTGTTTCATCCCCAGAGAGTAGGTTTTCACCTTGTCGTCGATCCGATGGCCCAGTTCCACCAGCCGGACCACTTCGTCGATCCGTTTCGGGGAGACATCCCCGGTCATGCGGGCGAACAGCTCCAGGTTCTCCCTGCCGGTGAGATAAGGGTACAATTCCGGGTTTTCCACGATGCAGCCGACATGCTGCAAAGCCTTCAAGGGCTCTCTCTCCAGGTCGTGTCCGGCGATTCGGATCGTCCCTTCCGTCGGTTGGATCAGACCGACGAGCATCCGGATCGTGGTGGTTTTCCCCGCCCCGTTGGGACCCAGAAAACCGTAGATTTCCCCTTGTTTCACTTCGAAGTCGAGATCCCGGACGATCATCCTCTTGCCGATCCGTTTGCTTAATCCCTCGACGCGAAGGACCGGGGGGTTCGCTTCAACGGTCATCAGCGGATACCTCCTCCGCTTGCCGGTGCAAGGCCTGCAACAGACGGACGGCCATGAATTCATACCCTTGCCGGTTGGGATGGAACCGGTCGGAGTACAGAACCTTTTCCGGATTCAACTGGAAGATGTCGTAGACGGGAACGACGACCACCTTCTCGTAATCCCCGGCCACTTCGGAAAGGGTCCGGTTCCATTCCCGCACGAGTCGGTTGCTGATTTCTTTCTCTCCCAGATCTCCGAAAGGGTTGTACAATCCGAACATGAACACCGGGGAGGACGGGTTTTCCTGCCGGATGACGGAGAGGATTTCATTCAAGTTTTGACGGTAAGCTTTGCGGGCTTTTTCCGCCCCTTCGGGATCCAGTTCTTCCAGGGCCCCGCTGTTGCGGAAGAGGTCGTTTCCTCCGATGGTCAGGGTGATCCAGCGGGCGTCCCCGAGAAGAGCGCGCACCCGTTTCTTTTTGACTTGCCGCTTCAACTGGTCCGAAGTCTGCCCCTTGACGGCGAGATTGACCGCGCCGAGAGTTCCGTTTTTCTCCCGGAGGGCTTCTTTGACCCTGGAGACGTAGCCCTGCCCGCTGGTATCACCGGTCCCGCGGGTAAGGGAATCCCCGAGGCTGACCAGGAGGGCTTCTTTCGATTTCCCGCGTCCGGCGGCTTCCTGCACTTCCCCGGCGGGGATCCGGTCTGAGGAGGGACGTAGCACGTCTTTGACCGCCCACCCGAAGCCGGTGGCCAGCACCAAGGTTGCGAAGAGGGAGAAAAGACTGAACGCGATCCATACAGGATGTCCTTTAATCCTCATAACATACTCCTTTACTGTGAAATCAGGTTGAATGTCGGAGGGAAGGTGGAGAGGTACCGAAATGAAGGAACCGCAGTCCGGTCGCAAATTTACCATACGGGTTGTCCGGTGGGGCGTCAACTCCTTTTCATATCTTTTCCTTCGACAGAGGGGGGCAAACCGCCCGTGGGCGCATATATATAGAACGTATTGTCTTCTAAAGGAGGGAAATCGATTTGAAACTGCATGTTGTTCAGCCGGGGGATACCCTGAAGAAGATTGCAGAGCGGTTTGACATCCCTTTTGAACGGCTGACCGAGGCCAACCCGGACCTGGAACCCGATCGATTGGAACCGGGAGCGAAGGTGCGTATTCCCGGAAAGAAGGTTCCGGTGAACCGGCAGAGACGGAGCAAAGCGTTCACCTCTCGTGAAAAAGAGGTTGAAAGTCCGGAGTCGCCCGAATCCCCGGAATCTCCCCGGGAGAGACCTCTGCCCAAACGACCCGGGTCGTCTCCGCTGATGCCCCCGATGCCGAAAGCGCCCGAATACCGGTCCGAGCTGCCGGGCGGCATGATGCCGGGGATGCCGATGCCACCCTACCCGCCTTCCCAAAAAGGGGGGTGCGGCTGCGGGTCCCGACCGTTTCCGATGCCTTACACACCCTATCCCGGAATGCAACCTATGATGCCTTACCCGTATCCGGTTTACGGACCCCCTCGACAACCGATGGCTCCCTATCCAGGTTACGGAGCACCTCAACCACCACGGACTTACCCCTGGCCGGGGTTCGGCCGGTCCGGGCACATGCGGCAACAACAGGCCGAAAGTCAACAGGAGCAACAGCAGCCGATGTTTCCGTTCCCCTTCCCGCAACTGCCCGAGCGGGATCAGGACCAAGATCAGCAACAGGAGCCGATGTTTCCATTTCCGTTCCCCTTCCCGCAGCCGCCCGAGCGGGATCAGGACCAAGACCAGCCACAGCAGCCGATGTTCCCGTTCCCCTTTCCGCAGCCGCCCCGGCGGGATCAGGACCAGGACCAGCAACAGCAGCAACCGATGACACCGTACCCTTACCCGTTCCCCGGGTTCGGTCCACCGCCGGGAACCCGGGGCCAAGGTGAACCCTACCCGTCTTATCCCGCGGGTAAGGTTTCCCCCGTAACGGAAGCTCCCGGAAAAGAGGAAGAAAACCATCCGGACTTTTCCTCTCTTCTCTACGAGGAAGAAAAGAGCTGGAAGGAAAGTTCGTCCGAGAAGTGAGAGAGGCGGGGGAGGATGCTGGAGATGAGTGGAGCGGACCTTGCGCAATGGGAAAAGGCCTTGGGCGAAAAAATTCACGATGTCCGAAACTACCGCAGATATCGGCTTCTGGAAACGGATTCGGGAAAATGGGTGGTGAAAGCCAGTCGTCACCCTTTCCATCTCCGGTGGTGGGCATGGGTGGATCGAGAGCTTCGGCAGAGAGGGTTTGACCGGATGCCTCTTTACCGCACTGACGGTTGCAAATGGCTCTTGACCGCCTGGGTGGATGCGCAGCCGGCCACGTATCAAAACCCCGGGGACATTCGGAAGGCGGCAGGGCTTCTCTCCCGGTTTCACCGGGCCGGACGGGGTCTTCTCACTCCGCCGTCCTCTTTCCATTCTCATTTATTGGAGGAGCGGATCGAATCCCGATACCGTTCCTTTTCTCTTTTGATGAAGAACGTGACAGAGACAAAAGGAGAATTCGGAGACCTTTTGAGGCAATACGGCCCGGTGTTTCTGCAGTTCGGAAACGAAGCCCGAAGGCGTTTGAAAGGGATGCCGTTGAAAAACCTGATCCAGTGGGAAAGGGGGATGCGTTGTCTTACCCATCGCGATCTCGCCTGCCATAACTTTTTAATCGACAGGAAGGGGGAGGGATGGCTGATCGACTTTGAAACAGCGGAGTACGATGCACAGGTGGGAGATCTTTGGCAGCTTCTTTCCCGGGCACTGACCGTACAGCGGTGGGATGCCTTCCTTTTTTCGGAAATCCTCCGGGTCTATGAGTCTCATCGGCCCCTGACACCGGTGGAACGGGGAATCCTTGCCATTCTTCTCGGTTTTCCCAACGAGTTTCTACGGGAATCCCTCGGCCTTGCCCTGAACAAAAAAGGGTATGCCTGCGACAAAACCCTTCCCTACCTGGAGAGAATCGCACAGACGCTTCCCCGATACCGGGAGTTTCTTCATCGATGGGCCGGTTGGTAGATTCCAGTACTTGTGATATCATGAGAGAGGCAGAAAACGCCGCGAAAGTTGCGGGACGACAGCGGGATCCGCCCGGTCCGGCATCGGGCGGATCGGTCTTGGGAGGTCCGCCATGCCGATTCCGGGCAGGTGGACTTTTGTTTACACCCGGAGATCCGGACGTCAGTCCTCTTATGTTAACGGCGTTCCGGATGCATCATGTTTGAACCGATGGTGAAGAGGTGATGGTTGATGGCCGGTCATTCCAAGTGGAAGAACATCCAACATCGAAAAGGCCGCCAAGATGCGCTCCGTGGAAAGCTGTTCGCCAAGCTGTCCCGCGAGATCTCGGTGGCGGCCAGAGAAGGAGGCGGCGACCCCGCCCAAAACCAGCGCCTGCGCCTGGCGATCTCCAAAGCCCGCTCCCAAAACATGCCCAACGACAATATTGAGCGGGCGATCAAAAGAGGGACCGGAGAGGAAGGAGGGGGCAATTACGAGGCCGTCACCTACGAAGGATACGGTCCGGGGGGCGCCGCGGTCATGGTGGAGGCTCTGACGGACAACCGCAACCGGACCGCTGCCGATATGCGTCACATTTTTTCCAAGCGTGGCGGCAACCTGGGCGAGAGCGGCTGTGTGGCTTGGATGTTCGACCGGAAGGGATTCTTAAGGATCGACCGGGAATCCGCCGGTTTGGATGAAGACGAGATGATGCTGAAGGTGTTGGAAGCCGGGGCGGAAGATTTTGAAGCGACAGAGGACAGTTTTGAGATCACCACCTCCCCCGACCAGTTCGAAGAGGTGAAAAATGCACTGGAAAATGAAGGGATCCGGTTTTCCACCGCCGAGGTGACCCAGATTCCTCAGAACACCGTCGACCTGACAGGGGACGATGTGAAAAACATGCTCCAGTTGATGGAACAGTTGGAGGACCACGATGACGTGCAGAACGTTTATTCCAACTTTGAGATCGACGATGCCGAATTGGAGCAATACGATGATTGATCCGCTGTTGTCAGGAAAAAGGGTGCGCCTGACGGCGATGGAAGACGGAGACCTCGGTGCCGTCGCCTCTTGGCACGGGGATGCGGGGTTTATGCGGCGATTGTCCGCGGCCGCCTCTTTTCCGAGGTCCGAGAGCGAGTTGAAAAAGTGGCTGGAGAAAAGCCGGGAATCACCACTGCTGGTCCGCCGAAGGGTTCCGTTTCGAAGGGTTCCATGCCACTCCCGACTCCCTCGATGAAGTGATATGGCCCTGGTCTCCGGTGGAGGAGTTGAACCGGCTTCGACGGGAGGAAGATACCGATGTGGCGGTCTTCGGGCATGTCCACCATGCCTTTGTCCGGTGCACCGGCGGTGTTACTGTCGTCAACACCGGCAGCATCGGCCTTCCCTTCGACGGAGATCCCGTCATTGATCTCAACCTCACCGGGGCGGCGGTCCAACTCCGCCGGGTGAACTATGACCGGGAAAAGGCGATCCGGGTCGCAAAAGAACGGGAGATGCCGGATGTGGAGCTGTTTGAGGAAGGGTTGCGGACCGCTTCTTATCCGTACTTCAAGCGGGTACAGAAGGTATAGATGGTTTCATTGGAAGTATTGTGATTTTAGGAGCAGGATCACCGGGATTCTGCTTCTTTTTGTTTATCACACCACTTGTCGACGAGATGGATGATGCTCCCTGTTGAGTGGCAGTGACGAAGACCATAAACCCTCCCCTTTTGAAATCAACTTCTTGGAGGGATGACATTTCGAAGTGCAGGAAACCCATCATCGCTTGGAAGGGCAACAGGGTACAAGAGTGGCAGCATTTTTTAACCCCCTCCGTTGCCGGAGGGGGCATTTGTTACCGATGGTCCACGGCGGTGGCGGTGCGCAGCCGTCGGCGGATCAGCCAGCGGGTGACGACGCCGTGGAGGGGGGAGAAAAGAAAGGCGAGGAGGAAGAAGGTGCCGGCCGCCACGGTCATCGAACCGGCGATGGAGGCGTCGAAGACGAGGGCGAGCCAGTAACCGAAGAGGGAGCTGAGAATGCCCGCCCCGACGCTGATCGCCAGCATGGTTTCCAGTCTGTCTGTCAGCAGATATGCCGTCGCCGACGGCACGGTCAGCATCGCCACCACCAGAATGGCCCCGACGCTTTCAAAGGAAGCGACGGTGGTGACGGAGACGAGGCCCATCAGGAGGTAGTGGATCAACAGGACGGGGATGCCCAGGGCGGCGGCCATCTGAGGATCGAAGGAGACGATTTTGAACTCCTTGAAAAACAGGCCGACGATGAGAAGACTGAGGAGGAAAGCCGTTCCCACTCCCCAGATCGCCTTGGGGCCGATGTTGTGGCCGAATAGAGACAGGGTGTCCCAGGGGACGTAGGCGATTTCCCCGTAGAGGACACAATCCAGGTCCAGGTCCACCTGCCGGGTGTAGAGGGAAACGAGAATCACACCAATGGCGAAGAGGGCGGTGAAGGTCACACTGATCGCCGCGTCGCTTTGAACTCCCTGTGAGCGCAGGCTCTGGATGAAAAAGGTGCACAGGAGACCGAAGGCGGCGGCCCCCAGCAGCATCGGGAGGGAATCCCGGCTGCCGCTGATCAGAAAGGCGATCACAATTCCGGGGAGGACGGCGTGGCTGATCGCGTCTCCCAACATGGCCATGCGGCGGAGAATCAAAAAGCATCCCAGGAATCCGCAGGAGGCAGCCACCAGCGCTCCGGTCACCATAATGGTCAGTCCCATGCTCATGGGGTGATTCCTCCTTCCCCGGCGGGTATGCTTCCCGCATCCGGTTTCCATTTCGGTTCCCGGCCATGCTTGACCAGCAGGTTCCACAAGGGCTCAAACAGATCCGGCGGGATCTCTCCGGTGACAGAACCGGTTCCCTCTTCGCGGAGGTTGCCCCCGATTTCGTTCTCGTGCATCATCCACACTTCGGTCATCCGGGTGCGCAGGACGGTCTCATAGGCTTGGATCCAACCCTCTTCCGTCCCCCGGATGCGGAAGGCTCCGTTCCTTTTGCACACTTGGATCCATCCGTCCCGCATCAGGGACGCGAGGGCAGATTTCAGGCGGCGCCGGGGGATCGGATATTTCTGCAAAATCGTTTCCGTATCCAGCTCACCGGAACCGCCTTGTTCCCGGTTCTCGTAGAGGGAGTGCAACACGCGTTCCCGGGCCGCCTGTTTTCGCATGCGGGCGAGACGGACCGCTTTGGCCAGCAGTCCCCGCCGGGGGGAGAAGATGAGGGAAATCAGGAAGACCACGGTGGCGGCCACCACGATCAAAGGACCGGTGGGGAGGTTCGCCGTGGTCGCACTGAACAGGGTGCCGAGCGCACCGGACATCCCGCCGAGAAGGGCGGACAGCACCAGCATCCTGTCCAGCCGTTCCGTCCAGTACCGGGCCGCCGCCGCAGGGGTGATGATCAGGGCGGCCATCAACACCACGCCGGCGGCCTGGAGGCCGATGACGACGGCCACGACCAGCATCAACATCAAAACCAGGTCCAGCATGCCGACGGGAAAACCCAGGCTCCGACCGAAGCCGGGGTCAAAGCAAAGGAGCTTGAACTCCTTGAAAAACAAGAGGGAGAACAGCAGGAGGGCGATCGCGACTCCTCCCATCACCCAGACGTCGTCTCCGACGAGAGAAGCGGACTGGCCGAACAGGAATTTATCCAGGCCGCTCTGGTTGCCGTAGTTGGTGTGCTGGATCTGGGTGAGAAAGACGATTCCCACTCCGAAGAAGACGGAGAGCACGAGCGCTAAAGCAGTGTCTTCCTTGATCCGGGAGAACCGGGTGATGGCGTTGATCGCCATGGAGGCGAGAATCCCTGTCACCGTCGCCCCGATCAGGAAGAAGAAAGGATTTTTCGAACCCGTCAGCATAAAGGCGAGACAGATTCCGGGTAGAGCGGCGTGGGCGAGAACGTCGCCCATCAGCCCCCGTTTCCGCAAAAAGGCGAAAGAGCCGATCACGCCGCTGGAAAGCCCCAGCAGGACGGTGCCGGACAACACCCAGAGGGTGTTGGGATCGGAGAGAAAATGTGACGCTTGCGACAGGAAGTTCATGAGGATCACCTCGTCACGGCGACAGGATCCGGGAGTTCCGGCAACACGGTCAGTCGTCCGCCGTAGGTTTTCTGCAGATGATCCGCCGTAAACACCCAGGAAGTGGGACCGAAGGCGATTTGACGCATGTTGAGCATCAGGAGCCAGTCGAAGTATTCCCGGACGGTCTGGAGGTCATGATGAACGACCAGCACCGTTTTCTCCTGTGCTTTCAACTCGTTCAGAAGGCGGATGATCGCTTTTTCCGTGGCCGCATCCACGCCGACGAAGGGTTCATCCATAAAGTAGATCCGGGCGTCCTGGGCGAGGGAACGGGCGAGAAAGACCCGTTGCTGCTGGCCTCCGGACAGCTGACTGATTTGCCGTTTGGCGAAGTCGGCCATGCCCACTTTATCCAGGCAGTCCATGGCAAATTCCCGGTCGGCGGCTTTGGGCCGGCGGAACCAACCCAGTTTGCCGTAGCGTCCCATCAGGACCACGTCCAGGGCGCTGGTGGGAAAGTCCCAGTCCACCGATTCCCGCTGGGGGACATAGCCCACCAGGTCCCGCTGTTCTTTATACGGCTTTCCGTAAATCTTCACATCCCCGCTGGTCAGAGGAAGCAGGTTCATCATCGCTTTGATCAGAGTGGACTTACCGGCGCCGTTGGGGCCCACGATTCCGATCAGTTTTCCTTCCGGAGCGTCAAACTGGATGTCCCGGAGGACAGGCTTGCGGTGGTAGGCCACTGACAGGTCCCGGATCGAGACGGGGCTGTGGATCCTTTTCATGGTGGGTGTCTCCTTTCCGATTCGTACTATTTCAGAGCGGATACGATGGTATCCACGTTGTGGCGGACCATGCCGACGTACGTGCCTTCAACGGTTCCTTCTTTGCCCATGGCGTCGGAAAAGAGTTCACCGCCGATGGAGATCTTGTGTCCTTTTTCTTCCGTTCCTTTCACCACCGCCTGGATGGAGCGATTGGGAACGCTGGATTCCACGAACACCGCTTTGATTTCGCGATCGACCAGCAGTTTGACGATGCGCTGTACGTCCTTGAGCCCGTATTCCGATGCGGTGCTGATACCCTGAAGACCGACCACTTCCATATCGTAAGCCTTTCCGAAATATCCGAAGGCGTCATGGGCGGTGACCAGTACGCGCCGCTCTTCGGGGATGCTTCGGATTTGTTCTTCGGCGTACCGGTCCAGTTCCTTCAGTTTCCCGATATAGGCTTCCGCCCGTTTTCGGTAATCTTCCCGATGTTGCGGATCGGCTTTGGAGAGCTCGGTTTCCACCCGTTTCACCGCTTCGATCCAGAGCCCCACATCAAACCAGAGGTGGGGATCGTACTGGTTGTCGGCGGTCCGGATCAGCTTTTTTTCATCGATTCCCTCCGCCACGGCAATCACCGGTTTTTCCCCGGAAATCTTGGCGAGGATGTCCGTCATTTTGCCTTCCAGGTGAATGCCGTTGTAGAAGATCATGTGGGCATCCTCCAGTTTCTTGATATCCCCATGGGAGGCTTTATATAAATGCGGATCCACCCCCGGCCCCATCAACGCGGTCACTTCCACCCGGTCCCCGCCGACGTTTTTGACGGCATCGGCCACCATCCCCGTGGTGGCGGTCACCCGGATCGGACCGTCCTGCGGAATGCCGGAACCTCCATGTACGCCGCAGGCGGACAGGATCAGCATGGCGGACAGAATCAAGCAGAAAACCGGAAACATCCACGTCGTGTACCTTTTCATCTGTTCTCCCCCATTCTTGCTTTCTGCCATTTTTCTTTACCCCACGAAGGAAAAGTAGATGGGTCAATTTTTATTTCCTTAAGGACATAATGTTTGCTGAAGAAATTAATTTTGCCCTTAAGCAAAAATCGTTAAGCTAATTGTATGCGGCGGTTCGAAAAAATGTCAACGATCATTTGCATCTCTTCAAATTTATCTTCGATATTTGAGCGCATATTCATATATTGGTACCATGGAACATGGAGGTGGGGGATTTGGCAACGGAATCATCCGGTTTTCCTCTTCCTGAGGAAACAGTGGAAGAGGTTTCACGAACGTTTAAGGCACTGGGGGATCCGACCCGGATTCGAATTTTACATCTTCTTTCCAGGGGAGAGGCATCGGTGGGACGGATCGCCGGGGCTCTGAGCCTTTCCCCGTCGGCCGTATCCCACCAGCTGGCGTATCTCAGGAACCTGCGGCTGGTAAAATATCGGAGGAAAGGTTCCACGTACCTGTACTCCTGCCTGGATGATCATGTTTTGGCTCTGCTCCATCAAACCATCCGCCACGTGGAGCACGGGTAAGGAGGGGAGAACATGCACCATCACCACCACGGCGACTCCCGTCATCACGGCGATCAAAGAGAGCAAAACAAACAAGGTCTGACCATCGCTTTGGGAATCACGACGGGGATCATGTTGCTGGAGTTTTTCGGCGGTCTCTTGACCAACAGTCTCGCCCTCCTGTCCGATTCGGGACATATGCTGAGCGACGCGGGTTCATTGGCACTGAGCCTGGCTGCCATGTGGTTCGCCGCGCGGCCGGCGTCTCCGAATAAGAGTTTTGGTTTTTACCGCTTTGAAATCCTGGCGGCTCTGTTTAACGGAGTGACCCTGTTCGTGATCGCCGGTTTTATCGTATGGGAAGCGGTGAATCGATTCCTCTCGCCGCCGAAAGTGGCGGGCGGGTCCATGATGATGATCGCTGCCGTCGGCCTTGCCGCCAACCTGGTGAGTGCCTGGTTTCTTATGAAAAAAGGGGATGTCAAGGAGAATGTCAACCTGAAAAGCGCCTTTCTCCACATCCTGGGGGACGCGCTGGGATCCGTGGGGGCGATCGTGGCCGGAGTGCTGATGACGTTGTATTCCTGGTATGAGGCGGATCCGGTGATCAGTGTGATCGTCGCCCTTTTCATCCTGCGGAGCGCCTGGGGGGTGCTTAGTGACAGCATCCATATTCTGATGGAGGGGACGCCCGTCACCATTGATCAGGAGGAGGTTCGGAAGACCCTCGGGGAGATCCGGGGAGTCAACGACGTTCACGATCTTCACATCTGGACGATCACCTCCGGGTTGGATTCCCTGAGCTGTCACTTGGTGATTGAGGATGAGCGGGACGGTCAGGTCATCCTGCAACAGGCGATCCGGAAAATCGAGGAACGCTTTCAGATCCGGCATACCACCATCCAGGTCGAAACGACGGACCTTCAGCACCCTGAGCAGGTGTGTGATCCTCATTCATAAAAAACGCCGCGGCGTACCGCGGCGTTTTTTGCATCCGTTGATTCAAACCCAGCCCAGTCCCCGCACGACCTGAGCCACGGTGAAGGTGACTCCGATGGCGATCCCCGTCGGGATGGCAAAGGCGAGGAAGGTCCATTTGGGGCTTTTGGTCTCTTTGTAGATATTGAAAAGGGTGGTTCCGCAGGGGTAGTGGAGAAGGGAGAAGAGCATCATGTTGAGTGCCGTCAGCCAGGTCCACCCATGGTCCAGAAAGATTTGCTTCAAGGCGGCCATGTCCTCCACTTCGGTCATTGCCCCCGTGGAGAGATATCCCATCAGCAGGATGGGAAGGACGATTTCGTTGGCCGGCAAACCGAGGATGAACGCCATCAGGATGTACCCGTCCAGCCCCAGCGCCCGGGCGAAGGGATCCAGGAATGCGACGATATGCTCCAAGATGCTCATGTCCCCGACGAAGAGGTTGGCCAGGATCCAGGTGATCACCCCGGCCGGGGCGGCGATGATGACCGCCCGCTTGAGGACGAACAGGGATTTGTCGAGGGTGGCCCGGATCACGGTGTTCCAGAACTTCGGACGGCGGTAGGGGGGAAGCTCCAGCGTATAGTGGGTGGGAACCCCTCTCAGGGCCGTTTTGGAAAGCACCCAGGAGACCGTCAGGGTAACGACGATCCCGAAGAGCACGATGCCCAAGACCACGGCGGCGGTGACGAAGGTTTGCAGCCCGCTGGCCACTCCGGCGGCCATAAACAGGGAGGAGAGCACGATCAATGTGGGCCACCGTCCGTTGCAAGGGACGAAGTTGTTGGTCAGGATGGCCAGCATCCGTTCCCGGGGGGATTCGATGATCCGCGTGGACATAATGGCCGCCGCGTTGCATCCGAAGCCCATCGCCATGGTCAGGGACTGTTTCCCATGTCCGCCGGACCGCTTAAACAGACGGTCCATGTTGAAGGCGACCCGGGGGAGATAGCCGAAGTTTTCCAGGAGGGCGAACACCGGGAAGAAGATGGCCATCGGCGGCAGCATCACACTGACCACCCAGGAAATGCCCCGGTACAGACCCAGAACCAACAGACCGTGCAACCAGTCGGGTGCGTGCACCGCTTGAAACGCGAGGGTGATATAACCCTCCAACCAGGCGAAGGTTTCGGCCAGCATCGACGACGGGACGTTGGCTCCGGCGATGGTCAGCCAGAAGACTGTGGCCAGCATGGCCAGCATGATGGGGTAGCCCCAGATCTTGGACGTTAAGATGCGATCCAACCTTTCGGAATGCTGCCGTTGTTGTCGGTCCGTGTATTGGACCACGTCGCCCACGATGGCTCGGCTGGTTTTATAAATGCTGGAGACCATGTTGTCCCGGTTGTCCGGGTCCGCCAAAGACCGGGCTTTGGAAGCCAGGGTGTCCAGCTGGTTATGCTTCGGCCGGATAAGGGGGTTGAGCGATGGCTCCATCGGTGGATTCCTCCTTTCCGATCCGCTTTTTAAGGGCCTCCGTCAGGGAAGGATCCCCGTCCAGCAACCGGAGAGCGATCCAACGGCTCGGCAGATCGTTCCCGAAGATTGTCCGGATATCCGCCTCGATCGTTTTAATTTTCTCTTCCATTTCATCACTGTACCGGATCCGGAAAGGCCGGGTCTGGATGTGTCCACGGGCCACCCCTTCGACGGTCTCCTTCAGTTCCGTCAGTCCCTTGCCGTCCCGGGCCGCTGTTTTCACCACCGGGACCCCCAGCTTGGAGGAGAGTTTCCGGTCATCGATCCGGATGCCCTTCCGGTTGGCTTCATCCATCAGGTTGAGGCAAACGACCACCCGTTCGGACATTTCCAGGACCTGCAGGGCAAGGTTGAGGTTCCGTTCCAGGGAGGTGGCGTCCAGGACGACGACGGTGACGTCCGGTTGTTCAAAGACGATGTAATCCCGGGCCACTTCTTCGTCCGCCGAGTTGGAGTAAAGGGAATACGTGCCCGGAAGATCGATCACCGTGTAGGTCACATCCTTGAAAGAATACGTTCCCTCGGCACGGAGGACGGTTTTGCCCGGCCAGTTGCCGGTATGTTGCCGCAGTCCGGTCAAGGCGTTGAAGAGCGTACTCTTCCCGGTGTTGGGGTTGCCGGCGAGTGCGACGCGAAAGCGGGTGGTTTTCCCCTTTTGATCGGAAGGATTCTTATGATGGCAGGATGCGCCGTTTTCGCAACAATGCCGCATCATCCTTCACCTCCCGGGAGTTCCCCGAAGATCTTGGAGCTTTCTTCTTTCCGCAAAGCGATTGTCGTATGGCTCACCCGAAAAGCGACGGGGTCACCCAGTGGGCTTTTCTGCAACACATAGACCTCCGCTCCCGGTACGAACCCCAAGTCCAGCAACCGACGGCGCATGGTTCCGTTGAGTTCCAGCCGCCGGATGCGAAGGGTTTGGCCCGGGACGGCTTCAGACAGTGGAATAACGGTAGTCATGCCGGTTCCCTCCGTGTGTTTCAGGCAAAAAATGCCCATAAGCATTTTTGTTTTATAAAGCAATTATTTTTTCTCGGGGAAATTATTTTTGCCCTGATGCAACAACTCTTACCTCATATTTTATGTGGGAGGGCGGATTTGTGTCAACAAAATCCGATTTCCAGGTCGCATTAAAAATCCGGCGGAATCACCGCCGGCGAGGTCATGGATTGGGCATATGAACCGGTGGTGTTCCGGTGAAATGCGAACATCGATCAGACCCGTTGGACGGTGTGAGCCCCACTCACGGGACCGTCCAGTGTTTATGGATTCCCGGTGTTGTCCTTCTTCGATATTTTCTCTTCCCGTTTCAACTCCTCCCGGTCATAAGGGGTGGGGCCGTAGGATTCCTGAATGGAAGAAGTGACGGCGTGGGGGTTGTCTTCGCCCGGGTTCCGGATCCCTTCGTCGGAATAAGCCAACCGATGTCGGTTGTCGGTGTGGGTCCGTTGTTTTTCAGGTGTCATCATGGCAACTCCTTTCTTCCATGCTTACGGTGAGTTTGTGCCAAAAGGGGGGGATCTACCCGGAGACCGGGGTATAAACCCTGCCGCAATGGGAATCATGGAACAAGATTGGAGTTTTCGGAGAGGGGGGGGCCGATGCTTCACGGCAAACTTCTGCTGGTCAAATTCATCGCCACGTATCTCAGCCTGATCATCGCCTTGGGTTGGGTGCAGAATTTAAACTGGCTCCATCTGGCCGTCGTCAGTCTGGTCCTGACGGTGGTGGGCTACATCCTCGGGGAAGTTTGGATCCTTCCCCATGTCAACAACACCGTCCTGACCCTGGTGGACGTTGTTCTCGCCCTTCTGGTCATCGGGTTTGTGGGAAACCGGCTGTATGCCATGGACCTGACCCTGACCAACCTTTCTTTTTTCCTTGGAGCGGCGTTGTTTATCGCGGTGGTGGAATGGATCATCCATGCATATGTTCAGAAAAATGTGCTGAAGAGAGCGTTGTGACACCTGTTGGGGATCACCGACCGGCTATTCGGCCGGTTTTTTCTTTGCAACTTTTCCGCAAGATTTCTGTTACCTTGCACATGAAAAGAAAGCCGTCTCTTCTTTCGCTGATCCTTCTTTCACCCCTGGAGTCCTGGTGGGTTACAACACCTCCGGACAGGAAAATATGGACAACGAAAATAAAGATCAAGAGATAGAGAAGAGAATCTGTGAAGCAACCCAAAAAAAGCGAACCGTCCTCTCCAAGGACGGTTCGCTTTTTTGTCGGCACAGGGTTTTGTTTATTGGGGCAGGCGTTGTTGGTTGGCGGCTTGCCGGTTCTGTTGACGCACTTGTTGGACGTCGGTTTGGCTGTAAGCCGGAACCGTATTTTGACCGGCGTAGGACTGTGCGTTCCTGTAAGCTTGCTGCCCGTAAACCTGCTGAGCCTGAGGTTGAGGTTGGGCACCCCCATAGGCTTGAGGCTGGGCGCCGTAGTTTTGAGGTTGAGCGTAGTTTTGAGCTTGGGCTTGGACCTGGGGAATCGCTCCCTGCAGCTGTTGGGCGGCTTGCTGGACCTGGTTGAGTTGTTGGACGGCGTTTTGCTCGCGGGCTGCGAAGTTGGGTGCGGATTGGCCCTGCTGGAACTGAAGGGCATTTTGTGCTTCCTGCTGCTGCAGCTGTTGGGCAATCTGTCGGATCTGCTGAAGTGCTTGCTGTGCCTGGTTAGCGGCATTTTCAATTCGATGCGGCATGATGAGAATCCTCCTTGTGCTTGAATTACAGAAAGTATGGTCTCTCGGAAATGGACGAAGTATGCGGAAATGGACGGTGAGGTAAAAGTTGGAACAAGGTGCGGGGGATCGAGGCCGGTTTTTGTCCCAAACAGGGATTCCACCTGCCGAAAAGATGGAAACGGGGATGGTCGGAGGGGTTCGACAGAAAAAGGAAAGGACATGCCGGACTCCCTGTTGAAAGAGATCATGATCCCCGTGATCCGCCGTTGTTCAGGGGTTCTCCACCCGTTTCCAGGTGAGGGCGGGATATTCCCGGACATACCGCTGGTAGGCATCGTTACTGATGTAGCCGCCCCGGGTTTTGTCGTAGTTCTGTTCAAACTTGACCACCTTCCATCCAGTGGGCGACCGCTGGACACGGACTTTGTAATCCCGCTTGTCCGATGGGCGGTGGATCAGGATGGTTTTGGATGCCATCTGGGAATCGGTGGGGGAGACGGTGACCAGGATGGGCGGGTTTTTTCTCTCCGTGTCGGCGGTCTGTGCCACCCTCCAGCGAAGATCGGTTTCATCCTGCCGGTTTTGCAGCATCCGGCCCGAGTGGTTCATGTCCCCTTCCACCCAAACCTCTTTGTAGAAGTCGACGGCCGCCCTTTCCGGGGCGGAAAGGCGGTTTCCTGCGCAACCGGTGACCAGAGCCGCCAACAGGAGCATCTTGATTCCGTATCGCATGGGTTCCTTCATGTTGGCACCCCTTATATTGATTTATGATTAGTCATTTGCGGGAGAGAAGGAAATCATGCGGTGGGCGGCCCTTTTTCTCCATTGTCGAAAATAAGATGGAAAGGATGGGAAGGGTCATAACTGGGTCGGAAGTATGATATAATCAAGCAGTTGCAAAGAAGAGAATGAATGTTCGCGAATGGGGAGGAAAAGGCGTGAGGATTATGGGGATCGACCCAGGGATCGCCATCGTCGGTTACGGGGTGATCGACCGGCGGGGGAACCGGTTGACCCCGATCGATTACGGAAGCATCCAGACGGAAGCGGGGCTTCCGACGGGGACCCGACTCAAACAGATTTATGATGGGGCCACAACGCTGCTGAGACGGTACAAGCCCGATGTGGTGGCCATCGAGAAGCTGTTTTTCAACCGGAATGTCACGACCGCCTTTACCGTGGGTCAGGCCCGCGGGGTGATGATGCTGGCGGCGGAAGAAGCCGGTGCCCCCATTACCGAGTACACTCCCCTCCAGGTGAAGATGGCGGTGGTGGGATACGGACAGGCGCAAAAGCGGCAGATTCAGGAGATGGTTCGGATGCTTCTGGGTCTGTCCGATATTCCGAAGCCCGACGACGTGGCCGACGCCCTGGGAGTGGCCATCTGCCAGGCCCACTCCACCACGTTTACGGACCGGGTTGGAGGGGGGAGGAGACGAAAATGATTGACTACATACGGGGAAAGGTGGTATATCACACCCTGGACGCGGTGGTTGTGGAAGTGAAAGGAGTGGGGTACCGGATTTTTTGTGCCAATCCCTTCGAATGGGGGGAAGGGGAAGAGGTCCGGGTATATACCCATCAGGTGGTCCGGGAAGACGCCCACCTGCTGTACGGGTTCCAAGACCGGGTGACCCGGGATCTTTTCCGGATGTTGCTGGAGGTGTCCGGGATCGGGCCAAAGGTGGCTCTCTCCATCACCGCGGCCGGCTCGCCGGAGCGGCTGGCGGAAGCGGTGGAGCAGGAGAACCTGAACGTTCTCACCCGGCTTCCGGGAATCGGAAAAAAAACGGCCCAACGGCTCGTGCTGGATCTCAAGGATAAGTTGAGAAAGGCGGAGTGGGCCCGGCCGCTTTCCCGGTCACCGGAACCCGCAGGGAGGCTGTCGGGTGAAGGGCGTGCCCTGGAAGCGATTGAAGCCCTTAAGGCCCTGGGATATAATGAGGAAGAAGCTTCCCGTTCCGTCCGGGAGGCCCGGGAAGGATTCGGTGAGCGGGAACCCGGCCTTGACGAGTGGATCAAACGCGCGCTTCAGCTTTCGATGAAGGGCTAAAAGTATTGTGGAAAAGTGAGCGGCAGCGTTTACCCAAAGCCGCTCCGGCTGCTGTCCTGCAGAGATGTGGCACTGTCCGCTCCGAATCATCCTGCTGCGGGCAGGGGCAAACGCCTTCGGATGCAACACAGAGAAGCTTTTGCCCCTGAACACCCTTGCAGGCTGATTCTCCGCTGGGCAGGACAGCAAAGTCGCTATTTCGGGTAAACGCTTCCCTTCTTCTGAGCCTAAAAGTAAATCACAACGCTTCAAGGGGGATGCGGGATGGATGAACGAATTGTTTCTTCCCACCTGTCGGCGGAAGACGAACCGGTGGACCTCAGCCTGCGTCCCCGGTATCTGGATGATTACATCGGTCAGACGCGGGTGAAGGAAAACCTGAAAGTTTACATAGAAGCGGCCCGGATGCGGGGGGACACTCTGGATCATGTGTTGCTGTACGGTCCGCCCGGTCTGGGGAAAACCACTTTGTCCCATATCATTGCCAATGAGATGGGGGTCCATGTTCGCACCACCTCGGGTCCGGCCATCGAGCGTCCGGGAGATCTGGCTGCGATCCTGACGAATCTGGAACAGGGAGACCTCCTTTTCATCGATGAGATCCACCGCCTCAACCGGAGCGTGGAGGAAGTCCTCTATCCCGCGATGGAGGATTTCGCCCTCGACATCGTGATCGGGAAGGGGCCCAGCGCCCGATCCGTCCGTCTCGATTTGCCCCCTTTCACCCTGGTGGGGGCGACCACCCGGGCGGGCTCCCTCTCCTCGCCCCTGAGAGATCGGTTCGGGGTGGTCAGCCGGCTGGAGTATTACACGCCGGAGGAGTTGACTCTGATCGTGATGCGGGCGGCCGACTTGTTGCAGGTGACGATCCGGGAGGACGGGGCGGAGGAAATCGCCTGCCGGGCACGGGGTACCCCCCGAGTGGCCAATCGTCTCCTGAAACGCGTTCGGGATTTTGTCCAGGTGCAGGGAGACGGGGTGATTACGTCAGTCACCGCCCGTGACGCATTGGACCGGATCCAAGTGGACAAACTGGGACTGGATGAAGTGGACCATAAACTTCTGAAATCCATCATGGAGCACTTCGGCGGGGGGCCGGTCGGTTTGGAAACGATCGCGGCCACGATCGGGGAAGAGTCCCATACGGTGGAAGATGTTTACGAACCTTACCTGATGCAGACCGGTCTTCTGCAGCGGACCCCCCGGGGTCGGATGGTGACCCCCCGCTGTTACCAACATTTTGGGGTGGAGTTGCCGAAATGAGTCCGATGCCAAAAATGCTGATCTTCCTCGGGGTGCTTTTGGTGGCGGTGGGCCTGATCTGGCAATTGGGCGGCCGTTTCTTCAACCTGGGGCGCCTGCCCGGGGACATCGTGGTCGAGAAGGAAAACTTCAAGTTTTATTTTCCGGTGGTAACCAGTATCATCATCAGCGTGGTGCTGTCCCTCCTGCTGTACCTGTTTCGCCTGTTCCGGTGAGAGCGCAGGTTGAAAGGAGAAATCGAGAGTCCATCCGCAGCGCTGGATGGACTCTCGCGGTTTTTGACCAGACCGTATCGGACGCAACGCGGGTTACGGGATCGGCCCATGAGGAAAGGGGGGGCTCGGTCCCGAACAGAGATCATTTCCCGCTTTACTTCTCACCTCTTGCCATATACGATAGATGAGCGGTGACGGGGACAACAGATCGGTTTCCCGTTCTTGTGACCGATGGACGGATCTTTTGCCTTGAATTTTTTCGATTGGAGAAAGACCCATGGACGTATCCTTGTTCGATTTTGAGTTACCCGAAGAGTTGATCGCCCAGGAGCCGGCGGCGGAGCGGAGCGGCTCCCGTCTGATGGTGGTGGACCGGGACCGTGGAACGGTGTCGCACCGCCGGTTTCCCGACCTCTTGGAATACATGAATCCCGGAGACGTGCTGGTGTTGAATGACACCCGCGTCCGGCCCGCCCGCCTGATCGGGACCAAGGAGGGAACCGGAGCCCGGGTGGAGCTTTTGCTCCTGAACCCCTTGGGAGAAGACCGGTGGGAAGCGTTGGTAAAGCCGGCCAAAAGGGTGAAAGAGGGAACCGTGATCCGTTTCGGGGACGGGTTGCTCTCAGCGGTGGCGAAGGAGAAGACCGAGGCGGCGGGAGGACGGGTATTTCAACTCCGGTACGGAAGTTCAGACTTGGATAAGCTGTTGGAAGACTTGGGGGAAATGCCCCTTCCTCCCTATATTCGCAAGCAATTGGACGAACCGGAGCGGTACCAGACGGTCTACTCCCGTGTCGTCGGCTCCGCCGCCGCTCCCACGGCCGGTCTGCATTTCACGCCGCAACTTTTGGATCGGGCAAAGCAAAAGGGAATCCGGTTGGCCCCGATCACGCTCCATGTCGGTTTGGGCACCTTCCGTCCCGTAACGGCGGAGAATGTGGAAGACCACCGGATGCATGCCGAGTACTATGAGGTGTCGGAGACCTCCGCCGGGGTGATCCGTTCCGCCGGACAGGAAGGCAAACGGGTGGTGGCGGTAGGCACCACGTCGGTACGGACGCTGGAAAGTGTGGCCCGGGAGCATGGAGAGATCCGGGCGGCCCGCGGCTGGACCGATATTTTCATCTATCCGGGGTATCGCTTTCGGGTGGTGGATGCCTTGCTCACCAATTTCCACCTGCCCCGTTCGACGCTGTTGATGTTGGTGAGCGCTTTCGCGTCAAGGGAGTTGATTCTTCAAGCCTACCGGACGGCCGTGCGAAAGCGGTACCGTTTTTTCAGCTTCGGCGACGCCATGTTGATCCTGTGACCGATTGGGATGGAACCGCCCGTTTATCCGCCCCCCGTCTTAAGGTATAATGGTACGAGTAGGAGGAAGCCCATTGGCTGTACGATATGAGTTGATCAAAACCTGCAGACAGTCCGGCGCCCGGCTCGGCCGGTTACATACGCCCCACGGCACCGTGGACACCCCGGTGTTCATGCCCGTGGGGACCTTGGCCACGGTGAAGACCATGAGTCCCGAAGAGCTGAAAGAGATGGGGAGCGGGATCATCCTGGCCAACACCTACCATCTCTTCCTTCGTCCGGGGCATGAAGTGGTCCGGGAAGCGGGGGGATTGCATTCGTTCATGAATTGGGACCGGGCCATCCTGACCGACAGCGGGGGTTTTCAGGTATTCAGCCTTTCCGATTTGCGCAAGATTACCGAAGAAGGGGTTTCATTCCGTTCTCACCTGAGTGGGGAGCCTTTGTTTCTCAGCCCGGAAAAATCGATGGAAGTTCAAAACGCCCTGGGCGCGGATATCATCATGGCCTTTGACGAGTGTCCGCCCTACCCGGCGGAGCGGGATTATGTGAAAGCTTCCACGGAACGCACCTACCGGTGGTTGAAGCGTTGTGTGAAAGCCCACGGACGCAAAGAGGATCAGGCTCTTTTCGGTATCATTCAGGGAGGCATGCATCGGGATCTTCGGGAAGAGAGCGCCCGGCAAATCACCTCCGTGGACCTTCCGGGCTATGCCATTGGGGGATTGAGTGTCGGGGAACCGAAGGAAATGATGTATGAGGCCCTGGAGTGGACCACTCCCCTGATGCCCGAAGATAAACCCCGCTACCTGATGGGGGTGGGATCTCCCGATGCCCTGGTGGAGGGCGTGATCCGGGGGGTCGACATGTTCGATTGTGTCCTGCCCACCCGCATCGCCCGCAACGGTACCACCATGACGAGCCAAGGCCGGGTGGTGGTGCGGAACGCCAAATATGCCCGGGATTTTTCTCCCTTGGACCCGGAATGCGACTGTTACACCTGCCGCAACTATTCCCGGGCGTATCTCCGCCATTTGATCAAGTCCGATGAGACCTTCGGCCTCCGGCTGACCACGTACCACAACCTGTATTTCCTTCTCAAGCTGAAGGAACAAGTGAGGCGGGCGATCAAAGAGGACCGGCTCCTGGACTTCCGGGACCGTTTCTTTGAACAGTACTACGGTTCAACCGAACCAACCCGAAATTTCTAACCCAGCTGCAGCTTGGAATAAACAATATGACTGACAGGAGGATTTACCATGGAGGGTTTAGCCCAGTTTCTGCCGCTCATTCTGATTTTTGCCGTCTTTTATTTCCTGTTGATCCGTCCCCAGCAAAAGCGGCAAAAGGAGCGAAACGCGATGCTGTCCGCTTTGAAAAAGGGGGACAAAGTGATCACCATCGGGGGGCTGCACGGAACGATCCTGGACCTGACCGATGATCGCATCACCCTGAAGGTGAACGAAAACACCCGATTGGTTTTTGAGCGCTCGGCCGTTAATGCCGTCGTTAACCAGGAGGATGGATCGAAAGAAGAGAAGCAGGACAAAGAGAGCTGATCCTGGTCGTATCTACATACGCAGGATCCCCGGAACAAGGGCGGACCGGAAGGTGCGTCCTTTTGTCAGGGCTTCTCTGGATGGAAAAGATAAGAAACAGGATGGAATAAGAGACACCTGACGGGGTGTCTCTTTTATTTAAGAGAGGTTGGACATCTGTTCGGATGCTTTTCGGCGGGAGAGTTCCAGTTGATGCGTTCCCAGGGGAATTTCGCACAAACGGGAGGCGAGGCTGACGCTGACCGATGCGAGAACGAGGCCTGCGATCAGGTCCAGGTACCAGTGGATGCCCAGGTACAGGATGGCGAACAGAACGATTCCCGCCGACAGGGCGCTGACTCCGGCCAGCCTTCGGTTTTGGGATTGCCAGGCGATGATCGCCATGGTGACCGAAATGGAGGTGTGGAGGCTGGGAAATGAATTGTTCAGTCCGGAAAAGTGGCGGTACTGCTCTTCAAAATCCGGGTATACCGTGGGAATCAGAAACTGCACATCGGGATGGCTGCTCCAGGCTTCTGCAACTGGAGCGAAAAGGAAAAAAGGGATGGCCAGAAGATAATTGATGCTGATTCCGTAGATCAGGGTGTACCAGGAGCGATAATCCCGGTTGTGATGATAGACGAACAGCGAGGCGAACATGAGTGTGCTGAACACGATCACATAGAAATAGGTGGTGACGCAGGTGAGGAGAGGGGTCTTGAATAATTGCTGCACCAGCGGGGTGACATTCTCCTCGAACACCTTGATATACGGGGTCCAGTCACTCACATTTGGATCCAGGTGGGGTTCCATGATCAGTTCCAACTTGTTCAGAAGCAAAATGCTCATACCACCAAGAAGATGAAACAACATCACACGGCTTTGTATCAAATCCCGGAAGAGAAAAACCATCGAATGGAAGGGGTTTTTCCTCAGACAGAAAGCCAGGATGATGAGGAATGTTGCCAACCCGGTCGCGAAAATGGCGGTGGTGGATTGAAACACGGCTCACACTCCTTGCCTTTGGGTGGCTGATTCGGAAACAGAAAGGCTTCGGTCCCGGCAACCGAAGCGGAGGGTGGATGGTAAATGATTTCCACTTGAGCCGTGTCCTGAAACCTGCCACGTTTATCGGACAGAGGTGTTGACCCCGAAGATGCCGCCCAATGCACTCATCCCCGTCGCACAGACGGTGAAGAGAAAAGGTTGGACCCGCATGCCGGTGTCGAACGCCAAAAATCCGATGATGAGCACGATAAGGACGTATAAAAGCCCTGTCAGGCCTCCGTACAACCAGCCTTTCTGTCCGGCTCTCCTTCCCGCCATCCACCCCCCCGAAATCAAGGCCACACCGTTGATCCCGTAGGTGAAATACGGAAGCGAGGCTTCCGCAACTCCCGTGAAACGGATCAAGAGCGCGGTCAGGACCGAACCGACCAAAACCGTTCCCAGCACAATGCTGATCCCGGTAAGCAAAGGGGAACGGAAAAGGGGGCGGGCGGACTCACCCATACTGCTTTGTTTCATTTGTATACCTCCCGGCGGTGTTTGTACATGGGTATGAGCGTGTCTCCCTTTTTATGCCGGGCCTCTCCCCGCCGGAAGGAGATAAAAACCGATTCATGCATGACTTCTTGTTCCGGGGTGGAAAACCCTCCATAAATATGGATTTTTATTCAAATCGAATCTCGACCGGTCATAAATCCCGGTTACGGGGTGAAGACTAGAAGCGTTGTGAAAAAGTGAGCGGCAGCATTTACTCAAAGCCGCTCCGGCTGCACTCACAGAGCACAAGTCTCGCCTGGGTCGCTTACGCTCCCCGGTCTCGCTATGCTGTCCTGCAGAGATGGTTGCACTGTCCGCTCCGAATCATCCTGCTGCGGGCAGGGGCAAACGCCTGCGGATGCAACACAGAGAAGCTTTTGCCCCTGAACGCCCTTGCAGTCTGATTCTCCGCTGGGCAGGACAGCAAAGTCGCTATTTTGGGTAAAAGCTTCCCTTCTTCTGAGCCTAACAATAAATCACAACGCTTCTGGACCGGGAGGGAGGGTGCAGTCCGGAGATGCTGACGATTCTGTTGCGATCTTTGTTTATTTATCTGTTCGTTTTGTTTGTGATGCGGTTGATGGGAAAACGGGAAATCGGCAAGCTTTCCGTTTTTGACCTGGTGGTTTCCATCATGATTGCCGACTTGGCGGTCCTGTCCATTGAAGACACCCGGATGCCTTTCATCCACGGCCTCATGCCGATCGTGGTGATGATGGCCGCCCAGATCCTGTTTTCCTGGCTGTCTCTGAAGAGCCCCACCCTCCGGCATCTGATGGACGGGAAAGGCACTTACCTGATCAAGAACGGAAAGATTCAGGAAGAGGAGATGAAAAAACACCGTTATAACATCGATGATCTTATGATTCAGCTCCGGGAGAAAAACATCGCAGACCCGGCCGACGTGGAGTTTGCCATCTTGGAAACGTCGGGGAAGCTGAGCGTGTTTCCGAAGGAGGGAAAGCAACCCCTGACAAAAGAGGACGTCATGAACCCGCCTTTTCCCCGGATAATGAGACTGCCCGTGGCGTTGGTGATCGACGGCAATGTGCAGGAACATTCGCTTCACCGTATCGGCAAGGATTCATCCTGGCTTCGGGAGGAGCTGAGAAAATACGGTTACCACGACCCGAATCAGGTCTTTTTTGTGAGCGTGGACCATACGGGAAGACTTTATATCGATCCCCGAAAGGACTAACGGGGAAGGAAGGGACTGAGCCACCGGCCGAGGTAAGGGATCCGTTTGACGTCCTCCCGTGTGACGAGGGAGAGAAACACCAGGGCCGCCAGATAGACGGTGAAACTGGCTCCCAGTGACAGGAGAACCCGGAAGACGGTCCCGCCGCCGGTAAGGAGGAAGATCCAGTGGGCCATATATCCCATCCCTCCCACTGCCAGGGACAGCTTGATGAAGTCGCCCCCCATCAGGGTAAAGGGGATGTAACGCAAGACACTGAGAAAGTGGAGAACGGTCACGATGACAATGCCGCAATTGATGGCGATCACCACGCCGTCAATTCCCAGGAAGGGCTGGGAGCCCAAGAAAAAGATCAGGGTCGTTTTGACCACGGCTCCGAAGATGGAATTTTTCATGGCATCCTTGGCTTTGTCCAATCCTTGGAGGACGGCGGAGAGAGGTCCCTGAAGATAAAGGAACACGGCGAAGGGAGCCATGATCCGGAGCAGTCTCGCCACCGACACGTTGTTATACAAAAGGTCGGTCAGCGGGGCGGCCAGGACGAACATGACCGCGGCACAGGGTCCCCCCACCACCAGGGAGAGGCGCATGGCCTGATTCAATCGGTGTTCCACCATCCGCTGTTGTCCTTTGGCCGCCGCCTCCGAGATGGCGGGAACCAGGGAGACGGAGAGAGCATAGGTGATAAAGGCCGGGAAGAAGAGAAGAGGAATGGCCATCCCCTCCAACCGTCCGTACATGGCCGTGGAGGCGGCCACCGAGATCCCGGCGAGAGCCAGGCTTTGAGAAACGACGATCGGTTCGACGGCATAGGAGAGGGATCCCACCATCCGGCTGGCGGTTACGGGGACGGCCAGCCGCATCAGGCGGACGGTGGTGTCCCGGAAACGTCCCCATTGTTTCAACTTCAGCGCTTCCCCCGGCCGGAAACGGATCGGGGGACGGTGGGGATCTTTTTTGTATGATCGCAGCAGGAACAGCATCCCGGCGAATTCACCGATCACCATCCCGATCATCGCCCCCGCTGCGGCGAATTCCACTCCGAAAGGAAGCAGAAACCGGGCCATCAGGATCACGGTGAAGATGCGGGTGACAGTCTCCACGATCTGGGATATGGCGTAAGGACTCATCTGTTGTCTGCCTTGGAAGTAGCCCCGGAATATGGAGGAGACGGCGATGATGGGCACGATGGGAGTGATCCCCATCAGGGAATAGACCGCCCGTTCATCCGTTAACAGCGTACTGGCGATCAACGGGGCGGTCACCAGGACGAGAAGGGTGAAAAAGAGGCTGGAACAGGTGACGATCAGGATGGAGACGATCAGAATGGACCGGATGCGCTGTTCATCGCGGTTCGCCTCCGCTTCGGATACCAGTTTGGATATGGCCACCGGCAAGCCTGCCGTGGTGATGGTGATGACGAAGATCAGAATGGGAAAAGCCATTTGAAAAAGGCCCATTCCTTCATCCCCGATGAGGCGGGACAGGGCGATCCGATAGATAAATCCCAGCACTTTGGTGACGAATCCGGCGCCGACCAGAATCAAGGTGCCGTGCAAAAAGGTTTGCTTGGTCAAAAACAGGCCCCTTCCTTCTTCTCAGGTTGGTTGATACAAGCTTATGCGCTTGTCCCCCGAATCCATGACTGGAAAGAAGGGGTGGGGATCACGCGGCTGCCGGAGGATTGCGGATCGCTCTTGCCGTCCGTCCGTCACGGTCATATAATAAGTCCTAAGGGTGAATATTCTGTGGCGTCGTTACCTATGAAACACGGGATCACCCCGCAGGGGCGGACAAGCCCGGGTGACGGGTCAATTACCCGTCGGTCCGGGTTTTTGCGATTTTTCCGCACTTTGATCCAAAGGGGGGAAAGGGGTTGGCAAGGCAAAATCTGAAACCTGTCAGCCGCAGACGCCGGCAGTCGGTGGAGCTGTTGAGCGAGTCGGAGCTGATGAAATGCATCGAAGATCTTTGCAACAGCAAGGCCGAAGAATTTCGGTATTACGGTTACGAAAACGTGACCGGTGAACAGGTGTGGGCCTGTGTTTCCGAGAACTACCGCAGGGGTTGGCCCCGGTTGAACCGTCTGGTCAACGATATCATGTCCTTGAAAGCAACGCGGTTTATGAATTGGTTGATGGTGAGCGTTTATAAAAATCCGGGCGATTAAAAGGGCGCCCGTTTTTTTTTGCGATCACCACAAATTGACACGGATGTTCCGTGTTGGGATAATGGAAATGGTTGTCTTCAAAAGAGAAGGAGGAGCATCAGCATGAGGGTTCGCAAGGGAAAAATCGTGATCTTTTCCCTCCTGGTGATCGCCATCCTGGCCACGGCCGCCCTGACCGGACCGCAAGTGGCCAAAAGCATCACTCTGGGTCTGGACTTGCAGGGCGGGTTTGAAGTCCTGTACCAGGCGAAAGCGGAAAAAGGGCAAAAAATCACGCGGAAAGTGTTGAACGATACTGCCCAGGCGTTGAGCCGCCGGATCGACGTCCTGGGCGTGACGGAACCTCAGATCTCGGTGGAAGGGGAGGACCGGATCCGGGTGCAGTTGGCCGGGGTGAAAAACCAGGACAAGGCCCGCGAGGTCCTCGGAAAGCCGGCGAAACTCACGTTCCGCAGTCCGGACGGAAAGAAAGTGTTAATGGATGGAGCGGACCTGAAACAAGGAGGGGCCAAACAAGACTACGACCCAAACAACCAGCCCGCGGTGACGGTTCAGTTTAAGAACGCGGAAAAATTCCGGGAGCTGACCCGGAAATACGTCGGTCAGCAAATGCCGATCTACCTGGACGACCAGGAACTTTCGGCTCCTGTCATCCAGGAACCGATCCCCAACGGGGAAGCGATCATCAGCGGAAACTTCACCGTCGAGGAAGCGAAGGAACTGGCGGAACTTTTGAACGCCGGATCTCTCCCCGTCGACCTGAAGGAGATCCACAGTTTCGCCGTGGATTCCGCTTTGGGGAAAGAATCCCTGAAAATGAGCATGGAAGCCGGGGTTTACGGGATCATCATCATTTTTATCTTCATGATCGGCTTTTACCGGATGCCGGGCTTGGTGGCGGTCCTGACCCTGATCTCCTACGGGTATCTGGTTCTGCTCGCTTTTTCACTTCTGAATGTGACCCTCACCCTCCCGGGGATCGCGGCCTTCATTTTGGGGGTCGGGATGGCGGTGGACGCCAACATCATCATGTACGAACGGATCAAGGAGGAAATGCGCTACGGGAAGAGTATCCCATCGGCACTCCGATCGGGTTCCCGCCGTTCCTTCCTGACGATTTTCGACGCCAACATCACCACCATCATTGCCGCGGCGGTTCTCTTCTACTTCGGGACTTCCTCCGTGCGCGGCTTCGCCGTCTCCCTGATCACCGGAATCGTGGTCAGCTTCTTGACGGCCGTGGCCCTGTCCCGAATCATGATGACCCTGCTGGTCCGTTCCAATCTGCTTCGGCGTCCCGGCTGGTTCGGTGTGAAGGAGAGTGAGATCGGTGAACTTTAACCTGGATTTCGTCGGTCGACGGAAGCTGTTTTTGATGATTTCCGCCGTCCTTTTGGGATTGGGGTTCCTCTCCCTCCTCTTTCAGGGGTTGAACCTCGGAGTGGACTTCGTGAGCGGGACCCGTGTCGACATCAAAATCAACAAGCCGTACGACCTGGAAGAGGCCAAAGATCAACTGGAAGAGCTGGGATACCAGAGTCCCGATGCGCGCAAGGCCGGACCGAAGAACGAGTACTTGCTCTTTCGGACCAGCCAGGTGCTCTCCCCGGACAAGGTGAACGAAATCGAAAAGAAATTCGAGACGGTCTATGGGGATAACGTTGCGGTGAACGAACAGAAGGTGGACCCGATCATCGGGCGGGAACTGGCCCGGAACGCTCTCATCTCCGTCCTGATCGCTTCCGTCGGGATCATTCTCTATGTCACGCTGCGTTTCGAGTACCGGTTTGCGTTGTCGGCGGTGTTGGCTCTGATCCATGACGCCCTGTTCGTGATCGGCATGTTTTCCCTGTTCCAGTGGGAAGTGGATCTGGTCTTTATCGCGGCGGTGCTGACCATCGTCGGTTACTCGGTCAACGACACCATCGTGATCTTCGACCGCATCCGGGAAAATCTCGATTTCAACAAGCCGAAAACATGGGAGGAACTGAAAAAAACCGTCAACGACAGCCTGCACCAAACCTTGGTGCGCTCGCTGAACACGTCGTTGACTGTGGTTTTCGCCGCGCTGACGCTTTTCCTCCTCGGAGGGGAAAGCATCCGCTACTTTGCCTTGGCGCTGCTCTTGGGGCTGGCAGCGGGGACGTATTCCTCCATTTTCGTCGCCAGCCAGATCTGGGTGTCGTGGAAATGGAATTCCATACAGAAAGCCAAACTGAAAGCCCAGACCGCCGAATAAAAACCGTTTGTCGGGTCATAAACTGTATTGAATGAAGCCGCGGGGAATCCGCGGCTGAATTTTTCGGAGGAACGGATCATGAACGGGGATCAGATACGCCAGGCGGAAACAGGGGCCTGGGTGGGAATCGTCGGAAACCTCATACTGGCGGTGATCAAAGGGGTCATCGGTGTGATCGCCGACAGCCGGGCCCTGGTAGCGGATGCAGTCCATTCCGCTTCCGACGTGGTCGGTTCTCTGGCTGTCTTGATCGGGGTCCGGGTGGCCAAAGCTCCGCCGGATGAGGATCACCCTTACGGTCACGGCAAAGCGGAATCGATTGCGGCCATCATCGTTTCCGTTCTTCTGGTGCTGGTCGGTTTGGAAATCGGCTACGGTTCTTTCGAGGCCCTCTTCGAACCGGTGCGGGCGCCGGGCGTGCTGGCGGTGGTGGCGGCATTGGTCTCGATGCTGGCGAAAGAAGGGATGTTCCGGTATAAGTACCGGCTGGGAAAACGGATCGGCAGCCAGGCGCTTATCGCCAATGCCTGGGAACACCGATCCGACGTCTTTTCGTCGATCGCCGCCCTGATCGGAATCGGCGGCGCCGTTCTGGGAGAAAGATTCCACATTTCCGCCCTGGTGTACTTGGACCCGGTGGCGGGGATCCTCGTTTCGCTCCTGGTCATTCGTATGGCGATCCGTTTGGCGAAAGAATCCATTCATTACACCTTGGATCATGTCTTGCACGAAGAGGATGCGAGGGAATTGGTGGAGGCCGCCAAGGGGGTGGAAGGGGTGCTCCGGGTGGATGAACTGCGTGCAAGGGAGCACGGTTTCTATGTGATCGTCGATGTGAAAGTGGCGGTGGACCCCCGTATGACCGTAGAGGAAGGCCATGGAGTGGGGAAAGCGGTCAAGAAGACGTTGATCGAACGTTTTGATCACGTCTCCGACGTTCTGGTCCATATCAATCCCTACCATCCCAACGGGGAGACCTAGAAGCTTGTGATTGAATGTTCGTCTCGAGAAAAGGGGAAGCGTTTACCCAAAATAGCGACTTTGCTCCTGCCCGGCGGAGAATAGACTGCAAGGGCGTTCAGGGCAAAAGCTCCTCTGTGTCGCATCCGAAGGCGTTTTGCCCCTGCCCGCAGCAGGATGATTCGGAGCGGACAGTTCCACCATCTCTGCAGGACAGCATAGCGAGACCGGGGAGCGTAAGCGACCCAGGCGAGACTTGTGCTCTGTGAGTGCATAGCGAGACCGGGGAGCGAAGCGACCCCAGGCGAGACTTGTGCTCTGTGAGTGCAGCCGGAGCGGCTTTGGGTAAATGCTGCCGTTCACTTTTTCACAACGCTTCCAGGAGAAGGGGCGGTCCCGTTTGAAGGGGTTGATGGGAGGGAGAAATCTTGACTTCCGTTTCTCCGGGCAGACTTTGGTGTGCTATAATGAAAGGCGGCAAGCGAGGTGAACCCCGAATGCTGCAATCGAAAACCCGTTGGCAGCCGGTGGAGGCCGACGAGTCACGGGTGAAATGCTTGACGGAAGAACTGGGTGTGCATCCCCTGACCGCCCGTCTCCTGATCAACCGGGGTTTGAGCGATCCGGATGAAGCCCGCCGTTTTCTCTGGGTCAGTCAGGACGCCCTCCACGACCCTTTTCTGATGGACGGGATGGATCAAGCGGTGAAAAGGATCCGGAAAGCCTTGGACCGGGGGGAGAAAATCCGGATATACGGGGATTACGACGCCGACGGTGTCAGCAGCACCAGTTTGATGATGAAAGTGTTTCAAAGCCTCGACGCCCATGTCGACTATTACATACCCAACCGTTTTACCGAAGGATACGGCTTGAACGAAGGAGCCCTCATTCAGGCAAAAGAGGCAGGGATCGACTTGGTCGTCTCCGTCGATACGGGGATCAGTGCCGCCGCGGAAGCCGAAATCGCCAAAGAGCTGGATCTGGACCTGATTGTGACGGACCACCACGAACCCCCGGACGTTCTGCCTGATGCATACGCGGTGATCAATCCCAAAAAACCGGGGTGTTCGTATCCCTTCGACATGTTGGCCGGAGTGGGGGTTGCTTTTAAGTTGGCTCAGGCCCTTTTAGGCCGCTTTCCGGAAGAATTGCTGGAAATTGCCGCCCTGGGAACGATTGCCGACCTGGTCCCCTTGGTCGACGAAAACCGGGTACTCACCGCCTTGGGACTGGAACAGATGAACCGGAGGCAAAATGTGGGTCTGTCCGCCCTGATGGAGGTTTCCGGAGTGGACGGGGACGTGGGAGCCGGCCATGTCGGTTTTTCCCTCGGTCCCCGGATCAATGCCGGCGGCCGTCTGGATACAGCGGAAACCGCCGTGGAACTTCTCTTGACGGAGGATCCGGAGGAGGCCCGCACCATGGCGGAAGAGTTGGACCGGATGAACCGGGAACGGCAGAAGCTGGTGGAGGAAATCGCACAGGAAGCCTGTGCGATGGTGGAAGCCGAACCTGACAAGCACCGCCGGTTCATCGTGGTGGCCGCTCCGGGGTGGAACGTCGGAGTCATCGGGATCGTTGCCTCCCGTCTGGTGGAGAAGTATTACCGTCCCACCATCGTTCTGGGCATCGACGAAGAGACCGGGATGGCAAAAGGTTCGGCCCGCAGCATCACGGGATTGGACATGTACCGGGCCCTGACGGAGTGCGCCGATCTCCTTCCCCATTTCGGCGGACATGAGATGGCGGCGGGGATGTCGCTTCCCCGGGAGCATCTCCCCGACCTCCACAAGCGGCTGGACCGGGTTGTAGGTGAACGCCTCAGCCAAGAGGATTACATTCCCCTCTCCAAGGTGGAGGCGGACCTGGGCGTTGCCGACGTGGATGTGAAGTTGGTCGAAGAACTGGAACGCCTGGCCCCCTTTGGGATGGGGAACCCGACTCCGAGATTCCGTCTGAAAGGGGCGCAACTGTCAAAGCTGCAACGGATCGGACGGGAGAAAAACCATCTGAAGTTCCTTCTGGAAGACCAGGAACGGACCTTGGAGGCCATCGGGTTTCGCTTGGGGGAGCTGGCCGAGGAGATCGCTCCCTCGGCCCGTCCGGAACTCCTCGGGGAACTGTCCATCAACGAGTGGAACAACCGCCGGTTCCCTCAGCTGATGGTGAGGGATCTTACGGTCCCCCACTTGCAGGTGTTTGATTGGAGGAGCAACGGAGACAAGAGCGATCGGTTCCGCCGGCTGGCGGGTGAGTCGACTCTGTTCGTCATCGGGGAGGGAATGAAGGGGGCGGATTGGACCGTTGGAGCGCAAACCGTCACCTGGGAAGAAATATCGCAGGGCTCGGTCCTCCCTGTTTCCGGGGAGGTATGTCATCTGGTTTTTGCGGATCTTCCGCCCTCTGTGTCCGTTTTTGAGGGGCTTCTCCGCCGTTTCACCGGAGTGAAGCGCGTCTATTTCGCCTTCGGGGATGCCGAGCTGGACGGAAGTTTGGCCCGGACGCCCGACCGGGAGCATTTCAAGCGGTTGTACGCATCCATGCTGCGAAAATCTGCGTTGCGGCTTCCGTCCGATCTGGAGCGGCTTTCCAGGATGACCGGATTGTCTGCCAACTGGATCTCCTTCATGATCAAGGTCTTTGACGAACTGGGGTTTGTCACGATGGCCGGCAACCGGGTGGAAATGGTCTCCCGGCCGCCCAAACGTCCCCTTACCGCCTCCCGCTTATACCGCGAACAGCGGGAACGGGATGAAGTGCAGCATGCTTTTGTTTATTCTTCGTACCGAGATCTTTGCGAACGGATCCACTCGGTGTTTCCCGGGGATCCGGATTGAGGAGGAGTTTTCTCATGGATTTCAAAGAAAAAATCCGGGTGATTGAGGATTTCCCGCAACCTGGTATCCGGTTCAAGGATATCACCACCCTCCTGAAAGACGGGAAAGCGTTTCGCGCGGCGATCGATGAGATGGCGGAACAGCTGAAGGACAAAGAGGTGGACCTGATCGTGGGGCCCGAAGCCCGGGGCTTCGTCGTGGGAACCCCCTTGGCCTATGCACTGGGTGTCGGGTTCATCCCGGTTCGCAAGGCGGGAAAGCTGCCGGCGGAGACGGTGGAGACGGCATACAGCCTGGAATACGGCAAGGATAAACTGGCCATCCACAAGGATGCCATCCAGCCCGGACAGCGGGTTCTGATCGTGGACGATCTTCTGGCCACGGGCGGAACCGTCAACGCCACCCTGAACCTGGTCCGCCAATTGAAAGCGGAGGTGGCCGGCGCCGCTTTCGTGATCGAGCTGACCTATCTCAACGGACGGGAAAAACTTCCCGACCTCGATATTTTTACATTGGTACAATATTAAGGAAGTTACCCGCGGAAACCCGCGGGTTTTTTGTGGTTTGTTCCCGGGAAACTTCAGGAAATGCGGGAGGATTGTGACAAAAGTCGGAGAATAGTATAAACATCCGACTTTTACTTGCAGGACAGAGGCTCGGGAAGGTTCAGGGAGGTGGAATCGGTTGGAACGTCTGTATGAGGACGCGGAAGACGTGGAAAATCTGGAGGAACCTGAGTGGAACCTGGTTCTGATCGGCCTGGGGATTTGGGGAGTGGTGCTTGCCTGCTATATTGTCCTGGTGCGGTTGGAGTGGATCAGTCGACTGTGATGAAAGGAAACGGTTGAGAGTGGATCGTTTTCAATCAAAAATACAACATGGGGGAGGGGTACGATGAAAAAATTAATGAAAATTTGTGCAGGTTAGGTGTCATGGCTTTTGTGGCGGCCGGTCCGGGGGCGGCGGAAGCGCACCAGGCGCCTCCCTGTAATGACAGCAACGGGGACGGAAGCCCGTCAGGTCAAGAGTACGCCCATCACCATATTGTGCCCATGGCCCAATCCGGCCATCTGGGTAACGACGGACACAAACCGGGCACCCATCGGGGATTCTCTGTTTGCCGGTAACATGAACGTCCGAAAACCCACCTCTCACGGGCAAGGCCGTGGGGGTGGGTTTGTTTTATCGGTGAACAGGGTTCCGCAGCTTTCAAAACGTTGCCGGATCAAGACAATCCGGGAGAAACATGATATCCTCATGGTTAATCGAGTTTGACCGGGGGAGGGAACTCATTGGACACCATGAGCACCAACACCCACGTACAGGCAGAAGAACCTTTGTCCCGGGCCTGGCGGATGCTGGGCATCCTGTTGGGGGCGCAGGTCGCCGTCGCTTTTTTGGGACGGGGGCTGGCCCCGGTGGGTCCCCTGATCGAAGCGGATCTGTCCATTACCAAGGCCCAGGTGGGGATGCTTCCTGCCGCCCTGTTTTTGGGACAGTCCCTGTTCAACCTGCCGGCGGGATTTCTCGTGGACCGCTATGGCACCCGATGGATGCTTCTGATTCTCACCCTTGCGGCGGCGGCGGGCTTTTTGCTGGCAGCTTGGGCTCCTTACTTCGGCTGGCTGTTGTTCTTTGTGGTGGTGGGAGGCTTTGCTTACGGAGGGATGCACCCGGTGACCAACCGGGGGATCATCTATTGGTTTCCCCATCAAAGTCGGGGGACGGCGATGGGGGTGAAGCAGACGGGCATCACCGCAGGCTCCGGTCTGGCCGCGCTGATCCTGTTGCCGGCGGCCATGGCTTGGGGATGGAGGGAGGCCCTCTCCGTCTCCGCACTGGCGACGGGTGCGGTCGGATGGGCCGCTTATGTCTTTTATCGGGATTCCCGGGCGGCGAATCGGAGGAGAGAGGGGGGGTATCGAAGTTTTTTCCGTGGGGTCCGGCTCCTCGCTTCGGATCGCTCTCTCTGGAAGCTGAGCCTTTCCACCGTCGGCCTCAACATGGGCAATCTGGTGCTCAGCACGTACCTGGTCTTTTTCGCCCACGAACACTTGGGGTTCTCTCTTTATCTGTCAGGGCTTTGCCTGGTGATTTCCGAAGCGGCCGGTTCCGCCGGCCGGATCGCATGGGGATGGGTGAGCGACCGATTATGGAACGGTCGCCGGGTGGCCGTGCTGATGATCATTACCGTTTTCACCTTGGGTTGCAGCCTGACGGCGGCGCTTCTCCCGTCCGAAGTGCCGTATGTTGTATTTTTGCTTCTGGTGGCAGTGTTCGGTTTCTGCATCTGTGGTTTCAACGGGATCTGGATGAATGCCGCCACGGAATCGGTGCCCCGGGAACAGGCAGGGCTGGCCAGCGGTTTCAGTGTCACCATCGGTTCCTGGGGCGTGGTGCTGGGGCCCCCGCTTTTCGGTTGGATCGTGGACCGGGGCGGCTACACCCCCGCCTGGCTGGTTCTGGCCGGGATCATGGCGGTCGTCCTGCTGCTCCTGGCCGGGATTCGGGAAGAGGATAAGTAAATCGCTACCCGAGTTGGGGGAAGGGGTGCGCCACGGAAGTGCTGTGTCTTCTTTGCACCTGGCCTCACTCAACCTCCGGGTGATCTCCTTCAACTCCTATGGGAAGGGGATCTTACCCAAAACGGCAATCCGGTTGACGGGCCTGTTGAGAAGCGAGTGGCATCCCGGCAAAGAAAAAGTCTGCGGCAATCAAGCCGCAGACTTTGTTTTTCATTCTTCATGGAGTGTCGGGCAAAATCCCACTTCTTTTGTCGAATCCCCGAAAATTTCTCTTAACCCTCGACACCCTTCCCTCCCGCCGCGGGAGCAGGCGGGAATTGTTATCGTTTTCAACTGTCGGCCGTTGTCGGATATGAACGATCTTTTTAATAAATCTTAAAACAAGCATCATTGTGAAATGGAGGGATATCCATTAGCATATGGTCATGATCGATTGGAATGACAGGAAGGGAGCGGACAGGAAACCGGTGGGAGAAGTGGAACGCAGAACAGCAGCTCTTCAGGGTTTGACGGAGGATGGGAGTCCGCGGGGGGAGGACGAATGGAACAAAACCTTGTTCGACGAATCCTGGGTCCGGCGGGGGCCCGCCGACCGGCTGGTATTGATGGTGAAGGATCCCTGGACCCTTTTTGCTTACTGGACCGTGGAAGAGTGGCGGAAAGGGATGGTCGGAGAACATTTTGAAACGGAGTGGGGCGGGCTTCCGTTTTCGCTTCGCCTCCATCAGGTCAATGATCCGGAATATAACGGGGAGAACGCCCGGTTCACTTCTACGGCGGATGTGCATCCCGGCCGGGATCGTTGGTATTTTCGCGGAGTGGAGCCGGGGAGGAGATATCTGGCCGAATTCGGCACATGGACAATTCACGGGGAATTTTTCGCGATCCTCCGCTCCAATGTGACGGAGACCCCGCCCGAACCGGAGTCGGCGGGCGAACCTTCCGTCCGGTTCCGGAAGATGGAACCGGTCCCGGGCGGTCCTTCGGGGAAAAGGGGCGGGGCCTTTCCCGGGAGCGACGAACCCTGGAGCGAATCCTTTGACGGATACTCTCTCCGGGAGGACGGGAAGAGGGGGGAGAAACAATGACACAGGGGTGGTTCAACCTGGTGCTTCACGCGCACCTTCCTTTTGTTCGCCACCCTGAGCGGGAGGATGCCCTGGAAGAGCGGTGGCTCTTTGAAGCGATCACGGAAAGTTATGTGCCGCTTTTGAACGTGTTTCAGGGGTTGGTGAAAGACGGGATGGATTTCCGGGCGACCGTTTCCCTGTCCCCAACACTCCTCACCATGCTGACCGACCCCCTGCTGCAGGAACGTTTCCTCCGGCATATTGACCGTCTGATCGAGCTGGCGGGGAAGGAACGGAAGCGGACGACCGGGAGGCCGGAGTCGGAGTACCACCGGCTCGCCCGGATGTATGGGGACCGGTTCACCTCAGTCCGGGAATTCTTTCTGCGATACGGGGGAGATCTGACCGTTCCCTTCCGGGAACTCCGGGAGGGGGGGAAGTTGGAGCTGATGACTTCCACCGCCACCCATGCCTTTCTGCCCCTGATCCGGAGGGAAGAGGCGGTCCGGGGACAACTCCTCACCGCCGTTCACACCTTCGAAAGGATCATGGGGTTCCGGCCGAAGGGGATCTGGCTGCCGGAGTGCGGCTTTGCTCCCGGTCTGGACCGGCTGGTGAAAGAATGCGGCTTGGATTACTTTTTCACCGATCACCACGGGTTGGCCACCGCGGAACCCCGCCCCTTGTTCGGAGGGCTCTCTCCGGTGATTTCACCCCACGGGACGGCGGTGTTCGCCCGGGACCCCGCCGCGTCGGAACAGGTGTGGAGTTCGGAGAAGGGGTATCCCGGAGATTCGGATTACCGGGAATATTACCGGGACATCGGGTTCGATCTGGAGCTGAAACATGTGGGACCGTACATCCATCCGGAAGGGATCCGGGTACACACGGGGATGAAATATCACCGGATCACCGGGGAAGGGAAAGAGAAAGAGCCCTACGACCCGGACCGGGCACGGGAAAAAGCCGCCGAACACGCCGAACATTTCCTCCGGGAACGCGTGAGGCAGGCAGGGAAAGCCCGGGAACGGAAGGGCCGGGAGCCGGTCATCACCGCACCTTATGACGCGGAATTGTTCGGGCATTGGTGGTACGAAGGGCCGGTGTTCCTCGACATGCTGTTCCGCAAAATGCATTCTGACCAGGAAGTGATCCGGCCCGCCACCCCGTCGGAGATACTGGCCCGATTCACCGGTCTGCAGAAGTGCCGCCTTTTCATGAGTTCCTGGGGGCGTCACGGGTATGCCGATGTGTGGCTCCGGGAGGAAAACGATTGGATCTATCCGGTTCTGCACCGGGCGGAGGAGCGGATGATCCATCTCGCCGACCGGGCGGAACACCCCGCCGCTTTGGAACGGCGGGCGCTGAACCAGGCGGCCCGGGAACTGATGCTGGCCCAAGCCAGTGACTGGGCCTTTATTCTGGATGGGAAGACCGTGGTGGAGTATGCGTTGAAACGGATCAAGCACCATCTGAACCGATTCGACCGCCTCGCCGACATGGTGGAGATGGAAAAGGTGGAGGAAGGTTGGCTGGTGAAGGTGGAAGAACTGGATCCGGTCTTCCCGGAATTGGATTACCGCTGGTTCCGCTCCCGCCACCCCGTGGTGCACCGCCGTCAGGAAAAGGGAACGCCCCGTTTGTTGATGCTTTCCTGGGAGTTTCCTCCGATGACCGTGGGCGGTCTTTCCCGGCATGTTTTCGACTTGTCCCGATGGCTGGTCAAAAACGGGTGGGAAGTCCATGTGATTACCACTGAAGTGGAGGGCTATCCCCATACCGAGACGGTGGAGGGGGTCCATGTGCACCGGGTCCACGTGATGAAGCCCTTCGGCAAGGAATTTCAGCATTGGGTGTTCCAGTTGAACCTGATGGTGACGGATGCGGTGGATACCCTCGTGAAGAGCGGTCTGTCTTTTGACTTGGTTCACGCCCACGATTGGTTGGTGGCGCCGGCGGCCAAAGCGATCAAACATCGTCACCGACTTCCCCTGATCGCTACGATTCACGCGACGGAACACGGTCGGAACGGCGGTATCCGTACCGGGTTGCAGCGCAGGATCCACGGGTTGGAACGAAATCTCACCGAAGAAGCCTGCCGGGTGATCCTGTGCAGCCAATATATGAAAGAGGAAGCGAGGCGCCTGTTTGAGCTTCCGGATGAGAAGATGCGGGTGGTGCCCAACGGAGTGGACCCGGTGATGCTGCGGTTCAGCGGTGCCGGCAAGCAAAAGGAGCCTTTTGCCTTGGAAGATGAACGGATCATTCTCTTCATCGGACGTCTGGTGCCGGAGAAGGGGGTTCAAACCCTCTTGGAGGCGGGGGAGAAAATCCTGCCGGCACACCCCGACGTTAAGCTGGTGATCGCCGGCAAAGGGCCGATGAAGGAAGCGTTGGAAGCGGAAGCCCGAAACCGGGGTCTGGGTGAGAAAGCGATGTTCACCGGGTTTATTTCTGACGAGGACCGGAACCGGCTGTTGAATGTGGCCGATGTGACCGTGTTCCCCAGCCTCTACGAACCTTTCGGCATCGTGGCCCTGGAGGGAATGGCGGCGGGAACCCCGGTGGTCGTTTCCGACACGGGCGGGTTGGCCGACGTAGTCGACCACGGACGGACCGTCCTGAAATCCCTCCCCGGGGATGTGGATTCGCTGGCACTTCAGATTCAAACCCTCCTGTCGGATCCGGAACGGGCCCGACGGATGGCGGAGTCGGCCCGGGCGGAAGTGGATCGGTTCGATTGGAACCGGATTGCCCGGCGGACGATCGAAATATATGGAGAAGCGCTCCCTTCCCGACGGAGGACGGAATCGCGGCTGGCAGCCCCGACGGCCGGGGAACCCCGGTGACGAAACAAAGAAGAAAGGAGTTTGAAGCGATTCATGAAAGCTGTGATCATGGCCGGAGGGAAAGGAACCCGTCTGCGCCCCCTGACCAACCGTCTTCCCAAGCCGATGGTTCCCCTTTTGGATAAACCTTGCATGGAGTACATCATCGAGCTGTTGAAGCGGCATGGGATCACGGATATCGCGGTGACGATGCAGTATCTGCCCCAGGTGATCCAAAGCCACTTCGGCGACGGATCGGATTTCGGGGTGAGACTGCACTATTTTGAAGAAGGTCATCCCCTTGGCACGGCGGGAAGCGTGAAGAACGCGGAGGCGTTCCTGGATGACACCTTCGTCGTGATCAGCGGAGACGCCCTGACGGATGTGGACCTGGGCCAAGCGGTCGCTTTCCACCGGGAACGAAAGACTTGGGGCACCCTTGTGCTGAGCCGGGTGGAGGTGCCGCTGGAGTACGGGGTGGTGATGACCCGGGAGGACGGGAAAATCACCCGATTCCTGGAGAAACCCAGTTGGAGCGAAGTGTTCAGCGATACGGTCAACACCGGCATTTACGTGATGGAGCCCCAAATCCTCTCCCTGTTCGAAAAAGGGAAGCCCTTCGACTTCAGCAAGGATCTGTTTCCCCTGATGATGGAGCGGCATCTGCCCCTTTACGGACATGTGGCGGAAGCGTATTGGTCCGATATCGGCAACCTGAAGCAATACCGGCAAGCCCAGCAGGATTTGCTGGAGGGGCGGGTACAGGCGGATATCAAGGGGGAAGAGGTATTCCCGGGGATCTGGTTGGGCGAAGGGGCCGATGGGATCGATTGTTCTTCCGTCACCCCGCCGGTCTTCATCGGGGCGGGAAGCACCGTTCACCCCGAAGCCCACATCGGTCCCCACACCGTGCTCGGTCAACAGAGCCGGGTGGAAGCCGGAGCCGCTGTGGTCCGGTCGGTCCTCTGGAACCGGACATCCGTCGGGGAGGCGTCATCCTTGGATGGATCCACCCTGACCCACGGGGGGCGGGTGGGACCGGGAGCCATTCTGGAAGAGGAGACGGTGATCGGGGAAGGGGCCCGGATCGGGGAAAAGGTCGTTCTCCGCTCCGGGGTGAAGATCTGGCCGGAAAAAACAGTGGGGGCGGGTACGGTGCTGACGGAATCCTTGGTGTGGGAAGCATCCGCCGCCGCCGCTCTGTTCGGAACCGACGGAGTCAGCGGAGCGACCAACTGGGACCTCACCCCCGAGCGGACCGGCCGCATCGTCGGCGCCTTTGCCTCTGTATTGCCCCCCGGTTCCGCGGTGGCAGTCAGCTGTGACGAAACGCCTTTCAGTGAAATATTGAAGTTCGCCGCCACGGCCAGCTTGATGGCCTCCGGGGCGTCGGTGCGCGACCTGGGCCGGCTTCCCGTTCCCGTGTCCCGTCACGCAGTGTTCCGTTCCGACAGCCATGCCGGCATCCATATCCGCCGGAGCGGGGAAGAAGGAGACCGGATCGTGATTCAGTTTTTCGACAGAGAAGGGCTTCCGATCGGCAAAAGCCTGGAGCGAAAGGTGGAAAACGCCCTCCTGCAGGGGGACGCCCTCCGTCCTCCCGATGGTTTTGGAAGCTTGGAGTCCCGTTCAGGTGCCATTGACGTCTATCGGGCGGAACTGATCTCCCGGCTCCGGGAGGACGCGATTCGCCGACGGGAGTTCAAGGTGGTGTTCCACTCCGAGAACCCCTACCTGATGGCCGTCCTTCAGCCTCTGATGGATCAACTGGGTTGCCGGATGGTGACGGTGTGGGGGGATGAGCCCCATATGGAACACTTTGTGATGGATAACCAGGCGGATCTCGGAGTGAGGATGGATCGGAGCGGACAGGCGGTGACCTTGTTCACGGAAACGGGGTATGCCTTGAAACCGGAAGAGGAGACGGTGCTTCAAACGCTTCTGGCTGTCCGGCTGCAGAACCGGGTCGCTGTTCCCGTCAACGCACCTTCCGAGGCGGAAGAACTGGCCCGCCGCTTTGGTACGGAACCGATCTTGACGGCAACGTCGGCCCGGGCGGTGCTGGAAGCGGACCGGAACCGGTCTCTCCAACTTTACTTCGACGGCTTCTCCATGCTGGCTTTTCTGCTGGAGTTTTTGGCGGTGGAGGGGGTCACGGTGCACCGCACGCTGGAGATGCTTCCCCGTCCCCACATCCGGTCGGAAAAGATCCCCTGTCCCGTGGAAGCCAAAGGCAAGGTGATGCGCCGGCTGATGGAAGAGGTCAAAGGACAAAAAACGCAACTGGTGGATGGGATCAAAGTGCTCGGCGAAACGGGTTGGGCCCTGATCCTGCCGGACGTGGAAAAGGCCCATTTCGACGTGGTGGCCCAGGGCTCCACCCCGGAGCAAGCGGAGCGGCTGAAGGACATTTACAAAGAGAAAATCGAATCCTATCAGGGATCCACCCTGACCCGCCCCTAGAAGCGTTGTGATTGATGGTCAGGTTCAGAAGAAGGGAAGCGTTGATCCGAAACAGCGACTTGTGCTCTGTGAGTGCATAGCGAGACCGGGGAGAGAAGCGCCCCAGGCGAGACTTGTGCTCTGTGAGTGCATAGCGAGACCGGGGAGAGAAGCGCCCCCAGGCGAGACTTGTGCTCTGTGAGTGCATAGCGAGACCGGGGAGAGAAGCGATCCCAGGCGAGACTTGTGCTCTGTGAGTGCATAGCGAGACCGGGGAGAGAAGCGATCCCAGGCGAGACTTGTGCTCTGTGAGTGCATAGCGAGACCGGGGAGAGAAGCGATCCCAGGCGAGACTTGTGCTCTGTGAGTGCATAGCGAGACCGGGGAGAGAAGCGATCCCAGGCGAGACTTGTGCTCTGTGAGTGCATAGCGAGACCGGGGAGAGAAGCGATCCCAGGCGAGACTTGTGCTCTGTGAGTGCATAGCGAGACCGGGGAGAGAAGCGCCCCAGGCGAGACTTGTGCTCTGTGAGTGCATAGCGAGACCGGGGAGAGAAGCGCCCCCAGGCGAGACTTGTGCTCTGTGAGTGCAACCGGAGCGGCTCGGGGTAAATGCCGCCGCTCACTTTTTCACAATACTGCTGGAACGGCAGGGAAGTGGCCACCTGCAACCCCGTCGGGTTGCAGGTTTTTTCTGTGACGAGGGGGGGGATCCCTGCGTATACAAATAATGACAGAAAGATGGACACACCCGCGGCAGAAGGCCGACAGGGTTTACGAGAGAGATCCCGGTCCATAATGGAAGCGAAAGGAGCGTGTGAAGTTGGACCAGTTGAGCAGAGTCTTGGACGAGATGCGCCTTCCCAACGGAGCTTATGTGGCCAGCCTCTCCCGCGATTACTCCCACGTGTGGATCCGGGACGTCTGCTATACGGTTCTGCCCTACCTGAACAGCCCCTGCGACCGGTATGAAAAAGCATACCACGCCCTTCTCGATCTGTTTCGCAGATACGAATGGAAAATCGATATCCACACCTCCAAGCGGCCCGTCCATTTGTTTGAATATATTCACGCCCGCTACTCCACGGATTTGAAGGAAATCGATCAACCCTGGGGCCATGCCCAGAACGATGCCATCGGCGTTTTTCTCTGGGGGGCCGCCCAGGGGGTGAGGCACGGGAAAAACATCATCCGGGATGAAAAGGACCGCGGGATTCTCGAAAAACTGACCCGCTATCTGGCCTGTCTGGCGTACTGGGATCATCCGGACAACGGCATGTGGGAAGAGAACATGGAAGTTCACGCTTCCAGCATGGGAGCCTGCGTGGCGGGTCTCCGGGAGGTCTCCCTGTTGGTGGATGTGCCGGAAAAGTGGATCCGACGGGGCGAGGCTGCCCTGAATCGTTTGCTTCCCCGTGAAAGCGAAACCAAAGAGACCGATCTGGCGCTTCTCTCGCTGATCTATCCGTACGGGGTGGTGAACCGGGGCACGGCCCGGTCCATTCTGACCGACGTCGCCGGAAAGCTGGAACGGACTTTTGGTGTGATCCGCTACGCCGGTGACCGGTATTACAATGGGGGAGCCGAGGCCGAGTGGTGTTTCGGTTTCCCCTGGCTGGGGCTGTGTCACGCCATGCTGGGGGAGCGGGACAAAACCCTGGAATACGGGGAGAAAACGAACCGCATCCTCCCGGATGACGGACGGGTTCCGGAGTTGTACATCGGGGGAACGGACCGGCCCAACGGCAACACCCCCCTCGCCTGGGCTGTGGCCATGGTGATGCTCCTTCACCGGCATCTCACGGCGGAGACCCCCGTGACATCCGGAATCCGCACGGAAAAAGGAAATTTGGAAGAATTGTAGAATATGTGAACAGCAGAGAAGTCCAACCCGGTAACTCTCTGAAACGGGCCTCGATCCAGGGGCCCGCATTTCTGTGGAAAAGGTACATTGGATGTATGTATGGATCCGGAACGAAAGAGGGGAGGTGCGCATGAACGACAAACCGATCCCACCCGTCATCCAAATTGTGGGTTATTCGAACACTGGCAAAACCACCTTGATCACCCGTCTCATCCCGCTTCTGTCCGAAGAAGGGTGGAAGGTGGGCACCGTCAAGCGCCATGCGGGGGAGCTGGAGCTGGACGAGCCGGGGAAGGACACTTGGCGGCACCGGGAGTCGGGAGCGGACCGGGTGGCCATCACCGCCCGGAACCAAACCGCCGTGATCTTCTCCCGGCCGCTCGGTCTGGACGAACTGTTGGAACATCACCGGGGAATGGATCTGGTGCTGGTGGAAGGTTTTAAAGGAGCCTCTTACCCCAAGCTGTTGATGGCGGGGGAAGAGGCCGATCTCAGTCTGATCCGCGAGCTGACCAACGTCAGGGGAGTGGTCTCGCCCGTTCCGCTGGAAGGGAAAGGGATCGAAGTTCCGCAATATTTCAGGGACGACACAGACGGTGTGGCGGAAGTGGTGAAGCGGTTGGCGGGGTTGAAGAAGTGACCATGGAAATATGTTAAATTGTCCGCGGAAGAAAAGACTGCTTGAAGGATCTTCAGGCAGTCGTCCCTTTTCATCATATGTTGACAATTTTCAGATTTGGTATAATATATGAAATTGGGAAGTGGAAATTTTGTTTAACGGGAGGGAATCTTTTGAAGAGAAGCCGACTGGGGATTGTTTTCACATTGGCTCTGACGATGGTTCTGGTGTTCACCGCTTCCGCCTACGCTGCGCCGCTCCAGACACAGGATGTTTCCAAAACCGTATCGGAACACCGGATCCACCACCATATCGCCAAACTGGCGGACAGGGACAATGCCCGGGTGACGGGGTTTGAAGGGGAGCACCGTGCTGCGGATTATATCGCCGGGGAACTGGAGAAATACGGGATCCAAGTGGAACGCCAGAAGTTCCCGATCATTGCCTTTCTGAGTCACGGCGCAGAGCTGACGGTTCAGTCCCCTGTCAGTGAGGAACTTCATCCCCGTACTTTCACCTATACTCCCGCCACACCGGAAGAGGGGCTGACGGCGGATCTGGCTTATGCCGGACTGGGCAGAACCGGGGATTTTGAGAACACGGATGTGGAGGGGAAAATTGCGCTGATCCGCCGGGGTGAATTCACCTTCTATGAAAAAGTGCAAAACGCTGCTCGGGCCGGAGCCATTGGAGCCATCATTTTTAACCACTCGGAAGGACAAATCAACGGAACCCTCGGCCAACCGACGGAGATTCCCGCGATCTCCCTTTCCCAAAGCGAGGGAGAAGGGCTTTTGGACATACTGAACGCGGGTGAAACCGTCACCGTCACGATGACGGCCGATGTGGAGATGAGCGAAAGCTACTCCCAAAACGTGATCGGTACCCTATCTCCCCGGAAAGGCTCCGCGGATCATACGAAAACCATTGTGGTCGGCGCCCACTATGACGGCGTGGACACCCCCGCCGCCAACGACAACGCTTCGGGTACCGCCACACTGCTGGAAATGGCCCGCGTGTTGGCAGATCAAAGACTGCACCATGAGGTGAAAGTGGTCTTCTTCGGTGCCGAGGAAGTGGGGCTGGTGGGGTCCCACCGCTACGTGGAGTTCCTCAGTGAAGAGGAGCGGGCCAATACGGCGGCCATGATCAACATGGACATGGTCGGGGTGGGGGACACCATCGGCATCATGACCGCAACCGAGGACGCTGACAGCTTTGTGGCTGACATGGCGGAGGAATATGTAAAAACCCTCGGGGAACCCTACGAGCGGACCACCTCCACCCGGAGCGATCACGTTCCCTTCGAAGAAGCGGGAATCCCGGTGGCGTTTCTGAACTACCATTCCGACCCCAACTACCATACGGATGAAGACACCCTGGACAAGATCCGGATCGAGAACCTGGACCACATGGGCACGCTGGTCACCCGGCTCACCTATGACATGGCCAACAACCACCAGCTTCCGCAAAAGAGCCGGAAGGGGATGAACGTCCAGAAGGAGCGTTACCACAATCCCGAATACCAACGGAAATAGTGTCGCAAGAGAGGCCAGTCCCCCGGGGCTGGTTCTCTTTTTCCGGAATATTGCAAGTCTATCTTGGATAATGAGCCTGAATATTGATAGAATGGTTCGGGCAAGAGTTTGCCGGAAGGGGGAGAGGTTATGACCACGATCTTTGATGCTGACCGAGCATGGCTGAGCGACGAAGATCTGTTTGACCGTCTGGAGGTGAAGGAGGCCCGATCGTTGAAAGAGACGTTGCAAGACGGGACGTTGCTGGATGAGGATGAACTCCTGGTGGTGGAGCGGGGAGGAAAAGCCCACGCTTTCTCCGTCTTCCAGATGGCCTACCACCACACCGCCCAGGGGGAACTGGCGGGGGAGCCGTATTTGGTGGCTTTCTGAGGGGTTTGCCACAGCGGGACCAGTATGGTTCCGGTCATCGACGGCAAAATTCATCACTTCGGTCCCCGGGGGCTGTACAACGGTCTGGTTTTGTTGGGGGACGATGAGACAGGGTCCTGGTGGGATCACATCACCGGGGAATGTGTTCACGGTCCCTCCAAAGGGAAACGGATGCAGGTGCTCCCTGTCCGTCATCTCACGGTTCGGGAGGGATTGGATCATTGGGGGGATCTCTCCGTCACATGGTCCCGCTTTTCACAGGAGATTCAACAAAGAACGGAAACCATGAACCAAATGCATGCCAATGCCCAGCTTCCTCCCGGGTTTACGGAGACAATGGGGGAAGCGGATCCACGGTTGTCTTTGATGACCAGTGGAGTGGGATTGGTGGGCGAAGCGACCCGGCGGTTTTATCCCCTGGAGGAGATTCGACGGCAGGGCGGCGAACTCCATGATGAATGGGAAGGAAGGAGGGTCCGCATTTCCCTCGGTTCCGGAGACCTTCCCGCGGTCGAGTTCCCGGAGGGCGGACGGCCGCCGTTTTATCTGTTCACCCGGTGGTACGGGTTTTCCTACACTTATCCGAAGTGTGAGATTTATACGGGGTAAAGGGACAAAGACAACGCCCTCACAGGAGGGCGTTGTTTGATTCCCCCGGTTCTCCCTCAACCACGGGTCGTTCCAAGCGATGCACCACGCCGAGGAATCGGGCGATCAACCGGCTGTCATCGGTGTTCACCCGCATCTCGTAAAAACCCGCCCGGTGAGTCCGGTGGGTCTCCCGGGCTTCGGCCGTCAACCGTTCGCCTTTCCGGGCCGCCGCCATGAACTGGACGGAGACCTGGGTGGCGAGAGCGACCCGGCCGTGGGAGTTGCTGGCCACGGCAAAAGCGTAATCGGCCAGGCTGAAGATCAGCCCGCCGTGGGGCGTTCCCGCAAAGTTGAACAACTCCCCTGTCAGGAGGACCGAGGCACGGGCAAAACCGGGGGCGGCATCCGTCAATTCAAATCCCATCCTCTTTGCGTAGGGATCATTCCGAAACCGGTCCATCAAGGATTCCGTCAGCGGGTTCTGCTCGTCAGAGGCCATGATATTTCTCCTTTCGCCATCAGGGTTTCATGAGTTCCGGCGAACAAACCCTTCGCGCAGCAGGCGCGCATTTCCTTGTTTTTCTCCTTTCCTTTGACGTAAAACCCGCTCCAAAGGGATAAAGGAAAACGAAAAATTATGAATGCCCCTCCCATATGCAAGAGGATTCGAAGTTTTGCTACAATGGGAATGTAAGCGCTTGCGTTACGAAGACAGGATGAAAAGGGGGAGTTCGGGACATGCCCTTTTATCACCGGATGGGAAACATCCCGCATAAACGGCACACTCAGTTTCGCAAGGAAGACGGTTCGCTGTACCGGGAGGAGGTCATGGGAACCAAAGGATTCTCGGGAATCCAGTCGATTCTTTACCATCACCATCCGCCGACCCAGGTAAGGGAAGCGAAGAAGATCCGGGATTGGAAACCGGAGCTGGAAGAGCCGGGCGCCAACCGGCATCGCCACCTTTTGACCGCTGAATTGCCCGAAGGAGGCGACCCGGTGGAAGGACGGATCCCTCTGTTGGTCAACGACGATGTCTCCCTCGGGCTGGTCCGCCCGACGGAGCGGATGGATTATTTTTTCCGCAACAGTGACGGCGATGAAATCCTCTTCGTCCACGAAGGGGAAGGGGAATTCCAGTCTGTTTTCGGTGCCATGCCCTACCGGCCGGGGGATTATATCGTCATTCCCGTGGGGACCACCTATCGGTTGGAGATGAAAGAGGGTCCGCAGAGATTCCTGGTGATCGAGAGCACCGGGGAGATCACGACCCCGAAGCGGTACCGGAACGAGTTCGGCCAGCTGATGGAGCACAGTCCCTACTGTGAGCGGGACATCCGGGTGCCAAAGCGGCTGGACACGGTGCTGGAAGAAGGGACGTTCGAGATCCGGGTCAAGGCTCACGGGCAGTTGAACGCCTACCGGTACCATTTCCACCCCTTCGATGTGGTGGGATGGGATGGCTGCCTCTATCCTTGGATCTTCAACGTGGAGGATTTTGAACCGATTACCGGGCGCGTCCATCAGCCGCCGCCGGTCCACCAGACCTTTGCCGGTCCCAACTTCGTCATCTGCTCCTTCGTGCCGCGTCTCTACGACTACCATCCCGAGGCGATTCCGGCCCCTTATTGGCACAGCAACGTCAACAGCGATGAGGTGTTATACTATGTGAAGGGCAACTTCATGAGCCGCAAAGGGGTGCGGGAAGGTTCCATCACCCTCCACCCGAGCGGGATCCCCCACGGTCCCCACCCGGGGAAGCCGGAAGCCAGCATCGGCAAGAAAGGAACGGAGGAGCTGGCCGTGATGATCGACACCTTCCGTCCCTTGTATGTGACCCGGGCGGCCCTGAAAGTGGAGGATCCAAAATACCTCACCAGCTGGTTGCCTGAAGACAACGCATAAGAGGGAAGGGAATCCACGTGCAGATCGATCCGAAGGACCAGGCCAAAAAAGAGAACTACAAGCTCTTGATCGGAAGCGTTCTTCCCCGGCCCATCGCCTTTGTCACCACTCTGAACGCTGAGGGAAAGGTGAACGCGGCCCCCTTCAGCTTCTTCACGGTGGTGAGCACGGACCCGCCCATGCTCTCGGTCACCGTCAACCGAAAACCGGGAGGGATTCGAAAGGATACGGCCCGCAACATTGCGGAAAACCGGGAGTACGTGATCCACGTGGTGGATGCCGACAACGTGGAGAAGGTGAACCAATGTTCCGCCGACTTCCCGCCGGAAATGAGCGAAGCGGAAGCGGTGGGTTTTGACGTGATCCCGGGCCAAAAAGTGAAGGTGCCCCGGATCGCCCAGACCAAGATCCAGATGGAATGCCGGTTGCACCAAATCCTGCCCATGGGCGGGACGGAGGGAGAACCCAACGCCGATCTCGTCATCGGGGAAGTGGTGATGTTCCACATCCGGGATGACCTGTACGACCGCGGCCGGATCGATACGGCCAAGCTGGAGCCGGTGGGGCGCCTTGCCGGCCTCGCCTACGGCAAAGTGGGCGAAACCTTCTCCCGACCGCGCCCCCGTTATGCGGAATGGAAAATGACGCGGAAAACGTAAGCATCCCCCCGCTTTAAAGCGGGGTTTTTTTAATACAGGAGGTTTTGGACAACCCGGGAGTAGAAAAAAAGGTTCCGTTATCAAGTAAAGCAATTTCCTTCTCGTGAGTGTGAGATTTCACCCGGTTAAGTATGTTGTGTATGTTCCCGGCTGTGAATCAGAGATCGATATTTCACCGACTGATTGGCTTTTTGCAGGTGTCGGCCAATGAATCGTTCCTTCGAAAAAAGAAAGTGGAAGAATCTTTCCCTTCGTACAAAGATGCGGATGTAAAAGCCGTTTTGTTGCGGAAAGAATCCGAGGCCAAACAGGAGTACGACGAACACAACCAGCGATTTCGTGAACTGAAGGCATTTCGGGACCGGTTTAAAGAACTCGAAGAAGAGTGGAAGGCTTGGAAGGACAAACATCCATCCCCGGAACAGGATTTTTTCCGTGACCTCGATACCCATTGGCGATATCAAGCTTTCCTGTTAGCCACCCACTATTGGGAAGCGCGTTGGTTGGAGGAGCTTCAATCGATAGATGGAAGCTCGTTGGAACACGAAGAAGCCATATGGCGACGTTATGCCAAACTGACGCCTTGCTTTGTTGCCACCATGTTGTCTGGTCCGAATTTTTTCCGCCGTTTGCGAAAACCGGAGAAGTATCTCTATGGTTTCGTCGATCTTCTAATCATCGATGAGGCCGGGCAGGTCACCCCGGAGCAGGCGGGACCGATGTTTGCGCTGGCAGATCGGGCGCTGGTGGTGGGGGATACAGAGCAATTGCAACCCATTCCCCGGGTTAACCGGCCGGTCGATGAAGTCAATCTGAAGACGTTCGGACTTTTGTCTGAAGAGGAAGATTTCGACCGTTTCAGTCAAAGCGGTTGGGCTGCCTCTAACGGAAGTGTTATGAAAGTGGCTCAACGGATAAGCCAATTTGGAAATCCCGATTATTTGGGTGGCATGTTGCTGACGGAGCATTATCGCTGTGTGGAGGATATCATTCAGTACTGCAACGATCTGTGCTATCAGGGTCGCTTGGTTCCACGTAGGAAAAATCCCGTTCCTGGGGAAGAAATTTACGGCGATTTACCTCGGTTGGGATATCTGCATGTGGAAGGGAGAGCCGAAAGTACGGGTGGTAGTTGGGAAAACCACAATGAAGCGGCCACCATTGCCTGGTGGATTCACCGAATGAAGGATGAATGGACCCAAGGTAACCGGCGACTGGAGGATGTTATCGCCGTGGTGAGTCCCTTTCGTAAGCAAGCTGATCTCATTCGCAGGTATCTACAAGCTATTTCAAAAACATGATCTTCCAATGTAAAATGAAAGTATGAGTACGAGACATGAGTTAACCGACGAACAGTGGGCTGTAATTGA
>NZ_QBKR01000020.1 GCF_003054245.1 Melghirimyces profundicolus
CACCCGTTCCCATCCCGAACACGGAAGTTAAGCCCTCCAGCGCCGATGGTACTTGGGGCGGGAGCCCCCGGGAGAGTAGGACGTTGCCAGGCAGATCAAGACCCCCGTTCCTTTCAGGGAGCGGGGGTCTTTCGTTTTTCCGGCCGTAAAAAAAACCTTTCCTTACCCGAGGTTTTTTAAAAGGTTAAACACTGTTTTCATAGACGAGGGGTGTGAATATAATAAATTATCCCCTTGATCAGCGCCAGGACGGGAACATAACCGATTAACAGCCATTCGGCCATTGTCTTGGCTATCATCTGAGTACCCGCCTTTCTTCATGGTTGATTGTCTCTGCAGGGGAGAGAAGGGCAGAACCGATCGGTAATTGTTCTTCCCATGCGTTTCCCGTGTTATACTGGAGGCGTACATACAGAGGCGAAAAAAGAACAGATGGGTATAAACAAGATGAACCGGGGAAGAATGGGATGAAAAACTTGCAAAAGGTGGGTCGATCTTGCAGAAGAAGGATGATCGGATCCGCTGTATCGTTTGTAACCAATGGCGTGAACAGGGCATCGAGATCCTGGATGAGTTTATCTGCGAGTCGTGTGAAAAAGAAATTGTGAAAACCGATGTAGAGGATCAAAAATACCCGTACTTTGTGACGCGTCTGAAACATCTTTGGACGGGCGGAGAAAACCGGGCGGAACGAGGACTTTAAGAGAGTCCTCGTCTCTTTTTGTGGAGGGGGAGGAAATGGAACCAAAAACCCAGCAAAAGGCGCCTCTTTATGATGCTCTGATGCGGCACCGGGAGAAATCCAGGGGAAACTTCCATGTGCCGGGTCACAAACAGGGACGCGCATTTGACGCGGAAGCCCGGGTGCTCTACAGGGAGCTTTTGACTCTCGATCTCACCGAGATCGGCGATCTGGATGATCTTCATCAAGCTGAAGGAGTGATTCGTGAAGCGCAGGAATTGGCAGCGGAAGCTTTCGGCGCCGATCGGACGTTTTTCTTGGTGGGCGGCAGTACCGCCGGCAATTTGGCCATGATTCTGGGCAGTTGTCGTCCGGGAGAACGGTTGCTTGTTCACCGCAGTTCCCATCAATCGGTCTTTCACGGATGTATGTTGGCGGGTGTACGACCCGTTTTTATCAAGGGACGGGGGGCCGGACCGCTGGGGGGAAGCTTGGAACCCGGGGACCTGGATCGGGCGCTTGACGTTTATGCCGATGTAAAAGGGGTTGTTGTCACCAGTCCGGATTATTTCGGCCGGACGCAACCCCTGTCCGAACTGGCAGCGGTCTGCCATCGGCACGGGGTGCCTCTGCTGGTGGATGAAGCCCATGGAGCCCACTTCGGCTTTCACCCCGATCTTCCCGCCCCGGCGCTGTCACAAGGTGCGGACGGGGTGGTGCAGTCAACGCATAAAATGCTGCCCGCCATGACCATGTCTTCCATGCTGCATCTTCGCGGCCACCGATTGGATCCTGAACGGATCCGGCATGGGTTGAAAATAATTCAATCGAGCAGTCCTTCCTATCCTTTGATGGCTTCCCTGGATTTGGCCAGAAGGTTTATGGTGACCCGGGGGGAGGAAGAGTTGGGGCGGGTTCTGAAGAGAATCCGTCTTTTTCGGGAACAGATCTCCCGATTGGTCCACTTGGTGGAATACCGGTTCCCGGAAAGTGATCCCCTTAAGGTGTGTATCGGAGCACATCGGCCGGTAACGGGGTACCGACTCCTTCGGTGGCTGGAAGATCGGAAGATGTATCTGGAAATGGCGGATCACGAAAAAGTGCTGGCTGTCTTCTCCCCGGGTACGGAATGGGAAGAAGTGGACCGATTGATGGAGTGGCTCGAAGGGCTGGATGATGAAATTCCCGGGATGGAGGAATGTCCGCCCTTTCCATCTCCGGACATTCCCGTGATGCGGGAGAGTGAGGTATCCTATGAGCAACTCCGGACTGCGGAAGTGGAGACGGTGCCCCTTCAAAAAGCCGGCGGAAGGTTGGCCGCCCGAACCGTGGTATCTTATCCCCCGGGTGTTCCTCTGTTGCTTCCCGGTGAAAGGGTACGTCGTGAGCAGACGGAAGAAATTGCCCGCCTCATCCGTCAGGGAGGGCGGGTGAGGGGACTGGCTTCCGGTTTCCCGGTTGGGGTCTACGTGATAAAATAAGTCACAAATCAAGCTTGGAGGAACTTCTGTGAAAGGTTGGTTTATCACACTGGAAGGACCGGAAGGGGCGGGAAAATCCACTCAGATCGCCCGTCTGAGAGATTATCTTTTGAGGCGGGGAATTCCTGTCGTTCTAACGCGGGAACCGGGAGGAACGGCGGTGGGGGACCGGATCCGTGAGATTCTCCTCGATCCGCGGGTATCGGAGATGGCCCTTTCCACCGAGGTCTTGTTGTATGCCGCTTCCAGAGCCCAACTGGTCGAGGAGGTCATCCGTCCTTCCCTGAACGAGGCGAAAACGGTCCTTTGTGACCGGTATGTGGATTCCAGTATCGTGTATCAGGCTTTCGGAGGAAATGCCAAAAGAAACGAAGTGGTCGAAGTGAACCGGATGGCCACGGGAGGTCTGATGCCCGACCGGACGTATTTGTTGGACCTTTCGCCGGAAGAAGGGGACAAACGGTTAAAAGGCCGCGACCGCAGAAAGGATCGCATGGAACTGAAGGGAAAGGAATTTCACCGAAAGGTCCGTGAAGGTTTTATCCGTCTGGCGGAGGAAGAGCCGGAACGGTTCTGTCTTGTCAATGCCGCTCTTTCCCCCGACGAGGTGTCGGATTACATCATCCGGGATTTGGAAAACCACATTTTCAAATCCAGGGGACGGGAGGATCACAAGGGATGAAATTGGTGATCGCGGTAGTCCAAGACAAGGACAGCAGCCGCCTCTCCGATGCGTTGGTAAAACATAATGTCCGGGCGACCAAGCTCGCCAGCACGGGGGGATTTCTGAAGTCCGGCAACACGACCTTTATGATCGGGATCGAGGATGACCGGGTGGACGGGGTATGTAAACTCATCCGTGACAATTGCCGGTCCAGAAAACAGATGATGGCACCGATGTCTTCCATGGGCGGCAACACGGATTCCTATGTTCCCTATCCGGTGGAGGTGGAGGTGGGGGGAGCCACGGTTTTCATCCTGCCCATCGACCGGTTTGAGCAGTTCTGAAGCGGGAAGAGGGATGGAAAATGTCTTTTGATAAAGTGACCGGACAAGAACGGGTGGTTCGTCTGTTGAAAAACGCCCTGAGGAATCAACGGGTGGCCCACGCCTACTGCTTTGCGGGACGTAAAGGGACGGGGAAGGAAAAGACCGCTCTTGAGTTTGCCAAAGCACTCAATTGTCTTCATTCTTCGGATGAACCCTGCGATCGGTGCCGGAGCTGCCGTCGGATTGATCATGGAAACCACCCGGACGTGACCCTGGTGGAACCCGACGGACAAACCATCAAAATCGGCCAGATGCGGGAACTGCAACGAAAATTCTCTTACAGTCCGTCGGAGGAGTCCATGCCTGTGGTGATCCTGCGTCAGGCGGAGGCATTCACCCTGCCTGCTGCCAACAGCCTCCTCAAATTCCTGGAGGAGCCCACGGCCCGCATTGTCGCGATCCTTCTGACCGAGAACCTCCATGCCCTCCTGCCCACCATCCTGTCCCGTTGCCAGTTAATCCGTTTTCACCCCCTTTCTCCCCACCGGATCGAAGAGATACTGACAGAACAAGGCGTCCCGCCCGATCGGGCCCGAATTCTCTCCCATCTGGCTTCCGGCGTGACCAGGGCCCGGGAGCTGGCCGATCAGGACGGGTTTGCCCCCTTTTGTGAGCGAGTGATAAAATGGAATGAGGAGATCGCCTCCGGAAAATCGGATGCCTTGGTTGAAATCCAAACCTGGCTTTCGACGGATCCTGGATTGGAAGAGATGGAGCTTTTGCTGGACCTGTCCCTTCTGTGGCTTCGGGATCTGTTGAAACATCGGGCCGGGAATCACGAGGAGCCGGTGTTTTCCGGATGGAGTGAAGATCTTCGGCGGCAGGCGTCCAAGTGGACTCTGCCCGCCCTGTTAAATGCCATGGACGCGGTCATCCATGCGCGGAAGGCGTTGACCGGTCCCGTTCAATCCCAGGCTGTCCTGGAAAGAATGGTGCTGTCCATGCAAGGGGGACTTGATCATGCTGTCAGTCGTAGGAGTCCGTTTCAGGCAAGCGGGTAAAATATATTATTTTGACCCCGGGAAGTGGGAAATCAGGAAAAATGATTCCGTTATCGTGGAAACCGTCCGGGGAGTGGAATTCGGCAGGGTGGTCACTGGAACTCGCCATGTGACCGAGGAGGAAGTGGTTCTTCCCCTGAAAAAAGTGATCCGGGTGGCCACAGACGAGGATGTCAAACAGGTGGAGAAGAATCAACGGGCTGCCCGGGAGGCGTTGTCCATCTGTGAGGAAAAAATCCGGAACCACGGGCTGGAAATGAAGCTGGTGGACGCGGAGTACACGTTTGACCGGAATAAGATCATCTTTTACTTCACTGCTGACGGCCGGGTGGATTTTCGGGAGCTGGTGCGGGACTTGGCATCGGTTTTCCGCACCCGCATCGAGCTCCGGCAGATCGGGGTTCGGGATGAGGCCAAGATGCTCGGGGGGATCGGGCCCTGTGGACAGGTTCTTTGTTGTTCTTCCTTTCTCGGCGATTTTGAGCCGGTTTCCATCAAGATGGCGAAGGACCAGAATCTCTCCCTCAATCCGGCCAAGATTTCCGGGCTTTGCGGCCGGTTGATGTGTTGTTTGAAATACGAAAATGACACCTACGTGGATGCCAAGAAAAAGATGCCCGATGTCGGCACCCGGGTCATCACCCCGGAAGGGGACGGTCGTGTGGTGGTGCTCAACCTTCTGGAACGTCGGGTGCAGGTGGAACTGTCCGATTCGGGCCGGACAGTGGAACATCCGGCGGAAGCCGTTAAGGCCCAGGGATGAACGGCTTGCCGATGCAGCGCCGTTTCACTGGGTGATCCTGAACAGACAGCGGGTGATTTGAGGTGGGGGGCTTGGACAAACAGGCCATTTTATCCCGGATGACCCAGATCGAAGACCAAATCGGGGAACTTTATAAGGAACTGGGCGGTTTGAAGGAGCAAATCGTGCAGATGTTGGAGGAAAACACACGGTTGGTACTGGAGAACGAAGCCCTGAGGGAACAGCTGGAAAAGCAGAAATCCCGCGAAGAGATTCCGACCGATCCTCCGGAAACGGCCGGCGAAGGGCACGACAATCTGGCCCGGCTTTACAGTGAGGGCTTCCATATCTGCAACGTTCATTACGGCAATATGCGGGGGAACGGAGACTGCCTGTTTTGCCTCTCCTTTCTGAACAAAACATCCCAGGAAGAAAAGTGAAGTGCCGGTGATCCCGGCACTTTTCTGACTTTCGATAACCTCTGGAGGCGATCATGCCGAAGAACGAGTATGTCTTATACATACTGGAATGCGGAGACGGAACACTTTATACCGGGATTACCAACAACCTGGAGAAACGGTTGAAACAACACAGAAGGGGGTCGGGAGCGAAGTACACCCGGGGACGGGGTCCGCTGACCCTCCGGTGGGTGGAGAGGGGGCTGAGCCGGTCCCGGGCACTCTCCAGAGAACGGGAAATCAAAAAAATGGACCGGTCAGAGAAGGTACGATTGATCCGGAAGGGGGAAGGCGGATGAGAAGGCAGAAAAGTTTTGAAAACGAGGGCGGGGTGCTGTATGTCGTGGGCACACCCATCGGCAATCTCTCCGATCTGTCCGACCGTGCCCGTGAAGTCCTGGCTGGGGTGAATGTGGTGGCCTGCGAGGATACGCGGCACACCCGAAAGCTTCTCTCCCATCTCGGCTTATCAGTACCCACGATCAGTTACCATGAACATAACCGTTTCTCCCGGTTGTCCGGGTTGATGGAGCGTCTGCTGCGGGGGGAACGGATTGCCATGGTCAGCGATGCGGGGATGCCCGGGATCTCCGATCCGGGAGAAGAACTGATCCGGGAAGCGGTGGAGCAGGATATCCCTGTGATCCCTGTTCCCGGACCCAGTGCCGCCTTAAGCGCCGTCGTCGCTTCGGGGCTTTCTCCGCAGCCTTTTTTGTTCATCGGTTTTCTCCCGCGAAATTCCAGAGATCGCACGGCGGAACTGACACGATGGAAAGAAACGCCCGCCACCCTGATCTTCTATGAAGCCCCTCACCGGATCCTCGCCATGCTGAAGGATGTGGCCCGGGTGTTGGGGGACCGTCGGGCGGCGGTTGCCCGGGAACTGACGAAAAAGCATGAGGAATGGTTGCGCGGAACCGTGACCGAATGTATCCACCGATTGGAAGAGGAGAAACCCCGGGGCGAGTTCACGGTGGTCGTGGAAAAGGCGCTTTTGGAACAAACCGGGAAAGAAGATCGCCCCGCGTCCTGGTGGCGGGCCCTGACCATTCAGGAACATGTGGATTGGCACATCCGGCGGGGAAAAAGCAAAAAAGAAGCTGTCAAAGCGGTCGCCGGGGAACGATCGGTTCCGAAGCGCGAAGTTTACAACGAGTACCATCGCGATCGCAGGACCTAGAAGCGTTGTGATTTCATGTTCGTTTCGGGAAAACGAGAAGCGTTACCCAAAACAGCGACTTTGCTGTCCTGCCCGGCGGGACTTGTGCTCTGTGAGTACAACCGGAGCGGCTTCGGGTAAATGCCCCGCTCACTTTTTCACAATCCTTCTGGATGTTATCCGACTGAACGCAGGACTCCTCCGAGGGAGTCCTTTTTTGTACATCCCTTGGCCTGTTCGCAAGGAAGATCCCGGAAAAAAGGAATCAGGTCCGATGGAGCGAACTCTAACTATAATGGGTGTTGCTCATGCGGACCGGAAATTCAAGGGGGCCGGTGCGCCTATTCGAGGGACAGCCTACATATCATGTACTGATTTTATTTTTTGGAGGTGTACACCAAGGATGAAAGCGTTATTCGGAAAGTTGCAGCAGGTCGGTAAAGCGTTGATGTTACCGGTTGCGGTCTTGCCGGCGGCGGCGATTCTGATGTCGCTGGGGGTGCTGGTCAACACGGTGGCGGTCAAGATGTCCATGGAAGGATCGTGGCTGAACCACGTGGGCGACACCATGATCACCGGCGGCAACGGGATCCTGGGTTTCTTGCCGATCCTGTTCGCCGTCGGTGTGGCGGTGGGCTTAAGCGGCAGTTCCGGGGCGGCGGGATTGGCGGCGGTGGCCGGTTATCTGGTGCTCAACTCCATCGTGGGGATGGACGCGCCCAAGCCGGATAATGGGGAATGGCAGGTGAAACTGGATCAGACGGGCGTATTGGGAGGAATCATCACCGGTCTCGTCACGGCTTGGCTTTACCGGAAATACCACGATGTCCGGTTCCCCGAGTGGCTTCAGTTTTTTGGGGGGAAACGCTTTGTTCCGATCATCACTTCTTTCGTCATGTTTTTTGTCGGGATCCTGTTTTACTTCATCTGGCCCACTGTCGAAGGGTGGATTGAAACGGCGGGCAACGGAGTGATCGGAGCCGGCGCCGCCGGTTTGTTCGGATTCGGGATGTTGAACCGGTTGTTGATTCCCTTGGGCCTTCACCATATCTTCAATTCGGTGGCCTGGTTCCAGTTGGGCAAATTTCAAACACCCGAAGGGGAAGTGGTGACGGGGGACCTCTCCCGCTTTCTGGCCGGGGACCCCAGTGCCGGTATCTTCATGGCCGGTTTCTTCCCGATCATGATGTTTGCCCTTCCGGCCGCCTGTCTGGCGATGGTTCACGAGGCCAAGCCTTCGCAACGACCCATGGTGGCGGGGGTTCTGGGAAGTGCGGTGCTCACCTCCTTTATGACCGGGATCACCGAACCGATCGAATTTTCGTTTATGTTCCTGGCACCCGCCCTCTACCTTATTCACGCGGTGCTGACGGGGACGTCCATGGCGCTGACGTATCTCCTCGACGTAAAACATGGTTTTGGGTTCTCCGCCGGGTTGATCGATTACCTCGTCAATTTCCACCTTTCCACAAATGCCTGGTGGATTATTCCCGTGGGCCTGGGGTACGGTGTGATCTATTACGGGGTGTTCCGTTTTGCCATCCGAAAATTTAACCTTCCCACACCGGGTCGGATCGAAGAAACGGATTCCACAGAGACCGGGGGGGTTGCGAACGGGGGAAAGAACCCCGATGAACTGGACCGGTTGGCCCATGAAGTGCTGAAAGCGATCGGCGGAGAGGAAAATATCGAGGAGCTGGATGCCTGTATCACCCGGTTGCGGATCACCTTGAAGGACGAGGAAAAGCTGGATAAGCCGCTGTTGAAAAAACTGGGCGCTGCCGGTGTGATCCGGGTCGGGCCCCGGTATTACCAGGCCGTGTTCGGAACCCAGTCAGAACTTTTGAGAGACCGGATCCTGCGCCTGATCGGAAGGGAATCCGCCTGATGGAGAAGAAAACCCGACGACTTCTGGACCTTTCTCCCTCCGAGCTTTCCCGGTTGTCCGGCAGGGAGTTGCTGGCTTCCGTGAAGGCGGCCGAAGGGCGGACGGTGATGGCGGAAACGGTGGTGAGCGTTCCGCCGTTGGTGGATGGTTGCAGCAACCCGGAACTGGCAGCCGCCTTTGGTGCCGATCTGCTCCTGTTGAATTTGTATGACGTGGAGGCCCCCCGGATCGGAGGGTTTCCCTCCAGCGGGGGGAGCGGCCCGGATTCGGAAACCCTCGCGCGATATGGTCTTTCGGGTGCAGAGGGCGTGTTGGGATGGGGGGTGACCGCCGGGGATGTCCGGCGGATGACCGGTCGTCCGGTGGGGATCAATCTGGAACCCGTGCCGGAGGAGGCTCCCTTAACCTCTTTGGCTCCGGGCCGCAAGGCCACTGTCTCCAATGCAATCAAAGCGGTGGAGCAGGGGGCCGCCTTTCTCGTCTTGACGGGGAACCCCGGCACCGGGGTAACCTGGTCCACCATCTCTGAACAAGTGCGGGTCTTCCGCAAGGAATTGGGATCCGAATTTCCCCTGATGGCGGGAAAAATGCACGGAGCGGGAAGCTGGGAAAACCGCGGGCCTTGGTTGGGGGAAGAAGAGCTGGAGAGACTCGCCGCTGCAGGGACAGATGTTCTCCTGTTGCCGCAACCGGGTACGGTTCCGGGGGCGGACCGGGAGACGGTCCGGAAATGGGTGAATCAAGCCCATCGCTTCGGGATGATGGCCCTTCTCACCATCGGCACTTCCCAGGAAAGCGCCGACTCATCGCTTTTGGAACGGTTGGCACTGGAGGGGAAAGCTGCCGGAGGCGATCTGTTTCACATCGGAGATGCGGGATTTTCCGGCATGGCTCCACCCGAGAATATCTTGGCCTATTCGGTCGCATTGCGGGGAAAACGCCATACGTATCGAAGAATGGCCCAATCCCTTCTTAAGAAACGGTAAAAATTGAAAGAAATTCAAAAAGGACCTTCACTGGAAGGTCCTTTTTGAAAGATGAGAACGCAAGGGATGAAGGAAACGTTTCAGTGTTTTATGTGTTTTCCGTCACGCCTTCTCATATTCGCGCGTGTCAGGCTTTCACTTTTTCTTCTTGCTCCAGGAGTTCGTACATTTCCTGGATGCACTTTTTGCTGACAACTTTGTTTTTATAACGGACGGTTTCATCCACTTCTCCGGTAAAAATACAAGCCGGTTCATATTTTTTCAACACAATTCGCTCTCCGTCGACATAAATTTCAAGGGCGTCCTTTTCCCCGATTCCAAGAGTGCGGCGGAGTTCGATCGGGATGACCACCCGGCCGAGCTCATCGACTTTACGCACAATTCCGGTAGATTTGAGCATTGTGAATGTCTCCTCTCACTTTTTGGTCTTTTTTCTCTGGTCTTGGTCTCGAAGCGTCAAAATTCGACAGCGACGATTCATCAACATCATACCAGCGATTCCCATAACAGTCAATATAACAGACTCCAAATTATATAGAAAATTTTTTTAGATTGAAGGGAATTTCCCGCGTTTCAAAGACCTTTCGCGCCGGTTGCGGTGCCGGGAGGGACAAAGGGGTGCCGCATCCGGTTTTTTTTCGATACACTGGGAATGAGTGGTTTCGACATCAATGGAAGTTCCAAGGGGGGAGTGGACTTGCTTCCCGTATCCGAAGAGTTGAAACGGAAGCTGAAGGAGACCAACCGGGATTTGCGGCGAGCCTATCCCGGTGAAGTGTTTAATCGGGACGGGATCCGGAAACGGTTGCAATCGGTCGGCCGGTTTGAACAATGGAACAAGTGGAAGGGGGAGGAGATGAAAACGTGGTTGGACGGTCGGACTCTGGTGGGGGTGGATGGATCCGTCAATTCCACGCCGGGGTCCCATCCCCATACCCTGTCGGTCTTTCAGGCTCTGGCCAAGGGAACGGGAGGAGAGGAAGAGTGGGCGGCCGACCTCTACACTCCTCTGTTGGAAGGGGAAGAAGATTCCGGGGAAGGACTCTTGGCCCGGGAAGCCAAGCACCGGGGGCGTCTTTTGGCCGGCCTGGAGATCCGGGTGGCGCTGGAATCCATCCGTCGTTGGAGGCCCCGAGTGGTGATGATGGACGGGTCATTGCTGCATTTCCGGATCGACCATGCCGAATCCTGGGAAGAGTTGGTGTTGGAAGCGGAACAAGCGGAGGTTTTGCTCGTGGGAGTGTCCGAGGAGATCGGGACTCAAACCCTTGCCCGGATCCTGTTTCCCGATCGGGGCCATTATTCGGACCGGGATGTGCTGTTCGGGGTGATGAAACCGGGGGAGGTGTACACTTCCGAAGAAATGAATCCCTCCGGCACCGGTTTGTGGAAAGCAGTCCTTTCCCCGTCCCGGAATCCGCAGCCGGTGGGAATCGATGGGTTGCTCAGCCAGTCCGGGGCCGCCGATGACCTGATCCGCCTGGTTTACACCCTGACCCCTCTGCAGGGCCGGGGAATCCCGCTGTGGTTGGATATCGTCGACCGGGAAGTCCGGGTAACCGATTCCCTGGTGGAGGCCATGGTGGAACAGCACATTGACCCGGACCTGCGTCACCGGTTGTTGGTTCCCAAACGGAGTGACCGGATTCTCTAAAAGTGTTGTGATTTCATGTTCGTTTTGAGAAAAGGGGAACGCTGACCCGAAACAGTGCCGTCGCTCACTTTTTCACAATACTTCTGGCAGATCCGAACAGGGGAGGAGGAAGTTCTTTATGCAAGTGGTGGGTGTCACTACGCAGCAGGAAATCTATGTGGCTTCCAAAGACCGCAAATTCCGCATCAACGAAATTCTGGTCATCGAAGATGCCGAGCTGGGCCACCCCAAGGGGGAAGTGGTGGAGACCCTCTCCTACAACCGTTTGATTCCCATGGGGCTGGATAAATCCATCGTGGATTCAGAGGTGATCCGGTCCCTGGAGCAAATCGGTTATGATATCGGCTCCGACGAGGTCAATCTGGCCAAGCTCCGGTTGTTTTCCGAGGCGCCCCATCCGGTGCGGACCGGTTGCGGAGTCAGGGCTCCCCGATTTGAAGAAGTGCGCCGTCTGTTGGTGAAAACCGGACCCGATGAAGGGTTGGTACTGGGGGAAATCCGGGGAACCGAATCCCTCGCCGATACCTTGGACGAGGATCTTCGCGACCGGGTACACTTGTTGGAAGACGGGGAAATTTTGCCGCAGAGGGGGGTTCCCTTTCTGTTTGACATCCAGTCGATGCAACAGTATCCCCACATCGGCATTTTCGGAGGTTCCGGTTCGGGAAAATCCTTCGGCCTCCGGGTGATCCTGGAAGAAATCATGAAGCTCTCCATCCCGACGTTGGTCTTTGATCCCCATTTTGAGATGCAGTTTGGAAGGCGGACTTCGGAAACCGGGGAGGAAGTCCCTTCCTTCGAGGGACGCTGGCTGTCAGTGCAGGTGGGAAAGGAAGTGGGCATCCGCTTTTCCGATCTGTCCACGCGGGATGTGGTCAGTCTGATCGGAGCTGCCGGGGGAAGTCTGTCGGAATCGATGGTGAATGTGGTTCAAACCCTTCACCGTCGGCGGGATTCCCTCCACTCTTTCAGTGACAGGTTGGGCAATGTGGCCCAGGCGATTGAAGAGGGCGCCCAAGGTTTGAAACGTCGTCTGAGGGAAGAGGATCTGACGCCCACGGATGTGCAACGGGTAAAGGATCTTCTCGACTTGCATCAGCAATACGGCAGCCTCCCCCTCGCTTCGGTGAAAGGAGTCCAGTGGCGGTTGAACCGGTTGGAAAAAGCGGGGTTATTTCAACAGGATATCCGTCCGATCGAAGAGGGCCTGGAACGGGGACGCTTGGTGGTGGTGCAGGGAGCATCCTGGATTCTTCAGGTCTTTTCCACCTATGTCATCGGCGCTCTTTACCGGAAGCGGAGGGACTACAAGGACGCACGCATGAACGGGGAGGAAGGGACGTTTTTCCCTCCCTTCATCACGGTCACCGACGAGGCCCACCATTTCGCTCCCAAAGGAGTGGATTCCCCGCCCAAGATGATCCTGAAGGAAATCGCCCAGGAAGGAAGGAAATACGGGGCTTTCCTGATCCTGGCCACCCAGCGCCCCACCCTTCTGGACGAAACCATCACCGCCCAGTTGAACACCAAATTCGTCTTTCGGACGGTGAGAGGGACGGACATCGCCACTCTCCGGGAAGAAACGGATTTGACGGCGGAAGAAGGAAAGCGTCTTCCCTATCTCCGCTCGGGCGACACCTTCGTCTCCTCGGCAATCTTCGGCCGCACCGTGTTTGTCCGGATTCGGGCTTCCCACACCGACAGCCCCCATGTGGCCAACCCCTTTGATGAACTGAAAGCGGTCCGGGCAGAGCGGGACGAACGGGTGCTCCACGTCATCCGGGACCATCTGCCCCTCTTTGACACGGATCTGCTGGATGCCGTCGGCCACGTCAATCGGGAATGCGGCTTGGATTGGGACGTCGAGCGTCTGAAACGGGAATTGGACGACTGGTCGGCGGAAGGAAAGATCATCCGGAAGGAATCCCCATTCGTCACCCGCTACGATGTCAAGTGAGAGACAGCAGGACGGTCGTTTATTCCGTAACTGGTGTTGGGGGGGATTCGTGTTTGGCCTGACCCACCTTTGCCATCCTGCTCAGCGGGAAGTTTTTCGGGAGGGCGCTTGGAAGCGTTGTGATTTCATGTTCGTTTCGAGAAAAGCGACTTCGCTGTCCTGCCCGGCGTCGGAGCGAAAGTGCATCCATCCCTGCAGGACAGCATAGCGAGACCGGGGAGCGCAGCGATCCCGGCGAGACTTGTGCTCTGTGAGTGCATAGCGAGACCGGGGAGCGCAGCGATCCCGGCGAGACTTGTGCCGGATGGCAAAAGGAATGTGGTAAAACACGATCCGCCAGCGTTCATCAACACCGTGGAGAAAGGATGGGAAAGGGTTGGTGGAAGAAAAACAGGGGCGAATTCGGCCGGCCCGTGAGGGGGAGGCAGAAGTGCTGACGGAGCTGGCCCTCCGTTCCAAAGCTCACTGGGGCTACGATCCGGCGTTTATGGCAGCCTGCCGGGAGGAGTTGACCCTGACGCGAGACCGAATGCGGCGTCGGTTGGAAGTGGCGGAGGAGGGGGGCCGGGTCGTCGGTTTCATCGAATTGACTCCGGAGGGAAAAGGCGTCATGCGCCTTGTCTCCCTTTACGTCGATCCGTCTTTTCACGGCTGCGGCTGGGGCCGCCGCCTGTGGGAGCGGGCGACCACCCTGACCCCGGAAGCGGAGTGTACCGCGATGATCTGGGATGCGGACCCGCATGCGGAGGAATTCTATCGCCGCATGGGCGGTCGCCGGACGGGAGAGGCCCCATCGGAATCGATCCCGGGCCGGATACTGCCCCGGATGCAAATCGACTGGGAACCGGCGGGGCAGTGCAGCGTTTGCACCGGGCGGTTGTAAGCCGGCCTTCTTTTGTCTATAATAGTTGGTGAGAAAAACCAATTTTAACGGACGAACGAACAAATTCGGCGACGGGGAAGAGTAGTCCGGCGCACCCATGACAGAGAGCCGGGGCAGCTGAAAGCCGGTATGGGTGCAAAGGATGAACATGGCCCCCGAGAACCCGCCCCGAAGCTCTTAAGGAGTGCGTAAGGGAGGGCGTACCCGGCGTTATCGGGACAGTGTGATCACTGACTGAGGGTGCCCGCCGCGAGGGGGTGCCGAATTTGGGTGGTACCGCGTGAGGAGAGCCTCCCGCCCCATGGATGGGTGGAGGTTTTTTAGTTTCAGATGAGGAGCGGATTTCCCATGACCAAACCATCTTTTTACATCACTACACCGATTTACTATCCCAATGACAACCTGCACATCGGCCATGCCTACACCACGGTGGCCGGGGACGCCATGGCTCGTTACAAGCGATTGAGAGGCTACGATGTCATGTATCTGACCGGGACCGACGAGCATGGACAGAAGATTCAACGGCGGGCGGAAGAGATGGGGATGGATCCCCAGACTTTTGTCGACGGGATCGTCAAAGGAATCCGGGAATTGTGGGACAAGCTGGAAATCTCATACGATGATTTCATCCGGACCACGGAACCCCGTCACAAAAAAGTGGCGCAAAAACTGTTCAAGCGACTGCTGGACCAAGGGGATATCTACCTGGATGAGTATGAAGGCTGGTACTGCACTCCTTGTGAATCCTTCTGGACCGAGCGGCAGCTCAAAGACGGAAATTGCCCCGACTGTGGACGCCCGGTGGAAAAAGTTCGTGAGGAATCCTATTTTTTCCGCATGGGTAAATACGCCGACCGCCTGTTGAAGTACTACGAGGAGAATCCGGAATTTATCCAGCCGGAATCCCGCAAGAACGAGATGATTCAAAACTTCATCAAACCGGGTCTCGAAGATCTGGCGGTTTCCCGGACCACTTTCGACTGGGGGATTCCGGTTCCGGGTAATCCCAAACATGTGATGTACGTCTGGATCGATGCCCTCACCAACTACATTTCCGCACTCGATTACGGGGCAGAGGATGACTCCAAGTACCGGACTTACTGGCCTGCCGATGTTCACCTGGTGGGTAAAGACATTGTCCGTTTTCACACGATCTATTGGCCGATCATCCTGATGGCCCTGGATTTGCCATTGCCCAAACAGGTTTACGGCCACGGCTTTTTCATGATGAAAGACGGGAAGATGTCCAAATCCAAAGGAAATGTCGTCGATCCCATCCCTCTGGTGGATCGGTACGGTCTGGATCCCGTGCGCTATTATCTGTTGAGGGAGGTTCCCTTCGGATCCGACGGGGTGTTTACGCCGGAAGGCTTCGTCGAGCGGACCAACGCCGACCTGGCCAACGATCTGGGGAACCTGCTCCACCGCACGCTCACAATGGTGAAAAAATACGCCGGAGGGGTCGTTCCCAAACCCCTGGAAGACACGACAGCGGGAGATGAAAAGCTGAAGCTTCTGGCCAAAGAAACCGTTCAGAAAGTCGAGGCGGCCATGGACAAGATGAAGTTTTCCGTGGCCCTGGTTTCCATCTGGGAACTGGTCCGTGGGACCAACCGCTATCTGGAGGCCACCATGCCATGGGAACTGGCGAAAGCCCCGGAAAAGAAAGAAGTCTTGGGGTCGGTCCTGTACCATGTAGTGGAAAGTTTGCGCATGGTCAGCATCCTGATCCAGCCTTTCCTCGTCCGGACTCCGCTTCGGATGTGGGAGCTCCTGGGCCTCGACGCAGCCTCGGAAGCCGTCTCCTGGGAAAGCTTGTACCGCTTCGGATCCTATCCCGCCGGCACGAAAGTAAAAAAGGCCAAGCCTCTTTTTCCCCGATTGGATGTGGAAGAGGAAGCGAAGGAGATCGTCCGGATGATGGGCGGCACCCCCGTGGAGGAAGGGGAGTCGGCTCGCGAAAAGGAAGGAAAAAACCGGCGGATCCACGAGCCGGACTTGGAAGAGACCATCTCCATCGAGGATTTTTCCAAAGTTGATCTGAGAGTCGCTCAGGTTAAAGAGGCAGAAAAAGTGAAGGGTGCCGACCGTTTGCTCAAACTCCGGTTGGATCTGGGGTTCGAAGAACGCCAGGTGGTGGCTGGAATTGCCCAGCATTACCGTCCAGAGGAGCTGCCGGGACGGAAGGTGATTGTCGTTGCCAACCTGAAGCCCGTCAAACTTCGGGGGGTACTCTCCGAGGGGATGGTGCTTGCCGCCAAGGAGGGCGACCGGCTGGTTCTTTCTTCCGTTGGCGGGGATATTCCCAACGGAACCCGTGTGAAATAAAGAGAATCCCCCCTCGCCCGGGGGGCTTTTTTTAAAGGGTTCCGGGCTGCAATCCCCCATATGGAGGAAATTTGACAATCGTTGGCAGGGGCCGGCTTCCCGGGGGTCGAAAAGGTTGTTAGAAAACTGTTACAGTGTTTGGAGGGGGTCCGGTTGGGGAAGAAAGCAAAGAGTGTGGTGAATGAATGGCTGAAGGCCGTTCTGGTGGCGGCGTCCCTGATGCTTGTGATGCGGGTGTTCCTTTTCGCTCCTTACGAAGTCCACGGTGAATCCATGTTCCCCACTTTGAAAGGAGAAGAGCTTTTGCTGGTCAACATGTGGATCTATGATATCTCCGAACCCAGATACGGAGACATCATTGTCTTCCACACCAAGGAGAACCGGGATTTCATCAAACGGGTGATCGGTAAACCGGGTGACCGGATCGCCGTGGAAGGCGGAAAAGTGATCCGCAACGGAAAAGCTTTGATTGAGCCCTATATAAACAAGCAGACCTTTGCGGGCGACCGCATCCGGAAGACCCTGCCGGAGATGGTGGTTCCGAAAGGTCATCTGTTCGTGATGGGGGATAACCGGAGCAACAGCCGGGACAGTCGCGATATCGGCGCCATCCGGATTTCCGAAGTGGTCGGCCGGGCCGATCTGAAGCTGACCCCCCTGAAAGAATTCAAAATTCTGGTCCGATAGTGTGGAACCATCGGAAGAGAGACTGGAGGGAAAGGAATGCTGTTTGACAGCCATGCCCACTTGAACGATGAACAATTTTCCAAAGACCGCGAGGAAGTCATCCGGCGGGCCCGGGAAGAGGCCGGGGTCAGTCGGATCCTCAACGTCGGTTTCAACCGGGATACCATCAAGGATACCTTGAAACTGGCGGAGACCTACGATTACATCTACGCCGCGGTGGGATGGCACCCCGTCGACGCCGTTGAGTGCACCGTTGAGGACTTGGAGTGGATCGAGTCGCTGACCGATCACCCCAAGGTGGTGGCTCTGGGTGAGATGGGGCTGGATTATCACTGGGACAAATCGCCCAAAGGCGTTCAGGAAAGCGTCTTCCGTCAGCAGATCCGGCTGGCCCGGGAGCTCGGCATGCCGATCATCATCCACAATCGCGAGGCGGATGAAGATGTGGTGCGCATCCTGCGGGAGGAAAAGGCGGAAGAAGTGGGCGGCGTGATGCACTGTTTCGGTGGGGACTGGAAAACGGCCGAAGCGTGCATGGAGTTGAATTTCATGATCGGACTCGGCGGTCCCGTCACATTTAAAAATGCCCGTCTCCCGAAAGAGATCGCCAAACGGGTACCCTTGGACCGCCTGTTGGTGGAAACCGATTGTCCCTACCTCGCTCCCCACCCCAACCGGGGGAAAAGGAACGAATCCGCCTATGTGCGGTTGGTGGCCGAAGCGATCGCCGAACTGAGGGACATGCCTCTGGAAGAGCTGGCCCGCTGCACCTTCGACAACGCCACCCGCCTCTTCCGGATCCGGGAAGCCTGATTGCATGGGGATTCGGTTCGTTGTGATAAAATAGAAGTATCCGTATCCGGAAACGGTGATGATTCATCACCGTTTTTGTACATGGAAAAGGGTGGGGACCATCGAAGCGAAGAAGATAAAGGAAGTGATTGTGGTGGAGGGCCAAAACGACACAGCGGCCGTCCGCCGGGCCGTGACCGCCGATACCATCGAAACGGGGGGCTCCGCGGTGGGGCCCCACGTGATCGCCCGGGTGAAGCGGGCCCAAAAGTCCCGGGGAGTGATTATCCTGACCGATCCCGACGGAGCCGGGGAGCGGATCCGCCGGATTGTCTCCAGGGAAGTCCCCGGGTGCAAGCATGCCTTTCTCCAACGGGAAGAGGCGGCTGGAAAGAAAGGATTCGGAGTGGAACACGCTTCTCCGGAAGCGATTCTCCGTGCGTTGCGGAGGGTTCGTTGGGAAGAGGACGCTCCATTTTCCGACGGGGTTTCGTGGGAACGCTATTTGGAGGTCGGATTGGCAGGAAAACCCAATTCCCGGTCACTACGGGAGCTTGTGGCACGCCGGCTCGGAATCGGGTACGGAAACGCCAAGCAGTTCTTTCGGCGGCTCCACATCCTCCGGGTCACGGAAGAAGAATTTGAAGAGGCGTGCTCAGGTGTGGGAAAGGATGAAACCGATGATCGTTGAAAGCGGGATTGCGGAAAAGACCCGTCGGTTGCTGGCGGAACACGGACTGCGGCTGAAGAAAAGCCTGGGACAGCATTTCCTGACAGATCGGCATATACTGGACAAAATGATGCGGGCCGCGGGACTCGACGGGGAAGCGGGTGTGCTCGAAATCGGTCCGGGAATTGGAGCCCTTACCGAAAGGCTGGCACAGGAGGCCAAAAAGGTGGCCGCCGTCGAGTTGGATGATCGACTGGTCCCGGTTCTCGCCGAATTGTTCTCCGACCGCCCTCATGTGAAAATCATCCACGGAGATGCGATGGAACTGGATCTCCATCGCCTGATCCGTGAGCATCTCGGGGATTGTTCCCGGATCAGCGTGGTTGCCAACCTCCCTTATTACGTGACGTCACCGATCCTGATGCGTCTGTTGGAAGAAAGGCTTCCTTTGGAACGGATCGTGGTCATGATCCAGAAGGAGGTGGCGGAGCGTCTGATGGCTTTGCCGTCAACCAAAGCATACGGTGCCATCACCGTAGCTGCCCGGTATTACACGGAAGTCGAATGGGTAACCCGGGTCCCCGCACATGTGTTTGTTCCGCGCCCCCAGGTGGATTCCGCCGTGATCCGGTTGAATGTTCGCCGGCGACCGGCGGTGGAGGTCACCAATGAACCCCTGTTTTTCCGCGTGGTCCGAGCCGCATTCAACCAGCGGAGAAAGACGCTGTCCAATGCCTTGACTTCGGGGTTGTTCAAAGGAGAGCGGAAGGAAAGCGTGATCCGGTGTCTGGAAGAGGTCGGGATTGATCCCAACCGCCGGGGGGAAACACTTTCATTGGAGGAGTTCGCGAAGCTTACCAATCGGCTGGATGAAAGAGCGAAATCATTCATATAGTATAGGCAAAACCACCCGGAAACGTCCGGAAACCTCGGAGGGGAATGGGGTTGCAATTCTATCACCCGCGAAAAGGACGCATCAGCCTGGATCAAATGATATCCGAGATCTATTCATTTATCGAAGCGGACCGCAACGCCGTTTACAAAATGGTGATCGGGACCGATTCCCAAACCAGCCACAAAGGAACACTTTTCGTAACGGCCATCATCCTGCACCGGGTGGGGAAGGGAGCGCTTTTTTACTACTCCAAGAAACGAAGCCGTCCGCTTTTGGATCTCCGGTACCGGATTTACAAGGAAACCGAGTACAGTTTGACCCTGATGGAACAGTTGAAGGAAAAGGGGTTTTTAGGGGCTTCCCTGGAGCTTCCCGTGGAAATTCATCTGGACGTCGGACGGAAAGGGGAGACCCGGAAACTGATTCAGGAGGTTGTCGGCTGGGTGACCGCTGTGGGGTATACAGCCAAAATCAAACCGGATGCTTACGCGGCCAGCGCGGTGGCCGATCGGTTCACCAAATAGGGGTGACCGGCTCATGTTCGGTGAGGATTTTGTCGGGATTTCACTTCTATTGTCATTTGGCGAAAAATCGTTGACACAGGGCTTATACCCTTGCTATAATTCACTTTTTGACAACCGTGCCTCACCGTGTTATAATGAACATCGAGTGAGGTGGTCGAAGTAAATGGGTAGGAATGCGTTGTCTGAGATAAAACGGACATTGGATGGCTACATCGGGAAGAAGATCCGGTTGAAAGCCAACAGTGGACGTCGCAAAATCGTTGAACGAAGCGGGGTCCTGGAAGAAACGTACCCCTCCGTGTTCATCGTCAAGCTTGACGAAGACCAACACTCCTTTGAGCGCGTCTCATACAGCTATGCAGACATCCTGACTGAGACCGTCGAACTGACCGTTTTCCAAGATGAGGGGCAAGTCCCCGTAAGATATGTCAAAGATGCTCAATAAATGACGGGACCTTCCTTCCTGTCCCGATTACCATCTCCTGATCCGAGCCCTCTGAGGATCGGATTTTTTATTTTTTCAGGAATGGTTGTCCATCCGGACCGTTTCCTGCAGGGATATTATTGATACATCTGGGATGGACCGAAGCGGCTTCGGGTTAATGCCTAGTCCGCTTCGACGGAAAATCCCGTCAGTGCGCCAAAGTGACCGCGGACAACGGCCTCGATGAGCTGTGACGGAATCAGGAAGTCATTGGTCGGGAAAGCGGATGGATCTTTGGTTCATACTATCTTTAACCCGCGTCGGAGAAAAAAGAGGGGGAGTCAGATGGCAAGACGGGGCGTCATGTCGGAAGACTTGAAAGTCGAATTGGCCAAGGAACTGGGATTTTACGATGTGGTTCAACGTGAAGGCTGGGGCGGAATCAAGGCCCGTGATGCCGGGAACATGGTGAAACGGGCCATCCAACTGGCCGAAGAGCGTATGGCAGACCGATAACCGTCCGGGACTGTACACTGTTCCTCGCGGTTGGCGTGAAAAAAGTCACGGGACCTGAAGTTTTCCGGTGCGGGGGAACGGGCGGGGAACGAGATCCCCGTCCGTTTTTTCTTTGCTTTTACGGGTTGTGGCCAAATGGTACAATAGAAAAGCCAGATTTTCGCTTTTACCCTCGAAAGAAGCAAGAAACGGGTGAGAGAAAGGGGGGCGGAAGTATGGATATCTCCTTGAAGGCTCCGGCCAAGATCAATCTCACGCTGGATGTCTTACATAAACGGGATGATGGTTACCACGAATTGGAAATGGTGATGACGACCATCGATCTGGCCGATCGGATCGATCTGACCGAAAGGGCGGGAGGAATCGGTCTGGAAAGCACCTCGGGATTTGTCCCCTTTGACGATCGGAACTTGGCATACCGGGCAGCCGCCCTGATCAAAAAGCGTTTTGACATCAAAAAAGGCGTCCATATCAAGATTCACAAAAAAATACCGGTGGCGGCCGGTCTGGCGGGTGGAAGCAGCGATGCCGCGGCCACGTTGCGGGGGTTGAACCGGCTGTGGGAGCTGGGATTGTCGGTGGAGGAACTGGCGGGGTTGGGACTGGAATTGGGTTCGGACGTCCCCTTCTGCGTTCGCGGCGGCACTGCCATCGCCAGAGGGAGAGGGGAACAGCTGACCCCTCTTCCTCCCCCCCCTCCCTGCTGGGTCGTGTTGGCCAAACCTTCCCATGGGGTTTCGACGGCGGAAGTGTTCAACGCTTTCCGTGCGGATCGGGTTCAGAGCCGTCCCCGGTTGGACCGGATGGAAGAAGCGCTGGAAAAAAAGGATTTTTCCGGTGTATGCGAGGAGCTTTCCAATGTTCTGGAGAGTGTTACACTGGAACAGTATCCGCGGGTCCGCCACCTGAAAGAAAAAATGAAATCCTTCGGCGTTCCGGGGGTTTTGATGTCCGGCAGCGGTCCCACGGTGTTTGGTCTGGTTGAACGGGACAACGTTGCCAGACGCGTGGTTAACGGGTTGCGGGGCTTTTGCCGTCAGGTTTATGCCGTCCGGATGCTGGGCGGACTGGAAGGAACCTCTCTTGATTAAATCCGTATAAAATGGTATATTTTAATAATAACATTCGGATTTTTTGTGGAGGGTATCCATGAAAAAGTGGAAGCGAAGTGCGCGGCTGGTCCACATGACCCAACAGTTGCTTCAAAACCCCCATCGCCTGATTCCGTTGGGCACCTTTGCGGAACGTTACCAGGCGGCCAAATCTTCCATCAGCGAAGACCTGGCCATCATCCACGAGGTGTGTCGGTCGGAAGGACTCGGGGAGTTGGAGACGGTCCCCGGAGCCGCCGGAGGCGTCCGCTTTCTCCCGCGGGTCAACCGATCCTCTTCCCGGGCTCTGATCGACAGGCTCTGCCGGAGTCTGTCCGATCCCGGCCGCATTCTGCCCGGAGGTTATCTTTACCTTTCCGACTTGCTCGGGGATACGTCATTGGTTCGGGAGATCGGCCGTGTCTTCGCTTCCGTTTTTGCCGCAAGCGGTGCCGATGCCGTCATAACGGTGGAGACCAAGGGAATCCCGCTGGCTTATGCGACGGCCTGCCAACTGGGGCTGCCGGTGGCCATTGTCCGTCGCGACAGCCGGATTACGGAAGGTTCAGTGGTAACGATCAACACAGTTTCCGGTTCGAGTAAACGGCTCGGCAGTCTTTCACTTTCCCGGCGAAGCCTGCCGGAAGGAGGCCGGGCGCTCATTATCGATGATTTCATGAAAGCGGGCGGGACCGTTCGGGGCATGATCGATCTTTTGAGGGAATTCAACGCCGAAGTGGCGGGTGTCGGAGTGATGACGGACAGCCGGGTCGACGAGCGGTTGGTGGAGGATTACGTTTCCCTTACCACCGTGAACGAAGTGGACGTCAAAGGTCAGAGGATCAAGGTGGTTCCCGGCAATTTATTGGAACGGGGAGGAATCCAGGATGGATAAGATTCAAACCGATTACGCCCCGCAGGCGATCGGCCCTTATTCTCAGGCGATCCGGCTGGATGGGTATGTATTCACTTCCGGCCAAATCCCTCTGAATCCGGAAGGTGAACTGGTGAAAGGGGGCATCGAGGAACAGACAAGGCAGGTTCTCACCAATCTGAAAGCGGTGCTGGAATCTGCCGGAAGCGGGCTGGACCGGGTGGTCAAGACGACGGTTTTTCTGAAAGACATGGGGGATTTCCAAACCGTGAACGGAATCTATGCCGAGTTTTTCGATCAATCCCGTCCGGCTCGTTCCTGTGTGGAAGTGTCCCGTTTACCCAAGGATGTCCGAATTGAAATCGAAGCGGTGGCCGTGGTCGGATAAATCACGAAAAAATCCAAAATGATGGCAGGAACTTGAAGGAATCTTACCGCCCATGTGGAAATAGTCCAATACATCATCTCTGGAAATGGGTGGTGAAGCAGGTTGGAAATTACGGATGTTCGACTGCGCCGGGTGAATCGCGAAGGCCGAATGAGGGCCATCGCTTCGATCACGATCGACGGCGAGTTTGTGGTGCATGATATCCGGGTAATCGACGGTAACAACGGCATGTTCGTGGCCATGCCGAGCAAGCGAAGGCCGGACGGAGAATTTCGGGATATTGCACACCCCATTTCTCCCGATTCCCGTGAGAAAATCGAAATGGCCGTTCTCGAGGAGTATCATCGGGCCGGACAGGAAGAAATCAATCCAGCGGTCGGGGACAACGCTTTCTGACCGGGCGTCGGAAAAACAGGCGGCCCGTCTCCTGCAGGACGCCGGGGAAAACAGAACTCATGTGATGGAGACGCACTGGGGGTCCGATGGGCCCCCTGCTTCTTTGTGTTTAAATTCCATATTATTACTTTGGTGGATCGGTCTTTCATTTTCGCTGTTGTTGCATTGCGAAAATCTTTGGGATATAGTCGGATATGGAGTTTTTGCAAGGAATTTCGGGGGGGCTTCTCTCAGATGGAAAATTTGTTTGCCGTTGTATTGGCCGCTGGAAAAGGGACCCGCATGAAGTCCAAGGTCCACAAAGTGTTGCACCCGGTTTGCGGCAAGCCGATCATTGACCATATCGTCGACACGCTCTCCGAACTGGAGGTTCGGGAGAAGGTGGTGATTGTCGGTCATGATGCAGAAGCCGTGGAAAACCACTTGGGTGAGCGGGTGTCCTTTGCCCGGCAAAAGGAACAGCTGGGGACCGCACACGCGGTGATGCAGGCGGAGAGCCACTTGTCGGGGGAGACGGGAGTGACCCTCGTTCTCAACGGAGACCATCCCCTGTTTACGAAGGAGACCTTGGAAGGCCTGATCCGGCATCATCGGGAATCCGGGGCTGCAGCAACCATCTTGACGGCAGAGATGACCGATCCGACGGGATATGGTCGAGTGATTCGGAAAGAGGATGGAAGTGTGGACCGTGTGGTGGAGCACAAGGATGCTTCGGAGGAAGAACGCCGTGTTCGTGAAGTGAACACCGGGACGTTCTGTTTTGACAACCGGCTCCTGTGGAAGGCGCTTTCCAGAGTGGACAATGACAATGCTCAAGGTGAATACTACCTCCCTGATGTCATCCCTGTTTTAAAGGGAGAAGGGCACCGGATTGCTGCGAGTCGCATGACGGACCCGGCCGAAGCCAAAGGGATCAACAACCGCGTCCAGCTGGCGGAAGCGGAAAAGGAACTGCGCCGGCGTATTTTGCACCGGCACATGATGAACGGGGTGACTATTACCGATCCCGATCAAACGTATATTGAACCCGATGTGGAAATCGGCGCGGACACGATCATCCATCCGGGGACCATCCTCAGGGGGAACACCCGGATCGGATCGGATTGCGTTATCGGACCCCAAGCGGACCTGACCGGAGTGGAAACGGCGGACGGAGTCCATATCCGCTACGCCGTGTTGCAGGAATGCTTCGTGGGACGAGGAGCCACCGTCGGCCCCTACACCTATATCCGTCCCGGCTCCACCCTCGAAGAAAGGAGCAAGGTGGGCGCTTTCGCCGAAGTGAAAAACACGCGTCTCGGAGCCGGCAGCAAGGTTCCGCACCTCAGCTACGCGGGTGACGCCGATATCGGAGAGAATGTCAATTTCAGTTGCGGGGCGATTACGGTCAATTATGACGGACGGCAGAAATACCGGACCACGGTTGAAGACGGGGCCTTTATCGGCTGCAATGTCAATCTGGTGGCTCCGGTGACTGTCCGGAAAGGGGCTTACGTGGCCGCGGGATCCACTGTGACCGATGATGTTCCGGAAGAAGCCCTGGCCATCGCCCGCCAACGGCAAACGAACAAACCGGAATACGCCGGGAAACTCCGGAAAAAAGACTGAACTTACTTTTCCAACAAAAGTGGAGGGTTGGGGGAAAGATGTCCAGATTGCATGTTTTCAGCTGTAATTCAAATCCGCGGTTGGCCCGGGAAATCGCCGACCATATCGGGGTGCCCCTGGGTGATGCGGTGGTTGGCAGGTTCAGCGACGGTGAGATTCATGTCCGTCTGGATGAGAGCGTCCGTGGCTCCGACGTCTATGTCATCCAGTCAACCTGCCATCCCGTCAATCAGAACCTGATGGAACTGTTGGTGATGGTGGATGCTCTCAAACGCGCTTCCGCCCGCACCATCAATGTCGTGGTTCCGTATTACGGTTATGCCCGGCAGGACCGGAAAACCCGGGCACGTGATCCGATCACGGCCAAACTGGTGGCCAACCTGATTGAAACCGCGGGGGCGGACCGCCTGATCACCATGGACCTGCACGCGACCCAGATCCAGGGCTTTTTCGACATTCCCGTCGATCACCTTCTGGGCGTTCCCATCCTGGGAGAATACTTCCGGAAAAAAGGCCTGGACGACGTGGTGGTCGTATCTCCGGACCACGGTGGGGTCATCCGGGCGCGGAAATTGGCCGAACGGCTGGAAAGCCCGATCGCCATCATCGACAAGCGCCGCCCGGAACCCAATGTAGCGGAAGTGATGAACATCGTGGGACATGTCAAGGGCAAAAGGTGCATCATTATCGATGACATCATTGACACCGCGGGCACGATCACCCTGGCGGCCAACGCCCTCCTGGATTACGGGGCCAAAGAGGTATACGCCTGCTGCACTCATCCGGTCTTTTCCGGACCGGCCATTGAACGGATCCGGGACTCTTCCATCAAGGAGATGGTGGCGACCAACACCATTCCGCTTCCCGAAGAAAAACAGCTGGACAAAATCCATACACTCTCGGTCGCTTCTCTGATCGGCGAGGCGATCCTCCGGGTTCACAATGAACAATCCGTCAGCAAACTCTTTGACTGACCCCCTTGAGTCTGGAAGCGTTGTGATTGAATATTCGTTTCGAGAAAAGGGAAGCGTTTACCCGAAACAGCGGCTTTGCTGTCTGCCCGGCGGAGAATCAGCCAGCAAGGGCGTTCAGGGGCAAAAGCATCTCTGTGTGCAGGCGTTTTGCCCCTGCCGCAGCAGGAAGATTCGGAGCGGACCGTGCACCATCCATCCCTGCAGGACAGCATAGCGAGACCGGGGAGCGAAGCGACCCCGGGCGAGACTTGTACTCTGTGAGTGCATAGGTAAATGTCGATGCTCCCTTATTTCACCATCCTTCTGGAGCAACCATGTTTAACCTTCCTCGCGATAGGGAATGCATAGGATATTGAGCAAAGTCCGCTCAATGGAGCCTGACCTCTCTTAACAGCGAAGGAGGAAACCGATTCATGGCCTATACCATCACAGTCGAAAAACGCGAAAGCCGACCGAGATCCATCTTGACCCGTCTTCGCCGGGAAGGCCGCGTTCCGGCTGTCGTATACGGAAAAGGGATTGAGAACGAGCTGATTCACCTGGAAAACAGCGAAGTAATCAAGATGCTTCAGCAGGAAGGAACTTCGGCCGTTTACGAGATCCGGTTTCCCGACGGGAAATCCCGTAAGGTCATGATCCGTGAGTTGCAAAAGGATCGAGTCAAGGATCAGATCCTCCACATTGACTTTAAGGAAGTCAAGATGAACGAACCCATCGAAGCCGAGGTCCCCGTTGAACTGACCGGCGAACCCAAAGGGGTCAAAGAGGGGGGCATCCTGGAGCAACAGCTCCGGAGCGTGAAGATCCGCTGTCTTCCCGACGAGATCCCGGAGTCGGCGAAAGGTGAGATTGGGGACTTGGAGATCGGCGAGTCCATCACAGCAGGTGACTTAAGGGTTCCGGAAGTCGCCGAACTTCTCACCGACCCGCAGGAAGTGGTGGCTTCCGTCCGGCCGCCTCAGGTGGAACAGGAGAAAGAAGCCGAAGAGGAGGCGGAAGCGGCCGCTGAGGCGGACAAGGCCAAGGATGAAGCGGCTGATCAGGATGATGTCGAAGGGAAGGAAGAGGATTAACCCCTTTGGTGGGAAAAATCATAGATACGGGATTCAAAGGACAAGCTTTGGACCGGGGATCAGGCGCAACGCTTCCGTTGCGCCTTCCTGTGTAATGGAGGAGGAGCGACACCAATGAAAGTGATTGTCGGACTGGGCAACCCGGGTTTAAAATACGCGTTGACAAGGCACAACATCGGATTCTGGGTGGTGGACCGACTGAGTGAGGAATGGGGGATCCCGGTCGGAAAAGAAAAATGGAAAGCCCAAGTGGGAGAAGGACGTGTCGGCACGGAAAAAGTCGTTCTCCTCAAACCGGAAACCTACATGAACCGGTCCGGGCAATCCGTAAGACCCGCTCTGGATTGGTTGAAATGCGATCTGGAGGATCTCCTGGTGATTTATGATGACCTGGATCTGCCTCCCGGGAAAATCCGTTTGCGTCTGAAGGGGAGTGCCGGCGGGCACCGAGGTGTACAATCCATTATCGACCACCTCGGTACCGCCGACTTTAAACGAATCAAGATCGGAATCGGGCGACCGGATTCACCGGTGCCGGTCACAGATTATGTCCTTTCCCGTTTCAATGAGGAAGAGGATGAACCGATCGCCGATGCCGTTCAACGTGCCGTCGATGCGGCCAAAGCGTGGATTGACCGCCCCTTTGAAGAAGTGATGAACGAGTTCAACCGGAACAGGGAATCACGGATCGGCCCTCCGGGTGAGGATGGGTGAATGGAAGGCCTTCGGATGGGAGATACTGTAACGGAATCATCCATTCCATGGAGGCATAGTATGGAGGTAAATTATTTCTGCCGGTATTGCAACTCCACGATCGGACGGATCGATCATGATGGGGTGACGGAAGTGCAACTGGGTTTCCATTGGTTGACCCCGGAAGAGCGGAAGGATATAATATCCTATGATTCAGACGGTCGAACCACCGTTCGAGTGGTATGTGAAACATGCCAGGAAATGCTGAACCGAAATCCGGAGCTGTCCCTCTTATCCCGACCGTTACAGTAGGTCAGACTGTGGTGAAGCACCGTCGAAGACAGGTGAGAGAAGGAAAAAATGGACAGGGACGGATTGCGGGTATACGACAATACAGCCTTAGCTGTCCCCAGCTGAGGCTTCTTTTTGTATGTTTGCGAGGAATCGAAGTGGAGGGGAGGATGAAGGGATTTGGAAACCCTGCTTCAATTGTTTCGCCGGGACCCCGAGTTTCAATCCACAGTGGAATCCTTGAAACAAGGGTTGAAAGAGCAACTCGTGGCCGGGCTGACAGGTTCGGCCCGGATGATGTACGTGGCTTCTCTTTTCCGGGAAACCCGACGGCCGGTGATGGTGGTGACCCATAACCTGAACCAGGCCCAAAAAGCGGTGGAAGATCTTTATGAATTGCTCCCAAAAGATCAGGTGATGCTTTATCCGGCCAACGAACTGGTCGCGACGGAAATTGCCCTGGACGGACATGAAACCCTGGGTGATCGAATCCACGCTCTTTCCCGTCTGTCGAAAGGATTTGACGGGGTTTTTGTCGTGCCTTTCGCCGGTCTCAGAAAAATGTTTCCCCCCGCCCATGTAATTGCCGGTAACCACCGCTCCCTGAAAGTGGGGATGGAAAGCCCGATCGGCCCCTTGATGGACCACTTGGTCAAAGTCGGGTACGAGCGAACCGAAATGGTGGAAAAACCCGGTGAGTTCAGTTTACGGGGCGGAATTCTGGATCTTTACCCGGTCACGTTCCAAAACCCGGTGCGGATCGAATGGTTTGATGATGAAGTGGAGTCCATCCGTCTGTTCTCCGTCACGGATCAACGCTCCCGGTCGACATTGGACGAGGTGGAAATCCCCCCTGCCCGGGAACTGTTCGCCGATTCGGATACATTGTACCGAGTCGGGGATGAGGTGCTCAATCTCTTGGAAGAACGGCTGTCCAAAGTGAAAGATCCCGAGACGCGGAAAAAGCTGACGGAGAAGATCACCTGGGAGGCAGAGCAACTGAAATCGGGCACCCTTTTCACCGGTATTTACAAATATATCAGCCGGATTTATCCGGAGAGTCACAGCCTGTTGGATTACCTGCCCATGGATACGATCTGGCTGATGGACGAACCTGCCCGGATTCAGGAATCCGCGCGCCAGATGGAAAAAGAAGAAGGAGAATGGCAGACCGCCCTCCTCAGCCAGGGGGAGTACCTGCCGCAACTGGCTTTATCCCATTCCTACGACGACCTTTTGGCGCGGCACGAAAATCAGCGGATTCACCTCTCTCTGTTCGTCAGACAGGTGGGGGGAATCCAACCCCAAAACATCGTCCAGTTCATATGCCGGGGCATGCAGCAGTTCCACGGTCAGATGCACGTGTTGAAAACGGAGTGGGATCGATGGACGAAATCCAAGTACCGGGTTCTGTTTCTGGCCAGCACCGAAGAGCGGGCCGAGCGCCTGGAGAGGGTTTTGTCCGATTACGGGATGGAAGTGACCCGATCCAAGGAAGAGAGTCCCCTGCCCCCCGGCCGTCCCTCCGTCCGCGTCTCCTCTCTCGCCAGTGGATTCGAGCTGGGAAGCGCGAAGTTGGCGGTGGTGACCGAAGGAGAAGTCTTCACCCAAAAACGGCGCAGAGTCCGTCGATCCGCGAAAATGGACCACGCGGAAAAAATCAAGGATTATCAGGAATTGAAACCCGGGGACTATGTGGTGCACGTCAACCACGGCATCGGGAAGTACACCGGGACGGAGACCCTGGAAGTCGGCGGAGTTCACAAGGATTACATGCTGATCCAGTACGCCGGCAATGACAAGCTCTACGTGCCGATTGAGCAGATCGACCAGGTGCAGAAATACCTCGGCAGTGAAGAAAAGACGCCGAAGGTGTACAGCCTCGGGGGAAGCGAATGGAGCAAGGTCAAAAACAAAGTTCGCTCCTCGATCGAGGACATTGCGTCCGACCTGATCAAGCTTTACGCCAAACGGCAGTCGGCCAAGGGATATGCCTTCTCCCCCGACACGCCTTACCAACGGGAATTTGAGGCGCTTTTCCCCTATGAGGAAACGGCGGACCAGTTGCGTTCCATCGAAGAGATCAAAAAGGACATGGAGAAACCCCGGCCCATGGACCGGCTTCTGTGCGGGGATGTCGGTTACGGAAAGACGGAAGTGGCCATCCGGGCTGCTTTCAAAGCCACGATGGACGGAAAGCAGGTGGCGGTTCTCGTTCCCACGACCATCCTGGCACAGCAGCATTATGAGACCTTCATGGAACGCTTCGCCGATTTTCCGGTGGAGATCCGGGTGCTGTCCCGCTTTCGTTCCCGGAAGGAGCAAAAGGTGACCATCCAAGAGGTGAAAAACGGGACCGTCGATATTGTGATCGGAACCCACCGCCTCCTGTCGAAAGATGTTCAGTTCAAGGATCTGGGTCTTTTGATCGTGGACGAAGAACAGCGCTTCGGGGTGAAGCACAAGGAAAAGATCAAGCAGTTGAAGAGCAACGTCGACGTTCTCACCCTGACAGCGACGCCGATTCCGCGGACGCTCCACATGTCGATGATGGGGGTACGGGACCTGTCCGTGATCGAGACTCCGCCGGAGAATCGTTTTCCCGTGCAGACATATGTTCTGGAATACTCTGCCGCATTGGTAAGAGAAGCCATTGAACGGGAAATGGCCAGAGGTGGACAAGTTTACTTCCTGTACAACCAGGTTCACAACATTGACAAAATGGCGGATCAGATCCGAATGCTGGTCCCGGATGCCCGCATCGCTGTCGCTCACGGGCAAATGGCCGAATCCCAACTGGAAAAGGTTATGCTGGACTTTTTGGACGGGGAGTATGACGTTCTGGTGAGTACCACCATTATTGAGACGGGGGTGGATATCCCCAACGTCAATACTCTGATCATTTACAATGCGGACAAAATGGGCCTCTCCCAATTGTACCAGCTTCGGGGCCGGGTGGGCCGATCCAACCGCATTGCCTACGCTTATTTCACCTACCAGCGGGACAAAGTGCTGTCGGAAACGGCGGAAAAACGCCTGCAGGCGATCAAGGAATTTACCGAACTGGGCTCCGGTTTCAAAATCGCGATGCGGGATCTGGCCATCCGAGGGGCGGGAAATCTTCTCGGTGCAGAGCAGCACGGTCACATCGCGTCGGTCGGTTTTGAATTGTACACCCAGATGCTGAAAGAAGCCATCGCGGAACAACAAGGAGAAAAAGAGGAAGAGAGCCGACCCGATCCCGTGATTGAGCTGGATGTGGATGCTTATATTCCCTCCGATTACATCGGGGATGAAAAACAGAAGTTCGAGATTTACAAAAAGATCCGCTCCGTCCGCACCCTGGAGGAAGCCCGGGATTTGAAGGAGGAGATGGAAGATCGTTTCGGGGATCTTCCCGGCCCGGTGCAAAACCTGCTGCGCGTCGCCCGCCTTCGTGCTTATGCCATTCGATACCATATGGAAGAGATCAAGCAGCAGGGTCAGGAGATCCAGATCCGGCTTCATCCGGACCAAAACCAAGTGGTGGACGGTCAGCGCCTCTTCAGCGTCGCGCATGAATTTCCCGGTCGCGTGCGCCTTTCTTCCGGTGAACGCATCGGGATCAACTTCCGGTTGAAAGGAATGCCGATGGCCGAAGGACTGGAAATGGTGGAACAGTTTCTGATAAAATATGAAACGGTTCCTAAAACGAAAGGAGCAGTTCCAAATGCGGCCAATGAATAAGCGACTGCTGACGGCGTTGAGCGCCCTTTTGGCAGTCACTCTGTTGGTAGCCGGCTGTGGTTCCGGCAAGGAGGACAAGAACGCGAAAGACTCCGCAGAGACGCCGGCTGGACAAGCCGAACCACTTCCCACGGACAGTAAAAAAGTGGTGGCGGAGTATGAAGGCGGAAAAGTGACCGAAGGGGAACTGAACCTTTACCTGAACATTTTCCGTTTCTTCCAGCCTCAAATGGCGGCTCTTGTCAACACGCCCGAGGCTAAAAGGGAAATCGTCAAACAGTATATTGCTGAAAAGCTGATTGTGGATCGGGTAAAGGATGACGATAAGTATGAGAAAAAAGCGGAGGAATCCCTGAAGCAGTTCGAGAAGCAGCTGAAGCAGGCACCCGCCGGGGGCAAGGATAAGAAGAAAAAGGACATGGACACCGTCCTGAAGGAAAACGGGATTACCAAGTCACAGCTGAAGACGTTTCTGGAAAATAACAACAAGGTTTCCGCATACTTCGAAAACAAGGTCAGCGAAAAAAGCCTGAAGCAGGCATACGAGAAGTCGGATGACTTCTACAACATCAAGCTTCAGCATGTGCTGATCTCCACCCAGAAAGATCCGGAAAGCAACGAACCGAAACACTCCGAGAAAGAAGCCAAACAGTTGGCAGAAGAAGTGAAGAAAAAATTGGAAGGTGGGGAGAAGTTCTCCAAGTTGGCCAAGAAATACTCCGAAGACCCCGGCTCCAAGGATAAAAACGGGAAGGTGGAAGGAACCCCCGACCAATGGGCTCCGGCTTTCGGAAAAGCGGCCAAAGAACTTCCGTTGAAAAAGATCAGCGATCCCGTGAAGACGGAATTCGGTTATCACGTCATCAAGGTGAACGAACGGAAAAAGCAACCCTTCGACAAGGTGAAGGATCAGTTGAAAGGACAGAAAGTCCAGGAAATGTACCAGGATTTCATCAAAGAGGAAGTCAAGATCAAGAAGCTGAACATTCCCGGTGACAAAGGAAAAGAAAAAAAGTAAGCCGGAAAGACCGACGGCAGGGTGTGAATCCCTGCCTTTTTTATTGGTTTTTGGTGTTCGCATAATAAATTGGCAAGGGATGAATACTATGGGCGTATCCATCGGCAGATACAGGGAAGAGAATCGGCCTGATTCGAAAAAAATTATCGTGAAAGCGAGGCAACAGAGACCCATGAAAGCAACCGGCATCGTACGTCGCATCGACGATCTCGGACGGGTCGTGATTCCCAAGGAGATTCGCCGGACCCTTCGCATCAGGGAAGGAGATCCTCTGGAGATTTTCGTCGACCGAGACGGAGAAGTGATTTTGAAAAAGTATTCCCCCATCGGGGAGTTGGGAGATTTTGCGAAAGAGTACGCGGAAGCTCTTTTTGAAAGTTTGCAGCATGTCACCCTCATCTGTGACCGGGATTCGGTGATCGCCGTCGCCGGAGCGTCGAAGAAGGATTATCTGGACAAACCCGTGGGAGGAATCGTGGAAACCTGCATGGACCAGCGAAAGCACCATCAGGAAACAACCCCTTCCCGCGCCGAACTGATCCGCGATATGCCGGAGGCCTACGAGTCCTATATCATTGTCCCGATCAACGCGGGCGGAGATCCCATCGGAGCCGTCATCCTCCTTTCCAAGGAAAACGGCGCAAAAATGGGGGATACGGAGCTGAAGATGGCCACAACGGCTGCATCCTTTCTGGGTAAACAGATGGAACAGTAACTCTGGGCCCGATCGCGGACTCCTTTCCAAGGAACACCATTATAACAGGTTTGTATCGGTGGAGCAGGCGGAGAGGCCTGCTTTTTCCGTCTGCAAATGACCATTCCCCGGCGAGAAAGTGTATACTGGAGGATAGGTTTCAATGATCGGAAAGGGGATTGCCATGACACCGGGGAAACAGTCATTCATGAAAGGAGCCGCAATCCTGGCGGCTGCCGCTTTCATCACGAAACTCCTGGGAGCGGTTTACAAAATCCCCTATCAAAACATCACCGGTAACGAAGGGATGTTTGTTTACCAGCAGGTCTATCCCTTATACAGCACTCTTTTGACGGTGGCCACGGCCGGTTTTCCCATCGCGGTTTCCAAGTTGGTGTCGGAACGGCTGACACGGGGAGACGAAGAAGGGGCCCGGAGGGTGTTCCGGGTCACTTCGATCTTGCTGTCCCTTTCCGGTATTCTCCTGTTTATCCTCCTTTATTCAGGGGCACCTGCGGTGGCTGCCTGGATGGGCAGCCGCAAGCTCCTTACCCTGCCGATCCGGGCGGTATCGACAGCGCTATTGATCGTTCCCGTGATGTCTTCCATCCGCGGGTACTTTCAAGGCCATCAGAATATGACCCCGACTGCGGTTTCCCAGGTGGCGGAGCAAGGAGTTCGGGTGGCGACCATTTTGATCTTGGCCTGGTGGTTCACGGCCACGGGAGCCGGGGTGGTCTACGCCGGTGCCGGAGCGGTTTTCGGCGCATTCACCGGAGCGGCTGCCGGCCTGGTGGTGCTCTTGTTTTATTGGAACCGAAACAGGAAACAGCGGAAACGGTTGATGAGACAAACGGACAGGCCTTTGACTTCTTCCCGGAAGGAGCCCCTCGGGAAATTGATCCGACAGCTGGTGGTCTTGTCCATCCCCATCTCCCTGGGGGCGCTGGTGCTCCCACTCTTTTCCCTGGCCGATTCCTTCACGGTCGCCAACCTTTTGGAGGCGGGAGGTTGGAGTAAATACCAGGCAGTGGAGGGAAAGGGGATTTATGACCGGGGGCAGCCCCTGATCCAATTCGCTTCCTTTTTTGCCACTGCGCTCTCCCTGTCGATCGTACCGGCGATTGCGGAAGCGCAGACCCGGGGAGACGAAAGGAGAACGGGGGAACGTTCCGCCCTGGCCCTTCGCATGACTCTGTTTCTGGGATTGCCCGCCTCGCTGGGGTTGGCCTTGGTGGCCCAACCCACCAACGTGATGCTGTACCGGGACGCTGCCGGCTCGGAAGCCCTGGCGATCCTGGCCTTGACCACGCTGTTTTCCACCCTGGCGATGACCTCTTCGGGAATCCTTCAGGGGTTGGGGAAAGTGGGGTTGCCTGCTCGGAACCTGTTGATCGGGGTGGGGGTGAAGCTGATCGGGAACCTTTTTTGGGTTCCCGTGCTGGACATCCGCGGGGCGGCCCTTGCCACGGTCCTTGGTTATGCCACGGCGGCCGCCCTCAATCTGGGGGCCCTGCGTTCACGGATCGGCTCCCTTTTCCGCCTCGGCCCGGCCAAATTTCCGTTATTCGGCTCGGTCCTGATAATGGGCTTCGCTGCCTGGGTTGCCGTCCGGGGGATTCTTTGGTGGACGGAGGGTTGGAGTTTGCGTCTTTCCATGAGTGCCGCTTCCCTCGGAGGGGTGCTGGCCGGCGCGGTCGTATACGGTACGGCTCTTCTCGTGCTGGGAGTGGTCCGCCGCCGGGACCTGGAGCGGGTTCCCAAGGTGGGCAGCCGGTTGGTTCCATTATTGGAGCGGTACGGGTTGTTGAAATATTAGAAGGGGGCGTTGCATATTGGGCAAGATTACGGTGGTCGGACTGGGATACGGCGACGAGGACAGCCTTCCGCTGGGGGTTTACCGCTTGCTGACCGGGGCCGGGGAACTGTGGCTGCGGACGGAAAAGCACCCCGTCGTCGACTGGTTAAGCGTTGAGGGAGTCCGCTTCCGTTCCTTCGATTCGGTTTACGAAAAACAAGCGGATTTCCCCTCGGTGTATCGGGAGATTGCGGACCGACTCTTGAATCGGGCGGAAGAGGGGCATCATCCGGTTTACGCGGTTCCCGGACACCCGATGGTGGCGGAGGCCACGGTGGCCCTCCTTCTGAGAGAGGGCAAAGAGCGGGGGATCCCCGTGGAAGTGAAAGGGGGAGCCAGTTTCCTGGATCCGGTTTTTGCCCGGCTCGGGGTGGATCCCGCCGATGGATTTCTCCTCCTGGACGGCACGGATTTGAACGCGGATGATCTGAACCCGCGGCTTCACCAGTTGATTATCCAAGTGTATGACCGGATGAGGGCCTCCGAAGTGAAACTGACATTGATGGAATTCTACCCTGACGATTATCCGGTTACCGTGGTGACGGCGGCGGGAGTGGCCGCGGAGGAAGTCGTGACCCGGGTTCCTCTCTATGAACTGGACCGGGAAGAGCGATTCGGAAACCTGAGTACGGTTTATATCCCCCCGACTGCATCGGAACAGGTGCTTCATCGGCAATTTGAGACCCTTACCGGGATCATCGCCAGACTCCGGGCTCCCGATGGGTGTCCCTGGGACCGGAAGCAAACCCATGAAAGCCTCCGTCCTTATCTTTTGGAAGAGGCCTATGAGTTTCTGGAGGCCGTCGCCGCGGAAGACGGGGAAGCCATGGCGGATGAGCTGGGCGACGTTTTGCTCCAAATTCTCCTGCACGCCCAGATCGCTTCCGAGACGGGAGAATTCGATATCCGGGACGTGGTGAAGAACCTCTCCGACAAAATGGTTCGCCGCCATCCCCATGTTTTCGGGGGGGAATCAGCGAAAAATGCGGCTGAAGTAAAGGAAAAGTGGGAACAGATTAAACAGCGGGAGCGGTCAGGGGCCAATCGGGAAGGGTCCGTGTTGGAAGGAATCCCGACAGAATTTCCAGCCCTCCTCCGGGCGACGAAATTGCAGAAAAAGGCGGCCAAAGTCGGCTTCCATTGGGATCGGCCGGAAGAAATCCGCGACAAACTGGAGGAAGAGCTGGAAGAAATCTTGTCGGCTTCCCCGGAAGAACGGGAAGAGGAAGTGGGGGATCTCTTTTTCACCGCTGTTGCACTCTCCCTGTATTTCGGAACCGATCCGGAACAAGCCCTGTTGGCGGCCTGTCGTAAGTTTGTCCGGCGGTTTCGCCGAGTGGAGGAAGAGGCCCGGAAGACGGGACGCCCCGTGGACTCCTTTTCTCTGGAAGAGTTGGATGACTGGTGGAACCGGGCCAAACGGGAAGAACGGAGGGAAAAAGGGAAACCGTAAAAGGAAAGATCGGATCCGGAGGAGGATTTTTCCCTTTTACCCAGAAAGTATACCCACAACCGTTTGAGAAGGAGGAATGGGTGATGAATAAGAATGATCTGATCAACAACATCGCCAAGAAGAGCGGGATGACCAAAAAAGACGTGGAAACGGTGGTCAACGGTTTCCTCGATGAAGTCACGCATGCCCTGGAAACGGGGGAAAAAGTGCAACTGATCGGTTTCGGCACCTTTGAAACCCGCAAACGTTCCAGCCGCAGCGGTCGCAATCCGCAAACCGGCGCCGCCATCAAAATCCCCGAATCGACGATCCCCGCTTTTAAAGCCGGGAGCAAGCTGAAGGATGCTGTTAAATAACCCATGCGTTTAGATAAATTTCTGAAATCCTCCCGGCTGGTCAAACGACGCACCCTGGCCAAGGAAGTGTGTGATCAGGGAAGGGTGGAGATCAACGGCCGTCCGGCAAAAGCCGGCACGGCCGTGGCGGTGGGGGACGAGGTTGCGGTCCGCTTCGGCAATCGCACTCTCCGCGTCCGGGTGGAATCCTTAAAAGAAACCACCCGGAAATCCGAGGCGGGAGAATTGTACACGGTGCTGGAACAAACATCGAAGGTTCGAACCGATGAGACCGGTTCCTGAACGGTAGAACCCGCGGTTCTAATCCTTGTCCTCCGTCATATCATGTACCAAAAAGGGGGGTACATGCCGATGGCGGAGGAGTTGTATCTTTCCGGAACGGTGAAGCACGAAGTGACCATGGTTGGCCGGAACACCCTGGACATCACCGGGGTGCTCGGTGTGGAAAGCTTCGACAGTGAGGAGTTCCTGCTGCAGACCGAATGCGGTTATCTGGGGGTTCGGGGGACCAACCTTCATATCCAAACCCTGGACCTGGAACAGGGAAGGGTGGCGATTGAAGGGGAGTTTTACGAAATGAGCTACTTGGACGACGGCCCTTCCCGGGCCGGGAAAACCAAGGGCCTGATCGGCAGGTTGTTCCGGTGACGCTTCATACCCAGTGGGTCACCATGGGCCTGATGCTGGGCTCAGGCTGCTTGATGGGCATGATGTTGGACCTGTACCGGGTGCTGTCCGGGCGGTTCCGGTTCAAGGGATGGGCGATCTCCCTGGTGGACCTCCTTTATTGGACGGTGGCGGCGGGACTTGTTTTTTCTCTTTTAATGTGGAGCAATTGGGGAGAGTTGCGCTTTTACATTTTCATCGCGATTCTGGCAGGATGGATGACCTATCACACCTGGTTCAGCCGCGCGGTCAGCCGCGGGATGGAATGGGGAGTGGACACCCTTGGACGGATTTTCCGTTTTTGCGTACGGATGTTCCGAATGCTGGTTTGGATTCCTTTGAGGGGACTTTGGACGCTGGTGGTCCGGATCCTCGGCTGGATCCTTCGCATCCTCCGCATGTTCCTCTCCATCCCCGTCCGGCTGATCCTCGCCCCTCTGGGCCGATGGCTCCAACCCTGTGGTTTGCGTCTCAAACAGCGATACGCTCCCGTGTTTCGGCCCGTGTTTCGGATGGTGAGAGCCCTCCGCCGGTGGTTTTCGGGCAAGGGGGATGGCGGGGACGGGTGAGGCAGGGTTATCCGTTTTTTTCCGGAATCGCGTAAGACAGAAAAAAGGATGATGGGAATGGTGAACAGAGGGTCAACGGAAAACATCGTCTCCTTCCGTCCGTCCCAACCGTCCCAAACGGGTCGAGAGATTTCGAAGGTCCGCCGCCCCCTGGCTCCCAACGTCCGCCGCCGGCGTTGGGTCTGGCTGATCGTGATGGTGCTCTTCTTCCTCTGGAGCGGAACCCAGCTGGTCGTCCAGGCGGGGGAGCTTGAATCCCGGAAAGCGGCGTTGGCGGCAGAGAAGGAGAAGCTGGTGCAACTCAAGGAGGAGAACCGGGATCTGAAAAAAGATATCGATCGGTTGCAGAACGAGGAGTACCTCTACGAGTTGGCGAGAAAGATGGGTTACAAGAAGCCGGGTGAGGAAATCCTCGATCTGAACGGGTTTGAATAAGGTACAAGCCGTTCGCTCCACAGGGAGCGAACGGCTTGTTTTTGTCACCCGATGATGACGCGTTCCCGGGGATAATGGTAGGTCTCCGGTGGTGTTTGTCGTCGCAGGAGAAACAACAGAACCAGGATTCCGATCCGTCCCATGAACATCAGCACCATGATGCTGATTTTACCCGCTGCGGTCAGTTCGGGTGTGATTCCCATCGACAGGCCACAGGTTCCAAAGGCGGAAGAAACCTCAAACATGACTTCCATCAGCGTGTGCTGCGGCTGTTCCACGGATACCAGGAAAACGGAAACAGCCAGCAGCAGTACACCTGTGGAAAACACGACCGAGGCTTTGCGGACGTCTTCATCCAGCAACTCCCGGCGAAACACCCGGATATAGCGTTGACCGCGGGCGTAGTTGTAGACAGCCAGGGCGACCACGGCGAGGGTGGTGGTCCTAATCCCGCCTCCCACGCTGGAAGGACTGGCTCCGATAAACATGAGAAAAGACAAAAAGAGTTGGGAAGGGGTCGTGTACTCGTTGATGTCCATCGTGGCGAGTCCGCCGCTTCTTGCGGTGACGGAATTAAACAGGGAATAAAAGAACGAACGGTGCCAGCTCTGGTCCGCATAAAAGTGCGGGGTTTCCAGTAACCACAGCACTCCCGTACCAAGAATCAGCAGAACGAAGTAGGTGGTGACCGTGATTTTGGTGAAGAGGGAAAACCGAAAGTTCCGGCGATTCCCGCTCAGAAACCACTCTTTCAATTCCATCAACACGGGAAAGCCGATTCCCCCTGCCACCATCAGGGCGATGTTCACCGACTGGACAATATAATCTTCGGAAAAGCCGATGAGGGAATTGCCGAAGATGTCAAATCCCGCGTTGGTGAAAGCCGATATGGAGCTGAATATTCCATACAGAAACGCGTTTTTTCCATAGGGATAAGAAAAATAGAAATAGGTTCCCAGGATCAGGGCACCCACCGCCTCTATGGCGAGGGAAAGAACCAGGAGATCCCGCATCAGCCGAACAAGACCCGACAGGTCGGAACGGTTTTGGTCCAGCATGATCATCTGTCGGCGCTGGATGCCGATCCGCTGACCCGTGGCCATCCACAGGAACGTGCTCAGGGTCATGAAGCCGATCCCGCCGAACTGGTTCATGACCATCAATAAGAAGACACCGACGGGGCTGAAGGTTTCCGCGGTGTTGACCACCGTCAGTCCCGTGACGCTGATGGCACTCACAGCAGTGAACAATGCATCCAGAAAGTCGACGTCCACTCCGGGTTTGTGGGAGAAAGGGAGGTATAAAAGAATACTGGAGACGGCGGCGGCCGAAAGATAAATAAAAAACAGCAACTGGGCCGGAGACACTTTTTTCAACTTCATGGTCGTGGGTCCTTTCACCAACAGTTACTGTCCATTTTATTACATGGGGTGCGGATTTCAAACAAAGAAAGGATTTCCGGCAGTAAAGGAGAAATTGGAAAAGGAATCCTGTTCAGCGGGAGCCGATATACGCGGGAATCCACGGTGGAAAAAGAAACGGATCATGCCAAGCTCCCGAAAGAAAGGAGAGAATGGAACCAATGGTTTGGAAGCGGACGGTGGGGATCGCGATGGCGGTGCTTTTGATGTTGGGTCTCATCGGGTTTTCAGGTGTGGATGGCAGGAACGGCGACGGGGGAGGGAAAGTCAAGACCGGTCTGGAAGTTCTGCTCGAGGATTCGGAGCGCCTTTCGGGGAAGAAAGTGGGCCTGATCACCAACCCGACCGGAATGACGTCTGACTACCGACACGGATTGGATGCGATGCTGGATTCCGGCATCGAGGTGGTGAAGGTGTACGGCCCCGAACACGGGGTGCGGGGAACGGAACAGGCGGGGGATACCCCGGGATCGTACGAGGATCCCCGGACGGGGCTTCCTTTCATCAATCTCTACGGAAAAAAACCGGAAGAGATGGTTCCCCTGTTTGACGGGGTGGACGTGCTGGTTTTTGACATTCAGGATGTGGGCACCCGTTTTTATACCTATATATATACGATGGCCTACACCATGGAAGCGGCTGCCCAGGCCGACAAGGAATTCATCGTCCTGGATCGTCCCAATCCCATCGGGGGAACGAAGGTGGAAGGACCGGTCCTGGACCCGGAATACGCCTCCTTCGTGGGGCTGTTCCCCATCCCGCAGCGCCACGGGATGACGGTGGGGGAACTGGCCCGAATGTTTAACGAAGAATTCCTCGGGAACCAGGCGGATCTGGAAGTGATTCCCATGAAGGGGTGGAAGCGGACGGACCGATTCCGGGATACGAAACTTCCCTGGGTGCTTCCTTCCCCGAACATGCCGACCCCGGAAACCGCTCTGGTCTATCCCGGAACAGGCATGATCGAGGGAACCAACCTTTCCGAAGGAAGGGGGACCACCCGGCCCTTTGAATTGCTGGGGGCTCCCTACATCAAAGGATGGGAGTTGGCGGAGGCCCTCAACAAAGCGGACCTTCCGGGAGTCTCCTTTCGGGAAGCCTACTTCACCCCGACCTTTTCCAAATATCAGGGTGAAGCCGTCGGAGGGGTTCAGGTCCATGTGGAAGATCCGGAACAGTTTTCACCGATCCTGACGGGGATCACCATCATTCAGGAAACAAAAAAGCTGTATCCCGACCAGTTCCAATGGAGGAAGAACGGCGATTCCCACTGGATTGACAAGCTGACCGGCTCCGACCGGATCCGCAAGCAGGTGGACGAAGGGGTTCCCGCGAAGAAAATCGCGAAAGGATGGAAAGAGGAGCTGGAGGAATTCAATGAACTTCGCTCCGAGTATCTGATGTATCCGCCCCACGGCCGATGAATCAATCCATAAAAAGACCTTGACACAGTCACGAATAGGTGTATAATGATATTCGTGACTGGCGCGGGGTGGAGCAGTCGGTAGCTCGTCGGGCTCATAACCCGAAGGTCGCAGGTTCGAATCCTGCCCCCGCAACCAATTAAACATACAAGGGTGAGGGGTTCGGGTACCAAAGGGAAGTCCTGATCGAAATTCGGATTCCTCCCCTTTCCCACGTGGCGGCGTAGCTCAACTGGTTAGAGCGTACGGTTCATACCCGTGAGGTTGGGGGTTCGAGACCCTCCGCCGCTACCAGACGAGGAAGGCGAGGTGAGGCCCTTGACTGAAGAGGTTCGGTCAAGGCACTGATTCGCCTTTTTTTCTTTTTTCAAGGAGTCAAAGCGCGGCCGTTCCACGGTACTGACCGACGGTGCCTCGGGGAATCCTGAAAAAAGAATGCCGGGCCTTTGAGGCGGATTTGGGGTGTAGGAGTGGTATTGTGGATGTTACCATAAAAAAAATTAAATTCACCACCATCAACAAGACGTACACGGAAAAAGTGCGGGACTGGCACAGTCGCCACTGTTTCGCGACCCAGTATCCCAACCCCGACGGCAAGCGTATATTTTTGACGTACTACTTTGTGAAAAAAGGCTACACCATTTCCAAAGTGTTTCTCAGGAACGGAGAGTTTTTGTATTACTATTGTGACGTGATGGAAATGCGCCAGGTCGGCCGACTTCGCTATGTGATGGTGGACCTCCTGTTGGATCTGATCATCTATCCCGACGGGAATTACCACCTGATCGATGTGGACGAGTTTGCCACCGCCATCGAAAAGGGACAGCTGAAAACCAGGCAACAGGTCCACACTCTCCGCACCCTGGACAAGATGATCCGCTTGCAGACCAAACGCTCCTTTATCCCGAAATACCTGCACGAGGCCCGGATGTTCCCGCTGGATTCCCGACCCAAAAAATGAATGGCTCCTGATATGAGACCCGCCGGTCGATGAACCGGCGGTCTTTTTTTGTTCCTTCTCCGCGTCAAGGAAGGGTGGATATTCGGAAGTTTTGTCGGAAACCGTGTCCTTTTCCGTTTAATCGACACAGGGGGACAGGAAGAAGCCTCCTTGGCCCGACACGGGCAAGGGAACGTCGGTTCCCCTCCTCGGGATCCGAAAACCCCTTTTTTCTTACTAACGTTCCCCCTTCATTTTCCGGCCGAAAAAATGTCGGAAAATTTTTTTCGGTCTATCAGCCATTGTGACAAACTTTCCCGGGAGCTCCCCGATATAATGATCCCTACATCACGCCGGGACAAGCACGGCACGAAAAAGCTGACCGATCACAACGAGGGGTGGAATAATCATGCAAACCTTGATGGCCGGTTTGGGCGCTTATCTGTTTCGTCCTTTTCAGAATGGAATTCTCGGTTTATCCGGCTCTCGGTGGATGAGTCGTCTCCTCACTTCTTGGAACCTGCCGATCATGATCATGGGTTTCCTGCTGGGCAGGGCGATGATCCTGGATACCCTCTCTCCTTTCGCCGTGGCCTATATGGGGGTGGTGTTGCATTTATGCAGGCGCCAGTGGCCGCTGGCCATGGTGGCGCTGGTCCTGGGGGCCTCCACCTTGGGGGCTGCCCATGCGGCCTGGATATCCGGATCCCTGGTTTGGCTGTTGACGATGCAGAAACTCTTTCATCTGGCAGGCAAGGGGCATCTCAATTATTCTCCTTTCGTGGTCCTGACCACCGCCGCCGGGGCACACCTTCTTCGTCTGTATCTGGAGGGATGGACGCACTACACCGCGATGATGGCCGGCGTGGACGTTCTCCTGAGCTTCATCCTGACCTTCATCTTCGTCCAGTCCCTTCCCCTGTTCACCGTCCGTCGCAAGAAGTTCTCCCTCCGACATGAAGAGATCATCTGCCTGGTGATCCTGACCGCCTCTGTTGTCACCGGGACCCTCGGCTGGACGGTCGGAGAAATGTCGGTGGTTCATGTGGTGTCCCGGTACCTGATCATGGTTTTCGCTCTGGTCGGCGGCGGCATGCTGGGTGCCTCGGTCGGGGTGGTGACGGGAATGATTCTCACTCTGGCCGATACCCGGGCTTTGGTTCAGGTCAGCTTGCTGGCATTTGCGGGGTTGTTGGCGGGGTTGTTCAAGGAAGCCCGGAAGTGGGGGGTGGCCATCGGGTTTATGCTGGGGACCTCCATCCTGTCTCTTCACGGGGGAGGATTCACGGAGGTATGGGTCTCTCTCCGGGAATCGGTGCTGGCCATGCTGCTGTTTTTGGTTACTCCGAAAGGCTTTTTTGAGACGGTGGCCCGGTTGGTCCCGGGCACCGTTGAAAATGAATCGGCCCGCCAGGAATACACCCGGCGACTGAGGGATGTCACCGCGGCCAAGATGGAGCAGTTCACGGAACTGTTCAGCGAAATGGCGCGCAGTTTCCGGGAAGACGCGACCCGGGACCCTCGGCAGAACGAAAGCCACATGAACCGATTCATCGATGAGGTGATGGATCATTCCTGCCGCACCTGCCCTTTGTACCGGAAATGTTGGGAAAAGAATTTCGTCACCACTTACAACGGGATGACCGATCTGATGGCCTTGGTCGAGTTGAATGGGCCGGATAAGGAGTTGAAGGTCCCCGGTGCATGGTCGGACCATTGCATGAAGGCGGAGAAAGTGCTGAACCTGATTCGGGAAGGCTACAGCACTTACGAACAGGACATGATCTGGAGGGATCGCTTGAAAGAAACGCGCCGGCTGGTTTCGGAACAGCTGGAAGGGGTGTCCGAAGTCATGGCGGGGCTGGCGGAGGAGATCAAGAACGAAACCCAGGTGATGGCCGCGCAGGAGGAACAGATTCACCAGGCGCTGGAGGACTTGGGGATGTCCATTCAGCGGGTGGAAGTGATCGACCTGGAAGAAGGCAAGGTGGAAATCGAGGTCACCATGCCCCACAGTGATGCCTTGGACGAATGCCGGAAGCTGGTGGCCCCGCTTTTGACCGAAATCGTGGGGGAACCGATCACGGTTCAACGGAAAGTGGTCCAAGGACGTTCTTCCGGGGCGGTGGTCACTCTCGGTTCGGCCCAGCGTTTTGAAGTGACAACCGGGGTGGCCGGTGCAGCCAAGGGAGGAAACTGGCTGTCCGGTGACAGTTATTGCTACATGAAGGTGGGCAGCGGGAAATACGCCGTTGCGATCAGTGACGGGATGGGCAACGGCAACCGGGCCCAACAGGAGTCCAGTGCGGCGCTTTCCCTTCTGAGAAGGCTGCTTCAGTCCGGAGTCAACGAAGAGAAAGCGGTGGAGACGATCAACTCCATTCTCAGCCTTCGCTCGACGGACGAGATGTTCGCCACGATCGATCTGGCCATCATCGATCTGAACTCGGCCGATTCCCGCTTTTTGAAGATCGGTTCCACTCCGGGGTTTGTCAAGCGGGGGAAGGAGGTGATGATGATTTCCGCGGCCAATCCGCCTCTCGGCATCCTGAACGACATCGATGTGGAACCGGTGGATTTCCAACTCCAACCGGGGGACCTGGTGGTGATGATGACCGACGGCATCTACGATGCTCCCCGTTACGCCAACCACAAGGAAGAGTGCATGAAACGGCTGATCGCCGGGATCCACACCAAAGATCCCCAGGGTTTTGCCGACTGTCTGCTGGAAAAAGTGATCCGGCAGCATGACGGGGAAATCGATGACGACATGACCGTGGTGGCCGTTAAAGTGGACGATTATGTACCCGAGTGGTCCACCATCCGGATGCCCGGTATCCCCCGTCTGGAACGGAAGCATGTGGCGGGTTTGTGACGGTTGAGAACCAATGGAGAACAAAAATTGATTCCGGGGACGAAAATCGCTAAAATGGCCCTAAGATTTTTTTGGTCAACCAAGGTTCCCACTGCTTGAACGGCCGGAAGCCGGGGTATATTACCCGGGAGGGACGCTCCCCCGGGTTTTCTGCTTGAACCGTCAAAATCGAGGACCGGGAGGACACCATGCTGGAACGCATGATCCAAACCATTGAAATTCATCGATTGCTCCCGGAAGGGGCGAAGGTCGCCGTCGGGGTTTCCGGGGGAGTGGACTCCACGGCGTTGCTTCATGCTCTTCACCGTTTGGCCCCCCGGTACGGATGGCGGGTATACGCGATTCACGTCAACCACGGATTGCGGGGAGAGGAGAGCGAAGGGGATGCGCGATATGTTCGCGGCCGGTGTGAAGAATGGCGGATCCCCTTCCGGTTGGAACGGGTGGATGTGAAAGGGGAGCTGGAAAAAAATGGAGGGAACCCACAATCGGTGGCCCGGAAGCTTCGTTATGAGGCTTTTCACCGTGCCGCCCGCGCTTTCGGAGCGGATCATCTCGCCTTGGCCCATCAAGCCGATGACCAGGTGGAGACCCTCCTGATGCGGCTTCTGCGGGGGACCGGCCCTTCCGGATTGGCCGGGATCCCCTTGGTACGGGAATGGGACAACATCCGGGTGGTGCGGCCGCTTCTGGAGATCCGCCGCTCCGAAGTGGAGGATTACTGCGCCGCTCACGGGCTGAAACCCCGCCTGGACAGCAGCAACCGGGATTCCCGTTACACCCGCAACCGCATCCGGCACGATTTGATTCCGGAATTAAAATCTTACAACCCGCGGTTTGAAAACGCCCTCCTCCAGTTGGCAAAGGTGGCGGCGGATGAAGAAGATCACTGGAGGGAATTGGTGGAAAAGGGAGCGGAGCGTGTCATCCTGCACCGCGGGGACGGGGAAACCGTCATGGATGTGACGTCCCTTTTGGAATTGGACGTTGCTTTACAAAGAAGGGTGATTAAACTAATATTAAATTGTCTTGTGGAAGAAGATGAGAATGATGGGGTTACCCTCGACAGTGTGGAAAGAATCCGCCGTCTGGCCGCCCGTCCCGGGCCGTCTTCGACGGTGCCGCTTTTTGGGGAACACCGGGCTGAACGGGAATACCAGCGGCTCAGGATTCTGAAATCCTCTCCTGAAGTGAAGTCCGGAACCGTCCCATCCCCTGGGACCACCTTCCTCCCCGTCCCGGGGGAGATTCACTTTCCGGCCGGCCGGCTCAGGTCCCGGGTCGAATCCCGGTGGATCTATCCGCCGGATGACCGCCGGGCGGTTTTTGACCTCGACCGGTTGGAAACTCCCCTTTCAGTCCGCACCCGAAGACCCGGGGATCGAATCCGGCCCCTCGGTCTCGACGGAACGAAGAAAGTGAAGGAGATCATGATCGATGCCAAGGTTCCGCGCCGCCTTCGGGATGGGATCCCTCTGGTACTTTCGGGGGAAGAAACGATTTGGGTTCCCGGGTTGGCCCGGTCGGATGCGGCTTTGGTGACGGAAGAGACGCGGCGTTTCCTGTACCTCGAATGGGATTGGGAGGTGAGTTTTCCGGAGAAAGGGTAGCCCTGAGCCCATACATATTTTCCTTTCAGGAGGTTTCCATGCACGAAGACATCCGAGAAGTGTTATTGTCCGAAGCCGAGATCCGGAACAAGGTGAAAGAGCTGGGCGCCCAGCTGACCGAGGACTATCGGGGCCACAATCCCCTCTGCATCTGTGTGCTGAAAGGGGCGGCTCCCTTTATGAGCGATCTGGTCCGGGCGATGGACACCTATGTGGAAATGGATTACATGGCGGTCTCCAGCTACGGCCACTCCACTGTATCCTCCGGTGTCGTCCGGATCGTCAAGGATTTGGATACGTCGGTGGAGGGCCGCCATGTGATTGTGGTGGAAGACATCATCGACAGCGGTTTGACTCTCAGTTATCTCCTTGACCTTCTTCGCCGCAGGAATGCCGCTTCCATCAAAGTGGTTACACTGTTGGATAAACCTGCGCGTCGAACCACGGGTTTGAAGCCGGACTATTCCGGTTTTGAAGTTCCCGATGAATTTGTGGTGGGTTACGGATTGGACTATGCGGAAAAATACCGGAATCTGCCTTACATCGGCGTCCTCAAAGAGGAAATCTACAGCAATGAAGGTTGAGTTGTGGGGACCTTGCCCCTGTGCTAAAATGATGAAAGTGGTATTTTTGAGAGGAGGTCAAGGATGAAAAGCATCTTCCGGAACTCCGGATTATATATAATACTCATCCTTGTCACCGTCGGGATCGTAAATGTTTTATGGAACCCCGGAACGGAGACGGACACGCTTTCGTACACCGAGTTCCAGCAGAAACTGGAACAGGGGCAGATCGAACAAGTGACCTTGCGCCCGGAAGGCAATACTTATCACATTGAAGGAAAATACCAAGGAACGGAAAAAACGTTCGTATCCAGCGGGCCTTACGGTGAAGGCAGCACGCTGGTTCAGGACCTCCAAAAAGCGGGTGTGAAGACGACCTACGAGAAAGCGAAGGGCGATTCCATCTGGATTACGCTCTTTACTTCCATCGTTCCTTTCGTCATTATGCTTCTCCTCTTCTTTGTCTTGCTCAATCAGGCACAAGGCGGCGGCAGCCGGGTCATGAATTTCGGTAAAAGCAAGGCCAAGATGTACAACGAAGAGAAGAAGAAAGTGACCTTCGGGGATGTGGCCGGAGCCGATGAAGAAAAAGAAGAACTGATCGAAGTGGTTGACTTCCTCAAAGATCCCCGGAAGTTCGCCACGGTGGGTGCCCGCATTCCCAAGGGGGTTCTCCTCGTAGGGCCGCCGGGTACCGGTAAAACCCTGCTGGCCCGGGCAGTTGCCGGCGAGGCCGGTGTACCTTTCTTCAGCATCAGCGGTTCGGACTTTGTCGAGATGTTCGTTGGGGTCGGGGCGTCCCGCGTTCGCGACCTGTTCGAAAATGCCAAGAAAAATGCCCCGTGCATCATTTTCATCGACGAGATCGACGCGGTGGGACGCCAACGTGGTGCCGGCCTCGGCGGCGGCCATGACGAACGGGAGCAGACCTTGAACCAGCTCCTTGTCGAGATGGACGGTTTCGGGGTGAATGAGGGGATCATTATCATGGCAGCGACCAACCGTCCCGATATCCTGGATCCCGCTCTGCTCCGGCCGGGTCGTTTCGACCGGCAGATCACGGTGAACCGTCCGGATGTGAAGGGCCGGGAAGAAGTGCTGAAAGTCCATGCCCGGAACAAACCCTTGGCCGACGACGTCAGGCTCAAGACCATCGCCCAGAGGACGACCGGTTTCACCGGCGCCGATCTGGAGAATCTGCTCAACGAGGCGGCGCTCCTGGCTGCCCGACGGTCCAAGAAAAAGATCGGAATGGCCGAGGTGGAAGAAGCGATCGACCGTGTAATCGCGGGTCCCGAAAAGAAAAGCCGGGTGGTCAGCGAAAAAGAGAAGCGGACCATCATCTACCACGAAGGCGGTCACGCCGTGGTGGGCTATTATTTGGAGCATGCGGACGAAGTGCATAAGATCACCGTCGTTCCCCGGGGGCAGGCGGGCGGCTATGTTGTGATGCTCCCCAAGGAAGACCGTTTCCTGATGACCAAGAAGGAACTTCTGGACCGGGTCACGGGTCTTTTGGGCGGACGCGCCGCCGAGGAGGTGGTCTTCGGCGAGATCAGCACCGGTGCCCACAACGATTTCGAAAAAGCGACCGGCATCGTGCGCCGCATGATCACCGAGTTCGGAATGAGTGAGCGTCTGGCGCCGATGCAGTTCGGGCGGAGCCAGGGACAGGTCTTCCTGGGTCGGGATCTGGGTCACGAGCAGAACTACTCGGACGCCATTGCCTATGAAATCGACCAGGAAATGCAGGAAATGATCAACAAATGCTATCAGAGGGCCAAGGACATCCTCATCGAAAAGCGGGATAAACTGGAACTCGTCGCCCAGACCCTTTACAAAAAAGAGACACTGGACGCGGAAGAGATCCGTCAGCTGATGGAAAAAGGGAAACTGGACAAACCCCTGGAGGAAGACTCCGAAGTGTCCGTCAACATCCAAGGCAAAGAACGAAACGAAGAACCCCATCATACGGATGAAACTCCCGCGGAAAACACAACCGACAACGGGAAGGGCCCGAAGGGTGGAGATGAGAAGCCCAAAGCCTGATCGGGAAAAGGGTGCCGCGACGGCATCCTTTTTTTCGTCCCTTTCCATGTAACCGTTGCCATTTGGTTCAGCGAACAATCGGATACCGATGCATCCTGAGCGGAATTTCCCGAACACAAAACAGGAGTGAGCACAGTGAAACCCCCTGCCAAAACCATCCCCAGCGATATTGAAATCGCACAGCAGGCCGAAAAGAAACCGATCACGGAGATTGCGGAGAAAATCGGCCTGTCGGAGGACGATCTGGAACTGTATGGGAAATACAAGGCGAAACTCTCGTCCGATGTATGGAACCGCATCAAAACCCGGCAGGACGGCCGGCTCGTCCTGGTCACGGCGATCAGCCCCACTCCCGCCGGTGAAGGTAAATCCACCGTGACGGTCGGACTGGGTCAGGCCCTCAACAAAATCGGCAAACAAGCGGTGGTGGCTCTCCGGGAGCCCTCCCTGGGTCCCAGCATGGGAATCAAAGGGGGCGCGGCAGGGGGAGGATACTCTCAGGTGCTTCCCATGGAAGATATCAACCTGCACTTCACGGGGGACTTCCATGCCATCACTTCCGCTCACAACGCCATTTCCGCCGTGATTGACAACCATATCCACCGGGAGAACGAATTGAACATCGATCCCCGACGCATTGTATGGAAACGGGTGCTCGACCTCAATGACCGAGCGCTGCGCCACATCGTGGTGGGTCTGGGGGGGAAAGCCCATGGCATGCCCCGGGAAGACGGATTTGACATCACCGTGGCATCGGAGCTGATGGCCATCCTTTGCCTGGCAAGGGACTTGGAGGATTTGAAGGAGCGGATCGGCCGTGTCGTGGTGGCCTACCGCTTCAACGGATCTCCGGTGACGGTCTCCGATCTGGGAGTGGAAGGAGCGGCGACGCTGCTGCTTAAAAACGCGATCCAGCCCAATTTGGTCCAAACCCTGGAAAACACCCCCGCCTTCGTTCACGGAGGCCCCTTTGCCAACATCGCCCACGGGTGCAACTCCCTGACCGCCACCCGCCATGCCCTGAAACTGTCGGAGTACACCGTGACCGAAGCCGGTTTCGGGGTGGACCTGGGAGCGGAGAAGTTCATCCATATCAAAAGCCGATCCGGGAATCTGAAGCCCGACGTGGCGGTGATCGTTGCCACCGTCCGCGCCCTGAAGATGCACGGCGGAGCCCCGAAAGAGGAACTCACCCGTCCCCATCTCCAGGCGTTGCGACAGGGAATGGGAAACCTGGAACGTCACCTGGAGACGATGAAGAACTTCGGTCTGGCCCACGTCGTGGCCATCAACCGGTTCCCGACGGATACGGAAGAAGAGCTCAACTTCCTCCGGCATTGGTGCCAAGAGCGGGGAGTCTCCGTGGCACTGACGGAAGTGTGGGAAAAGGGGGGGGCCGGGGGGGAAGCATTGGCCCGGGAAGTGGTTCGTCTGGCGGAGTCCGGCCGGTCCCGCCTTCGCCCCCTGTATGACCCGGAACAGCCGGTTCGGGCCAAAATCGCCGCGATCGCCCAAAAAGTGTACGGGGCCGACGGCGTCGATTATACCCCCGAGGCGGAAAAGCAGATTGACGAGTTTGAGGCGAACGGCTGGGGCGACCTGCCGATCTGCATGGCCAAAACCCAGTACTCTCTGTCGGACAACCCCCGTCTTCTCGGGCGTCCGGAAAAGTTTCGCATCCAAGTGAGAGAACTCCGTCCCTCGATCGGCGCCGGCTTTCTCGTCGCTCTCACCGGCAATATGCTGACCATGCCGGGATTGCCGAAAAAACCGGCGGCCCTCGGGATGGACGTGGACGCAGAAGGTCGGGTGTACGGGCTGTTCTAAAGGGGTAAACGCTTCCCCTTTTCTCGAAACGAACATGAAATCACAACGCTTCCAAGGGGAGTGGCCGAGCTTTCGGGCGGAATTGAATTCGGGACACACCCTTGCTATCATGGGAATGGACTTAACCGCAAAGCAGGTGGATGCCGATGTTGCTGGTGATGGATGTCGGGAACACGCATATCGTGTTCGGCATATATAAGGGAGATGAACTGCTGTACCACTGGCGGGTCCATACGGACCGGAATGCCACCGAAGACGAGTACGGGATGCGGCTCAAAAACCTCTTCAACCACGTGGGCATCGATCTCGAAGAGATCGACGGAGTGATCATCTGTTCCGTCGTTCCTCCCCTCACCCATGTCCTCAAGATGCTGGCCCAGAAATATTTCCGGGTCACCCCGCTGATCGTCGGTCCTGGAGTGAAGACAGGCCTGAACATCCAGTATGAAAACCCGCGGGAAGTGGGGGCGGATCGCATCGTCAACGCCGTGGCGGCATTGGATCGGTTCGGACCGCCGGTGATTGTGGTCGATTTCGGCACGGCCACCACGTTTTGCTTCATCAACGAGGAAGGTCATTACGTGGGAGGAGCGATCACCCCGGGGATCAATATTTCAACGGAGGCGCTGTACCAGCGGGCGTCCCAGCTGACCCGGGTGGAGATTGTCAAACCCGGGAACGTGGTGGGCCGCAACACGGTCCGGGCGGTCCAGGCCGGGGTCTTCTACGGGTATGTCGGGGTGGTGGACGGGATCGTCTCCCGGATGAAGGAGCAGATGCAACAGACACCCACGGTCGTTGCCACCGGCGGCTTGGCTGAGCTGATCTGCGGGGAAACCCGGACCATTGACGCAGTGGATCCCCTCTTGACACTCAAAGGTTTGAAAATGGTTTATGAGCGGAATCAAAAATAGCGAAATCGAGACGAACCCCGGTGACGGGGTTCCTTTTGCATCGATGGATGGAAAGAAGGGTTCGGTATGAGTGAATCGAAAGATTATGCCGTGCGCGGCACCGCCCGGAACGGATCGATCCGGGGGTTCGCCTGCGTCACGACCGATATGATGAATGAAATGCAGCGGAGACACCAAACCTGGCCGATCGCCAGCGCCGCTTTGGGTCGAACCGTCTCCGCCGGTGCGATGATGGGAATGATGCTCAAAAACGAGACCGATAAAATGACCATCCAGGTCCAGGGGGACGGTCCCCTCGGCCAGATCATCGTTGACGTGGACGGCTGCGGGCACGTCCGGGGGTACGTGGAGAATCCGGCGGTCGATCTTCCCCACAACGCCCAGGGAAAGCTGAACGTAGGGGAAGCGGTTGGAAATGGAGTCCTCAATGTGGTGAAGGACCTCGGTCTGAAAGAGCCCTATCGCGGCAGCGTTCGTCTGGTCTCCGGCGAACTGGGGGAGGATTTCACCTATTACCTGACCGTCTCGGAACAGGTTCCTTCCTCGGTGGGAGTGGGGGTTTTGGTGGCCCCTGATGCCAGCATTGTCCGTTCCGGCGGTTTCATCATTCAGGTGCTGCCGGAAGCGGAGGACTCCCTGATCGAAGAGCTGGAGCAGCGAATTGTCCATATGCCTTCCGTCACCAAGCTGTTGGAAAAGGGGGAAAGCCCGGAAGGCCTTCTCCAACGGATTTTGGGGGACGATCTGAAGGTGACGGAGACCCAGCCGTTGTCGTTTCAATGCCACTGTTCCCTCGAGCGGATTCATGCCACCCTCCGGAGTCTGGGGGGAGAAGAGTTGGCAAAACTGATCGAGGAGCAGGGACAGGCGGAAGTGATTTGCCACTTTTGCAATGAAGCCTACCGTGTACCAAAGGAAGATCTGGAAAAACTGAAAGAAGAAATGAAGTGAGGGGCGGAATGGATTGACAGGGCTTGCGGCTGTTCTATAAAATTAAACCGATAAAACCCAGAGCATTACAAGGAATATTGACAGGAGGCCCTCCCATGCGCGTAGCCAACAGTATTACCGAACTGATCGGTGAGACCCCGGTCGTCAAACTGAATCGGATTGTGGGCAAAGCCGATGCCGACGTGTATCTCAAGCTGGAGTATTTTAATCCGGCCAGCAGTGTCAAGGACCGGATCGCGCTCAGCATGATCGAAGACGCCGAGGAACGCGGTGTCCTCCAACCGGGGGATACCATTTTGGAACCCACCAGCGGAAACACCGGAATCGGCCTGGCCATGGTGGCGGCGGCCAAAGGCTACCGGGCCCTCCTGGTGATGCCGGATACCATGAGCATGGAACGGCGGAATCTTCTCCGGGCTTACGGGGCGGAACTGGTGTTGACCCCGGGGTCCGAAGGGATGAAAGGGGCCATCGCCAAGGCGGAGAGCATTGCCAGGGAACATCCGGAATACTTCGTCCCGCAGCAGTTCAACAACCCGGCCAATGTCAAGATTCATGCGGAAACCACCGGACCGGAGCTGTTCGAGCAGATGGAAGGCCGGATCGACGCCTTTGTCGCCGGTGTCGGAACCGGCGGCACGATCACCGGGGCCGGCCGTGTCCTGAAGGACAAGATCCCGGACCTCCATATCGCCGCCGTGGAACCGGCCGCTTCCCCCGTGTTGTCCGGCGGCCAGCCGGGCCCCCACAAGATCCAGGGGATCGGGGCCGGTTTCGCTCCCGAGATCCTGGACCGGGAGATTTACGATGAAGTGATCACCGTCACCAACGATGAGGCCTTCGAGTGGGCGCGTCGCATGGCCCGGGAAGAAGGAATCCTCGGCGGAATCTCCACCGGCGCCGCCGTGGCCGCGGCCATGAAGATCGCCCGCCGCTTGGGTGAGGGCAAACGGGTGGTGGCCGTGGCCCCGAGTAACGGGGAGCGGTATCTGACCACCCAACTGTATCAGTTCGAAGATTGAACCATCGGTTTGAGGCTCCTTTCGGGGCCTTCTTTTCGTTTTCGGAGTCCTGTGCGAAACCTTTTTTCACCGCGCATTTTGTTGTAAACTGATGGGAGGATATTTCTTTTTTGCATCCTTTGTTCAAAAGATCACGAAAGCGGACCGAACCAGTCAGCGGAGAGGAGAAGAGCGGAGAGGAGATGAGCGTATGATTCTGATGATCGACAACTATGATTCCTTCACTTACAACCTGGTGCAATACCTGGGGGAGCTTGGCGAGGAACTGAAGGTGGTCCGGAACGACCGGATCGACACCGAGGCGATCGTCCGCCTGCAACCGGAAGCGATCGTTCTCTCTCCCGGCCCCGGGAACCCTTCCGAAGCCGGCGTGAGTCTGGAGACGGTCCGGCGGTTTGCAGGATCGATCCCCATCCTGGGCGTCTGCCTGGGACATCAGACCATCGCCCAGGCTTTCGGCGGGCGGGTGGTCCGGGCCGGGCGCCTGATGCACGGGAAAACGTCTCCGGTGATTCATGACGGAAGAACGGTGTTTTCGGGGATTCCCTCCCCTTTCCGGGCGAACCGGTACCACTCCCTGATCGTGGATCGGGAGAGCCTGCCGGACGAATTCGAAGTAAGCGCCCGTACGGAGGAAGGGGAAGTGATGGCGATCCGGCACCGGAAGTTCCCTTTGGAAGGAGTGCAATTCCATCCCGAATCGATCATCACCGACCACGGCAAACGGCTCCTGACCAATTTTCTCGGGACCTGCCGGTCGAAGGAACCTGAAATCGCCGGTGGTGCCTGATACCCCCCCAACACAAGCGACGCGGTCCGCGAGTTCGGGATAGAATCCGGGGCGTCCGTCCGCCCCCATGGAGGAGAAATGGATGACACTGACGGCCAACCCCGCGATCCCGCCGATTCAGGCGGGACCCCATACCTTGCCCACGGATCAGAGGACCGTCGTGATGGGAATTCTGAACGTTACTCCGGATTCCTTTTCCGACGGCGGCAAATACAACCGGTTGGAACGGGCCATCCGTCACGCCCGGCAGATGGTTGCCGACGGTGCGGACATCATCGATGTCGGCGGGGAGTCCACCCGTCCGGGTCACACGCCTGTTTCCCAGGAGGAGGAACTGGAGCGGGTCATTCCGGTGATCCGGAAATTGTCGGACGCCGTGAACGTTCCGATCTCCATCGATACCTGCAAGGCCGAAGTCGCCCGCCGGGCGGTGGAGGCCGGGGCCCACATCATCAACGATGTGTGGGGATTCAAGAAGGATCCCGACATGGCCCGGACGGCGGCGGAACTGGATGTTCCCGTCGTTCTGATGCACAACCGGGAGGAGGCCCGCTACGAGTCGCTGATGGAGGATCTCCGCCGCGACCTGATGGAAAGCGTCACCCTCGCCTTGGAGGCCGGTGTGAAAGAGGAGCGGATTATTCTGGATCCCGGCATCGGTTTTGCCAAGAGCTACGAGGAGAACCTCATCGTCATGCGGAACCTGGAACAAATTGTTGACTTGGGATATCCCGTGTTGCTGGGGACTTCCCGCAAATCGATCGTCGGTCTCACCCTGAACCTCCCGGTGGAAGAACGGGTGGAAGGCACCGGGGCCACCGTGACCCTCGGCATCAGCAAAGGGTGCCGGATCGTCCGGGTCCATGATGTGAAGGAAATGGTCCGGGTGTGCCGAATGACCGATGCCATGGTGCAAGCATCCGGAGGAGGAGCATGATGGATCGGATTTTTTTCAACCGGATGGCCTTTTACGCCTACCATGGCGCTTTCCCCGAAGAGAACCGGCTCGGGCAGCGGTTCTGGGTGGATCTGGAGCTGGGATTGGATCTTACTCCGGCCGCCCGGTCGGATGATCTGAACCGGACTGTGGATTACGGGAAAGTGTACCAAACAGTGAAAGCGGAGGCGGAAGGGGGTCCCCACGCCCTGGTGGAGACCCTGGCCGAAGGGATTGCCAAACGCATCCTGGAACGGTTCGGCGTGGAAGAGGTCAAGGTCCGTGTCACCAAGCCCGACCCGCCGATTCCCGGCCATTACGATTCCGTCGGGGTGGAAATCACCCGGAGACGCCGGGAATGAGGGAAATCACGGCGTATCTCGGGCTGGGGACCAATCTGGGACGGCGAATGGCCAACCTGGAGGAGGCTCTCCTCCGCCTCCATGAGACGGAGGGGGTGCGGATCACCCGGTTGTCGTCGTTATATGAGACGGCCCCGGTGGGTTATCTCAACCAGCCGGATTTTTTGAACGCTTGCGCCGAAGTGAAGACCGATCGGTCTCCGGATGAACTGCTGCAGGTTCTGCTGGGAGTGGAACGGGATCTTCACCGGGTCCGCACGGTCCGCTGGGGTCCCCGCACCATCGATTTGGACTTGCTTCTGTACGGGGATGCAGTGATCCGCAGGGAAAACCTGACCGTTCCCCATCCCCGGATGACGGAACGCCCCTTTGTTCTCCTGCCTCTCGCCGAGATTGCGGGGGATGTTCCCGTGCCCGGCACCGGCCGGACCGTCGCCCGCTGGGCGGAGGAGGCGGGAGAACCGGAGGGAGTCAAAAAGCTTCCCTATTCGATTCCACTTCCCTACGTAACAGAAGGAGGTGTGTGATGGATGCAAGGGATGAAATTGAAAATCGGTCCCGTGGAAACGGAAAACAATGTGGTGCTCGCCCCGATGGCCGGCGTCTGCAACCCCGCCTTCCGGCTGATCGCCAAGGAATTCGGATGCGGCCTGGTCTGCGCCGAAATGGTGAGCGACAAAGCGATCCTCCACGGAAACGCGCGGACGAAAAAGATGCTGTACGTCGATGAGCGGGAGAAGCCCCTCTCCCTGCAGATCTTCGGCGGGGACAAGAAAACCTTGGTGGAAGCGGCCCGGATCGTGGATCAACAGACCAATGCCGACATCATCGATATCAACATGGGCTGCCCGGTGCCCAAAATCACCAAATGCGACGCGGGTGCCCGCTGGTTGTTGGATCCGGAAAAAATCGAAGAGATGGTCTCTGCCGTGGTGGAGGCCGTCGACAAGCCGGTGACGGTGAAGATGCGCATGGGCTGGGACGAGGAGCACATCTATGCCGTGGACAACGCCCGGGCCGTGGAACGGGCCGGGGCCAAGGCCGTCGCCCTCCACGGAAGGACCCGCCAGCAGATGTACACCGGAAAGGCCAACTGGGATATCATCCGCGAGGTGAAGGAAGCGGTCGACATCCCCGTGATCGGAAACGGAGATATCATGACTCCCCAGGATGCGAAACGGATGCTGGACGAGACCGGTTGTGACGGGGTGATGATCGGCCGCGCCGCTCTGGGGAATCCCTGGATGCTGTACCGGACCATTCATTACCTCACCTCGGGAGAACTGCTCCCCGAGCCCACTCCCCGGGAGAAAATCGAAATCGCCCTCTTGCACATGGATCGGCTGATCGCCCTCCGGGGCGAAGAAGTGGCGGTGCGGGAGATGCGCAAACACGCTTCCTGGTATCTCCGGGGAATGCGGGGAGCGGCCCGGATCAAGGACCGCGTGAACGAACAGACCACCCGGGACGGCATGGCGAAGGTTTTGACCGGGTTTGTGGAGCAGCTGGAAAACCGGGAGAAAAGGCGGACCGCCTGACAATCCCCGAGCGGGTCGGTCCCGTGTTTCCAGAACAGCCGCCGCAACGGCGGCTTTCCTCGGTTACGAGAACGGATTGTTGTCCATAAAGGAAGATAAAGAGGGGAACGGAAAATCAAGCACCACTGCCGCTTTGGAGGAGTGATCGATGATGAGCCAAGGAGAAGAGCAGAACGAACTGTTGCAGGTGCGCCGCGATAAGCTGGAATCGCTGCGGGAAAAGGGCATCGATCCCTTCGGGGCCAAATTTGAACGGACGCATACCGCAAAGGAGATCCTCGATGCTTATGACGCTCTCAGCAAAGAGGAGATCGAGGAGAAAAACCAACCGGTGGTGATCGCCGGCCGGCTGGTGGCCAAGCGGAAGCAGGGAAAGGCATCTTTTGCCCACCTTCAGGATCAGAGCGGCCGCATCCAGATTTACGTCCGGAAGGACCAGGTGGGGGACGAACAGTATGAAACCTTCACCACAGCCGACCTGGGCGACTGGCTGGGGATCTCCGGCGTCGTTTTCAAGACCAACCGCGGAGAGACGAGTGTGAAAGCGAAGGAAGTCACCTTCCTGAGCAAATCCCTGCGTCCGCTCCCGGAGAAGTTCCACGGGTTGAAGGACGTGGAGCTACGTTACCGGAAACGCTACCTCGATCTGATCATGAACCCGGATGTGAAGGAGACCTTTCTGACCCGGAGCCGCATCATCAGCACCATGCGACGCTACCTGGACGACCATGGTTATCTGGAAGTGGAGACCCCGACCATGCATACGATTCCCGGCGGCGCGGCGGCCCGTCCCTTCATCACCCATCACAACGCCCTGGATATGGACCTGTACATGCGGATCGCCATCGAACTCCATCTGAAGCGGCTGATCGTCGGCGGAATCGAGAAAGTGTACGAAATCGGACGCGTCTACCGGAACGAAGGCATCTCCACCCGGCACAATCCGGAATTCACCATGCTGGAACTGTACAAAGCCTATGCCGACTTCCACGATATGATGGACCTGACGGAAAACCTGATCCGACATATCGCCCGGGAAGTGCTGGGGACCGAAACGGTGGAATACGACGGCAACACCGTCGACCTGGGCCGGCCTTGGGCGCGAAAGCACATGGCGGACTTGGTGAAGGAACACACCGGCGTCGACTTCCGGCGTGAGATGAGCGATGGGGAAGCCCGCCGCCTGGCGGAGGAACACGGGGTGGAACTGAAGCCCGGCATGACCTTCGGCCACATTCTGAACGAATTCTTCGAGCAAAAGGTCGAAGAGAAACTGATCCAGCCCACCTTCGTCTACGGCCATCCCCTGGAGATTTCCCCGCTGGCTAAAAAGAACGAAGAAGACCCGCGGTTCACCGACCGCTTTGAACTCTTCATCGTCGGCCGGGAACACGCCAACGCCTTCAGCGAGCTCAACGATCCCATCGATCAGCGGGAGCGCTTCGAAACCCAGGTCCGGGAAAAATCCCAAGGGAACGAGGAAGCCCATCCCATGGATGAAGACTTCCTGGAAGCCCTGGAGTACGGCATGCCTCCCACCGGCGGCCTCGGGATCGGCATCGACCGCCTCGTCATGTTCCTGACCGACAGCGCCTCGATCCGGGACGTGCTCCTGTTTCCGACCTTGCGGGAACAGGGATGAAAACCTCAGACTCCCCGAATGAAACCCCAGTGAGCCAACCGGGGGTGGGCCGCTGGGGTTTTGGTGTGATCAAATGAAAAGAACCGGACGGGGACAGGCCCCGCCGGGTTCTTTTTTTTACCGGCCTTTCAGCACTTCGTGAAGGCGGTCGGGGTGGTTGGTGAACATGCCGGTGACGCCCCAGTCGATCAGTTTCTTCATGTCCGCTTTTTTATTGACGGTATAGGGATGGAGATCCAGCCCGTGGTCGCGGACGTTCTGAACATACTCCCGGTCGATCATCTTGTAGTTGGGGCCCACGCCGACGGCGTAGGTTTCGATGTGATCCAGTTCCGCATCTTCGATGACGGCCGGGGTGTCGTACCAGAGAAGCTGGACCAGCGGGATGTCGGGGTTCATGTCATGGATTTTGAGGAGGCTCTCCCGGCTGAAGGACTGGATCAGCACGTGCCGCTTCGCCAGCGCCTTGTCCGTCAACAAGCCGTGGCGTTCCAGCGTGGCGAGGAGCTTCTCTTCCATCCCGGGATACACTTCCGGCGCTTTGGTTTCGATGTAATATTTCTTGTTGGGGCCTAAATGGTCCAGCACTTCCTCCAGGGTCGGCACTTTCAGACCGACGTATTCCGGTTTGGCGTATTCCGGGTGGGCTTCGTTGAACCAGGAACCGGCGTCCAGTTCCTTGATCTCCGCCAGGGTGTGATCATTGACCCGTCCGGTTCCGTCGGTGGTCCGGTCCAGGGTTTCGTCGTGCATGGCGATCAGGTGGCCGTCTTGGGTCATTTGCAGGTCGATCTCAATGTAGTCACCTTTCATTTGCTCCCCCAGTTCGTAAGAGGGGAGGGTATGTTCCGGGGCGTAGGCGGAAGCTCCCCGGTGGGCGACGTTGAGAACGTCCTTGGTCTTTCCGTCTGCGAAGACCGACCCGGAAGAGAATCCGGCAACCAGCAGCCCGGCGGCGGTGACCCCTTTCAACAGGCGGCGCAACATTTTTCGCATCCATCCTTTCTCCGGCTTTTGCTCTTATTCAATTTACCAACCGAAAGTTAAAGCAGGGTGGTTTCTGTGTTAACAATCGGTTGACGGTTCTGACAATCCGGTTTCAACAAAGACGGAGATCTTTCCTCTATTTTTTCCGGTAACCATTCGGGGGATACTTCGGCGATCGGGATCGGGGCAAGAAATGATCCAAAGAATAAGGCCGCCAATCGGTAGCCTTTTCACAAACTGAAAAACGGGCAGAAAGAACTAAAATCAATTACCTATATAAAAGAAATAGCGATCATTCTTTATGCATAAATGAAAGGATTCTTTGGGAAATTTCAAGAGATGAATTGTCTCCCTTTCCCAACACTCATATAATAAACGTACCAGAGAATTTCACTATCCAGAAAAATATTAAACAAACAGGAAGGATCTGTCGGGTGACGCAATCTCTGATCTGGATGTTGTTAACCGTCCTTTTGATTCATGCCACCCTCACCGATATCCGCGAACGGATCATCCGCGATCGAATCCACCTCATCGGGATGATGGGAGCGTTGTTCCTGCATTTTTTGGAGCCCCATCCTCCCTGGATCAACTACTCCCTCACCGGAATAGGTGTCTTGGCCGTTTTGAGCACGATTTCGGTTCTGACAGGGGGGAAAGCGATCGGCGGTGGCGATATCAAAGCCTTCGCTATGATTGGCTTTGCGGTGGGGTGGGAACCCTTCTTTTACGTTTTCTTATTCTCCCATCTGGCGGCCGCGGTGTTTCTCCTGGCGGTCAAACTGGCCCGATCCGAAACCATCCGCCTGGGAACCGAATTCCCCTTTGCCCCCTTCATCCTTCTGGGGGTCCTTTTCTCTTGCTGGTTAACCTTATAAGCCTGTCATTATAAGCCTGTCATTGTCGAAAATTAGCAGATTATGTGAAAAGGCGTATTGTCAATTGATTTTTTTCTTGCTATTATATGGTGCAAGTAAAATGTGGAAAAGACCTGATTCTTTATTCTATTGACTTTATCCATAATCTTTTAACAAGCAGGTGTTGACAATCAATGCAGGATGCAAAAAGAAGGGCAAAAATCTTTGCTGTTCTGTCAGTAGTTTTGGCCATTTTGGCGGGATTCCTTTTTTTGCAGAAGGTAAATCAAGTTGATGCTAGCATGGGCCAAACCGTTACGGTTTATGTAGCCGAACAATCCATCACTTCCCGAGAACCATTGAAAAAAGAGTATTTTGCCGCTAAAGAGATCCCTGTAAAATATGTTCAGGAATTGGGGTCTGTTGTCACCAAAATCGATAATATTGAAAAAATGGTAACTATCACTCCTTTGCAAAAAGGTGAAGTGTTGACGGAGAATAATTTGAAACCAGTATCAGGTTTGACATCGAGCAACAATCGAATGGTAACACTCGCCGAGAATGACCGTGTGATGTTTGATGGCGGAATTGAAGCTAATGATCGGGTGGACATAATTGTTTCAACAGACGAAGGAGGAAATAAAACCACTCAAATCTTTATGTCGGATGTTCGTGTAGTCGGGGTGAGTGAGGACAAAAAGACAAAAAGAGTTGAGGCCTTGGGCCTGGAGGTTCCTCTTAAAAAAGCCCGTGAACTTATTCATGCTCAAAATTTTGCTGTAGCAATCCGAGTGTTAAAAGCACCTCAAGAGGAGGACGTTGGCAGCCAAAATCAAGGTAATTCAAGCACGCAAGGAGGAGCAATGAACTCAAATGATGGTAGTACTGGTCAAGATAACAAACAACCTTAAATTTGGTTCAGGAGGTGTCACCTACATAAAATGAGCACGGATGTAAAACTTCTGATTGTCAGTGAAGAAGTAAATTTAGCGGAAGATATTAGAGCGAGGGTGTCCAATACCTTTCCTAATAATCAGTATTTATCAGCCAGGGAAGTAAAAAGGGAAATCGTTCGTATTCAGCCGGACATTGTGTTGCTTCATGAACCCAAGGATGAATCGGGGTTACAGTTACTCCATTATATTAAAAACGAATTGACTACAACTTGGGTAATTTATCTAACAGAGTCCCGTGATCCTATACGTGCCCGTGATGTAAATCGAGCAGGTGCTTTTGATATTCTCTTTTTGCCTGATGAAATTATGGCTTTAAGTGATGTGCTGAATCGAGCGGTGAAGGCGAAAGAAGCGAAACAAAAAGCTGTTTCTGAGGGAACTGCTTCTTTCTCTTGGGGACGCGGACAGGTGATCACATTTTACGGGGGGAGAGGAGGGTGCGGTCGTAGTTTAGTCGCCTCCACCCTGGCACAAACAATCCAGCTGGATTCCAATTCCAGTGTTTTGCTCGTCGATTTAAACCTCCAATACGGGGGGATCGAAACCTATATGAACGTGGAAAACTCACGTTCCATTTATGATTTAACCCCGGTTTTACAGGAATTAAACGATAACCATATTCGAAACGTCACTTCCATTGAGCGTAATTCCCAAGTGGAAGTATTGGTAAGTCCTTGTGATGCGGAAATTGCGGAACAAGTGACAGAGGAGCATATACAGAGGCTTCTTCGCGCTGCCCGATTGTACTATGATTATATTTTAGTAGACCTACCTATTTCTATGAATACCATGGTATACAGTGCTTTGGAAGAAGCGGATCGGATGTTTTATGTTATGACTCCCGATGCACCTTCCTTGCGAATTCTTAATAGAGTAATGGAACTGTTCAATAAATTGGGGGTTGATCCCCGCGATCGGTTTGAAATTTTACTGAATCGAATTTCCCGTGATAGAGAACTTACCTCCAAGGATGTTAAGCAATATTTTGAGTATCCGATTGTAGCTGAGATTCGGGAGGATACTAAAAAAGTACAACAGATGATCAACCGTGGTAAACCACTCCGGGCCTCCCGACGGGAGCGGGGTTTAACCATTTTTTCTAAAGACATTCAAAAGCTGGCCCGCTGGCTGTTGACGCAAGATTCTAGCCGTTCTGTATCATAGGAGGTCATGGCATGTCCCTGTTTAAGAAAATGACTAATAACAGTACAAGCTATCGGGGGACTTCAAGTTCTAAGGGACCGAGTAATCAATCCGTCATCAGTGAAGGCAGGATTGACGAACTGGCCAATCACTTCAAGGCCCGTTTACTCCGCGAGACAAATCTGGAAAAGTTGACAAAAATGCCATCCGTAGAATTGAGAATGACTCTGGATAGAATTGTAGGCCAGTATCTGGCGAATGAACAAGTGGTCATCAGCCGTCAGGAACGGGACAGAATTATTACTAGAATTATTGACGAATCGGTGGGTTACGGCCCATTGGAACCACTGCTTGAGGATGAAGATATAACGGAGATTACAGTTAACGGTCCATATGAAATTTACTACGAGAAAGAAGGAAGGTTGCACAAAACCGATATCCAGTTTCGGGATGAGGAAGCATTGCGTCATGTGATTGACCGAATTGTAGCTCCGCTGGGCAGGAGGATCGATGTCAGTTCTCCAATGGTAGATGCACGGTTACCGGATGGGAGCCGTGTGAATGCCGTCATTCCCCCCATCAGCCTGAAAGGCTCCCTTCTTTCGATCCGTAAGTTCCGTAAGGATCCTATTACAATGAAAGATTTGATTAACTTTGGGAGCTTTTCTTCCGATATGGGCCAGTTTTTAGCTTCACTGGTAAAGGCAAAGTTAAACATCATCATTTCGGGTGGAACCGGTAGTGGTAAAACCACTCTGCTGAATGCCTTGGCCAATTTCATACCTGAAAACGAGAGGATTGTAACGATTGAGGATATGGCTGAACTTCGGATCCTTCATGGTCATGTGGCCGGAATGGAAGGACGGCCCGCTAATGTGGAAGGAAAAGGCGAAGTTACCATCCGACAACTCGTGCGAAATGCTTTGAGGATGCGTCCCGACCGGATTATTGTGGGGGAGGTTCGTGGTGCAGAGGCCTTTGATATGTTGCAAGCCATGAACACCGGTCACGAAGGGTCATTAACCACGGTTCATGCTAACTCTACCGATGATGCCCTTCGTCGTTTGGAAGGGATGGTTATGATGTCCAGTGCTGAACTTCCGCCGTCCCTTATTCGGGAATATTTGGTGGGTGCAATCGATTTTATTATACAAATCTCCCGGTTGCCCGATGGTCAGCGGAAAATGCTTAACATTTCCGAGCTGCAAAAAAATGAAGATGGATCCTTCAAAATGGTCGATGTCTTTCGGTTTGAACAAACTCATGTGGATGAAACAGGTGCTGTACAAGGGTTTCATACAGCCACCGGTGTAATTCCGCGGTGTATTCAACGATTGAAAGCTTACGGTACTCCTGTGGATCGGAAAATATTCCATCCCCGGAAAAGGAGCAGTTCATAATGTTCATGGCTATATTTGGGGCTGCTGCAGTATTCTGCGGGGTTTGGGCTCTTTATTTTCAACTGATAGTGTTAAAAGAAAAGCGAATAACTATGGAACGAGTGGAAAATTGGATTTACAGCTCCAATAAACAATTAAGTTGGTCCGATGCCTTAGCGGACAAATTGGACCAAACTAATTGGGCGAAAAAGCTGGCTCCCCAATTGGAGAGAGCCAGTGTTAGACTCCGCCCGGCCGAATATGGTGTTGTGTTAGTAGCAGTCGGTATAGGTTTTGCTTTTTTCCTTTATTTTGGATTGGGGGCTCATTTGGTATTATCGGTTGGCGCAGGCCTTAGCTTAACTCCTTTTGCTTCTAAATTGTTTCTTAAATCTCGTAGGAATGTTTACGCTTCTAAGATCGATGCCCAATTATCCGAAGCATGTCGTCTTTTAAGCAGTGCTGCTCAGGCAGGGTTATCCGTTCCCCAAGGACTGGAGATTGTAGTAAAGGAAATGCCCACTCCGATTCGAGGCGAATTGGGCACTGTTGTTCAGGAAATCAAGCTGGGTAGAGACTTGGAAAGTGCTCTTACCGATTTATTAAATAGAGTCTCCAGTCGCGATTTACAGGTGTTTGTCAATGCATTAATCATTCAAAGAAGGGTAGGGGGGAATTTAGCCCGTGTTTTGAGTGAAATGGCCAGAACCATGGAAGAACGAAAGCTGATTCAGCAAACAATTAAAGCCTATACTTCCCAATCACGGTATACCGCTTATACCTTGCCGCTCGCGTCTTTATTAGTGGTTTTCGTTATGAGTAAGATGGTCGATGGATTCGAGTTGCTTTTTCAAAATATATTTGGATACTTTGTGTTAATGATATTTGTTACCTTGCAGTTACTGGGAATCATAATAGTCCGAAAAATTTCTAACATCCGAGTATAAAGGATGGGGACAGTGACGTCATTAATATTCCTGATCACCATAGCGTTTTGTTTTTCAGTATTTATGTTATCGGCTTCCTATGTTGCATATCGAAATAAGGAACAAGAAATTAAGCAGCACTTAGGTCAGGACACAATTAATCAAGTTAAAAAACCAAGAAGTCGTGATCTCGGTTTTTTGGTCAAGTGGAGTGAGAAATTCGCTTCGGTTGGAGAAAATATTCAATTACTGAGCGAACCAATGGAACTGGAAGACAATTTAATTAAGGCGGGTTATCCTTACAACCTAAGTGTAAGAGACATTCAGGGGGCAAAGATTTTATTTTCCTTAATTGGTTTGTCAGTGGCATTCCCCTACTATATTTTGGGCCTTCCACTCGGTGCATTTCTCCTTATCTCCTTAGCCGCTGCTGGATACTTTCTCCCCATTTTTGGTATTAAGTATCTGGCGAAAAAAAGACAGGAAGAAATTCAATACGAACTTCCTGATTTCATGGATATGATGAGCATTACACTGCAAGCGGGAATGCCTTTGGATGAAGCGTTAAAGTATTATGTCGAAACGTCACAAGGCCCATTAAGCGAAGAAATCAGCCGTCTCAATCAAGAAATTAGCTTTGGGGTCCAACGGGAAGTAGCGTATCGGTCGCTTCTTAAACGTACGTCTTCCCCCGAATTGGAAGGGCTGATCCAATCCTTGATCCAATCCCATAACTTAGGGACCCCCGTTTCCGAAACATTCGCCCAACAGGCGGAGGAAATGCGTCGATTGAGGGCGGAACAAGCAAAAGAAGCAGCGGGTAAAGCCGGACCGAAAATAACAGTGGTAAGCAGTATTATCATTGCTCCGTCAATTATTCTTCTTATTGTTGGAGTTATCATACTACAATACGTATTTAATGATAACAGCCCATTTGGATTGAATTGAGTTTTTAAAGGGGGTGAAGAAAAAAGCAAAAATATGTCGATCGATCGTGTTTTGCAATCTACAGTATTTATAGGTGTATCAGGGTAATTTGCACTATTAAATAACAGGAGGCAAAAAGATCATGGAAAAAATCGTTTTAAAGGCTATCGGTCTTTATCAACAAGCTTTGTCCAACAGGAAAGGTTCCCAAACTCTGGAGTATGTATTTTTGATTGCAGGCGTGATTGCTGTTGCTGGACTTTTGGGAGCAGCAATCAAACAGGGAGACCTTGCTGGGGATATTGCGGATAAAATCTCAAAATACCTTTCTGAATCCTGATTATCACAATTACAGGTTTAGAGCCAATCAGCTCTAAACCTGTAATATTGATCACTATGAGGGATGGAGGAGAAATATTTGCTATATAGAAAGAGATGGGCTCTGTTTATACCAATAATTATAGTGGCATTTTTCTTTAGCGGATGCGGTAATCATGAACAGGATTCCAAGGCCGATCCGGATTCTAAGGATGAAAAAGTTCCACAAGCAGCAAAAGGTGTCAAAGGCATGCTTACGGAAGGGCCGGGGAAGTTTTCCGGTGAAAAATTTGATGAGAAAGAAATTAAACAAACTGTTCAAAAGTGGCCAAAAGGTTTGTCAGCAGAAGAAGCGTATAATCGACTCGTTTATTTACTGGCGGAGGATTATAAAACGTATGTTGATCAGTTTGACAGTTTAAGTACCGATTTTCAGTTAAATGATACCCCTGATGCAGGTAAAACAACAGAAGGAAAGACCTCCCATACGTTAAATGTTGCGGTATTAGTTGATTCCAGTGGAAGTATGGCGGGTAAGGTAAATGGGCAAACGAAAATGGATTTGGCCAAAAGATCTGTAAAGAATTTTGTATCGAAATTGCCGGAAGGTGCCAACGTCAGTCTTACTGTTTACGGTCACAAGGGTTCAAATAGTGAATCCGATAAGGAAATGTCTTGTAAGAGTATTGAGGAAGTATATACATTAGCCCCTTACAAAGAAAGTTCATTTAAAGCATCATTGAACGAATTTAAATCTGCTGGGTGGACACCGTTGGCTGCCTCTATCCACTCAGTCAAAGACATTTTTGAAGAAGGGACAAAAGAAGACCAGAAACCCACCAATGTTGTCTATGTGGTAAGTGATGGTATTGAAACCTGTGACGGCAATCCCGTTAAAGAAGCTAAGCAATTGAACAGGTCCAATATCAAGGCTGTTATCAATATTATCGGCTTTGATGTTGATAATCAGGGACAGAAAGCATTAAAAGAGGTGGCTGAAGCGGGAGGTGGCACCTACGCAACCGTTAATTCATCGGCAGAATTAGATAATCAATTTAAAACAGAGCAAAACCGTATAAAAAGCGAATGGCGGAAATGGGCATTGCAAAACCATGGCGATGTAAGTGAACAGTATTTTGATAAAGTCGGTGAATTATCCGACATATCAGATGGAATGCAGAAACTGCAACAACAAGAAGAGGATAGGTTCCGTCTCGTTATGGACAAATATTTGTCTGATCACCTAGAGGAATATGGCGATTTGAATCAGTTGGTAAACGACCGTAGCAAAAAAATAAAAAGTTATAGGATTGACAGACGTCAGGAAATTAAAAAGGAAATAAGTAAGTCTTATAGAGAAGCAAAACGAAAGATCAGAGATAGAGATGTTGATTGATGTAAAGGAGTTTGATGCTATGGGGGCATTTAAGGTAATAAAGAATAGAAAAGGGAGCGCCACTATAACATGGGTTGTCTCCCTTCCTGTATTTTTACTCATTTTTCTCTTTTTGGGAGGGCTTACTTCTGCCGGTATGACTTACGCTTCCACAAAGCAGGCAGCGGATGCTGGAAGTATTGCAGCCACTAAAAAATTGGATGAATGGTTGTTACAGGACTCTAGGGTACAAGGGAAGCTAAGTGAGATCATTCCAGATACAGGTGAGAATTTAACTAATAGTGAAAAGTTGAATTCCCTGGAGAAGAAGTTGCTGGCAAAAGTTGCTCAAGAACTGTTGAAACAACGCGAAGATGAATTAAAAGAATACGTAAGAATGTATGTGCAAAAAAACGGTGCAGCCCCTTCGGGTAAGATCACATTTCCCGTACACGATAAACATATTCAAGTAGAGGCAAAGACGTCCTTTCAACCGGTGGGACTGGAAGAATTTTTTCAAGGTGAATTTATAGATGGAAAGGGCTTAGGGCCTGAAAGAGAGTATCTAAATCTCCTTCCTGAAGGTACCTATACAATTGAATACTGAAAATAGGTGGGGATCATGGATGACAAAAAAACCCAATCGTTGTAGAGGATCGGTTACGATTGAATTTGTTTTTATAATTCCGATGATTGTACTTATGGCCATGTTTCTTTGGCAAGTGGTGATTGCGGGAATGGCTGTTATCTCCACTCAATCCGCTCTTCAAGACGCTGTTCGGGTGGCATCAATTACAGAAGACGTGGATAAGGCCCGTCATGAAGCAATGAAGACCTTTGGCAACTCTTCCAATTATCGCTTGCAGAACTTCAACGTCAATATTCAGGGTGATCGAGCGGTTGCAACGGCAAACACCAAGATTGATGTTATCTTTATGTCCTCCCGTACGCTCAGTTATTCAGAAACCGCTCAGGCTCCGGTTATGAAATAATTGAATGAAAGAGGTCATAATTAATGAAATATAGATGGCGACGGTCTGTTGCTTTACTTTTATTGACATTGTATGCTTTTGTACTGTTGATGCCATTTTCAACTGTCGTTTATGCAAACCCTACTATTAATGCACCCGAGATCAACCCTCCTGAAGTCAATCCACCCGAAGTTAATCCACCTGACGTCAATCCGCCAGAGGTGAATGAGCCAGAGGTGAATGAGCCAGAGGTAACACCACCCGACTCAGTTGATAATAATGGCGGGGCAAAAGAAGGATCCAATTCGTTCAGTGATATTTTCACCAGCGATACGTATAAAACACTCAAATTTACATTAAACGATGTATTATATGGTAAGGTTAAGCAAGTAGTCAATTTATATGATAAAAGCAGCCGAGGTCAATTAACCCCAAGTGGATCCATGGGTAGTGTATATGGCTGGGTATCACCTGTTCTTAGGGGTGCATTGGGCCTAAATGTGGATGATGGTTGGCTTAAGAAAGGGTTGGATGGGTGGAACATCCTTGACACTGGTTTAAACGTAAAGGGCTTTATGGACTTTAGTAAGATTAGGCAGTTGCGTCAAGGTGGTGAAGCAGCTGCTAGTTTAAGCAGTAATCCATTTAAACTGTTAGCAGCAGATGCACCAACTACAATGTTTCCTAAATTCGTCAAAGTTGGTGGATGGGTAGGTATCGGAATTTCAACATTAGAAACAGGGGCAGCCACTGTAAAAGCCTGGGATTCGACTGATGGTTCAAAAGCCCAGGCAGATGCTTCACTTGATATGTTAAGTGGTGCGGGTGGAATCGCGATGGGGGCAGCTACCCTAGCGGCGTTTACTTGTCCGCCGTTAGCGGTTGGTTTAGCGATTGGCGGAGGATTGGCAATTGCAGCGGGAACAATCGGAAAGTACTTCACGAATAATCCGGGTTTCAGAAAGGTAGTTACAGCGCCGATTCGGGGTATTAAATCAGCAACTAACAAGGTAGTTGATGGTGTGAAGAGCATTGGAAAAACAGTAAGTGGTTGGTTTAGTTGATATTAAATAGATACATAAACTGTCAATATTTTGTTGGCAGTTTATGATCTTAATATAGGAGTGGATACTATGAAATCGGTAGAAATAGGCCCAGAAGTAAAAGAAATAATAGATGGATATTTGAAGGATGGGGAAAAATATGTAACCTTAGAAATTTACACATGTTATCAAAACGAGAAATATATATATAGTAGTTTTCACAAAAACGGAGAAATAACGGGTTATTTGTTAATAAAAAGCGATGGAACGGTCCCTCAATTGGATAGTTCATTGGAAAGGGTCTTAGAGATAGCTAGTCAAACCGTGATAAAGTTCAGAAATATGAGGACCATAGGAAAACAGTTCGCACGTATGGGAAATGAGAGATTAATGCGAAGAACATTCAATCTATTAAAAAGGATAGAATCAACCCAAGGTAACAAAATGACACAGGATAGGATATATGATTTAAGGAAATTTATAGAATCCGCTGAAGTAACTATAGAAAAACAACTTGAATTACGTAAATTTGTAAATGATGGATTGAGATTAATGGACGAAATCACCAAACGAGGGGAAGTAACAGAACAGGATTATGAAAACCTAACGAAGTTTGTATTGGGTGTCTCAGATCGCGCTTTTGAACAAACATCGATTCAAATGGAAACCTATTATAACAGAAAAAGGTTAATCAGATATTTATTCAAGAAAAAGAACTACCTATCTGCATTTAGGCTTTTTATCACCCATTTGCGCTTGCATCCGGAAAAACCCAAAAATGAAGAGGATTATGAAGCAGCACGTGAGGCTTATGAAAAGAAAGGCCATGATAAAAATTATGAGGAAATTCTAAAAAGAATCTATAGCAAAACGAGAAATCCAATTGAAAACGGATAGGAGTGAAGAAATTGTATATTGTCAAAAGTTCATTTAATCTATATAAAGAGGAGTTCCGAAAGATTTGGATATTAAATGGGACGATCACATTTCCTATATTAATAATCTACTATATTGTAAGTGCGTTTTATCAAAACTATTTCTTTATAAACTACATTCCACTCGCCGGTGATTTAACTTCGTATAGTTTGCTCTTAATAGGGTTGTGGATCGTCCAAATTCCGTTTATTCAATTGGCTAAGACCGAGGGAGCTAGTAATTTAAACAATTTGTACAAGATGTTCTTTGGTAAACTAATTCCGGTATATTTTGCTGCGGTGTTATATGCCTTTTTAGTGATAGTAGGAACAATTTTATTGATAATACCAGGGCTTATTTTGTTAGTTCTATTTTCATTTGTTCCTTATGCATTATTGATTGAACAATGCTCTTGGAAACAATCTTTTATTCGTTCCTTTCAAGTGTGCAAACAAAGATTCTTCCCACTATTAGGTATTCTATTTATACTTGGATTAATCGAGTATTTAGTGGAATTGATTGCACTTTTGACATCCAACTTACTGACAACGAATTATATGGTTTTGGCTTTGATTCAAGCAGTTATTAACATGTTTTTCGTTCCATACGGTGCCATTTTGATGAGTAAGGTATATGGAGAGTGGACAGGGATTTATGATTGGGATTCAATCGAAATTGGGTGATATTTATAATATGATTTAAAGAAGTGTTTTACATCCCCCTGCTATTATATAATAACAGGGGGTTTCATACCATAAATGAAGGAATAGATGGGACTGGAATCATGGAAAACGTCTTTTGGTAACAAACCTAGTGCCTCTTCAACAAACGTAAATCGGGAAATTGAAGGAAAATGTTGCCTCATAAACGAAGGAATTTATGAGGTGAAAGGGCGATTCAACGCCCCGGGAATCCTATTGTCTTTTTTCCTAATGCAAAAAAGAACGAAATAATTAGATTTTCACGGAAAAAAAACGAATCAGAGCCTCTACAAGAACCCGCCAAAAGATGGACGGGTGATTTGTATGGACGAGTTCGGTCCTCTCTCGATCCGGCCCTATGCCGGAAAGGGTTGGTTTATGCAAAAGAAGGCAGACCGTTTACCTGCAACCTACACCCGAAAACATGGTGTCCGTCATCTGTTGGCCGCTTTGGATTTAAAGGCGGACAAACTGTATGCCCACAACAAGAAAACCAAGCGACATCAAGATGTCCTGTGTTTTCTTCAGGCGTTACGCCGTCGCTATCATCGGAGTGAACGGCTGTATATGGTATTGGACAACTTTTCGCCTCATCATCATAAGCGAGTGAAAGTGTGGGCAAAGGAGAACAACGTGGAGTTGGTCTACCCCCACTTATGCTTCTTGGTTAAACCGAATCGAGTGCCATTTTGGACCGCTCCGCAAGTTTGTGCTTGAAGGTAGCCACTATTCATCCCATGATGAATTGATGCAGGAGATTCAAAAATACATCCGATGGCGGAATAAGAACAAACAACACGAAGCGATTTTAAAAGAACAAAATAAGATCAAGGTTGCCTGAAGGGGCACTAGACAAGGTTTATTTGAGCTCAAAAACCGTCAGTAATATATTTGGATTTAAAACTGTGTGATCCATACATATTTTCCCCTTATCAACAATTATGTTTTCAAGTGTAATAATTAGAAGGAGATACCACCTACTATAACATAGTCTACCTCCGGTTAGAAATGAGTATCAAGGCGTATTCCATGAGATTAAACTGGTTATAACGGGAGGGGAATCGAATCTATGATTTCTTTGATGTGTTATGGGTTGATTGGTGTTGTTTATTTATTCATCCGAATGGTTAAAATGCCTCGTATCCTCTACTGGCTTAAAAGGCACCCTTTATTAAGTGGATGCTTAGGTCCTGTAGTTTTCTTTATTATTATCGGGATAAGTTTGATTTTTGGGGTTGGTTTGGTCATGGCCGTAGATCCGACGTCGAGTAAAGACGGATATGTATGGGAACTGTGGGTCAACTGGATTGTGATAGGGGTCGGTTTGTTTGCTGTTTTGGTTGGAGGAATTAGCTTGATTTTATCAGGGAAAAGGAACCATGACTTTCTGATGGGTAGAGATAAGGCTATGAATGCCCTCCTCTTCGGAATTGTTGCTGTGATTATTGCAATGGTAGCGATAAAATTGATGAGAGATCTTTATTAACCGACAAGGGCAGTCCTTCTATGATGAAAAAAGGATTCTAAACAGATGAAGTAGCAGGAACGGAATCTAAACACAATTAAAAAGCCACTAGCGTCGGAATATTGATTTCTGGGAGTGGTGGATTACGGAGAAGACCGAGGTTAAGTGCACTGTCTGGTTAAAAGGGTATAATCGCCATCGTAGGGAAAATCAACCGATTATTTGGGTATTTTAAATTGCTGTTTACGGAATTGTGAAAAAATATGGGTATAAAACATTTTCGGGGAAAGAAAAGAGAAACGGATTTTAATAAGGAATAAGTTGTGTTGTTTGTTTTTGATTTATGAAGGGTATTATCGAGACCATTCGTTCCATCTCCCTCAAGAAAATAAGGGAACGCTCACATATCCTCTTCGAATCTCCGTTTTTTGAGGAACAAACGAACTCCCTTGAAGGTTGAAAATTGAAGG
>NZ_QBKR01000021.1 GCF_003054245.1 Melghirimyces profundicolus
TCTCTGCAGGACAGCATAGCGAGACCGGGGAGCGCAAGCGACCCAGGCGAGACTTGTGCTCTGTGAGTGCAGCCGGAGCGGCTTTGGGTAAATGCTGCCGCTCACTTTTTCAAAACTCTTCTAGGGAGAATCGGTCGTTTCTCTTTTTCAATCAACGAAGAGTTGACTCGGAACCATAAAAAATATCCCGTACCGGACTCATGATCCCACCGCCGGAGGGAATTTTAGAAGGAAGATGGAGTCTGGCGCAATCGACAACCGGAAAGGAGGGATCGTATGATTCAATATGACATGTCCGTATCGGAGATCGTACGGATCTGGCCGGAGACGACGCCGGTTCTGAGGAACAGGGAATTCCCGCGGATGTGGATGATCCGCTCTATAAGATTGCCGTTGGGGACGCACTGACGGAGCTCGTGAAAGATTTGAACGCATCCATCGAAGCGCGCCACACCGAGGGTTGAAGATCGGCAGGGTTATTCATCCTGTCCACGAGGGGAGATACAAGGCAAAAACGGTCGTTGCGTGGCGTCCCATTTTGAAATGTAGGGGATTCAAAGGACGATGGCCCCTTTCCTGTGTTGGGAATCACCCGTTTTCTTTCCGTCAGTGGGAGCATGGGGACACCCAGTCCTATCCTGTGGGCTTATACATTCCAGGTAAACGAGGACCCCACCTACAGGAATGCTTCCTCAAAAAACCGAGATTCGAAGAGAATATATGAGTTTCCTCTTATTTTCTTGAGGGAGGGAGTATTCATTGTCAGGTAAACAGCAACGTGTTTTCACTCACTCTACAGACCAATTATCGTAAAGCCCGGCATCTGGGAACGGGTTTTGCGTTTTTTATCCATAACGCCCATTCCCATTTCACCGATTCAGAATAAGGTGAAATGCCCACTTCATTATGGAACCCTTTTTACCTTGCCACGCCTTTGTAGTGATGGGTATGGGGCGTGTCTCCCGCGGTTGTTGTGGTCCCTTGTATTTCGTGATAGTGGCTTCCGTTGGGTAACGGAATGGGAGGACCAGTGATCCCGTGGAAATGGTGGACATGGCCATCATCAAACGTGGTGGTTCCCCGGTATTCATGGACATGATGGTCAAGATTAGCGGCTGGAGCTGTGATCCCCGCCAATCGATGCCGATGTCCAACGTCAAAAGAGGTCATTCCCCGATATCGATGCGCATGAAGAAAACCCGATGGTTCGTGCGTATAAATGTCAACTTCAAATGGGTGTTCATGCAAATCATCGTGGACTTGGTGGTTCAGATTCTTCAATAGTCACTCCCCCTATTTAAAAACGGTTCGCTATATGAAATATGAGAGGCAACTGAGAAAAGCAACGGCAAATGGCCGATTCACAATAGATAAGGAACCCCTTGGATGGGGTTCCTTGAGGAATCAAAGGGGTACTGCCGCAGTTGTAACAAGGGGTTTCGGGATTTTACCCAATGTAACACAGCAGTCGCAATGGAACACAGCAGTCGCAGGGTAGATCCCCGCTTAGCCTTCGTGATTGGGTGGTGCGCGAATCCATGTCATGGCCCACTTCAACCACCCCCGGGAACTGACGGATGAAGCCTATCGGGCGATTGACGTCCTTCAACGAGCCGGCGTCATACTGGTCAACCAAACCCCGGTGCTGAAAGGGATCAACGACGATCCCGAAGTTCTGGCCGTTTTCGTTTAAAAAAAGAGAGACGCTCGATTCCATCCGGCCGTCTCCCCCATATTCCAAGGTGGAGGTGTTTCACTCCCGCAACAAGGGGAGGGTGCAACAACGGAAAGCACCGCCGGATTTGATGATTTCCGAAAGGTCCACTTCAATCACGGTAAACCCGTGTCGGCGAAGGCGGGTGTTGAGCTCGGGGTTGATCGGCTGACTGAGGACCGTCCGGTTACCGATGGACAATACATTGGTCCCCAACCGGAACTGCTCTTCTGCGGTCACTTCGATCAGACTGTATCGGGAGGACAGCCGGGCGAGATCGCTCGGATAAAAGGCCGGGGGGTAGATCAGCGCTTCCCGGTGGGAAAGGGGATTGAACACACAATCCAAGTGAAGGTATTTCTCGGGAAATGGAAGGCTGATCACGTTCATATGGGGCAGCGCGCGACGGATTTCAGCGATGGCCCTTCGGGCGGTTCGACCGCTGTCCCCGATGTAGACCGTATCCCGGTCGATGATGACGTCGCCTCCTTCAATGCTGCCGGCGGAAACCTCCGTATATGGGATCTCCTCCCGTTCCAGCCAGGCTTTCAAGAGGTTTTCCTCCCCTTGACGGACCGGCTCTTCCATCCGGGAGACAAAGAGGCGGGGTCCCAGTGTAAAGCCGATGTCCCGGGTAAACACCTGGTCGGGATAGCGGGAGTCGGGATCCAACAGGATGACCTCGATATGGTGGTCCCTTAATACATTGACCAGGTTGCGGTGTTGCCGTTCCGCCCGTGATCGGTCGATATTCTCTTTGGCGAAATGGCGTTGGGTACGGTTGATCACTTCCCGGATTTCCAAAAAGCGGGGAGGGCAGAGGATCACCCGTTTCAGACGATCATATTCGCTCCAGCACCGGGGACGGTGGAGGGTTGGGGTTGCCTGAATCATGGGGGCAGGACCTCCGTGATTTCGTTTGTTTTTTTATAACCTGTCCAGGAGGTTTTAAACCATGCATCGGGGAAAGAGCCTTCCGTTTAAAAAAGACCACCTTCATCGGTGGTCTGGAAGTATTGTGAAAAAGTGAGCGGCGGCATTTACCCGAAGCCGCTCCGGTTGCACTCACAGAGCACAAGTCTCGCCTGGGTCGCTTCACTCCCGGTCTCGCTATGCACTCACAGAGCACAAGTCTCGCCTGGGTCGCTTGCGCTCCCCGGTCTCGCTATGCTGTCCTGCAGAGATGTAGGAGGCACTGTCCGCTCCGAATCATCCTGCTGCGGGCAGGGGCAAACGCCTGCGGATGCAACACAGAGAAGCTTTTGCCCCTGAACGCCTTTGCTGGCTGATTCTCCGCCGGGCAGGACAGCAAAGTCGCTATTTCGGGTAAACGCTTCCCTTCTTCTGAGCCTGAACATCAATCACAACGCTTGTAGTGGGGTCAAACCCCTTGCTCCTTTTCGATCCGGTAATATTGCGGGATGTTTTCTTCGTATGAGTGGATCTGTTCTTCCTTTTGCAGGGTGATGGCGATGTCGTCCAGTCCGTTCAGGAGGCAGTAACGGCGGTAAGGTTCCACCTCAAAATCAGTGGTGAAGCCGTTTCCGTCACTGATCCGGGTCTCTTCCAGATCGACGGTAAGAGTCCGGGTCTCCTTGGTTTCGATCCGTTGAAACAGCGTGTCCACCGTCTTTTCCGGCAACCGGATGGGGAGGATTCCGTTTTTGAAACAGTTGTTATAAAAAATGTCGGCAAAGGTGGGAGCGATCACCACCCGGAAACCGAAGTCCAACAGGGCCCAGGGGGCGTGTTCCCGGGAGGATCCGCAACCGAAGTTGGTTCGGGTGAGGAGGATGGTACCGCCGGCGTATTCCTCCCGGTTGAGTTCAAACTCCGGATCCGGGTTTCCATTCATGTCAAAACGCCAGTTATAGAAGAGGTACTGGCCGAACCCGGTTCGCTCCACCCGCTTCAGGAACTGTTTGGGGATAATCTGATCGGTGTCCACGTTGGCCCGGTCCAGGGGCACCACTTTCCCGGTGTGCTTGGTGAAAGCTTCCATATTGTTTCCCTCCTCAGTCTTCCGGATTCCAGTTCCGGAGATCGACGAAATGTCCTTCAATCGCCGCTGCCGCCGCCATCATCGGACTGACCAGATGGGTGCGTCCTCCCCGACCCTGGCGCCCTTCAAAATTACGGTTGGAGGTGGATGCGCACCGTTCCCCTTCCTTCAAGGTGTCATCGTTCATCGCGAGACACATGCTGCAGCCCGATTCCCGCCATTCAAAGCCCGCGTCCAGGAACACCCGGTCGAGGCCTTCGTTCTCCGCTTGTCTCTTCACCTGTTGGGAGCCGGGGACCACCATGGCCCGCACCCTGGGGTTCACTTTCCGGCCTTTCACCACACGGGCGGCAGCGCGCAGATCTTCCAGCCGGGCATTGGTGCAGGAACCGATGAACACCCGGTCCAATGGAATTTCGGTCATGGGTGTGCCCGGGGTGAGTCCCATATACTCCAGAGCGCGTTTGGCTGATTTTTTCTCCGTCTCCGTGGGGAAGGATTCGGGGTCCGGCACCCGTCCGGTGACCGCTGTTCCCATCCCGGGGCTGGTCCCCCAAGTGACCTGCGGAGCGATTTGGGACGCATCCAGTTCCACCCGCCGGTCGTATACCGCTCCTTCGTCGGTTCGGAGTTCCAACCAGTCTTCTTTGGCCCGTTCGAAGGCCTCCCCTTTGGGAGCAAAGGGTCGTCCTTCCAGGTACCGGAAGGTGGTTTCATCGGGGGCAACCATACCGGCTCTTGCTCCGGCCTCAATCGACATGTTGCAGACGGTCATCCGCTCTTCCATGCTCATGTTGCGGATCGCTTCTCCGGTGTATTCGATGACTGTACCCGTCGCTCCGTCGGTACCGATCTTGGCAATGAGGGCAAGGATGACGTCTTTGGCGGTGACACCGGGTGGGAGGCTCCCTTTCACGTGAACCTCCATGGTATCCGGTTTCAGTTGTTGCAGGCATTGAGTGGCGAGCACGTGTTCCACTTCGCTGGTCCCAATCCCGAAGGCCAGCGAGCCGAAGGCACCGTGGGTGGAAGTGTGACTGTCCCCGCAAACGATGGTTTTACCCGGGAGTGTCAGCCCCAGCTCCGGTCCGATCACGTGGACGATTCCCTGACCCGGATCATGGAGATCGTACAATCGGATCCCGAAATCCCGGCAGTTTTGGGCCAGCGTGTCCATCTGTTTGGCGGAAGTGCCGTCCGTGACGGGAAGGTTCCGGTTGGCGGTGGGTACATTGTGGTCCATGGTGGCCACGGTCAGATCCGGCCGACGAACCTTTCGGCCGTTCAACCTCAAGCCCTCAAACGCCTGAGGTGAGGTCACTTCATGAATCAGGTGCAGGTCGATGTACAGAATGGCCGGTTTTCCCTTTTCCTGATCGATCACATGACGGTCCCACACTTTTTCAAACAACGTGCGCGGTTTCAAACATCTCACCTCTTCGTTGGTCCCGGGGCTCGAAAAAGTAGGTCCCGGTGAAAAGATATATTGTTGCCATTGTAGCAAACTTTCCGAATCCCGCAAGTTCGGGTTTCTATGTCGAAATGTTATGAATGATGCCATCTAAAAAAAGAGCCCACAATCGGGGTGGGCGAAAAAGGTGTCGTGTTTCCAGGGTGTCAGAATCCGATCTGACTGCTTTCCGTTTACCCTGATCACGAGAAACCGACAATATTGTTCCAAAATTTTATCCATCATAATGGAACGTATCTATCTTCATCTGGTATCCGTTGAAAAACCCTGAAATAAAGGAAAAGGTTTGAAGAAGAGTGGTCGGATTGGTTTATATTTTTTTATTTTTTCGCGAAAAACGGAAGGATCCTTTTCACCAGTTCATCCGTTCCCGGAGGGTGAGGATCTGGGCCAGGTGATGCCGGCTGTGCCAGGAATAGTGACGCAGGGCTTTTTCCAAAGACAGGAAACCCTCGTCGGGATGGACATATCCTTTTTGGAATTGTTCCGGGCGCATGGTTTGCAACAGCCCCACCCAACGCTGGTGAAGGGTATCCAAAAATTGGACGGATACCTCCACCGGTATGTCCGCTGTATCGGAAAGTTTCGCCCAGCGGTCCTGATTGTAAGGTTGGATGGTGGGCCGGTTCTCCGTCAAGGCCAGTTTGAAGCGAAGATAGCCGTTCAGGTGGCTGTCCGGCAAATGGTGGACGACCTGTCGGACTGTCCATCCCCCCGGACGGTAAGGTGTGTTCAGTTGCTCAGGTGTAAGTCCGGAGACGGCATCCCGCAGGCGGTTGGGTGTTTCCGACAGCATCCAGATGTGCCAATCGACGGATTCCTTCTGTCTGGAAAGGTCGAAACGGCCGATCGGATAGCGCAGGTTTTCCATGGAAATCCTCCTGTTGCCTTTTTGATTTTTGGAGGCCCCCTCCAGAGCCCCCCGCCCATGTGTAAGGGGGACGGGGGAAACAGGCTTCCGAGTAACCAGAAGCGTTGTGAAAAAGTGAGCGGCAGCATTTACCCAAAGTCGCTCCGGCTGCACTCACAGAGCACAAGTCTCGCCTGGGTCGCTTGCGCTCCCCGGTCTCGCTATGCTGTCCTGCAGAGATGCAGGCACTGTCCGCTCCGAATCATCCTGCTTCGGGCAGGGGCAAAACGCCTTCGGATGCCACACAGAGAAGCTTTTGCCCCTGAACGCCCTTGCAGGCTGATTCTCCGCCGGGCAGGACAGCAAAGTCGCTGTTTTGGGTAAACGCTTCCCCTTTTCTCGAAACGAACATGAAATCACAAACGCTTCTGGTAAAATTGTTTATATTCATAATATTTCATTTGTGCTCTGATTAAAAGGGGGTACGGATCACTTCCATAGGCAGGGGGGATGGATCTGTGATATGATGGAACAAATGTTCCGATCGGTGAGGTGGTGAGGGTGAAAAACGGTCAACAGCCGGACCGCTGGTTCCCGGCCAGGCCGAAGTCGGTCCTGAACCGCGTGACGGATAAGCGGATGCCGTTTAAGTGGTCGATCAACCCCTACCGGGGGTGCGGACACGGGTGTCATTTTTGTTATGCCCGGGCTACGCACGTCTGGTTGGGATTCCATGCCGACGACAGTTTTCGGAACAATATCTATGTCAAACGGGATGCCGCAAGCGTTCTCCGGTCCGAATTGAAGCGGGGGAAGTGGAAGGGAGGGGGCATCGCCATCGGGACGGCGACCGACCCGTACCAACAGCTGGAGGGGAAACTCGGGATCACCCGGTCCATCCTGGAGGTGCTTCGGGAATTCGGGATCCCCTGCGGGATCACCACCCGTTCCCCGTTGATTCTGAGGGATCTGGATCTTCTTCAAAAAATGAAGGTCACTTCGGTCAATGTCAGCATCAGTACCCTGGATGAAACGATCTGGAAAAAGACGGAGCCCTCTTCTCCCCATCCCCGACAACGCCTGAAGACCGTCCGGGAGCTGAACCGGGCCGGGGTGCCGGCGGGTGTCTTCCTGGCTCCGATCCTGCCGTATTTGACCGATTCGGAAGTCCAGCTGAAGTCGCTGGTGGAAGCGGCTGCGGAACACGAAGCGCGTTTTGTGGTTCCGTCCGTCCTCCGTCTGCGCCCGGAAGTGAAAAGCTGGTTTTTCCGGCAGATGCACCCGGCTTTTCCCGGGGTTTATCCTTCGTTGGTCCGCTTGTACCAAGATGGGGCCAGAGCTCCGGAGGATTATCGGAGCGCCCTGCTGGAGCGGGTGGGGCGGCTGGCGGAAGAGGCGGGGCTCCCCACCCGCATTCCGCCCCAAGAAGAACAGGAAGGGCCTCGGTCTTCCCTGTCCGGACAAAAACCGGCAACCGGAGAAGCGCCGGTGCAACTGAGTTTATTTTAGAAGTATTGTGAAAAAGTGAACGGCGGCATTTACCCGAAGCCGCTCCGGTTGCACTCACAGAGTACAAGTCTCGCCTGGGGTCGCTTCTCTCCCCGGTCTCGCTATGCACTCACAGAGTACAAGTCTCGCCTGGGGTCGCTTCTCCCCGGTCTCGCTTTGCTGTCCTGCAGGGATGTATGCACTGTCCGCTCCGAATCATCCTGCTGCAGGCAGGGGCAAACGCCTTCGGATGCAACACAGAGAAGCCTTTGCCCCTGAACGCCCTTGCAGGCGGATTCTCCGCTGGGCAGGACAGCAAAGTCGCTACTTCGGGTAAACGCTTCCCTTTCTTCTGAGTCTAACAATAAAAAATCACAACGCTTTTAGTGGTGGAAGCGACGGAACCGATGGTTCCCCTGTTTCTTTCATGTCCCGTCCCCTCCCTTCATAATCTGAAATAAAGATGATACCGAGGGAGGAATGGTGCGGGTGGAATATGTGGCGGCGGCTTTGTTTGAACATCGGTTTTGGCTGCAGGTCCTGGGGGACCATGCCCGGTTTATCCGGGACTCCCTGGCACCGGGAGAGAAGGAGGCGATCCGGAGGGCCAAAGGGTATGTGACCGCTTTTGACGGACTGCTGGAAAACGCCCGACGACCCGTAACGGATCCGAAAGCCGTCCGTTCCCTCACGGGAGAAGCCAAGCAGGCGGCAGAGGGGATCCGGGAGTTTAAGCTTTCCCTTGTCAAAGCGCATCTGACCGCTTCAATCGGGATCTCCCTCAGTCCGTCCTTCCTGAACCACATGGTGAACGAGGTGGAGGAATACCTCCGGTTGTTGTCTTTTCTCTGCCGGGGGGAAGTTCCGCCCCGGGAACATCCCGTTCACCATCATCTCCTCTGGCTTCAGGATGCCTATGGCCACTCTTCGGCGCTCGCCGGGAACCTGGACTTTGTGGAGAAGAGCTGGAAGAAGAAAAGCGACCGGTTCACCCAACACTTTGAAGCGTTTTACCTGAAAGCCGTGGAGCTGGCCGGCTATCTGCGCACCTGCCTCGCGGATTTTCCGGCTCTGCGCCGCTTTCACCGGGAAGTGGAACTGGAAATGGCGTTGTTCCAGAACTTTTTACAGGAGTTGGAAGAGTTCCGGTTGAACAAGGAAGTGTTGGGCGTGCTGACTCCCTTGATGGCGGACCACATGTTCCGGGAGGAGTGCTATTATCTGACCAAATTGGCCGCTTCCTCCCACACCCAGTCCCCTCCTTGCGATCCCGCAGAGCCCCGGCAGGAAGGATGAGACCGTCCCATGAACAAACCGCTTCCCCTCGGAATGGGAAGCGGTTTTGGGGTTGCGCGCCGATCATAAACGGCCGCCCATTTGTTCCAGAATCTTTTCCGCTTCTTCGAAGCGCCCCTCGTCTGTGATCACGGTGACCGACAGATCCTCCGCCCCGAATTCATCGCTTCCGTCGGCCATGCCGCTGGAATGGATGTCGACGGCCTTCAGAATTCCCGGATCGTGGCCGGTCACCGGTGCCCCCGTCACAGTGGAGAGGGAAGAGGGGGGTTCGGCGATCGGGTTGTCCAAATCGCTGCCGTCTTCTTTGGGGCTCAGGGAAAAGCGGGAAAGTTCCACCGTGTCAAACCCTTGTGCCTTCAGTTGTCGGACCGCTTTCTTGGCCTGCGGTTCCGTTCGGAAAAATGCGATGACGTTTCGTTCACCCATGGAGGTCCTCCTTTTACAATCGGTTTCCGATTAATGTAAAACCGGGGAGTCCATTTTATACCGGCGGCAAAAAGCGCCCGCTCCTACGGGCGCTTTTTGCCGCCGGCTTGAAATGGAAAAGCCACCTCCCATGGGAAAGGCGGAGGCGGCTTTGGGGTGTTCATTCGTTCCCGTTTTCGGTTGTGCTTCCGGTCGTGTCGGCCGGTGCCTGCCCCGGTGCGGGGGATCCGTCCTGGGTTCCCGTGCCGCTTGGATCGGGGGCGGTTTCCGTGTTTGGGTCGGGCTCCTGGGTTTCAGGCGGGTCGTAGGGGCGACCGTCCAGGGTTTGGGTGGGAAGTTCCAGCTGTTTCCGGATGATGTTGCTGAGACGGAGGCGCTCCTGATCGGAGACGATGTAATACCAGATGCCCCTCGGGTTGTTGTTGCTGTTTTCCCCGTTCATTTTCAGTGTTTCCAAGTGATCTTTGGGGATTTTGCGGTAGATGTTCTGAAGGGCGAGAAGCTGGTCGATCTGCATGTTGTGGGTCACATTGTTGCCCACCGATTTCAGGATGTCGTCGATTTTGGTCACGGATTTGATGCTGACAGCTTCGTCCATCACCGCCTGGATCACTTCCCGTTGACGCATGTTGCGTCCGAGGTCGCCGCGGGGGTCCGATTTCCGCATCCGAACATAACCCAGGGCGCGCATGCCGTCCAAGTGGGCGGGTCCTTTCTCGTAGTACTGCATTTTGTTGAAAAGACGGACGGAGAAATCAAAGGGGACATTGACATCCACTCCGCCGACGGCATCCACCACGTCAATGAATCCGTTGAAGTTGACTTTTACGTAGTAATCGATGGGGATATTGAGAAAATGCTCCACGGTGGAGACCGTGTTGGTCATCGGGCCGACACCGGATTGGATGCCGTAATAGGGAGCGGCGTTGATTTTGGTTTTCACCCCGTTGCTGTTTTGGATTTCGGTCAGGGTGTCCCGGGGGATGCTGAGCAATTCGATCGATTTCTTTTCCGGGTTGACGGCCGCGATCATGATCACATCGGCACGCCAGTTTTGTGTGTCCGCATTCCGGACGTCGGTACCGACAAACATCACCGTGAAAGGATCCTTCATCGTGACCTCTTCCTGCCGCATTTCCGATTTTTGGCGGTTGAGAGGGTCATAGGACTGGTCAACGGCTCCCCAGACCTGGTAGATAAAATAACTGGAAGCGCCGATAATCCCCGCCATGCACAGGAGAAGGACCCGGAGCCACAGTTTCTTTCTTTTTTTTCTTTTCACGTGTTCATACCGTGACTGCTTGATAGGTCATACCCCACTTTTGTATCCAGCTCATGATTTCTCTTTTTTCAGGTGCCTTTTTGTAAATGTTTAATCCCCGGTTTGGGGTTGGATGAAACGATTGCCGAACAGGGTAACGGCGAAATTCGTCCGGCTGTTTCACCGCTGCCGGCGTGGAAGCAGTGAGCGGAGTCCGGGAACCACCGCTCAGTGCCTCCTCCGGCCGATGGGGCCCGGGTTCCATCGGTATCGGGATATCCGGAGAGTCAGGTGTGGAAACCGATTTCCCCCTGACCGGCGGCAAGACACGCTTCTGGAAAGGGCGTCAAGCCACCTTCCGGGGGAAGAGGGAAGGTTTCATTATATATAAAGAATAACGCAAAAGATGTCGGAATGGAAAGAAAAAAACGGGAAACATGAAAAACCGGTATAATGGAGAAGTTTCATAAGCCGATATGAGTAATTCATCAGTTTGGTTGTATTTTCAGGTATGTCAATTTACCATGTATATATTATGATTTCATGAGCGATCTCCAGGCGGCGGGAATGACCCGGCCGTCCCCTTCGACAGCAGGAAAGCGGGGGAACGCATTGAAAGGCGCAATCATCGGATGGGTTGTTTTTTTGTTTCTGGGAGTTGTCACCTCCAGTTGGATATTTGGGGAGGGCTCGGCACAACAAGCGGAATCCGACAGGCTGGTTCAGCCTCAGGTGGGGGAAAACGCGGTCGGAGGAAAGAAAGATCGGAACTCTTTCCACAGCACGAACGGGAAAATCATCAGGAGAGAGAAGCTTGCCGTTCCCTCCCCCTACGGGAAGAAGGTGGATTTGTACCGGATTCGCTACCTCAGCGACGGGGCTCAGGTGGTGGGATTCCTTTCGAAACCCCGCCATGTGAAAGGGCGGATCCCGGCCATCATTTACAACCGCGGCGGTATCATCGAAACCAGTAAAATCCGGAAGATCACCCTCAAACATATCGCCAAGCTGGCATCCAACGGATATGTGGTGGCGGCTTCCCAGTACCGGGGAGTCGACGGGGGAGGCGGTCTCCCGGACTTGGCCGGCAAGGATGTCCGGGATGTGCTCAACCTGATCCCTTTGGTGGACGGCCTGCCCTACGTGGACCGGAACCAAAAAGTCATGCTCGGTTTTTCGCGCGGAGGGATGATGACCTATCTGGCGATCAAGCAGGGCGCGGAGGTACGGGCCGCGGCCGTCATCGGAGGAGTGTCGGACCTGACCGCTCTGTACGAACAGAGCGGGGACGTTTTCCGAAACCCCTTAAACAAGCTGGTGGGAGATCCATTGCTGGATGCGGAGGAGTACAAGGAGCGTTCTGCGGTGGAATGGCCCGGAAAACTGAAAGTGCCCCTTTTGTTAATGCATGGACTGAATGACCGAACGGTTCGTCCCGAGCATTCGGAACGGCTGGCTGAAGCGTTGTCGAAGCTCGGTTATGAACACCGCTTGGTCCTCGTGCCGGGAGGCAGCCATTACCTCTACAGCCACCCGAAGAAGAGGGATGAGGAAATTCTTCGCTGGTTCGACCGGTATCTCGCGGAGAGCAGCTGAAGGGTGAAACCGCTCAGCATGTCTCCATCAACCAAGGAATCACGATGAACAGGGAGGAATCCCGAATGCATTGGAAACGTGCATTGCTGTGGATATCTGCTTTTGCATGGCTCCTCACGGCGATCGGGTGCGGAAAGGAAGCGGAGCCTTTCAAAGTGGGGGTGATTCCCGCCCAAAACGAGGGAAACATGAAACAGGCGATGGAGCGTTTGGAAGAGAGGTTGGCCGAGGGACTGGAGAAACCGGTGGAAATCAAGATCTATTCCGATTATCAGGGCGTGGTGGAAGCCCTGAAATACAAGAAAATGGACATGGCTTTTCTGGGGCCTCTCACTTTCGTCCAAGCCCGTGAGACCACGGGAGTCCATGCGGTGGTCACCCAGTTGATCGACGGGAAGCCTTACTACCATTCCTATCTCATCGTGCCGAAGGAGTCCGGGCTGGATTCGATCGAAGAAGTGGCGGAAAACAGCAAAAAGATCCGGTTTGCCTTCGGGGATCCCAACTCCACTTCGGGTTCCCTCATTCCCGGAATGGCATTGAAGAAACAGGGGGTATTCGAAAACGAGCAGGAGCATGATTTCAAAGGGATCACCTATACCGGTTCCCATGATGTGACGGCCCTCTCCATCCAGAACGGAAAGTATGACGTCGGAGCCATCGACAGCGCGATCTTCAACCAGCTGGTCGAAAGCGGAAAGGTGGACAAGGACAAAGTCCGGGTCATCTGGAAGTCGGAACCACTGTTCCAGTATCCCTGGGCGGTCCGGAAGGATGTGGACGGTCCAACGGTGAACAAGCTGAGAAAGACCTTCCTTTCCATCAAGGACCCGAAAATCCTGAACGTCTTCGGTGCGAGCGGGTTTACCCAAGCAGAGAACAGCGACTATGAATCCATCCGACGGGCGGCAAAGGAAGCCGGTCGACTGGAGATCGAGTAAGGCGGGAAATGAGATGGGTCCGTTGAGGAAAAAAGCGGTTCCGGCGTCGGTGCTGATTTTGGTGGCCGTCGTCTTCAGTGCATGGGATGCGGAACTTCATTTTGGGGATGTTACGGACATTGGAAATTCCTTTGACTTTTTGTCGGGAATGTGGCCGCTGGATTTCTCCATGGCAGACCATACCCTGGAGGAAACCCTGATCACCGTTGAAATGGCGTTTTTGGGAACGGTGGCGGGATTGGCAGTCGCCTTGCCCCTGTCTTTTCTCGCGGCCCGGAACACTTCTCCCGGTCCTGTGGTCTGTAACGGGGTTCGTTCGTTTCTCACGTTACTCCGCTCCATTCCCGAACTGGTGCTGGCGTTGATTTTTGTTCCCACTTTCGGACTGGAACCCTTGACCGTGATTGTGGCGATTTTCCTTCACAATGTGGCGGTGTTGGGCAAACTGTTGGCGGAACTGGTGGAAGCGGCCGATCCCGGCCCCCGGGAGGCCGTCGCTTCCACGGGGGCCCGGGATGTGCTGGTGGCGCTCTACGGAATTGTTCCCCAAATCTTTCCCAACATCCTGTCCCATTACTTTTACCGGTTGGAAGTGGGGGTCCGGTCTTCCCTCCTCTTCGGAGCCATCGGAGCCGGAGGAATCGGGGATGTGTTGTTCCTCCATTTCAAGACCTTCGAATATGCGGCCATGGCGGTCGACATTCTGGCGATCATGGTTTTGATCTGGCTTCTGGATATCCTTGGTGCCTTCTTCCGTGCAAAGGTGATCTGAGATGTTGCAATTCATCGATTTGACCAAACGATACGGAAAAGCAGATCCTCCCGCTCTTCAGGATTTCTCACTGACCGTGGAGGAAGGGGAATTTGTGGTGCTGCTCGGTCGGAGTGGAGCTGGAAAATCCACCCTGATCCGGTGCGCGAACGGTTTGATCCGGCCGACGTCGGGGGAGGTTCGATGGAAGGGCGAGAGCGTGACCCGGGCGAAAAAAGAGGAGCTTTTGAAACTTCGGGCCGGCATGGGAATGATTTTTCAGCAGTTTCAGCTGATCTCCCGTCTGGATGTACTGACCAATGTCATGGTGGGCCGGTTTCACCATCTCCCCCTCTGGCGGAGTCTCACAGGAACGTTTCCCCCGGAGGTGGTTGAGACGGCTCGGGAAGCGCTGCACCGGGTCGGTATCGGCCATCTTGCCCGGCAGCGGGCCGACGGTTTGAGCGGCGGACAACAACAGCGGGTGGCGATTGCCCGGGTGCTGGTTCAAAGGCCAAAACTGCTTCTGGGGGATGAGCCGGTGGCCAGTCTGGATCCCGTCACGGCGGATGCGATCCTGAGACTTTTGAAGGAGATCCACCGCCATGAGAAAATGACCACCATCCTCAACCTCCACGATGTGCACATGGCCCGCCGGGTGGCCACCCGGATCGTCGGGATCCGGAACGGGAGGTTGGTGTTTGACGGAAAACCGGAGGAACTGGACGAAAGTCGGGTGTGGGACATCTACCGCCCGGACGATGATTGTTGCCGGCCGTTTTTAGTTCATGAATCTCAGCCGCCTGTTTCCCATGTCCTCCTCCGGGTGTAAAAAAGAAGGTTCCGGCATTCGGTGCCGGAACCTTCGCTGTTGAAGGAGGCTACAGCCGTCCCGATTTGAAGATGGAATAGATCAGCCACATCAGCATAAACACCGCAATCAAAAAACCGATCTCGATGGCGGGCACTTTCCACAGGAGGGTCTGTTGCCGGGTGAGGGAAGATCCGATGATCAAACCGCACATGATGATACTGAATGAAAGCAGTACAATGCTGTAGGAGAGACGGTTGACAATCTGGTCCAGTTTTCGGAGGAAGAGGTTCAGCCGGGGCACCCCCACGTCCACCTGAACTTTTCCCTTTTGAAGATTTTCCGCTATTTGGAGCAGGTGTTTCGGCAGCTCGATCAAAGTTTCTCCGAGGTCATAGATGTTTCTCCAGGTTTCCCGGGCGAGCCGCTTCGGGTTGAACCGCTCTTTTAACAATTGTTCCCCGAAGGGACGCGTAATCCGGGTGACATTGATATCCGGGTCCAGCTTTTTCACGATGCCTTCCAGGGAGAGGAGGGTTTTCCCGAGGAGGGTCAGATCGGGCGGGATGCGGATCCGGTATCGGAAAGCGAGATCAAACAAATCATGGACGGCTTCCCCGAGGCTGATGTCGGAGAGGGCGACGTTGTAATATTTTTCGCGCAGGTCGTCCACGTCGAGCCAGAAGGCTTCCCGGTCCACATCTTCGGGCACCATCCCCATCCGGAGCATTGCCCGGACGGCCGCGTCGGTATCCTGGTGTATCATGGCGATAATCATGGAAGAAAAGTGACGTTGCATTTCCGGAGTGAGCCTGCCGACCAGACCGAAGTCGACAAAAGCGATTCGGTTTCCCGGAAGAGCGAACAGATTTCCCGGGTGGGGATCTCCGTGGAAAAACCCTTCTATCAGAATCTGGCGGAATACGGCCTGGACCAACCGTTCCGCCACGATTTCGGGAGACAGGCCGGCTTCCTTCAGATCCTCCAGCCGGGTCAACCGGATGCCGTGGATGTATTCCATCGTCAGGATCCGGTGGGTGGTCAGATCCCAGTACACCTCAGGGATGTGAACCGGGTCTTCTTCTCCGAACCCGTTTTTCACCTTTTCCATGTGGCGTGCCTCGGCGGTGAAATCCAGTTCCTGACGGACGGCCTTTGCCAGCTCGTCCACCAGTTTGCCGACCTGATACTGTTCACCCCAATCCAAGCGCTGTTCTGCAAGGGTCGCCAACTCTTTCAGGATGGAAAGGTCTCGCTGGACGTGACCGGCAATTCCAGGCCGTTGGATTTTGACGGCCACGGTTTCCCCGTTATGTAACACCGCCCGGTGGACTTGGCCGATCGAGGCGGCGGCGATGGCCTCTTCATCAAATTCCGCAAAGTACCGGGTGTAATCCCCCATCTCCTGTTCCAGCACTTTCCGGATTTCTTGAAAAGGGAGAGCGGATACCTCATCGTGAAGTTTGTTTAACTCAGCGATCACTTTTTCGGGCAGGAGGTCGGAGCGGGTGCTGGCCACCTGACCGAGCTTGACGAAGGCCGGGCCCAGGCTCTCCAGCGCCTCCCGGATATGTTTGCCCACCGAAGCGGGGTCCTGATGGATCGCACCCGTCTCGGTGGGGCTTTTGGGAAGGGACAGTTTTGTGAAAAGTCCCATCTCCTCCAACAGATATCCGAAACCGTGCCGGGCGAAGGTGTAGACGATCTCCCGGTACCGGTTGAGGTTTCTAATCTTTTTGCCGAACATGATTGAGGACACTCCTTACATGCCATCTGGGATGGGAAGTGAGGTCAGGACGTTTCACCCTCTTCCTGGGGGCGGTTTCGGGTTTCCACCCGGTCCAAACGGGTCTCCAGCATTCGAATGTGTTGTTTCAGCTGATCCATCTCCTCCCGGGTCGCGATCTCCATTTCGTTCAGGACTTTTCTGATCCGCTCCCGGAGAAAGTGGTCCAGTTGCTCCTGTTCCTGTTCGCCCTTGGCGACCAGTTTGTCCAGGACTTCCCGGGAGGCGTTGGGGGTCATTTCCCCGCGTTTCACCAAGTCTTTCATCGTCTTTTCCGCCCGTTCCTTGCTGACGACGGCCAGGCCGAGCCCGGCGGCAAACCCTTTTTTCACCCAGTCTTTCACTTTGGGTTCCTCCTTTATGGTAACATTCGTCTTTCACGGTCTTATCCCTCTTTTCCCCTGCAAGGGGAGGAGTAATCAGGAAAGCCGCCTCTCTTCTAAAGTTATGTCATCAAACAGGGGAGCATGTGTCGGAGGAGTCGGCGTTGATTTCCCCGAATTTGAGAAGGTGGAAGGAGGAAAAAACCATGCATCGACCGAGGATCGTCATCGCCGGCACCGAATCCGGGGCGGGAAAGACGACGCTGACCCTGGGTTTGCTGGTTGCATTCAAAAAACGGGGGCTTACCGTGCAGGGTTTCAAGGTGGGCCCGGATTATATCGATCCGGGTCACCATACTGCTGTGACGGGACGCCCTTCCCGGAACCTGGACACCTGGATGATGCCTGAATCGGTCATGGAGGAAGTGTTTTTCCGGGGCGGCGAAGGGGCGGACCTTTCCATCGTGGAAGGGGTGATGGGGCTTTTTGACGGACGGGCGCCCGACAGCGACGAAGGCAGCACGGCCCAGGTGGCCGAGCGGTTGACATGCCCCGTTCTCCTGGTGGTGGATGCGGGGGGGATGGCCCGCAGCGCCGCCGCGGTGGTTCGGGGGTTTCAGAACTTCCGGCCGGGGGTTCGCGTGGCGGGGGTGATTGTCAACCGGGTCGGCGGGGAAGGCCATTTCCGGTTGCTTAAAACCGCGGTGGAAGGGGCGTGCGGAATCCCGGTGGTGGGATGGCTGCGGGAGGATGCGGAAATCAGCATCCCCGAACGGCATCTGGGTTTGGTAACCGCGGCGGAAGGGCCGAACGAAGCGCTTTATGAAGGACTGGGCGACCTTTTGGAAGAAGGAGTCGATCTGGAAGAAATCCTCCGGTTGGCCCGTGAAGCCCCGTCGCTCCACATGCCCCCCCGGCCGGTGTTCCAAGAATGGCCGGAGGCGGAAGAAAAACCCACGGTAGCGGTGGCCCGTGACGCCGCCTTCCATTTTTACTATCCCGAAAACCTCGATCTGCTTCGTTTGGCCGGGGCGGAATGGGTGGAGTTCAGCCCCCTGGCCGGTGAGCCGGTTCCGTTGGAGGCGGACGGTGTGTGGCTCGGCGGAGGGTTTCCCGAAATCCATGCGGCGGATTTGGCCGCGGGGGAAGAAGTGAAGCGCTCCTTCAGGGAGGCGGTGAAACGGGGAATGCCCGTCTATGCGGAGTGCGGCGGATATATGTATCTCTGCCGGGAGATCGTGGACTCCGAAGGGCACCGATATCCCATGGCGGGGGTGATCCCCGCGGAGGTCCGCATGCAATCCCGGTTGACCGCCCTGGGTTACCGGGAAGTGCAGGCGCTGACGGATTCCCCCTTGCTGAAAAAAGGGGAAAAGGCACGCGGCCACCAGTTCCGGTATTCCACGCTGACGCCGATCACCCGTCCGTTCCCCCATGCCTACAACTGCGAAGGAGGCTGGGCGGGGCCGGAGCGGGAAGGATATGTGAGGGCGAATCTGATCGCCGGGTACACCCACCTTCACTTCGCCTCCAATCCGGCGATGGCGGAGCGGTGGGTGAACCGTTGCCGACAGTACCGCCGGAAGCGAAATCAACACATGAATCAGACAATGGAATGGAAACGGGACGGGGAGTCCTGATTAAAAGATAAGGAGAAAACGGATGAGCGCCCTGCTTGAATTGCTGGAGCTGGTCTGGGTGGGAGTGAAATGGATGGTTCGTGTGATCGTCGGGATTCTCGAACTGATCGATTTATCGGCTATGTCAGCCGATTTCGTTCATTGGATGAGGAAAAAAGGGAGGCGTCTCTCCAAAGGGTTGCGCAAGCGGTTGGGAGGACGGTCACCGGGGGAATGATGACGATCCCATCGGTGCAGACAAAAAACGGTGAAGAAGTTGATGTGACACGTTATCGTTGGGTTGTGGATGATCAGATCCCCATTTTTACACAGAACCGTAATTACATTGAACAGCATGTATACATAGAGGAAGAATAAGGCTGCCTTTTATCATCCAAGAAGTCTTTCCAGACTATTCCCATCAAAAATGTTGGGCGATTATGTTAACAGGATTCATAAGGGATCCTTTTCTGCCGGTCCCTCCTCCCTCGGTTCATTGACAGGAAAGAACGCGCAAAGTATAGTGGTGTCGAACCGAACCTTCCTCCCATAGAGGCATGTCTCCAGAGCACCGGTATGACAGACATCGTGTTTTCCTGGGTGAGGGCTTTTTTACATACAGAGGGGGAACCCCATGTTTTGGAAGTCGGTCAATCCGCTGATCGAACAGATTGAGATTGAATCCAACCCCGGCAACCAACCGGTCACTGTCCGATACCTTCCCGACGGCTTGGAGGAGATCGGGACGGGGACCGATGCGGTGGTCGTCCGCCATTCCTCCCATCCCGGGGTGGTTTTCAAACGGTATGCCGCCGGACGGGAAAAGGCGCGGTTGGACGAATACACTGTGTACCGGCGGTTGGGTCAATCCGACTATTTTCCCGTCTGTTTCGGAATGGAGGACCATTTTCTCGTCCTGAGCTATGAGAAAGGTCCCACCCTTTATGACTGCCTCATCGAGGGAATTCCCATCCCGGAGAACGTCATTCGGGAGGTGGATGAGGCGCGGGACTATGTCCGCAGCCGGGGCCTCAATCCCCGGGACATCCATCTGAAGAACGTGCTGTTGCAGGACGGGCATGTCAAACTGCTGGACGTCTCGGAATACCTCAAGCCCGGCAATGACGGGCGCTGGGATCATCTGGTCCAGGGGTACCGCCTGTTTTATCCCTGGATCGAGGGACGGAAAATCCCCATTTCTCTCATCGAACAGGTGAAACAAGCCTATTATGACCAAGTGGAAGGCGACTTCTCCCTGATTGACTTCGGCCGCCGTTTCCTCCAGCTCTGGAAGGGTGCCCGCCGTCAACCTCGAGATCGGAGTCCGGAAAAGTAAGTTCACGTCTTATTATGATGCCTGTCTGAAAGAAGAGGATCTTGGTCATGCGTTTTAACATTAGATCGCAGTAAGATAAAGAGACAGAAGCCGGCTCTGAGGAGCCGGCTTTTCCGTTGCAGCCGGAAAATCATTTGAAATAGTCAGACATATCATGATAAAATTAAATACTAACCGGTAGGTATATTATCAAAACAAGAGGAGCGTATGGAAGACTTTTCAAGTTGGAGTGATTTTGTCCGTAAATTCCGGGTTGAAGAGGTAAAGTACGAAACGGTTTGGAGGGATTGTGATGGCGGATCCTCATTTTGAATTTTGGCCGGACCGTATGCCTGTCTCATTGGATATCCCCCGGACGACGGTTTGGGATAACCTGGCTGTGTCGGCACGACGGTATCCTCACCGTACGGCGATCTATTACTATGGTCAGTCTTTATCTTATCAACGGCTGCTGGAGGAAGCGCAACGGTTGGCCGGATTCCTGCAGAACGAGCTCCATGTATCCAAGGGCGATCGGGTACTGTTGTTCATGCAAAACTCTCCCCAATTTATCATCGCCTTTTACGCGATCTTGCGGGCGAACGCAGTCGTGGTGCCGTTAAACCCGATGAACGTGAGGTCGGAGCTTGCGTTTTACATCGAGGATTGCGAACCGAAGGCCGCGATTGTCGGTCAGGAACTGTACGACCGGATCGCCCCCTTGAATGGAACCTCCCTGAAGCACATCGTTGTCGCCGCTTATTCGGATTACCTCCCACCCTCTCCGGTCGTTCAGCCACCGGAGGAAGTGACCGCTCCACGGGTCAAGGTGAAGGATGACGACGTCACCCTCTGGTCGGAAGCGCTCACAAACGGGGGTCCGCCCGGCCCTCACACCGCTCGGTCATCGGATCTGGCGGTCTTGCCGTACACCTCGGGAACAACCGGCAAACCAAAGGGTTGCATGCACACCCATTACACCGTGCAGGCCACCTTGGCAGGCGCCTCTGCCTGGAATCATCTCACCCCCAATGCCGTGGCATTGGCGACTTTGCCCCTATTCCACGTCACAGGGATGCAGCACAGTATGAATACGCCGATTTTTACCGGGGGCAGCATGGTCGTGATGACCCGTTGGAATCGCCATACCGCCGCGAAGTTGATCCAAATCCATCGGTGTACCCATTGGACCGGGATCAGTACGATGGTGGTCGATTTTCTCGCCAACCCCGACTTGAGGGAGGTGGATGGCAGCTCGCTCCAGTTCGTCGGGGGAGGGGGTGCACCGCTGCCCGAAGCGGTGGGGGAGGAGCTTTACAGGCAGACGGGATTGCGCTTTGTGGAAGGGTACGGTTTGAGCGAGACAATGGCTCAAACCCACATGAATCCCGTTCACCGGCCCAAGCTGCAATGTTTGGGGATCCCCTCCTTTGATGTGGACGCCTGTGTGGTCAACCCGGACACTCTGAAACCGCTGGGACCCGGGGAGGAAGGGGAAATCCTTCTTCGCGGCCCGCAAGTTTTCAAAGGGTATTGGAGACGGCCGTCGGAAACGGAGAACGTTTTTGTGAAGATCGATGACGGCCCCCCCTTTTTCCGAACGGGGGACATCGGGAAGGTGGACGAAGAGGGGTATTTTTTCATCGTGGACCGGTTGAAACGGATGATCAACGCGTCGGGGCTGAAAGTGTGGCCGACGGAAGTGGAAGGGGTGCTGTACAAGCACCCGGCGGTCAAACAAGCCTGTGTCATCGGGGTGCCGGATGAACGTCGGGGCGAAACGGTCAAGGCGTTTATCGTTTTAAAGTCACCGGAACGCGGCAAGGTCAGTGAAGAGGAGATCATCCGGTGGTCCAAGGAGCGGTTGGCCACCTATAAATATCCGCGGATCGTCCAGTTTATCGATGAGCTCCCGATGACGGGGAGCGGAAAAATCCTGTGGCGGAAGCTGCAGGAGGATGAGCGGCACAAATGGAATCAGGCCGAAAAGACCCGATGATAAAGGGGAGTTTCCTTTGAATTTCGATTACTCGGAAAAGGTGAAAGAGCTGCGGGACCGATTGGAGTCGTTTATGGAAGAAGTGGTTTATCCCAGCGAGAGCGTCTACGCCCGGCAATTGCGGGAGGGAGGTCGGTGGTCGGTCCCTCAGGTGATGGAGGAGATGAAGGCGAAGGCGAAAAAAGAGGGGCTTTGGAACCTGTTTCTGCCGGACAGCGAATGGGGCGGCGGGTTAACCAATCTGGAATATGCCCCCCTCTGCGAAATCATGGGCCGTTCCTTCATCGCACCTGAAGTGTTCAATTGTGCCGCTCCGGATACGGGGAACATGGAAGTGTTGGAACGGTACGGCACGGAAGAGCAGAAAGAACAATGGTTGAAACCCTTGCTGGCGGGTGAGATCCGTTCCTGTTTTTCCATGACGGAGCCGGAGGTTGCATCCTCCGATGCGACCAATATGGAGGCAACCATCACGCCCGACGGGGACGAATACGTGGTTCACGGCCGCAAGTGGTGGTCTTCCGGCGCCGGGGATCCACGGTGCAAAGTGGCCATTGTCATGGGAAAAAGTAATCCGGATGCTCCCAGGCACGCCCGGCACTCGATGATTCTCGTTCCTCTGGATACGCCGGGGGTTCACATTGAACGGATGCTGCCGGTGTTCGGCTATGACGATGCCCCTCACGGCCACGCGGAAATTCGATTCGACCAGGTTCGGGTGCCCAAGTCCAACATCATCTGGGGGGAAGGAAAAGGGTTCGCCATCGCCCAGGGACGGCTGGGGCCGGGACGGATCCATCACTGTATGCGGTTGATCGGTGCTGCCGAGCGGGCGTTGGAATTGATGGCAAGCCGGGTCAAGGAACGGGTCGCCTTCGGAAAGCCTTTGGCCGATCAGGGGGTGATCCGGGAATGGATCGCCGATTCCCGGATCGAGATTGAGCAAGCCCGGCTGTTGACGCTGAAAGCGGCGTACATGATGGATACGGTCGGGAACAAGGTGGCCAAAAAGGAAATCGCAATGATCAAAGTGGTCGCTCCCAACATGGCCCTTCGAGTGATCGATCGGGCGATTCAGGCCCACGGAGGAGGGGGAGTGAGCGAGGATTTCCCGTTGGCCTTTATGTGGGCCCAGGCCCGTACTCTTCGCCTTGCCGACGGCCCCGACGAGGTGCATCGCCGGGCGATCGCCAAGCTGGAGTTGTCCGGCGGGAATAAAGCGGACCATCCGGTCATACGGAGCTGACGGGGAGGGTCCCCATGACCAATCGAGTCAACACGGTACAGGGTCCCATTTTGGTCGATGAATTGGGAAAAACCCCGGACTTAAGACGTTTCGGAGTGACTCAGGAGCAGATGGATCAAATGTTGATCAAAAATCCCCAACGGTTGTTCGGTGGCAGTGGCTCCGGTACAGGGGTCGACACGCTTGCCCGATCGGACGACGCCTCCGGACCGTAACCCGTCCGGATGTCAAAAATGCAGGGGAGGCGGACGGCGACAGATGAAAACATTGCGCTTATGGCTGCGAAAAGAGGAGATCGATCCGGAAGCGTTGTCCGGAAGCACTGCCGTGGTCATCGATGTGTTGCTGGCCACCACCACGCTGCAGGCCATTGTGGAAGGCGGTGCCTGTCGCGTATTTCCGACCGGCAGCATGGAGGAGGCGTTGCGACTGCATCAATCTTTGGATTCGCCTCAAGTGCTGACCGGGGGGGAAGAAGACGGGTTGTTGATTGACGGTTTTGATTGCGGCCCGTTCCCCGATGAATTTGGTCCAGACAAGGTGAAGGGGAAGGATGTCGTCTTTTTAAGCACCAACGGGACGCGGGCCATCGCCGGAGCGCGGTCCGCGTCCCGGCTGCTCATCGCCTGCCTGCGAAATGCGCCGTCGGTGGCCCGGTATCTTTCGGAAACGGATTCCGACGACATTTATTTGATTTGTTCGGGATCGAAAGGACGTGTTTCCCTGGAAGACACCTTGTGTGCCGCCGTGATCCTGTCCCGGATGGATACACGGGGCTGGAAGCTGGATGATGCCGCTTGGCTGGTTCGGGAGTTCGGATGGACACAACAGCAAAAGACCGGGGAAATTCTTCAGCAAGCCCGGGTGGGCCGCTGGTTTATGCAAAACGACAAAGCTGACCTCCTTCGCTATGTCGGAGACATCGGGGCGAGCCACTCGCTGATCGAAGTGAAGAACGGGAGATTGCATCTCCTCCCTCCCCACCCCCAGTCCGCTTCTCCGGCCGAGCCGTAAAAAATGTTGGCGAGGTGAAACAACCATGTCTGAACAAAAGGAAACCGAAACGATCCCTGTCCGTCCCGGGGAAGATTTTGACCGGGAGCGGTTGTCCGGTTACCTGCGGGAGCACCTGGAAGACCTGCCCGGGGGATCCTTGGAGGTGCGGCAGTTTCCCGCCGGAGCCTCCAACCTGACTTATCTCCTTCGAATCGGGGACTGGGAAGCGGTATTGCGGCGCCCGCCGCTGGGGCCTCTGCCCCCCAAAGCCCACGACATGGAGCGGGAGGCGACTTTGCTGAAAAAGCTTCATCCGGTCTTTCCCCTGGCTCCGAAGCCCTATCTCCTCTGCACCGAACCCGGGGTGCTGGGAGCCGTTTTCTATGTGATGGAACGGAGAAAAGGGGTGGTCTTGGACGGAGATTTTCCGGCCGGCGTCGATGTGACAGAGGACCTTTGTCGACGGATTTCGGAGACGGTGGTGGAGACGCTGGTACGGTTGCATGCCATCGACTGGCGGGAAGCGGGGCTGGAATCCTTCGGCCGCCCGGAGGGTTTTTTGAAGCGGCAGGTGGAAGGGTGGATCCGACGTTATGACAAGGCGAAAACCGACGACATTCCTCAAGTGGAGCTCCTCACCCGCTGGCTGACCGGTCACATACCTCAAAGCCCGGCGGCGACGGTGATTCACAACGATTTTAAGTTGAACAACATGCTGTTGGACCCGTCGGATCTGAGCTCGCCCACCGCTGTCGTGGATTGGGAGATGACAACCATCGGAGACCCTCTGTTCGACTTGGCCGTCTCCTTGAGTTATTGGGTGCAACCGGATGACCCGGCGGAGTTGCGGGACATCTTGCCCTCGGTGACCGGACGGTACGGCTTTATTTCCAGGGAGCGGTTTTTGGAACTGTACGCGGCCAAAAGCGGTCGGGATTTGTCGTCGATGCACTTTTACATGACCTTTGCCTATTTCAAACTGGCGGTCATTATCCAGCAGATTTATGCCCGGTGGAAAAAGGGGCAAACCCGGGACCCCCGCTTCGCATCCTTCGGTGAACGCGTACGCGGCCTCATCCGTTATGCCGCTCAGTTTGCCAAAGCCGGACGGATTTAGTGGCACCTGTCGGCCGACTGGCCCACCGGCATTTTAAAAAAGTGACCCGGAAAGGATGGTTTTCATTGAACACCCAAGATTTGTTTCGCTTGGACGGAAAGACAGCGATTGTCACCGGAGGAGGAAGAGGGCTCGGTCAATACATGGCGGAAGCCCTGGCGGAGTCCGGGGCGAGGGTGGTCTTGTGTTCCCGGAAATGGGAGGCCTGTGAGCAGGTGAAAGAAGAGATTGAAAACAAGGGGGGAGAAGCTCTCGCCTTCGCCTGTGATGTTACCCGGCCCGAAGAGGTGGAGCGCGTGGTGGCGGCGACGGAGGAGGCCTTCGGCGGCGTGGACATCGTCGTCAACAACAGCGGGACCACCTGGGGGGCACCGCCGGAGGAGATGCCCGTTGATAAGTTTGAACGGGTGATGGATGTCAACGTGAAAGGGGTCTTTTTGATGTCCCAGGCGGCGGGAAAACGGATGATCGCCCGGGGCAAAGGAGGGAGGATCATCAATATCGCCTCCGTTGCCGGTCTGGGTGGCGGTCATCCCGAATACATGCAGACGGTCGGCTACAATTCCAGCAAGGGGGCGGTCATTACCATGACCAAAGATCTGGCAACCAGCTGGGCCCGGTACGGGATCCAAGTGAATGCCATCGCTCCCGGCTGGTTTCCCAGCAAAATGTCCCGGCCGCTTCTGGAGAAGTTTGAGGAAAAGATGCTCTCCCACATTCCGCTGGCCCGGTTCGGGCAACCGGATGATATCAAGGGAATCGCCGTGTTCCTGGCATCCCCTGCCGCCGCTTACATGACGGGACAGGTCGTGGTGGTGGACGGCGGGGCGACCGCTTGGTGAATTGCAGGGTGAATATACTGACCGGTGGGTTTTTGCGAGTTTTTGAAAAGGAGGAGGGAATCGGCGTCGTCACGATCGACAATCCTCCGATGAATCCCGGTCTGAGCTGACCTTCCCCGGGAGATGAAGCGGCTGATCGGAGATATCGTTTCAAAAAGAAAAACGATGTCTCCGATTTTTTACCTTGCTTTATCGGCAGTATAAAGATGGAGTCCAATCTTTTATACAAACATTCGGATTGGGGTCGGAATGTAGTAGAATGGTTAATGGACTGCGTCATTAATTTCCATCGAAGATGAAAGGCAATCGGTTCCGGAAGAAAGGGGAATTCACAGGGTGGATATAAAAAAGAAGATTATCGAACAGAGTATTCAATTATTTGAAATGAAGGGATTCAGCGAAACATCGATTCAGGATGTGGTGGAGGCGCTGGGTGTCACCAAAGGGACTTTTTACTATTATTTCAGCTCCAAAGAACAGTTGTTGAGAGAAATCCATTTGATGTATATCGATGGACTCTTAAAACTCCAGGAACAGATCATGGAAAATCCGGGGACCCGTTATCAAACCAAATTATATGAAACCGTTAAACTGTTGATTACGCAAATTAAAGTCACCGGCCGACCGGCCAGAGTATTCCATCGCGAGATGAGGCATCTGAAACCGGAAAGCGCTTCGATGGTGAAACAAAAGAGAAAGTTGTTTCGGTTAAACATCCAAAAAATCATCGAATCGGGAATGGAACACGGAGAATTCCGACAAGATTTACGAGCGGATCTTGTTGCGTTTGCCATCCTCGGGATGTGTAACTGGAGTTACAACTGGTTTGATCCCAACGGACCTGTGACGGATGAAGAACTGGTAGAGACGTACATGGAGACCCTGTTGAACGGGATTGTAAATTAGCTGTTTCTTTAAACATCGATTGTGTTCTCCTGTGAAAGGGGAGGGTTGGGGTTTCCGTCGAAGGGCAAGACATTGGATGGAGCAGAGAGGAACACCAACTCGACCGTCCCGTGGACGGTTTTCGTATAACCGATAAAATATGTTGAATATATGCACTTGTTGAAATATAATAAAAAATAAATACTTACCGGTTGGTATGTTTCGGGACGAAACGAGGGTTGGCAATGAGGTTGGCAAACCGAGTGGCGATCGTCACCGGGGCCGGAAGCGGGATTGGACGTGCGGCGGCACAAAAGTTTGCCCGGGAAGGGGCCAAGGTGGTGGTTGCCGATATCCATTCCGAAACCGGGGCGATGACAGCCGCTTCCATTCAAGAAGAGGGAGGAGAAGCGGCTTTCATCGCTGTCGACACCTCTTCTTATGAGAGTGTTAAGTCCCTTGTGGAACAGACACTGGAGCTTTACGGGCAATTGGATATCATGTTCAACAATGCGGGCATTGTCAGCGGACGATATTCTGTTCACGACATGCCGCTGGATGAATATCACCGAACAGTGGCGGTGAATCAGCACGGGGTTTTTTACGGAATCAAGGCAGCGGGAAACGCGATGAAAGAGAAGGGAGGCGTGATTATCAATACGGCTTCCATCTACGGATATATCGCCGATCGGAAACAATTTCCCTATCACGCCAGCAAAGGGGCCGTGGTCATGATGACCAAATCGGCCGCCTTGGATTTGGCCCGCTTTAACATCCGGGTGGTCGGCGTGGCGCCGGGTCTGGTCGAAACCGGTATTGTAAGTGAATGGAGAAATCATCCGGATCTTTGGAACAAGGTTGAAAAGGCCCAGATGAGGGGCAAGGCGGGTACACCGGAGGAAATCGCCAATGTGGCGGTTTTTCTGGCCAGTGATGAGGCTTCCTTTATGAACGGCCACGTTTTTTGCGTGGATGACGGAGCGGCTTCCTTCAAGCGATAAAAAATCGGGCAAGGAGGAATCATCGTGCGGGCATGGCAGGTTCAACAACTGGGGGATCCGAGTGAGGCTCTGCATCAGGTGGAGTTGGCCAAACCAAGGCCGGAATCGGGAGAAGTATTGATCAAGGTGGAAGCGGTAGCTCTGAACTTTCTTGATATCTTGCTTTGCCAGGGCAAGTATCAGGAGAAGCCGTCCTTGCCGTTTACGCCCGGCGCCGAGATTTCAGGGACGGTGACCGAGGCCGGGGAAGGGGTCTCTCTGAAAGCGGGGCAGCGGGTGTTGGCTACGCCGCCCTTGCCGCGTGGAGGACTTACGGAATGGGTCTGTGTGCCGGAAGATCATGTTTATTCCATTCCGGATTCGATGTCCTGGAATGAGGCGGCATCGATGTTTATCACTTACCAGACCGCTTACTATGCGCTGCATCGGCGCGCCGGAATCCAACCGGGCGAAGTGTTGTTGGTTCATGCCGGAGCCGGAGGAGTGGGGTCCGCTGCGATTCAATTGGGATTGGCGGTCGGGGCCCGTGTGATCGCCACCGCAGGAGGCCCGGAAAAAGTGAACATTTGCAAAGAACTGGGGGCTGAAGCGGTCATCGACTATCGGACAGAGGATTTTGTGAAAATCGTGAAGGAAGCGACGGAAGGCCGTGGGGCCGATGTAATCTTTGACCCGGTTGGCGGTGACACCTTCGACCGTTCCAAAAAATGCATCGCATTTGAGGGACGGCTGCTCGTAATCGGCTTCGCCGGAGGCCGCATCGCCGACGCCCCGACCAACCATGCCTTGGTTAAAAATTATTCTGTGGTCGGGGTCCATTGGGGATTGTTCCGCCGGCTGATGCCGGAACGGGTGATACAAGCGCATCGTGAATTGATGGAATTGTACGAAAAAGGAGCGATTCGACCCCTTGTATATAAGCAGTTTCCCTTTGGGGAGTTGCCGCAAGCCTTGAACCTTTTGGCGGATCGGAAAACATGGGGGAAACTGATTTTGACTCCTCCTGTGGTTCAGGCTGTTAAGTAGGGGCTCCAAAATACCAACCGGTTTAGTCATTGAGGCGGATGCTTTTTTTCCGAAACGGTTCCGTGGCCAAGAAGGAGGGAAAGAAGTGTGGATCTGTTTTTACAACAGCTGTTAAACGGCTTGTCGACAGGCAGTGTGTACACTCTCGTGGCACTGGGTTTAACCATGGTGTTCGGCGTGTTGCACATCCCCAATTTTGCCCATGGTGCATTTTATATGATCGGTGCTTACGTCACGTTGACGGTGATGACCATTTTAGGGTTACACTACTGGGTTGCCATGATCTTTTCCGTTTTCGTGATCGCGTCGTTGGCGGTTCTGTCCGATCGGCTGGTCTACCACCCGCTTCGAAATGCTTCACCGCTGCAACATATGATCGCGGCCGTTGGTATTTTGTTGTTTTTGGAAGCGCTTGCGCAGGTTTTGTGGGGAGCTGATTATCGCCGAATGGAAACTTCCTATGATGATGTCGTCCATATTTTCGGGCTGACAGTGACCGAACAGAGGTTGTTGATTCTGATCGCCGCAGTTGTGATCATGGCGGCCCTTCATTGGTTCCTGAGGAAAACGATGATCGGTTCAGCGATTATCGCCATGGCGCAAAACCGGGAAGGAGCTTACTTGGTGGGGATCAACGCAAATGTGATCTCTGTCTTAACTTTTGCCATTTCCGGAGCGTTGGCAGCGGCGGCCGCGACGCTGGCCTCTCCGATCAACCTCATTTTTCCGGCGATGGGTAACCTCGTGATTATGAAAGCCTTTGTCATCATTATTATCGGTGGAATGGGCAGTATACCGGGAGCCATTTTGGGAGGCTATTTATTGGGGGTGGCGGAGAGCTTTGGTGCCACTTATATCTCCGGCGACTATAAAGATATGATTGCGTTCGTATTACTCGTGATTATCTTGACTGTAAAACCGACAGGCCTGTTTCCGGGGAGGGTGCACTGATGGATAAAGTGATGAACATTAGAAACGGCGTGATTCTCACTTTTATCATCACGCTTCTCCTGCCGTTCATCGTGCAAAGCCAGTATGTTTTGCACGTCGTGACGATGGCGTTGATCTGGGCGATCAGTGTATACGGTTACAACATGAACGTCGGTTACGTCGGGTCATTGTCCCTGGCCCACGTCGGTTTTTTTGCCATCGGTGCATACACACTCGGCCTGTTAACCGTGAAAGCCGGTTGGAATTTTTGGCTCGCTTTTATGGCGGCTCTCGTCCTGTCCGCGGCGATCGGGTTCCTGGTTGGATTGGTGTCGTTTCGCACGAAAGGTCACTTTTTCGCGATCTACACGATGTGTGTCGGGTTTATTATCTATCTCATCATCGATAAGTGGGACAGCTTGACAGGAGGCGTTCGCGGTTTGATCGGCATACCCCATCCGGCTCCGATCGGCCCCCTCACCTTTGACACGTTAACCTCACAATATTACTTGGTGTTGTTCTTCCTGGCAGTGACGATTTTGGTGGCCAAGCGCCTTCTTCACTCCCTGCTCGGGCGGACCTTTCTGGCAGTCAATAACAGCGAAGAGCTTGCCCGGGCAATTGGCATATCGACAAGGAAAAACCAACTGTTGTCCTTCGTGATCTCCTGTTTTTTTGCCGGATTGGCCGGTGCTTTATACGCCTCCTTCGTCCGGTTTATCGGGCCCGACATCGCTTCCATCGTCCTGGGATTCGAAATGTTAATGTACTTGATCATCGGCGGGATCGGAACGTTGGCCGGTCCTTTGGTGGGGACGCTTCTCATGGTGTGGCTGACACAGTCGCTGCAGTTCTTGCAGGATTCCCGCATGGTCCTATTCGGGCCGGTTCTGGTGTTGCTTGTCATCTTTTATCCGCAGGGGATTGTCGGAGGGATCACCAACCATTGGAGGAAGAGGCGTAAACGATCGGATTTAAAACATTCGGAGTCAAAACTTCCGAAGCAGGTTCCAAGTCATCGTGTAAACGCGAGGAGGTGAATGGATGTTCTTAAAAGTCGAACAGCTGACAAAGAGGTTTGGAGGGTTGACAGCCAATCACAACAACGACTTAGAGGTGCATAAGGGCCATATTCACGCGATTATCGGGCCGAACGGGGCCGGCAAAACAACTTTTTTCAACCTGATCAGCGGTTTTCAACCGCCGACCTCCGGAACCATTACCTTTAAAGGCACGGATATTACAGGGATGCCGCCAAACAAAATTGCCGAACGGGGCATTGCCAGAACGTTTCAAACGACCCATCTGTTTGAAAAAGCGACGGTCCTGGACAACGTCATGATCGGGAACCGGTTGAGGACCCAATCCGGGTTTTGGGATGCCATTTTCAGGACGAGGCGTGAAAGGCGGGAGGAAAAAGAGAGCCTGAATAAGGCTTATAAAGTGCTGGAGTTTGTAGGACTCCCCCATCTGGCCGATGAACCGATCGCGGGTATCACCCAAGAACAAAAAAAGCGGGTCGCCTTTGCTCTGGCCCTCGCAACCGAACCGGAACTGGTGCTGCTGGATGAGCCTGCGGCAGGCGTCAATTCCGGCGAGACGGACGGGCTTGCGGCATTGATCAAAAAGATGACGAAAAGGGGCCTTACCGTTTGTCTGATCGAACACAAAATGGCGATGATCATGTCGCTGGCGGATCGAATTACGGTGCTCAATCAAGGGGAACGCATCGCGGAGGGAACGCCTAAGGAGATTCAAAATCATCCGGCGGTCATCGAAGCGTATTTGGGAGGTGGTCAACCTGAATCCAGCAGAACTGAAACTGTCTGATTTGTGCGTGAACTACGGCCGTTTCACCGCGTTGAGAGAGGTTTATATGGAAGTGAAACGGGGCGAGTTGGTGGTGTTGCTCGGGGCCAACGGAGCCGGGAAAAGCACGATTTTCCGGACGATCAGCGGGTTGACTAAACCCAGTTATGGTGAGATAACCTTCCTCGACAAAAAAATAAGCGGTTGGTCGCCCAACCGCATCGTAATGTTGGGAGTCGTTCAATGTGCAGAAGGAAGAAAGCTGTTCCCGGGTATGACTGTGTTTGAAAACCTGAAGATGGGCGGTTTTGTCCATCGCCAAAACAAGCGGGAACTGAAAGCACTGTTTCCATACGTGTTCGATTTATTTCCGATCTTGCGGGAAAAAAAAGACCAACCGGCGGGGTCCTTGAGCGGGGGCCAGCAGCAGATGCTGGCTATTGCGAGGGCATTGATGGCCAAACCGAAGCTTCTGTTGCTGGATGAGCCGTCCCTGGGACTGGCGCCTCTCATCGTCAAGCAGCTTTTCGATATCATTCAAAGAATCAACCAAGAAGGGACCACCGTTCTGCTGGCGGAGCAAAATGCGAGTGCGGCGTTGAAAATTGCGGACCGGGGTTATGTGATCGAAAGCGGCGAAATCGTCATCGAGGGAAGTAGCGAAACCTTGTTAAACCATGATCAAATCAGAAAAGCATATATCGGAGCTTAAAGGAGAAGAAAGGGGAATTCGGCATGGTGAAAATCAGAAAACTCCAACTATTGGTGTTAACGGTATTGTTGGCTTTCAGTTTGACAGGGTGTCTAAGTCAGTCCATGGACAGCACCAGTGCCGGGGGAGGAAAAAAGAACGAGGAGGAAGCGAAGACGGAAACTCCTGAAGTCGCCGAAGGAGAAAAGGTCGTAAACATCGGTTACAGCGGACCGTTGAGCGGACCAGCAGCCCTGTACGGACAAAATGTGCTGAACGGTATCGAAATGGCGGCAAAGGAAATCAACAACAGCGGCGGTTTCAAAGTCGGCGGTCAGACCTATAAGATCAACCTCGTCGCATTGGATGACAAGTACTTGCCCAATGAGACGGGGACGAACGCCAAACGTCTCGTTCAGGAAAAGGACACTTCGATCGTTTTTATTCCTCACAGCGGTGGTGTGCTTGCATCGCAAGTCTTTAATGAGAAGGACGAATTTATCATCGGGGCATATACCAGCGAACCGCGAATCGAAAAGCAGAACAATGCATTGACGGTGGGGATTCCTCCTAAATATAGCAACTATCCCGAAATGTTCTCCGAATACGCGATGAAGAAATTTGGGAAGAGACTGGCCGTTCTCCCGACGGCGACCCAGTACGGCAAAGACTGGACGGAAACGCTGGTCCCAGTTTGGAAGAAAATGGGCGGAGAAGTGGTTTATAAAACGGAGATCGATTTTAACAAAGAGACCGATTTTTATTCGACTGTGACCAATGCCTTGGATAAAAAACCCGACGTTCTGTTTGTCGGCGGACCTTCGGAACCGACGGCTTTGGTGATGAAACAGGCGAAGCAACTCGGGTTCAAAGGCGGGTTCATGGTGATGGACCAAGCTAAAATGGAAGAGATGGCCAAGGTGTTGGGCGGTTACGACAAGCTGAACGGCATGATCGGGGTGAAGCCGGTTCGTGAAAATAACGAACCCGGTACCGCCAACTTTGTGAAAACATACGAATCGAAATACAAAAAGCTGGCCACATCTGAATCCGCTTTCAATTACCAGTCTTTGTACGTTTTCGTGGAAGCGATGAAGGCAGCGGGGACGGTGGATGAGCCGAAAAAGATTATGGCCGGTATGGATGAGGGCATCAAGAATCTTCCCAAAGAAAAGAGCATTTACCCCCTTGAGGGGATTACTCAGAAAGGCGGATTTATCTGGCCGCCCCATGTCGCAGCAGTGGAAGACGGCAAAGTGGTCATTATCGAAGGGGATAAAAAATAACGGGACATTGGTTGGATCTTTACCTGGATGACGTATTCCCCCCTCCGGCATCCTGCGCCGGGGGGATCCTCATGCAGATCCACCCGGTGCTCGTCGAAGTAATCCATCGATCGTCCGATTTGGAGGGGAGAAGAAATTCCTAAGGGCCTGTGCCCAACCGGGGCATGGGTCTTCATTGCGAAACGATCTGAAGGGTTTGGATTCGTCGTTATTTTATGATAAAATAGAAAAAACAAACATACCAACCAGTTGGTATTCTTTGAAAAAAGGGTAGGCGAAGGCATATGCATTTACGGTTAACAGAGGAACAAAAAATGATTCAACAAACCGTCCGCAAGTTTGTTCAGAAAGAACTTATGCCATTGGAACCCGAAGTTCTGCGAAATGAAAGAGAAGGAAAACCAGGGATTTCCCGGGAAAAGAAAAAAGAATTGCAAAAAAAGGCAGCTGATTTGGGTTTTTGGGGAATCAACACGCCCAAAGAGTACGGGGGTGCTGATTTAGGGCAGGTGATGCAAGCGGTTTTAACCATCGAAATCTCCAAAACCTTCGTTCCCTTTTTTTTCGGAGGGTATGCCGACAACATTCTTTATTATTGTAACGAGGAACAGAAGAAACGCTATTTGATCCCCACCCTCAACGGAGAGAGAATATCCTGTTTTGCTCTTACGGAACCCGGGGCGGGTTCGGATACGCGCAGAATCAAAATGTCGGCGGAAAAACGGGGAAACGAATGGGTACTGAACGGTGAGAAAATATTTATCACCAACGGAAACGAAGCGGACTTTGCCATGGTCTTTGCTGTTACGGACAAAGAGAAAAAAGGCCACGGTGGAGTGACCTGTTTTCTCGTCGACCGTGATATGGGCTGGCGATCGGAATATATCCACACGATGGGAGAATGGGGTCCGGCCTCACTCATTTTTGACAATGTCCGTGTACCGGAAGAGAACGTATTGGGAGAGTTGCATGGTGGTTATCAACTCGGGTTGGAATGGATCGGATTTCACAGGTGGTTGGTCGGTGCAAGAGCGGTAGGCAGTGCGGAACGGGTTTTGCAAATGGCGATCGACCATTCCAAGCAGAGGATCACCTTTGGGAGACCGTTGGCGGACAGACAGGCGATCCAATGGCAAATCGCCGATTCAGCGGTTGAGATCGAGGCTGCCAAGTGGTTGGTCTTCAATGCGGCGTGGACGTTGGATCAAGGGGAGGACAACCGGCACCTGGCATCCATGGCAAAGTTGTTCGGAGCGAACATGGGAAATCGCGTCATCGATCGCGTCCTGCAAATCCATGGTGGAATGGGGTATACGAAAGAGCTCCCCATTGAACGTTGGTACCGGGAAGCGCGGTTGTGGAGGATTTATGACGGAACCGACGAAATTCAGAGGATGATAATCGCCAGAAACCTTCTGAAAGGACATGTGAAACTGGGGGATCTGGTTTGATCTGATTTTAGTTTTATATCGAAGAGGAGGAGAGAATCATGGATCGATTGGCGGGAAGGGTTGCTTTGGTGACAGGTGCCAGCCGGGGAATCGGCAAAGGGATTGCCCAACGTTTCGCCAAGGAAGGGGCGAAGGTGTGCCTTGCCGACCTCAATGAAGAACAATTGCGTGCAACGGAGAAGGAATGTAAAGAGCAAGGCATGGAAATCATCGCGATCCAAACCGATGTAACCGATCGAAGTCAAGTGGAGAACACGGTCGGCGAGACCGTGCAAAAATGGAGACGATTGGATATTCTCGTCAACAACGCAGGCATTATTCGCGATAATCTGTTGTTCAAAATGACGGACGACGATTGGCAGCAGGTGTTAAACGTACACTTGACGGGTTCCTTTTATTGCAGCCGTGCCGCGCAAAAACATATGGTGGAACAAAACTACGGGCGGATTATCAACTTGTCTTCGACATCGGCCCTGGGTAACCGGGGACAGTCCAACTACTCGGCGGTGAAAGCGGGTTTGCAGGGCTTTACCAAGACGTTGGCGATCGAGCTCGGGAGATTCGGGATCACTTGCAATGCCATCGCTCCGGGATTTATTGAAACGGATATGACCCGGGCGACGGCGGCGAGGATCGGCGTCGATTTTGAAGATTTTGTCGAAGCGGCCCGAAAGCAGATCCCCGTCGGGCGTGCCGGAAAACCGGAGGACATTGCCAATGCGGCTCTGTTCTTCGCCTCGGAGGAATCGTCGTTTGTCAGCGGTCAAGTCCTTTATGTTGCCGGCGGTCCGAAAGCGTAACTGAAAAAAATGTAAAGTGGGTGGAACTATGTGGACAGATCGGCTCGGAAGCCGTTCGCAGGGAGAAGTGAATGAAGTGGAAAAGGGGGCGGTCCGGAAGTTCGCTGAAGCCATTGGCGACCTCAATCCGCTTTACCTCGATGATGAGGTGGCGAAAAACAGCCGATACGGAAAACGGATCGCACCGCCCACCTTTCCGATCACCTTTCGCTACGGCTTCATCGAAGGGTTGGAGTTGCCCAAAAGCGGCTTGATTCACGGCGATCAACGGTTTGAGTACCAGCGTCCGCTGTTTGTCGGTGAAGAGGTGTTTTGTTATCTCGTATTCAAAGATGCTTTTGAAAAAGAGGGGAGCCGTGGACGGTTGGATTTTCTCGTCTTTGAACGGGTGGGGGAGGATCAAGAGGGGGAGCGTATTTTTGCCGCTCGCTCGACCATTATTGTGACGGAAGCGGTTCGAAAGGAGATGTACACATGACTCAGCAGCTGTCTGTTCATTGGGAAACCGGGGACCGGTTGGAACCCATCACCCTGCCGCCGGTGACCCGCTTGGAGCTGATCAAATACGCGGGGGCGTCAGGCGACTACAACCCGATCCATACCATCGACGAGGCGGCTGAAAAAGCGGGGTTGCCGGGGGTAATCGCTCACGGGATGCTGACGATGGCGAAAATTTCGCGGTTGTTCTCAACCCAGCTGGAGTCCGGTTTTGTGCAAAATTTTTACACCCGCTTTGTCGGCATGGTGTTCATAGGCGATGTCATCACGCTTGGCGGAAAAGTGATCGGCAAAGAAAAAAGGAATCAAGATACAGTCTACCGGTTTGAAGTGTTTGCACGCAATCAAAAAGGAAAGGATGTCGCCGTGGGAGAACTCACTTTTTTCACCTTGGGTGATTTGACCCGGGCATGAAAAAAAGTGGGCCGTTGTGCGGCCCTCTTTTTGTGCGAATCTCCATTCGATCCCTTCGACCACGTTTTTTCCGGTGGGGTCTGTACGCCGTGGGATAGGGAGATGGTTGCTCCCGGAACCGAAAATCCGGGAGTGAATCCGTTCATACCTCCCTCCGGTCGGTACTGCCTTCAATGTATGGTGTTCGCCAGGGAAAGTGAGAATTACCGATTTTTTCCTCCGTATTCTCTTCTCCTTCCGGACAGAATCCAGCATAGGAGGTGTTTGCATGGCGGAGCGGAACGGTTGGAGCGGCAGTCCGGGCGTTCCCTTGATTTCCGACGGGAAAGAGAGGCAGAAACGTTCCCATGACCGCTATGAGGTGTATGTCAACGGGAAATTCATGGGACATAAAGTCTTGTCATCCGAAAGCGAAAGCCCTCAGGATGTGGAGACTTATCTGGTTTCCATGGGGATCCATTGTTTCACTCTCCGGGTGGAGGGGGACCGGATCCGAATCCGGACGGAAGGGAAACTGCATGAAAAATCGGTGAGGGACCATATAGCCGCCCACCTCAAAAACCGGTGACCGGGATGCTTCATCTTCGGCACAGACCCGGACTTGGTGGACCGTACCATTTATCAGTTGAAATCGCTGGGAAAAAACGATACATATTACTGATAAAAGAATGGAAATCATTGAAGAAAGTGGTATGGCAAAGATTCACCCCGCTCCCGGAGGGGGGGTTTTTCTGTACATGCTGTTTTTTTCCATTCAACCGCATGGGGTGGAGTGAGGGATGGAAACAGGGGAGGTGAATGAGGTGCCGGAAGAGACGACAGGGGAGTGCCGTCTGCCTTTTTGCGCCACCCGGGATGATCCAGCCCCGGATTTTTCCGCTTCCGCGTATTTCAATGGAAAGGTGGAGAAGATCAATCTGAAGGATTACCGGGGGAGCTGGGTGATCCTCTTCTTCTATCCCAGCGACTTCACCTTTGTCTGACCGACGGAATGGGCGGCGGTCGCCGCCATCTATCCGCAGATCCGGCAAATGGGGGGCCGGCTGTGGGGAGTCAGCACCGACAGCGTTTACAGCCATAAAGTGTTTACCGAGATTTCCCCTTCGGTCCGGAACCTTCCGTATCCTCTGATCAGCGACCGAAGCCAGCAAATCAGCCGTTCTTACCGTGTCCTGGATCCGGAATCGGGTACGTCTTTTCGTGCCACGGTTGTTCATTGGCCCGGAGGGGTTCATCGTTTCCAAACAGGTGTACCCGTCCAATGTGGGACGTTCCGGTCCGGAAATTCTGCGATTGTTCCAGGCTTTGCTGTTTGGCGCAAGAACAGGTCTGGGGGTTCCCGCCAATTGGGTCCCGGGAATGCCCGGTCTGAAAAGGGACGTCCAGGATGCGGGAAAAATATGAATCGAGCCGCCGCAAATCGATGCGGTGGCTTTTGGTTTCCGTGAGTTGGGAAAAAGAAGAACCGGCTCTTTAACCGGTCCGTTCGATCTGTATTCGTTTCCGGAAATGAAAAAGAGGCTGTCGACCGGTTGGACCGCCGTTTCGAGACCGAGGAGAGGAGAAGGAAAGGGTTCGACAGCCTCTTGAAAGAAGGAGGTATATTATAGTGATATATTTTTGTATATATCTAAGTATATTATATCGGGTGATCATATGAAAAAGGAAGTGTCTGTTTTTTCCATCGCAGGTTTTGCAACCTGCCCTTTTTCACTTCTTTGGGAATCCGTTTTCGGGGTATGGTATTGTAAGGGAAAAAGGAGGAATGATCGTGTTTCAGAACCCGGACAATGAGCAAATCCGAGAACGATTGAAAGAAGCGAAAAACATTGCAGTGGTCGGTCTCTCCGACAAACCCCACCGGACCAGCCACATGATCGCCCGGGCACTGCAACAGGCGGGTTACCGCATTTTTCCCGTCAACCCGACGCTGGAAGGACCGGTTTTGGGAGAACCCCCCTATGCTTCCGTCGAGGCGATTGATGAACCAGTGGATATTGTGGATGTGTTCCGCAGAAGCGAGCACTGTGTCCCGGTGGCCCGCGACGCGGTGGCCGCGGGGGCAAAAACGCTGTGGCTGCAACAGGGGATCTTCAACGAAGAGGCGGCTCGGATTGCTCGGGAGGCCGGTTTAACCGTGATCATGGACCGTTGCATCAAAGTGGACCACGCCATCCTTCTCGGAAGAAGCTGACCGATCATCCGGTGCCAACCGGGTGCGGATGGAATAAATGATGGGGAAGGGCTCCCGCCTGTCGAGGGAAGTTTCAGGCATTCACCCTTTTTGGGATCGGAGGGGTTCTCCGGGCCCGGTGATTGACAACGAGACCCCATATGGAATCATAATATAAAACAGGAGTCCGCCACCTTTCAGCCACAAGCACCGATTCTCTTTTAAGAGAGGTGATGGCTTGTGCAAACGATGAAGTTGTCCGCTTTAATTTTGACAGTTTCTCCTGATTTGTACGACCTGCTTCGGAAAGAAGAGTTGGATTCGGAAGTGCTCGTTACCGATATTCAAGCCCTGAACAGGGAAGATATCAGCGAAATTATCGAACAGGCCATTCAACAGCATCACCGGGCTCCGTACCATTGATTGTGTATGGCCGGCAAATCCCCTTCACTGTGGGTGAAGGGGATTTTTTGTGGTTCGACCGGGGATGGAGATCCCCGGATTTTTTTATTTCGGGCAATAAAATCTATTGTTCTCACGAATCAATCTGATGAGAAGCAGTAAAAGCGTTGTGAAAAAGTGAGCGGCAGCATTTACCCAAGCCCACTCTCATACGGGGACGGTGTCCGTGCGTTCCAAGCCGGCTTTCTCCCGTATTTCCATTCCGCTTGCCACCCGTCGGAAGAACAGAAGACCGGACCCTCCCAAGCCTGAAAAGAGAAGGGCCATCCCCCGGGCAGGGAGAAATCCCCCGAGGGTAATGAAGGCACCCCCGAGGATCATGGTAACGAAAGCCATGATTTGATCCACGGCCATGTAAGTACTTCGGGCATGATCCGGTGCCAATTCACCCAACATCGCCTTATTCACGGGAATGAAGGTGGCTTCGCCGACGGTCAGTACTCCCATCGTGAACACCAATACCCAGGGTGTGAGGCCCAAGGTCAATCCGGCGTAACCCCAAGTGCAGAGGAAGATACCGAAGGTGTTTCGGTCAGGATGAACCAGGTGATCCAAAAAGATATCATCACGGGAAACATTTTCTCTTGAAAAAGGTCAGGGAACGATTTTCCGCGGAAAATCGGGTTGTGTCGGCCGGGTGAATCCGTGCTATACTGAGGTCGAAAGAACAGTTGTACAGTCTGTGCCTTCTCAAGGGGGTTCTTAAAGGATATGCCTCAGGAACAGACGAAGGAGTTGTGTGAACGGACCCGGGGGCACCTCCGGGATGCCAACCGTCTGCTGAATGATTTCCTTGACCAGCATAATCTGCGGACGCTGACAAGCGAAGAGTCGGAAAGGAGCGGGAATGAAAACTTTCTCAGGGAGTTTCTGGCCGATCTTCGGCGTTTGGCCGTCTTTTGCGACCTGGGATACGAAAAAGTGAGCCTGGTCCTCCGTCGGGCGAAGTTCAACGAGGAATTTGCCGCCAAAGTACTGAATGAAGTGTTCCGTTCCTGTGTCAACAACTTCTACTGTCCCCGCAATGAAGTTTATGAAGAAGACGGACGCTATTCCTATACCAATCGTGATGCCTTCCGCTTCCGGGAGGAACCCCCGGAATCATTAAAAGAGTTGACATTTCGGTTATCCCGGATTTTTGAAAAGTTGAGAGATGAATTGGAATATTATGAGACCGATCCCATCACCCGTCTCCGGATGCAGAGACATTCCGCCACATCCTGAGATTCATCTTGGGGCAACAAAAGACCCGCTTCCGGTTCGGAGAGCGGGTCTTTTGTCTCAACCGGTTTTGCTGCGCTTTTCCTCGTCCCCTTTTTTTGAAGAGGAAAAGATCCAACTCAACCGGGGCTGTACCAGCGGGCGGGTCACTTTGTAAACCCAATCGGAAGAAAGAAAGAAAGTGAGTCCGATCGCTGCCAGGATAACGAGTCCATGCTGAAAGAAGGTTTGCAGGTGTTCCTCCGGTTCAAAGGCTTTGAAGGTCTTGATGAAAAATCCGTGCCACAAGTAGACGTAAAGGGAACGGCTTCCCAGTCGGCTGATGAAGGTCTTTCTCTCCGGCACCAAAGCCAGGAAACAGAGGGAGGCAAAGATTGCAAGGGCAAACGTGAGGATCCGGTAACCGCCCGCATACCACTCGGTTTGCCCCAGCTCTTCATAAGGAAACGAGTAGTACAGCCACCGTCGCCAATCCAGGTCCAGTACAAGGGAATGGTATTGAAACCAATGCATGAGGGCCGGCAGAACAACCATCCCTCCGACAGCGAGCCATCGTCTTCCCCGGGTGAAAAGGAAGTTAAAATGATGTCGTTCCAAATAATATCCCGCGATGAAGAAGGGGAAAAAGGCCGCCGTCCGGGCCAGTCCCAACAGGCTGTCCGCACCGTCCATGTAACCGGCCAGGACCGCCAGCAACACGGAGGTCAGAACCGGATATTTCAACTGGATGAAGTAGGGGAGAATCACTCGCCAGGTGAAAAGGCTGAGAAGAAACCACATCAGCCAGTACGGGTCGAGAACGGAGAGGCTGAAGTCTGAGAACTCCCGGGGAAGAGCGGCAAAGACGGAATAGAGAACCTGAAACAGCACATAAGGGATCAAAATCGTACGGATCGCCTTTTGTGCCTGGTCTTGGCGATGGATGTTTTTTGAAAAATAACCGGCTATCAATATGAAAAGCGGCATATGGAAGGTGAAAATGGTCAGATAAAGGGCCATCATCCATTCGCTTTGGTCAACGAAGGGACGGATGGCATGGCCAATCACCACCAGTGCAATCAATAAAAACTTTACATTATCGAAGTAGTAATCCCTTTCTGCGGATTCATTTGCTTTCATGGTCGGTGAAAACCCCTTGATGCCATTTTTGGTTGATCTCTCTTCTTCTATTTCCTACTTCATAAACTTACAATAACATGGAAGTCAATAAAAGAACCGATAACGTCAGACGATTCGGATATTTTGTCGAAAAGGCGTGACAAAAAATGTCGAATGCGATAAAATCAACGTTGTTATATATCGTCCAAGATGCGGGTGGATCGAAGGGATAATCAGGCAGAAGGGGGAGTCCAGATGACTGGAGGCACGGCGGCCAAGGTGGATGAGGTACATACGGACGACCGGGCGTTGACGCAGATCGGGGGCAACGGAAACGCGGAAGTCGACCGGTATTGGGATCTGGCCAGGCTGAAGGTGAGGAGAAAACGGTTTTCCGAAGCGCTGGCTGCCCTGGAAGAATTGTTGGAGGCGGATCCCTTTCATGTGGAGGGCCTTCTGTTACGGGCCCGGGTGTTGGAGGAAGCGGGTCGGATGGATGAGGCCCGCAAAGCCTATCGGAAGGTGATATCCGGGTATCCGGAATACAGTCCGGGCCACCGCGAGTTCGGGAGGTTTCTTCTGTTCACCGAAGGATCCCCCGGTGCCTCGGAAACCCATTTGATGAAGGGGCTGACCATCAATCCTCAGGACGCTTTCGCCCATGCCCTTCTGGCTGAAGTGTACGCCCGAACCGGCCGGAAGCAGCAGGCGCTTCTTCATGTGGAGATCGCTTCCCGGTTCCGGACGGAAGACATCCGGTACTTTGAAGTGTGCGCCAAAGTACTCGCACGCTTGGGGGAATCGACGGAACAAGTCCGTCTGTTGAAGCGCACCGTGTTTTCCCATGCTGATAACCGGGCGGCCAAGGTCCGGTTCAAACGGGCGATGCGGGCGGAACGAAGGGAAAAAAAGAACCCGAGAGCATTCAAGCGGTACTTGCAAAAAGTTTTGCCCTGATTCGGGAAACAGAAAATGAGAAAAATATTCACACAAACATCGACAAATTTCGAAACCTGTGTTATAGTAAAAATGTAAGCGAGGTTGACCTCCTTGCTTCAGGCTTGGACGGAGCCGTCGTGGAGTCATCGATGAAGCGAGAAGCTCCCCTCCGGAGCACGTCAAGCTACCACGCTTCTTAACTCCTTAATCTTGACCCTCTTTCATGTGGCCAGGTGTTCCCATCCTGGTCTTTTTCTTTTGCCCTCCGACGGTATGGTCTTTTGCCACGGATCCTTCCCTGAAAAAAAACGATTGGATTGACGCAGCCCCTCTCCGAAGGTAAGCTACAGGGGAGTGGCCGTCCGAGGCGGAATCAGACAGGGAGGGATGGCACGTGACCGTTAAAGTGTTCCGGGGTCCGGTGGTCCTGGCGAAGGGGTTGCTGGAAGATGGAATGGTGGTGACCGAAGGGGAGAAAATCCGGTATGTGGGGCTCCCCCGCCGGGTGGAGAAGGCCGGGGAAGAAGTGGTGGCTTCCGGAACGATCTGGCCGGGATTGATCGATCTTCATGTTCACGGCACCGGAGGGGCGGATGTAATGGATGGAACCCCGGAGGCGTTGGAGACGATATCCCGGACTTTGGCGTCTTACGGTGTAACCGCTTTTCTGGCAACCACGGTCACCATGGACCGGCTCCGTCTCCAGAAAGCGCTGGCCAATGTGGCCAAGGCGGGGTCCCGCTTGTCCGGGGCACGGGTTCTCGGCGTGCATCTGGAAGGGCCGTGGATCTGTCCGGCCAGGTGTGGGGCCCAAAACCCGGATTACGTAGTGGACCCCGGGCCCCAAGATGCGGAGTGGGTTTGGAAAGCGTCCGGGGGCGGACTCCGAATCGTCACGCTGGCCCCCGAACGCCCGGGGGCCCTGGATTTGGTTCGGAAGCTGGCGGAGCATGGAGTGGTGGTTTCCGCCGGACACACGTCGGCCACTTATCGGGAAATGGAAACAGCGATCGAGGCGGGAGTCTCCCATGTGACCCATGCTTTCAACGCCATGACGGGACTGCATCACCGGGAGCCCGGTGTGGCCGGAGCCGCCCTGACGGATGACCGGCTGACCGTTGAGTTGATCGGCGACGGTTTTCATGTCCATCCCGCGGCGGTGAAACTGTTGGCCCGGGCGAAACAGCCGGATGGCCTGATTCTCATCTCGGACGGGATCCGGGCTGTCGGCCGTCCTGACGGGATTTACGAGCTGGGCGGACTGAAGGTGACGGCCCGAAACGGGAAAGCGGTTTTGGAGGACGGAAGTTTGGCGGGCAGTCTCCTCACCTTGGACCGGGCGGTATACAACACGGCGGATTATGCGGGCATTCCCCTTTGGCAAGCGGTGCGGATGGCGTCTCTCGCCCCGGCGAAGCGACTGGGACTCGAAGGGGAGATGGGAAGCCTGGAACCGGGGAAGCGTGCTGACCTCGTAGTGACGGACGGGGACGGAAGGGTTTCCCGGGTGTTCGTCGGGGGCCGGGAAGTGCCGGTGGAACGGCCTTGAAAGCCGGAAGGGAGGGAGAGTGCCCCACTGTGAAAAGCTATCATCCCCTTTATCTGCGTTTTTTCAAATATTACCATGCGGGCCGGTATTGGGAAGCCCATGAGGTATTGGAAGAGTTGTGGCAGACGCAGCGGGATAACGATTTCTATCACGGGTTGATCCAAGTGGCGGCCATCATGCACCAGTTGAAACGGGGGAAAGTACGGGGGGCCCGGAAGCTTTCCGCCAGTGCCATCAGATACCTCACCCCTTTTTCCCCGGAGACGGAGGGGGTCGATGTCCGCAGGGTTCTCCGCTGGTTGAACCGGTGTCTCGAGGTGTTGCCCGAAAGGCCCCGGATCATGGACCCCCGGGAGGTGGAGTCCCTCGGTCTCGGTACCTGCGAGCTTCCCGACATGGCCTCATCCATCAACCGATCCCCGTCCCGCTAAAAGGGAGGACCGGCCGAAAAGCCGGTTTTTTTCTTTATCCAATCAAAAACTCTTTTATTTTTGAATGAGAAATGTCACCTTTTGATCCTCTGCCTAATAAGATATACCGATAGAATGTCGATCAAAAGGAGGATATCCATGAAAGGGCGCTGTTGGACGGAAGAAGAAGATCGATTGTTGGCAGAAACGGTTCTCCGTTCGGTCCGGGAGGGCGGCCATCAGCTGAGAGCCTTTGAAGAGGTTGCCGAAAAAATTGACAGATCCCCGGGAGCCTGCGGGTTTCGGTGGAATGCCGTCGTCAGGAAGAAGGAAGCGGAAGCCTTTCGGGAAGCGAAAAAGGAACGGGTGGCCAAACAGCTGAAAAATAAACGGGAAAGCTCCTTCTCGTTAAAAGAGGTCATCCATCAGCTGAAAGAATTCGAAGCCGAATACCGGTCCACCCGGGCGCACCTTACCGAACTGAAACGCGAGTTGGACGAAAAAAAGAGAAAGCTGGGAGATGCGGAAGCGGAACATCACCGTCTGACAAAGGAATGGAAGGCCTTCGAAAATTTTCAAAGCGAAATCAAAGACCGATACACGAGTCTTCTCCGCCTGTTCCAGACAGCTCGGGACCTGGAGTTAACAAAAGGGGATTCGGAAAAAAATACAACCGACGCGGAATATGCTCCGGATGGGTCACAAGCGCAGTCGGAACGGGAAGTCGAATCATAACCATATAGCATGGCGAAAACGAAAGAGGTGCAGGACTGATGTCCCGTTCCTGGAGCCCCGAGGAAGACCGAATGCTGCTCAGATGGGTCACCCAGTGCCGGCAACTGGGAATGAGCCGCGCCGATACCTTCGCATCCGTCGCGGACCGTCTGGATCGGAGCGAGAGCGTTTGCTTCTCGAGATGGAAAGTGTTGAGCAAAGAAGCGGCCAAAGCCCAAGCCCGTCAGCCGAACTCGTCCACCCTTCAGGAGCGCATTCGTCGGCTGGAGGAAAAACTGGAGGCCAACCAGAATGAAATGAAGAAACTGATGGAGGAAAATCGCAAGACGAGGGAAGAGATGAGATTTTTTGAAATCATGCTGCTGGAAGAATACCGGATTCTCATCAGCCTGCTGGACAAGAAAAATCCCAAGCCCCGGCTTCATCGGTTGTGATTCGAACAGGGGACCCGAAAACGGGTTCTTTTTTATTTGCGGGATTTCACCGGCGGGGAAAATACGGTATGATCTTGGTAACCGTGTGCAAGGAGTGGGATGAATGGCGCAATGGAAAGAAATAACGACAGTGGAAGAGTGGGAACAAGCTCTCCGCCGTTCCGAAGAACAGCCGGTTCTGGTGATTAAACACAGCACGCGCTGTCCGGTCAGCGCGGAAGCCTGGGAGGAATACCGGGAGTTTGTCTCCGGCAAGGCGCCGGAAGAAGCGGAGTATATCATGGTGAAAGTGATCGAATCCCGGGAAGTGTCCAACCGGATTGCTGAGGATTTGGAGGTGCAGCACAAGTCTCCCCAAGCCATCCTGTTCCGAAACCGGAAACCGGTTTGGCACACCTCCCATTGGCACATTAAAACAGCAGCACTGGAAGAAGCATTCCAAGCGCATTGAATACACGGCGGGCAACCCGGAAACGGGTTGCCCGTTTGGTTATGGAAGTGTCCGGTTTCCGTCGATAACCGGACAAAAGGAAGGTGTTGCGGGCTTGTTTTTGGAACGGGACAAAAGGGGCGTTCATAGACTGGGGTAGAAGCCCAGTCGATGACATACGAAAAACCCCCGGATGAGGGCCGGGGGTTCGCAGAAGGATTTAGTAATAGCCCCAGACACCGACCAGGGCGAAAATGGTGGCAATGACCAGCAGGAACAGAAGCAGCCGACGCAGGCCAAAACCATAGCCATAACCGTAGCCCATTTATCTCACCTCCTTTTCAAAGTAAAGAGGTGTTTCTTTTCACCCGAATCGCCCGGAATGCATCAGCAAATATAGGGAATCAGGGCGAAGATGGTGGCGATGACCAGCAGGAAGAGCAGCAGACGGCGCAGACCGAACCCGTAACCGTATCCGTATCTCATGGAAAACACCCCTTTCCTGCGGAAGGTGAGGTTCCGGATCAATAACCGTATCCCCAGATACCGACAAGGCCAAAGATGGTGGCGATGACCAGCAGGAACAACAGGAGGCGTCTCAGCCCAAATCCATAGTAACCGTAGCCAGACATTCGTAACCCCCCCTTTTCATTTGATTGAAATGGGCGGGTACCCGAAATGCCCCGCCATAAAAGGGAATTTTACTATTCTCAACCCTGCCGTGAACCTGCCGGACTCTGCCATGAACCTACCAGCACCAACCAAGCAGTGCGAAGATGGTAGCGATCACCAGCAGAAAGAGCAATAAACGCCCCAGTCCGAATCGGTAGTCTCCTTTGCCTGACATATTTCCCCTCCTCCGCTCTTTTGCTACAACCTATGCACCCAGAAAGGGATGTGTACAGGCGGATATCACGGGGTAGGCGAATTAAAGAAAGGCATCGGTTTACAGAGCGCCGACGAACCAGAAGATGGTCGGAATTACAAGGAGGAACAGAAGGAGTCGTTGCAGCCCTCCGCCGGGATATTTGCCGTAGTAGCCCCAGGGATCAATCATGGGAGTGACGTCCTCCTTTCATCGAAGTGGGGTCGCACAATCACAACGCTTCTGGGACCCTTTGGTACAATCTATGCCATCGGAGTGGAATCCGTTCGGCCTCCCGCCTTGCCGGAGATTGTCCGCCCAAAAACGGGAATTTTGGACGAAAGCCCGCCCCCGGGTCCCTGCGCCGGCATAAGGTGAAGAGATCAAGATCTCAACGGAGGGATAAGGATGGCGAACAAAGGTCCTTCGAGTAAAGAGATGGCCCAACTGATTAACAACGTTCTCGGTCACAATGTCCTGACGGAAAAGCAATTAAACCAAATTCTCGCGGGGGCCAGGCGGGCCCACGAAAGGGGCGGAATGCCGGCGGTCTTGGACTATCTGATGAAAGTGACTCAAGCCGATGTGGAAAAAGGGGAATTGGAACATTTTGCGGACAACGTCCGGAAAAACCCGCAAATGGGAATGGATATCCTGCATGGAAAACGAAAAGCACCGAAAAAACGAAAAAAATAAGACCGGCCTTGGGGTCGGTTTTTTTGATTGAAGAGAAATCCCTTGTGATAATCCCGCCTGAAATGATCTATACTATGCCGGAAACGATTGGAAGAAGGAGGAGTGTGCGGTGGAACAGTTAACGCAGATGGAACTTTTGCATTTGCAGGATCTGATCGGCGCGGAGGCGCTGGCCGTTCGCAAATGCCAAATGTATGAAAAGCAATGCAAAAGTGGCGAAATGAAACAATGGTTTCGTGATGCCGCGGAGCTTCACCGGGCTCACATCCGGGGGATGATGAAAGAACTTCGGCGACATGACGGACGGGAACGTAAACACGCCGAACGCAAGCAGTGACCGGGAGGGATCACGATGGGTCTTTTGGAAAGGGAAATGGCGCAGGATATGTTGATGATGGAGAAACAGCTGACACAATCGTACTCACATACGGAAAGCTACTGTGCCAATCGTGCACTCCGGGAAGCGATGCACCGGATGCACACGGAGACGGAAGAACTTCACACCCGCCTGTTCAACACCATGCATCAGAAGGGATGGGTTCAGACGCCGGTGGCGGGGCAACAGGAAATTGAAAGCGCCATTCTTCACTGGGAACAGCAGGCGTTGAAGCAGCCCGAACTGGGCGGGGACAAGCATCAAAAAGATCGTCGATGACAGGGAAGAGAACGGATCGAAAGGAGGGGGAAACATGTTTTCTTGGTTGGTCAAAAGGGTGACCAACGGAGTGGTGGACTCCATGCTGGACCGAATGATTCAGGATCCTTACACGGAGAACCTGTTCTCCTTCGTCACCATCGCCCAAAAACTGAATCCCCGTGCCATCATCGAAGCGACCATGCGAGCGGAGTCGGGAAAGCCGATCTCCCGTCCTCTGGGGAGTCCGGTGATTCGGTCTCCCTGGAACCATCTGAGTTTCAATCCGGTCCATCTGTACCGGATGCCCACCCAGGACGGGGTCCAGATCCGCACCGGGACCACGATCGGTCCCCGGGCGAAAAAACCTTTAAAACTGGAGATTCCGATTCTGATCTCCGGCATGTCCTACGGGGGAGCCCTCGGCCTGAAAGCCAAGATGGGGCTGGCCCGGGGTGCGTCCCTGGCGGGTACGGCCACCAACTCGGGAGAAGCCCCCTTGGTCCCGGAAGAGCGCCGGGAAGCCAAGTATTTCATCGGACAGTACAACCGGGGTGGCTGGTTGAACGACTCCGAATCCTTGCGCCAGCTGGACGCCATTGAAATCCAGCTCGGACAAGGAGCCCAGGGTGCCGCACCCATGGGAAGCAGCTCTTGGCAGATGGATGAATCTTTCCGAAAACGGTTTGAAATTCCGGAGGGAGAAGACGCCCCGATCCATACCCGCCTTGAGGGTGTGAACAGCCCGGAGGAGTTTCCGCCCCTGGTCCGCAACCTGCGTGAAACCTACGGGGTGCCGGTTGGGCTGAAAACCTGCGCCGGGCACTATCTGGAACGGGAGCTGGACGTGGCATTGGAAGGCGGGATCGACTACATCGTGGTGGACGGCGCCGAGGCGGGGACCCACGGGGGGCCCACCATCCTTCAGGACGATCTGGGGCTTCCCACCCTGCACGCCCTGGCACGAACGGTCCGTCATTTGGAAAAGCGAGGGGTTAAAAGGGAGGTGTCGGTCATCGCGGCAGGCGGGCTGACCACGCCGGGCCATTTTCTGAAAGCAATGGCCCTGGGAGCCGATGCCGTATACATCGGGTCGATCGCCCTCGTGGGGATGCTTCACACCCAATTCAACATCGCCTCCCCGCTGGAGCCCCCGGTTCAAGTGCTTTTGTACCACGGAAGGTTCAAGGAAGATTTCGACGTGGAGCAGGGAGCCGAACATCTGGCCAAGTTCCTGAAATCCTGCGTGGAAGAGATGAAAATGGTGGCTTATGCCATCGGGAAGACAGACCTGAGCCAGGTCGACCGTAGCGACCTCGTCTCCCTGGACCGGGAGCTGGCCCGGATCCTGGGGGTGGACTACGCCGGTCATCCCCGCGACGAGCAACACCTCGCCTGGACGGAGGAACGCGATCCCTGGGAATTCACCTCTGCTCCGGATACCTTCCCCCAGCGGCCGGAAGGGCCGAAACCGCCGGTTTACCATTGAGAAGGAATCCCGGGAACCCGGCCCGTTGCCGGGTCTTTTTTGTGAAAACAACAAAATCCGCTTCGCTGAAATCCGCGGAAGTTTCTCTGAAGGGGAAGAGGGGAACAGAGGCCGCAAGGAGGGTCTCGGTGATGAAAGCAATCAGAGGAAAGAAAGCGTTGGAGGATATGATTGACCGACTGAAAGGTTTGGAGCTGGCGATGAGGGTCTGCCGCGACCGCAGGGTGGTGCGGCAGCTGGCCGGCCGGTACGACCGGTGCATGCAGGAGTTATTCGCCGCCTTTGACAGACCTTTTCAAGGACAAATGGACCCACCGTTCTGACCATCCGGTTCTGCATAGAAAAACAAACCACACCCAGCCGTCCTCCCTTCCCGGAGGTCGGCTGTTCGTGTGTCCAAATTGCAGGGAATCCTGCAAAAAACCCTTCTCATTTTTCCAAACTCGTTTAAAATGGTATTATAATCGGATTTATCCTATTGAAAATGGATTCCTTCCCGACTGCACCCACGGGAAGCTTTAACCACACCGGCACGAAAGGAAGGGAAACCGGATGGATGCGCAATTGAAACAGATGGTGTCGATCGTCCTCCGCATGATCAAGGAGGTCTACCAAACCACCGTCAAACTGGAAGAAGTACTCAACTCCGGGAGTGTGCAGATCCTTTCGCGGGATTTCGATCCCCTCAATGAACTGTTGGAAGCCATTCAATATCCGGAGGAGAAAGCCGATCTGGTATACGAGTTGATCCAGGTTTATCTGGAAGACGGGATGCCCCTCGAGGAAGTGGTTCTGGGGATTGAGAACGGGATGAAAGAAACGGTGAACAATTAAAACGACGGGTACATAACGGCCGGGGCTCCCCGGCGTTTTTTCTGGGTTCACCTGCCAACCGCATAAACGGTGCCACAGACGGTGCAGCGGCCGGCCCGGAAGGAGGGCGGGTCCGCAAACTCTTTTAAGGGAACTTGGATTTCTTTCCAGATGGGTTTGACGGAAGTGTGGGTGACATCGATCTCTTCCTCCACGTGGGGGCAGGTGACCTCTTCCACACCTTCGGGGACCGTCACGATTTTTTCTTTCGACAGGTCGGGGCCGAACACACCGCGGAGTCGGTCCAACATGGAGTCGTGAATCATCTGTGTTTCAACTCCTTTCGTACCGAACAGGTGGAAGGTGGGATCCGGAGGGGGGGAGTTGGGCCGGGAGGGAGCGGCGTGGTTCGTCCAAGCGTTGAGCAACAGTACTTTGGCCACTTCCAGGGCCCGGGACCGGAACCGTTCCCGGCCGTAAAGGATCCACCCCCGGGCCGATCGCCCCCCTGACCTCCACTCCCCTTCCAGGTGGATTTCCCACTTCAAGAGGCTGCCTTTCCTGAGCTTCGCCCTGAGAGGCCTTCCGTCCTCCTTTTCAAGGGAGGGGTGGATTATTTTTCCGTACCGGCCCCCAAACTCCGTGTGGAACCATCTGAATCCGCTCCTCGCCAAAACAACGCCCCCTTTTCCAATCTTATGTTTCCGGCTGGAGATATTTTCATCCTTGACGACCCGCGGCGGATTGTCAAGTTTGCTTTTCACTCCCCAGGTCGGTTTGGAGTCTCTCATTCCTGTTTTTGTCATGCCGGAGTATACAACAGCCGCTTCAGGGGAGGATGTTAAGGATCCATTCAAGGAAAGCGGGTGAGTGAAATGAATTTCCATTTGAGAGGCATCGTGGGAGCGGCGGCGGCCACCGGGCTGTTGCTCGGTGGAACGGCCACGTCCCCCTCTCTTACCGGACAACCGACCGTCCAAGCGGCGGAAGAACGCCCGGACGAAGCAAAAGCGGAATCACCCTATCACCGATTCCAAAAACACCTGGCCGACTATCTGGGAACCGATGAGGCCGAAGTGCAGAAAGCGCTGGAAAGCCATGCGCCGAAAGATGTGGCATGGGCTGCGGTGATTGCCAAATCGGCCGGCCGGTCCCTGGAGGAAGTCCTGGCCGCCAAGACAAACAAAAGATGGCGGGAAGTGGCTGAATCTTACGGAGTGCCTCAGGAAACGTTCCGTCGGGAGGCCGGAAAGCTTTTCCGCCGTACGGCCAAAGTGAGGCATCTAAAGCTGCATCCCGAACGGACCATCCGGGGGTTGGCGGCTTATCTCGGGACGGAGCCGGGAGAGGTGGTCCGTCAGGGCAAGGCGCAGGGTGCGGACCTTCACGACCTGGTCAAAGCCGCGGTACTCTCCAAAGCCGGCGGCAAACCCTTCAAAGAGGTATTGGCCCTCAAAGAGAAATACGGCTCCTGGAAGGAAGTCGCCGAAAATCTGGGAGTGGAGAAGCCTGCATGGAAAAAGGAAAGGAAAAGGCTGGCCGAGATCATCCGCCGGGAATGGGAAGCAGAGGGGAAAAAGGTTCGTGAAAAACGGTAAGAAAAACCCCGGGAAAACCGGGGCTGAGCGGCAGGCGATCCCTGGAGGGATCGCCTTTCCTCGGGGATTTCCGGGTTGTCATGGATCCGGTAGGATCAAGGGACCCACTTTTTTCATGGAAAAGTGGAGTTTCTCGTTGAGATCGGACTCCAAGTGGATGAAGCGGTAATCGGGTTTCAGGGTTCGGGATCCGGGGTCGAGGGGAGCGACCAGCAGCGCATCCTTGTAGGTGTCGATCACCACCAGCGGGTCTTTGCTGTTGGAGACCAGGTAGTATTCCTGGTTTTTGGCGATGGTGGAACCGCTGAAGTAGGAGACGGAGATCATCAGCACTGACAGGATGGTCACGGCGGCCACGTTGGTCATCCGCCTTTGCTTCTGGGCGAGATGAAAGAAGAGAAACAGGAAGGCGGCGTGGAGCAAAAACAGAAACAAGATGAGGCCGAAGTTTTCCCGGCTGAGGGAATAACTCAGTTTCATGCCGATGATCAGGGCAATCACAGTGGGGATCAGCACCGAAAACAAATGGGGGCCGTAGCGCCTGAATCCCGGGAGGGAAATGCAGAGATAAGAGATGAAGAGAGTGAAGATCATGACGCAAATGGAAAGGACCACCGAGTTGAGGTTGATTTCCACAAACATGGAGGGGATTCCGAAGTAAGTTTTGTAGCCCACGTCACTCATGTAAGCGGAAAAATAACCCAACCCGGTGATTCCCGCCAGAAGCAATCCTTCCGGCGCCCGGTAGATCAGTTTTTCGAGGGGGGAGCGTCCCTTGTCGGACAAAGTGTCACCCTCCTGTCTTTTGTGGATGGATAAGAAGAATATACCGAAGCTTCCGATCCTTTTGAACAAGATAAACCCCGTCCTTCGGGACGGGGGGCCGGAGACTGGTTCACATCTGAAGGCTGTTCCAGACTTCCAGCTTGGTTTGTACTTTCTGGATCACTTCGTTGGTGAATTCGGACGTGGTGGCACTGCCGCCCAGATCGGCGGTCCGGTGTCCTTCTTTCACCGTTTCGATGGTGGCTTCGTAAATGGCCCGGGAAGCGACGGAGGCCTGGTCGATGTCCAGGTGGGACAGAAGGGAAGCGGCGGCGAGAATCATGGCCATCGGGTTGGCCAGGTTCTTGCCGAACAGGGTGGGAGCTGTGCCATGGGGGGCTTCAGCCATGACCACTCGGGGGTTGAAATCGTCGTCGAAGCTCATCAGGATGGATTCGGCTCCGGCAATCGACCCGAAGAGTTGCAGGACCATATCGCTCAGGCAGTCACCGTCCCGGTTGAGAGCGGGGATCACCAGGGAGTCTCCCGTGTTGTTGAGCAGGAGGGCGTAGGTGGCATCGATCAGTTGGGGTTCATAGGTGACTTCCGGGTAGCGTTTGCTGGCGGCGTCCATCTCTTCTTTCAGCATACCTTCGTAGATCGGACTGACCGTGTACTTCGGACCCCCGAACACTTTTCCCCGGGTGCGTTTGGCATGGCGGAAGGCGTATTCCGCCACGGCCCGGCATGTTTTGCGGTCGATGGCTTCCGTCCGGTAGGAGACTTCGTTGATCCCGTCCCCTTCCCGCCATTCCTTGGCCCCATAGGCGTCACCGACGGCCATTCGGATCACCGAGATCGGGGCAAAAGCGCCTGCGACGGGACGAACACCCGGGATGCGCCGGCCGGTCCGAATGATGACTTTGCCGTCAATCTCCTTGCGCAGGATGGCGTTGGGGCTGCCCACATCCCCTTTTTCTTCCGGGGTGATGGTGGCCGCTTTCAGGCCGTAGCCGGCTTCTTTCATGGCCCGGGCCGCCTCGTACACCACTTCGTTCTTGGTCTTGCGGCGGTTCTCCAGGCTGAGATCAAAGTGTTTCAGGGAGATCTCGAAACCGATGACTTCCGGGTCCAGGACCCGGAGTGCCTCTTCCAGGAGTTCCTGACCGGTCTGGTCCCCTTCCAGGACCACGATCGTCTTCTTCTCTTCCAACGGGATCACCTCTTCTATAATATCCTTCCCCATTATAACGGGCGGAGAACCTCCGTACCACACCGCTGAAGATTCGGAAAATCGGGTCTTCCAATCTTCTTCAAATCCTGGCCGACCCCAAGATATAATGAGAGAGGTGAGCATCGCAGAAAAACAAAAAGGAGTGGTCGGTTTGGCCCCTTTCCTGCGGGGTTTGTTTATTGCGGTCCTGTCCTTCTCCATCCTTGTCCTTCCATCCTCCCGCCCCGGGAATTCCGGGACTTCGGCGGACCAATTTCTTTCAAAGGGGAGAGAGGGGATCGAAGGAGCGATCGATCGGATTATCGGGGAAATGACCCCGGAGGAAAAAGTGGGACAGCTGTTCATGGTCGGCTTCCATAACGGGGAACAGCCGGCTTTTGAAATGAACCCACAGATCCGAACCCTGATTCGGGATGAAAAAGTGGGCAGCGTCATCCTGTTTGACCGAAACCTCCAATCTCCCCGCCAAGTGGCGGAGCTGACCAACGACATGCAGCGTCTGGCACTGTCCGGCTCTTTGGGACTCCCCCTCCTGATTTCCATTGACCAGGAAGGAGGAAAAGTGGTTCGGATGCGCGAAGGGGTCACGGTATTCCCCGGAGGAATGGCGCTGGGAGCCGCCGGGGACCCGTCGATCACCCGTCTCTCCGGACGGGTGGTGGGTTCGGAGCTACGGGCCATGGGGATTAACATGAACCTGGCTCCGGTTTTGGATGTGAACAACAATCCGAAAAATCCCGTGATCGGAGCCCGTTCCTTCGCAAGCGACCCGAAGCTGGTTGCATGGATGGCTTCCGCCCAGATCCGCGGCTACCATGACGGAACAGTCCTCACGGTGGCCAAGCACTTTCCCGGACACGGAGACACTGCCACCGATTCCCATGTGGATCTTCCGGCCGTTCCCCACTCCCTCGATCGGTTGAACCGGGTGGAACTGGTCCCCTTCAAAGAGGTCCTCGATGAAACCGATGCGGTGATGTCGGCACACATCACGTTCCCTGCGATCGAAGGGACTCCCGGATTGCCGGGCACCCTTTCCAAAAAAGTGCTGACCGGTCTTTTGAGGGAACGCCTCGGTTTCAAGGGAGTGATCATCACCGATGATATGGAGATGGGAGCCATCGTGGACCGTTTCGGTGCCGAGGAAGCGGCGGTTCGGGCGATCAAATCCGGGGCGGATATCGTGCTTGTTTCCCACGACCTTTCCCGGCAGCAGGCCTCCATTCGGGCCGTGCGGGAAGCCGTGGCCAAGGGGGAAATCTCCGAAGAGCGGATCGACCGGTCGCTCCGGAGGATTCTCCGCCTGAAGATGAAACGGATGGGCGGGACCTCCGTGGCGTCTCAGCCTTTGGTTCCGACGGAAAACATCCGGGAGCGGGTGGGTACAAAGGAGAACGGTTCCGCCGCGGAACAGGCGGCACGCGCCGCCCTCACCCTCGTGCGGGATCCGCAGCATCGGCTTCCATTAAACCCGTCTCAGTCCAAACAACTCCTCGTCGTTTCTTCCGTCGGGGCAGAACCGATGGGAAGCTTCTTTTCCGATCTCGGCTTCTCCGTCCGCGTGCGGACCCTGGATACGGATCCCGGCCCCGATGACATCCGGGAAGTCACAAAACAGGCGGCCGGTGTGGACTCCGTAATCATCGGCACCACGCGGGCGGAAGCGAACCAGGGACAGGCCGAACTCATCCGGAGACTGGAAGCCGGAGGGATTCCGGTGATCGCTTTGGGATTGGACACTCCCTACGAGGTGAAAGCGTTGCCCGACTCCACCCCGTATCTCGCGCTTTACAGCGCCACCCCGGAATCCCTGAAAGCCGCCGCGGAGGCCCTGGTCGGCGAAACTCCGATTCGGGGGAAACTTCCCGTGGAAATCCCCGGCCGTTACCCCGTCGGCCACGGATTGAAAAGGTAGGGTTTTGCATTTCCAGCCGGTGTTTGCCGGCTGGAAGGCATCATGTAAAATGGATGAAAAGGAGGAGAGGTGACGTGATTTTACAGCTCAGTGCGGCGGTCGCCGCACTCGCTTTTGTCGTCCTGGTGACGGCCGTGGTGATCTCCCTGCGGAAATTGAACCGAACCCTGGATTCCGTGGATCTCACTCTGAACGAGGTGCGCCCAAAACTGGAAGAACTGACCGATCAATCCAAACGGACCTTGGAAGAAGCCCGGATACTGATGGAAGACGTTCACAAAAAGACCCGGCAAGCCGACTCATTTTTCGAGACCCTCCGGAATATGGGGAATGGGCTCCAGGAATTATCCTCCAGTATTACCCGCAACGCTTCCGCTCAGAAGGAACGTTTGGGGAATGTAACGGCCCTTCTGGGTTCCGGTTTGGACCTCTTTAAAAAATGGCGATCGGACAAGTCGTCGAATAAGGGAAAAGTGAAAAGGGTCAAATAATATTCAAAGGAGCTGATCCCATGGGTCAAGGCAAAGCCTTTTTCGGTGCAGTGATCGGCGGTATGATCGGGGCGGCCGCCGCCCTCCTGCTGGCTCCCAAAACGGGACGTGAAACGCGGGAAGAACTTCTTAAAAGCCTGGATGAAGCAAAGGAAACCTTCCGGTACCGCTCAGGGGATCTCGCCCGGATGGCGGGGGAGATGAAAGAGACGGCGTCGGAAAAATGGATTGAACTCAGGGGCTTCCCAAACAGCCAATCCCAAGGGGAGAAAGAACCGGAAGAAAGTAAACTGGTGGAAATCGGGGGCCGAAAGACGGATTGACGAAGGGGACCGGGACATTCACGGAATGTCCCGTTTTCTTTTAAGTCCAAGGCATGTCTATCCCCGTCCCAGGCCGCATAGATATGAAACAAACCGACTGGACGGGGGTCGAGGATGAACCGAGAAATAATCTATGCGCTGTTGGCGGCGCTCAGCTTCGGAGTGGCACCCATCTTCGAAAAACTGGGTCTCGCCCGGACGGATCCCTCCATTGCCCTTTTTCTGCGGGCGGCGGTCACGACGGTAGGCATTTCCGTCTACCTCTTTTTCTTATCCAAAGAGCAACCGATCGGCATCCCCGATTTCCGGAGCATCGTGTATGTCTTATTGGGGGGTGTGTTCGGAGTGATGATGGCCCAATACTTTTATTTCAAAGCCCTTCAGTTTGGAGATGTCGGGCGGGTGATGCCGGTGGTCGGAAGTTTTCCGGTCCTCGCGTTTCTCCTTTCCGTGGTGGTTTTTGGGGAGACGGTAACATTTACCAAAGTTTGCGGAATTCTTCTGGTGATGGCAGGTGTGTATCTTCTGGGAGATTAGTTGCATATCCGTTTATATCTTAAAGGAAACCAAAGAATATGGGCCTGCAGTCCATCCATTACGTCTTGGAAGGGGTTGTACTTTCCGCCGGAAAATGTTCTCCTGTATCTTAGATTGGATCAACCGATCATGAGAGAAACAATCGACCGCAGGTCGGAGAAAAAACGACGACTGGGAGCAGGAGGATCTCCATGAGTTTTGATAAAACACAGAGAAAATCCATGACCGATGAATTTCTCGAGCGTCTGCAGGAGCACCGGCGTTATCTCTATCATATTGCTTATCGCCTGACGGGCAACACCGAAGACGCGAAAGACCTGATGCAGGAAACGCTCTGGCAGGCCCACCGAAAATCGAATAAGTACGTCTACGAGAAATCGCTGAAGGCATGGCTCCGCACCATGATGACCAACCGCTTCAGAGACCAAAAAAGGAAAAAAAGTTTGAAGATGGTTGCCTTGGAAGATGCGTTTATACAATCAGAACCCCCCCATTCCGTGAATGTCTCCGTCGAGGAGCAGGTGGAACAACGAATGATGCTGGAGCAGGTGAAAGACGAAATCCGCGACCTTCCCGAGATTTACCGGAGGGTGGTGGTTCTCCGGCATTTCCGCGGGTATTCTTACTCCGAGATCAGCGAAGCTCTGGACATTCCGGAGGGGACGGTCAAGACGCAACTGTTCCGTGCGCGGAAGATGTTAAAAGAACGACTCTCCAAAAAGTAAGGGGATCGATGGATGTCTTCTTGCAAGGATATGGATCGCCTGATCCAACTCTATGTGGACCAGGAGATAGACGAGGCGGACCACAGGCGGCTGAAGGAGCATGTGGCGGAGTGCGACGATTGCCGCAGCCACCTTCAGGAGATGATCGCCCTCGTTCACTCCTTGGAGGAGATCCGAAAGCATGCGGAGAGACCTTCCAAGCCTGTGACCATGGCGAATTACGCGATCAAATGGGCAGCCGTCTACACCGCCATCGCATTTTTGGTGGCCTTTGTCCCCGGAATTCTGCAACACCGCAACACCCAAGTGAATGAAATGGCGAGCAGCACGGCTCCTGCCGCGGCGACTCACCAGAAGATGATGGTGCTGGCCACCCAGGCTGAGAAATTGCACATTCCGGAGAATGACTATGTAAACATTATCAGCCCCAGTAGACTGACGGGGGAGTTGGAGGGGGAAACCGCCCTGGTTTATCCCAGCGCCATGCCGTTTTTCCTGGAGAAATCGGCCTGGTTCCAGGAGATCAAGCGATTTGTCTTTGTCCGGGTCCCCGACGACAAGACCTTGGCAACCATCCTGACGGCCTCGGGATTGTCCCCGGATCAAAGCCATCTCAAAAAATTGAGCTTCCCTATGTCCGTGATTCTCACCAAGGGAAAAAAAACGCGTTTCGAGACCTTTTCTTTTCCGGAGAACGAGAAAAAAATCTCCCACTGGTACGATCAGATCGCCACAACGCCTGCGATTCAATGAAGAGGGCCGATTACCCGGCCTTTTTTTCATGAACGGCTCCAAAATTATCCCCTGACAGGATGCTTTCTTTTCGATATAATATGCGTTAAAAATTCAGGAGGGGAGTTTTGAAGATGAGCCATGAACTGGATCGGTTGCGGGCACAGATGGACGAGGTCAATTTGAAGCTTCTGGAGCTTCTGAGCCACAGAGCCCATCTGGCGCAATCCATCGGTCAAGTGAAAAAGAAACAGGGGATCCACCGTTTTGATCCCGAACGGGAACGGGACATGCTGGAGAGAATCACGAAATCCAATCCTGGTCCGTTTGATAATGATACCATCCGCCACCTCTTTAAACAGATCTTCAAAGCTTCCCTCGACCTTCAGCAGAAAAACCACAAAAAAGCACTCCTCGTCAGCCGGAAACAGCAGCCGGAAGACACCGTCGTCCAGGTGGGGGAAGTCGCCGTCGGCGGCCCCGGAAAAACCGTCATTGCCGGACCTTGTTCGGTGGAAACGGAAGAGCAGGTGCGTGAAGTCGCCCGCGCTCTCCGGCAACAGGGAGTCCGTTTGATACGCGGAGGTGCCTTCAAGCCCCGCACCTCTCCTTATGATTTTCAGGGGCTCGGAGAAGAAGGCCTTCGGATGCTTCGCCGGGTGGCGGATGAGTTCGGATTAAAAGTGGTCAGTGAGATCGTCAATCCGGCGGACATCGAATTGGCAGAGGAAACCATTGATGTCATCCAGATCGGCGCCCGCAATATGCAAAACTTCGAACTATTGAAAGCGGCCGGCGCTTCCCGGCTCCCTGTTTTTCTCAAACGGGGGATGTCGGCGACGGTGGAGGAATTCCTTTTCGCCGCTGAGTATATCGTCTCCGGCGGCAACAGCCGCGTGATGCTGTGCGAACGGGGGATTCGCACCTATGAAAAATGGACGCGGAACACGCTGGACATCTCCGCTGTTCCCCTGTTGAAGCAGGAAAGCCACCTTCCCGTTTTCGTGGACATTACCCATTCCACGGGGCGCCGGGACATCCAGTTGCCGGTGGCCAAAGCCGCGCTGGCTGCGGGAGCCGATGGCATCATGATGGAAGTGCACCCCGACCCCGCCGTGGCTCTGTCGGATGCCAACCAACAAGTGGATATCCCGCAATTTGAGGCGTTCATGGAAGATATCCGGAACCAAGGTTTGCTTCAGCCGGCCGAACCGATGCTGAGATAACCGGACAGGATCCACAACCGGTCTTTTTACAGGCCGGTTTTTTTCTTCTCCGGCGGGCAGACTACGGGTACGTATGGAAAGGAAAGCCAAAATCGTCATGGCGGAAAAGCCCTTTCCCTTTGCACGGTTAAAGGATTTGTCGTATCCTTAATACAAATGGAGAATGGAAAACCATCAAACCAAAAATTGGGTGTGAAAAATGGGCAAGCGAAAAGAGACGATCACGATCTATGATGTGGCCCGTGAAGCAGGGGTTTCCATGGCCACCGTTTCCCGGGTCGTCAACGGCAACCCCAACGTAAAGCCGGTCACCCGCAAAAAGGTATTGGACGCGATCGAGCGGATGGGATACCGACCCAATGCCGTGGCGCGCGGACTGGCCAGCAAAAAGACCACGACGGTTGGGGTGGTGATTCCGGATATTTCCTATGCCTTCTTTGCCGAACTGACCCGCGGCATTGAAGATATCGCCAAAATGTATCATTACAACATCATCCTCTGCAACTCCGACCTGAAGAAGGAGAAGGAACTGCAACTGACTGAGGCGCTGCTGGAGAAGCAAGTCGACGGGCTCTTGTTTCTCGGGGGCAAAGTGACCGATGAACACCGGGAGATCTTTAACGGAACCGATGTTCCCGTGGTTTTGGCCGCCACCCGGGATGAAGCAAAGAATGCGCGTCCCTTTGTCACCATCGATCAGGTGAAGGCGGCCAAGGAAGCCACCGATGTTCTGATCCGGGAAGGACATGAGAGGATCGGATTCCTCGGCGGTCCGTTAACCGATCCTCTGATCGGGTATCCCCGGTACCAAGGTTATAGGGAAGCGTTGGAGGAAAACGGCATGTCCTTGGACGAAGACCGGGTTCGTCTCGGAAATTACCGTTATCATTCGGGATACGATGCGGCCAGGGAGCTGTTGGAATCGGAACAAGCACCCACGGCCATTTTCGCCGTCAACGACGAAATGGCTGTCGGGGCGATCCACGCCGTCCAGGATCTCGGTAAACGGGTGCCGGAGGACGTCTCCATCATCGGTTTCGACAATATCCCCCTCGCTTCCCAGGTCCGCCCGCTCCTTTCGACGGTGGCCGTCCCCATGTATGATATCGGGGCGGTGGCGATGCGTCTCTTGACCAAGTACATGAATGAAGAAACCATTGAGGAAGACCAGGTGGTCCTTCCGTACCGGCTGGAACTGAGGGACTCGACCCGCCTGAAGGAAATCTGAACCCCGGGGGGAAGCCGATGGGAAAAACGATCGGGCTGATCGGGGCGATGGCTGAAGAGGTGGCCCTGTTTCTGGAAGAGATGGAGGAGAACGCAAGGGAAGAGTACGCGGGAATCGTTTTTCACCGGGGGTCTTTCAGCGGAGCACCGGTAGTGGTTTGCCGGTCGGGGGTTGGGAAGGTGAACGCCTCCGTCTGCACGCAACTCCTCATTGACCGGTTTGACGTGGGGACGGTGATTTTTACGGGGGTGGCCGGGGCATTGGATCCCGCTCTCGACATCGGAGACATCGTGGTGTCCAAGACCTGTGTCCAATACGATGTGGACGCTTCCCCCCTGGGTTTTCCGAAGGGGACGATCCCGTTTCAGGAGACCTCCGTTTTCCAGGCGGATCCCGAGTGGATTCGTCTGGCGATGGAGGCGGCCGAAGCGTGGACGGAGGGGAAAGCGATCCGGGGGAAGGTATTGTCGGGGGACCGTTTTATCGCCCATCCGGAGCAGGTCAGGGAGCTCAGGGAAACCTTCGGCGGTGCCTGCGTCGAGATGGAAGGAGCGGCCGTCGCCCACGTCTGCCACCTGAACCGCATCCCCTTCGTGGTGATCCGATCGATGTCGGACCGCGCCGACTTTTCCGCCGGCGTCAATTTCACCGAGTTCGCCTCCCGCGCCGCCCGTTGTTCCAACGGGATCGTGAAAGCGATGTTGAAAAAGCATCAGGTGTTCGATTCAACGGACTGATTTTTCATTCAAGCGGATGGAACCAATAAGAAGCGTTTGACAAAGGGTTATCACACCCACCTTGAACACATGGAACCCCGCCCAACCCTTACCAAAGGGATGGGCGGGTTTTTGAATCCTGGTAAGACGGTCAAGTGAACGTCTTCTTTCCCCGCATAGGGAAGGTTCTTATTTCGTATCCTATCAGAAAAAAGAAAGGTGCGGAATCATGTCGAAGGAACAAGCCCCCCGTTATTCTCTCGAGTTCTGGGGACCGGGTGAAGAGGATCTGGCCCGGAAGCTTCAGGAGGAGGGAGTGGAAGTCAGCTTGAGCGGCACTGTCTACCGCGCGGTGTTCCCGGAGGAACATTCCCTCCGGGATTGCCTCTGCGATATGGCAGAATTGACGGACCGGAAAGTGTATGTGCGGGAGGGTTGATGATCCGGGTTCCCTTGTCTTCGGCAGGCAATTTCAAGGTCACCACCTCCATTCATAACGGGAGTCTGACACGTTTGGATCTCCCATAAACCAACACCGGCCCTGCCTGGGCCGGTGTTCATCATTTCATCAGGTTGGAAAGCCTGAGTGCCTGTTGGACTGTGAGTTGGTTTTTCTGTGTGATCTCCCCGCGCCGGGGGATCGGTTCGAAGAGCCCTTCGGGGTCGTGCAGGGTGGAGGGCAGGGGAACGGGACTTTTCGGCTGCCACCTGCCCAGCCAGGAAGCGGGGAGCTTCTCTTCCCCGAGGGGTTTCCCGGCCATTTCCGCCCACAGATAAGTCCAGGCCCGGGGCACCACCCTCCAAATGTCGTATCCCCCGCCGCCCACTGCAATCCATCGCCCTCCGCAAACCTCATGGGCCAGTTCCCGGATGATCCGGGGGATCTCCCGGTAGATGTTCATCGTGGCGGACAGATGGGTGAGGGGATCGTACCGATGGGCATCGCATCCGTGCTGGGACAGGATGACGTCGGGCCGGAAGGCGTGGGCCACCCGGGGGACCACCTTCCGAAACGCATCCAGCCAAGAGTCGTCTTCCGTAAAGGCGTCCAGCGGGACGTTGACACAAGCCCCCAGTCCCGCATCGTGCCCCCGTTCGTAAACGCCGCCGGTTCCGGGAAAGAGATAGCGGCCGGTTTCGTGGATGGAGAGAGTCAGGATTTCCGGATCATGGTAGAAGGTCCACTGCACTCCGTCTCCGTGGTGGGCGTCGGTGTCGATGTAGAGAACTCTCGCCCCGTATTTTTTGCGGAGGTGGGCGATGGCCACAGAGGCATCGTTGTAGATGCAAAAACCCGACGCTTTTCCCCGCAGGGCATGGTGCAGCCCTCCGGAGAGGTTGAGCGCGTGAAGCCATCTTCCGGACATCACGCCTTCTGCCGCTTCCAGCGTGGCGCCGACGATGAGGGAAGCCGTCTGATGGATGCCCGGAAACACCGGATTGTCTTCCGTTCCCAATCCGTATTCCTTCAGTCGGTCTGCAGACACTTTCCCGCTGTCCGCCCGTTTGACCACGTTGATGTAGTCGGCATCATGGATGAGGGAAAGTTCCTTTTCTTCAGCGATCCGGGGGGGCTTAAGACTCTGTTCATCCAGGAGACCGAAGGAGCGGATCAGGTCCAAGGTCAGTTCCAGCCGTTTGTTGTTAAAGGGGTGGTTGTCACGGAAACGGTAGGACAAAAAATCCTCGCTGTGGATGAGAATAGCGGTCCCTTTCATCCTAACCCTCCGTCGGGAGCGGGGATTTCCCGAGGCCAAACCACCCGGTGCCCCGCTTTTTCAATATCTTGGTATTGGAAGAGATGGAGTATCCATCACAGTGCAGGATGTCTTCCACCCGCATGGTGTTTCCCCCTTTGAAACACGGACGGTCAGTACAGGAAACGGTAGTGGAAACGGAGTCGGTCGAATTTTTCCATCGATTCCAGCGGGACGTTTTTGCCGATTCGGGCCATCAGACAGTTTGCAGGGTGGGCGGTGATTTCCGGGTCGTCGGTGGCGACCCATTCCAGCCCGACTGTGCCCATCACTTTCTCCATCACGTCGCGGTACTCCCAAACGGACAGCCCGGTTCCCTTTAAGTCCCAGTGCCAATAATACTCCGTTGAAAACACCATGTAATTTTCCATGTGCGGATCCATGAAAGTGACCCGGAGAAGAGCCCGGGCCACTCCGTATTGGCGGTAAGGGGCGGCGACTTCAATGGCCCCCAGTTCCAGCAGATCCTCCATGTTGGCGCTGGACCAGTGTTCCAGGGGGTCCGGATGAAGGAATGTGACGTAGCCGACGATTTCCTTTTCCGTTCGGGCGACGATGATCCGGCCTTCGGTGAGACGGGAGATTCCGATGAGGGCTTCCCGTTGTTCATCGGGGGGCCGAAAAGCGACAAGTCCGGAGTGAAACGGGTATTTCCGGAGCTGTTCCGGGGAGACGGGTCCTTCCACCGTCAGTTCCCCTGTGTCGGTTTGCAGCACGGTCCGATGGTACTCCTTGCGATGCTCCATTCGGGGGCCACCTCCATCCGGGAGTCCTTGTCCAAGCATCGGCATCGCCAGGGTGACAACGCTTACAAACGCAGATTCGCACATGTTCGCTTCCATCTTAACACAAGATTCTTCCCGAACCATCCCGATATGGAATGTCGACTGAGAGGGGTCAGGACCCTCGCATGATGGTCACATTTTTGATACAATTGAAAACGAAGATTGTTAAAACATTAAAAAATTCTGGGTGATGGAATGTTGCGCAAGCGGAGGCCCTGCCCCGGAAGCGATGGGCGAATGGTTCGGGTCCCCGCCTTTGAAGGCGTTTTCATCACCCCCGCACATTCATCTCTCCGACAAAACATCACTGTCGGGCGGCCGTGCCGGGTCCGGAGAGAAAACCTGACACAAGAGGAGGGCTTTGAAGTGAAACAGACGGAACCGATCAAAGTTATGACGGAAGGGAACAATCTGAAATCCTACGAAGAAGCCTACAAAAACTTCAATTGGGATGAAGCGGAAAAAGCCTTCTCCTGGCATGAAACCGGTAAGGTGAACGCCGCGTATGAAGCGATCGACCGGCATGCGGAGACACAGCGCCGGGACCAGATCGCCCTGTTGTACAGCGACGCCAACCGGGAAGAGAAGTACACCTTCCAGCAGATGAAAGAGCAGTCCAACCGCTTCGGAAACGTCCTGAGGAAGATCGGTGTCAAAAAAGGTGACCGTGTGTTTATCTTCATGCCCCGGTCTCCGGAGTTGTACTTCAGCCTGTTGGGGACGATCAAAATCGGAGCCATTGTCGGTCCGCTCTTTGAAGCGTTCATGGAAGCGGCGGTCAGGGACCGTTTGGAGGACAGCGAAGCCGTCGCCCTGGTGACGACACCCCAACTCCTGAACCGCGTCCCGGTGGATGAGTTGCCCGCACTGAAACACATCATCCTGGTGGGTGCGGAGGAGAACGATCTGAACGACGGCTTTTACAGTTTCGAAAAGGAGATGGAGGCCGCTTCCCCTGAGCTGGACATCGAATGGGTGGACCGGGAGGACGGTATGATCATGCACTACACGTCCGGCTCCACCGGAAAACCGAAAGGGGTTTTCCACGTTCACAACGCCATGATCCAGCACTACATGACCGGGAAATGGATTTTGGATTTTCAACACGGGGACATATACTGGTGCACCGCGGATCCGGGCTGGGTGACGGGCACTTCCTACGGTATTTTCGCGCCTTGGCTCAACGGGGTGACCAACGTCATCCGCGGCGGACGGTTCAGTCCGGAAGATTGGTACAGCACCCTTGAAAAGTACGGGGTAACCATCTGGTACAGCGCACCGACCGCATTCCGGATGCTGATGGGTGCCGGCGCCGATGTGGCCAAGAAATTCGATCTCTCCAAGATCCGCCACATCCTCAGTGTCGGTGAGCCCCTCAACCCGGAAGTGGTCCGCTGGGGCCTGGAGACCTACAACCGTCGGATTCACGACAACTGGTGGATGACAGAGACCGGTGGAATCCTGATCTCCAATTATCCCTGCATGGAGATCAAGCCCGGCTCCATGGGCAAACCCTTCCCCGGGATCAAAGCGGCGATCCTCGATGATGAAGGGAACGAGTTGCCTCCGTACCAAATGGGAAACCTGGCCATCAAAACTCCGTGGCCTTCGATGATGAGAAAAATCTGGAAAAACGAGGCCAAGTACAAGGAGTATTTCCGCATCCCCGGCTGGTATATCTCCGGAGACTCGGCCTACCGGGACGAAGACGGTTACTTCTGGTTCCAGGGCCGGATCGACGATGTCATCAATACTTCCGGGGAACGCGTCGGTCCCTTTGAAGTGGAGAGCAAACTGGTGGAACATCCGGCGGTGGCGGAAGCCGGCGTCATCGGCAAGCCGGATCCGGTGCGCGGCGAGATCATCAAAGCCTTCATTTCCCTGCGTGACGGGCACGAGCCTTCCGATGAACTGAAGGAACAGATCCGCGTCTTCGTCAAGGAAGGGCTGTCCGCCCACGCCGCCCCCCGGGAAATCGAGTTCAAGGACAAACTTCCGAAAACCCGCTCAGGAAAAATCATGCGCCGGGTGTTGAAGGCCTGGGAGCTGGATCTGCCGACGGGGGATTTGTCCACGATGGAAGATTGAATCCAGAAAGGATGGAAAGATGCGTCCCATCAGGGCCGCATCTTTTTTCGTGTTCAGGGTGACGGTTTGGAGAAGTTGGCCTTTTGCGGTTGTTGGAGCGAGGGTTCCCATCGGAAAAAAGAGGGACGCTGCACCGTTGCAGTTCCTTCTTTTTCTGGAGTAACACTACAAGCGATGTGAAAAAGTGAGCGGCAGCATTTACCCAAAGCCGCTCCGGCTGCACTCACAGAGCACAAGTCTCGCCTGGGTCGCTTGCGCTCCCCGGTCTCGCTATGCACTCACAGAGCACAAGTCTCGCCTGGGTCGCTTGCGCTCCCCGGTCTCGCTATGCACTCACAGAGCACAAGTCTCGCCTGGGTCGCTTCTCTCCCCGGTCTCGCTATGCACTCACAGAGCACAAGTCTCGCCTGGGTCGCTTGCGCTCCCCGGTGCTGTCCTGCAGAGATGGTTACACTGTCCGCTCCGCTGCGTAGGACAGCAAAGTCGCTATTTTGGGTGAACGCTTCCTTTTCTCGAAACGAACATTCAATCACAAGGTTTCTAGTGAGCGAGTAAGCGGAAGCGCTCTAAAACCAAGGAAACCCTTTTTTCGGGGGCACGCTTTTCGAAGGAGAAGATTCTCCCCGGGGCGTGACCGATGTGATCCGGTACCAGCGGGCACCGGAGGGGGAGGGTTGTTCCCAACGGGTTGGGGAGGTTTCAGCAACCAGCCGGTACGGTCCGTCCGCGGATGGTGCCAAATAAATCCGGTATGCGGTGGCTCCTTCCACAGCGTTCCACTCCAACCGGTCCATTCCGTTGTCGACCTCCGCTCTCGGTAGAGGGGAAAGTGGCCAAGAGGAGGGAAGCCCGTCGTCCGATTCCAGCCCGGCGACGTCCACGGCCCGGATTGCATAGCTTCCCGGCGGGCCCGAGTAAGTCAAACTTTCACCGAGGGGGAAGCTCGATACCAGTTGCCCGTCCCGGTACACCCGGTAGCCGACCACGGAAGCGTCCCCGGTGTGATTCCAGGACAACCGGATCCCTGAGGGAAGCGGTGCCGATTCCACCCGGGGCGGGGAAGGGGGCCCGATGCTGACCCGGTTGTCCTGTTCCACGGGCAGTTTTTCTCCGCGGTAATATTGATAGCGCTCCCGATCTTCTTCGGATACCCGCAGGCCGGTTTTCTTTTCTGTCATGTCCTCCGGGGTGCGGGGATCAGCCACCTTTTCCTTGCCGTCGACCTTCACCACCCGCTCGGTCCCGTGGAGGAGGCAGATTTCATCGGGGATTCCGTCTTCGGGGAGGGTTTCCTTGACCGCGTTTCCCGCCAATCGGCATTCCTCGGTGGCGAGCAACCCGGTCACATTGCAGATCTCGGCTTCCTCCAACCCTTCCGGCTTTTCAAATGCCGTTTTCTTGGGAGACAGGTCGGGCCGGGTCCGGGTGGCCGCCTGGAAAACCCTGGACCAGACCCGCTTTGCCCTCCGGTCGTCGAGAAGGGGATGATTCAGATTATAGCCGACCCAGACCCCGAGGGCGACCCGGGGGGTGTATCCCATAAACCAGACATCATATCCCTTCTGGGTGGTTCCTGTTTTGCCGGCGAGGTGGTGCCCCGGTGCCCGGGCCCCCACCCAGCGGCCGGTCCCCGATTTCATGACATCCTGCAACATATCGGTGGTGAGATAGGCCGCCTGGGGGGATAAAATTCGTTTGGCCCGGGGGCTGTACCGGTAGATCACTTTGCCGTCGGCATCCTCGATCGAATCGATCAGGTGGGGTTCTCGATAGATGCCTCCGTTCGCCAGCATGGCATAACCCGCCGTCATCCGCTCCACGGTGAACCCCCTGGTAAACCCTCCGATTGCCGATGCCTCCCCGTCCATCGGATGTATGGGAAAGTCCATTGCCTTCAGATAGGCGAAGCCTTGCCGGACGCCTGTCTCCCGCAGCAATTTGATCGCCGGAATATTGAGGGACCATTTCAGGGCTTCCCGGACGGTGACGGGCCCCTGGTATTGGTCATTGTAATTTTTGTAGGTTTTCTTTTCCCCGTTTTGCCCTTGGGCCTCAAGGGGTTCATCCACCAGAATCGCCCCGGGGGTGACGGTTTCCCGGTCCAGGGCCGGCCCGTAATCCAGGAGGGGTTTGATGGTGGACCCGGGTTGCCGCCGGGTGTTGAGGGCGTGGTTGGTCTGTCCCTGCTCGAAATCGCGACCGCCGACGAAGGCGAGGATGTCTCCGGTGCGGACATCCAACAGGGTGACGCCCACCTCCTCCCGGGCGTTTTCCACTTTCTTTTTTCCGGCTCCCGTATTTACGGTGTAAGTGATGGGTTTGGCATACAGACGGTCATCCCTGGCGGTCTTGTTGACGGCCCGGTGAAGGTGGGGATCCACGGTGGTGTGGATGCGGTATCCGCCTGTCAGGACCTTCTTTCGGTACTGTTCCAGGGTGGATCGGTAAAGCCCTTGTCGGCTTAATTCACCGGCATCCAACCCCTCAACTTTCATCAGGATCTTGGCCGCCCGCTCCTCCACGGCCGCCATCAGAAAAGGTCGGCGGGAATAGGCGCTCGGCTCTCCTTTCCTGGCGAGGGAGTATTTCAAGTCGAATTCCAGTGCTTCCGCGCGGGCTTCGGGGGTGATCTTTCCGGTCTTCTCCATGCGGGAGAGGACGGTTTCCATCCGTTTCCGCCCCGTTTCAAAGGTCTCCGGGTGGAAAGGATTCAAAGCGGCGGGACGCTGGATCATACCGGCCAGATAAGCTGCCTGGGCCAGGTTGAGGTCTTTGGCGTCCACTCCAAAGAGGCCGCGGGAAGCGGCCTGAACCCCGAGGAGATTACGGTGATGGACTCCTTTGCCGAAATACAGGCTGTTCAGATAGAACGTGAGGATTTCGTCTTTGTTGAACATCCGTTCCAGCCGGAGGGCGAGCCAAATTTCCTTCGCTTTGCGTTCCAGGACTTTTTCCCGGTTTTCCAGGATCACGTTTTTCACCAGCTGTTGGGTGAGGGTGCTGCCGCCGCTGGTGACGGAACCCCGGACGAGGTTTCGATAGACCGCGCGCAGGATCCCCCGGGGGGAGATGCCGTGGTGCCGGTAAAACTCATGGTCCTCTGTTGCCAGCAGGGCATCAATCAGAAGGGGGCTGACTTCTTCTTTTTTCACCCATTTGCGGTCGGCATCCGTCCGCATGTCCCCGAGGAGGGAGTGGTCCCTGAAGTACGCATGGCTGGTCTGGGTCCAGCTGTTCATTTTCTGTCGGAGTTCTTCCTGACTCCGAACCGGCTCATTCTTCATCAGGGAAGCCATGTAGCCTGCCAACACGCCCGATCCGGCCGCCGTAAAGAAGAAAAGCAGCGTTAAAAGCAGAACACCGGCGGTGAAAAGGCGGCGAAGAAAGCGGGTTAAGCGTTGGGTTTTCGGTCCGTCGGGCGGGTGCTGACCTTTCATCTTGATAACCCCCGATTTTTTGGATAAAATGTTTGTGATAAAGTGGTCTCAAAAAATGCGACAAGTGTGGAACAAGTCGAAGTAGCCGGGTTTGGCGATACCCCCAGAGAGCTGGTGGACGGTGCGAACCAGCGGATCCGACCCGTGCGAATTACAGCTTGGGAGCTCCGCCCCTGACAAAAGCCGGGGAGCGGCGGGTGGTAAAACCCGTTATTCTCAGAGCGGAAAGCCTTGACGGGTTTCAACAAGGGTGGTACCGCGAGGCATCCTCGTCCCTTCGAAGAGGGGCGAGGTTTATTTTATGGAGAAATCGCCTTTTTTAACAAACACCAGGACTGTTGATTATCCAATAACCGGGTATATCGGAAAGAGGGTCGTGTATTGCCTGAGTGATCTTTGCCACCCTATCCAGTGGAGAATCGGCCTGCAAGGGCGTTCAGGGGCAAAAGCTTCTCTGTGTTGCATCCGAAGGTATTTGCCCCTGCCCGACGGGAAGATTCGGAGCGGACCGTCATCGCTTCCTTGCCGGATGGCCAACGGTCGCAGGGCAAAACACGATCCACCGACCCAATATATGGTGAATCGACACACACATGTTAACAAACAACAGGCAGGTGAATCCCAATGGAACAGAAAAACGCGTTGACCCCGGAACAAGAGCGCCGGGTGGAGGAGCAGTTGGCTGTCATTCGGAGGGGAGCAGCGGAGATCATCCCTGAAGCGGACCTGGTAAAAAAAGTGCGCCGTTCCATCCGGACGGGAAAGCCCCTGAAGGTGAAGCTGGGTCTGGATCCTTCCGCCCCGGATATTCACATCGGACATACAGTGGTGCTCAACAAGCTGCGCCAATTCCAGGATCTCGGTCATATCGTCCAACTCATTATCGGGGATTTCACGGGGAGGATCGGGGATCCGACAGGGAAGTCGGAGACCCGGAAACAGTTGACGGAAGAAGAAGTGAAGAGGAACGCCCAAACTTACGCGGAGCAGCTGTTTAAAATCCTGGACCGGGAAAAGACCGAGATCCACTTTAACAGCAAGTGGCTCAGTCCTCTGGATTTCGCAGCCGTGGTCGATCTGGCGGCCAAAACGACGGTGGCGCGGATGCTGGAGCGGGACGACTTCGCCAAACGGTACAACAGCGGACAAGCCATCAGCGTCCACGAGTTTTTCTATCCCCTGATGCAGGGCTACGATTCTGTCGCCTTGGAAAGCGACATCGAACTGGGGGGGACCGACCAGACCTTCAATCTGCTGATGGGGCGGCAGTTGCAACACCAATACGGACAGGAGGAGCAGGTGATCCTGACCATGCCCCTTCTGGAGGGCTTGGACGGAGTCAAGAAAATGTCCAAGAGTCTCGGCAACTACATCGGGATCAACGAACCGCCCCATGACATGTACGGGAAAGCCATGTCCATTCCCGACGACCTGATGCTGAAGTACTTCGAACTGGTGACGGATCTCACCCTGGAAGAACTGGACCGGGTGAAAGCCGCCATCGGAGACGGAAGCCTCCATCCGCGGGACGCCAAGATGAAGCTGGCCCGCCGACTGGTTGAGATGTACCACGGGACGGAGGCCGCCGCGGAGGCGGAGGCCCGTTTTCGCCGGGTGTTCCAGCAGAGAGCGCTGCCCGAGGACATTCCGGAAAAAGAAGTTCCGGCTGCCGAACTGGAGGACGGTAAGATCTGGATCGTTCGTTTGCTCACCCTGCTGGGATTGGTCAGTTCCAACGGGGAAGCCCGCCGAATGGTCAAGCAGGGCGCGGTCAAACTGGACGGGGAGAAAGTGTCCGACGCCGACACCCGGGTCTCCGTGGAAAACGGCCGGGTGGTCCAGGTCGGAAAACGGCGTTTTGCCAAGATGAAAAGAGGATGAACCCAATAAAAAACGGCCTTTGTCCCCCAAGGACAAAGGCCGTTTTTTCCGTTTTGACGATTACCGGGAGTAGTATTCAACGATCATACGCTCGTTGACTTCGGCCGGCAGTTCATCCCGTTCCGGCAGGCGGGTATAGGTGCCCTCCATTTTGTTCTCGTCGAAGGTCAGGTATTCGGGCAGGAAGTCACGTTCTTCCAAGGCTTCCTTGACGATGCTCAGATTACGGCTCTTTTCCCGCAGTCCGATCACTTCGCCGGGTTTCACGCGGTAGGACGGGCGGTCCACCTTCCGGCCGTTGACGGTCACGTGGCCGTGGACGACCAGCTGACGGGCCTGTGCACGGGTGCGGGCAAAGCCGAGTCGGTAGACCAGGTTGTCCAGGCGAGACTCGAGGAGTTTCATGAAGTTTTCGCCGTGGACCCCTTTCATTTTGCCGGCCTGCTCAAAGAGGGAACGGAATTGTTTTTCGTTCACTCCGTACATAAAGCGCAGTTTTTGTTTCTCCTGCAACTGAATTCCATATTCGGAAAGCTTGCGCCGCTGGTTGGGACCGTGTTCCCCCGGCGGGTAAGGCCGTTTCAGTTCTTTGCCGGTGCCGGAGAGGGAGATCCCCAAGCGACGGCTCAGTTTCCAACGAGGTCCAGTATAACGTGCCATAGCGAAACTTGCTCCTTTCTTTTGCATCAAAAATTGAAATGCAGCAAGACAGGGGATGCCGGCCCGCTGGAACTTGCCCCCGCTTTCCGGATAGCGGCGAAAAGAGGGGCACCTCCGGGAATGAACAGCCGCTGTCCCGGAAGGCGGGCCGGTGAGGGTGACTTTCCATCACCTGGTTTTTGCTGAGCTATCCTCAAGTTCCCTTTATGAAAGGAACAGTTTGAGCCATACAGAACCATATTATATTGTTTGGGAAACGATGTCAATCGTCAATCGGGGCGGCGTGCCCGGAGATAGTGAATCGGGATTCCTTTGGCGGTGAACTTCTCCTCGTACTCCGTGGTCACGTTGCCTTCCGCATACGGGCTGTGATGGAGGTCCCGCGTCGACTCCAGGATGCGGTAGCCCGCTTCTTCCAACGCTTCGAGGGAAAAGTCAAAGAAGGGTTCATTGTCGGTTTTCAACCGGATTTCGCCCCCGGGTTTCAGCACCTGTTTGTAGCGTTCCAGAAAGGCAGAGTGGGTCAGACGCCGCTTGGCGTGTCTCTTCTTGGGCCACGGATCGCTGAAGTGAAGATAAATCCGGTCCACTTCCCTTTCCGCAAAGGCTTCATCCAGTTGGTGCACGTCCATCCACAGAAAGTGAAGGTTGTCGCATTCGGATTCATCGGCTTTTCGGAGTGCCTGGAGGAGGACTTCCTCGACCCGTTCCACCCCGATCCAGTTGACTTCCGGGGTGGTTTGACACACGCGGGACAAAAACCGTCCCTTTCCGGTGCCCAGCTCAAGATAAAGCGGCCCGTCGTTTCCAAAAAGGGAGTGCCATTTTCCCCGGCATCGTTCCGGTTCCGTCACCACCCGCGGATGATTGCGGACCGCTTCTTTGGCATGGGGTTTCCTTCTGAGTCGCATCGTTCTCTCCTTTTCTCTCGTGCCGTATTTCCACGTCTCCCTATTATAGCCGAAGGGGCCGGGCTTCAGGCAACTGCGCCCGGGGTGAATTCCGGTTTCATTCACTCAGTCAAAAACGGCTTCCCTTGAGAAGCCGTTTGGTTCCTGGAAGCGTTGTGATTGAATGTTCGTTTCGAGAAAGGGGAAGCGTTTACCCAAAATAGCGACTTTGCTGTCCTACCCAGCGGAGCGGACAGTGCAACCATCTCTGCAGGACAGCACAGCGAGACCGGGGAGAGAAGCGACCCAGGCGAGACTTGTGCTCTGTGAGTGCATAGCGAGACCGGGGAGAGAAGCGACCCAGGCGAGACTTGTGC
>NZ_QBKR01000022.1 GCF_003054245.1 Melghirimyces profundicolus
AGATCTCCTCCGTTCCGTTCAATCCTTTTGTAATGAATTCTACAGATCGGACAGAAAACCTGGCTTGACAACGGACTTTTTCACAACGCTTCTAGTGAGCAGTCATGACATAATATCAGCAGTGGAAATGGTGTGTAACGTGTACGAGCATTTCAAACACAGCAGAATTCTGAAAAAGTGGTCTGAAGAAGCACAGCTGCGCATCGATCCGGTCATCCGATCCATCGAAAGCCGGGTGGACACCCACCAATGGCGGTTGCTGGAAGCATACCGGGACGCGGGGGTGGGGGAGCACCACCTGTCATCATCCACCGGATACGGTTATGACGATGCGGGGAGAGAGACACTGGAGGCGATCGTGGCCCGGCTGTTCGGAGCAGAAACAGCCTTGTTCCGTCCCCACATTGTTTCCGGGACTCACGCGATCGCCTCCTGTCTGTTCGGAGTGCTCCGTCCGGGAGACCAACTTCTCTACATTACCGGACCCCCGTACGACACCTTGGAAAAAGTGATCGGAAAGGGTCGGGACGGTTCGGGGTCCCTCGCTGATTACGGGATCTCTTACCAGGCGATTCCGCTGACTCCCGAAGGGAAAGTGGACTGGCGGAGGGTGAGGGAAGAAGCGGGTGCTGGAACCCGGTGTTTCGCGATTCAACGCTCGAGGGGTTATTCGGAGCGCTCCTCCTTCCGTGTGGAGGAAATCGGGGAAATGGTGGAGAAATGCCGGGAAATCTGTCCCGGCGCCGCCGTTTTCGTGGACAATTGTTACGGAGAATTTGTGGAGGACCGGGAACCCACTCACGTGGGGGCGGATCTGATCGCAGGTTCTTTGATCAAAAACCCGGGTGGAGGGCTGGCCAAGTCCGGCGGATACATCGCGGGGAAGAAAAAATGGGTGGACCGGGCCGCAGCGCGGTTGGTCGCTCCCGGGATTCTGGCGGAAGGAGGGGCTACCCACGGATACCTCCGGGATTATTATCAAGGTTTTTTCCTGGCTCCCCACGTCGTTGGGGAGGCGCTGAAAGGGGCGGTCTTCACATCCGCCGTTCTGGATGCCGCCGGTTTTGAAACCACTCCTCGGTTCGACGAGCCCCGTACAGACATCATCCAGCTGATCCGACTCGCCGATCCGAAGTTGCTGGTGGCTTTCTGTGAGGGGATCCAGGCCGCTTCCCCGGTGGATGCCCATGTGCGTCCGGAGCCATCTCCCATGCCGGGATATACGGATCCGGTGATCATGGCGGCGGGCACCTTCGTCCAGGGAGCGAGCATCGAATTGTCCGCCGACGGTCCTCTCCGTCCGCCGTACCTGGCCTACATGCAGGGGGGGTTGACCTTCTCCCACGTCAAAATCGGGGTCTTGACGGCGTTGGATCGGATGCTGGAGCATCGCCGGCGGTTTCCCTCGGAATCGGTACGATGAAAAAAGGGGTGGAAACATGGAACTTATCTGGTGGATATTGACGGTGGGGTTGTTTATCCTGGGGTTTGCCGGTCTGGTGCTTCCCGTCCTGCCCGATGCGCCGCTTCTTTTGCTCGGATTCCTCGTTTACCACTTTTTGATCAACCCGGAGGTCCTGAATCCCCCCTTCTGGATCGGAGCGGTGTTGATCACCATCGGGGTCGTTTTGATCGACTATTTCGCCGGCGGGATCGCGGCGCGAACCTACGGTGGTTCCAAGTGGTCGGTTTTGGCTGCGGTGGCCGGAGCTCTGGCAGGGATCCCCTTCGGACCTCTGGGGATCCTGGTCGGGCCCTTGGTGGCCGTGGTGGGGGTGGAGTGGATTCGTAAAAAGGACTGGCGGGAAGCCCTTCGAATCGGGTACGGGACTTTGGTGGGCTTTCTGGGCGGTCTGTTGGTCAAGGGGCTCCTGATGACGGGGCTGGTGATCTGGTTTGTGTGGCTTGCAGTCTGAGGCCGGTTTCGTGGGAAACCGGCTTTTTTCATTTCCGAGTGGGAACCGGAATGCGCGCGACATGTCCACCGGTTGCTGGTGACCGGCATGACCCACTTTTTTGTAAAAAATCCTTACATCGCTTGACAATATAATCTGACAAACATACAATGAAATCAAAGTTCAACCAAGGGAGGCACTGCTGATGCGCGATGAGATTCGTCGCAACATGCCCCTTTTCTCCATGGGCATCATCACCAAATTGACGGAACTGACGCCTCGCCAGGTTCGTTACTACGAACAGCAGGGCTTGATCCGTCCGGCCCGGACGAAGGGGAATCAGCGGTTGTTCTCATTCAATGACGTCGACCGGTTGCTACACATCAAATCCTTGATGGAAAAAGGGGTCAACATCGCCGGTGTCAAGGAGATGCTGCAGGAAAGAGACCGGCAGCAGGCCCGGGAGAGCCAGCCGGAACCGCAGCCGAAGAAAGCGGTCAAACCGGATCTGTCGGAGGCCGAACTCCACAAGCTTTTGAAACGGCAACTTTCGGAACTGAGTTACAAGCCGAATCGGAGCCATTTGATTCAAGGCGAGTTGTCCCGTTTTTTTCATTAATTCCACATCACTTCTTGAAGGGAGCTCACACACATGCCGAAAACGTTCACCCGGGAGGACATTCTGAAGTCGGTTGAGGAAAACAACGTCGAATACATCCGGCTTCAATTCACCGACCTTTTGGGAACCATCAAGAATGTGGAGATTCCCAAGTCCCAGTTGGAAAAAGCTCTCGACAACAAGATGATGTTCGACGGTTCTTCCATTGAAGGGTTTGTCCGGATCGAGGAATCGGACATGTACCTGTACCCGGATCCGAACAGCTGGATCATCTACCCTTGGGGCGGGACGGAGGATTCCCGTGTGGCCGGGCTGACCTGCGATGTTTACACCCCGGACGGTGAGCCTTTCGCCGGCGATCCCCGCGGTATTCTGAAAAGGGTCCTCAAAGAAGCGGAAGAGATGGGCTTCACCTCTTTCAACGTGGGTCCGGAGCCCGAATTCTTCCTCTTCAAGACGGATGCCCAGGGCGAACCGACGATGGACCTGAACGACAAAGGCGGATACTTTGACCTGGCTCCGCTGGACCTCGGCGAAAACTGCCGGCGGGACATCGTGGTCACGCTGGACAAACTCGGTTTTGAAATGGAAGCTTCCCACCATGAAGTGGCTCCGGGTCAGCACGAGATCGACTTTAAATACGCCAATGCGGTGGTTGCGGCCGACAACATCCAGATCTTCAAGCTGGTGGTGAAAAACATCGCCCGCCGATACGGGTTGCACGCCACCTTCATGCCCAAACCGCTGTACGGCGTGAACGGTTCAGGGATGCACTGCCACCAGTCCCTGTTCCGTGGGAACGAGAACGCCTTCTATGACGAATCCGACGAATTGGGCCTCTCGGAAACCGCCCGCCACTATTTGGCCGGGATTCTGAAACACGCCCGGGCGTTCACGGCACTGACCAACCCGCTGGTCAACTCTTACAAGCGGCTGGTCCCCGGATATGAGGCTCCCTGCTACGTCGCTTGGTCGCCCACCAACCGGAGTCCGCTGGTCCGCGTGCCGGCTTCCCGCGGTCTTTCCACTCGGATCGAAGTCCGCAGTCCGGACCCCTCCGCCAACCCGTACCTGGCCCTGGCGGTCATGCTGAAAGCGGGGTTGGACGGCATCAAGAACAAGCTGGAATTGCCGAAGGAAACCGACCGGAACATCTATGTGATGGACGAGGAGGAACGGAAAGAGGCCGGAATCGAAAGCCTGCCGGCGACGCTGAAGGAAGCCCTGGAGTTGCTGAAGGAAGACGAAGTGATGGTCGAAGCGCTGGGCGAACACGCTCTCAGCCACTTTATCGAGGCCAAGGAAATCGAATGGGACATGTTCCGCACCCAAGTGCACCCCTGGGAACGGGAGCAATATCTGTCCCTGTATTGATCCACCATGAACACCCCTGCCGCCGGGCAGGGGTTTTTTGTTGGATGTTCATTCCGCGGTTTCACTTTTTCGGGCCAAATAAATCCAATCGTGCTGTCCCTTGAAATGAGGAACCGATTCCAGTTTCACTTCAAAAAATTTCTCCAGGCAGTTTACGAACCTTCTGGAGAGTGAAGCGCTCCATACCGAGAGGATGCCTTGGGGTCGCAAAAGGGATTTCAAATGCCGAATCCCTTGTTCCGTATACAAACGGCGGTTCTTGTCGACGACGGTCCAGTCCGGACCGTTGTCGATGTCCAGGCAGATGAGATCAAAGGTGTTTTTTGTGTGTTCCATCCAATCGATGAAATCAGCCTGTACCAGATGGACCCGCGGATCTTTCAGTGCATGGTTTGAAAAGGGAGCCAAAACATCCCGGTTCCATCGGACAATATCCGGCTCGATTTCCACAACGGTCACGTGTTCCACGCGTCGATCGGTCAGTGCTTCGGCCAATGAAAAACCGACTCCCAGTCCTCCGATCAAAAGGTTCCGGGGGCACTGAACACGCTCCAGGGCGGACCGAACCAAAGCTTTTTCGGAATCACCCTGATAGGTGGCCATCAAAAAGGTTCCGTTGCTGATGATTTCGTAATGGCTTCCCCGGCACTGCAGTTGCATTTCCCCGCGCGGCGTTTGACAGCGTTCCACTGTTTCAGGAAGGTCGGACATGGCATTTCACTCCCGGTGATCCGCATTTGATATTCGACAATATGAAATGTCCCTTCCGTCCGGCAGTTCCATCATTCACTCCTGGATTCGGTCCTGCCACAGTTCCGGGGGGTTGACCTCATAGATCCCGTCTTCCCGGTGGAGAAAGTGGTGGGCCACCAGTTCCCGCCGGAGGGTGGCGGTGTCTTGGTGCACCGGTTTCAGGATCCGGTTGATGTTTGTCTCCGAATACCGCTTTCCCCTTTGAAACACCCGGCCAGTCGACGAAGAACGATCAACCGTTTTTTCCGCTGGGCGGGGAGTTGCTTCAGCTTTCCGTCGGGGGTGAAAAAATTCCGATGAACCCCCTGTTCGAAACGGGCCGCGTCCGGCTCCGTCGGACCCGGATCTTCCATCATGTTCAGCAACGCCCGGCTCTTCCGTTTCAGTACATCACGGTCCAGGTGGAAATACTGGGTGTTCTTCACCCGCCGCTGTCGGACCAGACCTGCCTCCCGCAGTCTTGCCATGTGATGGGTTACGGTGGGCGGTGTGATCCCCAGTTTTCCCGCGATCGCCTGACCGTGGAGGGGCTGCCGGGTCAATAGAAGCAGGATCCGGATCCTTGTCGGATCCGCCAGGGCTTTGTGAAAATCGACCAGTCGCTGAATTTGCAATACGAACCCTCCTTCTTTCTTTGTTGAATATCTAATTAGATAATGATCTAATTTATTTGCTCGGTCAATGGTGAGGAGGGGGAGTGATCGTGAAATTCAAATCATTTGGACCCTTGATCGTCCTTTTTTCTTTGATTTGTTTGACTTTTCGATGTTTGCGAATATTTGAGAAGAAACATGGAGCGTTTTGCTTCCGCCACGGTGGTCGGAGCAGAGAGAGGGGAGTTCCACTACGGGAAAACACCCCGTGAACGGAACTACTTTGAAAGGGTGTTTTTATGATGATCGATGCTCGGTATGGAGAGGAAACTCGTGATCCTCGTTTAATCGGTTCAGTTAAGAGGGAGGGAGGATCATGAAACGTTTTCTTGTGCCGAACGGCATTCCCTGGTGACGTTGTTGGCACGGGTTCATCAAAATCTGGTCCGGGTCGTCACAGGTGGAAAAATGGCGATCACTTATCAGAAGGTGGGAAAGAATACGGAAGATCCGACCCCGTTCGCAAATCGCCTGAGCGGCGAACTGGAGGAAGCCGGTTTTGTCCGGATCTGACGGGAATTCCGACCGTTCAAATGCGGCAACGCCGTATGCATCGTGACCGAGAAGCCAGTGGATTCATGAACACCAGGTTTTTCGTATCCGAATATCGGTATCGAGAAAAGGAGCCGTCCGGCTCCTTTTCTTTCTCCGACAGATCTAGAAGAGCTTGATGTAAAAGCTACGGGAGGGCTTTCATGGTTGTTGCTTCCGAACCCGTCACTCTTCTCCGAAGATTTTACCCGGATTGAGGATTCCTTTGGGATCCAACAGTTGTTTGATTCCCCGCATCACATCCAGCGCTTCTTCGTGCTCCCGCCGCTGGTAGCGGATCTTTCCCGAACCCACGCCATGCTCTCCGGTGCAAGTGCCGCCGTGATCCAGGGCATGATCCACGAGGGCTGCGTTGATCCGTGCCGCTTCTTCCATGTCCGCCCGGTCCTGCGGATCGATCATTAGAAGGGCGTGGTAGTTGCCGTCGCCGATATGGCCGAAAACCGCACCGGTCAGGTGGGAGGCTTCAATCAGGCGACAGGCATGTTCCAGGGAGTCGGAGAGGGCCGACAAGGGGACGCATACGTCCGTCACCATTTGCTTTTTTCCGGGGATTCCGTGGAGGAAAGCATAAACCAAGTGGTGCCGGGCTTCCCACAGCCGGGCCCGGGCATTGGATCCGGTTTCGAAAAGGAAGTCGTCGCACCCTTCGTCGGAAGAGAGTTCCTCAGCGAAGGAAGCGTCCCGTTGAAGGCCGGCTTCGTTTCCGTGGAATTCCAAAAACAAAGTGGCCTGTTCGGGATAATGGGTTTGAAAGTGCCGGTTCACTTGGCGGATGGCCCGGGCATCGACCAACTCCATCCGGGCCACGGGAATTCCAGCGGACTGAATCGCTCGCGCGGCCCGGACAGCGGGGGCGATGCCGGGAAAAGAAGCCCGGGCGGCCAGCACCTCCTCCGGAATGCCGTGAACTTTCAACCGGATTTCCGTGAAAATTCCCAACGTCCCCTCCGAGCCGACAAACAAGCCGGGCAGGTGGTACCCCGACGAAGATTTGACCGCACTCCCCCCCGGGCGGATCACTTTGCCGTCGGCGAGGACCACTTCCAGCTCCAACACTTGGTCCCGGGTCACCCCGTATCGAACCGAGGTGGTACCGCTGGCGTTGGTGGCCGCCATTCCGCCCACGGTGGCGTCGGCGCCGGGGTCGACGGGGTAGAAAAGACCGTATTTTTTCAGTTCCCGGTTCAACTGGGAACGGGTGACTCCGGGTTCCACCCGCACCTGAAAATCATCGGGGCGTATTTCCAGGATCCGGTTCATTCGCTCAAAATCGAGTGTGATCCCCCCCTTGAGAGGGATTACATGCCCTTCCAAACTGGAGCCCACTCCGAACGGAACCACCGAAATCCCGTGGCGGTGGGCGAAACGCATGACCCGGACAACATCCTCCCGGCTTTCGGGGAAGACGACCACGTCGGGGAGACGGGCCGTATGATAGGACTCGTCCCGGCTGTGGCGCTCCCGGACCGTTTCGTTGTCCGTCACCTGATCTTTTCTCAAACATTGTTGCAATTCCGCCTTCAAGTCCAATTTCATTCCCCCTTTTCCCCGTCTGTTTTTATCTTAACATTTGGACAGCAGAACCGGCTCCCGAATCTCCTCACATATTTTTTGGGTGCCATCGGATACTAAGATCGTCATGATTTTATCGAAAAAGGAGAAGAGGCGATGCGCACCATATGGAAAGGGCTTGCACTGATGGCCGCCGGGGGGTTGGTGTGGGGATTGGTCGGATGCATGCGGCCCGGGTCCCAACAGGGGCAGGAAAACCGGCAGCCCCGGCAAATGGTCAACCAACCGGATCAGGCTGATGATCGCACGGGAGTTCCCGCTCCGCAGCAGAACGCTTTCGGCGAGCGTATTGTCGAGACCGGACGTCGATATCTGGGGACTCCCTACCAATTCGGGGCGGAGTACGAGGAGAGCGGGAAGTTTGACTGTTCGTCCTTTACTCAGTACGTCTTTGCCAAAAACGGAGTGGATTTGCCCCGCCGTGCGGAACCTCAGGCCCAGATCGGGGTGGAGGTGCCTAAAAACGAGTTGAAAAAAGGGGATCTGTTGTTTTTCAAGCTGAGAAGCAAGCCCAACCGAGGCATCGAACACGTGGGGATTTATGCCGGTGACGGTAAGATCCTGCACACGTACGGACCGGGTGGTGTTCGCTTCGATGATCTGAGTGAAAGATGGCTGGAATGGGGATATGTAAAAGCCACCCGTGTCCGGCCGTAACCGCTCCTCGTCCGAACCGCTGTTGTCAGCGGTACAGCCCGGCGTTCATTTCCAACGCCGGGATTCTTTTATGAAAAATGGCGGAAGAAAATCGCTTAAGTGTAAACAAGTTTGTTACGCAAACAACAAACCGTCAAAAAAACCGTCCATCCAGGGATAGACGGAAAATGGAGATCAGGGGGAAGCCCCCTCTTCCCGTGAGAAGGTGGGGAAGCGTTCATAAGCGGACATGAGGGATGTCGTTCTCTCCCAGGTCCGTTCCAGTGAGATCCGGCTCAGTCCGGGGTACGAAGGAACGACTCGGTTGCCGTTTCGCCGGTCAATCGGAATGACAACAAATCTTTTCACTTGGTTTTGCCGGTATTTGTGCACATACGTGGGGACATAGGAGACGTTCTGAAGCCGGACGGGTTGGCTGGATCCTTCGCGCACCAGATCGAGGTACAGGATCAGGCCGTCGTTGGTGTACGGTTGGGTCTGATCTGAGATGAAGTTTCCCATCGAGTAGGCGACGAACTTCTCCCCGCCGTCCATCTTGATCCGCGTCATCGGTTGCAGGACATGGGGGTGTGCACCAATCACCGCATCCGCTCCGCTCTTCAGGATGGATCGGAACCACCGTTGTTGTTCCCGGTTCGGCTGACGTTGGTATTCCGATCCCATGTGAAGCAGCACGATCACATAGTCGGCACCCTGCCGTTTGCTCAACCGTATGTCTTTCCGAATTCTCTCTTCGTCCATCCGGTTGACCCGATGGTCTTTCCCCGGGGGAATCGGAATTCCGTTGGTTCCGTATGTATAGGCGGCAAAAGAAAGGGTGAGTCCGTTTTTATTAACCAGCACAGGTGATTGACGGCGGTTTCCGGCGGAGGTGCCGACAGGTTGAATCCCCCACTCCTTCAGTTTTTGAAAAGTGCGGACCACACCGGATTCTCCGGCGTCCATGCTGTGGTTGTTGGCGGTGGAGAGGAGGTCGAAGCCGGCTGTCTTTAACGCAATGCCCAGGGCGTCGGGGGAACGGAACCGCGGATACCCCGTGTAAGGAGAGCGGTGGTTTCCGGGAAAGGTGGTTTCCAGGTTGCCCAGGGCGAGGTCGGCCTGTTCCAGGTAAGGCTTGATCTCGCGGAAAAAGGGGCTGTAGTCATAGGTGCGGTTTTTTTGCCTCCCGGAGCGGATCTGGGAAGCGTGCATCATGATGTCCCCGACCACCGCCAAACGGAGCCGGGTGGATGGAGAAGTGGAGTCTGTTTGCCGCTCTTCCCCGGATTTGGAAACCCGCCAGGAAGCCGACGGCAGGCAGGCGGAGGTCCAGAGGGAAAGAACGAGGATCAAGAGCGTCAAAACCGGACGTTTCATGTGACAAGCCCCCCTTCTCCCGTTTATTATTGGCAGAAAACCCCCGATTGACACGGGTTCAGGCTTCGTTGACTCCGGTTTCCGGACAAGTATATAATGGACTGGTCAACAAGGGGATGGAGGTTAGAACGTGCTTACCACCATTGGAAACATATCCGACCATGTCGGAGAATCCGTGCGGTTGGGCGCCTGGCTTTACAATAAACGATCCAGCGGGAAAATCCAGTTTCTGCAGTTGCGGGACGGAACCGGTTTCATTCAGGGAGTGCTGGTGAAAAGCAAAGTTTCCCCGGACATATGGGAAGCTGCATCCGACCTGACTCAGGAAAGCTCCCTTTATGCGGAGGGGACCGTCCGGGCCGATGAGCGTGCTCCCAGCGGGTACGAGTTGGATATCACTTCGCTGGAAGTGATTCAGAAGGCCGAAGAATATCCCATCTCTCTCAAGGAACACGGCGTGGAGTTCCTGATGGACCACCGGCACCTGTGGATCCGTTCTCCCCGCCAACGGGCCGTCCTCCGCATCCGGGCGGAGATCACGCGGGCGATCCAGGACTGGCTGGACAAAGAAAATTTCACGCTGGTGGATCCGCCCGTCCTTACCCCTTCCTCCTGCGAAGGGACGACCAACCTGTTCCACACGAAATACTTCGACGAGGATGCTTACCTCACACAAAGCGGACAGCTCTACATGGAGGCGGCAGCCATGGCTTTGGGCCGGGTTTATTCCTTCGGCCCCACGTTCCGGGCGGAGAAATCCAAGACGCGCCGTCATCTCATCGAATTCTGGATGATCGAACCGGAAATGGCCTTCGTCGATCACGAGGAAAACCTCCGCATCCAGGAGAACATGCTCTCCCATGTGGTCCAGCACGTGCTGAAGGAATGCGGTCCGGAGTTGAAGACCTTGGGACGGGACACGGCTCCTCTTGAAAACGTCAAGGCCCCCTTCCCCCGGATCACTTACGACGAAGCAGTGGAACTGTTGAACCGGGAGGGGATGGAGTTCCAATGGGGAGAGGATTTCGGAGCGCCCCACGAGACGAAGATTGCGGAAACCTTCGATCGGCCGGTTTTTATCACCCATTACCCCACGGACATCAAAGCGTTTTACATGAAACCCGATCCGTCCCGGCCGGAGGTGGTGCTCTGTGCCGATCTGATTGCGCCGGAAGGGTATGGGGAAATCATTGGGGGAAGCCAGCGGATCGATGATCCGGCGCTGTTGGAAGAGCGCTTCATCCAGCACCGGCTTGACCGGAAAGATTACGAGTGGTACATGGATCTCCGCAAGTACGGAACGGTTCCCCACTCCGGCTTCGGTCTGGGGCTGGAGCGGACGGTGGCTTGGATTGCCGGCCTGGATCATGTCCGGGAAACCATTCCTTTTCCGCGCATGCTGAACCGGCTGTATCCGTAAGAAGGTTGACAAACATCCCGGAGCATCGGTGGGAGACCGATGCTCTTCTTATTTTCAAGTCTGTTTTTCCGCATCTGTGGTTGCTATAGTAGGATTGAGGTGAAAAAAGATGGACCGAAAAATGTCGCCGCACTCCGCTCTGGTCGATGTTCTGCAGCAGGGATCGACGGCTTTTCCGGTCGTGCTGTTCAAGGAATACAAGCGGCTGGGACTCAACGAAGGACAGGTCATACTGCTTTTACATATCATCGTGTTCCGGGAAAAAGAAGAGGTTCCTTTCCCGACCGTCAACCAATTGGAAGAGAGAATGAGCGTCTCTGCGGACCAGATTGTGCAGTGGTTGCAGACGTTGGTCCAAAACGGTTTTTTGTCCATTGAAGAGACCGTGGAGGGGGGCATCCGGAGTGAACAGTACTCCATTTCCCCTCTCCTGCAGCAGTTGGCTGCCGCCTGTCTGGACCGGGAACCGGAAGAGCCGGATGATTCCGTTGAGGAAGCTTACGAAAATCTGTTCCAGCTATTCGAAAGGGAGTTTGGCCGTCCGCTTTCACCGATGGAGTGTGAAACCCTCACCCAGTGGCTGGATGAGGACAAGCACCCGGAGCCCCTGATTGTCGCCGCTCTCAGGGAAGCGGTTTTCTGCGGCAAACCGAGCTGCCGTTACATCGACCGCATTCTTCTCGAATGGCAACGAAACGGGGTGCAGACTCCGGAAGAAGCGGCCGAATTTTCCCGGAAATTTCGCACCAAGGGAATTCTCTACCAATCGGAACGATCGGCAGGAGAAGGTGAGACGGGAGAGTTTTCCCTTTACAACTGGGTCAATCAGAGTCCATGACGGAAGCGTCCGCAAGAAATGGAACACTCCGGGCCAAAATAGAACACCGGAACACCCGCCCCGAAGGGCGGGTGATTTTTTGTCAGGAAATCTAACATAATGTCTTTTCAAACGGACGGTGATGTGATATTGTTAAGTCAATGTTAGAAAAGTTAACATAAGAAGGGGAAGGATCGTTGTTGGAGAAAGTGGTCTTGTCACTGGATTCGGTTTGGGTCCTGTTGTGTGCGATCCTGGTGATTTTTATGCAGGCGGGGTTCGCGCTGTTGGAAGCCGGGTCCACCCGGATGAAAAACGCCGGCCATGTTGCCGGGAAGCAAATCCTCGGTTTTTCCCTGGCCGCGCTCGCCTTCTGGGCTTTCGGATACGGCTTGACCTTTGGCGAAGGCAACCCGTGGGTGGGAACCACCGGTTGGTTTCTGGACCTTCCCGCAGAAACGGGGGAGATTCCCCTGGAGATCTCCTATCTGTTCCAACTCTCCTTCGCGGCGGTATCCCTGGCCATCGCCTGGGGCGCCAGCTACGGGTATCCCGAGCAGCTGCCCGCAGCCCACACCGGTCAGGTGGATGTGAAAGAGGGGGGGTATCTGCCGCTGGTGGTACGCCTTCTCTCTTGGGATCCGATCGGTGTCCACGGCGGAACGGATCCGGGGGACCGGAGGCCGCCTGGGTTGGTCGGTGGAGAAGACGGAGTCGGCTCTCTTTGCGCTGGAGGCTTTTCTCAAGATGCGGTTTCGCATCCACAGCGCCGGCGATCCGGGCGATCATCTCGATCCCGGAAGGTTACCCCGGGGGGGGAAGAAAGGAGTTGAAAAAGGCCATGACGGTGACCCGGGAGATTTGGAAGGAAATTCTCTGTCACCGGCCGGGAACCGGTTGATGGATTGGAACCACCCGATTCTCCGGTGGGTCCGGGAAAGAGGGGCCTCCATTTCCGGACTGACCGGAACCCCCGATCTTCGAAAGGAAGCCTACATCCCCTCGCTGCCCGGATCCCTTTGGAGACCCCGCTGAGAGAGGTTCCGTTTGTGATCTTCGACTTGAAAACGACAGGATTTCGTCCCCATCAGGGAGACGAAATCCTCTCCATCGGGGCGGTCCGGGTCCAGGGCGGAATCGCCGGGAAGGAAGGAAGGTTTCACACCCTGGTGCAGCCTGTACGACCGGTGCCGGAAGAGATCACCCTCCTCACCGGGATCACGCAGGAAGAGGCATCCCGGGCACCGGAGCCGGCGGATGCGCTGGAGCGCTGGTTGAACTACATCGGGCAGAGCACCCTCGTGGCCTACGGAGCGGGACACGATGCAGCGTTTATCCGGGAAGCGCTCCGCAAAACCTGGAAAAGCCGACTGACCCACCGAATTCCGGACGGTTGGCAAATCGCCCGGTGCCTGCATCCCGACTGGCCCGACCACTCTCTCGATTCCGCGCTCCAACAGTACGGGATTCCGATTCAAAACCGTCACACCGCCGACGGGGACGCCTGGATGACCGCCCTCCTCTGGGAGAGGATGCTCAACGTCTGCCGCGAACGCTCCATTCACTCGCTGGATCAGTTGTATTCCGCTTTGAACCAAATCCGTTATTGACCCGTCGCGAGACGGGGATTTTTTTGCAAAAAATAAAATAAACTTGTTTGTAACACAAACTTAAAAACATGCAAAATCGGAATCGTCCACAGACGGAGCCCCCAAAGGCGGGAGGAATTGAAATGGTTGAGGAAGAAGAAGTCCCATATCCCGTTAACAGAATGGAACACGTCTATCCAAGGGGGATCTCTGTTGAAAAAAGTGATGAATCAGCCCGAACAGATTGTCAAGGAAATGTTGGAGGGAATGATTCTGGCACATCCCGACCGTCTTCGAGGGATCAAGGAGAGCGGTGTGCTCCTGCGGACGGACGCCCCCGTGGAAGGGAAGGTCGGTCTCGTCAGCGGAGGAGGCAGCGGCCATGAGCCCGCCCATGGCGGTTTTGTGGGGAAAGGGATGCTGGATGCCGCCGTAGCCGGAGAGGTGTTTACCTCTCCCACCCCGGACCGGATCCTGGAAGCGATCAAAGCGGTGGACAGCGGAAAAGGGGTTCTCTGTATCGTGAAGAACTATACCGGTGATGTGCTCAATTTTGAAATGGCGGTGGAATTGGCCGCGGCGGAAGGGATCGAAGTTGATTCCGTCGTGGTCAACGATGACGTGGCGGTGGAAGACAGCACCCATACCACCGGACGCCGGGGCATCGCCGGCACTCTGTTTGTCCACAAAGTCGCCGGAGCCAAAGCGGAATCGGGGGCAACGTTGCCGGAGGTGAAGGAAACGGCGCGAAAAGCGATCGGCCGGATCCGCAGTATGGGGGTGGCCCTGACTCCCTGCACCCCACCCGAAGCGGGGAAGCCCAGTTTTACGCTGGAGGAAGACGAGATCGAAATCGGAATCGGAATCCACGGTGAACCGGGGGTGAAGCGAACCAAACTCCTTCCCGCTTCCCGGCTTGTCCGAACCCTTTTCGACCGGATTCGGGAGGATCTTCCTTTCAAAGCGGGCGACCGCGTGGCGGTCATGGTGAACGGGATGGGTTCCACTCCCCTGATGGAGCTGAATGTCGTCCACAAAGAATTGATGGCTTGTCTCAGAGAAAAAGAGATGAAGATGGTGGAAGCCTGGGTCGGTGAGTATATGACCTCCTTGGACATGGCGGGTTTTTCCCTCACGCTGTTCCAATTGGATGAGGAATTGGAAGCGCTTTTGGCCCAACCGGCGGATAGTGTGACCATCAGGAGGGGCGGGAATTGAACGCGAAGGACGTGGCCGGTTGGTTTCAGCGTTATGCGGATGTGATCGAAGAAAAAAAGGCTTGGCTGACGGAACTGGATTCCGCCGTCGGAGACGGGGACCACGGGGCAAATATGGCCCGGGGATGGAAGGAGGTCCGGAATCAGTTGAAGACGTTTGAAGGCGGATTGCCGGAAGTTTTTCTCTTGGTCAGCCGCACACTGATCTCCAAGGTGGGGGGCGCTTCCGGTCCTCTGTACGGAACGGCGTTTTTGCGCATGTCCATGTTCCTCAAAGGAAAAGAGGAGATCGGTCATGACGACTGGCCCGCGTTATTGAAGGCAGCTTCCGAAGGGATCGGACAACGGGGAAAAGTGAACGGCGGGGAAAAGACCATGTACGATGTCTGGGCCGTTGTCAGTGAGACGGCGGAGAAGAGGGCGGGGGAGCCTGTCCGGACCTCACACCTTCTCGAGTGGGCCCGTGAAAAAGCGGAGGCAATCCGGGACCTTCGGGCATTGAAGGGGAGGGCCGCTTATCTGGGGGACCGCAGTGTCGGTCACAGGGACCCCGGAGCGGAGTCCACGGTCCTGCTGTTTGAAACTCTCCACCAAACCGTTTCTTCCCGGGGAGGGAACGGCCGTGAAAGATAAGGTCGGATTATTGTTGGTGTCACACAGCGAGCGGTTGGCCTTGGGAACCCATGAATTGATATCGGCGATGGCGCGGGACGTGCCCATCCGAATTGCCGCCGGGGACGGGGAAGGGGGACTCGGAACGCGGGCGGAAGCGATCGAAGAGGCGGTTCCCTCCGAATGGGAGCATGTGCTTCTTCTGTTCGATATGGGAAGCGCCCGGATGAATGCCGAGATGGCAGCGGAGATGCTGACCGCCCGAGGCTGTGGTGTCACCATCATTGACGCCCCTTTCGTGGAGGGGGCCCTGACCGCCGCCATGGCCATTCAAGTGGGGAAAACTCCCTCCGAGGCGGTGAAAGAAGCGGAAGCCACCCGAAGGTCCAAAATGAATTGACCCCACAGGGAAAAGCAGCCGATTTCCACCGGCTGCTTTTCCGTTGAAACCCTTCGGTTCAGGAAAACCGGAGGGAATCGACGATTTTCTCGAGTTTGAGCTTTCTTGACGCTTTGAAGTAGATCATGGAACGGGGCGGGGTGTTCCGCAGATAACGGATCAGGGATTCGCGGCTTGTGAAGTGGATCACCCGTTTCGGGCTCATTCCGGCGGCGACGGCCGCTTTTCCGATTTCACGGGATTCGCGTCCGTAAGTGACCAATCGGTCAAGGTTCATGCGGGCGACGAATCGGCCGACCTGCCGGTGGGCCGTCCACGTATAGTTGCCCAGTTCCTGCATGTCTCCCAAAACGGCAACCGAAGTGCGTTTTCCGGACAGATGTTTCAGCACGGTCAAACCGGCTCTCATGGCGGTGGGATTGGCGTTCCAGGCATCATTGATCAACACCCGTCCCCGGGTTCCCGCCAGTCGCTGGAGTCGCATTTTTGGCAGCTTTACCCGTTCCAGCCCCCGTTTGATCGATGAAAAATCCATCCCCAATGCCCGGGCGATCCCAATGGCGGCCAGTGCGTTATAAACATTGTGCTCACCCCAGGTGGGAATCCGGAAGGTTCCCCGTTTTCCTTCCATCTTCACATCGAAACTCATGCCAAAGGGAGTGTAGCGGAGATGATTGGCCTGAATATCGGAGGGATGTTGGATACCGAAGGTGTGCACCTTCCCCTGAAAACGGCGGGTCGATAACCGTCGGGAACGCGGGCAGTCCGCATTCAAAAACAGGGTCCCGCCCTTCCGGAGTCCATCGATGAGCTCCTGTTTGGCCTTCACCACCCGGTCCAATCCGCCGAGGCTTCCCGCATGGGCTTCCCCCACATTGGTGACAGCCCCCACTTCGGGACGCACCACCCGGCATTGGCGGGCGATGTTGTTCAGCGACTTCATCCCCATTTCCAGCAATAACACCTGGTCCTTGGAGGACAGCCGCAGGAGATAGGAGGGAAGGAAGCTGAAGGTGTTCAGGTTTTCTGTTGTGTGAACCACCCTTTTGGTTTTCTTCAGGATCGTTCCCACCATGGCCGTGGTCGTTGATTTTCCGGCACTTCCGGTGACAGCGGCCACACGGGGGGAGTGATGTTTCCAGTTCCAATTGGCCAACCGCCAGATGGCCCGTTTGTTGTTCTTTACCCGGATCACGGCACTCTCTCCCGGGAGAGATGAGGCGGGAACGTCTTCGGGCAACACCACGGCGACGGGGGGGGTCTTTGCCAGCGCGGCGAGCTGCTTTTCACGGGAACGGGAAGTGGAATAAAAGTAGATCTGGTTTCTCCTGAGGGAGGAAGGCTTCCCCAGGTTGGCCGTCCGCAGGATGCTTCCGCCGTTTCCGCGAATCAAAGACCCGCCCATGATCTTGGCACAGTTTGATAAGGTGACGGGTTTCGTTGGAACCGCCTCCTCCATCCATTCGGTAATCGAGTCGGATACTCAACACATCCTATTCCGAAAGGGAGTGGCCCGGCACGAAGGAGGAAGCCCAAAAAAACCCGGCACCGAGGCGCCGGGTTAGGATGGGAAGTCAGGTCTGTGTCGCCTGTTTTTTCTTGGTCAGACGGCCGAGGGAGAGAACCCCGGCCACGATCAGCAGGACCAGCCCCCATTGGATGGCGGGTTCCCCCTCGAGAATTTCTTTCAGAAACGGCTCATCCACGATCATCTTGGCCGCGGTCCAGGCCAACACGCCGGAGCCGATGTAGATGATGGAGGGATAGCGTTCCATCCACTTGAGGATCATGGTGCTTCCCCAGATAATGATGGGCACGCTGATCAGCAATCCGAGAACCACCAGGATGTAATTTCCGTGGGCGGCACCCCCGATGGCCAGGACATTGTCCAGCCCCATGACCGCATCGGCCACAACGATGGTCCCGATTGCTCCCCACATGTTGTTGCTGGCTTTGACATCTTCGTGCCCTTTGTCATCCACCAGGAGTTTGTAGGCGATCCAGATCAGGATGAGCCCGCCGACCAACAGGAGGCCGGGGATCTTCAACAGCCATACGATTGCCAGAGTGGCCAGGGCCCGGATGACGACAGCGCCCATTGTTCCCCCGATGATGACCCACCTTTGCCTTTCCTTGGGCAAATTTCTCGCTGCCATTCCGATGACGATCGCGTTGTCTCCCGCAAGCACCAGATCGATGATGATAATGGAGATGAGGGCCTGAAGGAATTCCCATGATAGATACTCTGCCATGATTCTACCTCACTTTTCAGGTAATATAAAAAGACCTTCACCACAAAGAAACGGTAAAGGTCTTGCCAACAACACGAAGGTTGCCAACAAAGCCGGGGACGCATCCCGTAATGACGACTTTGTTGTATCAGCTACTCCCCTTTAACAGGAAGAGAATCCTATTCAATTTCCATTTCATTATACTTGTTGTTTGAGCCTATGTCAAACCCGGTTGGGACAGATTCCCGACCGGGTTTGACACTACTTCTTCAAAAGCTTTACGGTTTGCTCCAATTTTGTTTTCCGTGAAGCTTTGAAATAAAGGATCGAGCCTGGAGGGACTTTCTTTTTGATGCGTTTGGCCACTTTTTGAGGTCTGTTTTGGCAAAAACGAACTTTGTTTCGGGCATAACCGGATTGAATGGCGGCTCTTCCGATCTCTTTTGCTTTTGGACCCACCGTGAAAAGATAATCGGGATTCAGTTTCGCCACTTTCTTCCCGACCCGCCGGTGTCCCTTTTTGGACAGGCGCCCCAGTTCGGCCATATCTCCCAAAACAGCCACACTGGGTTTTTCCTTTGCGACTTTTTTCAATACTTTCAGTCCGGCGATCATGGAATTCGGATTGGCGTTATATGCGTCATTGATCAAGAGGCAGTTTTTGATCCCCCGGCTCCGCTGCAATCTCATTTTCGGGGGTCGGAAACGGCTCAACCCTTTCCGGATCTCCCGCCGCGGGACTCCGAGATGACGGGCCAGAGCAATCGCAGCCAAGGCATTGTACACATTGTGCTCGCCCCAAAGGGGAATCTCGTACTTCTTTTTTTTGACCCGGAACGACATCCCCTGACGGGTGTATTGAATGTCACCGGCTTGCAGGTGGGCACGGTTGCGGACACCGTACGTAATGATTTTGCCCCGAAAACGCCGGGTGTTCAGTTTCCGTGTCCCCTTGTCGTCCGCGTTGATGATCAATGTCCCTCCCGGCCTCACGCCGTCCACCAGTTCCTGTTTTGCCCGGACCACGTTGGAACGCTTTCCTCCCAAGCTTCCAACATGAGCCACCCCGACATTTGTCACAATTCCGATGTGGGGTTTTGCCACTTCGCACTGGCGTCGAATGTTTCCCAGACTGGACATTCCCATTTCAAGAATGACCGCTTGATGATCCGGTCGAAGTCGGATCAGGTTGAAGGGCAGCATGGACGCGACATTATAGTTGGCAATTGTTTTCAAGGTGCGGAAACGGCGGGACAAAACAACGGCTGTCATCTCTTTGGTGGTGGTTTTCCCGCAGCTTCCGGTGATTCCGATGAAAGCGGCGCGTGAACGGGAACGTTCCCGACGGATCAGATTTCTGACCGAATTCATCACATGATGGACTGTAATGACCGCGCATGTCCGGGGAACACGATGTTCCAATCCCTTTTTCACCACAACGGCTGTGGTCGGCTTTGGTTGTAACCTTTGAAGTTCCTTTGCTCCTGTTTGGGTGTTGAGTCGCAAAAAAACAACTCCGTGGTTTGGAAGAGGGGAAGTCCGTTGATACAATCCGTGTTTCAATTTCAGGTTCGGGTTTCCGCGGACAATCCGCCCACCGATCACACGGGCCAATTTTCCCAATTCGATCGGAAACAAGGGATCTTCTCTCCTTCCCAGACAGTCTATCTCCCATAGGTTATGACACGGTATGAGAGTCTGTTTGGGTGAAGGAACAGAAGGGGGCAAAAGAGGCTCATAGGAAAAAGGGTTGTCTAACGTTGGATCGACTTGGATTCGGATAAATGGACATGGGCGCCTTGTTTCCGGATGGCTTCATGGATGGAAGCGAGTTGTTGCCAGTGTCGCTCCACCGCGGACCGTCCGTCCGCCGTGATCCGGATCGTGGTTTGGGGGATCTTTTTTCTCACAAAGTGCTTGTCGATCACCACCAAATTGGCTTTTTCCAACTTGGCCAGGTGACTGGAGAGGTTTCCTTTGGTCAGTCCGGTCAACTCCTGTAAAAAGAGAAATTCAGCCAGAGTGCAAGCGGACAGGGCGGTCAGGATCGAGAGACGGGCCGGTTCGTGAACCAATTTGTCCATGCGGGCCAGCTCTTTGTAGGGCAACATGCAAGAATCGCCTCTCAAATATCAATATTTTGCCTCCACCTGTTACTATATATTACTAACTTATTGTTATCAATAACCAGTCTGTGATAGAAACTGAATAATTGAAAATCAGAATCCGGATGGTTGCATTTGCCCGCAAAAGAGGAAATGATAAAACCAAGGTACGGAACAACAGAGAGGAGGAATCGTATGAAGTTATGGGGCGTTCAGGTGCGGATCCGGGACGGGCAAGGAAACCCGGCATGGCAGCACCCCTTTATCGTGAAAGCAAAAACGGGGTTTGAGGTGACGGGGAAGGCACAGAAACGGATCGCTGAACGGGCTCCGGTAAACATCGGGCCCGGGAGCTCCGTGGAAATCCACCTCGAATGGGAAGAGCCGTTGGCCCACGGCCAGGAGGAGATCATGACCCGAATGGATCAGATCCGGGAAATCACGGAGAAAATGGAGGAATGGGAACGAAAAAAAGAGCAGGCAGAGCCCTCCGTCCGGCTGGAACTGGAGATGCGGATCCAGCGGGAGCGGGAAAAGCTGAAGCGTTTAATGAAGTGAAACCAAAAAAAGGGCCCCGTCAAGGGCCCTTTCCGTCTTTCATATTTCGTTCTCCCGGACACTTGTTTATAATGAAAGGGGCATCCTCAGGACCGATCCACATCATCAACGAAGCGGACCCGGTCCAGCTGGTTTTTCACCGCGCCGCGAATCCCTTTCAGATACCGCGCTCTCAGCTTTTGCTGTTCGCTCTTCTCTTCGGGAGTGAGTCCCTCGGCTTTCTGTTTGCGGGCCAGTTCGTTGATCCGTTGGATCAGTTCATCGGTAATCACCAGTATCACTCCTCCAACCTATCAATATACCGGAAGCCGATCGATATGGCAAGCCCTGAGAGGGGGTGGAAAACAGGTGAGGGGAATCATTTACGCCAGGGTCTCCACCCGGCGGGGGGAACAGGAAACCAGCCTGGAGCGGCAGGTGGCGGATCTTCAAGCGTGGGCCGAGAGCCTCCCTTGTGAAGTGGTGGAAGTCATCACCGAGCGACACAGCGGGTTCCAGCTGGAGCGGGAAGGTCTCTGCCGCCTCCTGGATGCCGTCCGGGAGAAAGAAGCCGAAGCCGTCCTGGTTCAGGACGATACCCGGCTGGGCCGGGGGGAAGCCAAACTGGCGGTGGTCCACCAACTGTCCCGCTCCGGCTCACGCATCTACAGTCTGCAATCCGGCGGGGAGCTGGAGTTGGAAGCGGGGGAGTCGACGGTTCTGCACATCATGGCCAAGGTGGAAGAACTGCAGCGGAAGTGGATGAGGCAAAAGATTTCCTGGGGGATGCGCCGGGCGGTCCGGGAAAAAGGGTTCAATCCGGCCCGGAACCTGAAAAACCAAGGCCAGGGCGGCCGTTCGCGGAAAGACGTCCCGATGGAACAGATCCTCGCCCTGAAAGAAAAGAAGCTGACATTTGAGGAGATTGCAGCCACCCTGCAGGGGTTCGGCTACGACGTTTCCCGGGCGACGGTCCACCGCCGTTACCGGGAGTGGAAGGCCCGGGAATCCGAGGACAACCCGAAGCAATCCCATACATAATCATGGTTGGAGTGAAGTGAGGCATGAATTGGAAACGTTTTGAGAAACTGACGCAGCTCGCGGGGGTTCCGGGAGCGGAAGAAGAGGTCCGTGAGGCGTTGAAAAAAGAGATCGGACATTACACGAAGGAGATGGTTCGTGACCGGCTCGGCAGCCTGTTCGGCGTGAAGCGGGGGACGAAAGAGAGCCCGCGGGTGATGGTGGCCGGCCACATGGATGAAGTCGGATTCATGGTGACCCGGATCACCGACGATGGTTTTCTTAAATTCCAGACTCTCGGCGGTTGGTGGGGCCAGGTGATGCTGGCCCAACGAGTGGAAGTAGTGACCCGGACCGGAAAACGGATTCCGGGAGTGATCGGATCGGTGCCGCCCCATCTATTGAAAGAAGAAACCCGGAGAAAACCGGTGGAGATCGATGACATGTTCATCGATATCGGAGCGGATGACCGGCAAGAGGTGGAAGCCGCCGGGATTCGGCCCGGGGATTCCATTACACCCGTCTGCCCACTGGTGGAGATGGAAGGCGGCCGCCGTCTGATGACGAAAGCCGTGGACAACCGGTTCGGGTGCGCAATGGCGCTGGAACTCCTGGAAGATCTCTCGGATATGGAGCACCCCAACGTCGTCTACTCAGGCGCCACGGTGCAGGAAGAAGTGGGTCTCCGGGGGGCCGTGACGGCGGCGCAAACCATCGAGCCCGATGTCTTCTTCGCCGTGGATGCGGGTCCCGCTGGAGACACACCGGGAGTGAAAGACGGCTTCGGCGAACTGGGAAAAGGGGTGGTGATCCGGCTGTTTGACCGGTCCATGGTGCCGCTTTCCGGCATGCGCCGTTTCCTGGTGGAGACGGCGGAGGAAGAGGGGATCCCGTACCAGTTTTTTGTCTCCCAGGGGGGAACCGATGCCGGCGCCGTACATAAAACGGGCACCGGAGTCCCGTCCGCGGCCGTGGGCGTCTGCGCCCGCTATATCCATTCCCATGCCGCCGTGGTGGACAAAGGGGATATCCGGGCGGTCAAGCGCTTCCTCACCGCGTTGATCCGCCGTCTCGACTCCGATCGGGTGGAACAAATTCTCCGGGGCTGATGTGTCAGCCCCCTCCGGTCAAGCCCGGGCTTCATTCCCGGGTTTTTTCAACTCAAAAAGGGGGAGTTCGTTTGACGGAAAAACCCTTGCCCGCCGGTTCGGTCCGGCCGTGGAAGTTCACCGGGATCCTGGACGGGGTTTTTCGCATCCTCCGCGTCCGGTTATGGAGCGTGTGGGCGATCTGCGCCGCATTTCTCGGTGTCGGAACGTTCTTTTTCCACTTTTCCCTGGGTCAGGCGGAGACCGCCCAGCCGATGGGAGTCGCGCCGGATCCCTACGCTCCGCCGGAGACTTCCTTGGTCCTCGTCTTTCTGTCTTTTGTGATTTACGGATTGTCTTTCCTGTTCCTCCATCCTCTCGCTGTCGCTTCGGTCACGGAGGTGGCCCGTCGGCATTTGAGAAGGGGGGAGGCGACGGGGATTCGGGAGGCCTTTCGCCTGGTGGGACGATACGGGGGATCGGTGCTGATGACGATGATCCTGAAATGGGTGTTGATGATCGCCTGCCTGGCGGTTCCCGTCCTGATCTTTCTTTTTTCGGGATTGCTGCTGGGGGCGGTCACCGGGGACTGGGCCTCCGCCATGGGGGGGGTGGCGGTATTGGCCGTCCTGTGTTCCCTGGGCCTGCTTTCGTTTCTGTATTGTCGGCTGTTTCTGGCGGTCCCGGTGATCCTGGAGGAGAATACACCCTACTGGCCCGCCTTGAAGCGAAGCTGGCAGCTGACCCGCTCCGCCTTCTGGAGAACCTTCGGGCTGTTGCTGGTTCTGGGTCTGATTCTGTATGTGTTCAACCTGGTGCCTTCCCTCCTGCAGATGTTGCGGCTTCCCCTGGAGTTCTTCCTCCCGCCGGGAACGCGCTGGATCTCCAACCTCCTCCTCTCGGCGATGGTGGCGGCTTTCACCTCCCTGGTTTATGCGGCCCCTCCCATTTTGGCGGTGGTGTTGTATTATGAGCGCCGTTTCCGCAAAGAAGGATGGGATCTTGCGGCGGAAGCGGAACATCTTCGGCGGGAAACGGCATGAGGCATCCACGCGGGAGAAGGAGGTGGGGCATGGCGTGTCGCCGGACTACCGGGAAGCACGAAAACAGTTGTCCGAGATTTTGAAAGAAGAAAACCGTTCCAAACAAAATTGGTTATTGGACATTGAGCGCCAACTGGATGCCTGGTCCCAGGAGGCCAACCGCTGGCTTTCCCACTGGATGGAAACCCTCTTCGGAATGGATGTGGACGTGCGGATCGGCTGGCTCCTGCCGTTCCTGCTTGCTCTGATGGGGGGACTGACTTTTTTCTGGCTGCGTCGGCGGGTGCATTTCCACCGGACAGTGGAGCAACGTCTATCCGGAACTTCCTCTTTTGAAAAACACCCTTCCTCCCGATGGTGGGACTTGGCGGAAACCTACGCGGAACGAAGGGAGTACCGGGAAGGAATCCGCTGTCTCTTCCGTTCGGTGCTGGTGTCCCTGAACGAGAGGCGGGTGTTGGTGCAAGGGGATTTTAAGACCAACCGGGAATACCGGCAGGAAGTGGAGCGGAACCGTTCCGAACTCCTTCCCGCCTTTTCCGCCTTGATCCAGCGGTTTGACCGGGTGTGGTACGGACGGGTGGAAGCCCGGGAAGAAGATTACACGGAATTCAAAAGGCTCTCCGCCGAGTTGGTGAAAGGGGGTGGAGCCGGGTGAAAGGAAAGATCCGGCCCTGGCTCTGGGTTCTGGTTCCGATCCTTCTGATAGCCTGGCTGCTCCCATTCGGATGGAACGCATCCATGGTTCCGTATTCGAGCCTGACTCCCTCCGACCGGGGAGTTTCCGGGATATACCGCCTCCTGGAGGAACGGGGAGAGCCTGTCGGGCGGTGGGAGGAAGGCTGGGATCATTTGCCGGAAACCCGGGGCCATGTTTTGTGGATCGTGGAACCTTCCCAACGCTTTTTCTCCCCCGGTGAGATCGACACCCTGAAACAGTGGGTCCGAAACGGGAACACGCTCATCGTCTGGGCCACGTTCGGCCGACCTTTATCCGACGGGTTGCATCTGGACGGGTATGAAATCGACCACCGAAAAAAGAAGGTTTCCATGGATCGGTCGGGTTCCGGTTGGAAAAACGAGGTGGAGACTCTTCATTTTCCCCGGAACCGCCGGCTTTTATCTTCGATGGACGAGGTCTGGAAAGATGATCAAGGCATTCCCCGGATCGGGAAGAGAGGGATCGGGAAGGGGGCCATCTATTACATCCCCGAACCGGACCTGATCACCAACCGGGGGATCGGCAAGGAAGACAACCTGGCCCTGGCCCTTTATTTTGCCTCCCTCGCAAAAGGAGATGGGCGAATCTGGTTTGACGAAACCGTCCACGGGATGGAGGCGCCGTCGGCCGGCGGGGCGGGGGAAGAGCGAACGCTGACGACCCTGATGTCCCCTTTGCTATGGTGGTTGTTTTTTCAGGGAACCCTTCTGTTTTTCCTCTGGCTCTACCGGAACGGGAAGCGGTTTGGAGCCCCCCGCTGGGAATCGGTTAAGGAAGAGCGGACCGGGAATGAATACATTCGGGCGATGGCCTCGCTGTACCAATGGGCCGGGGTGGGACAGGAGTCCTTGGCCATCCAGCTGGAGGGAGTGCTGCGGGAGACCCGGAGCCGGCTCGGACTCGGTTCCCGGAGTCCCCTTTCCAAGGTGCTGGAGCAGACGGAGCGAAGGATGGGATGGGTGGCCGCTCAGCGGTTCCGGAAATTGATCCGGGAGATTGAAAACCTTCCCGACACGCCAAAAGGAAGCACATTGATCCGGCTCAGCCGGGACTTGCAAAAGTGGAGAGAGGAGTTGGAAGGATGGAGACCCAAACGATCGACATCAAGGGAATCGGGGAGCTTTCCAACCGGGTTCTGAGCACGCTGGAAACGGTGGTCGTCGGCCAACAAGAGCCACTCCGGCTGTTGTGGGCCACCCTGCTGACCGGTGGCCATGTCCTCCTGGAAGGGGTACCCGGACTCGGAAAAACCTTGATCGTCCGGGCGCTGGGAGCCGTCATCGATGCTCCCTTCGCCCGGATCCAGTTTACCCCGGACCTGATGCCGGCGGATGTGACGGGAACCAAAATCTTCGATGCGCAAACCGGACGGTTCTCTTTTAAACGGGGTCCATTATTCACCTCCCTGTTGCTGGCCGATGAAGTGAACCGTACCCCGCCGAAGACCCAGGCCGCCCTCCTGGAGGCGATGGAAGAGGGACGGGTCACGGTGGACGGGGACGGAATGCCGCTTCCGGAACCTTTTTTTGTGGTGGCGACCCAGAACCCGATGGAGTATGAAGGAACCTATCCGTTGCCCGAGGCGCAGCTGGATCGTTTCACCGTCAAACTGACAGTGGATTATCCCGGGGAGGAAGAGGAAGTGGCCGTGCTCAAGGGTCACCGGATGACCGAGGGCCGGGAGGCATCCCTCCCCCCCCAGGTGACCACCCACGAAGTGTTGGCCTGCCGCCGGCGGTTGGAAGACGTTCGGGCCGAGGAGTTCGTCATCCGATACATCACGTCCCTCGTGCGGGCGACACGCCATCATCCGCAGGTGATGCTCGGGGCCAGCCCGCGTGCCGGCATCAGCCTTCTGTCCCTGGGGCGGGCACTGGCGGCGATGGACGGCCGGAATTACGTCACCCCGGATGATATCAAGAGTGTCATCAAACCGGTGCTCCGGCACCGACTCGTCCCCAAGCCGGATGTGGAATTGGAGGGATTGAACTCCGATGAACTCATCGAAGAGATCGCCCGTTCGATACCGGTTCCGCGATAATGCCCTGATTCCCACTCCCCGGCTGCTCCTCTCGGTCGCCCTGGGAGCGGTTGTCACCCTGGCCGCATCCCCGGCGGGGTTGGAAGGTCAGGCGGCGGGGATCTTCTATGGGGCACTCGCGACTCTGCTTGCGGGGGAAGGATTCACCCTCCTACGTTACGGCCGGTTGGACCTCTCACGGGAAAGTGCCGCCTTCTTCGAGTTGGGGGAAGACAACGAGGTGACGCTGAGGGTGTCCCACCCGGCTCCCTACGCCGTCCGGTGCGTTCTCCGGGATGATTTTCCCAAGGGGTTTCAGGTGGACGTCCGCGACCTCATCCTGCATCTGGCCCCGGGAGAAAAGGGGGTCGCCCGCTACCGGGCCCGACCCCACCGACGCGGACGGCACACTTTCGACCGGATTCATGCCCGCGTCACCGGGCGCTTCGGTCTGTTGATGCGGCAACAGGCACGGGAGGCCGGGGAGGAAAAGCGGGTCTATCCCCGGTTGAAGGAGGTGCGAAAGGTCCGGGGCGGGATCTATCGGAAACAGCTCTTGTCCGAGGGACCCCACACCCGCCGGGGGCTGGGACGGGGGTCGGAGTTTTCCCACATCCGGGATTACGTCCCCGGGGATGAACCCCGGATGATCAACTGGAACGCCACCGCCCGCATGAACAAGCTGGCCACCAACGTGTACCAGCCGGAACAGGGTCAACACGTCGCCGTTCTGATCGACTGCGGGCGGGTGATGGGGGTGAAAGACGGGGAATTAAGCCGTCTGGACCGGGCGGTGGAAGCGGCCCTTGCCTTTGCCGCCATCGCCCTGGAGCGGGGAGACCAGGTGAGCCTGCTCGCTTTTTCCAGCCGGGTGTTAAGGTGGGTTCCCCCGGGAAAAGGGGGCGTTCAGCTTCAGCGCCTGGTGGAGGCGGTCCACGACCTGGAACCGGAATATGTGGAGTCCGGTTACCGCACTGTGGTGGAGACCCTGGCATTCCGTCAGAAACGGCGGGCGTTGGTGGCCCTCTTCACCGACACCGGCAATCTCACCTTCGCCGACGAACTGGTGGAGCAGCTGGCGGTGCTCCGGCGGCGCCACCTGGTGATGACCGTGACGACGGAGGATCCCCTCCTGGAACGGGAACGGAGTCTCTACCCCCGGGTGGAGAAAGACGTCCACCGCAAAACGGTGGCCCAACGGATTTCCGACGATCGTTCGGAACGATTGCGGAACCTGAAGCGGCGGGGGGTGGTCACGCTGGACGTTCCTCCCGGCCAGCTGGCCCCCTCGGTCATTCACCAATACATCGAGATCAAAAACCGGGCGTTGTTGTGAAGACACGAAATCGGGGGTGTGACGGTGAGCGAGGATTGGAAAAAAGACCGGGTTGGTTCGGCTATCCGAGGCGAAAATCCGATGGTGATGGCCAAAATGAAAAGCGGTTTGCCGTGATCGGGGATACTCAGTTCCTTCCAGGGTATTGTGTGCTATTAGCTGCTCCCCGGGCGGCCGCATTGAACCAGTTGAGTTATAAAGAACGACAGGATTTTTTGATGGATATGAGCTTGATCGGTGAAGCCATCGAAAAAGTTTGTCATCCGAGGCGGGTCAATTATTCGATTCTCGGTAATAAGGATCCTTTTTTACATGCCCACATATTTCCCCGATACGAATGGGAGCCGGAAGAACTGAAGCCCTATCCGGTTTGGCGATATCCCGATGAAAAATGGATCGACAAGCGGGTTCATTATCGTGAAGAAAAACACGGCGATTTAAGAAAAAAAATAACGGAAGCGTTGGTTGAACGGATGAATCAGGCTGATCACGGGTGATTTCATAAAACCGGGCCCTCAATTCAGGGTGCCGGTTTTTTGTATGGGGAGGATCTCGGGAGTTTGTTTATCTTGGTCGGTTGCGTATTTTCAATCGGGGGGCGGGAACCGCGGATATTTTGGGAATATTGACTCACGCAGGATTGCCAAACATTATCAATTGATTTACAATTCCAACAAATCAATCACACAGAAGAGGTGAATGGCATGGGAGTGTTGAAAAAGCGGCGGACCCTGTTGAGGAGAACCGGTGCCCGTTGGGTGGCAAAACTGATCATGGCCGCCCTCGTGGTCGTTTTCCCAATGACGGCTTCCGTCAACGCATCCCAGGTACCGCCGGAAGGGCCGGAAACGCGGTCGGTCCTCTTTGTCGGAAACAACTGGGACGGTACGGTGGACATCATCGACCCCGAGGACTTCACCCGGCTCGGTCGGATCCATGTCATCCCGGATCTTGAGGAGCGTCGGCAAGCGATGGTGACCGATCCCGTGAGGGTCGGGTACTACTTGGCGATTCGCCAACTCGTCGGGGAGGGAAACGACCAGTACGTGGATGACATGTTCACGTCCCGCGATGGGCGCTACCTCTACGTCTCAAGGCCCAGCCTGGCCGATGTCGTCGGCATCGACCTGCGGACGCGGGAGATTGTCTGGCGCGTGCCGATGGAGGGCTACCGGTCGGATCACATGGCGATGTCTCCCGACGGCACGCGTTTGCTTGTGTCTGACTCCACAGCCCGGAAGGTGCACGTGATTGATCCGGCGGAGGGCCGTAAAGTCGGTAAGTTCGAGTCGGGGGACTCTCCCCACGAGAACAACTACTCCTCCGATGGTAAGCGGATTTTCCACGCGAGCATCGGCCACGTTTGGACCCCGGCCGACCAGCCGGCCCTCGACTCCACGAAGGGGGATCGTTGGTTCCAGATTGTCGATGCCGGGACGAACGAGGTCATCAAACGCCTGGATATCGGTGAGATCCTTGAGGAGCACGGCTACAAGGGCTACAGCCCGGCAGTCAGGCCGATGGCCCTCTCTCCCGACGAGAAAACCGCCTACCTGCAGCTGTCCTTTTTCCACGGGTTCGTCGAGTTCGATCTGGAGAACGAAAAGCCCTTGCGCCTTGCCCACCTGCCGGTCAGCGAGGAAGCCAGGAATACCCCGCGCGAGCAGTATCTTCTCGACTCCGCCCACCACGGACTGGCGATGAACCCCGAAGGCACGAAGCTCTGTGTCGCAGGAACGATGTCGGACTACGCCGCGATTGTGGATCGTGAGACATTCGAGTACAAGCTCTTCCCGAAGGTGGACAAACCGTATTGGGCGACCAACAGCGCCGACGGGCAATACTGTTTCGTCTCGGCCAGCGGTGATGACTCGGTCGTCGTCCTCGACTACGACACCGAGCAGGAGGTCACCCGGATATCCGTCGGCGACCACCCGCAACGGATGCGCATGGGGGTCATCCGTCACGACTACGTCAAGCACCTGCCCGGCGCAGAACACAGCGATCCTGCGAAAAGGCCGTAAGGCCGTAATGCCAATTCGGAGCATATAGGGGTCCGAAAAAAGAAAGAAAATGGTACGGCAAGATAAGGGGGTAGTCCGAGATACGTGCAATATATACAGCTCTATATGGGATTAATTGGTAATACCGTGAGGTATCGCTGGTAAGGGGCCCCGACGTCAAAACGCGGAAATCGCACGTTAAGAAGCTTTGACTACCAATAAAACCCGAAATCCTTTCGTTAAGGATTCCGGGTTTTTGGTCTAATACTCAGATTCGTCGTCGAATAAACAAAGTGATCCCCGTCAACCCTGCTGCTAAATAAAAGGCAGCGGCCAAACCATACAGGCTAGCGAAGATACCGAAGATTGAAGGACCAATTCAACAGTGTCCGATGTGGCGCTGTATGATTGCCGCCGTGTCGACGCCCCGCGGCAGAGTTCCGTATTCAAAGCTGGTTTGGTCACCGAGTCGTGCGGCGCAGAATGCATCAGCCACCACGGTCGGCGCGAAGCGCAAAAGTAGAGAAGCTTGCAGCGCGAGCGCCATCCGCTCGGTTAATCGCCGGGCCAGTGGTTCGAGGTCGTCGCCGCCACGGAGCTCAGCCTCCAGGTCGCGCACGAACATGTCAAACCGCGTGTCGTCACCCGCCGCCTCGTGAAGTTCCGCTAAGAAGGCATCGAGGGCCTGCGGCACCCTCAACGAACGTATAACATCCAGGCAAACGACGTTGCCGGAGCCCTCCCAGATCGACAGCACCGGCTGCTCACGGTAGCGACGGGCGAGTGGGAAGGTTTCGACGTAGCCGTTACCTCCCAGGCACTCCAACGCCTCGAAAGCGTGGTGCGGGCCTCGCTTGCACACCCAGTACTTCATTACGGGAGTCGCAAGCCGACGGAAGAGTAGTTCCCGTTCGTCGGCATTCGCTTCAGGCCGCAGGCATCATGATATCTGTGATACTTGGGTTTGGCTTACCGTCTTTCATTTCTTTGATCAGAAACAGGTATGAGATTTTCACTTCGACTGGTAACGTAGTGTCAAAGATCGCTCCTGGAGCTTGGAATTCTTCTGATGACCAACCTTGCACTAATTTTCCCATCAAAAAATCCTCCTCATAAGGCCTGCCGCGCCCACCAAGAGAAGGATTGCTCGCACTTTCTGTCTATTTTGATATGGGAAAAGTTGCCCTCCTATTGACTGAAAGTGTCTATAGAGGGTAAACTTAACCTAACCTATTGTAGTGCGAGTCACCGGTTTCTCTTGGCGGAGGACGGTGGCTCATTTATTTTGTTAAATCAATTCTACCAAATTGAACCACAATTTTCTATGTTGGTAGAAAAGAGCCGGGGGCGAACCCCGGTTTTTTTTGATTTCAAAACGGAAACGAGAGACTAGTCTGAAATGCAAACCTTTCTTGTTTCAGTCGTTTCCGGCCACAAATTCAACCTTGGTTGGATCACTTCGCGCATAGGCCTGGAGCAATAATAGCAGGACATGTCTGTGACTGATCGGTGGACTCGCTCAATCTGTAGACACCGGGGACACTGCATCCGTTTCATATTCATAGGCAGAACCTTCCTCAAGAAAATAAGGGAACGCTCACATATCCTCTTCGAATCTCCGTTTTTTGAGGAACAAACGAACTCCCTTGAAGGTTGAAAATTGAAGGAAATAGTAAATTTGGATGGTGGGTAACCAAGAGACTAAAGACTAGCCTTCAATTTCCATAATATGGTCGCGTGGTGACCCCTACTACCGCCTTGACAAAAGAATAGTTCCTAAGTAATAATTAATACTAAACTATAATCATTTTAAACTAATGAGGAGGAATTTGATTATGTCTCTAATTGGAACTGAAGTAAAACCGTTCAAAGCACAAGCTTACGACCCCAAAAATGACAAGTTTATCGAGGTTACCGAAGCCGACCTAAAAGGGAAATGGAGTGTAGTTTGCTTTTATCCAGCAGATTTTTCATTCGTTTGCCCTACTGAACTTGAAGATCTGCAAAACCAATATGCAACTCTCAAAGAGCTTGGGGTCGAAGTATACTCCGTTTCAACAGATACCCATTTTACTCATAAGGCATGGCATGATCACTCAGAAGCGATTAACAAAATTGAATACATTATGATCGGTGACCCTTCAGGAAAGCTCTCTCGCAACTTCGATGTGCTGAACGAAGAAGAAGGCTTAGCTGATCGCGGTACGTTCATCATCGATCCAGATGGTATCATTCAAACTGTTGAAATTAATGCGGGTGGCATCGGCCGTGATGCAAGCACGATTGTTAACAAGATTAAGGCAGCACAGTATGTTCGTAACAACCCAGGTGAAGTTTGCCCAGCTAAATGGAAAGAAGGTGCTCAAACTCTTAAGCCAAGCCTTGACCTTGTAGGAAAAATTTAAGGAGTATGATCAATGATGATACTGGATGCAGATATAAAAGCACAATTGGCCCAATACCTTCAATTGATGGAGGGTGATGTTCTTCTAAAAGTCAGCGCGGGATCCGATGACGTATCCCGCGACATGCTGGCGCTAGTGGATGAATTGGCTACCATGTCACCCAACATTAAGGTAGAGAAAACACAATTGCAGAGAACGCCGAGCTTTAGTGTAAATCGTATTGGCGAAGATACTGGGGTAACTTTTGCTGGTACCCCTCTGGGACACGAATTTACTTCATTAGTGTTGGCTTTGCTTCAGGTTAGCGGAAGAGCTCCAAAGGTTGATCAGAAGGTAATTGATCAAGTTAAAAGCATTCAGGGCGAATATCACTTTGAATCTTACATCAGCTTGAGCTGCCATAACTGTCCTGATGTTGTACAGGCACTGAACTTAATGAGCATTCTCAATCCTGGCATTACACACACCATGATTGACGGTGCAGTTTTCAAAGAAGAGGTAGAAAGCAAAGAAATCATGGCCGTGCCAACTATTTTCCTAAATGGCGAACCCTTTGGCAGTGGCCGTATGACACTTGAGGAAATCCTGGCCAAAATGGGGAACGGTCCAGACGCATCAGAGCTTTCTGATAAGGATCCATACGATGTGCTTGTTGTTGGGGGCGGTCCAGCCGGTGCAAGTGCAGCAATCTATGCGGCACGCAAAGGCATACGTACAGGCATTGTTGCTGAACGCTTTGGCGGTCAGGTAATGGACACCATGGGCATTGAGAACTTTATCAGTGTGAAATATACTGAAGGTCGTAAGCTGGTAGCAAGTCTTGAAGAACATCTCAAAGAGTACGACATTGATGTAATCAACTTACAGCGTGCCAAGCGTTTAGAAAAGAAAGACCTTATCGAAGTTGAACTTGAAAATGGTGCTGTTCTAAAGAGTAAAACCGTAATCCTTTCAACAGGTGCACGCTGGCGCAATATTGGTGTACCAGGTGAAGCAGAGTTCAAGAACAAAGGTGTAGCATATTGTCCTCATTGTGACGGCCCATTGTTTGAAGGAAAACATGTAGCGGTTATTGGCGGTGGTAATTCTGGTATTGAGGCGGCAATTGATCTCGCAGGTATTGTGAAACATGTAACAGTTCTTGAGTTCATGCCAGAGCTGAAAGCTGATGCTGTCCTACAGGAGCGTCTTTACAGCCTCCCTAACGTAACTGTCCTAAAGAACGTTCAAACAAAAGAAATTACCGGCACTGACAAAGTAAACGGCATTTCTTACATTGACCGTGAGACAGGAGAAGAACAACATATTGAACTGCAGGGTGTATTTGTTCAGATCGGCCTTGTACCAAATACCGAGTGGGTATGTGAAACAATTGAATGTAACCGCTTCGGTGAAATCATTGTCGATAAGCATGGCGCTACGAACATCCCTGGAGTGTTTGCTGCAGGTGACTGTACGGATAGCGCATATAAGCAGATTATTATTTCGATGGGATCAGGTGCTACGGCAGCCTTAGGTGCATTCGATTACCTAATTCGAAATTAATGAAGGATATCAGTAGAACCGTTGATATGACGGTTCTACTGACTATATCTTAAATTCGGAAAGTCACTTTACTATTTGTCCGGTAGTAAAGCGACTTTCTTTCTTTTTCTGGAGCTTATCTATAGCGCCCCATTTTAAAATGCAACACTCGGTTTACTGAGATCCCGCTCCCCATAATGGTAGAAAACCATCTATGGAGGGATGAAGATGAAGCGTCGTCATTGGAGCCAGGAAGAAAAAATGGCGATTGTACTGAATCGTTCCATCTCAGAAGTTTGCCGGGAGCATCAAATCTCGCAGGCACTTTATTACCAATGGAGGGATGCGTTTTTAGAAGGAGCTAAAGCGGGACTTCGTCCCAAACGGCAGACGGAAACGGCGATGTGGGAAAAAAAGATTGCGGAATATGAACGGCTTGTTGGCACCCCTTCCCTGAAGGAAGGACTCTCCTCGATCCAAGTGCTGGTAGAAGCCAACGAAGTGACGGTTACAGCCGTTTGCAAGGCGTTGGAGATTGAGCACTCAACGTACTACAGAGAGGTGAAACGCTCTTATGAAGTGAAGGCGCGATCCTGTCCCCGGCAGAAAATCTTGGCTCAAGAAGTGAAGCGCCTAACCACCCAGTATCCGACCTTTGGTTACCGTCGAATTTGGGCTTTACTCCAACGAAAAGGTTATCCCTGTAACCAGAAAACGGTTTACCGGGCAATGAAACGCATGAATTTGTTGCAAAAGACGATTCAGTATGGGGCCAAACGGTCCGTTGGGGAACGGCCCGCTCATCCGACGGGCCCGAATCAACGTTTGATCACGAGAGGGGTGGGCCTACTTGGTGGCGATGATTGACGCATATGATCGTCGGATTGTGAGCTTTGATGTTCAAGCGTTTTGCCGGGATGATGAAGCCATCCATGCTCTCCATCTCGCCGTGAACCAAACCTACCCCGAGGGGATTCGGGAAGTCGATTCCAGACTCAAACTCGTACACGATAACGGTCCCCAATTTACCAGTCGCGACTTCTTGAAAACGCAGTCCAATGCCTTGATCGAAAGATGGTTTCGCTCGCTTAAAGAAGAAGAGATCTGGCTACACGAGTATGCCTCCATTCGTGAGGTTCGAGAGGCGGTGAATCGATATGTTCATTGGTATAACGAGGAGCGTCCCCATTCCTCTTTGCGGTACAAAAGTCCGATGGAATACCATCAAACCCACCTCATGTTGGCTGCATAAAAAAGACACGATCCCGGTTCACCAGCTCTCGGCCAGCTTCACATCAGGTCTCGTGCCCTTGTTCCACTATCCAGTATAGTCAAGGGTTTAGACTTTCAAACGGATCCTGGGGACTGGCTTGAGGCTGGCTTTGCATCAGGGCCTTGTGCCCTTGTTCCAAAAGTTTTTGGGGATGTGGGCCTCAGTTACATATACGGTATGTGTGTTGCACTTTTAGGGTAGCATTACAAATTCGGGATACTATCCTCATCGAAAGAATGGGGATCCCCTTCCGCCCGGTTGTTGTTTAACGAGTCAAATCCACTGTCTGGAAGCATTGTCCGCTACAGAAAGAGGGGCAGATCTTGACCGATGATGTCGTGAAAGTTACTCGATCATTACTTGGTAAGTCAGTTATTAATATGACATCCACGAAGCGGCCTCCTCTTTTGCAGGAAAATGAGTTTTTCAGGGTACGTACGCAAAAGTTTACGAGATGCTATCGGCAGAGATTGAGAAAATGGTTGTTGTTATCCTCTGACAGAGTGGATTTAATCACAAGAAATCCAAACATGTTTGTATCACAAACAATTATATTTTAAACAACTGAGCAAATAATGAAGTAACAAACAAAGTGCTGAAACGTAAGGATTTCCTAAATATAGGCCGTTAAATTTCCAATATAAGCCCGTTTTATATTTTACCCAGGGGTAGAGAGATACCCTGATCTGATTCCCAAAATAATCTCTATTACAAGAAAGCAATTAATAGGGGTATAGTGGCCTTAGAAAATCATAATAAGAGGGGGGGAGAGGTAGCAAAGCTCGACTCAGGCACCATTCACCCATTAAATGGTAAAACGAATCGATTGGGTAGGATTTAGACTAAACACCAACCGGTGAGGTTGGCTTTTTTAGCGCTCAAGAAACCTTTTTTTCAGTCGGTCAAAGAAGGTTTCTTGTTTTTCTTGATCCTGTTTGGGTTTCTTCCCGGTTCCGCCACAATAAGCACAAGGAACTTCCATCGGTATCGGTAGCATCGTTTTTATCTTTCCTTTCCCCTTGCAGACAGGACAAGCCGCCATCGTCCCTCCACTTTCTAATGAATATTGCGCTTTTTAAAGCGTCCTCCCTTTACATCGTGAATATCTCCGATTGCTTTGTACCCCCAGAAGAAGAAGGGGAGGTTTAAGCAGAAAAGGAAAGCCCCCGAGGGGAGACCACTCAAGTAGGAAAGAATGATGGAGACCCCGACGATGTCGCCATCAATGATATGGTTCGGAACCAGAAAAATTTCCAGTCCCACAGCTACCAAGGACGATCCCAGCAGGATCATGATGCCTCGTTTCAGGATGCTACGCCATGTGAGTTTCTTGTGCTCTCTTTTCGGTACCAACGGACTCGTTCAACTCCATAAATGATCATTTCAGCCTTTGGGATACGGAAACAGGGATTTGTATTCGACGCCGGCGGTCTCCGCGACATACGACGCTTCCATAATCGCCCCAGGATCCGTTTCCAGCACCAGTTCTTTCAGCTTGGGATACTCGAAGCGGTCCACGATGCAATAAATGATTCGTTTTTCGTCTCCGGAGTATCCACCCTCTCCGCGAAGAAAGGTGAGGGAAACTTCCAGGTCATAAACCAGCCGTTTTCCCACTTCCTCCGGCTTCTCCGAGATGATCATCACGGATTTCGCCTGGTTCAAACCATCCATCACGAAATCGATCATTTTGGTCACGATGTAGAAAACCGCCAAGGAGAACATAGCTTTTTCCAGGGTGTAAACGAAAGCGGCAGCCGTGAAAATGACCGCGTTCAACGCCAGTAGAAAGGTGGTGATGGGGATGTGGAAGCGTTTGTGAAACCAAACGGCAAGCATCTCTGTTCCGTCAATCGCTCCTCCGGTTTTGACTACAAGGCCGATTCCCACTCCCAACAGAAGCCCTCCGTAGAGAACAATCAGAACTTCTGAAGTCGTGATGGCCGGGATCGGTTTAAACAGAATCAAACCAACGGTCGTAACTGCATTGGCATAAAGGGTGCGAATGACAAACCTTTTCCCGGTCACTCTGGCGGTGAACAGCAGAATCGGAAGATTCAGTCCGAGAAAGACCACCCAAAGCGGGATCTCCCAGAGCTTATTGGACATAATCGCAACGGCTGTCACTCCACCATCCACCAAGCCGTTGGGAGCCAAGATCAATTCCAATCCAACGGCGACAATGAACGAGCCCACGGTCAAGGAGAGGTATTCCCAAAATCGTTTCATTTTTCATCTCCTTTGTCACCTTCTGTCCTCCGGTTTTCAAATAAGGAACCACATCTTCTCTTTTAACTTCGAGGAGCCCAGAGCATGATAACGACTCCAAGCAGGCAAATGCCGGCGCCAATCCAATCGTACCGGTCAGGGGTCTTTTGGTCAATCCCCCAGCCCCACAGCACCGACAGCAAGATAAACACTCCGCCATAAGCAGCATAAACGCGACCGAAAGAAGGAAAGGCCTGAAAAGTGGCAATCACTCCGTACAGAAACAAAACCAATCCACCGATGAGTCCCCAAGTAGCTGACTTTCCTTCTCTGAGCCACAACCAGACGAGATAACCGCCTCCAATTTCGGCAAGTCCCGCAAGAAGAAATAACCCGATCGCTTTCAGCATGGTTTCCCGCCTTAATCCGGCTTTTGTTTGCCTTTCAGCTTCTGAATCTCATCAAAGGGGATCAGACCCACTTTGGTCACATAAACTCGACCATCCTCAATGCGATAGGTGATGTAATCCCCCTCACGAACATCCAAAAGATCTTGGACCTGTTTGGGTAGGGTCACCTGATTTTTTGAACTGATTCGATTGACGTGATGCATAAAATCCACCCCTTACAGGGATTTTTGGGATTCTTACTTTCTTACTACTATTTTATCATAAATTTCATCACATAAAGATTGAGCCCCCGACGAGATCGACGAGTGCTTTTGTTTTAGATGCTGATTATAGGGAAGCCTGCCCAGACGACTGCAAGGAAGGACTGGAATTCGCCCTGAAAGACGAACAGGAAACGGTAGACTTTTATCTTGATATCGCCGACAAAGCCAAAAACCGGCCATCCAAAAGCCTTCACCTGAGCGGCCCACGACGAACAAAACCACGCCGTCCGGGGACCACACACGTAACAAAGCAAAGGTTCTTTGTTTTTTAAACGTTCCTTAAAGGGGTCCTGCCAGATTTACCTTTGTTCGAATTTTTCAAATTACACCCTTTCTCTATGTCATAGAAATAAGGTGTACAGGAAACGAAGCGGAAGGAGCTTTTAGATGAGCAGGAGAAAGCGGCAGGTCCGTCCCTATCTCACCACCCGTTCCCTCCAACCAGAGAACCAGGAGACCCCGATCCGTTTTTTAAAAGAGGAAAGATCAGAATTCCTCTTTTTCCGAAGAAATCATTTTCCTTATCCCGATCCGGACATTCAGTTCCCGAGCCTTACAGTGGAGGGGGGTGTCCACTGTCCCCGAGTGTTTCACCCCGGAGAACTTTTGTCCATGCCCGCCCGTTCGCTGAAGGTGGTTCTGGAATGTTCGGGAAACCAGCGGACCCGATTCTATCCCCCTGTGTTCGGGGAACAATGGGAAGAAGGGGCGATCAGCCAAGGTATTTGGAGCGGGGTTCCCCTATCAGTTCTCTTGGAACGGACCGGATGGGCCAAAGAGGCCAAGGAAGTGGTCTTTGAAGGGATGGATCGGGGGAAGAGGACCGGCATGGATAGGATACCGAAAGGACCTCCAATCCCTCCGAATGGCCCGCCGACCCGCCAAAAACCCTCCAAATTCACAAAATTGACTTGTATATGGAGGATAAACAGGCACTAAGTTCACTTCTTTTTCCTGTTCATCCTTTTAATCGCATATTTCTGAGTACAAAAGTGGTTTCAGAAGAACTTCGGAGGTCGACAATTCCCTTGTGGGTCGAGCAGCGGATAAGAACGAATACCTCCCTATGGGCATAAAAATGTATAAATGACTTTCGCCCAGGAGGGATCATTATGTCCGTAACAACCAGTCATGCAAATGTAAGTGGTCATATGTCTTTAGTTCAGATCGTCCAGCATTGTCAGGTTGTCTGCGACCACATGGTCACCATGGTGGCTTCCATGCCCGATGCCGCCTTCCGCAGCAGACAACTCCGCTTGCTCCGGGATTGTGCCGACATCTGTGCGTTGACCGCCCAGATGCTGGCCCGATGCAGCTGTATCTCCAAACAAATGGCACTCCTCTGTGCCCACATTTGTGAACGATGCGGTCAGGAATGCATGAAATACCCGGACCCGCACTCCCAGCACTGCGCACAAGTCTGTCTACATTGCGCCTCTGTTTGTCGGGCCTATGCCAGTGGTTATGCAAATCGATTTAACCAAGAAGGCAATATAGAATTAATCGATTATGGAAGAAAACCGTTTGTTGTAAATATTAATAAAGCAGCTAAGCAAAATAATACGTTTCGTACCGCCTTATGGACAGGAGATCATTTACAAGTGACCGTGATGAGTATCGATGTTGGGGATGACATCGGTTTAGAGATTCATCCTACCGTTGATCAATTCTTACGTATTGAAGAAGGGCAAGGATTGGTTCAAATGGGTGATCGGAAAGATCAATTGGATTTTGAAGCAGAAGTTTATGATGATTATGCCATCATGGTACCTGCTGGTACATGGCACAATTTAATCAATACAGGGGATACACCACTGAAACTTTACTCGATTTATGCGCCACCTGAGCATCCTTTCGGTACTGTTCATAAAACGAAAGCAGACGCAATGAAAACTGAAGAAGGGGGTAGTCCGAGATACGTGTAATATATACAGTTTCAGATGGGGGTAAATGGTATATTCTGAGATGGACGTCCAAAGGCAGGTAACATATTCAAACACAAGGAGCGGATTCTTTATGTCTCACCCTTTATAAACATCTCCACGGTTCCCGATAACCCTTAACCGTACCGAAAAAAGAAAATTGTACGTTAAGAATTCCGGGTTTTTGGTCTAATACTTAGAGGTGTGTTGGTAAGTGATACTGATACATCTCAAGTGCGTTCATATGTTCTTTTAATACATTTGCTGTTTGCGGATTTGTATAAATTACGGGATAATCGATTTCTCCCAGTTCGGGTCGAACAGGGAAAGCCAATTTTTCCATATCAATTGAAAATTCCGCTTGCACACCGGGTTTATTCCCTCTGGCATCGAGGCGAATCCATTTCTCCGTAAAGTCAAGGTAAACCGCATTAAGACAATGGACTGCATAGCCTGTTTCCGGAGTCGAGCCCAAGGTTAACCGTTGATAACAAAATCCCGTCGGAATCCCCTGAGCCCTTAACAAAGCCGCAAGCAAATGGGACTTTGCGTAACAAATCCCTTCTCCATGTTGCAGAACTTCGGATGCTTTACAAGTTACTTTGGTACTTTGAATATCCCAAGAATGATGAATTTGGTCACGAACAAACTCGAATGTATACTTTATACAGTCTATCTCCGTCTGATGGGAGCTCGTTATTTCATCTGCCTTTTGTTGAATGTCATGGTGTAAATAATTGATTTCCTCTGATTCTTTAAGGTAGTCTTCCAACAAAGCGGATTGACATACGTTCCATACAGGTGCCTCCTTTCGAATAATTATTCAAATTATACTTATATTAATTCAAAGTGTAAACAGGTTATTCGAATGCCAAAACTCATCACAGAAAATACTTTCTGTGATGAGTTCGTCCGCTTTAACCCGCAAGTTTTCGTTACAATAGACATGAAACCGGCCAAATGAATTGCAAAAACTCGTAACGGAAATTTTTGAGGAGGGATATTCTCCTGAACGTGGTTCCCTGAAGAAGTGAGTAATTCATACAAAACCGATTCCTCACGTAACCGGTTTCTGAGCGTGCGGTATTTTTCATTTTGGATGGTAGGGCTGCTTAGCGTCCGTTTCCGTGTTTTAACGTCGGGACCCCGACATCGACTATGGGGGAGGGGAGCGACGAATCTATGATTTAAAACGGATTCTGGAGTCTCATTCGTAGATCGTTTTGTTTGACGGCATTCGGATGAAGGATAAACAGAGAACAGAGGTGATTGCCATTTTGGAGTGGGTATTGGAAAGAGGAACTAAAAAAAGTCCGATTCCAAAGGTCAAGATTCAATGGAAAAGTTTATCTTTCCACTATTATTTGAAGAATACTGTTTGCGACGAAAGTCGCCTTGGAACCGGACGGAGAAGATCCCGTCAGAGCAATAGTAAGTTTTGTCCTTCTATTGTGATAACATCAGGTGGGAGAGGAAGCAAAATGAAAAGATCGATCGGCTTATCCGAAAAGGGAAAATCGAAAGGCGCCGATGAGCGTCTATTTTTTTGAGCGTCCCGAAGGCCAACGCTCTTGGTTAGGCTTTCTTTTTTCGTTCTACAACCACAGAATACACCAGCTCCCGGCCGCCGTAGACCTGGCATCCCGAGGAATTGCGCGTTCCCCGCATGTCCAGCATGGCGACCGCATAGCCCCTGGGTACGAAATACTCGTCATACCACTCGGAGGGAGCCCAAGGCTCCGGCGTGGTAGTCAGGGTTTCGTCCCAGGGAGTCTTCCGTTCGTGTTTGTAGCCCCGGCCCAAGGTGTTGTAATAGGGAGACGAAAAGAAAATCGTCGGTACGACTCCTTCGTCTTCGGCCGAATGATGTCCAGGGCCAGCTGGGTCTTCCCATCCCGGGCTGTCAACATCGTTTTCTCCACAACAATCAGCAACTTTGTATTTGATTCATACGTCTAAATAGGGGGAGAGTGATTATGAAGAACCTCGTCCTGATACTCATGGTTGTGGCACTAATTATTGGTTGTGTCCCATTCATTCAAAAGGACGCCAATCCGCCAAAGCCTGGCAACCCACAGTGGAAGGCCGTTGTCTTTCCGAAAAAATACGAAGAGAGAGGGCGTTTTTTTGAAACAGCTTATCAAAAAAGTAAAATCAGCGGAGAATGTACCCTCGATCGAGAGGGAATGGATCAAAGAAAGAAGGAGGTGTTTAGGAATTCACCTCCGAAAAAGGGATATGATCGTGTGGCATGGCTCATGGTGATTTGCAAGGAGGGAGGCAAACATTCATATGTTGACTATATTCCATCCTCCAAGAATCAAGCAGCGGAAAAATGGCTTCAAAAAGAGTTGAAGAAATACCCGGACGGACAGGTAGTGAACATTGTCGTTGGAATAAAAAATATAAAGGGAGAGCATATAGACCGATTAGAGGAAAATAAAAAGTGAGCAAACCGACCATTTGTAAACGATCTCAATCCATCGGCGTCCTTGAGTATCATGACCGGCCACTCCCATCACAGAGACGGGTAGCGTGATGTAGTGGCCACGTGTGCAGAAGGAACGATCCCAATCCTCCTCAGGTAAATCCCTGAAGACAACAACAATGAGTTCAGACCGAGTCTCCAAATACTCCGGCCTTTCCACTCTTGGGGTCGATCTTCACCGGGACCATTTCCCCTCGCCAATCATTATCAGTAAAATCAGAATTGATCGAGGAGGTCGAAAAGATGAATGTATCAGCAAAACAGTATGACTGGATTCGTTGGACCATGGAGACGGCGGTTCGCTGCACGCTCCGGGACGTCCGTATCCCGGCCGACCAGGCCGACGAGTTCACCCGGCTCCCACCCTCCGGCGACGTCGTGCACGGCTTCACCGCCGCGGCCTACCCCACAGAACAGCCTCACTTCCCCGACCGGAAGGACCCGTCATGACCGACGTCATCGAGTTCCACCACGCTCAGGGACGGACGCCCGGCGTCCTCGCCTTCGCCGACACGCTCCGCGCCGCCGGCCACCCGGTCGCGGTCCCGGACCTCTACGACGGAGCAACCTTCGACTCGCTCCAGGCAGGCGTCGACCACGCAGAGCAGGTCGGCTTCGACGAGATCATCGCCCGCGGCGTCACGGCCGCCGAAGACCTGCCGCCCGAGACGGTTTACATCGGGTTCTCGCTCGGCGTCATGCCTGCACAGAAGCTGGTGCAGACACGCACCGGCGCGAAGGCAGCCCTACTGATCCACTCCTGCGTGCCGACCGACCACTTCGGCTGCCCGTGGCCGCAGGACGTCCCGCTCCAGATCCACACCATGGACGGTGACGAGTGGGGCGACGTCGACATCGTTCACCAGCTCGCAGAGACCATCGACACCGCGGAGCTGTTTCTCTATCCCGGCGATCGACACCTCTTCACAGACAGCAGCCTGCCCGACTACGACCAGAGCGCCGCGGCGCTGCTCACGCAACGCGTGCTGGACTTCCTCGACCGCGTCGGATAGTTCCAGCAACCCCCGGTCGCTGACCACCGTGGAGGAACCCACATGGCACGTTTCAATGTCGCGAACCGGGGAACGCCCCGTCGAGTCCATCCCGGACAGGAAGAGGCAACACCTCTGTGGCTCTACACCCAGCCTGCCCCATGACAGCGGGATCAAACGGATCGTTTCTCTATGGATTATCAAAACCACCAAACGGAGGGAACCATGCATTCTTTCATTCGTTATCCCAAGCCCCTGCGAACGGGAGATAAAATCGCTGTAACCGCACCATCCAGTGGAGTGGAGGAATCGCTCCACGTGCTGCTCCGAGAAGCAAAAGATCGTGTGACCCAGGCAGGTTTTACCGTGATCGAAGGGTCAACTATCTGGAACCAGTGCAAGGGAGCCAGTGCTCCGAAGGAAGAGCGGGCAAAGGAGCTGATGGGGTTTCTTTCCGATCCCTCCATCAACACGATCATACCGCCTTGGGGCGGGGAGTTTTTGATTGATCTCTTGCCTTTAATCGACGGAAAGAGATACGGTCCCTTTCACCAAAATGGATCCTGGGATATTCGGACATCAGCACGCTGACCTTTGTGTTCACCCTGAACACCAGCGTGGCCACCGCCCATGGTACCAATTACTGTGATTTACGCGCTTCCGAGTGGGACCCTCTGACCAGGCGATGGACTGACGTTCTCGGGACAGAAGTTGGTGGGAATGTGGTACAGCATTCTTCGGAAAATTATCAGTCTTCCTGGGAACAAGCTTTTCAACATCCGGGAACCGGCTTTCACTTGGACACCCCCACACAGTGGAAAGTCCTCGGGAAAAGAAACTCTGTCACCGTCTCCGGAAGGTTGATCGGCGGCTGTCTGGAAACCTTGGCCTCATTGGCCGGCACCCCCTATGCCCCCGTCCATTCCTTCGCCGAAAAATTTGCCGATGAGGGCATCCTCTGGTATCTGGAGAGCGCAGAGTCCTCTGCCGGCGAAATCTACCGCGCCCTCTGGACCTTGCGAGAAAACGGCTGGTTCCGATACACACAGGGGGTATTGTTTGGACGCCCAGGAGGGTACCGGGAGACGAAGGATTTTGATCGAGTAGACGCCCTTCACACTGCTTTCGGCCCGTTGCATGTTCCGGTCATCTATGATGTGGACATCGGACACGTCCCGCCCCAACTGACCTTGGTCAACGGGTCCTTTGCAAACAATCCTTTGTATAGAAGCACAGGATCGACTCCCCTCGCGGAGAAACTCTGGACAGGAAACCTTCATGGGACGAGGGGCATCCCCCTTAACGGACCTTATTCTGGATTTTGAGGGAGCGGTTGACCGAGAAGAATTAATCTTCACGGCCGGAATTCTTGCTGAAGCACTACACGGGACACCAGCCACAAAGTCAAAAAAACAGGGTGAGACTGACCATGGCACGGTTTTGATTTCTTAGATACTTTTCATATGGAGGTTGCCAGTAACGCTAATTCCAGTTTTCAGTTCCACTGTTCTCCAACCCCAAAAACCTCTCAAGCGGAATGGATCATATTATTACAAACGAGTCTGCAATACAAACCTTTCTTTAAAAAATCGAATTCATTTTCCAAACCAGAAACATCCCCTGCAGCCGAAATAACCCCTGCATTGCTTCCAATATCCCATCTTCATATAATAAAGCAGTCCTGTCTTCAAAGTTTTTATTAAAACGGTCAGGTAACCGTTTTAATAAAAATGATTCGGACATTGGGGTTTTTCGTCTCCGGTTCGGCCGGTTTTTCGTTTAAAATAAGAAAAACAGGCACAGATGCAGGGAGGGAAAACATATCAGCTTGTTAAATGAAATCCTGGAACATAACCGTACATTCGTCGAAAACCAACAGTACGAACCCTACCGGACCACCAAATTCCCGGACAAAAAACTGGTGATCCTGTCCTGCATGGACACCCGTTTGACTCAACTGCTGCCCGAAGCGATGAATCTGAGAAACGGGGACGCCAAGATCATCAAGAACGCCGGGGCGATCATCTCCGACCCCTTCGACAACATTACACGCAGCCTGTTCGTCGCCATCTATGAACTGGGAGCGGAGGAAGTCTGCGTGGTGGGTCACCACGATTGTGGCATGGCCGGGATCCAGCCGGCACGAACGGTGGAGAAGATGACGGACCGGGGGGTTCCCCGTTCCGTCATTGATACCCTGGAACGGTCGGGGATCCGGTTGGAAACGTGGTTGCAAGGATTTGACTCCGTGGAGGAGAGCGTCCAAAAGAGTGCAGCGATCCTCCGAAACCACCCGCTGCTCCCGGAAGGCGTGCCGGTGCACGGGCTGGTCATCCACCCTGAGACGGGCAAGCTCGATCTGGTGACGGAGGGTTATGGGAAGAGGGGTCTCTGATCGATCCATCGTTCATCCGGAGAAAACCGGCTCTCTCGGAGAGAGGCCGGTTTTCCTTTCTTTTCCCTTTTTTTCGTATTTTTCGGTTACAATGAAAGAGGTCCATCAACGAACCAACGGGGCATGAGACCGCCGACGGACCAGGACGAAAGCGGGCCGTCCGAAGTAGAGGAACAAGGCCGTCAGGGTGGCGAGGGCGATTCCATATTTCGTCCAAAGCGGCCATGGAGCCGGGGTGATAAAACCTTCGATCAAACCTGCGACGATAAACATGGGAATCACACCGAGCACCAACTGGACCGTCACCTTTCCTTCCCGTTTAAAGGACTCCAGACGGGTCAACTCTCCGGGAACCCAGAACGCATAGGCGAGGGAGAGTCCGGCTGCCCCGGCGATGAAGATGGCGGCTAGCTCAATCACTCCGTGGGGCCAGATGTAAGCCCAGAAAGAATAAGCTTCGCCGGCCCGGTGGAACAGAGCGGCCAGACTGCCGATCAGAAGCCCGTTCATAAACAGCACCCAGACGGTTCCGACTCCCAATAACGCTCCCAAGGCGAAGCAAAGAAAAGCGACCCGGATATTATTGGTCATGATCTGACCGGAGACAATCGCATGATCCCACTGGTTCCCGTTCTGAATCCCTTTCGGATCGACCTCGGCCAAGCCGGGGGGGAGGAAGGCGTTCGCATTGGCGGGATCCACCCAAGTCAGACCGAAGGAGAGGCCGGCTCCCGCCGCAAAAAGGAGCAAAGAGATCAGGAAAAAGGGAGCCCGTTCATGGAACAGTACCGGGAAACGCCGGGTGAAGAAGCGAAGTCCCTCCTTCAGGTCTCCTTTGGCGTTGGTGGCGTAAATCGTCTGATGGGCCCGGCCGACCAGACCGTTCAGGTAAGATACGACGGGCTGGTCGGGAAAATACGTCTGCGCGTAGGCCAGATGAGCCGCCGTTCTTCGGTAGGTATGGCCGAGCTCGTCCAATTCTTCCCTTCCGGCCCGACGGGAGCGGCAACGTCGGATGAGTTCCTCCAACCGGTCCCATTCCGGTTGATGTTTTTGGATAAAATGGGTCCATCGATGGGCGGATTGGGTGAGCATTCGATTGGTTTCACCTCCGCGTCCATTGTATCATGAAGCCTTTTCAAAGGAGTGATTCCATGGAAAACCGGGTTTCGGTGACCACTCCCGAACACGTAAAACTGGATTTTCACACTGCAGGGATTGGCAGCCGGGCCGTCTCCCTTTTGATCGACTGGCTGATCCTGGGGGTCGTCAACGGCACCCTCCTGGTATTTGCCATCCTTTTTTCCCTGTATTCCACAGGTGTGGGAACTCCATTCTGGTCTTCGGTCACCATCGGCATCTTTCTGTTTCAGTTTTTCTTTCTTCCGCTTTGTTACTATACCTTGACCGAATACTTTCTGAACGGGCAAACCTTGGGCAAAAAAGCGATGGGCCTCACGGTGGTGACTGACCGGGGGACCGCCCCGGGTTTTCTGGCCATCGTGTTGCGAAACCTGCTTCGAATCGTCGACACGCTGCCTCTTCTTTACCTGACCGGGGTCCTGACTGTTTTTATCAACGGGAAGGAAAAGCGGTTGGGAGACCTGGCCGCGGGCACGATGGTGGTTCACAGAGACCCGGGCCGGATTCCCCGAATCCAACCGCTTTATCGGCACGAAGCCCCGGTCTTCACCTCCGGGGAATTGATCGGGATGAAAGATGCGGAATGGGCGCTTTTGGGCCATTTTCTGGCCGGAAGGGAAGAGATGTTCCCGGAAGCCCGGAGGGAGATCGCCCGAAAGTTGGCCCTCTCGTTCCTGCCCGAGGGAAAGGCAGAAGAAGGCCGGGAAGAATTTTATCTGGAGGCCGCCTATTTGCAGCGAAATGAACGGGGCGCTCCCGCCTCTCACGGACGACAAACGGAGGCAGGGGAGGTTTTCCATGGAGTCTAAGCAAAACCGGGATTCCGCCCTGGTGACCGGCGCCGGCCGGTTGAAGGGGATCGGAGCGGCGATCTGCCGGGCATTGGCCGAAGGAGGCGCCGATATATGGTTCACCTGCCGGCCGGGCCCCGAAGAAGAGGAAGCGGAAAAGCTGAAACGGGAATTGAGGGAAAAAGGAATCCGCGCCCGCTTTTCCCCGCTCGATCTTTCTGATCCCTCCGCTCCCATGAAACTGCTGGACGAGGTGGAAAGTACGTGGCATCTTCCCCGGGTCCTGGTGAACAATGCCGCCCATTCCGTACGGGACGTCTCCTTCGACACGCTGGATGCGGAAGTGCTGGACGTCCATTACGCGGTCAACCTTCGGGCGCCCCTGCTTCTGAGTGCAGCATTCGTCAAACGGTGCGAAGCCGGCCGGGGCGGGCGCATCATTTCCATGACCTCGGGTCAGTCCCTCGGCCCGATGCCGGGGGAGCTGGCCTATGCCGCGACGAAAGGGGGAATGGATGCCTTCACCCGTACACTGGCGGCGGAGGCGGCTCCCAAGGGAATCACGGTGAATGCGGTCAACCCCGGACCGACGGACACCGGCTGGATGACAGACGAGATTCGGAAGGAACTCCTGCCCCGATTCCCGATGGGCCGCCCGGGTGAACCCGTGGACGCCGCGCGTCTGATCGCGTTTTTGGCAAGCCGGGAAGCGCAATGGATCACGGGACAAATCCTGCACTCGGAAGGGGGCTTTCTTCGTTGAAGCCGGCGTATTTGTACCATTTCAGCGACGAACCGGAGATCCGGGTTTTTCATCCCCGGTCCCATCCCCGTCATCCCGACCGTCCTCCTTCCGTCTGGGCCATCGACGGTGCCCGGGAAGCCCACTACTGGTTTCCCCGGAATTGCCCCCGGGTGATTTTCTGGCCCAAACCGGACAGCCGGCGGGAAGAGGTGGAGATGTTGATGGGCCCCTCACCGGCGCCGAAGGTAATCGCGATGGAAAGCAGGTGGCTCCCCCGCATCGGGAAACATCGACTTTATCGTTACAAACTGCCGGCGTCTTCTTTTCGTCTCTTCGACTCCACCGCCGGGTACTGGGTATCGGAGAAGAGCGTTCAGCCTGCCGGGGTGGAGGAGATCCCCGAGTTTGGAGCGATTGGCGTCAACGGGGGCGGAAGTTCGGTTCCTTCCCCGGTTCCTCCCGCTGGCGAAAGCGGTGGCGGCGTCCACTCTCAACTTTTCCATGATTCGATTGGGCAACGCCCATTCATCTCCCTCGGGTCACGTTTCCTGTGATAAGATGGAACCGTAGACACAGCCAGGAGGGGATCCCAGTGAAAGCAGTCGTCCATCATCAACCCGAAGGCTTTGACGGACTGAAAGTGACGGCAATGGAGGAGCCGACCCCGGGTCCCGGCGAAGTGACGGTGGCCCTGAAGGCTTCCGGTCTGAATCACCGGGACATTTGGACTCTGTTCCGCAAGCGGGAGTCGTCCGATCCGGTCATCCTCGGCTCCGACGGAGCAGGGGTGGTGAAAGCCGTCGGCGAAGGGGTCGAGTCATTCCGGGTGGGACAGGAAGTGGTGATCAACCCCAGTCTCGGCTGGCCTGTTAAAAGTGAAGCCCCGCCGGCCGGATTCGAAATCCTGGGGGCGCCCACCCACGGAACCTTCGCGGAGGAAATCCGCATCCGGGCGGAAAACGTGGAACCGAAGCCGACCCACCTGACCTGGGCGGAAGCCGGTGTACTTCCCCTGGCCGCCCTGACGGCATACCGGGCTCTCTTCACCCGCGGCCAGGTGAAAGAAGGGGAACATCTCCTGATCCCGGGCATCGGCAGCGGGGTGGCCACCTTTCTCCTGCAGATGGCCAAGGCGGCGGGAGCCCGGGTGACCGTCACTTCCCGAAGCGAAGAAAAACGAAAGCAAGCCCTGGAGCTGGGAGCCGACGCGGCCATTGACAGCCACGGGGACTGGGCGGAGCAAATGAAGGGCGAACAGGTGGACCTGGTGATCGACAGCGTGGGACCGGCCACCTTTGACCAGTGCCTCGACCGCCTCCGCCCCGGGGGGAGACTGGTCAACTTCGGTGAAACCAGCGGCAAAACCGTGGAGATCCCTCTTCGCCCCTTTTTCTTCGGCCAGTTCACCCTGATGGGAACCACCATGGGAAGCACCGAAGAGTTTCGCGAGATGCTCCGCTTTGTCTCGGAGCACCGGATCCGCCCGGTGATGGACCGGACATACCCGCTGTCAGAAGCCCGACAAGCCTTTCTCCGAATGGAGGAGGGGAAACAGTTCGGTAAAATCGGTTTTGAAAATGCCTGATCATCGATCGAGCGGTGGTGGGGGGCTTAACCGGAACCTTGCCGTCCCGATTCCTCAGCACTCAAAAGTCAAACACCGGCCCCGTTATCATAAATGGGGTCGGTGTTTTGTATCTGACAGGGGGGTACGGCGGAATCAGGGGCCGCTATTGTACAGGGATGAAAAAGGGATGGTTGCTTTGTTTATCCTGCCTTTGTTGTTGACTGGATGACAGAAAACCAAATCGGTGATATCTATTCCCAATTTAACTTATTAAAAAATAACGGGCTAACAATCCAATCATGATTCCAATCACAACAGAAGGAAGGAATATTTTGATTATCTTCATTGTAATGGCTGTGGAAAGACAGCCGATAAGAACCGGATATGAAATATCCAGATGTCCTTCCGTGGGTACTAAGATTTGTTTGATGATCAGTGCCGATATAATTGCAACAGGGACATAATTAAAATATATACGAAAGGCAGAACCCATCTTTCGTCGTGCCATTATTTCGACTCCGATGATTCGTGATACATAGGTGGAAACGGATAGTAATCCGATTAGAATCCACTCATTAAGCATCTTGGGACCCCCTCTTCAGATAAAGACCCACCAGCGGTGACAAAACACCCGTAAGAATAATCGTAAATACATTACCCGGTATTAAATATTCGAGCCCCATCGCGATTACTGCAGCAGTGAGTGCTGTAGCAATCACGGGACTTTCTTTAAGACCGGGGATCAGAAGAGCTACAAAAGTAACCGGAAACGCCAGGTCCAATCCCCATTTTCCAGGATCGATTTGATTTCCAATCAAAGCTCCAATGAGCGAAGAGAATACCCAAGCGATATAGAAAGTACCCACAACGATCCCAAAATAAAGAGGGTCGGGTCCATATTTTTTAAACCTTGAACTAAAACAATATGTAACAAAACATTAACGAGCAAAACGATTCATACAGATCAAACTTCTTCCGGGCGAATTCGGTACCGGGAACGAAAGCCAACCTCGGAGGTAATCCGTGTCGTTTAAAATAAGCACTGAATCGAAAAATGCTATTGGTATCCCTTTGTGTACTTTTCGGAAGGTTTGATATAAGATAATGTCGTACCATGCCAACCCGACCGAGATCTCACCCGCGGTCGGAAATGAGGGATTATCCTTGCCAGCCGTGATTTTAAACTGACCAAACAAAAGAAGACGGCATAAGAGACCGCCAAAGCGAAAAAACCTGTTATTTTACAGGTTTCTTTTCTGTGCCGTTTTCCGGGTTTCGTTTAAGAGCATGGGTGGCTTCCCGTCCCTAAGATCACCGGCCTTTACGGGCTGTGCGGTTTTTATGTCAGGACAGGAAGGGGTCTTCCTGTCCTTTTTGTCTTGGGAATGGCCTGCCTGTGTTCATCATCGACCGAACACAGAAGGGATGAAAATATAAATGGATCGACGCATGTTCGCTTATCATATGTACCTTGTGTATATGGGTGCCACGGCTTTTTTATTCGCTGTGTATTCCACCGCAGCTTCCGTTTACCGAATTCAAGAAGTGGGGTTGGATGCCGTTCAGCTTCTGTGGATCGGGTTCGCGTTGGAAGTGAGCTGTTTTCTCTTTGAAATCCCCACCGGGGTGGTGGCGGATCTGTACAGCCGGAAGCGCTCGATGGCCATCGGCTTGTTGTTGACGGGATGTGGATTCCTGTTGGAGGGAAGCGTCCCCCTCTTTGGTGCTGTGTTGGGGGCTCAGGTTTTGTGGGGAGTCGGATACACATTTCTCAGCGGCGCTGATCAGGCTTGGATCGCCGATGAGCGGGGTGGCGACGGGATGGAAGGACTCTATCTGCGCGGGGCCCAAGTCGCTCAGTTTCTCACTTTGGCCGGCATGGCTGCAGGAACGGGATTGGCCTCTTATGATCTTTCCTTTCCGCTGCAGGTCTCGGGGGTCATGTATTTTGCACTGGCGTTATTTGTTTGGCTCGGCTTTCCCGAGAACAGGTTCACTCCTTCCGATTCCCGGGAGGAAAACACTTGGAGGGCCATGTGGGGGACATTTTTCCTTGGCGTCAAGGCGGTACGAGCCAGTACCGTTCTGGTCGTCATCCTTGGGATCAGCCTTTTCAGCGGATTGTACAGCGAGGGGTTTGATCGCCTGTACACTCTGCATCTGCTGGAGAACTTCCGGTTTCCTGGTTTCATCGATATTCCGGATGTCGTCTGGATCGGCGGAATCAACGCCGTTGCCATGGTCCTGAACATTATCGCGGTGGAATGGATCCAACGCCGATTCCAAAAGACCGGACGACTGGAAAAAGTGGCCGTGTTATTGGTCATTAACAGCCTGATGACAGGATCCATCTTCGCCTTCGCCGTAACCGGGGAATTTTGGATGGCCTTGGCTGCCTACTGGATCACCTATATTCTCCGAGGGACCAATCAGCCAATCTACAACGCATGGATCCATGAACAGATCCGGGAATCCCACCTACGGGCCACCATTCTCTCCACCCAAGGTCAGATTCACGCCCTCGGGGAAATTCTGGGCGGCCCCCTGGTGGGAGCCATTGTCTGGAGAAGCTCTGCCGTATTCGGCCTGATTGCCTCCAGTATCATCTTGGCCCCGGTCGTTCTTCTTTACCTGATGGTCTGGAGAGAGCGAAAGGGGAAGAGTTTCATGAAGATGTAACCATCAAACGCACTCCGGTAAAGGTGATATGGGCGGGGGCCTTGTCTTCATGTGGTTTGCTTCGGGATGGTTGCTCACCGTACAAGGGGCAGAACCAGCAATACTACGAAATCAGCAATACATCCAATAATCGTTTCGCCAAGGATTTGTGACCTTTTTTTTCGGCCAAAATCAAAGGTGTTTCTCCTGAATTATTTTTCAGCTTAGGATTAGCCCCACGTTCAAGTAGAATGTCAACGATTTCATCTGCCCCATGAGCTGCCGCATGGTGTAAGGGACTCCATCCAGCGCTGTCTTGAACCGAAATGTCACTATTTGCATCGATCAGCATTTTGGCTATTTCCGTTCGCTGACCCGCCAAGGCGGCGTGCAAAGGAAGATTTTTCATCGCATTTTTGGAAAGCACATTCACTTCCGCCCCTTGATCTAAGAGGAGTCGTGCTACTTTTTGATGTCCGAAGAAGGAAGCGAGGTGCAAAGCGGTCCATCCATCCTCACTGTGGACATCAAGTAGTTCAAAATCTTTCTCCAAGTTTTCTTTTACAGCATGGACATCTCCCACGGCCGCCGCTTCGTACAGATTAAGACGCGCACCTTGGTCAACCAATAGCTGTGTCACCTCCGTAGAGCCAAAGTATACCGAAGTCAGCATAGGGGTTACCCCATCCTTGTCTTTGGAGTACATGGGGTTAGTCCGAGATACGTGTAATATATACCGTTAGACTGATTATTTGTTCCAAATGTAAAATAATTGAATTTTATCCATTTGTACCGGAGTTTCTAGGGAAGAAAAACTTCAGGTTGAAGGGTATTCGGAGGAGGGTTTATGGCCTGTACAGACCAAATTAGAGGGATATATGGAGATGATTTGATGGGAGGGATACCAAAGTGGTATCCCTCCCATCTCTTATTCCATCCCATCACCATAGACGAAGCCGAGCTATACCGACACCTCGAGGGGGAGACTTTCCGGAAAGATCAATTCCGGCTCTGGCGGTTCCGGGGCATTGTCCATATCGATGATATAGTCCCCGAAACGCTTGATATGACTGGTCATGTAGGGGCTTAGGGCGGCCACGGATTCGCTATCAAATCCGTAACCCTCCTTAGTCAACTCCCGCAACGCGGCGGTAAGATCCACGACGTTCTGAAAGATAACTGCGTTGGCCACCAGATCGTTGTACTTGATTGCCTTTTCCTGCTCTTCGGGATCGTTGTCGGCAATGACGCTCTCACCGCCAAAAAAGAGCCATTTGGAAAAGCCGTTATATGCTTCTGCCTTGTTCGTCGTGGCTGTGATTTGTTGGCGCAGTTCCAAATCGGAAATGTACTCGAGAAGAAACACGGTCCGGACCACCCGGCCCAACTCCCGGAACGCCTTGTATAACCGGTTCTTTCGGCTGTAGTTACTGAGTTTGCGAAGCAGCGTGGCGGAGGAGATTTTCCCGGCCTTGATAGAGAGTACGACCCGAAGGAGGTCTTTCCAATGCGTCTCAATGAGTTTCCAATCGATCGTTTCGGTAAACAATCCGTCAATATGTCGGTATCGAACATCCTCAAAGGGACGGAAAAACGTCCGATGCTTCAGGTTGCGGATCCGCGGCATTAGCTTAATCCCCAGCAGATGGGCCAATGCGAACACCGGCGTGGATTGCCCCTGGGTGTCGGCATGAACCGTATCCGGCTGGATATCGGACTCGTTTTTCAACAGGCCTTCGATGATGTAGACCGCCTCCCACACACCGCAAGGAATGAAGTGACTGAACAGGGCGATGTAGTTATCCGACACATGGTGGTAGGCGATTCCGCCATATCCCCCGTAGCGAATGTGGTATTCGGCCAACAAGTTTTCCTCGTAGATGTCGTACTTGGTCCCGTCGGCGGCCGCCGTCTTGCCGCTTCCCCACAGTTGGGGAAGATCGAACCGGTAATATTCATTGATAACGTCCTTGATTGCTTGATCCAGCTTCTTTGCCGTGATGTGGCGTTGGTTCACGAATGAAAGCATCTTGGGAGTGACCAGTCCCCGCATGTGACGGGCAGCCTGGGCAGGTCCCAAGTTGCAACCGTAGGTGAAGGTATTGAGGATGTATCGTTCCGTCGGTTTTTCCAGCTTGGGATCGGAGCCGGACAGTGGTCCAAAATGACGGGTCCATCGGACCCAGTGCTCCACGTTGCACAAGATATCGAGGATGCTTCGCTCCGGCATCCGTTCGAGGATGAGTTGTTCCAAGTGCTTCTGGTCAGCTGTGGGATCTTTTGCCCGGACCTTTTTCAACTCGGGTTCGCCTTTTTCATTGATCACCACCACATCGCCGCAGTCGGGATACTTACGGTCTACGGCCTGGCAGGTGCCGTTCATCCAGTCTTGTAAATGTTGGATAAACTCCCGTCCCGATTCGGGAAAGTCCATCTCATCCAGGTAGTCGGGTAGCAGAGGGGAGCATTCTTCCCAAGAAAGCAGTTGTTCCCGGTAATCGGCGAAATCATCAGAATCCTGGATGCAGACATCTCCGGTTTTCAGTTCCGTCGCTAGGCAGGAAAAGACACACACTTCCAGTTGTCGGCGAGCAATCTCATAGCCGCCGACGCGCTTTTTGACCCGGATGATCCTCTGCCATGCCTCTGGGGCGAACGATAGGTCCACCTCGTCCGGCAGCCAATCGCCTCGAAGGTTCCGGTGTTCTTTCACAAACTCCAAAGCCTGGATGAGTCGGCGATCCTCCGATGTAGAATCAAGGCGGAGTGCATCAATCACACGGAACAAAACCGAACGATGACTGTTCCTTCGAAAGAACTTCAGGATCAGGGGAAGGTAGTTGTTACCGTGGCAAGAAGCGACGGCTTCACAGTCGTTGAGGAGATCGGAGATGCCCCCGTGGGCGGCGAGAGTCGCTTTCACAAGGCGGCCTGCTTCCGCGTCCTGGGGATCATCCTGTAAGGATTGCAGCACTTCCGTCAAGGTTGAAACCAGGGATTCCGTCCGCTCCCGGTGTTGCTCCCTCACTCGCTCCAATTCCTCTTTGCCGGCCTTATGGAGGCTTGCCATCCGTTTAATGAACAGTGTCCCGAGGTGATCCCGTGTCTTTGCTTGCCCCCGATGCATCAGACAGAGGAGAAGGGTGATTCGCTTTTCCCGTGAAAAATCTTTCATTTCCGAGCATCCAAAGCTTTAGCCTGGGCAGCAAAATGATTCACCTTCGCCGGCGGGATCCCTTCCAGGTATGATCCTGCATCGCCGAAGGTGATCAACCAGGCCAAGTGATCTAACCGTTCCCGGATCTCTGATAGTTTGGGTTTCTTGGGTAGGTTTTTTAACCGGTTATAGTCACTAAAATGGGATTCCCCCCGTTCCAGCAGCTCCTCCAGCCGATGGATCTCCCGGTCATTTAGACGTTGGATCACCTGTTCAAAAAAACCGTCGTTGACTGTTTTGCGGATATGTCGGGCCATCCGGTCCAAGGTGCTGAAGGCGGGCAGTTCAAAGGATTGTCGAATCAGCTCCGCAATAGCCACGTTAATTAGGTCTGCCGGATGGTCCATCACTTGGGCCGCCTTTTGCACCGCTGCCAGAGCGATGCGTTGTGCTTCCTTCCCATAGGATTGGATTCCTCGGAATTTGCGGATGGCTGCCTGATGTTCATAACGGTTGCGGGGTTTATCATACCCAGGCACTGTGTCGGACTTGAGATTCATCCAAGACCGAATATGATCGACAATCGGGTTGGGTACCTCTTCCAGATTGGGGAAATAACCCAGACGCTGCGAGGTCTTCAACAGAATCATGGCGTTGAGAAGATTCTGGGTTCCGCGGGCGATGCTGTACACAAAGCGGGCTTCGTCCTCCGTCGGTGTGTAGACCCGTTCCAGCTCTTTCTCGGTGTACGAGCGCTTGAGCCGAGGATAAGCGGTGCGTTCAATCGATGACAACCGTTCATTCCCCCCTCATGGAGTGATTTAACCAACTGGAGGCGGGTTGATTAGTAAACATCATTTTTAAACCGGCATTGATTAACACCACGGCGAGTAATCGACGAATCCCAATGCCCCCAACCCGACGGGTTCCCAGCCGTGTACCGATGATGCCACCGATCAGGGCGGCAACGGCAAAAAAGACAATTTCCCCCGGAATGTGCTGAACGCTAGATACGTGTCCTAATAGTCCGGAAACGGAGTTGACCAAAATAAAGGCAGCCGAGATCCCGGATGTTTTTTTGGCGTCGGCCCATCCTGTGAACAGAAGGAGAGGAGATAAAAAGATCCCGCCGCCGACCCCTGTCAGACCGGATAGGAAACCAATCCCCGTCCCGGAGAGATACGCCAAAGGAAGCGGTGCTTTTTTGAGCTCATTCTCTACCGTTTGTTTGTAACGCAACAAACGAAAAGCGGAGAAGAGTAGAACCAGCCCCACCAACACCTTATATAGGGAAGTGGAGACCGTTAGGAATCCTCCAAAAAACGCAAACGGAATCGAGCCCAAAGCAAGGGGCCAAAAAGTGGACCAGGAGAAAAAACCGGCGCGATAGAACGCAGCTACGAGGATGAATATTGAAAGTACCAGAATATCGGTGAGATCCATGATCTTCCTACTTTCTCCACCAGGGTGGGTTATTGCCATGCGATCTTTTCCACTTCCGCCTGGAGATCGGAACGGGTCGCCTGAACGTAAATCATGGTGGTGTCCAGGCTGTCGTGCCCCATGATCTGGGCCAACCGGTGCAGCGGGGTCCGCTCGGCCATGACGTAACCGAACCGGTGCCGGAGATCGTGGGCACTCAACCCTTCCAACCCAGCCAGGCGCATGTATTTTTGGATCAGGTGACGAAGGGCCCGCTCTCCCAGGCGCCCGCCGGTTTTTTCCGAACGAAACAGATAATCGTCACCCTGGGTGTCCTGCGTTGCCAAATATTCCTCCAACGCAGTTCGAATGGTGACATTGAGCGGGACCTCCCGCTGTTTGTTCCGTTTTCCGGAACGAACCATGAGGCGGCCGCTTCGTTTGCCGAGGACCACGTCCCGACACCGGAGGTCGCAGACCTCCATGGTCCGCAAACCCGTGTGCAGCATGAGCAGAATGATCGTCCGCTCCCGGATGGTTCCATGACGTTGCACCGCCGCTACCAAGACCGCCTCCTCCTGATCCGTCATCTGCCGCGGACTGGTTTTTTCCGCTGCGACCAGTTTGACCGGCTGGGCAGGATTTAAAGGAACTACTCCTCGTTTAACGGCCCATTCAAAATAGCGCTTGATCGTGATCAACCGTCGGTTGATGGTGGCCGGCTTGAAGGAACGAACGGTTTGCATGTACTCCCGATAACGAATCAGCGTCGGCGTGGTGATTTCCGACGGGTGAAAAACTTGCTCCTCCTCCTGGTAATTGTTCCACCCAGTTTCGACCCAAACGGCAAAGTGACGTAAATCGCTGGCGTAATCACGGAGCGTTTTGGGGTTAAGGTCTTCATGGGTGGCCAAATCATCGATGAAACGATGAATCCACTCTTCGGCCCGATCGGAAACCGTGGGAGATCGACTCAAACCGATTCCCTCCTTTGGAATTTGACTTACATTATCGGACATGATATTGTTAGCTTATCCGAAACATTATCGGACATCAAGAACCAGTTTTCGGCGGAATTATAGCCGCTAATACTATTTAGCGGACATGAATATAAGGAGGAGGCCCACTCATGGCTGATATTCGCGAGATCGATTTACCCGGAATCGGTCGTAAATTTCAAATCCATACCAACGAAGGCGAGAAACTGGTCCTCGTCATTCATGATGAGGATGGTAAAAGGGAGCTTTTTCATTTTGATTCCGATGACCCGGACGAAAGCATTTCGATGGTGACACTCAACGACTTGGAGGCCCGCCAGGTCGCCGGGATCTTGGGCGGCATGAGTTATAAACCCAAGGAGTTGGAAACGGCCGAGGTGACCTTGGATCAATTGCACATTGAGTGGTACAAAATCAAGCGAAACTCCCCGTACATAGGCAAGACCATCGGAGAATTGAAAATCCGTCAATTAACCGGAGCCACCATCATTGCCGTCATAGAAAAAAACCGGAAGCAAACCATTACTCCAGGTGCGGATCATGTGCTTCAAGCAGACGCCACCCTGGTCGTGGCCGGTGAGAAAAAAAACATCAAGGCTTTCAAACAGATCCTTCAGGGGAGCGAATGATCGGTGGACGAGCACATCCTCTTTGAATTGGGGGTTGCCATCGCTCTTGTCGCCGCAGCTGGACTGATTGCTTACAAACTCCGGTTTTCAGTCGTCCCCTTTTACATTATCGTGGGGATGCTGGTGGGGCCCCATGCTCCCCAACTGGGTCCGGTGGATCTGCGTTTTATTCAAAGCGATGATTTGATCATGATTATGGGGCAGATGGGGGTTGTTTTCCTCCTGTTCTACCTCGGCCTGGAGTTTTCCGTCGATCGACTCCAGAAAGCCGGTCGGTCGATTCTCGTGGCGGGAAGTATTTACCTTGCGATCAACTTCTCTTTGGGTCTACTGTTCGGATGGATCGGAGGCTTCTCATTCAAAGAGATTTTGGTAGTCGCCGGGATTACCACCATCTCCTCCAGTGCCATCGTAGCCAAGGTATTGATGGACCTCAAACGAGCTGGTAATCCGGAAACAGAGTTAATCTTGGGCACTACCCTGTTTGAAGATGTGTTCCTCGCCGTCTATCTTTCGATCCTCTCCGGTTTAATCTTAAGCGGGGCAACCTCCTTTGGCGGAGTCCTTCTGTCTGCTCTTCTCGCTTTAGGATACATGCTGTTGATCCTTTTCATCGGTCGGAAAGCCGTGCCGCTCCTCAATCGAGCGTTGAATATCACATCCAATGAAGTGTTTATTCTCGTGATTTTTGCTCTGTTGCTCCTGATTGCAGGGTTTTCGGAAACCATTCATGTCGCTGCAGCTATCGGGGCGCTTCTTGTCGGCCTCATCATTGCGGAGACGGAGCATATGAAGCGAATCGAGAAAATGATCCTCCCGTTTCGTGATTTCTTCGGAGCGCTGTTCTTTTTCAGCTTTGGCCTGTCCATCGATCCCACGACCTTGGGTGATGCTCTCTGGTTGTCCTTAGGTGCCGTCCTGGTTACTTTGATAGGCGCTAATGTAGCTGGATTGTTGGCTGGGCGAAGTGCTGAACTGTCATCGAAGGCATCGACGAACATCGGATTGACACTGATGGCCCGAGGGGAATTCTCGATCATTGTGGCCAATCTGGGCAGTGCGGGTGGATTATCCTCCATTTTACAACCGTTCACCGCCCTTTATGTGCTGATCATGGCCATGTTAACGCCAATACTCGCTAAAGAATCCAAACGAATCTATCAGGGGATCCGTAAGATTTCCGGTGTAGGGAAACGGTGAAAATAATTCTTCCTGGGGTACTGCCGGGAATTTAGATAAAGTGTGAAAAGATCGGAGGATCCCCTCCGATCTCTATTTGAAGACTTGCTCCTACCTGTGGCGGCAAAGGCAATGGTAAGATAAAAAAGAATCAGTCTGGAGAGGAGTAACGATGGAATGGTACATAAAAAAGTCAAACGTCCAAAAAAAGAAGCCGCTCTTCCTTTTGAAGCGGTATTAGCCCGGGATCTGAGAAAAATTGTATGGTGGTCGATGATTTCCTTCGGTACTGCGGGAATCGCTTATTTATTGGTGGAATTTTTTCGTTAAACCCCAATGCAGAAACCTTCTTTTCAGGGATCTAAGAAGGTTTCTTGCTTTTTCTTCCTGTCCATTAAGAGTAAGAGACTTCTGGAAATGGAAGGAGTTTTTCCTTTGCTGCCTTAATGGATATCCCGCTTCTTGAAGCGCCCCCCCTTGACATCGTGGATATTCCCAATAGCCAAAAAGGCACCCGGATCCATTTCTTCCACGATCGATTTCAGCTTGGATTCCTCCAAGCGGGTGACAACACAGAAAATGACTTTTTTGTCTTCTCCGGTATATGCCCCTTCCCCTTTCAGATAGGTGACTCCCCGACCCAAGCGGTGTAACAGAGCGTCCCCAATCTCTTCATGTTTGTCACTGATGATCCAGACCGACTTCGTTTCATCAAACCCTTCAATGGTGAGATCGATCATTTTAAACGCGATGAAATAAGCGATCAACGAGTACATGGCACGGTCCCAACCAAAGACGAAACCGGCACTCCCCAGAATAAACACGTTGATAAACATGACGATTTCACCCACAGAAAAGGGGAGTCGTTTGTTGAACAGAATGGCGAGGATCTCCGTTCCGTCCAAGGATCCTCCATAACGGATAACCATTCCAACTCCGATGCCCAGGATGACCCCGCCAAAGACCGTGGCCAGCAATGGGTCATCGGTTAGCGGATCCACCGGATGGAGAAGAAAGGTTCCAATCGAGAGAACCAAAACCCCAAACAACGTGGAGAGGGCGAAGGTCTTTCCGATCTGCTTGTAACCGATAAAGAAAAAGGGAAGGTTGAGGAAAAACAGAAACAGTCCCAACGGGAGGCGGCTTAAATGGGAAAAGATGATCGAGAGACCGACAATCCCCCCGTCAATCACTTGATTGGGAACGAGAAAGATTTCCAAGCCAACGGCCACCAGGATCTCTCCCAGCAAGATCATGATCGTTCGTTTCAACACGTTGCTTTTGGTTAGCTTTTAGGGTGGCAATGACTCCATACAGGAACAGAACAAATCCCCCCATGAGTCCCCAAACTGCCGGCTTTCCTTCCCGTAGCCACAACCAGATGAGATAACCTCCTCCAATCTCGGCAAGCCCTGCAAGGAGAAATAATCCAATCGCTTTCAGCATGGTTTTCCCCTTATTCCGGCTTTTGTTTGTCCTTTAGCTTTTGAATCTCATGAAAGGGAATCAGGCCCGCCTTGGTGACGTAAACCCGACCATCCTCGATTTGATAGGTGATATAATCCCCCTCACGAACTTCCAGAAGGTCTTGGACCTGTTTCGGTAAGGTTACCTGATTTTTCGAACTGATGCGGTAGACGTGGTACATAAACCCACTCCTTAAAGGGATTCCTGATTTCTTACTTTCTTACTATATTATATTACAAAATCTATTTGAAAGTACTCTAATAGATAGAGGCTCGGAAGGATTCCCCCCGAGCTTCCGCGTTTACAGTTATAAATTGCTGGCCGTAAACCAAAAAGCCGCTTCCTATAGTCAGAAAAGCGACTTTTCAAATAATACCATTTGAAACCGTATATTTTACACGTATCTCGGACGAACCCCACGTAGAGAAAGGATCGCTTCACGATCATCATGAAATCAAAATCAATGTCCGATAAAGCCGAACCCCCTGTCAATACAGGGGGTTTTTCCAATCGAACTCCGAGAAGCGTTGTGAAAAAGTGAGCGGCAGCATTTACCCAAAGCCGCTCCGGCTGCACTCACAGAGCATAAGTCTCGCCTGGGTCGCTTACGCTCCCCGGTCTCGCTATGCTGTCCTGCAGAGATGGTGGAACTGTCCGCTCCGAATCATCCTGCTGCGGGCAGGGGCAAACGCCTTCGGATGCAACACAGAGAAGCTTTTGCCCCTGAACACCCTTGCAGGCTGATTCTCCGCTGGGCAGGACAGCAAAGTCGCTATTTTGGGTAAACGCTTCCCCTTTTCTCGAAACGAACATGAAATCACAACGTTTCGAGCGAAAGTAAGAATCCCTTGACACCCATATACCTATGGGGGTATATTAGATACAGTCGTTTTGTTTTTGTTATATTATTTTACCCTTGCCTGTATAGGTATTTAAAGGAGGTTTTTTTAAATGAAAACGGACGTGGTCGTGGACGCAAAAGGCTTGGCTTGTCCGATGCCCTTGGTTCGGGCCAAAAAAGAGATGGACCGGCTGAATTCCGGAGAAGTGATGAAACTCATCTCCACCGATCCGGGTTCGGTTAATGATTTCGCGAGTTGGGCGAAACGTGCCAACCACGAGATCCTGGATCAACAAGAAGAAGACGGAGTTTACACCTTTTACGTGAAAAAAGGATGAGGAGGGTTTGAAATGGCGGAAGAACAAAACAATACGACCATGGTGGTGTTCAGCGGGGATCTGGACAAAGCGATCGCCAGTTTTATCATTGCCAACGGGGCAGCCGCCATGGGTGACAAAGTCACCATGTTCTTTACGTTTTGGGGGCTGAATATTCTCCGGAAAGAGAATGTTCAAACCCCGAAAAAGAAAGCCTTCATGGAAAAAATGTTCGGTAAGATGATGCCCCAAGGCCCCGACAAACTGGGTCTGTCCAAGATGAACATGGGGGGCATGGGGGCCAAAATGATGAAGAAAGTGATGAAAGAGAAAAACATCTCCACTCTGCCCGAGTTGATGGAGATGGCCAAAGGCCTGGGTGTCAACATCGTGGCCTGCACCATGTCCATGGATGTACTGGGCATCGACAAAGACGAACTGATCGACGGCATCGATTACGGAGGCGTGGCCACGTACCTGGGCGAAGCTTACGATGCCAAAGTCAACCTGTTCATCTGACCCAAAAGAGCCCGGGGGGAACTCCGGCTCTTTTTTCACGGAAGGAGGGAAACCCCATGCAATATGATTCCAATGTGCAAAACCGGTTGCGCCGTGCACAGGGCCAATTGGCCGGAGTCCTTCGCATGATGGACGACGGAAAAGAGTGCAAAGAAGTCATTTCCCAACTGTCCGCCATCCGAAAAGCGGTGGACCGGACCATGGCACTTCTGGTTGCTTCCAATCTGCAGCAATGCCTGACGGAGGAACGGACGAAAAAACCGGAGGGCGGCAATCCCGAAAAAGTTATGGAGGAAGCGGTTCGGCTATTGGTCAACAGCCGTTAAAGAGCAGAGTGGTTATTGATATCATATACCCTATGGGGTATAATGAGAGCCAACGGTCATTCTTTTTATTTTTTGATTCTCTTTATACCCATGGGGGTATATAATCAAGGATGAACCCATTCACCGAAAAGAGGGGCATCCCACAAAACAAGGAGGAGACTGGAACATGTCCCAAATCCGAGCGGATCGCAATCTGGATTGCAAAGGTCTGGCCTGTCCGATGCCGATTGTAAGAGCTCGCAAAGCCATTCAGGAACTGAAGCCCGGCCAGGTTCTTCATGTGGAGGCCACCGACCAAGGATCCCTTGCCGACCTGAAGAGCTGGGCGGAACGCACCGGACACCAATACCTGGGATCCCGGGAAGAGGATGGGGTGCTTCATCACTTCCTGCGCAAAGCCTCCGAAAGGGAGGAGAGGGAAGAGAAGCAACACCCCCATGTCATCCGGCCGGAGGAAGTGGAGCAAAGGCTGAACGGGGAGATCCAACTGGTGGATGTCCGTGAACCGATGGAATACGCCTTCGGTCACATTCCGGGAGCCCTTTCCATCCCCCTCGGGGAACTGGAGGAGCGGATTGAGGAGCTGGACCCCCGGCGGGAAACCTGGGTCATCTGCCGGACCGGAACCCGCAGCGACACCGCTTGCCAAATCCTCGCGGGGAAAGGCTTTGAAAAGGTGAAGAATGTGGTTCCCGGCATGAAGGATTGGCAGGGCGAGACTCAAACCGATCTTTAAAAATCGGTTCATTCATTTTTGAAAGGAGGATCCATCCATGGCAGTGCAAAACCTGACGGTGGAAGCGTTGCGCGACAAGCTGAACCGGGGGGAGTCCCTGTTCATTCTGGATGTCCGCAACGAATCCGATTATGACGACTGGAAAATCGAAGGTCCTACCGTCCACTCGATCAATATCCCATACTTTGAATTTCTGGACGACGAAGATGTGGCCGATGAGCGTTTGCCTGACGAGACCGACATTGTGACGGTATGTGCCAAAGGAGGCTCCTCCCAATACGTGGCGGAGATCCTCGACGGAAAGGGTTACAACGTGTATTCCCTGGAAGGCGGAATGAAAGCCTGGAGCCAAGTGTACAACGATACGTTGGTTTTTGAAGACGACAACATGAAACTGTTCCAAGTCAACCGGATGGCCAAAGGCTGCCTGTCTTATCTGATCGTCACCGGGGACGAGGCAGCCGTGGTGGACCCGGGCCGGCACACGGCGTTCTATATCCGGCTGGCCGAGCGGGAAGGGGCCCGGATTCGTCACGTGATGGACACCCACCTGCATGCCGATCATATCTCCGGAGGGCCCGGACTGGCGGAAGAAACCGGCGCCACTTATTACATCGCGTCTGAAGAAGTGCAAGGGGCCGGGTACACCTTCGCTCCCTTGGAAAAAGAAGAGCATATCCACTTCGGGCAAGTGGATATCAAAGTGCTGGCCCTGCCGACCCCGGGACATACCCCGGGAAGCACCTCTTTCGTGGTGAACGACCGGTTCCTGCTCTCCGGTGACACCCTCTTCGTCAGCGGCCTGGGTCGTCCGGATCTGGGCGGAAAAGCCCGGGAATGGGCGGAACTGTTGTATGATACGGTTTTTCATAAGCTCTCGGACCTCCAAGACCAGACCCTTGTGCTTCCGGCCCACTACGCGGATATGGAAGAGATGGACGAAAACGGGATCGTGGGTGCTTCTCTCGGGGAGATCCGGGAGAACAACCGTGCGATGCAAACGAAGGGAAAAGAAGTGTTCACGGAACTGATTGCGGGTGCTGCCTCCACTGACACGCCGCCCAACTTTGAAAAAATTACAGCCATCAACCGCGGGAAACAAACCCCGGACGAAGAGGAAGCCACGGAATTGGAAATCGGACCCAATCGTTGTGCGGTCCATCACCACGGATAAAGGGATTCAGTTCCCGCAGACTTCAAAACGGGGGAGTGGATCCCCCTCTTTTTTTGAAAGGGGTGTTCTCCCATGGATCCGGCACTCATCATGATTCTGCTGGCCATTGGTTTTGTTGGATCTTTTTTCTCCGGCATGCTGGGAATCGGGGGCTCCATTATCAAGTACCCGATGTTGTTGTACATTCCGGCTTTTTTCGGGGCGGCGCACTACACGGCCCAGGAAGTGTCGGCTCTGGCCATGGTGCAGGTTTTGTTCGCTACGTTGGGCGGGGTGATTTCCTATAAGAAAAGCAAACTGATCCATGGACGCCTGGTGCTGGACATGGGGATCAGCATTGTGCTCGGAAGTCTTTTGGGAGGATACGGATCCAAGTTCCTTCCCGACGACATCATTCATGTGATTTACGGTTTGCTGGCCGCTGTCGCCGCCGTGATGATGTTCCTCCCGAAACGAAAAAGGGAAGGGGGCGGGGAAGAAAAAAATGTTCAAACGGCCAATCTCCGTTATCATCGTCCCGCCGCCATCCTGTCCGCTTTCCTTGTTGGAATCCTGTCCGGGATTGTCGGTGCGGGAGGCGCTTTCATCCTGATCCCGATCATGATCTCCGTGCTTCAGATCCCGATGCGGACCACCATCGCCAGTTCCCTTGCGATTGTCTTTCTATCCTCCATCGGAGGGACCATTGGAAAGGTGATGACCGGGCATGTACTTTGGATTCCGGCTCTTCTGCTGGTGATCGGAAGTCTGCTCGGAGCACCGGCGGGAGCAGCCGTCGGAAAGAAAGCGAATGTCCACTACTTGCAATATGCGTTGGCCATTCTGATCCTGGCCACGTCGATCCAAGTATGGTGGAAGATCCTGATATAAAGGCAAACACAACCCGAATCTTCCGGGTTGTGTTTTTAGTGTGCCCGGCATGGGGGACGTTTTCCAGGGCGAAAGTTTTGAACGGCGAAAGTTTTGAACGGCGAAGGTATTCGATACCCCCGGAATGATATGAGTATTCAAATTATTACAAAAGGCGTGAGTAAACCGGCTTAAATCTGTATTAAGGAAAAAACACCAAAAAACAGGACGAGAGAAAACGGCCGAAATGAAACATCATCGGTCAGTTGAAGGAACGGATATTCAGCCTTAAATCTCATTTCTCAAAATATCTCAAAACCTAAATTAACTCAATATGATGAGATATAGAAAGCCGAAAATCATCCGATTTTGCCTCCCTGCCTCTTTCTCTGTATATAACGTTACAAAAGAATCATTTTGTGAGGTTATATGCGTGTTTTTGGAATAAAAAGGGAGGCTCCGGGGCGTTAATCCCCTCGCACATAAATAGAATTCCTGGTTTAAGAATCGGCATCCAGAGGCTCAGCGTGTCCGAGCCATCCAACCATCTCATTGCAGTCCGCTGATCACAAAAAGAAACGGTCCTTCTTTCATGGCGAAGGAGCTTTGCGATGGAGTGATGTAATCATTCGTGGGTAAAAGGAGACTGAGTGCCTACTCCATCTTTCAGGTATCATTGAGGCAACCCTTGTTTCATAAAAGTCACGGGGCCGCGCCCCATTCATTGTCCGTAATTGCCGCAATCGTAAGGAACGGAATCAGGATGCCCTTACTTTTTTGACGCACCTTTATAAGCATAACGACCCCAAAACGATAAGGAATCCTGGTACCCTGGACCCCTCGGGAAAAAATAAAAGGCCCTTAAAACGGAAATTTGAGGGCCTATTTTATGGAAATTGATTTGATTTTCTTTTTCATTGAATCCTCCTTCTCCCGTTTCCCCTTTTCGCCCAACATTAGCCTGGGGATCTCTTCCGGTTCGATACTCAACTTGGGGTAAAACCAGCAACGTTACGATATGAAGCCAAGTACGCGTGGAGGGGGATTTGGATCCAGAAAGATACCTTAAAAGGCGTGCCCACCGTGGCGGTGACTGGGCAGAAGACTCCATAAATTCCAACTTATCCCCACGCTAACTGTATATATCGCAGTCTGTATCTCGAACTAACCCCTATAGAGGTGATATAACAAAAATGCAAAAGAAGAATCTAAACACACCCGATAAGGTGGAGGTCTACGGCTTGATCAAGAAGGAAAATGTGTTTCTTGATGGTGTCGAGGTCCACCGTGTCACCTTCGAGAAAGGGGCGAAATGGTCCAACGATTTGAAGCCGTATGCCGGGACGGAGAGTTGTATGTTCCCTCATGTTGCCTACGTGCAGTCGGGTCGTCTAAAAGTCGTCATGGATGACGGCTCTGAGGAAGAGTTCGGTTCAGGCGACATCATGATGTTACCGCCAGGTCACGATGCGTGGACGGTCGGCGACGAGGCGTGTGTCTTCATCGAGTTCTCGGCTGGAACGAACTACTACACGGACTAACCACCTTGACCCGATTCACGCTATAAATCAAAAAGCGAAAATGAAATGAGGGAGTACAGTAAACAAGCCCAGCGATTCCGCTGGGCTTTCATTTTCCGACACAATGACCCCGTAACTGAAATCAATGCTAGGTACCCCCTTGAAAACAAATATCACCCAATGATTCCCAGCTCCATAAACTGGTTCTTTTGCTACGCTGGAATTAGGTGAATGAAATGTATACTCCTCCCATGTTAGCGCGGAAGATTGACCATCCTTTTGATGATGAACGATATATCGCCGAACCGAAGATGGACTCGGTGTTTTCCCGGATCCGGTACGTCGAGGGAAACGGGATCGGGCTTTTTCGGATCACCGGCGAAGCAGAGTTAGAAGGAATCGTGATGAAACGGAAAGACTCCCTGTATCACCTGGGGAAACGCTCGTGGGCGTGGCAAAAGGTGATCCATTGGCATCAGGGGGGGGAGAGGGAGCATTGCTTCCGTTTACCGCAAAGTAGATACCATTTATTTGAAATCAGACCTTGAGGGCCTTTATTTATCAAATAGTGCCGTAAAACCCCTGGCTTTAGCCATAGGGATACAAGGCGCGTTGGACGAGGGAGGGCTGAAGCCCATACGCCAAGTCCGACATTGTTTCAATGCCCTTCTGATCAAAAATCCAATAAAGCCATCTGGGATATCCAGGTGGCTTATTGCTCTATAGAAAGCGAATTACGTTGTCCGCTCCGCTCGGAAATCGCTTATTCATTTTAACGCTTCAACACCAGTCTATACCCCACCTGGATTTTAAGCATATGTTGTTCTATGAGTGAAGAAAGGGGGGGCCGGTTCTGTTGCGTAATCAACCTAAGATCGGGATTTTATTGGGAACATCTTTACTGCGCAAAGTCATCAGGGGAGAGCCGACCTACGAGAAAGCACGTATTTATTATGAATATGGGGTTAAGAACGGTGTGCTTCCGATTCTTTTTGATCATAGAGGGTTGGATTTAAAGAAACGACAAGTTAGAGGTTTTGTTTGGAACCCGTCCGTACAACGCTATGTTTTAACTGTTTGCTCCCTTCCCCGCGTCGTACATAAGCGGGTTCTGATCCGTTCCCCAAAACTTAAGGCTCTTTCCCGGCTGTTGGGCAGGCGATTGTTTAATCCCGATATTAACCGAAATAAATGGAGGATTCACCATTTGCTGAACCGAAACCCGTGTCTTCAACCCCATCTCCCGGCTACTCTGAGACTCATTGCTTCTACTCAAGGCCTGAAACTGCTTGAACGTTATCCCATCGTCTTTATTAAACCGGCGATCGGATCACTCGGGAGGAGGATTTCCCAAATCCAATCAACCGGGGATCATCATTATATATTCCGCCCCTATAAAGGGAAAAAACGTTTACTTTCCAAGATTCAACTGAAACGGGCACTAGCGGAACAACACTTAATCAACCGTCATTTTTTAATTCAACAAGGGATCTCATTGGCGAAATACCACGGATCTCCTTTTGACTTGCGGGTATCCGTTCAAAAAGGGAGAAAAGGCGAGTGGCAAATTAGCGGTGAAACGGCCAAGGTAGCACAGGGAAAGAGAAATTTGACGAATCTGTCGCAAAGCGGGAAGGCCGTTCCGGCACCCACCGTTTTGTCTCACGCTTTTCCGAAAAGAAACCCTCAGATCATTCTTCAAAAGGTCAGGCGATTAGCTTTAGAGGTATGCCGAACTTTGGAGAAAACGTATCCAGCTTTTGCTGATGCGGGGCTGGACATCGGGGTCGATCAACAAGGCCATCCTTGGTTAATCGAGGTAAATTTTCGCGATTTGCGATACTCTTTTCACTCTGCCGGAGAATATGCGATGTTTAAAAACACTTACTATAACCCCATGCGGTACGCAAAATATCTACTATCTCAAAGCGTTGAGATAGGTGATTTGAAATAATGAGGGAAATACAACCGGTCAGGCATATCCAAAGAATTCCAAGGGGGAGTTCCCGACCCCAATTGATACTTTTCAGCGATGGTCGCAAGTATATAGTCAAATTTAAAAACAACGCCCAGGGAACCAGAGCGCTTGTCAACGAGTACGTTGCAGGGCGATTGGCCCGATTGCTTAACCTTCCGGTGCCCCCTTTTCAAATTGTATATATACCACAAACGTTTGTCAGGGCGAACCCGATCTTATCCCAATACAACTTCGCACCTGGCCATCAATTCGCAAGCGAATTCATGCACAATTGTACACTTAATCCAGATAAACGCCGCCTCCCGGTCAGAGCGAACATCATAAACGGTGGACAATTGGCCGGGATTATGGTGTTTGATCAATGGGTTAATAACATTGACCGGAAGATAAGAAATGTTCTTTTTAAAAAAACTTCCCGTCAGGGCCGCTATAAGATCTATATGATTGATCATGGTCACAGTTTTTCTTGTCATAGTTTTCGAAATAGACTTAATAGACTTAATTGCAATTGGACACCACATACACTGAGATACCTGCCACAGAAACTCAAACCGAACGCCTTTTATCAATGGTGTCTGAATCAGCTTCGCAGTCCGGATGAGCTGTTACGGTTCGTAAAAAGAATTGAGCAGTTGCCGGATCAGCAAATATATAAAGTGATTTCATCCATCCCGAAAGATTGGAACGTTTCCCAGGTGGAAAAAAATTCATTATACGCTTATCTTATAAAGGCTAAAAAAATGCTCCGGATTTGATCTACGGTAGCAGACCACGGCCACCACGAACAAGGTGGAAGCTTACAATGGCTTTTCCAAATGGCTCTTTTTTCGGCGGCGAGGGCATTATCTCGGATAACGATCCGGAAGAGCAAGAGAAGATGATTAAGTATAACGGGGTACCGCCAACAATTTATAAAAAGTGTACGCAAGGAAAGTACCTCCTGTTAGCATACGGGGTGTCAAAGCCTTGACCCCTCAATAACAAGGAGGTACTCACATGAAGTATAAGCAAAATCGAAAACTGGAGCAAATCACGGAATCGACGCTCATTGTTGGTGC
>NZ_QBKR01000023.1 GCF_003054245.1 Melghirimyces profundicolus
CGGGGCACCCGGGTGAACACCTTTCCGTCCACCGGAGACGGATTGTCGAAGTATTCCCCTCCGAGGGGGGCCACCCACTCTCCTCCGATGAAATTTTCGTACTGGGGCTTGTAATGGACCAGACTTCCCTCGGTGTTGGGCTTTTTGTAATCCGACAGAGTCACGCTCATCCCAATTCATTCCTCCTCTTAACGTTTTGAGGCAAAGGGACCGCATCTCCTGTCCCACAAAAGCACTTCGACGCGAAAATTCTTTCTCCTTCCGAAAATTCATTTTTCAACCGATGGTTCCCGGAGACCCTCGTTCCGGGGCACGAATATTGACTTTGATAAAATGGTTCTTTCCATTTGTGGTAAATAGTGATCCACATCAAAACAAGGGTGAGCCGATCATCGATCTGTCACGATCACATACGTCACTTTTACCGGCCCGTGAACACCGACCACGAGACTCATCTCAATATCTGCGCTGTTACTTGGTCCGGAAATAAAGTTGACACAGGAAGCCACCGGGTCTCCTTTTTCGACCCTTTTATGAATCTCGTGTGCCGCCTGTGTCATCCGAGGAACAATCGTGCTTTTCGGAATAATCGCTATATAGTTTTCAGGTAAGAGACTGACCGATCGTCCTTTTCCTTTGTCACTGAAAAGGACGACGGTTCCGGATTCAGCGAGGGTGATGTCGCTGAAGGTGATGCCGATCTCCGCCCGCTCAGCGATTTGAATGTTTTTTTCTCGACTTCGATTTTCGTCCCAAACGTGAACTTCTGCTCCTTGTTCCGGAAGGTTCTTTTCAAGATAGGACTGCAGACCGAATTCTTCAAATCTCGGGTCATCCCATGTCACGATCTTTTTCCCTTGATACCGGGTTATGACTTCAGATACGACGTGAGGCAGATTTCTGATCGTTGTTTCTTCCACATCCGTATGAATCGATTGACATTGTTCTTTTAAAACATCGACGAGCTGCTCCGGAGAATGGCCCTGATATACGTTCCATTGCGGAAGTGTGCTCCATTTCGGGCGTTTCACCCCTTTTGTTCGTCTCTTTCGCCCTAAACGATCGGCAATGTGATTGAGAAACGCTTCTTGATGATGAATCGTTCCTTTTTTCATTTTCTCCGCCCCCCTTTCTCCCGCTTATTGTACCAATCCCGAAACCGCTCTTTTCCCGGCGCCGGCAAATCACGAATTTCCGTCCACGGCTTTAACGGGCCGGGCCCTTTTGAGATGTTGCCTTCCTTCGTAAAAGGAGACATGGCCAGCGACGCTGCTTTCGATCCCATATTGTAAAGCGACGGGGTGCTTGCAACCCATTCAAATGCTTTCATCGCGAACCGTTCCGAAGCTTCCGTTTTCTTTGCTTCCTCGACGATCTTTTGCCGGTGTTTAATCAACAGTTCGTGCAGCGGAATTTTCACAGGACAGGCCTCTGTACAGGCCGCGCAAAGGGATGAAGCATATGGAAGTTCTTTGTTATTCTCGTATTCATCTAAAAGTGGCGTCAGGACTGCTCCGATCGGCCCCGGATAAATCGAGCCGTAGGCATGGCCGCCAATGTGACTGTAAACCGGACATACGTTGATACAGGCTGCACAGCGGATACAGTGGAGCGCTTCCTGAAATTCGGTCCCGAGAATGTTGGAACGGCCGTTATCGACAATCACAAGATGAAATTCATCCGGTCCGTCCACATCACCATCCTCTTTCGGTCCGGTCAATCCCGTGATGTAGCTCGTCAGCTTTTGTCCCACTGCACTGCGGCACAACAGGCTCACGAGTACGTCAAGCTCTTCCCATGTCGGAACGATCCGCTCCATCCCCATCACGGTGATTTGTGTTTTAGGAAGGGCGGATACGAGGCGGGCATTTCCCTCATTCGTTACCAGGCTGATGGAACCGGATTCGGCTACCGCGAAATTGCAGCCTGTAATCCCAATATCCGCAGATAAAAATTCGTTTCGCAATTGCTCTCTCGCAAATCGAGTCATTTCTTCAGGAATGTCGTTGTTTACATAGCCTTTTTTGTCCCGGAACACATCACGAATCTGCGCTTTGTTTTTATGGAGAGCGGGGGCGACAATATGCGACGGTGGATCCTGGTCATCCATTTGAAGAATGTACTCGCCCAAGTCCGATTCAATCACTTCACAACCGTTGTCTTCCAGCGCTTCATTCATGCCGATCTCTTCGGTGACCATCGATTTTGATTTGATCACCTTTTTCGCCTGTTTTTCTTTTACAACCTGTTGGATATACTCGTTGGCTTTTTCAGCCGTTTCTGCAAAAAAGACATGTCCTCCCCTTTTGGCAACATTTTCACTCAATTGCTGCAAATAAAAATCGAGATTTTCCATCGTATGATGACGAATTTCTTCACCCAAGTCGCGCCAGCTTTCCCAGTCGCCCAGTTCTTCTGCGGCTTTGAGTCTTCCGGTTCGCAAGCGATCTTGAGCTTCCGTGACTGCACTGCGCATGAAGGAATCAGCGAGGCCTTTTTCGACACGCTTGTCAAATTCTTTTTCACCGATTCGGATCCCCATGATCTCACCTCTTTTCCTTGCGATTCAATACTTGTGCAATATGCATCACTTTGACAGGCTTTCCTTTTCGCCTCAAACGCCCGCCGATATTCATCAAGCAACCGGCATCCGCACCGATTAATACATCCGCATCCGTCTCTTCAATATGTTTCACTTTGGCGTCTGCCATCTGTTCGGAGATCAGCGCCATTTTAACTGAAAATGTCCCTCCGAAGCCACAGCAATCGTAACCGTGGGGAAGAGATGTTAAATCGAGTCCCTCGACCTTGCTGAGCAGTTTCACAGGTGCATCTTTCACCCCGAGAAGACGTGTCATATGGCAGGAAGTATGGTACGTGGCTTTCGCATGGAACGCAGCCCCCACATCCTCTTCGTTCAGCACATCGACTAAGAATTCAGTCAGTTCATATGTTTTTTCCCCGAGTGCTCTTGCCTTCTCCTGCCATGCTTGATCGTCGGCCAACAACTTCTCATACTCCTTTAACATTGCCGCACAGGACCCTGACGGGGTCACGACATAATCGGACCCTTCGAAGGTTTTCACCATATGTTTGGCAACTTTTATTGATTCTTTGTGATAGCCGCTGTTAAAAGCCGGTTGACCGCAGCACGTTTGCGATTCAGGAAAATCGACCTCACAGCCAAGCCGTTCCAATAACTCCACAGTATCTTTTCCCACCTCCGGATAAAAAATATCAGTGAGACAAGTAACAAATAAGGAGACTTTCATCGGAAAACTCCTTTCCAAGTTCAGCTGATTGCACCGAACGGTTTTGCTTTAAACCGGTCACGATTGCAGCAATCATCATCCGACAACAACAATCAATATCAAAGAACCGATATGAAAACCGAAATCTTTTCGCCGGCCATCTTAAAATAACGAGAAATAGAAATACAGATACAATGGGGATCAGCCCCATAATCAGAAACCCATCTCTCCACCTCACCTTCAGTTATTTATCAGGTCATCTGATGACCTGTTTATTAGATCATCATAAAATAACCGATTACAAAATTGAAGGCGGCTTCGAATAATGTTGAAGATTTCGAAATTCGTTTATTGGAAACCACTCTTTCTAAGCGTGCCGTAATGGTATAGGGGTGTTCAGCGTGCGTTTCTTCGCCATCTTTCGTTGTACGCCATGTAGTTTCAGGATTCCTCCGGCTCGTTCTTGGTCAAAGCGGTACGATTTTTAACGGAGCAATTCCGACTTCTTGATGATCATGGCCATTCAGCGGGAAACCGGCCCCGCCCTTGTCACCGTTTTTCCCGATAGAGCAGCAGGAACAAACCTTATCCATAAGAAAAACTCTATAAGTGGCCCTTCTCGTGAATGGCTTCAATAGAAAACTTTTAAATCCCGTCCACGAAGAATTAACATTCCACCGGTATGTTGTCAGTGGATTATTGTGTTCTAAAAAGAGAAGGAGGTTCCCCCCGTTGGATGAAAAAAACCTTTCTCGCCGCAATCGATATCAACAGGAATCCGTGAACCGGAGCCGAAGGATCTTCCTGAAATCTCTCTTGGCCGGCAGCGCCCTGGTGGCCCTGGACCAATTGGGCGGACGCCGTCTCACCGACGCGCTGGCCAACGCTGCCGGCGGCACCCCCACGTATGGTCTCCCCCGCTTTGAACCGAGTGAAGCGGTCGGGAAAGGGTTTGATCAGTCCGTTGCCGCCGGGGATCCGACCCCCACCGGCGCCGTCCTGTGGACCCGGATCGACCCCTCCCTGGTCACCGGAATCCGTGCCGCCCCATACGATCCGCAACTGGTTCAGTGGCTGGACAACTCCGCCGGGGAACCCAACGATTCCGTCCGCCGGGCGATCGAGGAAGGTAAGTTTCTCATGGTGGAACTCGCGGAAACCCCCGATTTCTCCGAAGTGAAGCTGACGGGTTACACCCCGGTCTGGAAAGATTACGACAACGTGGTCAAGGTGGATGTGGATGGGTGGCTGGAACCCCGGAAAACCTATTACTACCGCTTTGTCGCCAAGACGGGGCACGTGAGCCAGACCGGTCGTTTCCGTACGCTGGTCCCCGAGGGGGCGGATCTCGCCTCTCTCCGGTTCGCCTATGTCAGTTGCCAGGACTACACCAACGGATATTACCACGCCCTTCGGTTTGCCGCTGAAGAAGAGGTGGATTTTGTCATCCACTTGGGCGACTATGTGTATGAATCGGTGGGGGATCCCACCTACCAAAGCCCTCTTCCCGACCGTCAGATCAAACTGCCGAGCGGAAAATCCAAAGCTTTTACCATCGAAGACTACCGGACCCTCTACCGGACGTACAAATCGGATCCCGATCTGAAGCGGTTGCATGAGCGGCATGCCATGATCTCCATCTGGGATGACCACGAATTCGCCAACGACACTTACTATCCTGCGGTGGCACCCGATGACAGCCTCGACTCCGACCCGGACCGGCGCCGGACCGCCAATCGGGTGTGGTTCGAATACACCCCCGCCCGGGTCCGGTTTGACCCCTCCAAGGGGTTTCGGGATTCCTTGCGAATTTACCGTTCCCTCAAAGCCGGCAACCTGGCGGAGTTCATTTTCACCGATGAGCGGCTCTACCGGAGCTCCCACCCTTGCGGGGAAGAGACGCTGGACCGCTATTTCACCGCCGGTTGTCCCAGGATGAACGACCCGTCCCAAACCATGCTGGGAGCCGGAGTTTCCCAGCAGAAGGAATGGTTCCTCAACCGAATGAAAAACTCCGACGCCCTTTGGAAAATCTGGGGGAACGAAGTCCAGTTCACCCCGTTGAAAGTCCTGAGCCGGTATATGAACCTGGACGCTTGGGACGGTTTTGCCGGGGAGCGGAAAGAAATCACCCAAGCGCTGAAAGACGCCGGGGTGAAAAACTTCCTCACCATCACCGGTGACCTTCACACCTATGAGGCCGGTTTGATCAAAGAGGACTATGAGAACGACCCCGATGACGCCGCCGTTGGCGTGGAATTCATGGTGGGCTCCGTCACCTCCTCCAACCTGAGCGAGATGGTTCACCAGGCTGCCACCAACACCGTCTCCCACTCCAACCCGGTGCCCTCTGAGGCCATGGACGGGATCATCACTCAAATCCTGGGGGCCGCCACCCCGTTGACCAGCGCCCTGGTGGATAAGGTGGCGGGCGAGCTTGACACCATTATCAAAACGGAGAACCCCTGGATCAAGCTCTTCAACAGCAACACCCACGGGTACTGCGTCATGGAGCTGACTCCGTACAAGGCCGCCTGGACCGCCTACAGCGTCAGTGATACCCAATCCCGGGACGCTCAAAAGTCACTCTTGTTTCAATGTGAAGTACCGAAGGATCAGGCCCGGATCCACATTTTGAAGAAATAAACAAACACCGGAAAACAGATCTTTGAGGAATATGAATCCTCAGCCAACACCTCTCTTTACATGACCGGGATGCTTCCATCCCGGTTTTTTTATTGATTGATACAGTCAAAGCTGGACGGAAATGGATTATAATGCCTTTTTTCTCTGACTCAGGCAGTTGCCCTTACAATTTCAAAGTAAATATCTAGACTATATTGACACTCATGAAAGGAGGAGTTTTCATTATGAGTTGGTTTGGTGGCGGATACGGTTATGGATCTGGGTTTGGTCTGAAACGTTTGCTTCTCTTCCTTTTGGTGATTGCAACCATCTTTGCTTTAGTCGGTATTTGGGGCTATTAAATTTTCGATAACCAACACCTTAACAAGCCGATTCTCTTCAAGAATCGGCTTTACATGATAAGGAGGGAGAATCTCTTTAATCTTCTTAGCCTTATGAAACAGATGGGACTGCGCTCGGAGTGCTTCCCTAAAGTGAAGCCCTGCGTCTAACGCCTTTTGATTGTTAATCTCCAACATTCCTTGAGATGGGCCGTTTTTTCGACCCAAGGTTTTGCTTCAGGAACCCATAATGGTACCTCCCTAAAGGGCTCAACGGATTGTTCCAGTAAAAACAGATCGGGAACCCATGTAAAGGCAGCATCGCTTTGGGTGAGACGGGTGTACTGACTCGGGTAAAGGACGACCGCCCTTGAACGGTGTAATTTTTCGTGACAGGCGATTCGAGCGCCCCCACCGTGGAGTGATCGGTCTGCTGGAGGACATCCTGTGTTTTGCCCAGCCTGTCACCGAATGTGTGAAGGATCGGTATCTGTGTACCTGTGTATGGCCCTCTTTAAGAGCGTTACAAGAGAAAAACCGAGAATACGATCATAGCGGCTAAATTCATTCAAACTGGGGGCGAGCCCTTTCCAACCCTCCCACTGGCACATAAGATACAACTGGAGCAAGGGAGGTGAACGAATGTCGGGTTACTATGGGTTTGGGTTGAAACGGCTGCTTCTGTTCTTGTTGGTGATTGCGACCATCTTTGCTTTGGTTTCCTTTGATGGTAAAGGTTATGGTGGCTACTAGGTCCAAAAAGCCCCGTTAGGGGCTTTTACATAAACAAGGACCGGTCGATGACTCAGCACAAATCGAAAGTTTGAATCTACACGCCATTTGATCGGCCCAAAAGTTCAATCATCGTGCATTTTTCCCTTTGCGCTCCTCTCACACTCCTGAAGCTCCCGCACCACCTCCGTCAAAAGAACGGATCCCTTTCTTTTTAATAAACGAATGCCTGATAACGAAAAACCGGCCTTCCACACTTCCGCGCGGAAGGCCGGTTTGATCACTCCGCTTCCATCAGCTTGGTCATCACCAGTTTTTGAATCTGGGTGGTGCCTTCATAGATGCTGAGGACTTTGGCGTCCCGCATCCACTTCTCCACCGGGTAATCCCGCATGTACCCGTAGCCGCCGAGGATCTGGACCGCGTTCGTGGTGACTTCCATCGCTGTTTCTGCGGCGAAAGCTTTCGCCATGCTTCCCTCCATGGAACAGGGCTCGCCCCGGTCGTACATCTCTGCGGCCCGCCAGACCAGAAGGCGGGAGGCTTCAATCTTGGACCGCATGTCGGCCAGCATGAAGGAGATGGATTGGTTTTTAAAGATGGGTTTTCCGAATTGCTTCCGTTCCCGGGCGTAGTCCAAGGCGTATTCGTATGCGGCCCGGGCCACCCCGACCGCTCCGGCGCCCACCACCGGGCGGGACTCCTCCAGCATCTTCATCGCATGGTAGAATCCCATGTTTTCTTCTCCCAGAAGAGCATCCCCCGCAACGCGGACCCCTTCAAAGATGACATCCGCGGTATGGGAAGCCCGCTGTCCCATCTTTTTCTCCTTTTTCCCGGCGGAGACCCCCGGAGTGTCTGCCGGAACGAGGAACAGGGACACCCCCTGCGCCCCCTCTTCGGGCCGGGTCTTGGCAAACACCAAGTAGAGATCGGCGATTCCGCCGTTGGTGATGAAACACTTGGTCCCGTCCAGCTTCCACCCGTCCCCGTCCCGCTCGGCTCTCGTCCGGATGGCCCCGAAATCGGAACCCGCACCCGGTTCCGTCAAACAGACCGCTCCCATCCGGACCTTGCCGGGATCGCAGAGGAACGTGAGCCACTTTTTCTTCTGTTCTTCATCCCCGAAGTGATGAATCAGCCCCGCGGCCAAAGCACTCACTCCGAAGGACGTGCTGAACCCGGCACAGCCCCAGAACAGCTCCTCCGAGATGATGCAGGAGGTCAACAGGCTGTCCACGCCGCCCCCGTGGTACTTCTCCGGGAAGCGGTAGGTGATCAGTCCGGTTTGATGGGCCTTCTCAAAGACCGTTCTCGGAAAGATCTCTTTCTCATCGCATTCCGAAGCCACCGGCCGCATTTCCTCCCGGGCAAACTTTCGCGCCAGGCGGGACAGCTCTTTCTGTTCCTCTGTCATCGAAAAGGAAATCACGGTGGACTCCCCCCTCCCTCAATGACCCGATTCTTTTGCAAACGCCCGATCTCTTCCGGGGAATAACCGGCCTCGATCAGCAACATCTTCGTATGCTCCCCCAGCCGAGGGGCCGGGGTGATGTCGGAGACGGCTCCCTGTTTCAACGTTCCCCCGTTGGGCAGTGACACCGATGAACCCTCTTGGCTCTCGGTGATAAAACCGTTCCGGTCAACGGCAAGGGGAGAGTCGATCGCTTCGGTGACGGACAGGACCGGAGTAAGACAACAATCCGCTTCCTCACCGATCCGGGTCCACTCTTCCCGGCTTTTGGACCGGAAGAGCGCCTGGATGTCTGCGTAAAGCGATTTATCACTGGACACGGGGGTCAAGCCCCTGCCCTTCCACTCCAAGCGTCCCACCGCCTCGCAAAAACGGTCCCAGAACTTGGGCTCCAGAGCCCCCAGAGCCATATATTTCCCGTCCCCGGTTTCATAGACATTGTAGCCCACCACTCCACCGCCGAGGACGTGTGCACCCCGGGACGGGGCCTGACCCGTCTGTTCCAGGAACAGGGCGTAGGCCTGCCAACCGTACAGCACGTCCATCATGGAAAGATCCAGAAAAGCCCCTTCTCCCGTGTTCTGACGGTGAATCCACGCCGCCAGGATCTGTTCGCTGGCGGCCAACCCCCCGGCCAAATCCGCCACTTGGATCGAAGGGAGAGCCGGGGGACCGTCCCGGCGCCCCACTCCGTCCAGGATTCCGGCCAAACCAATGTAGTTCACGTCATGACCGGCCAGGTTCGCCATACGCCCTTCCTGGCCGTAACCGGTGATCGAACAGTAGATCAACCGCGGATTGATTCCCCTCAGGGTCTCCGCATCCAAACCCCACCGGGCCATGACACCCGGACGGTAACTTTCCACCACCACATCGATATCCTCGATCAGCTGGTGCAGGAGTTCTCTTCCCTCCGGTTTCCGAAAGCGGACCGCCAAGCTCCGCTTGTTCCGGTTCAACATCCGGAACAGAAGCCCCGACTCACTCCCCGGCGACTGCAGATGGCGGAGCAGGTCCCCTCCTCCTTCGGGATCCTCCACCTTGACCACATCGGCTCCCATGTCCCCCAAGCGCAAGGTGGCGTAAGGACCGGGAAGATAACGGGAAAAGTCCAGCACCCGCATCCCTTTCAGCAAGGTTTGCCGCTGCATGTTACCGCCCTTTGAAGACCGGCTCCCGTTTGGTGAAAAATGCCTGGATTCCTTCCCCCGCATCTTCCGTCGTCACCAAACGGAGCATCTCTTTCATCTCTTTCTCCAAACCTTCCTCCAACGGGGATTCCACCCCTTCGTTCACCGCCCGGAGAATGCCCGCCAGGGAGAGGGGGGCGGAACGACGGGCCAACCGGGCAGCCCGCTCAAAAGCGGCTTCCCGAAGTTGTTCATGGGGGAACACCTCGTTGACCAATCCACATTCCTTCGCTTCATCGGCGGACATTTCCTCCCCGCTCAAAAGAACCTCCAAAGCCCGCCGTTTCCCGATCAGGCGGGGTAAGCGCTGGGTCCCTCCGTATCCCGGCAGAATGCCCAGCTTCACCTCCGGAAGCCCGATCCGGGCCTGATCGGAAGCATAGGCCAGGTGACAGGCCAACTGGAGTTCATTTCCCCCTCCCAGCGCAAGACCGTTCAAGGCGGCGATCACGGGTTTGGGAAAGGTCTCAATCCGTCGGAACAGGTCGTGCCCCCGCCGGATCGCCTCCCGGGGACCGCCTTCCAACTGCCCGAACTCACTGATGTCAGCCCCGGCGGAAAACGCCCGGTCCCCGCTTCCCGTCAGCAGGATGACCCGGACTTCTTCGTCTATCTCAAGGGAATCCAGGATCTTGCCCAATTCCGTGAGGGCGGAGACGCTCAACGTATTGAGCGGGGGGCGGTGGATCGTGATCGTCGCCACATAATCCCGGGTCTCGATGTTGAAGTGTTCCCACATGGTTACGCCTCCTCCCTCTCCAAAATGGTGGCCACCGCCATCCCGAAACCGATGCACATGGTAGCCAGACCGTAACGGGCTCCCCGGCGTTCCATTTCGTTCAGAAGCGTCGCCGTGATCCGGGCTCCGCTCGCCCCGAGAGGGTGCCCCAAGGCGATCGCCCCTCCGTTGACGTTCACCTTTTCCCAAGGAATCCCCGTTTCCCGCTGCCAAGCGAGGACCACGGAGGCAAAGGCTTCGTTCACCTCATAGAGATCGATTTCTTCTTTGGTCAAACCCGCCCGCTTCAGTACCTTCTCCGTGCAGGGGATCACCCCGGTCAGCATAATGGTGGGATCGACTCCCGCCGTTGCCGTGGCCACAACCCGGGCCCGGGGTCGGATCCCCAACTCTCTCGCTTTCTCTCTGGAAGCGACCAGGACAGCGGCCGCCCCGTCGGTGATCTGGCTGGAGTTGCCCGCCGTCACCACCCCGTCCGGTCGGAAGGACGGACGGAGCCCGGCCATTTTTTCCGGATCGGTATCCGCCCGGGGGGTTTCATCCGCTTCCAGGATGAATTTCTCTCCTTCTTCGTTTTCGGCTTCCACCGGAATGATCTCCCGGTCAAACCACCCTTCCTCTTGAGCCCGCAAGGCTTTCTGGTGGCTCTCGTAAGAGAAATGGTCAAGGGACTCCCGGCTGAGGTTCCATTGCTCCGCGATCATTTCGGCGGAAAATCCCTGGGGGATGATCGTATGGCGGTCCAACAGTTTGTCGCTGAAGTCACCGCCGTCACTTCCCATCGGAACCCGGCTCATGCTTTCCACACCGGCGGCCACCATCAAATCACCCATCCCCGCCATGATCTGATGCGTCGTCTGATTGAGTGTCTCCAGGCTGGAACCGCACATCCGGTTGGAACTCACCCCGCATACTTCGACGGGAAAGCCCGCGATCAGGGGGGCCATCCGGCCGATGTTGTACCCCTGTTCCCCGATCTGGGTCACGCAACCCATCTTGACGTCTTCGATGGATCCCGCCTCCACCCCGTTCTTCTCCACCAGCTTGGTGAGCAGATCGGCCGCCAGTTCATCCGGCCGTCGCCTGCTCAGGCTCCCGTTTTTGCGGCCCATCGGCGTTCGGACCGCGTCCAGAATCACCGCATCCCGGTCCCGCATGCCAAAACCCCCTCTCTCAAAAAGTGAAAAGTTCAATCCCACCGGACACATTCAGTTCAATGCCGGTAATGTACTTGGCGTGATCCGAAGCCAGGAAACAGATGGCGTTGGCGATGTCCTCCGGCTCCCCCGGCCGCTTGAACGCGGTCCGGTTGATCATGCGCTCCCGCATGCCGGAATCCGTCATCTGGAACGCCTCTGTGTTAATGATGCCGGGGACGATGGCATTCACGTTGATGTTATATTTGGCCCCCTCCAGAGCCATGCTCTTGGTGAAACCGAGAAGGCCGGACTTGGTTGTGGAGTAACTCGCTTGTCCAAAACCGCCCAGTGTACCGGCCACGGAAGCCATGTTGATAATCCGCCCCCACTTCTGTTCTTTCATAATGGGCCAAACCGCTTTGGTGGTGTGGTAGGCGCCGGTCAGATTCACTCTCAGGTCCCGTTCCCAGAATTCATCGTTCTGGTGTTCGATCCGGGAGACATGATCCAGTGTCCCGGCATTGTTGACCAGGATATGAATTCCGCCCATTTCTTCTTTCACTTTTTGAAAGACTTCCGCCACCTGCTCCCGGTTGGTCACATCCATCTGAATGGCCAGGGATCTTCTTCCCATCCCCCGGATCTCTTCCGCTGTTTTTTCGGAATAGACCACCCCGGTGGACTGCATCACCTGGCTGACCGGACCGTAGCGGGCGGCCACTTCCTCGTTCTCCCCGCTTTCCAGCAGGATGTCCGTGATCACCACATCGGCGCCGGCCCGGGCCAGAGCCAACGCATCTGCCCGTCCCAATCCCCGGGACGCTCCGGTTACCAGTGCCACTTTCCCTTCAAGAGAGTAACTCATGGAATCCTCCTTGTTATGAATGAATGCTCAATCATTTCAGCGGAAAAAAGTTCCCCTCCCGGGGATGATCACACCCGTCCGACGGCTGCTTCCACACCGGCCCCCGCGGCATCGGCGTACGCTTTTTCGATCAGGTCGCCGTATTTCTCTTCAACCACTTTCAACCGCACCTTCATCGTGGGGGTCAACTCCCCGCCCTCGATGGTCCATTCTTTCCCGCACACCGTCACTTTCTTGGGTTGTTCGAAGGCGGCAAAATCCTTTGTAAGCCTTTTCACTTCTTCGTTTAAGAGATGCTGCACTTCGGGGTGGTTCGCCAGGTTTTCGGGGTCCTGTGCCGGCAGTCCCTTCTTTTTCGCCCACGGAATCAAGTTTTCAAAATCGGGAACGACCATGGCGATCACAAATTTCCGACCGTTTCCGATCAGGACCGATTGGGCGATGTACGCGCTGTTGTTGATGGTGTTTTCCACCGGTTGCGGGGCCACGTTTTTGCCCGTGGACAGTATCAGGATGTTTTTCTTCCGGTCGATGATCTTCAGGTAACCGTCTTCATCCAGTTCGCCCAAATCCCCTGTGTGGAGCCACCCATCCCGGATGGTTTTCGCCGTCGCCTCCGGGTTGTTGTAGTATCCTTTCATCACGCTCGGTCCCTTGACCAGCACTTCCCCGTCGGGAGCGGTTCGGACCTCCAGGTTGGGAAGGGGTTTGCCCACCGTGCCGATTTTGGGACGGAGCATGGGATTGGAAGCAATCACGGGTGAGGTCTCAGTCAGACCGTACCCTTCCAGCACCGGCAAATCGATCGACCAGAAAAATTCGGCGATCTCCGGGTTGAGAGGAGCTCCGCCGGATACCATTCCCCGGAGGCGTCCTCCCACCCGCTCCTTGATTTTCCGGTAAACCAGCCGGTTGGCCAGGTCAAACTGAATTCCCAGATTGGGATCCAGGGGATCTCCCAGGAGCAACTGGTCCACCCGGGCCTTCATCAGGTGTTCATAACGGCGTTTGCCCACATCGACCGCCCAGTTGAAGATCTTCTTCCGGAGGGGACTGGCCAATTCGATCTGTTCCTGCACCCGGGCGTACACTTTCTCGAACAGCCGGGGAACGCTGGTCATCACCGTCGGGCGGACTTCCACCATGTTTTGTTGGATGGTGTCGATGCTTTCGGCATAAGCGATGGTGGCCCCCACCTTCAAAGGCATAAACTGCCCCGCCATCCGTTCGAACACGTGGGACAAGGGCAGGTAGGAGAGCGTCACGTCCTCCGGCAACAGTTCCAGGATCCAGAAGTGAACCCCCTCGGTGTTGGCCAGGAAATTGTCGTGAGTCAGCATCACCCCTTTGGGCGGCCCCGTCGTTCCCGAGGTGTGGATGATGGTGACCAACTGCTCCCCGTCGATGGCTTTCCATTCTTCCTCCCAACGCGCTCTCGGGTGGTCTCTCCCTTCTTTTCGGAGGGCATCAAATGAGAGAACCCCTTCTCCGTCGGAAAAACCGGGTTCCGGCTTCATGACCACGACACCGCCCAGTTGCACCCCGGTGGATTTGACCTTCCGAAGTTGGTCACCGTTTTCCACCACCGCTGCCTTGCACTCGGCGTTTTTCAGGATATAGGCCGTCTGTTCGGCCGTCTGGGTGGGATAAATCGGCACACTGACCGCTCCCAGGCTGGCGATCGCCAGGTCGGTGACCGGCCACATCGGGTTGTTCTCCGACAGGATCGCCACCTTGTCACCGGGGCCAACTCCCAGACGGGTGAGACCCAAGGCCGCTTCTTTTACCTGCTTCCACATCTCCCGGTAGGAAATGCCACGGTAGGCCCCTCCATCTTTGAACATCAGGGCGTCCTTTTCCGGGTAGCGTTCCACCGTTCTCCGTACCATGTCCAACAGGTTCTTCGGCTTCATGGATCAAGCCCCCGCTCGCAATGGACTCGTACGGTTTCTCCCCAGGGTCCGGTTGTTTTTATCTCCGGTTTTTCCGTTTCCGTTTAAGACTGGTACTTTCCCAACACACTTTGCAGTTTCATCGCTTTCCCCATGTCCCCTTTTACTCTCAGCTTTCCGGACATAAAGGCCGCCGTGGCATTCAGGTTGCCGAGGAGCATTTCCTTGAAATCTTCGGAATCCATCTGGATCGTGCAATCCGCCTCATGAGGCGTTCCCTCTTCCACCCCGGCCGTCCCCTCCGACAGCTTCAACTGGAAAACGCCGCTGTCATCACCGGACAGTTCAAACTGGTAGACCGTCTCCATCCCTTGAATGGGTTCGGGGTTTTCCTTCAGCCGGGATTCAATCTCCTCAAATACCTGCTTTGTACTCATTTCCACGCTCATGCCCGGTTCCCCTTTCAACAGAAAATGTATTCGGAAGGTCGCCGGCGGCGGATCCCATCGTGTCGGACGGAATGTGGGAGTCAGAAGGCTCAGAGCCTCTCGTGTTTTGTAAAAGGACGCCTCCTGCTGAAAACGGATGAGTTCGTGTACCGGTACCGTTCCGTCCTTACCGAAAGGGCGTCAGATCCCGCCCCAGAGCAAGGGCGGAGAAGGAGCCCACGGCGATCCGGTTCAGCAACCGTGCCACCGGTTCCACCTCCACCTCTTCGGGCCCCATTAAGCGCTGAATCACCACTTCGTTGATCGCTCCGACCATGGCCTGGGAGACGACCTCCATCTCTTCCTCGGAAACCTTGTCGATCAGCACTTCACGGACGGTTCCGTGGATCAATGCCGCAAACCGGTTGTGGGCTTTTCGCCGGACTCGCTCCACCTCATCGCTGACCCCCACGGAAGCCACCAGCATGACCTGGGTGATCGGCTTGTGCCGCCGACACAGCTCCATATACCTCCGGATTCCCGCATAGCCCTTGTAGGCCACCCGCTCTTCTTTCCGGATCGCCTCTCCCACTTCATGAAGAAATTCTTCGGCCAGCTGTTCAAAGAGCTGGGCCAAAAGCTCTTCTTTGCTCCGGAAAAAGTTGTAGAAGGTGGTCTTGGACACACGGGCTTTTTCAACCACGTCCAAAATGGACGTTTCTCGATACCCTTTGGAGGCAAAGAGATTCATGGCGGAAAACAACATTTTTTCCCTCGCATGAACGGGCAATTCCGTAGTGGACAACAGAGGTTGCATATTCGACACTCCCCACCCGATACCAGTACGTATTCGTATTTTAGCCTCGGTCCAAACCGTCTGTCAATATGAAATAGTCAAAAATCATTATGCCTTTTCTTTGTGCAAAATGCAAGAACCATGATTCTCATGACCAACAAATCAGCCAACACGGCGCTGACAATACCCCCAGTGAAGCGTTGTGAAAAAGTGAGCGGCAGCATTTACCCAAAGCCGCTCCGGCTGCACTCACAGAGCACAAGTCTCGCTTGGGTCGCTTGCGCTCCCCGGTCTCGCTATGCTGTCCTGCAGAGATGGTGGCACTATCCGCTCCTAATCTTCCTGCTGCGGGTAGGGGCAAACGCCTGCGGATGCAACACAGAGAAGCTTTTGCCCCTGAACGCCCTTGCCGGCTGATTCTCCGCTTGGTAGGACAGCAAAGTCGCTGTTTTGGGTAAATGCTTCCCTTCTTCTGAGCCTGACCATCAATCACAACGCTTCCAGCGGATCGATAAGAAGGATCCGGGAAACGGCTTTTCACTCACATCCCTCCTTTATTCAATCGTTTTAACTTTAAAGTGAAACCGGGATCCAACACGCTCCGGGGTATTCGGCCATACACTATCCTGACACCCAGACAACGGAGGAATGACCCGAATGGTTCCCTATGTGTATCACCCACCGGTTTGGCCTCCGCAGCCCTTATGGGCCCGCACTTCGCAGGAAGGCGGTGCCAGTGGGGAGAAGCCGGATCTGATCCAAGACATCGCCAAGGCGATCAGCGGTCAAATCAACGCCATCGCTTGCTACGAAAAACTGGCCCGGTTGGCCCCCACGGAGGAAGAGCGCCGACAGATCATGGAGATCCGACAGGACGAAATCAATCATTACCGGGAATTCACCCGGATCCATGTCCGTCTGACCGGGCAACAACCCCGGCAGGTCACGCCGGAACCCTGTCCGGACGACTACAAGGAAGCACTGGAATTCGCCCTGAAAGACGAACAGGAAACGGTGGACTTTTATCTCGATATCGCCGACAAAACGAAAGACCCCGCCATCCAAAAGGTCTTCACCCGGGCCGCCCACGACGAACAGAATCATGCCGTCTGGTTCCTCTATTTCTGGACCAAACGGCGCCGCTGCCGGTGCAATCATCCGTAAAAACCCCTGCCGAAGGGCAGGGGTTCTCTCTTTTGCAATATCCTTCAACCCTCAATCGCTTTCCCACCGGAGCACCGGTTTGCGGGCGGCGGTCACTTCGTCCAGTCGCTTGACCGGGGTGTGGTGGGGGGCCTCCTGGACCGTTTCCGGGTCTTCCTCCGCTTCCTTCGCGATCCGGATCATGACATCGACAAACCGGTCCAGGGTCTCCTTGCTTTCCGTCTCCGTCGGTTCGATCATCATGCACTCTTCGACGATCAGCGGGAAATAGACCGTGGGGGGATGGATGCCAAAGTCCAGGAGACGTTTGGCCATATCCAGGGTACGCACACCCAGCTTTTTCTGACGGTTCCCCGACAGAACGAACTCGTGCTTGCACACCTGGGGAAACGGCAAGTCAAAGTGGGGTTCGAGCCGCTTCATCAGGTAGTTGGCGTTCAGCACCGCATCTTCGGAAACCTGTCGGAGGCCGTCAGGGCCCATGGTCCGGATGTAGGTATAGGCCCGGACGAGCATCCCGAAGTTTCCGTGGAAACCTTTCACCCGGCCGATGGTCCGGGGAAAATCGTAGTTGAAATAGTACCCCTCGTCCCCTTTTTCCACCAACGGCGTGGGAAGAAAGGGCACCAGCACGTCTTTCACCCCGACGGGGCCGGATCCGGGCCCGCCACCGCCGTGGGGCGTGGTGAAGGTTTTGTGCAGATTGAGGTGGACGACGTCAAAACCCATGTCCCCGGGGCGGCTTTTCCCCAGGATGGCGTTGGCATTGGCTCCGTCATAGTACAGGAGGCCGCCGGCTTCGTGGACGATGTCGGCGATTTCCTTGATATCCTTTTCGAAAAGCCCCAGCGTGTTGGGATTGGTCAGCATCAGAGCGGCGGTGTCTTCCCCGACCACCTGTTTGAGATCCTCCACGCTGACCAGACCTTCGCTGTTGGACTTCACCGTCACCGCCTCAAATCCGGCCACCGTGGCGCTGGCCGGGTTGGTCCCGTGGGCGGAGTCCGGCACGATCACCTTGTTGCGCCCGGTCTCCCCGCGGCTCTCATGATAGGCTTGGATCATCATCAACCCGGTCCACTCGCCCTGGGCTCCGGCCGCCGGCTGCAGGGTGACCCGGTCCATCCCGGTGATTTCCGCCAGATCGTTCTGCAGTTCATACATCAGCTGGAGAGCCCCCTGGACCGTTTCCTCCGGCTGGTAGGGATGGATCTGGGCAAAACCGGGGTAGCGGGCCACATCCTCGTGAATTTTGGGGTTGTACTTCATCGTGCAGGAACCCAAGGGATAAAACCCATTGTCGATTCCGTGATTCCGCCGGGAGAGTTCGGTGTAATGGCGGATTAAGTCCAGCTCGGACACTTCCGGCAATTCCGCGGGGGAAGTGCGGAGCATCTCCTCCGGAATCGCATCCGACAGCTCGGTTTCGGGCACGTCGGACTCCGGAAGGCTGTGGGCAATCCGGCCCGGTTTGCTCATTTCGAAAATCAATGCTTTCGCCTCACTCATGCCCATCCCTCCAGTATACGGGCCAATCCGTCAATCTCCTCCTTGGTTCGCATATCCGTGACGGCCACCAGCATGGCGTTTTCCCATTCCGGATAATCCCTTGCCAAGTCATAGCCGCCGATGATGTTCCCCTGAAGGAGTCTTTGGTTCACTTCCGGCACCGGCCGATCCAATCGCAGCGCGAACTCATTGAAGAAGGGCCGATCGAACAACGGAGTCACGCCGGGAACCTGGGAAAGCCGTTTCCGGGCATAATGCGCTTTGTTCAGATTCAGCCTGGCCAGTTCCCGGAGCCCCTGTTTCCCGAGGGCCGTCATCCAGACAGCCGCGGCCAGAGCATTGAGCGCCTGGTTGGAACAGATGTTGGAAGTGGCTTTTTCCCGCCGAATGTGCTGTTCCCTGGCCTGAAGCGTCAATACAAACCCGCGAACTCCGTCTTCATCCCGGGTCTGCCCGACGATCCGTCCCGGGACTTTGCGCATCAGTTTCCGGGTCACGGCGAAAAAGCCGCAGTGGGGTCCCCCGAACTGGGCGGGGATTCCCATGGGCTGGGCATCCCCCACCACAATGTCGGCGCCGTACTCGCCCGGAGGTTTCAGGAGACCGAGGGCGACCGGATTGGTGCTGACGATCAGCAACCCTCTGCGGGCATGGGCGATTTGCTCCACCCGGGCCAGATCCTCCACATTGCCGAAAAAGTTGGGGGATTGGATGATCACCGCGGCGGTGGCGGCATCTCCGGCCGACTCCAGCTCTTCGAGGTCGGTGACGCCATCCTTGCAGGTGATTTCCACTACCTCCAGGCCAAGCCCTTTGGCCTGGGTTGTCAGGATCGCCCGCGCCTCCGGATGGACGGCCCTGGACACGAGAATCTTCCGTTTCCGTGTGGCCGCAGAGGCGACCCCTGCAGCCTCCGCCAGGGCCGTGGCCCCGTCGTACATGGAAGAGTTGGCCACTTCCATCCCCGTCAGTTCGCAGATCATGGACTGAAACTCGAAAATGGCCTGCAGTTCCCCTTGGCTGATCTCCGGCTGATACGGGGTGTAGGCGGTGTAAAATTCGGAACGGGAGATCACGTGGTTCACCACGCTGGGAATGTAATGTTCATAAGTTCCCGCCCCAAGAAAGGAGGTGTACCGGTCAAAGGAAGCGTTGCTTCCGGCAAGCCGTTTCATGTGCCGGGTCAGGACCGGTTCCGGCATCGGTTCCGGAATGTCGAGACGTCCCTTGAACCGAATGTTTTCCGGTATGTCTTGGAACAACTGATCGACGGAGTCCAACCCGAGAACATCGAGCATCTCCCGGCGGTCCTCCTCCGTCATGGGCAAATATCGAAAGTTCATCCTGGATCCTCCTCGGCAATTGTTCCGCCTCAGTCACGATTTCGGCCGTTTGTAAAAGGGGGTTTTCACAATTTTCGCGGCAACGCGCCTCCCCCTGACATCCACCTCGACCTCCTGGTCCAGGCGGGTGTATTCCGCCCGGATCAGGGCCAGGCCCACATTCTTTTTCAGGGTGGGGGAGTGAGTTCCGGAAGTCACTTCTCCCACCTCTTCTTCGCCGACATAAACGGGATAGTGGGAACGGGGGATGCCCCGGCCGATCATTTCAAGGCCGACCAGCTTCCTCGGCGGACCCTCTTCCTTCTGTTTGGCCAGTACCTCCCGTCCGATGAAATCCCCTTTCTCCGGTTTCACCGCAAATCCGATTCCCGCTTCGACGGGGGTGATGCTGGCGGACAGTTCGTTGCCGTACAAGGCCAGCCGGGCTTCAAAACGGAGGGTGTCCCGGGCACCCAACCCGCAGGGCACCACCCCGTCTTCCTGTCCTTCCTCCAGAATGCGCTTCCAAAGCACCGGAGCATCTTCTGCGGGAAGGTAGATTTCGAACCCGTCCTCCCCGGTATACCCCGTGCGGGAAACCAATCCTTCCGTATCTCCCAGGCGGACGCCTTCCCGGAAACGGAAGGGCTTGATCTCCGACAGGTCCGTCTCCGTCAACCGCTGAAGAACCCGCTCCGCGAGCGGTCCCTGCAGGGCGAGTTGGCCCGTCTCGTCGGATACATTCCTGACGGTGACCTCCCCCGTGGCATGCTTTTCGATCCATTCGATGTCCTTCTCGATATTGGCGGCGTTGAGGACCATGAGATACTTGTTTTCCCCTTTTTTGTAGACCAGAAGATCGTCCACCGTGCCGCCGTCGGGGTAACACATGGCCGTGTACTGCACCTGGCCGACATCCAGTTTGGATGCGTCGTTGGTCGTGACTTTCTGGACCAGGGCCAGGGCATCCGGTCCTGAAACTTCCGCTTCTCCCATGTGGGAGACATCAAACAGGCCGGCACGCGTACGAACCGCTTCATGCTCCGCCTTGATGCCGGAAAACTGAACCGGCATTTCCCAACCGCCGAAAGGCACCAGCTTCGCCTCGTCCTTATACACGGGGTAAAGTGGCGTTCGTTTCAGTTCGGCCATCATTTCCACCTCCGTCGGATCCGCGCCGTCAAGGGCTATGATCCCGATCTTTTGGATAGTGAGTCTTCCCCGATCCGTTCCCCTGTCCGGTGACCTGAGAGTTTGACCCGATCCTTCGGGCGTGCCCCTTGGGTGGCCGCATCGCAGCGCTTTCCAGGGTACGTCCGGCGGGCCTCCTTTTGCCTGAGAGATTCACCGGGAGATCCGGTTTGCTCCTTCGGCGCCACTTCCGTGGTCTCTCCTCCCGCCTTCAACCGCTCTGAAACCAGGGAAATTCCTTCTTCATTGTGCCACAACTCTCACCCTATTTCGATACCTCATTCCGATTTACATAAGGGCAGGAGTTTTTCCCCATACTAATCCGGAAATGGACACCGGTGTTTTTTATGTTTGGGAGGTGCTGGATGGATGGAAACGATTCCAATCCGAATGGACCGACGATGGTTGAACGAATTTGAGGAACGGATGGAAACGGACAGCGGTTGGTCCACCTGGGATCGCTTCCGGCTGGCTCTCGATGCGGCGGAAGCACAGAAGGTACCCGATTTTGACACTCTTCGGAGCCTGAGCACACTCCAGGGGTTGACCCCTCTGCCCCACCAGGTGGAGACGGCCCGCCGCGTCCTGGGAGAAATGCGCGGCCGGGCCATCCTGGCCGATGAAGTGGGATTGGGAAAAACGATTGAAGCCGGCCTGATTCTGAAAGAGTATCTTGTGCGGGGACTTGTGAAAAACGCCCTGATCCTCGTTCCCTCCTCCCTGGTGCTGCAATGGAGCCGGGAATTAAACCGGAAGTTCCAGATTCCGGCGATGGCGCAAAAGAAAGCATGGATGTGGGACCGATACGACATTCTCGTTGCCTCCATCGACACCGCCAAACGGGAACCCCACCGGTCCAAGGTGCTGAGCCGCCACTATGACATGCTGATCGTCGACGAAGCCCACAAGCTGAAAAACCGTCGCACTCAAAACTACCGGTTCGTCAATGAGATCCGCAAAAAGTATTCCCTTCTGCTCACCGCCACGCCGGTCCAGAATGAACTTTCCGAGCTGTACAACCTGGTCACGCTCTTAAAACCCGGACAACTGGGCCGTCAGCAAGCCTTCAGTACGCACTATATCGCCGGGAAACGGAAACCGAAAAACGAGGAGCAACTGCGGGAGGAAGTCCGGCAGGTCATGATCCGGAACAAACGGAGCGACGGACATATCCACTTCACCCGCCGGAACGTGGAAAATGTCCCCATCTCCCTTTACCCGGAGGAACGGGCTTTGTACGAAGGCATCACCCGGTTTGTCAAAGACCAATACCATAACAGCGGACCCATCAAAAGCCTTCTCTCTCTGATCATCCTGCAGCGGGAAGTCTGCAGCAGCCGGGACGCCGCCTTCCTTACCCTGTTCAAACTGCTGAAAAAAGGGGTGACCGGGCAGGAAGAACTCCCTCCCGATGTCTACCGGCTGGTCAATCTGCTTCGCCGCGTGGAACGGCAGGCCAAGGTGGAAGAGGCGGTGATACGGGTGCGTTCCTTAAAAGAGAAAGTGATTATTTTCACCGAATACCGCGCCACCCAGGACGTGATCCTGCGCCACCTGGCAGCTGAAGGCATTATTGCCGTCCCTTATCGGGGAGGTTTTGCCCGGAACAAAAAAGACTGGATGATGGAACTGTTCCGAAACCGGGCCCAGGTCATGGTGGCCACCGAAGCCGGCGGAGAAGGGATCAACCTCCAGTTCTGCAACCACATCATCAACTACGACCTCCCCTGGAACCCCATGCGGGTGGAGCAGCGAATCGGACGGGTCCACCGCCTCGGTCAGGAGAAAGACGTGACCATTTATAATTTCGCCACTCAAAATACGATTGAAGAGCACATCCTGTGGCTTCTCCACGAAAAAATCAATATGTTCCGTATGGTGATCGGAGACTTGGAAACGATCTTAACGGAAATGGGGACGGAGGGGGATATGGAGCAGAGCCTGATGAAAATCATGCTGGAATCCGAAGACGACCGGGAGGTCCGCCGCCGGCTCACCGACCTCGGGGAAAGCTTCAGTGAGGCGCGGAAGGAAGCGGAAATCAAAAAACAGGAACGGGAGGCGTTGGTGGATGGAACCCAGCCAGGTTAAATCCTTCGCGGAACGGTATCTGGACGCCTTCGGATGCCGGATCATCGAGCAACGACCCGGGCTGATCCAGGCGGAACTGTCCGTCGAAGCCGACCCGGATCTGGTCCACCGCCCGTTCTATTGGATGTACGTTGAAAAGATGGGCCTGAATCCTCAGACCTCCACCTTGACCTGGGTCTTCGATCGGGAAGAGGCGCCCCAGGGAATCCCCGCCGAACGGTTGAGCTTTGGATCTCCGCGCTTTCAGCAAATGCTCCATTCCGCCCGGAAACACGGCCGGTTTATCCGTCTGTACGAAGACACCCCCCGACCCGTTCGAAGCCGTGCGGGATCCAAACCCTATGATCCGTGGCTGGGGGTGAATTACCGGATATCCTACCTCTGTGACAGGAAAAAGGAAGAAATTCTCCATTTCGGAATCCACCTGCGGACCGGGGAAATCATCGAAAATTTTTATTCCCGCATCCGTGACCGGAACTGGAATCCTCGCCTCCCCGCTCACCGTCACATCCTGCCGCCACTGTTCACCGTGGCCGAAGCGGTGGGGGAGCTGGAGTACAACCTGCAGGGTTATGTCGAACAACAGGATATGGAGTGGGCCCGTGACGCCAAAGAGCAGCTGAACCGGGAGCTGGAACGTCTCCATGCTTACTACCCGGAAGAATGGCGAATGAGCGACGAGCTCCACGAGGAAAAAAAGCAACGGATCCGGGAAACCGTCTGGCAGTACCACCCCCGGGTGGAAGTGGAAGTGGTCAACGCCGGGCTCTTCTATCTGGATACGCCTCCCGTATAACGGAAAAACCGGCGCACCGTTTGTTCACGGTCGCCGTTTTTTTGTCTGAACCTTACAAGCGGAAATTGTTAATCCTTCGTTAAGATTGGATGACTTCTATCTATATTTCGGACCCTACCCCTATAAACTGTCAAATCCCCGTGCTATCTTTATAATTGTATTCATGCTTGTCAGAAAGACCTTCTTGGTTTTACATACAACCATCAACGGTTTCGGAGGTGGTCGGATTGTGGACCGAAATCGGTCAACAACTGAAACAGGCGAGAAAGGCGGCGGGGTTGACCCTGGAGGAACTCCAGGGCCTCACCCGGGTTTCCCGGGCGGAATTGAGGGCGTTGGAGGAAGGCCAGTTTGACCGCCTGCCCGGCCCTTTCTACGTCCGTTCCTATCTTCGCTCCTACGCCTCCCAGGTAGGCTTGGAACCGACCAAACTCCTGAAAAAATACCGGGCGACGGAACAGACCTTCCCTCCCGGCGGCACTCCCTTTCCGACCGGAGAGTCCCCCTCATCCACCACGGACCGCTTTCCTTCGGAAACCTCCGGCAGGATGCCGGTGAACCCGCCGTCGAGCGACCGAAACAGGCAGACCCGAGCCCCCAGCCCTCGGGCAACAGGCTCCCATCCCGGGTTGAACGGGACGAACCCCCGGATCTCCGGAAAACCATCACGGTTAAGCGGAACCCACCCCCGGGTGAGCGGATCCGTACCGGCCCGCGTAAACGGCCCGGAAGTTCCTGCTGCACCCTCCCCTTCAGGAGATGAGAATCGTCAGGAATGGAAGGAGCCGGAACCGGAAACACGCGGACAAACCCTTCGGCGAGCGCTTCCCCCCTCCCCTGCTCCCATGATTCCCGACAGCGGTCCGCGATCCACCGAAACCCATCCCACACTGGACCTTTCCCACCTCCGGCAAGGTGCCTTGGATCCCTCACCGGAGAAGTCCCGGAGCCGCACTTCGGGAAAAAAGGAAAGAAAAACGCCGAACTTTTCTTTCCGCTGGCCGGTTTGGGTTGCTTCCATCGGCGCCCTTCTGCTCATTCCCCTGGGGATCTGGGCCGGTGGGATCCTGGCGGGGAATGACGGCGGCACCCAGGGGAGTTCCCGGAGCCACACCATCACGGAAGAGGCGGATGCCTCCGCTCCGGATGGGTTGGCCCTGATCAGCCGGAATGAGGGAAAGAGTATCTATGAAATGACCAACAACCGGGACCTCCTGCTGGAAGTCAAGGCCAAAGGCAAGTGCTGGGTTCAGATCAAAGAACACGAGGACGGAGGCTACGTGAAGGACATCACGCTGGGCAAAGGAGACCCGCCCTTCCGCTTTACCCACTCCAAAAGCGTGACCACCGACCTGTGGATCTTCCTCGGAGCCCCCGAAAAAGCGGAAGTCAAGGTGAACGGCCAGAACATCAACGCCTCCGATGTGATCCATATCAAAAAAGTTCAGTAAGCACTCCGTTGCTTAACGGAGTGCTTTTCCGGGTTTTCCACCATGCACGTCCCATCCTCCCGGGCTGGCTTCTCAACAGAAGTTCCCCTGAAACAATAAAGCCCGCCAAGCGGCGGTACCCCCGATAGCCATCTGATTATCTGGAATGCGTCATCATTGAACTCCATTAAGGGCCTCACTTCTCTCCTCAGTTAGCAGAAGTGGGCTCAAAAACGATACGGCCAAATGGCCGTGCAGAATGTGAGCTGTTATATCCTTTAACCCAATTTGTGGTCAGCAAACGTCTGTTAATCGAGAGAACTTATACTCTCACGCGAAAGTGAGAATCGACCACAAGCTTCATTCCTCTTCCCTTTCATCGAACAACTCATAAAAGTCGGGAGTACCTTTCAAGATCCACTCTTTGTGCATCCTAGCTGTTACATGAAGCTCCTGACACGCATAAGGCCATTCATCCCCTGATCCTTCCGTCCCTTCTTGCATAATCGATAAAAAGGCCATGGCCCACGCTTTCACGTCTGACTGTATAGAAGGAATCTGTGGATAGTGGTGAAAAAAAGCGCATCGTAAAATCGTTTCGGCTATATCGAGATCGAAGGCTTCCAGTTGGACTGCTTCAATCTGTTGCTCATATTCCTCTTCCAAGAGATCGAGATTTTCAGCACATCGATCCAATACATCTTCCTCTATCATGTGTTTTTGGCTGGCCAACCACAATGAAGCCCAATCCATTACTTGGTAGAACCTTTTTGGCAGCTGGTTATCCAAAAGAGGATCGTCCAAGTTAACCACAAAGGAATCCCCAAACTTGTTCAGCTTCACATTCCCTTCTACACCGATCCACCTCAAGGCCAGTAAAGCGCGTGTTTTCAACTTTGCCGAAGCATTTTGATTACGACAGAAGCGGCGCAAAAGCTTTTCCATGGGCGGGTGAGTAAAGAAAGGAGCAGCATCTAATGCTTCCGCTTGAAAATCCTCATCTTCCAGCAAGGATTGAACATGTTTGACGATATCCTCCTCCGGCGCATCCAACAGCCAATCCAAAACGATCTCTTGTTCCGCTACTGTTTCTAATGGCAGCATCCCCATCATTTCCAGTGCTTCGCTGCCTTCCTCCTCGACCATTCTCTGGTATGGTTTCTGAATATCTTCTCGTAACTCTCCTATTATTTGTCTATCTTTCTTTGGGATAGACGGTTTTCTCCCCACTTCCTGGAGCCATTCCGACAATGCCCTGGGATTATGGGAAAAAGCAGTAACACCCAGAGGAATGATATCATCGAGGAATGGTGCATCTTGCAAAGCATAGCGAGCTAAAACCGTTTGTCGATCCTCGCTTTGCATCGATTCCAATGCAGTAGCCAATCCCAACCAAGAATCAGGATGGCGAGGGTCATTCAGTATCGCTACATAGAAGCGATAGGCTGCCCGTCCATATATCCCCTCTTCTAAATCCAATATCCCGTTCTTAAACAGGAACTGAGTGGACTGATCCGAATCGTAGTCCATTCTATTCCACCTTTCGAAAATCTGAGTTACCTGAATCACATAACCCATGGTATCTGTCAAAGTGTCCTGCTCTTCTTCCATTCGGACCATTCGGCCTTCCACCCGAGTCCAGCAGCTTATCCAGCGCTTCCAGCTTTGCGTGGGTGCCCCTGCCCTTCGATTAACTCTTTCAGTAGATCCTTCATTTCATCCATATTGGATTCTTCCTCTGTATTATCATACATTTTTAACCGGTTCATGTCTTTAGTTATGAGGAAACAATCCGAGGGTATATTCGAGTCTCCGCAGGTTGAAGAGCTGAAAAAACAGGATGACATTATTCATACAATGGGTTTTGAGGCAGATCTGAACAACGGCTTTATCGAGGGTGAAAAATCGGCTGCCTCCAGTCTACAACAAAAAGTCCAACTATAATACAAAAAGCCTCGCACCAGGGTCGGTGCAGGACGTCCATCACTTCATGCCGTGTCCACCAATCCAAATGGCTTAGCAGGATTTAGCGGGGGATGAGATAGACCTGTTCCGGCACCATAATCAGACCGAGGGTTTTCGATTGCTTCATCACCAGGCTGTGCGCCACGGCGCTGGGTCGATCATCGACTCCGCCACTTCCAGCACCCGCTTCCGCGTCTGGGGACGGATGTCGGGATACCCGTTCAAGGCAGGGAAACCGTCGTCACGGACACCCCCGCCCTTTTAGCGATATCTTTGATGGTAACGGTCATGATTGCCCTCCGAAAACGTTTTTGTTTACAGTCTGTGAATCTCGGATTTCTCCAGTCTGAGACAGCACTGATCCGTCTTTACCGTGCTCGAACTCCTCAGCTTTTTTCAAAATTCAACTGCCACGAAACCCCAAATCGATCCTCAACCCAGCCAAACTTTTCGCTGAAGGGATACTCGGATAAGGGCATGAGAACGTTGCCGTTCTGAGACAACTCCCCGAAAAGTCGCTCAATCTCTTCTTCCGTGTCACAAGTGACATATAGAGACATGGCCGGGGTGAATGTAAAGTTATGTTGAACAGGACTGTCTATACACATGATCTCTTGCCCGTTGAGCGAAAAAACGGCTTGCAGCACCGTCCCCTCTTTACCAGGACCGTCCGCTCCATAACGGGTGATACTGATGATTTCCGACTGGTCAAACAAAGAAACATAAAAATTCATGGCTTCTTCGGCCTTCCCATCGAACATTAAAAATGGAGTAATTTTTTGACGGATCTTCTCCATAAAGAACCCTCCCTTTCCTTAAATGGAACAAAACTCAAAATTGTCTTCCCGATGTAAGTATAACCTATAAGCCGGCGTTTTCTGCAGGTTGTTGAACCTTTCATTTTTTAAAAAAACGGACCGCCTTTTGCGGTCCGCTTTTCTTCATTCCGATTTCAGCAGATCGTGGAATCTTCCAGGCCGAGACAGCGGCGGTAGATCCATTTGTAGTCGTCCACGCTCTTGATGATGCGGGGGTTGCCGAAGGTTTGCGGGTCGTCGAAGGCCGCCTGGGCGTAACGGTCGATCTGTTCCGGATCGACCCCTTGCTCGCGCAGGCTGGGGATGTTGACGTCGGCGACGAGGTTTTCCACTTCCAAGACGGCTGCCCGGGCCGCCTCGTCGGTGGACATGCCTTGGGTGTCAACACCCAGCGCTTGGGCGATCCGGGCGAATTTGTCCGGGCAGCCCATCCAGTTGTACTCCATTACCGCGGGAAGCATGGCGGAAACGCACTGGCCGTGCATCACCGGAACCATGCCGCCCAGGGTCTGGGCCATGGCGTGAGCGGCGCCGGCGGAATCACTTCCGTAGGAGAGACCGGCCAGCATGGCCGCTTGCGCCATCCCGTAACGCGCTTCGATGTCCTCCCCGTTGGCGTAGGCCCGGCGCAGGTACTTGCCCACGTATTCCATGGCCAACAGCGCCACCGCGTCCGTGATCGGCTGGGACTGGTGCATGGTGTAGCACTCGATCGCGTGGGAGAGGGCGTCCACCCCGGTGGCCGCCGTGATGTGCGGCGGCATGGACAGATGCAGTTCCGGGTCGATAATGGCCAGGTGCGCCGGAATCAACGGACCGCCGACGTTAAATTTGATTTCGCGGACGGGGTCTTTGATCACCGCCCACTGGGTCACTTCGGAACCGGTTCCCGCCGTGGTCGGGATGGTGGTCAAAGGAGGAATCCGTTTCTCCAGGGGCTTTCCGTTCTCCGAAGCTTCATAGGTCAAGAGCGGTTCCGGGTGCACGGCTTCCACGCCGATCGCTTTGGCGGTGTCCATGGAGCTTCCCCCGCCGATGGCGATCAGGCCGTCGCAACCTTGCTCCTTGAAGGTCCGGCTCCCTTTGGCGACCAGCTCGGTGTCGGGTTCGCCCTGGATTTCATTGAAGACGCAGATCTCCATCCCCGCGTCCTTCAGTGCTCTTTCGATGGGCTCGGTGATCCCGGCGTTGTAGATCCCACGGTCCGTGACGATCATCGCCTTGGTCACGCCCAGCTCCCGAATTTCGTCGGCCGCCCGTTTGGAAGCGCCGATCCCGGAAACCACTTTGGTCGGCATCACAAACTGTTTCAAGTCCAACATCTGCTCCGTACGCATCATGATGGGGGTCACTCCTTTTAGCAGTATTGTGAAAGAGGGAGCGGCGGCATTTACCCGAAGCCGCTCCGAATCTTCCTGCTGCGGGCAGGGGCAAACGCCTGCGGACTCGGTCGTTACTTAAACCAATGCATCGGCTGCGGATTCAGATTCTGGAAGATGTGCTTTTGTTCGGTGTATTCCTCCAGTCCGGTTTTGCCCAGTTCCCTTCCGATCCCGGACTGCTTATAGCCGCCCCAGGGCGCCTGGGGGAAATAGGGGTGGAAATCGTTGATCCAGACGGTCCCCATCCGCAATGCACGGCTGACCCGCTGAGCCCGGTTCAGGTCTTGGGTCCAGACGGCTCCCGCCAGCCCGTAGATGGAATCGTTTGCCAAACGGATCGCTTCTTCTTCCGTTTTGAAGGTTTCAATGGTCAGGATGGGACCGAAAGTTTCCTCCTGGACGATCCGCATGCGGGTATCGCACCCATCAAAAATGGTAGGCTCCACGAAGAACCCTTTTTCGAATTCGGGACCTTCCGGGCGCTTGCCACCGATCCGCAATTTGGCGCCTTCCTTCTTCCCGATCTCGATGTAGTTCTCCACTTTGGCCCGATGCTCTTCCGAGATGAGCGGCCCCATCTGGGTGGATTCATCAAAGCCGTTGCCCAGTTTAATACGCTTCACCCGCTCCACCAGTTCTTCCACCAAACGGTCGTGCAGGCTTTCTTCCACGATCAGGCGGGCACCGGCGGAGCATACCTGTCCGGCGTGAAAGTAAACGGCGTTCAGGGCGTAGTCCACCGTGGTTTCGAAGTCGCTGTCATCAAAAATGATATTGGGGTTTTTTCCTCCCAATTCCAGCGCGATTTTCTTCACATTGTTGGATGCGGCCCGCATGATTTTCTTCCCGGTCTCAATTCCGCCGGTGAAGGAAATCAGATCGACCTGGTCGGACTCGGAGAGTTCGGCTCCCACCGAGGCACCCGGTCCGGTCACCACGTTGACGACTCCGTTGGGGAAGCCGACCTGTTCCATCAGTTCGGCGATCTTCAGGGATGTCAGCGGGGTGATCTCGCTCGGCTTCAGCACCATCGTACAACCGGCCGCCAATGCCGGGGCCAGTTTCCAGGCTGCTTGGAGCAGAGGATAATTCCAGGGTGTAATCATCCCGCAAACCCCGACGGGTTCCCGAACCACTTGGCTCACGGCATCGGGTATCGGAGGCTCCACCGTTTCCCCTCCGTCCTTGTCGGCCAACCCGGCGAAGTAACGGAAGACGTTGGCGATGTCTTCCATGTCCGCCCGGCTCTCCACGATGGTTTTGCCGGTATCCAAGGATTCCAGGCGAGCCAGCTCTTCATTGTGTTGGTCGATCAGCCCGGCCACCCGGAACAGCTTTTTTCCGCGGTCCGCCGCGGGGGTATGGGGCCAATCCCCCTGGTCGAAGGCCTCCCGGGCCGCTTGAATGGCCCGGCGGGCGTCTTCGCGGTCCGCCTCGGGAACCACCGCCACCACTTCTTGGTTGTAAGGGTTGATAATCTCCCTCGTGTTTCCGGATCGGGCTTCCACCCATTCTCCGTCGATGTACATGCGATTCAATTGCAAAGATGCCTCACCCCAACTGGTTTAAGTTTGTACAGTTTTTTCTGTACGAACTGTTCGTTTGCAAGGATAACATTCCGTTTTTGATCTTGCAACCACCTGTGATCCTCTCCAAGAAAGAATTTTCTTTCACCGGTAATTTGACATCCCTCTTCATTGTGTTACCATGTGTAACGGTTGTACGATAAAATCTGTACAAACCGAATTTTCCGGTTGGGTTTTCGGGAAGAATAACAGGGACCTTGTCAGGATTGGGAGTGTGTGTATGTCGTCCTCGGAAAAGTTGGAACAAGCCCGCCGCCACTATATTGAATCCCTTGCGGAAACCATGGAGATGTACGGTTTGAGCCCGTCCATGGGGCGTCTGTTCGGAATCATGTTTTTCCACGATGAACCGATGACCCTCGACGAAATGAGAAAACTGACAGGCATGAGCAAAACCAGCATGAGCACCGGCGTCCGTGCCCTCTCCCGACTCAAGCTGGTACACAAGAAGTGGCAAAAGGGCGTCCGGAAAGACCTGTATGAAGCGGAACACGATCAATTCCGTTCCTTCGTCGATTTCTTTTCCCAACTCTGGGAAAAAGAGATCGAACTGAACCAAAAAAATCTGACAAAAACAGAGAGAAATCTGAAATCCCTGTTGCAAGATCCGGAGCTGACACCGGAAGAAAGGGATCAGGTCGAGGAAGATCTGGAAAAGTTGAAAAGGGCCAGGCGTTATTACACTTGGCTCGATCATCTGGTCGATGCCTTTGAGTCCGGAGACATCTTCAAGTATGTTCCAATTCCGGATGAAGAAGCAGATTAAACAGTTAAGGAGATGATACGGACCCATGGAAGACACGACCACCAAGGCTCCGTCCTTCTGGACCCCCGGCAAGCTGGGGTTGGTCGGCCTGTTTGTCGTTATTGCTTTTATCGCGGTCTACGGCGCGTTCACCGGCCGGGAAATTCATTGGGGAGGCATCTTTTTCCTTCTGGTGTTTTACGCTCTCGTCTATTACATCGGTGCCGTTGCCGCAGGAAAAAAGAGCAATGACCTGAAAGACATGATGCTGGCCGGTCGCAGCATGCCGATCTGGATCTCCATGTTCACCATGGCGGCCACCTGGGTCGGAGGCGGTTACGTCAACGGAACGGCGGAAGCCACTTATGCTTCCGGTCTGGTTTGGGCGCAGGCCCCTTGGGGCTACGCTCTCAGCCTGATCATCGGCGGCATTTTCTATGCCCGTAAGATGCGCCGTTATCAGTTCACCACCATGTTGGACCCGCTGGCATCCCGGTTTGGGGAAAAATTGACGGGCGTTCTGTTCCTCCCCGCCCTGGCGGGTGAAATCTTCTGGAGCGGTGCCATCCTGACCGCGTTGGGGACCACCTTCGGAACCATCCTGGGACTGGATTTCACCACCTCCATCATTCTTTCCGCCGCCATCGCCATTGCCTACACCGTGGTGGGCGGCCTCTGGTCGGTGGCCTACACCGATGTGTTGCAGTTTGCCATCATCATCGTCGGCCTGTACCTGGTCGTTCCCTTTGCTCTCGGTGAAACCGGCGGACTCGATCTCACATGGTCCCAGTACGTGACCGGAATGGAGAAAATGGGCACCCACTACGCTCATCTCTTCCCACCCCTGGACGGCTGGAAGGACCCGGATTGGGGCCCTTATTTCTGGAACTGGTGGGACTATGCCCTGCTCCTGATCTTTGGAGGAATCCCGTGGCAGGTATACTTCCAACGCGTGCTGTCCGCCAACAGTGAGCGCTCCGCCATGTGGCTCTCCATTTTGGCCGGTGTGTGGGCGATCGTTGCCGCCGTCCCGGCGGTGCTGATCGGTGCTCTCGGATACACCGCCGACTGGTCCGCTCTGGGGGTGCAGGAACCCGAGAACTCCGCCATGATCCTGCCCTACGTGCTCCGGTACATGACGCCGGAATGGCTGGCCGCCCTGGGTCTCGGCGCCTTGGCCGCCGCGGTGATGTCGTCGGTGGACTCCTCCATCCTGTCCGCTTCCTCGCTGGCCTCCTGGAACGTCTACCGACCGCTTTTGAAACCCAAAGCCACCACCGGGCAATTGCAGAAGATCATCAAGCGGTCCATCGTGATCGTCGGCGTGGCCGCCACCCTCATCGCCCTGAACGTTCAAAGCGTTTATGAGCTGTGGTTTTTGAGCAGTGACTTTGTTTACTGCATTCTGTTCCCTCAACTGACCATGGCCCTTTTCTTCAAGGGAGCCAATAAATACGGAGCCGTTGCCGGTCTGATCGTCGCCTTCATCCTGCGGTTCGGCGGCGGGGAACCGGTACTCGGGATCCCGCAGTTCATCCCCTATCCGATGGTGGAAGACGGAGTCGTGCTCTTCCCCTTCCGGACGATGGCGATGGTATCCAGCCTGATCACCATCTACGTGGTGTCCAAGCTGACCGCCCGGATCTGCCCGCCGACTCCGCTGAAAAACCTGAAAAAAATCTGACGGGATGAATCAAGCCTGTCCTTCTTCGGAGGACAGGCTTTTTGCATGGGCTCAACGCGGAGGGCCGCTATTGTCGCTTCCCCCGTTTTTGTCTTAACATGAAAAGAACAGAGACACAGGAAGGTACACAGGGAGGAGAAAATGGCCATGCGGAAACTGGACATTCAGATTGACATCGCCCGGGAAAAGGAAGACATGGATAAAGAGAAGTTTCATCAGGACCTTCGGCACGTACTGGAACAATATTTTGAACTCAATTCCATTCATATCCGAAAAGAAGTACATACCGTGGAAGTGGAGCGGCTCCCCCTCAAACCGCAAGCGGAAGAAGAACCGGAAGAATGGCGGGACGTGATCGAAATCGAACGGGAACCCCTGGTGACGGAGTTCGATTCCGCCGGGGAAAAGAAGACGGCTCCCGCCACCCCTTCCCACCGCCCGCGGAAAAAAACCTCTTACTATTGAAAAACCCGGGGCTGATGGCCCCGGCTTCTCCTCGGCCGAAGGATTCCGTTCCGTTCTTTCACACATCGGAAGCATGAACTCCCCGGACGGGGAGCTTTTTAATTTCACCGGCAGCAGGCGGGGACGCGGTCTTCAAAGACGGGGATTTTGCGCCGGACCCGGCCGGCCTCCCCGGGATCGACTTCCATTTGAATGCAGGAAATTTTCATGTTGAACGTTCTCCTTCGGCTGCACAAAAAAACATGGCAACTGCCATGGAAATTTAATGGAGAAAAGGCTCTTCCCCCCAGGAAGAAAGCATGGATCATAGGGTCCAGACCCTTTGATCCATTGGGGAAGCCTTCTCTTTTTCAGAAATGATCTGGACCCATAGAAGCAGACAAGGTAAAACCCCTACTTTGAATCAAGCCGAGGTTCATGTAAATCTACTCCCCATTCGGTTCATCTAATCATTGATCCCATGGAATAATTATTAAATCAGGCCAAACCGCTTTCCACCTTCGTACTTTTTTTTCATATATCTCTTTCGTTATTTTTGTTTTATTGGCCCTTACAACCTTTCCAAAAAGATCGTTTAATCCAAATGGGGCATACACAACCCATTTTCCATTCACATCTTGTCTTACACCAATTGAGGTTGCGGTCGTTGGCCAAGAATTGATGGCCTCTTCAAGCGAAAAGTAAGGTTCGATAGAATAACCAAACTTCTTTTCATACCATAAATGAACCCTTGCCTGATTTTTCACATCAATTTTAATCGGTATATCCTGATATAAGCTTGTTATTTGCTGTATTTGCTTGTCTTCACTATCATAACTTAAATTTATTTTGTCAAAATAAACAAAGTCTATATCCTTAATACCTTGACTTAAAGGATATCCGGATAAAAAGTTCCAAACAGTTTGTGTTATACAGCCAGCACCGATGTAATACTCTTTCAAACCTAATGTTGGTGCTCTATTCAGTACTTTTTGAAGATAAGTGTTCATTATGATTATTCTTATCAATAAATCTTTTTGTGAATCAATATCTGGATTGTAACTTTCTTCGTTCATGCTTTTTCTCTCTCCTTTTAAACAGCCTTGGTATTACTCCTCTTATAAGGGTTACCGGACCATGTTTATGGGATCGCACCAAATAGGGGGCGTGCCAGACGGTTTAGGTTCGTTAGATCCAAGTTGTCGGGATTTTAATTTAAAATCACTGGCGGGACCTCCTTATGGACTGGTTTACCCCTTGGACGTTGCTGACTCTAGCCCTATGTTTAAACACTCTTTCTCTCCTCATCCAAAACATCCCGGACTATATGTAAAAATAAATCCCGGTCCTCCGGGTGACAGGCAACCAGATACGGCTCTGGGTTCATCCCGTCAAAGAGCCGCCCGTCAAAATCGAAGACGGCGCCTCCCGCTTCCCGAACCATCATCACTCCTGCGTAGAGGTCTTCTCCTTCGGAATTGTAAAGGACGATTCCGTCCACGTCTCCCCGTGCCATCATACACCAGAGGAGTGACGGAGCCCATAGGCGGAGAACCCGTTTGAAGCGCTCATCCAAAGATTGCTTAAGTGCCATTGCTTTCCTTTCTTTTTGCACCTGGTGCCCCTGGATCCAACCTACAGTCATCTTCGGAAAATATCGCTTTTTCCACATGTGAAGCGGCTGGCTGTTACAAAAAGTCCCCTTTCCCTTTTCAGCTGTGTACACCTTCTCCAGATGAGAATCGTAGATGACCCCCAGAACAGGTTGTTCTCGGTGGAATAGGGTGATGCAGACTCCATAAAGTGGAATACCCAGGGCATAGTTGTTGGTCCCGTCCAAAGGGTCCACCCACCACATCCATCACCCTCCTCACCGGACGTACCTTGCTCTTCACTCCGGATCCTGTGGTCCGGAAAATGCTCCTGGATCCGGTTTATGATCAGCCAGTCGGCCTCCTCGTCAACCTCCGTCACAAGGTCGCCGTCTTCCCCTTTCTCCCGGGTTTTAAATCCACTGAAAAAACGAACCTTCGCCAGGCGCCCAGCCTCCACCGCTGCCTCTTTGGCTACCTGCCTTGCTATCGTCAATATTTCTTCCATCGCAGTTCACCTCGATTTGGAGAAAATTTTTCATTCTACTGTGCTGAAAAACTTTTTCAAACGATTCTCTTTCTCCTCCTTGATTATATGACGCTAGCAGATTTTGTAGTGTTGCTGGTTTTGGCCTAAGTATATGCCGCCAAATACCTTTGCGAAGGAAGGGGTAATTAGCGTGGGAGTAGCTAGGAAAAACACCTTAGCGGACATGGACTTTCAATGTTTTTCCACGCATTATCGGACATCATACGGCCAAATCAAAGGGATAGATGACCGCTGAGGAGTTGCATATCCGGAAAGTTGGAAACCGTCTTTACATGCTCCAAGTCCCGGCGAACCACATAAGGGTCCTCGTCACTAAAGTTGCTCCCCGACCAGAGTCCTACATCGAAAAACCGATCCCTGCTCCCTTAAAAATCCTTCCCGATGCCGAGGTGATACAGATTATAATGGCATAAAGTGAAAGTAACATCGATGACATCACCCAACCATAAAGGAGCGATCCGAATGAACCTGCCAATCGGCGCCTTTTTCAACCGCATCCAATACAACGGAAGCACGGATATCACATTTTCCGACTTGCCGGCGATCCAGCGCCATTTTGCCCTGACGGTTCCTTTTGAAAACAACGCGGTCATGGCCAAAAAGACTGCCCCCATCTCTCTTGACGGCTTAAGGGAAAAAATCATTGACCGCAAAGAGGGGGGGCTGTGTTATGAATTGAACCCGCTGTTTTACTCCTTCTTGAAACAGCTGGGATTTGACGTGCACCTGGTGGCGGGAACGGTGTTTGTGGATGGGCAACACAACGACTTGATCGGCACCCATGTGGCCACCCTGCTCCATCACAACGGTCGGTCTTATATCGTGGATGTCGGCTTCGGCAGCAATCTCGCGTTGCAGCCGGTTCCCTTGAGCGGGGAACCCGTCACCGCCATCACCGGCGAATATCGGGTCCGCGAGGTGGATTCCCCCTGGGGCGATTATGCCTACGAGAAGTACAGCGATAAGGAGTTGACGCTTTACTACACTTTTTCCACCCAACCCGTCGATGAGGCTTACCTCAGCCGGGTGCGGGACATCATTCTCACCAATGAGAAGTCCAAATTCAACAAGTCCCTGTTTTTCACCAAACTGACCGATGACGGGCACATCACGCTGACAGAGAAATCATTCACCATCACCCGCAACGGCCACAAAACCCAGCAGGAAGTGGATAAGGAGATGTTTCACCAACTGGGCCGACGTCATTTTGGCATGAATATCTCACTCACTGATGGCTCTGTCCAGGCGCTTCTGCACCACAAGGCACAACCCGAGCAAGCAACCACATAAGCCGACATGGACACCTACAGCAGGGAGTCGCCGAGACACTCATCACCCAACCTCCTCAACCACTTCACCCTGCTGATTTTTGATATAGGACTTCACAATCTGAATCTGGATATACGGTGCGCCGGGAAGGTGGAAAGTACCTGCTTTGGGAATGAGCTGATTCAATAAAAAACCATAATCGCTTTGTTCAAGAAACACTTGCAAAATACCATCGGCAACCTTGGCAGTTGTTTGCTTCCCAGGTACAAACTTAACAAGATGCTCATCACCCTTTAGCAACAAGGACTTTCCATGCGGGATGCGTCCTTTCAACACTTGGGCGATCATATCCGCCTGATGGGCACCCAAACTGATGTGATAGTCCCTTTTGCCCAATAATTTCTTGTGCTCCTGCCATTCCAAATCACTGACAAAAAGCATGCCCGAACTGGACCCTTCTGTTTCAATCCCTTTTTCGATCGCTTGAGAGACCTCGTCGACCCAACCTTTCAGATCAGCGATAAAGACAGCCCTCTCATTCAGATGCCCCTCCTTTGACCCACCGCTTATACGCCACCATGTCCCCGTTAAAGGCGTTCATATCCACCGAGGTGTTCACACCTTTCATCCGGTCACGATTGTGGTATTGCCAGAGGATCCATTGGCCTTTGCTCAAGGTGGGAGGGGTGTAAATATCCCGGATCCACAGGTCGCTTTCCTGAAAATGTCCTTTGATGTAACGCTCATAGGTGTCATAAGTGACATATAACATCGGCCGCTTGTCGTAATGAGCCTTCAGCTCCGACGCCAAACGGCGCAGCTCCCGGCGAACTTTGACCGGGTCGTGGTTGAGATGCACCTCCACATCGATCACCGGGGGCAGGCTGTCCGCTTCTTTGGGTACGGTGCGGATAAAGTTTTGTGCCTGCCTCTCCCCTGAACTGCGCATGGAGAAAAAATGGTACGCTCCCACATCAAAGCCCGCTGCTTTCGCCTCTTTCCAGTTGCTTATGAAACGGTGATCGACAAAGTCATGCCCCTCTGTCGCTTTCAGATAGACAAAATAAATCCGGTCCGCTTCTTTCACCTGCTGCCAATCGATTTTCCCCTGGTGGTGGGACACATCCAATCCCTTCACCTTATAGCGTTGGCAAACAGGTCGTTGGGCCAAATGGTGCCCTCAAAGCACAAATAGCCCAGTATACCGGCCATCAGCAGCCCGATCCCAATCCCTCTCCTTTTCCTCTGCACCAATCATCCCCTCCTGCCCCTCCCGGGTTATATCTTTCGACAGAAGGAACAGGCAATCCTATCGATAGGTAAGATTGTTGCCCCTACATTAATTTGTTTCCGATTTGGGTCGATGCGGAAACGATATGCCTTATACATCAGCACTCACCTCCTCGTCCCCTTGATTCCCACCTGAATAAGAACATTTGTTCTGGATTTTCTTTAGAAAAAACCGCCCTCTCCCCTTCCCTATCGGGTTAAAGGCGGTTTTCACATAAGGTACCTTTTTTACGTTTCCGGTCTTTCCTATGGTGATTCTCGGGTGACTGCCCCTTTCTTCAGCGGTTCCTCCGTTTTTCACGCCATGTTCTCCACCGTTCCCTCAAGCGCGGAACCCAATGCATCATGACGCCGCCCAAGCCGGTCAGCAAGATGGCCGTAAGCACCAACCACCCCACCGCCGGAACCCAAGCCAGGTGGGCCAACAAAACCGCCCCCAGAATCAGGGCTTTCCAGCGCGCATCCGTCAACCAGTTCAGGCGATCCGATACGAGGGTGCCGGCATGGATCGCCAAAGTGGCGAATCCGATGGCGATTGCAATCATCAGGCCCACCATGAGAGCCAAAACGACCGGAATCCCCACGATGGATATGCCAAGCAAAAACGACACTGCCGCGGTAATCAACACCGTCAAAAAACCCATCCAAAGCGATTTCCACGGAGCCGTCGTCACATGTTCCCGTGTCTGGTCCAATTCCCGCCGCAAAAACGCATCCGCGAGTGCCACCAGGGAGATGATTCCGATCAATGTGGGAATCCACGCGGCCACGGAGCCCATTCCTCCCCTTCTTCCGTGATTCCAATCCCCGTCCGCATGTCCATGGAAATGCGAATTCTTCATACCTTCATCCGGCATGCCGTGCTTTCCCGTCCCACCGTGCCAACCGAAGGAACCGTCCCCATGCGGGGCTACCGTTCCAAACACATGATGGGCCAACGAGCCCCGCTCCAAAAAACTGAACGCCAACAATAAACCGGCCGCCAAAACAAGGATCAACAACCCTGAAATCCATCGATTCACAATATTTCCTCCTTATTTGCGGGATCCGATTGTCATGAGGTTGCCTTGACCGTCCTCCACCAGAAAGGGACTGTGACCATCAAACAAATGATCGCCAATCCCACCCCACCGATCGATGCCAAAGAAGCCACCCATTGAATCCATGGTCCCAAAGCATCCAGAACCATTTTCGCCCCCATGCTTTCCCAAACGTCTGGGGGAACCTCCCACAATCCGGCCACCGGTTGCAGAAACCATGGAATGATCGCATCCTCCAATGGATCAAGTATCCCGGACAGTTCCAAAAAACCGGACCAGAGGATCACCCCCAAAAGCAGGGTCAACACCGAAACCAACCCGCTTCCCAACATTCCCGGCAGAAGATCCCTCCGGACCCAATCCCTCTCGGGAGGGTTTTCCCGTATCAGGTTCGAACGCCGCAGAATTTCCTCTGTCAAACCTGAAGGCGATGATTCCATCGTCAATGCCGAGAACAGGACGTCGTCTAGAAACCGCATTTCTTCGCATTCCTTCCTGCATTCCTCGCACACGTCGAGATGTTCCGCCATCTGTTCACGGATTTCGGCCTTTAATTCGTCATGTAAAAAGGCTTCCAGGTGCGGCCGGAGACGATCGCAATGTTTATTTCCCCCCATCGATCCCCCCTCCTCTCCAAACCGGATCGAGCCGGCTGCGAAGACGGGCTTTCGCCCGGTGAATCCGTGTCCCCACCGTCCGTGGGGAAACCCCGAGAATCTCCGCGATTTCCCGGTAGGAAAGCCCTTGTTGATAATGCAACACAATCACCGTACGGTACAGATCCGGCAACTCATCGACCGCTTCCCCGACGATTTGCCGGACTTCCTCCTGATTGACGACAACAGCCGGATCCTCTGACCGGGGGTCATTTCGTAAATGTGTAACTTCTTTCCAAGGTCGGTTTATACGTCGTGTCCGTTCCCGCTTCGCCCGGCGAAGCTGATCCAACAGATGATTGGTGGCAACCCGGTAAACCCAGGTGGACAGCCGCGATGAATGACGGAAGTTCTTCAAGCGGGAGTGGAGCTTGATGAAGATATCCTGGGTTGCGTCTTTCGCCTCGTCGGGATCCCGCAACATCCTGAGAGCCAAGTTGTACACACGATGTTGATGGGACCGGACAATGCCGGAGAACGCTTCCGGATCCCCGTTTTTGGCCCGTTCCAGTTCCCGTTCCACCAACTCCACACCTTTTTTTGTCTTTTACTTGTTTAGACGACGGAAGCCGGTTTATTATTTCATCGGAAACGGATCCTTCCGAAAAAAACCATCGGAACAGGGTTGTTGAGGGCGCCGAATGATAAAATATCGACTGCAACAAGGTAATATCGATCCCCGATTTATAGGCGAAATAGCCGAAAGTCTTCCGTAAGGTATGCGTTCCGACTTTCTCCCGGAGCCCAACGGCCGGACGCCAGGTTTCGAGTTGCGTGCTGTCATGACGTTGCCCGGGTGTGACATATTTTCTGAATGACTTCACAATTTGAAATTGTTACTGTATAGTAATTGATTACTCTTCAGTAACATATGGAGTGAGATATGAAAAACATTGAACGCTTCATTGACATCAAGGCCAGTGTATCGGAAGTATGGCAATTAATCTCGACTCAGGAAGGAATGAGACAATGGATCGATCCGGGCATTCAGATTGACATGCGGGTCGGGGGCAAGTATCGACTCAAGGATCCGGAGGAAAATCAGGTGATCTGCGGTGAGATACTGGAAATCATCCCTCTGCAGATAATCACTCTCTCTTGGTATGAGGTGGACTCCGATTGGGTTCATCCTACTCCAGTGACGTTCCGTCTGGAGGAAAGATCCAATGGTGTTCGGGTTCATGTCACTCACGCAGGTTTTGAAAAGATCGGAAAACGAGCCTGGAAGCATACTTTTTATGAATACCAGCAAGGTTGGAGTCGTCATCACTTGCTTGAGAATTTGAAAGGCCGAGCTGAGGGTGCTGAGGGTTAGATGGCTTCATCTGATAAACCAAGCATGGCGGATGAAAAAGACTTTTTTCATGCCCTCGGGGACTACACGCCCATTAACCGTCTGCGTGAGGCCGGAGTACCGGTAGTCATTGCACCGGAAGATCAAAAGACCGGAAATCGCCGTGCTTATGTGACAGACCCTGATGGCAATTGGGTTGCGATCGTTTCCCATAAAAATGACCTGTAACAAAATCTTTCCTTTTTTACTTTTTGATAACGGAGCGGAGCCTACGCTTCCAAGGTTATGGGCCATACACTTTAATCCGATCCACATCTTGGGTCGGAGAAGCCCTCGGATCGGCAATCGTTCGATTCCCCAAGTTCTTCGCAATACCGAAGGGATCCCTTCCCCACCCGCACGAAAACAAGCCAGCTTTCCCGTTCAGTTGAACCCGAATCCACCCATCATCCGGCTCCGGTTCAGGTTCCGGCTTCCGCTTCAAACCCTCGGCAATGGCATCCGCCAAGGCTCATCCCGGAAGGTTGCCGACTTTAACAGCTTCGCATCCCGATCCGTGTCGATAAAAAACATCTCTACCAAACAAGCCTTCATTTTGAATGCAGGAAATTTTCATGTTGAACGCACCTCCTTCGGCTGCACAAAAAAACATGGCAACCGCCATGGTAATTCAGTGCAAAAAGGCTCATGGATCAGAGGGTCCCGACCCTTGGATCCATTGGGGGAGCCTTCTCTTTTTTTCAGAATGGTTGTCAGAAACAATGCACCATCAAGGATTTTCGTTGAACGCCACCGTCCCCCGGGAAATCCGAAGGGCTTCTTCCAAGTCGGAGAGGATATCATTCGGGTCTTCGAGACCGATGGAGATGCGGACAAGATCTCCCGTGATTCCCATTCGCTCCCGAATTTCCTCCGGAATGACGGAATGAGTCATGGAAGCCGGATGCTGGACGAGGGTGGAAACTTCCCCGAGGCTCACGGTCAAATGACAGAGTCGGACCGAGTCCAGAAATGCGCGGGCTCCTTCCAGTCCCCCGGCCACCCGGAAGCTGATCACCCCGCCCGGTGCGTCCATCTGCCTCCGGGCCACCTCAAACTGGGGATGGCTTTCCAGTCCGGGATAGAGGACCTCCTTGACCTGCGGGTGATCCTCCAGCCAGCGGGCCACTTTTTTCGCATTTTCCACATGGCGGTCCATCCGGACCGCCAGGGTACGGATTCCCCGCATCAGGAGCCAAGCATCGAAGGGGGAGAGAACGCCGCCGATATCTTTCAGGGTGGAGATGCGGATGGCGTCCATCTCTTCCTTTTTCCCGAGGGCGACTCCGGCGATGAGGTCTCCATGCCCGCCCAGGTATTTGGTGGCGCTGTGGACGACATAGTCGGCCCCGCATTCCAGGGGTCGTTGCAGATAGGGGGTGGCGAAGGTGTTGTCCACCACCACGCTGGCCCCTGCCCGGCGAGCAATTCCGCTGACTGCTTTCAGGTCGATCAGCTTCATCGTCGGGTTGACGGGCGTTTCCAGATAAACCACCCGGGTCCGGGGCCGAATTGCTTCTTCCACCTTCTCCGGCCGGGTCATGTCCACATATGTGATCTCCACGCCGAACCTTTCTTCCAGCAGCCGGAGCAGACCGTAAGTACAGCCGTAGATTCCGTCGGAACAGATCACGTGATCCCCGCTTTTGAGAAGATGAAACAGCACCCCGGAGACCGCAGCCATCCCGGAACCGAAGGCGATGGCGGCTTCAGCCCCCTCCAGATCGGCCATTTTGGCCTCCAAGTCGGAAACGGTCGGGTTGCCCAAACGCGTGTAGATATACCCCTCTTCCTCTCCGGCAAATCGGTCCGCGCCCTGCTGCATATGGTCGAAGACAAAGGTGGAAGTCTGATACAGCGGAGGGGTCAAGGAACCCGTGGTCGGGCAGGGCCGACTCGTGCCGTGCATCAGCCGGGTGGAAAATGAAAGCACTTTCTTTTCCATGCGGTTTCTACCTCCATGCTCCTTTTTCTCTCAACAAGGAAAGACTTTCCCACGACTCCGGTGCGGGAGAAGTTTCCGCGCGAATGATGCGGATCAGACGGACCATCCGGCCTGCCATGCATTTTCCCACCAGATTGGAATCGGGCCTCACTTCCACGGTCACCCGCAGCCCTTCCACTTTCAGCGGTTGCAGAAGGGCGGGCTCGGCCACCAACTCAAAACGACGCCCTCGGTCCTCCACCAATACCCAGCAACCGCCCTGGATGTCGAGATAATGCATCCTCCCTTCCAGGATGGTGGTCGGCGGCTCCGCCGCCGCGCGGTCCCCGGACACCCACATGCCCGGCAGAAACAGCGCGACAGCCAACAGCACCGTTCCAAAGCTTTTCATCTTTCTTCCTCCTCCTGCCACGTTGTTGGTTCCAGTTTGCGACAAGAGAAGGGCAAATATTAGATCAGGGAGCGGCCCGAACCGTAAAGCCGCTCATACATGCGGACGGCGAAGGGATCGGTCATGCCCGCCACGTAATCACAGACGATTCGTGCGCGGCTTTGGGGCTCTTGATCCAACTGCCGACGGTCGTTCTCCGGCAGCAATTTCTCCTCCGACATCAGGGCATCAAAAAGGAGACGGACCACCCGCTCCCCCTTGAAGGCCAGCGCCTGGACCCCCGGAGAATCGATGACCCGGATTTCCGCCAATTCCTTCAGTTTCCGGTTCAACTCCTCCAATCCGGCGGGGAAATCGACCCGGTACCGGAAGCGGGGGGAGAACGTCGGCTCTCCCTCCTCCCGCAGTTCCGTGTAATTCACAAATGCGGAAATGAGATTGGCAAACACCTGCTTCAGGTGGTGTTTGAAATCCTCCTGCCGGGGGCGGAGGGACCGGGTCAGCTCCAAGGCCCGTTTGACCTCTTCGCAGGGATGATTTCGTGCCGTTCCCGCCAAAATTTCGAAGAGTTCTTCCATCTCCACCAGACGGAAGTTGACGGCATCTTCCAGGTCGTGAGTGGCATAGGCAATATCGTCGGCCAGATCGATCAGGGAGCATTCCAGAGACATGCGGCGCGTCCGGAAAAAGGGGGAGTTGGAGTCGGTGGCTGCTTTCTCCGTGAAAAATTCTTTTTCCCTTTGGGAATAAGGCTCCAATACCCATTGGAACGCCCTGCTGTCCAAGGTGTACACACTGGCCTTCGGGGGGCGCCGTCTTGCTTCGGGATGTCCCGGATCGTTTATGGCATCCTCCAACCGGATGGGGTACTTCAGAACGGAAAGCAGCAGGGAACGGGTCAGGTTCAACCCCTCCCCTTTTTTTCCTTCCAGCCGGGTGAGGATTCGGAAGGTCTGAGCGTTTCCTTCAAACCCGCCATGTCGCATCATACACCGGTGCAGGGCCCGTTCCCCCTCGTGACCGAAAGGGGGGTGGCCCAAGTCATGGGCCAGAGCGGCGGCCTCCACCAGGGAGATGTCGATCTTTTCCCCTTCTCCCAACAGAGGGGACCGCCGGTTGAGAGAGAGCGCGATCCCACGGGCGATCTGGGCCACTTCCATCGAATGGGTCAAACGGGTCCGATGAAAGTCCCCTGCATCCGTCCCGATCACCTGCTTTTTGGACTGGAGGCGACGAAAGGCCGCGCTGTGGATAATCCGTCCGTGATCCCGCTCAAAGGGGTCCCTCAGGTCCTGCCCCGAACGGGGCCGCCCCCCGAACCGGCGCTCCCGGTCCACCGGTCCGTAAAACCGGTTCTCCCCTTCGGTCAACAACATCTCCTTTTCACCTCCGCAGGCTGAAAAAAGCCCCCTGTATGGTTTCTCACTTTGGGCTCCGGTATCCTCTTTCCGTTTTTTTTATTCCCCCTGTTTTATCATACGAAAATACGGCCCCGTTTGACTCCATTCATGAAAAAGGGAGCCTCCTTCCATCCGGCTCATCCTTTCTTTCTCCATCAACAAAACCCCGCATGAGCGGGGCTTCGCTTTCTCTCCTGTTTTTCCACACCGGTAAGGTGTTCCCCTCCTTATTTCGCCTCCACCTCCACCCGGGACACGCGTCCGGCCCGGATCCGGATGGTTTCGGCGGGCCCCTTCCCCTTTTTCACCTTCACGGTGTAGCGGCCCGGAGGGAGTTCCGCTTTGCCGAAAAATCCGCTTCCGTCCGTCTTGACAAGGTAACGGTGACTGCGATGACGCAATTCCACCTCGGCCCCGTCCAGCGGCCTTCCTTCTCTGTCGACGGTTTGTCCCATCAAGAAACCCTTGGAAGGACGGGTTTTCCACTTCATCTCCGGTGGTCGGGCGACGTCGTGGAAGCCCGGTTCCCCGTAAGATGTGGGTTCTTTCAAAGCCTGAAGGAACACCTCCCTGTCCACGCCGTCTTTGTTGGTGACGGCGTAGCTGTAGAGACTGACCCCGGCCAACCGGTTCCCTTCGGCGGAAGGAGCTTGCGCCCGGGCGATCTGGGCCAGGCTGCCTTCGATGGAATTGAGAAAGATCCCGGGTCCCGCAGCGATTTGACGTTGGTACTGATGATCTTTCTCCCAGTGGATCCACTGATCGTACCAGGCCTTTTGATCAGCCACGTGCTCCCGATCGTAATTCATCGGGACAGCCAAGTCGATGATCCCTTCCTGCAACCACCCGTTCCAATCCTGCATCACCCGCTGGACGGGAGCGGAATTCCGGTATTCCTCCATCGTTTCCGGCCCCTTCCCCCAGGCGATCACGGCCGCAGACACCTTGATGTCCGGACGGATGGCGATGGATTTCAGATAGACCTTCCGCATCAGGTGATCCACCTGTTCCCGGCGCCACTCCTTCCACCCTTCGTCCTGGGGATCGGGGCGGCCGACGGCTCCGGTCTCCTTTTGGTAGCGCTCCAGACTGACCGGGTTGTACCCCCATTCCGGTCCCATATAGCGGACCAGATCCAAGTGGATGCCGTCGACGGGGTATTCCTTCACCACGTTGACGTATTGATCCACCGTGTAGTCCAAAGCATCGGGATGACCCGGGTCCAACACGTAATCAGCCCCGAACCGGTCAGCCCCGTCCACACTCTCCATCAGCCAGTAATCCCTTTCTTCCGCGGTGGGACCGTGCCGGTTGAAGACATGGTCCGGCGACTCCGGCGGTGTCGCAGAGTTCCAGATCGGCAGGGTGGCCAGCCAAGCGTGAACCTCAATCCGGGGGGATTCGTTGTGGGCTTTTTCCAGCAGGTAAGCCAAAGCGTCAAACCCCGATTGAAGCCCGGGATCCTGGGTCCTCGGCTCCAGAGCTTTGTTGAAATAGGCATCCCCCCTGCGGCGGACTTGGACGATGACCGCATTGGCCCCGGCTCTGCGGACATCCTCCATCAGCCGGTCCACCTGTTCCGGTGTCTTGAACCCCTCGTGGAACGCATCCACCCAGAACGCGCGGAACTCTTCCTTCGGTGCCTCTTCCGCCCGCACCGTGACCGGCATTCCGACGGGCAGCCATCCAACGGCCAGTAGAACCACCGTCAAAAGACCGACAATACGCTTCATTTCCCCATCTCCTCCCTTGTCCCTTTCACTCTATGATTCTATCAATCGGGGACTGCGAAGTTTGCCGAAAGTTGTCCATCAGCCCAAAAATCCCATCGGTACCAAGCAAAAAACCGCCCGTCTATCGGGCGGCCAATGAATGAATGGGTGAAAACGGCTTGAGCAAAGGGCCAGGTGCTCATTGGCAGAAGGGACTATAAGCGTTGTGAGTTCATGTTCGTTTCGAGAAAAGGGGAAGCGTTTACTCAAAATAGCGACTTTGCTGTCCTGCCCAGCGGAGCGGACCGTGCAACCATCTCTGCAGGACAGCATAGCGAGACCGGGGAGTGAAGCGACCCCAGGCGAGACTTGTGCTCTGTGAGTGCATAGCGAGACCGGGGAGTGAAGCGACCCCAGGCGAGACTTGTGCTCTGTGAGTGCATAGCGAGACCGGGGAGTGAAGCGACCCCAGGCGAGACTTGTGCTCTGTGAGTGCATAGCGAGACCGGGGAGTGAAGCGACCCCAGGCGAGACTTGTGCTCTGTGAGTGCATAGCGAGACCGGGGAGTGAAGCGACCCCAGGCGAGACTTGTGCTCTGTGAGTGCATAGCGAGACCGGGGAGTGAAGCGACCCCAGGCGAGACTTGTGCTCTGTGAGTGCATAGCGAGACCGGGGAGTGAAGCGACCCCAGGCGAGACTTGTGCTCTGTGAGTGCAGCCGGAACGGCTTTGGGTAAATGCTGCCGCTCACTTTTCACAAACCTTCTGGTTCCTCATCTCCTGACAAAGGAAAACCCCCGTGGGGGGGGAAGCCAAACTCACGATCGGTTCATCATCTTTTTAAACTCTCCTGTCACATCGGGTGTCATCTCCAGGATTCCCTGGCTTAAGGAGGACTCGTTCACCGCGTCCCGCCCCTCCGCCCAGGGAAGGATGTGGAGGAGGTTGACAGCGATCACCAACACGAGGAACGCCTTGAGAAACCCGATCAGCGCTCCTCCCACCCCGTTGATCTGGTTCAGTACGGGAAAACTGGTGAGTTGGGTCAAGACGGCGGCGACAAAGGAGAGAAACACCTTGGTGATCAAGAACAGGACGACAAAGGCAATCGCACTGTAGATGGCCTGCTCCACCGGCAAAAACTGTCCCCATCCTTCACCGCTCACCGATTCGGGAAGGGGAACGACCTCTTTGAGAGCGGGGGTGAGGTCGGAGCTGAACTGATAAGCCACAAAGAGGGCCAGCAGCACCCCCACCAGGGAGACCGTCTCTTTGATCAAGCCCTTTCGGTAACCCTGAATCAACCCCCCGATGATCATCAGAACAATAATCCAATCCATCAGGTTCATGAACATCCCACCACTCTCACGGTTGATCGTCTTCAATCAGGTGCAGGATCTCTTCGTACTCTTGCTTCAGCTTCAGATAAGAGTCGGTGATGTTGACGGCGGAAAGAACCGCCAGCTTGGCGGTGTCAAGCCGGGGATTGTTCTTGGCGATTCCCCTCATTTTCTCATCCACGTGCCCCGCCACTTCCCGGATATATCCGGGGCTGGCTTTGCCGACGATATGATACATCTGACCGTAGATTTCGACTGTGAATTTGTTCTTCATCGGCTGCGCCCCCTGTCCCTCTAAAGCCTTTTCCACTATCTTTCGTCCTGCCCCGATCGGGTTCCTGCCAAGTTTAAAATCCGGAACGTTTACTTTCGAAGAACCGCCCCGTGCTTCTCTTCCAGCCGTTGGATCACGTTTTGATGGACCTCCGCCACTTCCTCATCCGTCAGAGTGCGGTCTCCTGCCTGGTAGCGGAGGGAAAAGGCGACGCTTTTTTTCCCTTCCCCGATCTGTTCCCCTGTAAACACATCGAAGAGAGAGACGGACTGGAGCAGCTCGCCGCCCGCCGAGTGGATCGTTTTTTCCAGTTCCCCCACCGGAATCCCCTCATCCACCACCAACGCCAGATCCCGGGTGGTGTCAGGATGTTTCGGCAGGGTCTCATAGCGGATCACCCGGTTCAGAGCCGCCTCTGTCACCGGTTCCAGATCCAGTTCGAACACATAGGTGTCATCCAGATCGTGGGCGGAGGCGGTTTTGGGATGGACCTGTCCCAACACGCCGATCACGCGGCCGTCCTGTTTGATCCGGGCCGTCCGTCCCGGGTGGTACCCTTCGGGCTGTGCCGCTTCAAAGGAGATGCCGTTCACGCCGAGCCGCTCAAAGAGCCACTCCAGCATGCCCTTGACAGTGAAGAAATCGGGTGCTCCGTTTCGTTTCTGCCAGTGCGGGGAAGTGGCCCCCGTCACCAGACCGGCCAAAGCCCACCTTTCTTCCGGTTGCCGGGTCAGCTTTTTCTCCTCAGTGACAAACACCCGGGCCAGTTCGAAAACCGAAACCCCTTCTTCCCGCCGATGGACGTTGTATTCGGCGGTCTCCAGAAGCTGTGGCACCAGAGAGGTCCTGAGAACCTTCCGCTCGTCGCTCATCGGCATGCTGATCCGGATGGGCCGGGCCTCTTTGTAAAGCACCGGTTCCAACTCGCGCAGGCGGTCGGGGGAGGTGAGGCTGTAATTGATCACTTCATGAAAGCCGGCATCCCTGAGGGAGTGGCGGATCACCCGACGAAGCCGTTGTTCGGGAGTCAGGGCTCCCGGGGATTGCTGCCCCCAGGGGAGGGTGGTGGGAATCCGGTCATATCCGTAGAGCCGGGCCACTTCCTCAATCAGATCCACTTCGATGGAGATGTCCGGCCGGCGGGAAGGAACCTGCACCCGGTACACACCGTCGTTTACTTCCGTGGGGAACCGGAGCCGACGGAAGACGTCCAATACCGCCTTCTCCTCCACCTGGACGCCCAATACGCCGGTCAGGCGGTTGTGACGGAGTTCAACGATGACATCCTCAATCTCCCCCATCCGTTCCGCGGTGACGGGGGAGGCCACTTTGCCGCCGGCCAGTTGGACCATCAGCTCCACCGCCCGCGTGAGCGCCGGGATGACCCGCTCGGGATCCACTCCTTTTTCAAAGCGGGTGCTGGCTTCCGACCGAAGACCCAGTCTCCGGGCGGTCCGACGGATGGATTCGGGAGCAAAATAAGCCGACTCGATCAGGACGGTGGTGGTTCCCTCCTTCACTTCCGAGTTTTCACCACCCATCACTCCGGCAATGCCGATCGGTTTCGTCCCGTCGGTAATCAAGAGGGTCCGGTCATCACATGCGCGGGTCACACCGTCCAGCGTGGTGACCGTTTCCCCGGTTCCTCCCCGGCGGACGACGATCTCCCCGTCTTCCACCTGGTCATAATCAAAGGCGTGAAGGGGTTGGCCGTATTCCAGCATCACGTAGTTGGTGATATCGACGACATTGTTGATCGGACGGATACCGGCGGCAAGCAATCGGTTCTGCATCCATCGGGGGGACTCACCCAGCCGGATTCCCTCCACCACCTGGGTCGCGTAAAACGGACAGTCCTCTTCCGCATCCAGCACCACATCGACGGGTTTCGTCTTTCCAACGGGCATTCGTTCTTCTGTCACGGGAAGATGGACTTCCCGGTCCAAAAGGGCGGCCACTTCATAAGCCACCCCCCACATACTGAGACAATCGGAGCGATTGGGTGTCAGATCCAGTTCCAACACCACATCCTCCAACCCGAGAACCGCTTTTGCATCCTCTCCGACCCCGGTCTCCGCGGGAAGGACCAGAATCCCCTCCTGTTGCTCTTTGGGGAGAAGTTTTTCCGGCATTCCCAGCTCCTGAGCGGAACAAATCATCCCTTCCGAGGGAACCCCCCGGAGCTTGGTCTTTTTGATCTTCACCCCGCCGGGAAGACGCGCCCCGGGAAGCGCGACGGCAACCGTTTGACCCTCCGCCACATTGGGGGCGCCACAAACGATGTTGAGCGGCTCCTCTTTTCCGGCATCCACCGTGCATACCCGCAGGCGGTCCGCACCGGGGTGAGGTTCCACTTTTTTGACAACCCCCGTGACCACGTTTTCCACGCCCTGATCGAGGGGGTGTATGACGTCCACCTCAATTCCCCCGCGGGTCAGTTCTTCGGCCAGTTTCTCCGGCGTCACGCCGTTCAGGTCCACATATTGATTCAACCATTGATAGGAAACAAGCATCGGTACCCTCCCCCTTTTCGTTTACACGGATTGGAATTGGCGCAGGAATCGTAAATCGTTGGTGTAGAATTGGCGGATATCATCGATTCCGTATTTCAGGAGAGCGATCCGTTCCGGCCCCATCCCGAAGGCAAAACCGGTGTACCGTTCGGAATCGTAACCCCCCCGTTCCAATACACGGGGGTGCACCATCCCCGCCCCGAGGATTTCAATCCACCCGCTGTATTTGCACATCCGACAACCACTGCCCCCGCACTGTACACAGGAAATATCCATTTCCACACTGGGTTCGGTGAAAGGAAAATAACTGGGGCGCAGCCGGCTTTCCAACTTCTCGCCAAACATCTGCTCCGCAAAGGCCAGCAGGGTACCGTGAAGTTCGCTCATGGCGATTCCCCGGTCGACGACCAACCCTTCCACCTGCGTAAACTGATGGGAGTGGGTGGCATCGTCGTCATCCCGACGGTAGACTTTGCCGGGGCAGATGATTTTGACCGGCACCTTGCCTTCCTTGCTTTGCATCGAACGGACCTGCACCGGTGAGGTTTGGGTCCGGAGCAACAGTTCCGGCGTGATGTAGAAGGAATCCTGCATGTCCCGGGCCGGGTGATCCTTGGGAAGGTTGAGGGCCTCAAAGTTGTAGTAGTCCGTTTCCACCTCAGGTCCTTCCGCCACTTCAAATCCCATGCCCACAAAGATATCTTCGATTTGTTCGATGACCGCATTCAGAGGGTGGACACCGCCGAGGGGACGCGGTTGGCCCGGCAGGGTCACATCCACGGTTTCCCTTTTCAGGCGGGCCTGAAGTCGTGCTTCTTCCAATTCCGACTCCTTTGCCCGGATCCATTCTTCCAACCGATTCCGGACTTCGTTGGCCAATGCGCCGACCACCGGCCGCTCTTCGGGGGAGAGGTCTTTCATCCCCCTCAGGACGGAAGTGATCTCTCCTTTTTTCCCCAGGTATTTCACCCTGAGCTCTTTCAACCCTTCCGGATCCGAAGCGGCGCGAATTTTCTCTTCCGCTTCCCTCTTCAACGATTCCAGCTTTTCACGCATGGTCGCCGGCTCCCTCCTTAAACTCCGTGAAAATAAAAAAATCCCGCGCCCGAGGGACGAGAGATTTCGTGGTACCACCCTTGGTTGGACAACCCGACGCACGGCAAAGGTTGCCCCACTCATTGAGACGATAACGGATTCAACCGGTAACCCCTTACTGCTTCCGATACAGGGAAGGTTCGGGGGACAGCTCGGGAGCGAACTTCCCGCCACCGTTTCCCTGGGATGCTTCCAGTCAAGGCATTCCCTCCCTGGCAGGGACGTATGGCGGTACTCCTCTCCTTCACAGCCGTTGACATCGATGAACTTAACCATCAGTATAGCCCAAAAACAGTGCCTTTGCAACGGCGGGAGGGGGATCTAACGGGATTCCCTCCCTTTCTGTCTCACCCACTCGAAAAGGAGGATGCCGGCGGTTACGGCCACATTGAGGGATTCCACTTCACCGGGCATCGGAATCCGCACGGTGGCGTCGGTCATCCCCTCCACTTCGGGGGACACTCCCCTCCCCTCATTCCCCAGAAGAAAGGCCGTCTTCAGGGGAAAACGGGTTTCAAAATGGTTTTTTTCCGCTCGGGGGGCCGTTCCGACAACAAAATAACCCTGTTTTTTCAGCTTCGGAATCGCGTCCATCAACTTCACCCGCCGGATCCGGGACCGGAACAGCGACCCCATGGCGGAACGGACCACCTTCGGGTTGTAAGGATCCACGGTCCCGTTTCCCAACCAGATGTCCCGGGCCCCTGCCGCTTCCGCCGTTCGAAGGATCGCACCCAAATTGCCGGGATCCTGCACGGCATCCAGGAGCAGCACCGGCCCGCCATCGGTGAGGCGCCAGGGTTCCCGTTCGTGGGGCACCACCACCTCAGCGGCGATTCCCTGGGGAGTCTGCGTATCCACCAGCTGGCTGAAGGTGGAGGGATACAGGGAGTAAACGGGGATTCCTTCCAGATGCGTGAGCCGATCCAGCATCTCCCGCCCCTCTTCCGAGACCAGGACGGAGCGAACCTGCCAGCCGGCCCTGATGGCCTCACCCAGAAGCTTTTCCCCTTCGATCAGAATGCTTCCGTACTCGTCCCGACCTTTCCGGGTGCTTAGCTTCCTCCAACGCTTCACTTTTTCGTTCCGGGCGGATGTGATTTGAAGGATCTTCATCCTTACGCTCGTTCCTCCAGTTTTTTCAGATCATTGTTATGGCCGATCACAACCAGGATGTCTCCCCTGTGGATGCGGTCACCGGCAAGCGGGGCGATGTTAATCCGGTCGGCGCTTTTAATCGCCATCACGTTGCAACCGAACTTCGCCCGAATGTCCAATTCCTCCAACGTTTTGCCGGCAAAGAATTCACCGGCGTTCACCTCGATGATGCTGTAATCATCGGCAAGCTCGATGTAGTCCAGGATATTGGGCGAAATCAGGTTATGTACCACCCGGACCCCCATGTCCCGTTCGGGATAAACCACTTTATAGGCGCCGATTTTGTACAGCACCTTTCCGTGAAGGTCGTTCCGGGCTTTGACAACCACCTTCTCCACCCCGATTTCCTGCAGAATCAGGGTGGTCATGATGCTGGATTGAATATCTTCCCCGATGGATACAACCACCACGTCAAAGTTGCGGACGCCCAGAGCCTTAAGGGCATTTTCATCGGTGGAATCCGCTTCCACGGCATGGGTCACAATCTGGGAAAAATCCTGAACCCGCTGGGGATCCCGGTCAATCGCCAGCACTTCGTATCCCATATCATGCAATGTCTTGGCGACGCTTCCCCCGAAACGTCCCAGACCGATCACCGCGAACTGCTTGTTCATGAAGCATCTCCTCCGAACACAAAGCCGATTGCGGTTATTATACCACAACTTTTTCCCAATACGGATAAGCTTACGCACCGGTGTCAAACTATGCGTAAAAGGAGGGACACGAAGTGAATTTTCCCATTCGCGGAGCCGTCTATTACAATATTCAGGACATGAACCCCGAAGAGTTGAAAAATATGGTGAGCGATTCCATTCAGGGGGAAGAAAAACTCCTTCCGGGGCTGGGTGTCGTTTTTGAAGTGATCTGGCAAAACAGCAGCCCGCAGGAAAGAGACAGGATGATCGAAACCCTGCACGAGCACATCCCCAGGGAAAAGGCCCAACCGCCGGTGACCCCGTCCTGAGCGGAATCATCCACCTCTTGCATGGAAAACACCGCCCGTCGGGCTTGGGCGGTGTTTTTCATCCCTGCAGGAGTTCCTCCACTTTTCTGGTATCCAGCCGGCGGATGACCGCCACCAGAAGGCGGATGAGAGCGTCCACATCATCCTGATGGATGATGGAGGTATGGCTGTGAATGTAGCGGGAAGGCACCCCGACTGAAACCGTGGGGACGCCCTCCCCGTGAAGATGGATGTGACTGGCATCGGTGGCACCACGGGTGATCCACTCGTGTTGCAGGGGGATTCCTTTTTCTTCCGCTACCTCCTGAACCATCCTCACCAACCCCCGGTGGGGAACGTGCCCGGCATCAAAAAGAACCAACAACGGCCCTTCCCCCAGACGGCAGGGCGCCTGGTCCCGGTTGACCCCGGGGGTATCCCCGGCAATCCCCACATCAATGGCAAACCCGATGTCGGGACGGACCACGGCACTGGCGGTGAAGGCCCCCCGACGGCCCACTTCTTCCATTACCGTTCCCACGCCATACACGGTGTTGGGATGGTCCAGATCTTCGAGCCTCCGCAGAACTTCCACCGCCACGGCACAACCCATCCGGTTATCCATCGCTTTGGCCAGCCAGTGCTTGGGATTGGCCATCTCCGTAAAAGGGGAATAGGGGACCACCACGTCTCCCGGAAGAATCCCCATTTCCTCCGCTTCTTCTTTTCCGGCGGCACCCACATCGATGAATAACTCGTCCAGCGGAACCGCTTTTTTCCGCTGTTCCAAAGATAGAAGATGGGGCGGTTTGGAACCGACGACGCCCAGTACCTTCCCCTTCCTGGTCATCACTTCCACCCGTTGGGCGGACACCACCTGGCTCCACCAACCGCCGAGGGGCCGAAACTTCAAAAAGCCCTCATCCGTGATCCGGGTTACCATGAATCCGATTTCGTCCAGGTGACCGGCCAACATGATCCGTGGCCCCGTATTTCCCTTCCGGGCAATCATCGCTCCCAGTCGGTCGGAAGTCACCTCATCGGCGACGGTGGACGCCCAACGGCCCATCAATTCCCGGACCGGTCCTTCGTGTCCCGGGGGACCGGCCACTTCCGTCAACTCTTTCAGAAGTTGCTTGAAACCCCCTTGCTTCCCTTCCGACATATGTACACCTCTTTCAAAGATTAAGGCCTGAATTTTATATTATCACAACCGGATCCGGACTGGACCGAAGAACTGGCGTTTGGTTGGGGGCAAACGAAGGCGGTCGTACCGGCCCCGCATGCCCCTTGTTTTTTATCCACCTTTGTTTTGGAAGCGTTGTGGTTGATTGTCAGGATCAGAAGAAGGGAAGCGTTTACCCGAAACAGCGACTTTGCTGTCCTGCCCGGCGGAGAATCAGCCTGCAAGGGCGTTCAGGGGCAAAAGCTTCTCTGTGTTGCATCCGCAGGCGTTTGCCCCTGCCCGCAGCAGGATGATTCGGAGCGGACAGTGTCTGCATCTCTGCAGGACAGCAGCCGGAGCGGCTTCGGGTAAATGCCGCCGCTCACTTTTTCACAATACTTTTAGGCTTTGGGCATTCGGATCACCAACGTTTTTTTCTCCTGATCCATCCCCGTGTTCATCCGTTTCGCATCCACCGGTACGGGAAGGTAAACGTTCAGGGTAAAGTGAAACCGTTCCTGGAACCGTTGATTCCCCTTCCCCCCGGTCGACCCCGAAATGTACAGGATCCGGTTCTCCAAGACCTTCACGTTGATTTCATGGCGGGGGTTCAATTGGGGTATCCGGACGTGAACCACCACATCGGTGGCGGTTTGGAAGCATTGGGTGCTCATCCGGTTCTGTTCCAGGTCGTGGGAGAGGTTTCGCCATTCGTTCCAAAGCTCGCCCATTTCTTCATCGTACATGGATTCAAACCACGGTTTGAGCCATCGCACGCCCATCGACCTCCTTCGTTCTTCAGAGGGATCTGCTTGTTCTACCCTCAGGATATGAGCAATGGCCAAAAGGGTTCCCGGCCGTACCCCTTCACAAAAAAACCTCCGCCAAAGGGAGGTTGAATGAGGGGGAAGCAAGTAAAGGGTTAATAGTAGGGACCGTAAGGACCGAATCCTCCGCCCCACCACCAGAAAAATGCGAAGAACAGGAACAGGATGATGATCACCGCTATTGCGATCCACCACACCCATTTGAAGCCGAACAGGCCGAACAGACTGCTGGTTCTCGCTCTGCTCACAGTCGTACCTCCTTCCTGCACAATGGCTCATTACATCGTATGTCCGACGGGGAACATCGGTATAGACATCCGCCCGTACGGCCACTCCCGGAAAATCCCCCTTGCCCTTCCTTCCGCACGCTCCTATAATAATGATTGAAATGATTGAATGATTGGAACCATGTTCCCCTGCGGGAGTCCGGGGTACCGGGCTGAGAGGGCGGCCGAATCCGCCGCCGACCGTTTTGCCTGATCTGGGTCATGCCAGCGGAGGTAACCTGCGGGAATCGGATCGGATTCGATCGTTTGTTTGTTTCCGATTGCCTTCAACGAACCTCCGCCGCCGGCCCGTCCGGCGGCTTTTCCATTTTCAACGGTCCAAAGGAGTGAAGCCATTGACTCTGCCACGCGCGTTGACCATCGCCGGTTCCGACAGCGGAGGGGGCGCGGGCATCCAGGCCGACCTCAAGACGTTTCAGGAGCTGGGGGCCTTCGGGATGAGCGCCCTGACCGCCGTCACCGCCCAGAATACTCAGGGTGTGAGCGGTATATACGAAATGACGGCGGAAGCCGTCGCCCGGCAAATGGATGCCGTGTTGGAAGATATCGGTGTGGACGCCCTGAAAACAGGTATGATCGCCAATGTGGAGATTATGGAAACCATCGCCGAAAAAATCCGTCAGCATGGAGTCGGTCCCCTGGTGGTGGATCCGGTGATGGTGGCCAAAAGCGGCCACTCCTTGCTGGAGAAAGATGCCCGGAAAGCCCTGACCCAAACGCTGCTCCCCCTGGCTCTTCTGGTGACTCCCAACCTTCCGGAAGCGGAAATCCTTGTGAACCAACAACTGGACACGGAGGCGAAGCGGAAGGACGGGGCCCGCCGCATCCTGGACATGGGAGCCTCCGCCGTTGTGATCAAGGGTGGGCACCTGGAAGGGGAAACCGCATCGGACCTCTTCTACGACGGGGAATCCTTCCTCACCTTCTCCGCTCCACGGATCCACACCCGCCACACCCACGGGACCGGTTGCACGTTTTCCGCTGCCGTCACGGCTGAGTTGGCCAAGGGACGAAATCTGGCGGATGCGGTCTATACCGCCAAAAAATTTATCACCCGGGCCATCGCCCGGCCGCTGGAGCTCGGAAAAGGCCACGGCCCCACCAACCACTGGGCTTACAACCGGGACCGCGATCCCGAAGGGGTCATCACTCGGACTCTCTCCACATAGACTATTTGTTGGGTATGATCTTCGCATTGACACAATCAAACCCCGGGAGAGGTGATCCCATGCCCCTGTCCCCGTCCGCGCTGCGTCTGTATTTGGTGATGGGAAGCCAGGACTGCCAAGGAAGAGATCCGGTCTGGATCCTCAAGGAAGCGATCGCCGGCGGCATCACGATGTTTCAATTCCGTGAAAAAAAATCATCCCTCACCATGAGCGAAACCGTTTTTCTGGGCAAAAAACTGCGGAAGGTCTGTTTGAAGCACCGAATCCCTTTCATTGTCAACGACCGGGTCGATCTCGCCATGGTCCTGGAAGCCGACGGAGTCCATGTCGGACAGGAGGATTTACCCGCCGTTCAGGTGCGGCGGCTCCTCGGATCGGAACCTGTCATCGGGGTTTCCTGCGAAAATCCGGAAGAAGCGGACAAGGCCGCTCAGGCCGGAGCGGACTATCTGGGGGTGGGTGCCATGTATGCCACCCCATCCAAATCCGACGCCGGGGACCCGATCGGACCCGAGAGCATCCGCCGGATCGCCCGCATGGAGAATCGGCCGCTTCCCATGGTGGGGATCGGCGGCATCCACCAGGATAACGCGGAACCCGTCATCCGGGCGGGAGCGAAAGGCGTCGCCGTCATCTCCGCCATCACCCGCGCCTCCTCCCCCCGCCGCGCCGCCACCCGGTTGAGAAAAGTGGTCGAACGGGTCCAAGCGGATAGAGATGCAATCTGAAAAAGCAGAAAACGGTGCTGTCGGGGCACGAAGCGTGGTGATTTCATGTTCAACCATCTCTGCAGGACAGCAGCCGGAGCGGCTTTGGGTAAATGCTGACGCCCCTTTTTCACAACGCTTCTAGACTGCCGACAAACCTTTACAGAAGAGCAGGGGACTCTTTCCGTGCGGAGCACTCTTTGTACCTCACAGAGCACAAGTCTCGCCGGGGTCGCTATGACACCCACCCGGTGAAGCTGCTGTGGGACCGGACCGTTCAGTCTGACCTCTTCGAGGGAATGAGGTGGGAAGACGAAATCGCGCCCCAGCCCCCCTTGTCATTAACCTCGCGGTGCCTTCGGGCACCGCTTTTTGTATCCAGGCAGGCTCGCGGTATTACCACGCCGTCGCTCCTCCGTCGACGCCATGGTTTGGCCGGATGATCAGATACGACGGCGGCATCCCAAACATTTATCGACGGAAGGATGAATGTTCCGTACAACCCTTCAAATACGGCGGTCACGGTCTGTTTTTTTGCGTCCTGAAACAGAAAAAACCCGGGTGATTCGCCCGGGCCTGCTGCGGCTATAACCGGTTTTGCTTCTTTTTTTCGGCGTTTCGTTCATAATCTGCGGAAAGTTCTTTGCGTCCTTTTTCCACTTCCAGGTCCGTGAGTTCCCCGCTCTGTTCATAAGCGAACTGAACCTCACTGTTGATGTTTTCTTCGTTTTTCGTCACCGTGTCGCGGTTCTTTTCCACTTTCCGTTTGCTCATGGTATCCCTCCCTGAAATCGCCGTACAAGGGAGAGGGCTTCTCTCCCCTGATATGACTAGGATGCACCCCGGGGTCTCTTTTATCCCCGATCGACTCGAGAACCCTTTCCAAGGGCCCGTCGGTGCCTGCTCGATGGAAACGCAGAAGCGTGGTGATTTCATGTTCGTTTCGAGAAAAAGGGGAAGCGTTTACCCAAAATAGCGACTTTGCTGTCCTGCCCAGCGGAGAATCAGCCTGCAAGGGCGTTCAGGGGCAAAAGCTTCTCTGTGTTGCATCCGTAGGCGTTTGCTCCTGCCCGCAGCAGGATGATCCGGAGCGGACAGTGCAACCATCTCTGCAGGACAGCATAGCGAGACCGGGGAGTGAAGCGACCCCAGGCGAGACTTGTGCTCTGTGAGTGCATAGCGAGACCGGGGAGTGAAGCGACCCAGGCGAGACTTGTGCTCTGTGAGTGCATAGCGAGACCG
>NZ_QBKR01000024.1 GCF_003054245.1 Melghirimyces profundicolus
TTGGAGATGGCCGCCTGGTGCGATATCCGGATCGCGTCCACCCGTGCCGAATTCGGCTGCCTGGAAAGGAGGTGGAATGTCCCCCTGGTGGACGGCGGCACCCAGCGCCTGCCACGGATCCTCGGTTGGGGACGGGCGATGGACCTGGTCCTCACCGGGCGGCAGATCGATGCCCGGACGGCTCTGGAATGGGGGCTGGTCACCGAGCTGACGGAACCGGAAGCGCTGCTGCCCCGGGCCCAGGCCCTGGCCGCGCAGATGGCCGCCTATCCCCAGGGATCCCTTCGAACAGACAAGCAAGCGATGATGAGGGGTTGGGGGTCCACCTTGGAAGAGGGGCTGCGGGTGGAATGCCACTTAGGAATGCCTCACGTTAAAAGCGCGGAGACAGAGGGAGGATTAGCCCGGTTCCAAAAACGCAAAAAAAAAAGGAGGAAAGCTCAGGATGATCGCCGCAGAGTTGATTTATATAAAATGAATTCACAAGGGATATCTGTGTGAGCCCTTCTTTCAAGGCTTTTGCTTGTACAGCAGAGGCCATTTTCATTTATGTCTCATTAGAATAATCAGCCACCCGTTATTATTTGTGACGTATCCCTGAATAAAGCGAGCAAAGACATTCCGTGAGCGGCTCCTATGGTACTGACGGAATGTTTTCATTGTTACTATGATAGCCCCAAAAGGAAGTATCGCCTTCACTTACCACAAAGTAGATAAACGAATGGATCAACTTTCATCCATGACAGGAAGGTTATCATGTCTTGTAGAAGGGATTGGGGATGATTGGCAGGTATATAAGGTGAGTAAAGGGGTGGGTCCATGTCTCCGTGATATTTCCGTGTAGGTCCAGTGTCGCAATAATCGGTACGTTTCCTACCGATTGACGAATGGACTGCAATAAATCTCCTTCCAGATCTTCGATCCCTTCCACCACTCCGGCACCGTGTAACGCAAGACAAATCGCATCCACCTCTCCCGTTTGCAACAACCCGGTCAGCAGTTCCCTCTTCATCTCTTCATACGTAAACCGTTCAATCATCCCTGAAGGACAGGCAAAAGCCGAAAACAAGGGAACCAGTTCAACACCGGATGCCTCTCCTTGGTGAATCATCCCTCCCAAGTAGTCACGCACATCTTCCCACTCAAGACAAGCCCCATTGATCTCGTATCCGCATACCGATTCCTTTGATCGAGGAGTGGAAGCGATTGAAATAGCCAAAGAGATATTATCCGACTGCTTACGACCTGTGATGTACCTGGAACGGCTACCGATGATCATCCCAACGACGACCACGGATCTTTCCCCTGCATTACGGAAATGCACCTTTTTTCACGGTTTTCCTTATACCGACACCAGAGATGTGGGTACCTCCGTACTCGTGATGACAAATGACGATCGTTCTCTGGCGGTTCAAGTTGCCAAAGATGTTTCTCAACAGATATGGAATCGGAAAGAGCAATTCTATCCTTCCTTACCCACGCCAGAGGAGGGCATCCTAGCGCTTTCAGTCGGGGAAAGTCCCGTTTTAATCAACGAAACGTCCGACAATCCGGGAGCCGGGACTCCGGGGGATGGAACCTATTTATTAAAAGCGATGGTAGAGGCGAACGTGGAAAACACCTGTTTTGCTTTTATTTACGACCCGGAGGTTGTGAATCAGGCACATAAAGTGGGCGTTGGATCTATGATCCAGGTGGAGTTGGGTGGAAAAACCGATTCACGCCACGGGAACCCCCTGAAACTCCATGCCTATGTAAAAAGCCTGACCGATGGACGATTTATACGCTCTTCTCCGATGGGAAAAGGATCCTCTGTCAACTTAGGAAAAACCGTCCGTTTACAAGTGAACAACCTCGATGTCATTGTCTGCTCCATTCGAGCCCAGGTGATGGATGAGCAGATTTTTCTGTTGCACGGCCTGGATATCCAACAGAAGAAGCTGATTGGGCTGAAATCCAGTCACCATTTTCGGGCTGCATTTAAGCCATTGGTTCAGAAAATCATCACGGTCGACTCACCAGGCTTGAGTACCTATCGATTGGACAACTTTAATTATCAAAATATTCGAAGACCTATTTTTCCTCTGGATCCGGATGCCCATTATTCTTTTTGGGGGGGTTAAAAGTGAAAATGAGAGCCGTTAAACCGTCTTTCCAAGAGGATCCTCGTTTTCGCCAATGTGAGCGTGAGATGGGGGTAACCGTCATCTACTTTTTTGTCACGACCTTATGTTTATGTGGGTTGGTAGCCATGATCGGCTATAAAGATTCCCCACTTCGTCATGTTCGGTGTGGCTGCGTTGGGTCTTCCACATGCCTCGATTCGTGGCATGACCTATAAGGATAGTAAAACCATGCATCGAGCGATCATCTACAGCTGTACGATTATGGGCCTGTTTACTTTTGGACTTACCATTGTGGGACCGATCACCCGAGTTCTCTATCCCAAAGTGGAGGCGGATATGGCGGTCCCCATATTGATACTCGATCTGATGCCCGGATGGCTTGCCGGCCTGGTATTAGCCGCTCCTCTTGCGGCGATTATGTCGACGGTTGATTCCATGTTGTTGCTGACCAGCTCCGCAATTGTGAAGGATATCTATCTGAATTACATCAACCCAAAAGCCAGCGACCGAACCATAATGAAGCTTTCTTATATGACCACCTTACTGATCGGTGTTCTGGTGGTGCTCTTGTCTTTAACCCCTCCCGATTACGTTCAAATGATTGTTTTGTATGCTGTTGGAGGGCTGGAAGCGACCTTTTTCGCTCCCATTGTTTTTGGGCTTTATTGGAAACGGGCCAATCATTGGGGAGCCACGGCTTCGATGTTGGTGGGGTTAATCTCGTATATCCTGATTGAAAATGCGGCTCCCAATCCATTTGGTATGTTAACCATCGTAACCACGCTGGTCTTATCCATTGTGACGATGGTCGTGGTCAGTTTGATGACACGAAAACCATCACAGGATATCTTGGAAAAATTTTGGGGTAAAACAATGGTGAAGGAACAGGAAAAAGTGATAAACAAGTAATCCTGTAGAATAAACAGATCGAATTCAAGAAGAGCACCAGTAAATATAGAAATAAAATTCGTTGCAGGAAGGATAGTTGAAGGAAAGAAAGCAAGTCGACCTATGGGTCGGCGTGCTTTCTTACTGTAAGGCGGCAATTGCTGACCTAGGTACACAATTTCTGCGGACGGAATCCTTGGTCGCCCTTTCGCGGTTGGTTCAGAATGGGATCGGATCCACGCGGTGACAGGGCTGCCCGCCACCCACTACACTGGAGAACTGAAACAGTACCTGAAAAAAGGCTGAAAGGAATGCATCCGGTCACTGTGAACAGGTTCAATGTCACAATTGAAATTTGGAACGTCAGTGTATTACTGCAGCCGATGGTCCACGTTTATTTATATGATGAAGGAAAAGCCAAAAATCTGGTGGAAAAAGATATCCTGGTGTCGAACAAACCGATTGCCACTGTGAGTCGGTCTGTTCGATCTGGAGAATCAACTTCGGAAGAAGCAAGGGTTGTTCCATTACTCCAACGAAACCTAAGATGTCCGTGGGATGCAGAACGATGTGTTTGAGCGATCGGCCTGCAGCATTATGACCAGCCTGTCACAAATCATTACGCCAGATACAAAGATAAAGTATCTACAAATGCAGGAGCGGTTTGCCCTGTGGCCGGCTCCTTTCAAGGAATCGGAATTCACGGTTTCAACCGGTCCAAAGTTTGGCAATCTCCTGCAGGGAAAACCAACTGGCAATCAGGGTGACGAGCACCGCGACAGCACCGAAGGCGATCATCCAGGTGGGATGATGGTAGTCGCCGATGATTTTTCGGTTACGCGAAGCCAACAGGATGGCCCCCAGCGTGAGTGGCAAAATCAGAGCGTTCAGCGCCCCGACGATGATCAAGATGGTGACCGGTTTGCCGACGAGGGCGAAAATAATAGTGGAAAACAGGATGAAGGCGATGATAATCCAATTGTGGTAGGTCACGATCGACCGATGGAACGACCGCAAGAAGGATACGCTCGTGTAAGCGCTGCCAATGACGGAAGTCAAGGCCGCCGAAAAGAGGACGATCCCGAACACTTTGTACCCGATGTCCCCAAGGGCGATTTGGAATACGGAGGCGGCAGGGTTCTTTTGGTCGAGTTGATGACCGGCGGTCACGACACCCAGTACGGCCAAGAACAGGATGACGCGCATCACGCCCGTGGTCAAAATCCCCAGGTTGGCGGCCCGGCTGACGAAGGAGACGTTTTCTTTCCCCGTGACCCCAGCGTCGATCAGGCGGTGGCCGCCCGCGAATGTGATATATCCCCCGACCGTTCCCCCTACGAGAGTGATCATGGGCAGGAGCAGGGTGCCGTAATGATCAGGGGCTATTGCTTTGACGAGTGCGTCGCCTGCCGGCGGACTTGTCGTAACCATCACGTAACCTACCATCACCAGCATGACGATCCCCAGGAACTGGGTGACGATGTCCATGGCTTTCCCCGCGTCTTTCAAACTAAAGACAATGATCGCGAGAATGCCTGCGATGACCGCTCCCGTGACGGGGGAAATGCCGAACAAGACGTTCAGCCCCAGGCCCGCACCGGCTACATTCCCAATATTGAAGGCGAGGCCGCCGATCACGATCAGGATGGCGATGAGCGACCCGAGACCTGGAAGGACCATGTTGGCCACATCTTGGCCTCGCTTCCCCGATACCGACAGGATGCGCCAGATATTGAGCTGCGCCCCGACGTCAATAATCAGAGAGGCCAGGATCGCAAAAGCAAAGTTGGCCGCAAATTGTTCAGTGAAAACGGTGGTTTGGGTCAGGAATGCGGGCCCGATGGAGGAGGTCGCCATAAGGAAAATGGCCCCCCACAACAACCGTCGGCGTATTCCCGGCCGGAGATTTGATTGGTTCGGTGACTGCATATCCATTCCCTCCTGTCTATTGGCTTTTATTCAATCGGTTTGGCTAAAACGTCCACTTCGTATTGATGGCGAATCACGCGGTCGAGTACGGGATCCCGCATTTCAAATTCATATCGATCCGCGAAGGCGAGGGTGTTGGCCACCGTGTTGATCGTTGCGGAGAAAAACAGATTGCCCTCTTTCGCCACATTCTTTTGTCGGAAAATTTCTTTCCATTGACTCGGGGGCATTAAATCAGCGCAGGTCCCTTTTTGGTATAAGACCCGCTCCCCGTTTGCGGTGACCCAGCATTCCAGTTCAAGACGGTCCCAGTGGTCTTTCACGTCTTTAAAACGCCAAACTTGATCGGCGATCACATTGGGGTAGGCTTGTTTGGACATGGGGACGCTGTAGGTTTCCAATTTACGGTCGGTATGGTCGCTGCCGACCGTTACGAACAGTTCTCCTTCGGCCCAAATGAGGACATATTCGATTTCGCCGCTTGTCTCCCCATGCTGCACTTGGACTCGGTCGGCCACAGTGGGCAGATAGTTGGAGATTGGGTAGAGAGTCGGCGTGGTTGACGGCACCGGTACGCCCAGCTTGGCCAATTCATCAATGTGCTCCTGTACCTTCGTTTGGTCGCTTCCGGCGTACCCGGCGTTGAATACACGGTTTACCGTCACTTCGATGGTTTTTTCGGTTCCTTGCACATTTAGCTTGAGTCGGTTTTTCAAAAGGATTCCCCCCTTTAAAAAATTATTGGAAACGTCAGGACTCCATTCGTGGCAATGAGCTCAACAGGCCCGATCAAAAACACCCCTTGCCAAACAGTAAATTACGAAACCTAATAAAGTTCGGGTACCCGGCTGGAGAAGACGGGGACGTCTTTTCGGATTTTCGAAACAAGATCGAGGGAGATCTCCGCCCGGAGTGTTTCTTCCCGGTCTTCACTTCCCTGCTCCACGATTTTGCCCCAAGGATCGATAATCATCGAGGTCCCCGCAAAATCCACGCCGTCATATGAACCGACGCGATTGCAGGAGACGACAAACATCTGGTTTTCGATCGCCCGGGCCAGTTGGAGGGCGGTCCAGTGATCTTTTCGGGCGGCTGGCCATTCAGCGACGATATGGAGGACCTGGATCCCCTCCAGCGCCAGCTTCCGCACCAGTTCCGGGAAACGCAAATCGTAGCAGATGATCACCCCCATCTTGACGCCTTCCAGCTCGAATACTTCCGCCTTGTTCTTGCCGCCTGACAAATATTTGGGCTCGTCCAGCATCGGCACAAGGTGGATTTTGTCGTATTGATGGACGAGGTTTCCGTTTCGGTCCATCACCAGCGCAGTGTTGTAGTAACCTTTTTCTTTTCTGTTGGCCACCGAGCCGCCGATGATGTGGACATCGTATTCCTTTGCGACCTCCTGTAAAAAGGAGACGGTCGGCTCACCCTGGCGGTCAGCCACTTCATCCAGGCGGGGTAATGTATAGGCGGTTGTCCACATTTCCGGCAGCACGACAATGTCCGGCTTGCCGTTTTTCACCGTATCATCCAGCCACGCTTTCACTTTTTGGCGGTTTTGTTCCGGTTCGCCGGCAACGATATCCATTTGGTAGACCGCGTACTTCATTCAGATCACCTCCGATTGATCATGGATCCAACGAAAGGATCGCTGGGTGTTTTCCAGATGCTGGACCATCAGCTGTTTGCTCCTGGCACCGTCCTTGTTTCTGACCGCTTCGATGATTTCACGATGTTCGTCGATCACTTCTTCCATGCGTCCTTCTTTCATGATGGCCTTGTGGCCGATCAGCCTCGTAAGATTGTATAGTTTGGCAATCATGTTCTCAATCAACCCATAGTTGGCAAATCGGATGATGGCTTGGTGGAATTCCAGATCCAGATCGATAAAAGAGATGTCGTCTCCGGCTTCGATCATGTGCTTCTGTTTCGTGACCAATGTTTCCAAGGCGAAGACATGCTCATCGGTCACCATCTCCAAAAGTTTTCCGATCACTTCACCTTCGATCGCTTTCCGGAGCAAAAATATTTGTTCCACTTCCGATTGGGTAAATTCCCTGACTTTCAGCCCCTTTCTCGGAACGGAAACGAGCAGGTCGTCATGGATCAAGTCTTTGATTGCTCCCCGGATCGGCGTGCGGGAGATGTTTAAAGCATCCGCAAACTCATTCTCCGTATAGTACACACCCGTGGAAAGCTGATTCGAGAGAATCGCCGTTTTCAATTGTCTGTAAGCGGCCTCATGCATCGTCTCCCTCTTGATGGCCGACCCAATATTGATTCCTGACATGTTTACACACCTTTTTAAAATGTATTATGTATACATAATACATGATTCGTAATCAAAAGTGAATTAATAGTTGGATATTTTGGTCTTAGGAATTATTTCCATAGGGGGCTTTTGGGGTCACCGTACCGAAAAGGGTTTTTCTGCCCCCAAAAACCCCGTGAGCGCCAATGGGAGCCTGCACAAGGGATTTTGTGGTTATCACTCTTTGGAAGTCGGCTTTATTCTCACGGACATACGTTTTGCCGGAATCTCATCGATAGGGAATCACCGTTGCAGGTGGTGGTCAGTTGGCCGGACATGAGAGCTTAGAGAGCCGTCGCTATGTCACTCTTGGGGAAAGGGAACGGCGGCGAGCGATGGAATGCATCACGGAGGAGCGAGAGGAGTGGCAGTCGTCGATCTTTCCAGATTCCCTGAGGCCCGCCAGAGCAAAGGGAAGAAGCCGGAAGCGGACGGGGCCGACGGGAGAACCTGGAAAGCCATCTTTCAAAGCAACTTTCGACATAAAAACACTCCAAGTCTTTTTAGGGGTAAATAAAGCAAAATCTATGTCATGGAGGGTTATTTTTGCTCTTTTAACCATCGGTAAAGAGTGGTTCTCGAGACACCCAATATTTTTGCTGCTTTTGAGATATTCCCGTGCGTTTCTTCAAGGGCATTTCTTAAGGCCTTATTTCGAGATTCAAGTGGGAGAGTGGGGGTATCCGGTTCTATGGACCGTTCTTTAATTATTTTCGTAAGGATTAAGGGACTGATGATCTCTTCGTCTACAAATACGCTGGCGGCAATTAAGACGTTTTTTAGCTCACGGATATTCCCGGGCCAATCGTACTGGTAAAGAATATCAAGGGATTCGCGGGTTAATTTTTTCTGGATGCCAAAGAGATTAAAAAAGTATTCAGCCAGATAGGGGATATCCTCTGTTCTTTCTCGAAGCGGGGGTAATTGGATGGGGAGAACAAAGAGCCGAAAAAACAAGTCCTCCCGAAATTCCCCTTTCCGTACAAGCTCCTTCAAATCCTTATGGGTCGCAGTAATCACCCGTGTATCGACTTGGTATTCCTTGTTGCCGCCAACGGGTCGAACCGTTTGTTCCTGAAGATACCTAAGAAGAGCGACCTGCGTATCCAGACTTAACTCCGCCACTTCATCCAGGAAAATGGTTCCTTTATGGGCAGAGCGCAGTTTCCCTGTATACCCTCCCCGTCTGGCTCCGGTAAAAGCCCCTTCCTCGTACCCGAATAGCTCACTTTCCACCAGATGTGACGGTATAGCCCCACAGTTCAGAGCGACAAAGGGACCATTTGCTCTGGAACTGACACGGTGAATATATTTTGCTACCAATTCCTTACCTGTCCCGCTCTCTCCTTGCAAGCTGACCGGATAGGATACGGAAGCGGCTTTTCTGCTGAGTTTCAAGGTTTCCTGAAAGGCTTGACTAGTTCCTATCACTCCTTCAAAGAAAGGATCCTCCAAACTCTTCCGTAAATCCGGTATTACATGAAAACGTTGTTTGATTTTTTCTTCTAGGGAAGCTGCCATCGTGGATACGATTCCCAACAGGTAGGGATGTGATTTCCCAACCGGACCGGAAACATCCAATACACCCACGAGCTCTCCAGTCTCCGTTTTAACGGGGGCTGCGGCGCAGCACCAATCGTGGGAGGAGACGGTAAAGTGCTGATATCCCTCTACATAGATGGGTTTTTTGGTCTTTAAGCAGGTTCCGATGGCATTCGTTCCAATCGTTTTCTCCGTCCATTTCGCCCCGGGGATAAAACGCATTCTTTTGGCTTTATCCATGGTTCTTCGGTGTCCTTCCTGGGTGAGAATAAAACCGTCCGGATCGATCAAGAGAATAATCATCTCATGATCGATTAAAAACGCTTTCAATTCAGCCATGAGCGATTTGGCTTCCGTGATCAGAACATCCAGTTGATTCCGACGTTTTTCCAATTCCTTGGGTGTTAAGACAATATCCGTAGAATCGCGAAAGGGATCCACTTTTAACTCCTTGCATCGTGACCAGGATTCATGAATGACTTTTTCAATTCGGGACGGATCCAAGGTGCCTTCTTGAATGAACCGTTTCCACGTAGATTTTGTCAGACGCATCATAAACCTCCTTTCGATTTTCATTACTGAACAACAGTGAAACAATCTTGAACACATGAACATATGTGTACTATTCAGTTAATTATAAAATGGCAAAAAATAAAACTCTTATCGTTGGCATTGGACTTGCTACAGTGTTTATTCAGACAGATTAAAGGAGGGAGCATGCATGGAAAATACTGAGGTGAAAAAAAGCTCGATCAATAAAGGTCACGGGCTTTGGATGTTCCGTAAGATGGTCCAAATCCGAAAGTTTGAGGACTCTGTACACGATATTTTTGCAAGAGGGGATATCCCTGGGTTTGTCCATTTGTACGCCGGGGAAGAGGCAGTAGCCGTTGGAATATGTGCCCACTTAACGGATCAGGATTTTATTACCTCAACCCACCGTGGTCATGGGCATTGTATCGCAAAAGAATGTGACTTAAAAGGTATGATGGCCGAAATTTACGGCAAAGCCACGGGGCTTTGCAAAGGAAAAGGTGGGTCCATGCACATTGCCGATTTTGAAAAAGGCATGTTAGGTGCCAACGGAATCGTTGGCGGCGGGCCTCCGCTGGCTTGTGGATCCGCCCTTACTGCGAAGGTAAAGGGAACGGATCAAGTGACCGCATGTTTCTTTGGTGATGGGGGAAATAACCAAGGAACCTTTCATGAAGGGCTGAACCTTGCAGCCATTTGGAAATTACCCGTAGTGTTTGTCGCTGAAAACAACGGTTATGCAGAAGCAACTCCCTTCCACTATGCATCCAGTTGTACCAACATCGCGGATCGCGCCCAGTCTTATAACATCCCCGGAGTCATCGTGGACGGAAAGGACGTCGTCGCTGTCTACCAAGTGGCTAGGGAAGCGGTTGAACGTGCAAGGAGAGGGGAAGGACCGACGCTCATTGAGTGCAAGACCTACCGGAATTACGGTCACTTTGAAGGTGATGCTCAAACATATAAAACCGAAGCCGAAACAAAAGAGCACTTGGCTGAGAAGGATGCAATTCAACGTATTAAGCAATATTTGACCGAAGAAGGAATCGCAACCAATGAGGATTTGGAGACGATTGAACAAGAGGTGGAACAAGAGGTCCAAGATGCCATCCAGTTTGCTGAAGAAAGTCCTTTTCCCGCGGAAGATCAATTGCTGACAGATGTATATGTTTCTTATCCGACGGATGGAGGTGTCGCTTAATGACTCAAAAACTCTCATTTGCGGATGCGATTCGTGAAGCCTTGGATCTTAAAATGAGCCAAGATTCCGATGTGATCCTGATGGGGGAAGATGTAGCCGGTGGGGCAGAAGTGGATCACCTTCAGGATGACGAAGCGTGGGGAGGAGTTCTCGGGGTTACCAAAGGTCTTGTGAAGAAATATGGGCGCAATCGCGTCCTTGATACCCCCATTAGTGAGTCCGCCTTAATCGGCTCGGCTGTAAGCGCTGCTTCAACCGGTTTGCGTCCCGTCGCTGAGCTCATGTTTAACGATTTTATGGGTGTTTGCTTTGATCAACTGCTGAACCAAGGGGCTAAGTTTCGGTATATGTTTGGGGGTAAAGTAAAAACCCCCGTCACGATTCGGACGACTCACGGGGCTGGTTTTCGGGCGGCAGCACAGCACTCGCAAAGCCTGTATTCGATGTTCACCTTTGTTCCCGGCTTGAAGGTGGTCGTTCCCTCAACGCCCGCGGATGCCAAGGGGTTACTTATTGCAGCCATCGAAGACGATGACCCGGTTATTTTCTCTGAGGATAAGACGCTTTATAACATCAAGGGTGAAGTCCCTGAAGGGGAGTATAAGATCCCGCTCGGAAAAGCGGATATCAAACGGAGCGGAAGCGATCTTACCATCGTGGGAATCGGAAAACAGGTTCATACGGCATTAAAAGCAGCGGATGAATTGGCCAAACGCGGAATTGAAGCAGAAGTGGTAGATCCGCGGAGCCTGTCTCCGTTGGACAGTACGACCATTTTGGAATCCGTGGAAAAAACCTCCCGTCTTGTTGTCGTTGACGAGTCGAACCCGAGGTGCAACGTCGCAACGGATATTGCCGCCATGGTGGCAGATCAGGGCTTCGACTTTTTGGATGCTCCGATCAAGCGCGTTACCGCCCCCCATACCCCAGTTCCTTTTTCGCCGACCCTGGAAGACCTTTATCTTCCCTCGTCGGAAAAAATTATTGCTGCGGTTGAAGAGATGGTCGGGGAGACATTGACGACAGCTTAACAGAAAAGCCTCGAAAGGACGGAAGGGGGCGAAAAACCTTTCTGTCCTTTCGAAATCACTTCAGGTAAGGGAGGCCGAACCTATGGCAACGGATATTGTCATGCCGAAACTAGGAATGTCGATGGAAGAAGGTACGGTGGTTGAGTGGCTTAAAAACGAGGGGGAACGGGTGGAACAAGGGGAACCCGTTGTCACGATCAGCTCTGAAAAAACGGAAATTGAGGTGGAGGCACCCGATTCCGGGATCTTAACCATTGTTGTTCCTCAAGATGGTGTGGTTCCTGTTTCTGAGGTGATCGGACGGGTGAGTGCTGAGGGAGCAGTCGTTCAACCAAGAAACGGAGAAACCATCAATGAAAAAAATCAACACTCGGAAAAATCCACTACCCAAAAAACTCCCATCTCCCCGGCTGCACGTAAATTGGCCAAAAAAGAAAAAATCGATCTCTCCGGTATCCAAGGAACCGGCCCTGGAAATCGGATTACAAAAGAAGACGTTTTAAAGGCCATCGCGAACAAAAAAGAGGCAGCAGCCACTCTTGAAACATACCATCGCCAAAACGTTAAAACCGCCTCGGAAGAAATCCGGGAAGTTCCGGTTTCGGGGATCCGGAAAGTGATTGCCGATCGCATGTTTCAAAGTCTGCAACAATCTGCCCAGTTAACCCTGCATACGGAAGTCGACGTCACCGAGCTGGTACGTGTACGGCAACAAATGAAGGAAGATATTGCCCAACGATTTGGCGTGAATTTAACCTACAACGATTTTATTGCGCGGGCTACCGTTTTGGCGCTTCAAAACCATCCCCAACTGAATGCAAAGTGGGATGAAAATCAAATCATTCAGTATGGACATATCCACTTAGGAATTGCGTTTTCGACTAACCGCGGTTTAATGGTTCCCGTGGTACGAAACGCCCAAGAGAAATCATTGATTCAGTTGTCGCAAGGGATTAAATCTCTCACCTCGGCTGGGAAAGACGGATCGTTGTCAATGGACGAGTCGAAGGGCAGCACCTTTACCATAACCAACTTGGGATCTTACGGTGTGGACGAATTTACACCGATTTTAAACCCCCCCGAAGTTGGAATTTTGGGTGTAGGGAGAATCAACGAAAAGCCCGCCATCTATGATGGTGAAATTACGATCCGGGCATTGATGAAGCTAAGCTTGACTTTTGACCACCGGGTTTTAGACGGTGCACCTGCAGCCGAATTCCTTCAGGAATTATCGTCGTATATTGAAAATCCTTACCGGTTAATTTCCTTTGAGGATAACAGGGGTTGAGACAAGTGAAAAAAGACATTGTCGTGATCGGTGGGGGGCCAGGAGGTTATGTCGCTGCCATACGAGCGGCTCAATTCGGTAAAAAAGTCATGATCGTCGACAGAGAAGGGTTAGGGGGAACTTGTCTTACCCGTGGATGCATTCCCTCTAAAGCCCTGATTACTGCGGCGGATCGGTTGGAAATGATCCGCCATTCTTCCCAACTTGGTATTGACGTCAATGGAGACATCACCGTGGATTTAAGACGGGTGGTGGAATGGAAAAACGGTCTAATAAAAAAGCTGACCAGTGGAGTTGCGTCTTTGCTTAAAGCCAACCAGGTTGAAGTTTGCTCCGGGACCGCAACATTCATCGATAATCAAACCATTCAAGTAGATGCAGAGGGTCAAAACCATCAGTTTGAATTTGATCATTGCATCATTGCAACGGGGGCAAAACCCGCTGAATTGCAAATACTCCCTTTTGATGGCGATAAAGTGATCTCTTCGACAGCGGCCTTACAGTTACAATCCGTACCGCAAAAACTTCTGATCGTCGGTGGAGGATATATCGGCTTAGAACTTGGAATCGCTTATCAGAAGCTAGGGAGTGAGGTTACCATCCTCGAAGGGTTGAGCCAGGTGCTGCCGGGAGTCGACCCCACTCTGGTTCGGGTGGTGACAAAACGTCTGAAACAGTTAGAAATAAACGTTAAAACCAATGCAAGGGTAACAGGCGGCAATACCGATGGAGATGAAGTAGAAATCCAAGCTGCTATTAACGGTTCTGAGCAACGTTTTCGTGCTGACAAAGCATTAGTTGCAGTTGGGCGAGTTCCCAATACCGATAATTTAGGCCTTGAGAACACCCGTATTGAAACCGATAAAAAAGGGTTTATTCGCGTTAACTCTCAACTGCGTACGACGGAAAACAATATTTTTGCTATTGGCGATGTTACCGGTGGACCCTTACTCGCCCACAAAGCCAGTTTCGAGGGGAAAATTGTAGCGGAAGTAATCAACGGGGAAGATGCAGAGGTGGATTACCATGCTATGCCTTATGTCATCTTCAGCGATCCTGAGATCGCATATACGGGTCTGCAGCCTGAGGAAGCTGAAGAACAAGGGTACGATCCGGTGGTCAGCCGAATGGCTTTTCAAGCCAACGGTCGGGCTCTTACGTTAGGTGAGGACTCAGGTTTTGTTCAAATTGTATCAGACAAACCAACTCAACAAATCCTGGGTGTTCAAATTGTAGGTCCGGAAGCTTCAACTCTCATTTCAGAAGCGGTTATGGCCATTGAAATGGGGATGACCGCTGAGGATCTCGGGTTAATGATTCACGCCCATCCGACATTGCCAGAAGTGCTTCAAGAAGCTGCCGAAGGAGTTATGGGTCAAGCCATCCACATGGTTAATAAAAATCCAGCTTTAAGTCGTTAGGGAGAATTACCTTTGAAGGCAGTGGTTTGGTGTGGTGTTCGGGCCATCGATTGTACGAAATTGATGGTCACGTTGTTATTGTGAGTATTTGGGACAAAACAGCCTCAACTCCACCTAACAGTCTTGTGCTAAAAGAATGTGAAGTACTGGGTAGTCTGGCAGAAGGTACTTTTAAGGTTGAAGTCCTGATATAAAATTTCAATCCATAATCATGGCTTTGAGGAGTTAGCAAGCTACAAAGAACAAATAAAGGTTCATGATAAACCCAGTTAGAACCGTCTTCAAGGTAAAGTGAGCCCGGATATGAAAGGGCAGGGTCAGCCCCCATTCCCGAAAAGGGAAGGGGTTGTTTTTTATTCTTATTTAACTGCTTTTGTGAAAATCCCATCAGTAAAACCAAAAAATGGATTCCTTCTCCAGTACAGGCACACGCCCACCGTCCACTTCATATGCTGATAACACCTGTTTTCCGGCAGCTTAAAGCGGAGGTGACGGCGGGATGCCCGGTTTGTTCACGACCCTTGCTCTGCTGTTCCGCGAAGTGGCGATCTTTGTCGCGTACATCAAAAATAATGCCTTTCCTCAGCCCCTGAATGAGAAAGAGGAGGCGGAATGTCTCAAACGGATGGCGGGGGGCGACAGGAAGGCCCGAAACGCCCTGATCGAACACAACCTCCGATTGGTCGCGCACATTTGCAAAAAGTTCGAAAACACCAGCGAGGACACGGAAGATTTGATTTCCATCGGCACCATCGGCCTGATCAAGGCCATTGAATCTTACCAGCCCAACAAAGGGACCAAGCTGGCCACATACGCCGCCCGTTGCATTGAGAACGAGATCCTCATGCATCTCCGTTCCCTCAAAAAAGCCCGGAAAGATGTTTCCCTCCAGGATCCCATCGGTACGGACAAAGAGGGAAATGAAATCACCCTTACTCTTTATCTGTTCAGGATATAAAATTAGATCTTCGGATAAACCACCAGGATGAACTGATCATTCTTCTGCCACGATTCTTTCCGGTATAATGCCTTCTCCAATACGCTTTTCAGTAGCGTATTTTTTTGTTTAGGATCATCCAGCTCAGGATAGATTGCGAGAACATGTTTTACCCGGGGGATAATATTTACTTTGGCCTGTTTCCTCTCTTCTTCCATCGCCAGTTCCTCGATGTTTTCTTCCAATGCCTGCCGGCAGCTTTCCATTTTCTCTGCCACATGTTTGGAGCGATCCAGATAGGTTTCCTCGTCGTATATACCCCGTTCCAGTAAGTCGTGAAGGCGGCCTTTTTGGGTCTTCAGATTCTCAATTTCCTGCCTTAGGTTTTGAATGGCAACCTTTTTGAGTTCAATGATGTGTTCGGAGTTATCATTTGGCCTTTTTTCCAGGTCCCACTGAAGTTCATAGTCGTTAAGCCATTTGCGCAAAACTTGAATCAGCCGTTCTTCTACATAAGCAAAACGTGTGCTCTTATTACGGCAGTGACGGTTATAGCACATCAGATGAGCCTGCTGCTTCGTGTACGGACGGTAAACCATTGATGTTTCGCACATATCGCATTTGATAAGTCCTGCCAATGGGTTAGTAATGCCACTTACCAGCTGATAAGGGACATGGTATTTGCGCTTGAGTATATCTTGTGCCTTCTGATATATCTCCATAGCGATCAGTGGTTCATGTTTGCCGGCTACATCGATCCATTCTGCCTGTGGGCGGGTTTTGGCTTCCCGGCGTTTAAGCGGATTGGAAGGTTTTCGGTACTCTTTTTTCTTCCATTGGATCCGGCCAGCATAGACGGCATTTTTGATAATAGCGAGGACAGAAGCACTGGTCCATTTCTTCCCGGTATATGAGCGATAACCTATACGGTTGAGCTCATTGGCAATTTTGTTGGACCCTTTTCGCTTTTGGGGATCCTCGTGGGTGTACCACTCAAAAATCATTTTGACGACGGGAGCCTGGTCGGAATCAGGGACCAGATACCGGCCACGCTCATCTTCCTGGATTTGGTATCCGTAAGGAGGGCGTGTTCCGATGTAATTCCCTTCTTCCACGGAACGGATCCGGCCACCTTGCAGGCGCCGGGTAATAATCTTTAATTCCTTCCTGGCCATGAAGGCTTCAAACTCCGAATACTCTTCGTCCCACTCGTCTTGTAAGTTGTATGTTTTCCGCGGGGTCACAATTTTGGTTCCGCTTTTTTGGAATGTCTCCAGGATTAATCCCTGCTCCTGCATGTTTCCTCTGCCCAAGCGATCCATATCCATAACTAGGACGGCATCATATAACCCGGTCTCCACATCTTTAAGCAGGGCCATCATTTCCGGGCGATGGATGAGGCTTTCACCGGAGGCGATTTCCTGCCGGATCTTCACGATATTTAAGTCCTGTTGCCTTGCCACCGTAAGTAGCGCCTTTTTATGCTTCGCCAGCGTTTCCCCTTCCCCTCGAGCTTCTGCCTCTATATCGGCGCGGCTTTTTCTCAAATACATACAAACACGTTCCATAGCATCACCCCAATGCAATGTTAGTCCATGTGTCCACCCTGCATATGGTGGAACAGAGGTGAGGGAGTATGAAGGAAGAGGATCATACAGCGACGTACCGGTTTGGCGGCACCACCATTTATGTGGTAGCACCCAATATCTCGGAGGAGGAACGGAAAAAACGCTTGGAGGAAATACAGCGGATTATCTGGTCACTCTGGATTGAAAAGCAATCAGAGTGACTTTTTTATGTTTTCTCTCTAATAACTTCATAATAGCCCGAAAAAGAGATCGTGACAATTAGGATGGTGTTCGGTATAACGATAACAAATATTCCTATAAAACGATTCTCTAAAATAGGAAATATAACCAAGCTCGTGAGCCACCCGGTTTTAAACGGGCGGCACTGTCAAACGTTCTCAGAGCAGCACTTACCATACAAATATGTATATAGCGGGCAAGGAACCAACCGGAAAAAATGTGTAAATTTGAGACGCATTTGCATGCTCTTAAACCACATCCTAAAAGTTAATGTGCGGAAGAATTAGATGAATCTCCCGAACCACTTCTAAGGGATTCAATCTTGTTAAGCAATTCTTTCAGATCGTGAATGATCTGCATCTGTCTCTCTTCCGGCAGACTTAACAATGTTAATACATCAATTCCGTTAATTACGGGATTTTGGCCTTCCTGAACCTCTTTATACAACTTAACGGCCTGCCGCCATTTGGGATCCTTGAGATCGATACCCTGGATAATTTCTCTGAGCTCCTCATCAAAGGACTGGGCGGGGTCATTAGTGCGTCCCAACAGATAATCGGTAGAGACTCCAAACAAATCAGCCATCTTTTGAAGCATCTCTGTATCCGGTTCACTTCTGCCATTTTCGTAGTGAGAATATCTTGCTCTTGAAATATCCAGGGCTTTTGCTATATCTTCCTGGGTCCGTTTTCCGCGAAGGGCCTTTAATCGCTTTCCCAGCATATCCCTTCCTCCCGTTTCATTTTCTCTTCAGCTTAACCTAATATTAATTATACGATACATTTTTTATCAATTCTTTGTATGATAAGAAATGTATCAACAAGTAGTTGACGATAAATTTTGTATCATGATATGATTGGTATGTGATAAATTTTGTACCTAAACGAGGTGACAACCGTGATGCGGCAACATCTTGTTCAGCAAAGAAAAAGAAGGAAGCTAACTCAAAAGAGTGTTGCGAAGATGCTTGGCTTATCTGAGGTTTATGTCCGTAAGATAGAAAAAGCCCATTGCAATCCGGGACGAAAAACGATGATCAAATTCGAGAAATTATACGGGGTGAGTAGCAGAGAACTTTTTCCGGATCTTTTTGACGTAATTATTGATACAAAATGTATCAATAAACGATCCCAAGGAGATGATTCCAATGTCCGCAACCAAGCCGGTTAACCAATATGATGCTACTTATTTTATCGGGAATGCAACGATCTATGTTGTGGCACCTCGGATCTCGTGGGAAGAGCGGCAGAAACGGCTGGACCATATCCAGAGAATCAACTGGATTCTGTGGGACGCGATGCAGAGTAACTACCAACTTCACCTACAGACTAACACATAAACAGGGTGCTTCACGGTTAACGCGGGGGCAGAGAAAGATGGGGATTGGCAACGTTTTGAGAGAATCCCGGTGGGGACAAGTTTTCACAGCAGGAGCTGTCATTGCAGATACCGGCTTCCCAGGAGGCGGTCAGTAGCTATGAAACCAGGGAGGGCAGCCATCCCGAAGGATGTGGCAAGAAGGCTGGTCAAGATTCTGGATGATCCGCGTTTCGCTTTTGAGATTGCCAGCGAGTATACAGGATGTGCTTGGATGAGATGGCTGGACGGGATGGATTTCCATCAGTCGACAGTTAAGGAGAAGGCGCTTGAAGCTGAAGGAGGCGATTCACAGATACGGAACACCAGTCTGGCCAATCGGCCAGAGCAGGCCGACCCGAAGAAGTTGGAATAAATCCGTAAGGTCATAATCGAGAGCATGGATGTCATCGTCTGCCTTAGTCATCTGGTTGCCGTCCTCTGTAGGTAGTATCGGTTCTCTTGGACCGGGGTTTGGGAGGAGCATCGAAAAAAGGCTGAGCTAGGTTATATCAAAGATAAAAAGCACTCTGAAACCGGAAGCTGATCAGATAACAACCCATTGAAAGGGGTGATTCAACATGATCCAGGGTGTAAAGCTGATCACAGGTTACTTTGATGAACAGGCAATGATCCGCGTGGTTTTTGACAACGGCGCTGTGATCATCGGGCCAATGTTGCCGACAATGGCGGCGCTCTTAAGAATAGGCATTCACGATCCGATGCAGAAAAAAAGCCCGACCTAAATTTAGTGGGCAGATAAAAGACTTTTGACCACCCCTAGCATAACACAAACGTAGTGCTAGGGAAACCAATGTGATGCGCCATGGGGTGGATTATGACACCATTCCTGGCACACCGAAACCCACGAAACCAGGAGCAGAAAGGTTGCTACGGGTGTTCGGGCTGGGTCACCGGGTGGTTGTGCAGCGGAGAGAGAAGACTGGGACACCGGATTTTGCTACTACAAGTACAAGGTAACGGTTGTGAAAACCTATTCCACCCACGAGATCATTGTGGCTGAATGCGAGGGATCGACCAATAGCAAGGAAAAACGCTACCACAGCCAGGACGTGTTCACTGTCGTCAACACCCTTCAGAAAATGGCACAAAAACGGGCGCTGGTGGGGGCGACATTGGACGGAGACGTGTGGCCGACTCACCCAGGACGTGAAGGATATGGACCTTGAACAGTTGCAGCCGTTTCCAACTACCCGAAAACAGAACGGAAACGGACGGCAGGCCGCACCAAAGGACCATAATGCACCGGTTTCTGAGAATCAGAAGAAAACTATCTTCACCTTGCCAAGGGTAAGGGACTGGATGACAACCAGGTAAAAACGTTGGTGTAAATATACGGCCGAAAAGACAGCGTGAATGACTTGGAAGCCAGCGATTTGATCAGTACGATCCAGCTGATGGAACCGGAAGATCTTTTGGAACTTACAGGTACTGAGAAATGACCCGGGATAAGATGATCCGGGTGCTAGAAGGCAGGAAATCCCTGCTTGGCTCTTGATACCGTACCAGATGACCTGCTGACACGACTATATTAGCCTGACCCTGGGGCCAGCGTATGGGGAGGAAAGAGCTGTGATCCAGCAGGCGGATATCTTGAAGGAATTAGCTAGGTACCCCAATGTTACGGCAAACGAACTGCATTAATAATTTGTAGAGGGGATATTTCCCTACTCCCGACCGGAACAATGTGCACCCTCGCTTTAATCTGGTACAGGCCGGATTAGTTAAGCGGTGGACAATAGAATCTACAAAATTTCTGGAAAGACTTGTGCCGTTTATGCACCGGTTTCAGACAAAGAGCTGGCTATGGAACAGAGTGTCTTAAACCTGTAAAAACATCTATCCGGATGGTTCCGGGATATTCCCGGAATTGTCCGGAACCATATTTACCAATGAAACGGGTAGGTGACATCCATGGCAGAACGCCGGATGATCAGCAAAAGTATCAGCGTATCGGAGAAGGTCAATTCAATGTCCCTGTTTGCCCGATTGCTTTTTACCTGGATGATCCCCCATACGGATGATTTTGGCCGCTTACCGGGTTCTCCCATGAAAGTGCGTGCTCTGGTGGTGCCTATGGCAGACGAGGGCAAGGAAGATGTAGAGCAAGCGATCCGGGAGATGGTCGGGCGGCAAATTATCCAATGGTATGAGGTGGATGGAAAGCAATATATTCAATTCGAAAACTTTGACAAGCATCAAACAGGATTGCACAAGCGGACGAAATCCCACTTTCCCGCTCCTGAAGAAGGGAGTCCGGTCATCTGTCAGTCCGATTCCGGGAAGGTCCGGGAAAGTCTGGGAGGTTCCGAAAAAATCCCCCATGAACAGAACCGAAATGAACGGAACGGAAAGGATACAGAACAGAACCAACGACGAACGGAAGGGAATACTGAACCAAAAATAACGGATGGTTGGTCGGTGGATTCTGCCTCCAAGACAGGGGATGTGCTTCAACGGATTGAGCAGCATTTCATCCAACGACGGGGATTGGGAACAATACCGAGTGCTTCCGATATCCAGTCCATGCAAAATTTATTGGATGACGGTTTCACTTTTGAGGAAATCCGCCAGGGGATTGATCATGCCTTTGAACACTACAAGCCAAAGTATAAAAAAGATGGAATCAAGCACTTTGCCTACTGCGAAACGGTCATCCGGGCTTTAAACGCAAAAAAACAGAGTGAGGTGAATAGCTGTGCAGTCAGCGAGGAATTTATTGGACGAAATCACAAAGCGCATCCAGCGGCTGAGATCGGAAACGGCTACTACGACCAGTTCCCGGGACTTTTTGGAAACTGAACGCTGTCCCAAGTGCCAGGGGATGGGGTATATCACGGATGTGACGGGCTGGAAAGTTAGAGGAAAGTGTGAATGCCTGGTAAGACAGCATACCCGGGAACGATTGAAAGCGGCGATGATCCCCGAAGAGTTTAAGGGGGCCTCTTTTAACCGCTATAAACGGGAGAACGCAGTCCAGCGGGCGATGTACGATGCGATGGTTGCCTACCTTCAAGATTTTAATCAAATCCAAAACACCCCGCACAACAGTATAGGCTTTATAGCAAGATATGGGGAACAACGCCTCAAGGCGCTAAGAAGCTTTGAGGAACGGAGGCAGATGAAGACCAAGCATAACAATTTCGGAATGGGGAAAACCCATCTCCAGATTGCGGCGGCCAAGGAACTGATCAAGCGGGGAAAGGCGGTTCTGGTGGTCTCCGATGTGATGCTGATGGAAGAATTGATGCAAGCCAAGCGAGTTGATGGAGTGGAACTCAACCGGATTCTTGGTGCGGTGATCCAGACGCCCGTTCTGGTATGGGATGACATTGGAAAGTCTAATCCTTCCGACCCACGGCGGTCTATGTATTTCCAGATCATTGATGAGCGGTACAAAGCCCAGCGACCGATTCTTTTCAGCTCCAACGAAGATCCCGAGACCCTGGAAGATCGAATCGGGCATGCGGCCACCTCCCGCCTGTTCGGTATGGCCAGGGGCAGGGTTTATCGAGTGGAGGGGCCGGACTGTAGGCTGGTTGGAAGCTAATGGGACAGAAGGCGGGATCAGGAGTAAATAAGCAGAGCAAGGTGCCCTTGGATAGAGCATCAAACCCGAAGCGCAAAAAGCGGAGGCAGCGAAGTATCTCAAAATCCCGAGACAGACAATGTATAAGCTGGCTCAAGAGGGAATGGTACCAGGACGAAAAGTGGGGCGTAAGTGGAGATTGGGGATGGCAGATAACGGTACTGGTCGAATTATTGGAGTTGCTACACCTTTGCTCTTGCTGGTTTTTAAGGAGGTAATGGTTCACTGTTCCGATAAGTATTTTAAGCAAACTACCCAGGAAGGAATCGTCCAGGCGGGCGACAATTGAACCGCTCAGAAAGGAATCGCCCAGGCGGGCGACAAGCGAACCGCCCAGGAAGGAATCGCCCGGGGAAAAGTAGTTTATCTGGATCAAAAGATTTCTCAAAAACTAGAGAGATCCAGAAAGGCTAACGAAATTGGAAAAGCAATTGAACAGGCTTTAGCACATAAGGAGCAAGATAAAAATAAAGAGCTTCCAAGTAAAAGAGAGCTGATGGAGTTAGCTAATTGTACTGACCACATTGTACGACAAGCTCTGAAAATTATTGAAGAAGTAACTGAAGAACAAACAGGATAAATAAAGACGGCCCATTCCTGGAGGGAACTCCTCCAGTTTTTTAGGCAGGAGCCTGACAAAATGATGGAACTGTGAGGAAGGTCACTGAGTTTTGGGCCTTACCAAATCAATTAGGTATAATAAGAAAAAATATGTGGAGAGTGAAGTATGTCTGAGCTTCTTGCAGCCGTTTATAGGATCTTTATCAGCACTACTTGGAGCATATGTTGGGGGGGGTGATGGCCTTATCGGGCGGTGGAGGTGGGAATATTGCTCAGCGTGATTGGCGAATAGTGGCAATCGCTTCACATCATCTCTTATTTCGTGGTAAAGTATTTTCTCACCCAGTCCCAATACACGAAACCCTTCATTGATTCGTTCCATTTGTGGTTGAACCAGGCTCACATATTGAGATGGCCCTTTGGGGCCTGCTTTGTGTTTGGTTTTGCTGATCCATTTGCGACTAATTGTCGTGATTTGATCCATCATAATGACAGTTTGAGACTCCAAAAAACCGACCTGACCGATATTGAAGGTTGTTTCGGTCTCCACAGTGGATTCGTCTTTAAAGCTCGTGCAAGGGATGACAACAATATGATCCCTTCTCCGGTGCACATTCCATACAATCGCATAATGAAAGTCGTTAATTTCAGAACCCAACCCCGCAAACCGCACTAAGATAATATTTCCTCGGTCAATTTCCGGCCAGAAGTTTTTTTCTCCGCGGTCATCCTTCTTTGCAGATAAAACGTAATTCTTGATCCGCTTGAGCGTATCTTCCCGATTCCTACCTTCAGCGTTGGTTGTGGTATCGTCAGTTATTAAAGATATATCTCGAACAATTTCGTAAACGTAGGCTCATCTGACATTTTCTCAACGAAGTTTAAAAACTGATTTTAAAAGCTCTCAGAGTAATTTCTGATCTTATCCAACGGATTGAAAAAATCGGGTTTATCACGTACCTTTTCTAGAAAAGTCAAAAAGGTGTTTAACACATTTAACGGCCTCCTTGGTCACAATGGGTACATTTAATTATTCGTAGAGTAATTTCAAATTAAGGTCTACTTTAATGGAGAGTAAGAAGGGCACGTCTCCGCCTTGCATATAACCCCCGATTCTTATGCAGCCGATCCCCCATCAGATCGGCTTCGCCCCACCGCTGGCACGGGTGTTACCGATGATCCTGCACAAAGACGGGTCGATAACGTAAGAATCTCTCTTGGAATACAAAAACGCCGCATCCCTTGTCATGTAAGGGATAACGGCGTTTTTTCATGGAGGCCGTAACGGTTTATGTAACTTTATTCCCCGCCCTGCGATGCATAACGTATACAAAACCAACGAGCTAAAAGGCTAGATTTCCCTTCCTCCATTCCTGGAGAACCATCTCTACTTGGAAGCCCATAATTCCCGGTTTCTTTTAACGATGGATGAGAGTGCTCTCCGCCCGGGAATCCATGGAAGTGTATGAGTTGCTTTTTGACCTTAAATCAACAGAGCTACGCGAATAAAAAAGTAGCAAGTACCAACTTTGAACCTCGGAGTGATTAATGTGTCCCGAAAATATTTTTATTACCTTACCCTTTCCAACGACTATTTGGGCAAAGTTAAGGAGATTAAAGGAGCTAGTCCCTATGAAGTCGATCTGAAGGCAACGGAACAACTCAGAAAGTGGCATGAACAGGAGATGCGGGAACGCGAACGGGAGCGGATCCAAGATCTTAAAGAACAAGCAGCTTTCGATACTGAGCGAGCTCAAAAACGGCTGAGTGAGTACCAAAACATCTTGAACGCTACGTTGGACGTGGATGACCGGTTGGATTGGTCTTCCTTAGAGAAACATGATGCCTACCCTGCATTTTCTTTTACTCAAGAAAAACCGGAAAAACAGAAGGTTCATCAGGAGCTGGGTGTTCCAAAAGAAATCAAATGGTTGGAGTTCCTTCTCCCATTTATCAAGTCCTCCAGGCTGAAAAAGCAAGGAGAGGCCGATGAGATGTTCACCTCCCGCTTGGAAGAATACAAGACGGCTTACCAGTCTGCCGAAGAAAAACATGAGGAGAAGAAAAAGGAATACGAAAGGGAATTGCTAGAGAATAACCAAGGTGTCAACCAATTTCGTTTGGATTTTGAGTCGGCTATCCCTGAAGCTGTCGAGAAGTATGTCTATATGGTGTTGGAACACTCCCAATACCCAGAGGGACTGGAATTAGAATATGAAGTACAGTTTTTTCCCGAAACCAACGCGTTGGTCGTAAATTGTGAGCTTCCTGGCACGGATGATCTCCCTTGTACCGTTCAATATAAGTTTGTCGCTTCTCGTAAAGAAGTAGATGAAATCCAGATGAAGAAAAAGGAATATGAAGCCTTCTATGACACGGTCATCCACCAAATTTGCTTGCGGACTATCCATGAACTGTTCGAGTCCGTCTATATCCCAGCTTGTAAAGTTATCGTCTTTAATGGTTGGGTACACGGTATAGACCGACGGACGGGTAACGACTTCCACTCTTGCATTCTCAGCTGCATGGCTAAACGGGAAGAGTTTGAATCCTTAAAGCTGGATCGGGTTGACCCCAAGGAGTGTTTCCGTAAGCTTAAAGGCATCTCCGCTGGAGCTACCTTAGCTGAACTGGCGCCCGTACAACCCCTCATGGACTTGAATCGGGATGATACCCGATTCATTGAGTCACAGGAGGTTTTAGCGAAAATTAATTCAAAAACGAACCTGGCTACCATGGACTGGGCCGAGTTTGAACACTTGGTACGGGAACTCTTTGGACTCGTCTTTGCTGGTGAAGGAGAGGAAGTGAAAGTGACCCAATCGAGCAGGGATGGCGGGGTGGATGCCATAGCCTTTGACCCTGACCCCATCCGTGGTGGCAAGATCGTGATCCAAGCTAAGCGATATAACAACGTTGTCCCTATTGCCGCGGTACGTGAGCTGAATCAAGTGGTAACGGATGAAGGAGCTATCAAAGGTATCCTTGTCTCAACCAGTCATTTTGGATCTGATTCCATTGCATACGCGAAGGATAAACCGTTGAAACTCATCAATGGGAACGAGTTGGTCGGATTGTTCCAGCAATATGGTTACGCCGTAACCATTCGGACGCAATCCTCACGTGGTGTCTAAGTATGGGGTACCTCCAGCATTTCAATCAAACAGTTAAGCAACGTATCTTGCTCGAAAAACAAAACCAGCAACAGAAGATTTACTCATAAAGAAGACAAAATGATTTTGGACAAAGGGGATGAAAAGAGCGAGACCAAAGGGGTCTCGCTCTTTTCATTAAATCAGTTGGTGAGCATATCTTTTTCGTTTTGAGGTTGAACGGAGAGGGGGATGCCGAGTTTTTCGGCGACCCGTTGGAGTTTATCGGAGCTGGCTCCTTTGTATTCATTCCGTTCATCACGGGAGACTTGAGCTGGCGAGACGCCCAGTCGATCCGCCAGTTCTTTTTGCGTGATGCCTTTATAGATGCGGTAGCAGATGAGCAAGTGACCGACTTGTTTCAGGTTGGTCGAACACGAAAACTTTCCTTTCTTGACGTTTTCATAGTATCGAACCTCGTCTTCGATGTTGTAATAAAACGCCCACAGAGGTTCCAGCGCAATTTTGGTTTGTTCCTCGGTTAATCCTTTTTCCCGAAAGAATTTCTCCTTTTGTTCGATGTCTTTCCGCTGAACTTCCAACTGACGGAGAGACTTTTGATACTCAGCATCCGTTTTAATCAATGGGAATTCCTCCTTAACGGATGATTTTAATGATGCCTTTTTGCAAGTAGGTTTCCCGTTGTTGACGGAAGGCTTGGGGGAAGGGGAGATTCTTTCCTCCAAGGTCAGTAATTCCGCTTAGATTGGCCTCGTCTTTGTATTCATCTGGAACCTGGGTATAGTGAGGATACAATTCTACGCGGTACCGGTGCCACATGGGGAGTTGTCGTTTCGTCGGGGAGTCAAGATGGGGTCGACGGAACTGGGGGTTCCAAGTCCAGATGGGTTCGATTTCGTTCAAGGTGGGACGTCCCCGTTCTAGGAAATCCATCCAAGGGGCTTCGAAGTAACCGTCGATATCGCCGGGTGTGCCTTTGTCTTCCACGAAGGAGCCGTCAATGAAGATTTGGTCGTATCCGACCTTCCAAAGTTGTTTGACCATCTCTTCCAGACCGTCGACCAGATCGTATCTCCACTCTGCATCCCAACCTTCGGGTGGCTGCCAACCACCCGTGACGAGAATGGATTCCCGTAACTGACCCAATGTAAGCGCATACGTCCCTGGGTTCAACAACCCATACTCATTGAAGTTGTTCAAGACCAGTATTCCCCCCAAGGGTAAGATAATACATACGATCCCTTTCCTTTATAGTTATCTTAACATATTGGTTAACTAAATTCAATGGTTAAGAAAAAATCGGGCAGAATCAGGTTTGGATCCTGGTCCCACTAAAGAAACGGCCTGTATACGCTATACAGGCCGTTTCGCATGTGAAGGACACATAACGTAACATAATTGCTCTTGTGAGGTTATATCTTCACACTTAAAACCGCCCGTATTCCTTTTAAATAAGAGATAACGAGCGGTTTTGATCCGGATGCCCGCCCCATCAAAAAGGGGAAGCTCTCCAAAACCACGGAATTCGGATACAAAGTCCGGATTGACGAGACGGAAAGCGGTTTTGTCACCGGATACGAGGTCTATAAAGGCAACCCTTCCGACGAGGAGTTGCTGGTTTCCGCGGTCGAACATCACGAATCGACTTTCGGCTCCCTTTCCCACGCGGTGGCGACGGATCGCGGTTTTGCCAGCAAGAAAAACGAGGATCGACTGGCGGAGAGGGGAATCCGCCATGTCAGTATGCCCCGACGGGGAAAGAAAGGGAAAAAGCGAACCGAATACGAACAAGAACCTTGGTTTCAAAACTTACAGCGATTCCGAGCAGGCGGGGAGGCGCGAATCAGCCTTCTGAAACGAAAATACGGACTCGCCCGCACCCGGTTCCGGGGACACGCGGGCTCCTAAGCATGGGCCGGAATGGGCATCATGGCCCATAACTTGAAAAGAGCGGCTACCATTCTGGCCTCATAAAGGAGAAAAGAGGTAGACTGGAATTCCGTTTCTCCTTCTTTTCCATCTCGCCATCGAGTAATCCTCAACTTTCGACTTTTTCAGGGGGAACTAATTAACTCTAGATGAGCAAAAGCGGATCAAGAAATTTCCATTGACAAAAAAGTAGAGACATGAACGGCTCGGCTCTTTATGGTATGGATAGAGTCACCACAACACATCCACCAAAGGAGCCAAGATCATGTCTCGTACTCTCAATCTACCATACCATGAAGAGATCCGCCACTATTTGACGGAGCAACGTTTTCCTCTGTACCTGTCTAAGCCTGTGTTCGAACACCTCATTCACTTTATGGATGCCGTTACACAGAAAGGATTTTCCGGGACACTGACCGATGTGCACACCTTGAGTCGTGAACGTCGACACCGGACGACGTTAAGCCATTTCCTCCATCGAGGGGTATGGGACGAACAGTGGATGCAGCGTCACCTGAACCAGCGATCTTTGCGCAAGATTCAGCAGCACGCCAAGCGAACCGGTCTCCCCATTTACGCGATTCTGGATGATTCCGTTTGCGAGAAAACCAAGCCTTCGTCACGGGCGATGTCGGCGATTCAGCAAGCGGACTTTCACTTCTCACACGGAAAAGGCGGTCCGGTTTGGGGGCACCAGGTCGTGGTTCTGTTGCTTCGTTGCGGGGATCGGTGTCTTCCCTTTGCGTTCCGGCGATATGACAAAAGTGGAGTGGGCAAAATCGCTCTGGCATGCGAACTTCTCGAGACCCTCCCCGTATTCGAACACCCGACTTATTTATTGATGGATTCCTGGTACACATCGGTGAAGATCGTCGATCTCGCCTCGACCAAGGGGTTACAAGTCATCGGTGGGCTCAAAACCAACCGGATCTTGTTTCCTCAGGGCATCCGGATCCCGGGCTCCGCTTTCGCCGGTCACATCCGAAAAGCCGATACCCGCCTCGTGACGGTGGGGAACGCTTCCTACCGGGTGTTCCGCTACGAAGGGGCTCTTAATGGGATCGCCAATGCGGTGGTGCTCTTGACGTGGCCGGAAGATTCCTTCGGTCATCCTTCCACTCTTCGGTATTATTTGTCCACAGACGTCTCTCTGGATGAGGAAGAGATCCTGATGCGCTATGCAAACCGCTGGGCAATAGAGACCTTCTTTCAACAGATGAAGGGAAAGTATGCCTTTGATCGTTACCGAATCCGATCCGTTCGTGCGATCGAGCGCTTCTGGATCCTGCTTTTGTTGACGTTTTTCTATTGCGCCGAAACCGGAAGCGGGGACGAATCGCTCGGTCTCAAACGCATCCGTCACCGACGGGAGCACGGGTTGTTGGATTGGATTTACCATCAATTCCAACAAGCGGTTCCTCTGAAACAGGTCAAAGAGCAGCTGAACATTGCTTAAGTGAGTCTGATGCTGGTTATTTTTGTTAGCTGATTTGCTCATCTAGAGTAATTAAGTTAATCGCTGAAGGTACTTTTAATCCAGGACATTGTTAATCATGGTTTTGAGGAGTTAGCAAGTAACAAAGAACAAATAAAAGTTCTTGTTAAAACCAGTTAGCACCCGTCTGTCAAGGTAAAGTGAGCCCGGATATGAAAGGGTAGGGTCAGCCCCCATTTCCGAAAGGGAATGAGTTGTTTTTTGTACTTACTTAATTGCTTTTGTCAAAATCCCCTTAGTAAAACCGAAAAATGGATTCCTTCTCCCGTACAGGTACACGCCTACCGTCCAATTCATGTGCTGATAACACCTGTTTTCCGGCAGCATAAAGCGGGGGTGACGGCGGGATTCCCGGTTTGTTCACGACCCTTGCTCTGCTGTTCCGCTCGCATCTTATAAAAATTGAAATGGTGCGGTGATGAACGATGCAAATGTCGCTTCCTTGGTTCGGTGAGGAGTATCCTATCACCTTGGAAATCCGGTAAATCCCCAGGGGTAGCCGACGTTATATCCATCGTTTACGATGTTACGGCATGAGAAGTGTGCCCTACGATAAAAATTCTTGCATTAAAATGACCGATTGAAGCAAGGGGAGGATTTCCACAGTCTTAAAATCAAAAATCCATGGCTTCAGCCATGGAAATATAATCAACCCTCAATCATCCTCAATGACGTACAGGAATTTCGGATTACCAACTCGGAATCCAATGTAGGGATATCCTCTAAACTTTCATTCCTGATGAGAGTTAAAAGGGATTTGATCATCTGTTCCGCGATCTTTTCGATAGGGGCTCCCGTGACGGTTAACGGGGGATCTTGGTTCGCCGATTGTGGGATATTGTCGTAACTGATCAGTGAAATATCCGCAGGGACTTTCAACTGTGCTTTTTTGACAGCACGCAGAATGCCGACCGAGATATCATAACTGCCGCCGATGATGGCGGTGGGGGTGCAGATGTCCAACATTTGCTCAGCGGCCTGGTAGCCATCCTGCCAGTTTAATCCATTCGTGTTGACGGTGATAGTGTCGGATGGAGATAAATGAAGATCTTTACACCCTTCTTGAAATCCTATTAATTTCTCTTGTTGGTTTTTGTTTTGTTTCGTTAAATCACCGATATAGGCGATTTTTCGATGACCCAACTGATAAAGGTATTCAACCGCCTTTTTTACGGCTTGGCGCCGATTCACGTTGAAGGTGGGGTAGGAAGAGGGTCCGGGTTCCCCGTAGAAGAGAATGGGTACCGCCGATTGGAGGACATTCGGGGGAGCCTTCTCGCTGAATACCAGAATTGCATCAACTTGAAACCGGTTGAAAACGTTGACAGCGGAATGAATGGGATTGATGGAAAGCAACATGTGATAATGGTGTTTTTCCAGTTCGTCGTTGATTTTGGTTGCCAAGGCCGACAAGGCGTCTCTTTCCACCGTTGGCCACACGACACCGATCGTATTGCTTTTTTTTGAGACCAGACTCTTGGCGGCGATGTTGGGTTGGTAACCCATTTCTTTCGCCACCGTTAAAATTTTTTGCTTGGTTTGCGGCTTGACAAGAGGGCTGTCCCTCAAAGCCTTGGAAACTGTCGAATAGCTGACTCCGGCGGCTTTCGCGATATCTTTGATCGTGACTCCCATGGATCGATCACCTTTTCATCCTGTGTTCGACTTTTCGTATATCAAACGTTGTTATTCAATTATAATCAATCCCCGGTAACATAACCACCTAAAAAATCAGATGTTTTTCATTATACGTGGCATGGATATTCGGATTTACACACAAGGAAAATTTTATAACCAATTCCTTTGTTAAAAAGTATTGATTAAACTGGGGAAATTGTTTATTATCAGAAATAACAACGTTGTAAATAGTCATTCGAAGAAAGGGTGGCATGGTGAAGCGATTATACAGGGCGAGGGAACGGAAGGGCTATCAGGAGATCATTGGAACGGAAGATCCAGTGCTGGATTACCTTTCATTTGGTAAATTGCAACTGGAAAAGGGGGAGAAGTACCGGGAAAAAACGCACGGCTATGAAGTGGCGCTCGTCATTCTTTCGGGCAAGATTTCAATATCTTCACAAGGAAAAGAATGGAGAAGGGTTGGGAGCCGGAATTCCGTGTTTGAGGGAAAGGCGACCACGATCTACATCCCCTGCAGTTCGGAATACGATTTGACTGCCGAATCGGCAGCCGAAGTCGCTGTTTGTAAAGCGAAGGCTGATAAGAAGTTCGAACCTTTTATCATTTTACCAGAGGAGGTTGTGGTCAATCGCCGTGGACGGGATACGTGGCAGCGGGAAGTCCATGATATTATTGTCGAAAACGGCCGCAACCGCGTCCATCGCATTGTTGTCGGAGAAACCTTTAATCATCCAGGTCATTGGTCCAGTTTTCCCCCTCATAAACATGACGGGGAGCACGCGCCTGAAGAGCCTGATCTGGAAGAAGTTTATCACTATCAACTGTCGCCCCGCCAAGGTTTTGGGGTGCAGCTTCATTACACAAAAGACTTGTGTATTGATGACGCATACATCGTTCGTCACGGTGACAGCTTCGCCATCGATCGGGGTTACCATCCCGTCAGCGCCGGAGGTGGATATCAGCTCTATTACCTTTGGTTCCTGGCGGGGAAGTCAGGCAGATTGTTAAATCCTTTCGATGATCCCGATCATCGATGGTTGAAAAATGAATCTAAAAAAGAAATGGGTGCTTTCTTATGAAAAAGTTCGTAACCGTTTTCATTATGGCGGGTTTACTGGTCGTCTTGTCTGCCTGTCAAGGAACCGGGGCCGATGGCCAGGTTGTCCTGAAGCTGGCGGAGAACCAGGCCGAAGATTATCCCACGACCATCGGGGATAAGGCATTTGCCAAGGAAGTGGAGGAAAAAACCAACGGTCGAATCAAAGTGGAAGTCCATGCCGGAGGGGAATTGGGAGACGAGAAAAGCGTGATCGAGCAGGTGCAACTGGGTTCCATTGAGATGGCACGGGTTAATGCGATGCCACTGTCGGAATATTCCAAGGAAATCGGTGTGCTGAATATGCCATACCTGTTCCCGGATAAAGAGACGATGTGGAAAGCGCTCAACGGCTCGGTGGGGCGCGAGCTGTTAAAAACGCTGGAGAAGGACAAGTTGATCGGCCTAACCTATTACGATTCGGGTCAGCGCGGTTTTTACAATTCCAAGCGACCGATCCGGGAACCGAAGGACTTGAAAGGATTAAAGATTCGGACGCAACAGTCCAAAATCGCGATCGATACGGTCAACAGCCTCGGTGCATCCGCCACGCCCATGGCATACGAAGAAGTGTATTCGGCCATTCAAAACGGTGTGATCGACGGTGCGGAAAACAATTACCCTAGCTATTTCTCCACCGGTCACTATGAAGTCGCCAAATATTACACGACCAATGGTCATTCCACGACGCCTGAAGTGCTTTTGATCTCCAAATCCGCCTGGGAAAAGCTGAGTCCCGAAGATCAGAAGATCCTACGGGAAGCGGCCCGAAATTCCACAGATGTCCAACGTGAAGCGTGGGCTGAATTGGTCCAAAAATCCAAGGAAAAGGTGGAGAAGAGCGGAAACAAGGTGGTCGAAATCAAGGATTTTAAGCCTTGGCGTGAAGCGGTTCAGCCGGTCTACGACAAATACGGAAAACAGTTTCAAAAGTGGATCAATAAATTTGAACAAGTGAAATAACCATTGCGGGGATCCTCCCCGCTTATTTTAAAGGAGGCCGTCCTCCATGAAAATCTTGATGAAGATGGAGAAGTGGATTCATCACTTGGTTCACCGGTTCATCCAAGTACTCCTCGTACTGACGGTTCTCATCGTATTGGTTCAAGTGGGATTGCGATACTTTTTCAGTTATACGCCTTCATGGTCGGAAGAACTGACACTGGTCTTGCTTATCTGGATCAGTTTCATCGGCATCGCGGTGGGTTTTCGGGAGAATCTTCACATCGCCGTGGAATTCGTGGTGAACCGCTTCCCGGAAGGGGTGCGAAACGGTCTGGAATGGTTGACCCGGTTGTTGGTGTTGGTGCTGGGATGTCTCTTTATTTACTTCGGGGGTCAGTTCACCATTATGATGAGCAACACCGCAATGCCGGGTACCCAGTTGCCCCTGGCCGTTATGTACTTTTGTATTCCGACCTGCGGTCTGCTGATGATTTTGTATACGTTTTTCAACGCAATCTTACCCAAATCCGACGGCGCGGAAGAGGAAGGTGACGAGTGATGGAAGTGTTCCTGCTCCTCGGTAGTTTCGTTCTGTTCGTCATGTTGCGGGTACCGATTGCTTTGGCCTTGGTCACCGCTTCGATCATAACCGCTCTTTCTTTGGGACTTCCTCTCGCGTCTTTGTTTCAGCGGATGGTGAGTGGTCTGAACTCGTTTTCGCTGATCGCCATACCCTTTTTCATTCTGGCGGGTGAGATCATGAACCAGGGGGGGATTTCCACCCGTCTCATCCAGCTTTCGAACATCATCATCGGGAAGATCCGCGGGGGACTGGCGATGGTGAACGTGATGGCCAGTACCTTCTTCGGAGGTATTTCGGGTTCTGCCGTGGCCGATGTCTCTTCCGTGGGTTCCGTCTTGATTCCCATGATGAAGAAGAAAAAGTACGAATCGGATTATGCCGTTGCCGTCACCGTTTCCAGCGCTGCCCAGGGTGTCATGATCCCCCCGAGTCACAACATGATCATTTACTCTGCGGCGGCCGGCGGGGTTTCCATCGGCTCTCTGTTCCTGGGCGGGTTGCTTCCGGGTCTCTTACTGGGAGCGGCTCTCATGGTCACTACCTATCTGCTCGCGGTGAAGCGGGGTTACCCCAAAGGAGAGCCCATTCCCCGCAAGGAGGTTCCGCGCATTGTTCGGGAAGGCCTCCTGGGCTTGTTTACGGCTGTCATCATCATCGGTGGAATTGTGAGCGGAATTTTTACGGCAACCGAATCGGCGGCGATCGGAGTTTTGTATGCATTTGTGATCACCTTCTTCGTTTATCGGGATATCCCGCTCTCCCGCATGGGAAGCATCCTGAACAATACCTTTAAAACCTTGGCCATGGTCATGTTTCTCATCGCCGCTTCATCCGGGTTCGGTTGGTTGTTGGCTTTTCTGCAGGTTCCCGCGATGGTGACGGAAGCTTTGCTCAGCATTTCCTCCAATGAAATTCTCCTGTTGCTTCTCATTAACCTGATTTTGCTGGTTCTGGGAACGTTCATGGACATGGCTCCGCTCATTCTCATCATGACGCCCATTCTGCTTCCGGTCGCCACGCAGCTGGGGATGGATCCGGTCCATTTCGGGGTCGTGATGATCCTGAACCTGTCGATCGGACTCATTACCCCGCCGGTCGGATCGGCGCTGTTTGTGGGATGTGCCGTGGGCAAAGTGCCCATTGAAAAAGCGACACGGTCATTGATGCCTTTTTATGTCACGATGGGGGCCGTGTTGTTGTTGATTACCTTCGTTCCGGAGATTGTGTTGTGGTTGCCCAAACTGCTGGCTCCTTAACGCGGGGCGTGAAGGAAGGGAGAGGTGGAAAATGAGCCCGGACACCATCCGAATCCACAAAGACGATTCCGTGGGTGTGGTACTCAGATCTTGCCGTCGAGGAGAGACCCTGACCTTCGGAGAAGTGACGATCACTTTGACAGAGGAGATTCCCGCGGGACATAAAGTGGCTCTGAAGCCCATCCGATCGGAAGAGGACGTACTGAAATACGGCCATGTCATAGGAAGGGCCAAGCGAGAGATTCGTCCCGGCGAATGGGTTCACACCCATAACCTGGAGACGAGATTGGAGGGAACGCAGACTTACCGGTACCGACGGAAGACGACTTCCCGGCCCGTCCAAAAATCTTCCCGGACCTTCCGGGGATACGTCCGGGAAGACGGAAACGTCGGCATCCGTAATGAAATCTGGATCATCAATACGGTAGGTTGTATTAATAAAACCGCAGAACTTCTGGCAAGGACCGCCAATGAATCATTTGCCGGCGACGGCTTAGATGGAGTGTATCATTTTCCCCACCCATACGGATGTTCCCAACTGGGGGATGACCTGAAGAATACGCAAAAGGTGTTGGCCAACCTCGTGAAACACCCGAACGCCGCCGGGGTATTGGTGATTGGGCTGGGATGTGAAAACAACCACATCGCTTCTTTCCAGGAAGTGCTGGGACCTGTCGACGGGCGGCGGGTGAAATTCATGGCCGTTCAAGACGTGAGCGATGAACTGGAAGACGGGATGGTTATGATTGAAGAGTTGGCGCAATACGCCAAGACTTTTCAAAGGCAGTCCGTCCCTTTGTCGAAGTTGGCGGTGGGCCTGAAATGCGGCGGCTCCGACGGGCTGTCGGGCATCACGGCAAACCCCTTGGTCGGGACCTTGGCGGACCGCATAGTTTCCGAGGGAGGGACCGTCCTCTTGACGGAAGTGCCAGAGATGTTCGGAGCCGAAGAAATCTTGTTGGAACGTGCATCCGATGAAGAAGTGTTCAATAAGACCGTTCGCCTGGTGAACAACTTCAAGGAGTATTTCCTGAACCATGGGCAACCTGTCTCCGAAAATCCTTCCCCCGGTAACAAAGAAGGCGGAATCACCACCCTGGAGGAGAAGTCGCTGGGGTGTGTCCAAAAAGGGGGGTTCTCACCGGTAGCCGATGTGTTGGCCTACGGGGAACGGTATCGCCGTCCGGGTCTTCAATTGGTGCAGGGCCCCGGCAACGATCTGGTCTCCGTCACCACATTGGCCACGGCGGGCGCGCAGTTGGTTCTTTTTACGACGGGCAGGGGGACTCCCTACGGAGGCCCCGTTCCGACCATGAAAATCTCCACCAACACGCAACTCGCCCGGAAAAAGAAGAACTGGATCGACTTTGATGCCGAACCGGTACTGGAACGGAAAGAAGAAGTGGAGGAAGCCCTTTTCGAAGAGGTTATCCGGATCGCTTCGGGGGAGAAGCGAACAAGAAATGAAATTTACGGGTTCAAGGAAATCGCCATTTTCAAGGACGGTGTGACGCTTTGAAACATAAAACCGCACGAGGCTTGGATCCGCTGAACAAAGGTTGGCTGCGTGACCACCGGCCGGATGAATCCGGGATCGAACAAGTGCCGGAAAGAATCGTCCAGTTTGGGGAAGGACGTTTTTTGAGGGGATTCTTCGATTGGATGATTCACCGGTTGAACCGGTCGGGGCACTGGTGCGGCCGGATTGTCGCCGTTCAACCGACCCCGCGGGGGAAGGTTGTTCCCGTCCTCAATGCACAGGACGGTCTGTACACGGTGGTCCTGGAAGGTCTGCAAAATGGAAAACCCCTGCGGGAAGTAGAATTGGTGACCTCCATCAGTCGGGGGATCAATCCTTACGAGGAATGGGAGGAGGTTCTGAAGCTCGCTGAACGACGGGAAATCGAATGGGTGGTTTCCAATACCACGGAAGCGGGTCTGACATATCAAACCGAAGCATACTCCCCGGGAACGGCCCCTCTGTCGTTTCCGGGGAAGTTGACCGCCTTTCTGCATCGGCGCTATGAATTTTTCTCGGGTGCGCCGGAAGCCGGGATGTGGATCCTCCCTTGTGAACTGGTCGAGGATAACGGGGACGTTTTAAGGGATTTGGTCCTTAAGGTTGCGGGGGACTGGGAACTCCCCGGGTCATTCAAACGATGGGTGGAGAATTCCAACGTCTTTTGCAATACGTTGGTCGACCGGATCGTGACCGGAGATGCCGGGGAGCGGGCAGACGAACTGTTTGAAGAATTGGGTTACGAAGACCGGCTGCTTACGGTGGCGGAACGGTATCATCTGTTTGCCGTCGAAGGGGACCCCGAACTGAAAGAACACCTCCCTTTGCACAAAGCCGGCCTGCATGTCCATTGGGATTCCGTTGCCCATTATCGGGAGCTGAAGCTCCGCATCCTGAACGGAACCCATACCCTGTTGTTTGCCCCGGCCCTGTTGGGAGGGTGTGAAACGGTATCCGAGGCGATGAAAACCAAGTGGTTGCACCGCTTGGCAACCCAAGCCCTTGATTCCGACATCCTGCCGGTGTTGGAAGGGAGGAGATCGGAGAAGAAGCGATTTGCAGAGGATGTTTTGGAACGGTTCGCCAATCCCCGGATTCATCACCGGTGGGTGGACATCGGTCAAAACGGAGTGACCAAATACCACAGCCGGTTGTTGGAACTCCTGAAACGGTGGAAAGAGCGAAACAACCGGATTCCAGATACCTTGGCTTTCTCTCTGGCGGCATTGATCCGGTTTTACCAAGGGGAGGTGGTCGATGAGGGTGTGATACGGATTTTCTTGAACGGCAGTGAGGATCTCATGCGGGAAAAACCGAAGACGGTTTCTTTCTTCGCCGATGTATGGGCAAAGTGGGACGGTACTCCCGGGGGATTGGAACAACTCGCCGCCGAAACGCTGAAAAATACAGAGATTTGGGGAGAAGATCTGTGTTCGTCGATCCCCTGGTTACACGAACGAGTCTCCGTACATCTGCAACGAATCGTGGAACAAGGGATTCAACAGGCGTCGAGCCAATTGGAGATTTAACGGAAGCGGAGGGTTGATCATGGGAAATTTTCTTCATGACGATTACCTTTTGAGTAATGAAACGGCCCGGGAACTGTATCATCGATACGCCAAAGACATGCCGATCATCGACTATCACTGCCACTTGGATCCCAAAGAAATCTGGGAAGATCGCTCATTCACCAACCTGACCGACATCTGGCTGAGGGGCGACCATTACAAATGGCGGGCCATGAGGGCCAACGGCATCCCGGAGCGTCTCATTACCGGGGACGCCAGTGATAAAGAAAAATTCCGGGCATGGGCACGTACTGTCCCTTACCTGATCGGCAACCCATTGTATGTTTGGACGCATCTGGAGCTAAAGAGGTTTTTCGGAATCGACCGACTGCTGAATGAGGATACGGCCGACGAAATTTGGGACGAGGCCAACCGTCTGTTGGCAACCCCTGAGTTTACCGCCCGTTCCTTTCTGCGGCACTTCAAGGTGGAGATGGTGGGCACGACGGATGATCCCACGGATTCGTTGGAGTACCATCGCAAATTGCGGGAGAGCGGGGAATTGGACACCCAGGTGCTTCCCACCTACCGGCCGGACCAAGGGTTGAACATCAGAAAGTCCGGGTTTCGGGACTGGGTTCTGAAACTGGAGGATGTGACGGGAAAACCGGCTCATACCTACGAACAATTCCTTCAACTCCTGGAAGAGCGTGCCCGTTATTTCCATTGGGAAGGATGCCGATTGTCCGACCACGGCTTGGATCATATCCCTTGGTTCGAGGCCGGACTGGAGGACGTGGCCGCGATTTACCAAAAAGCCCTGTCGGGTGGGACTGTCAGTGTAGAGGAAGAGAAACAGTTTCAAACGCGTACGTTGCTCTTTTTGGGGCAACTGTACGCTTCTCTCGGTTGGACCATGCAGTTGCATATTGGAGCCTTGCGAAACGCCAACACCCGGGGATTCCAACGGTTGGGTCCGGACACGGGTTATGACTCCATGGATGACCTCCGGTTGGCCCGTCCGCTTGCGATGTTCCTCGACCAATTGGAGAAAAGCGGATCCCTGCCCAAAACCGTTCTTTATTCCTTAAACCCGAAAGATTATCCCGTACTGGCTTCCATGGCCGGAAACTATCAAAGCGATGAAATCCCGGGAAAAATTCAGTTTGGCTCGGCTTGGTGGTTTAACGACCATACCAACGGGATAAAACGGCAGTTGACCGATTTGGCAACGATGGGACTGTTGCGCAGGTTTGTGGGAATGCTGACAGATTCCCGCAGTTTTCTTTCGTATCCCCGCCATGAATACTTCCGTCGCATTCTGTGTGATCTGATCGGAGGTTGGGTGGAAAGCGGCGAAGCCCCTGATGATCTGGAGTTGCTTGGGGCCATGGTCAGGGAAATCGCCTATTTCAACGCCAAGAACTACTTTGCTTTTGAGCAGGTGACACAGTCATGAAGTTGACTTTTCGATGGTTCGGACCGGATGACCCGGTCCGCCTGGAATTTATCCGTCAAATCCCCGGTATGACCGGGATTGTCACGGCCATCTACGACATTCCGGTGGGAGAAGTATGGCCGTTAAATCGGATCCTGGCATTGAAGGAAGAGGTGGAGCGTGCCGGGCTCTCGTTGGAGGTGATCGAAAGTTTACCGGTGCATGAAGACATTAAACTGGGGAGATCCACGCGGGACCGGTACATTAAAAATTATCAAATGGCCTTGAAGAACCTGGCCCAAGCGAAGATTCCGGTGGTCTGCTATAATTTCATGCCTGTCTTTGACTGGACACGCTCCCAGTTGGACCGTCGACTGCCGGATGGATCGACAACACTGGCCTATGAGGAGTCAAAGGTCCTTCAAATGAACCCTTTGTCGGGGGATCTGGATTTGCCCGGATGGGACACCAGTTATCAAAAAAATGAGTTGGTGGAATTGATGGAGGCCTATCAAAAAATTAACGAAGAGACCTTGTGGGAGAACCTCCGTTATTTCCTGCAGAAAGTCGTGAAGACGGCTGACGAGGTCGGTATCAAAATGGCCATCCATCCCGATGACCCTCCGTGGCCGATTTTCGGTCTGCCGCGCATCATCCGCAATGAAGAAAGTTTGGAACGGTTGATCCAACTGGTGGACAGTCCCAACAATGGTTTGACGTTCTGCACGGGCTCGCTGGGTGTCGATCCGCAGAATGATCTGCCCCGAATGATCCGTCGTTTCGGGAATCGTATCCACTTTGCCCATTGTCGGAACGTCAAACGAACCGGGGAGAAAAGCTTTGAAGAGTCCGCCCACCTGTCTTCCTCCGGCTCCATCGACATGGTGGAGGTGTTGAAAGCCTATCACGATATCGGATTTAACGGCCCGATGCGACCCGATCACGGGCGGATGATCTGGGGAGAAACCGGAAGGCCCGGGTACGGGTTGTATGACCGGGCATTGGGAGCCGCGTATCTGAACGGTATCTGGGAAGCACTGAACAAAGCGTGAAGGAGGGAAACCAAGATGCTTCCTTTTTCGGTGGACCTCAGCGGTCAAACTGCGATCGTGACGGGCGGGAGCGGTGTGCTGGGTCAAGCTTTCTGTCAGGCGCTGGCCGAATGCGGGGCTTCCGTGGCCGTCATTGGACGTAACCGGGAAAAGTTGGATCAGGTGGTCCAGTCGATCAAGGAATTGGGCGGGACCGCCATGGGCGTGGCGGCGAATGTCCTGAAACCGGAAGAGTTGCGGGCGGCCCGGGATACTATTGAGAGGGAATGGGGTCCGTGCCGCATTCTCATCAACGGTGCCGGCGGAAACCGTCCCAACGCCACGACCACCCTCGAGTTCCATCACCCCGGCGAAGCTGAAGTACGGGAACTGGTGACGTTCTTCAATCTGGATCCCGAGTCCGTCGCTTCGGTTTTTAACCTGAATTTCTTGGGCACGTTGCTTCCCACTCAAATTTTTGGGGAGTCCATGGTACGAAAGGGGCAAGGAGTGATTATCAACATTTCTTCCATGAACGCGTATACCCCATTGACCAAAATCCCTGCATACAGCGGGGCTAAGGCGGCGGTTAGCAATTTCACCCAGTGGCTGGCCGTCCATTTTTCCCGGTCGGGGATTCGGGTTAATGCCATCGCTCCCGGCTTTTTCTTGACGGAACAAAATCGTCCGCTGTTACTGCGGGATGACGGCACCTATAATGAACGGGCCAACAAAATCCTGGGTCAAACCCCTATGAACCGGTTTGGCCGACCTGATGAACTGATCGGTACGTTGTTGTGGCTGGTGGATGAAAAAGCCTCCGGATTTGTCACCGGGATCGTTGTCCCGGTCGACGGGGGATTCTCCGCATACTCCGGGGTCTAGGATTAGGAGGGATACCGATGAAGCAATGGAAGGTACTCAGTCAACTGGTCAAGGAGCGGGTGGTGGCTGTCATTCGGGGAGAGAGCCCGGAACAGGCGGAAGCTGCGGCAACTGCCTCTTATCGCGGGGGGATCCGGACGTTGGAAGTGACTTTTACCGTGCCGGAAGCGGAACGGGTCATCGGCAACCTTCGTCGGCAGTTTCCTGAAGCCCTGATCGGCGCTGGTACGGTGATGGATGCCGAAACGGCGCGGATGGCCATCTCCGCAGATGCTTCTTTCGTGGTCAGTCCCCATCCGGAGGAGACCATCGCCCGGATGTGTCATCGATACCAAGTGCCTTATCTCCCCGGATGCATGACTGTGAAGGAAATGGTGGGTGCGTTGGAATGGGGCTGCTCCATCCTGAAGTTGTTTCCCGGAAACGCCTTTGGTCCGGCATTTCTGAAATCCTTAAAGGGACCGTTGCCGCAAGCGGAATTTATGCCGACCGGAGGCGTGAACGTCGAAAACGTCACTGATTGGTTGCAGAGTGGAGCGGTGGCGGTCGGAATCGGGGGAGAGCTGTTCCGTCCGGCTGAGGAAGGGAAATTCGAGGAAGTGGAACGAAGGGCGCGGGAGCTGATGGGGAGAGTGAACACGTATCGGAAGGAAGTAGGAGATGTCTGAGTGGGCCGTGGTGACACTGGGCGAGATCATGCTTCGGTTGTCTCCTTCGGGAGCAAAGAGAATCGTCCAGGCAGAGAACTTTGACGTCGTTTACGGTGGAGCGGAAGCCAATGTCGCCGTTTCCCTGTCTTGTTTCGGCCACTCCGTCCGTTATGTCACCCGGTTGCCGGAAAATGCCTTGGGGGATGCGGTCATTCAGTTTCTCCGTCGATACGAAGTAGACACTCAACACACGGTTCGGGGCGGCCGGCGATTGGGGATCTATTTTATGGAACCGGGACATTCCCTTCGTCCCGCTCAGGTGATTTACGACCGCAGGAATTCCGCCATGGCGGAAGCCACACCCGAAGATTTCAACTGGGATGCCATTTTTAAAGGAGCCGGCCTTTTTCACACATGCGGCATCACTTTGGCCATCAGCCCGTCCGCCAAAGAGGTGGCCGTACGGGCGGCAGGGGAAGCTCGACGACGGGGCATCCCGGTCAGCTTCGATTTCAACTACCGGAAAGAGTTATGGACCGTGTCCGAGGCGAGAGAGGCGATGGAGGTTTTCCTTCCTTACGTGAACGTATTGTTTGCCGGAGTCAGGGATGCGGTGGAGATCATGGGATTCCCTTCCCCGACATCGGCAGATCCACAGGGGCAGATTCAGGAGACGATGACCCCACTGCTGGTACAATACAACATTGAACAAGTATCATCCACATTGCGGAAGGAAGAATCAGCCACCCGTCATCATCTTTCCGGGTACACCTTGGATCATCGTGGTCAATTGCACATGAACAAAGGTCACACCTTCGACATCGTGGACCGGATCGGCGGTGGGGACGCTTTTGCCGCGGGATTCCTTCATGGATGGTTAAAGGGATGGGAGCCTGATCAATCGTTGGCATTCGCACTGGCTGCATCCGTATATAAGCATACGATCGCGGGAGATGCCAACATCTGTTCCGAAGAAGAGGTTCAATCCATGATCAGCGGTGAGGGAGGGTTCTCCATCCGGCGATAAGGCACCTGCTCAAAAGGCTAGACTCCCGGTGCGGGCATCATTAAGAAAATATATGCGGCCACACAGTTTTTTCGCGGAATCGAATAAGATTGTGGAATCACCTTCTGTTACGTCAAGAACAACGGGATCCCATTCGTCTATTCTTTCTTTTTCTTTTATAATAGACGGTATAGTGATTCGTATGAATGATAAATTGAGATGAATTGTGCAGTTTAACTGTTCTGTTCGGCGGCGAACTGCTTGTATTTCCCTCGTATTTCTGTTGAAAGGTGTGTTCATTAGTGTCCAGTAACAATATAAAAAAGCAATTCAAACTCATCGCATTGGATATCGATGGGACACTTTTAAATGAGAAAGGACAAATCTCTGAGGCGAATCGTAAAGCGATTGCAGAAGCCCGCGAAAAGGGAATTCATGTCGTTTTAAGTACCGGCCGATCCATTTCCACTTGTTCACAATTTGCTGAGTCCCTTAAACTTGACTCATATCTTGTCACGGTAAATGGCAGTGAGATATGGGATTGTGCAGGAAACTTGTTGGAAAGAAACATACTTGACGTTGCTTGTATTCAAACGATGTGGGAGTTAACGAAAAAATATAAGACCCGGTTCTGGGCTGTAACCATTGATAAGGTGTGGCGTGAAGAATTTCCGACGGATATCTCCTTACACCAGTGGCTGAAGTACGGATTTGATATAGATGATGATGTGGTGAGAGAAAGGGTTTTAGAGGAACTCTCTCAAAATCATCAGCTTGAAATCAGCAATTCCAGTCCGACTAACATTGAAGTAAATGCAGCAGGTGTTAATAAGGCGAAAGGGCTTATCAACGTTTGCCGTCGACTCGGTATATCGATGGATGAGGTTATAGCGATGGGTGATAGCCTTAATGATATCGCCATGATTAAGGAAGCAGGCTGCGGTGTAGCAATGGGAAATGCTCAAGACATAGTAAAAGAGGCTGCTGACTGGATAACGGGATCTAACGTGGAAAATGGCGTCGCGCAAGCAATTCGGTATTGGGTGTTGTAGGTATAAGGTTAGTTCAGGGACTTTTGAGTCAACCAGTAGCCCGGATAGAAAGTTGATCGCTTCGTTTTCATTTCATTTAAACTCTAGATGAGCAAAAGCGGATCAAGAAATTTCCATTGACAAAAAAGTAGAGACATGAACGGCTCGGCTCTTTATGGTATGGATAGAGTCACCACAACACATCCACCAAAGGAGCCAAGATCATGTCTCGTACTCTCAATCTACCATACCATGAAGAGATCCGCCACTATTTGACGGAGCAACGTTTTCCTCTGTACCTGTCTAAGCCTGTGTTCGAACACCTCATTCACTTTATGGATGCCGTTACACAGAAAGGATTTTCCGGGACACTGACCGATGTGCACACCTTGAGTCGTGAACGTCGACACCGGACGACGTTAAGCCATTTCCTCCATCGAGGGGTATGGGACGAACAGTGGATGCAGCGTCACCTGAACCAGCGATCTTTGCGCAAGATTCAGCAGCACGCCAAGCGAACCGGTCTCCCCATTTACGCGATTCTGGATGATTCCGTTTGCGAGAAAACCAAGCCTTCGTCACGGGCGATGTCGGCGATTCAGCAAGCGGACTTTCACTTCTCACACGGAAAAGGCGGTCCGGTTTGGGGGCACCAGGTCGTGGTTCTGTTGCTTCGTTGCGGGGATCGGTGTCTTCCCTTTGCGTTCCGGCGATATGACAAAAGTGGAGTGGGCAAAATCGCTCTGGCATGCGAACTTCTCGAGACCCTCCCCGTATTCGAACACCCGACTTATTTATTGATGGATTCCTGGTACACATCGGTGAAGATCGTCGATCTCGCCTCGACCAAGGGGTTACAAGTCATCGGTGGGCTCAAAACCAACCGGATCTTGTTTCCTCAGGGCATCCGGATCCCGGGCTCCGCTTTCGCCGGTCACATCCGAAAAGCCGATACCCGCCTCGTGACGGTGGGGAACGCTTCCTACCGGGTGTTCCGCTACGAAGGGGCTCTTAATGGGATCGCCAATGCGGTGGTGCTCTTGACGTGGCCGGAAGATTCCTTCGGTCATCCTTCCACTCTTCGGTATTATTTGTCCACAGACGTCTCTCTGGATGAGGAAGAGATCCTGATGCGCTATGCAAACCGCTGGGCAATAGAGACCTTCTTTCAACAGATGAAGGGAAAGTATGCCTTTGATCGTTACCGAATCCGATCCGTTCGTGCGATCGAGCGCTTCTGGATCCTGCTTTTGTTGACGTTTTTCTATTGCGCCGAAACCGGAAGCGGGGACGAATCGCTCGGTCTCAAACGCATCCGTCACCGACGGGAGCACGGGTTGTTGGATTGGATTTACCATCAATTCCAACAAGCGGTTCCTCTGAAACAGGTCAAAGAGCAGCTGAACATTGCTTAAGTGAGTCTGATTCTGGTTATTTTTGTTAGCTGATTTGCTCATCTAGAGTTTAAAGTAAATCCTACAAGGGTGGCGAATTCGCCTAGCGATCAGCCTCTGGCTTTTTCAGATGCCATTGTCACGATAGTGCCCTGAGCGGTAGCGCAAAGTGTCCCCTTCCCCGTCCTTAGAGGACATCACTAGCAATGCCCTCGTAGAATGGTATTTCGGAGAGTCTTCGATGTAAAGCTTATGATATGACAACGTTTTACGAATGGGGGAGAAAAGATCATGGTGAAACAGCTGAACTCGGAAAGCGTCATTCCTCTCTACCATCAGCTGAAGGAATTTCTCAAAGAGCAGATCGAGTCTGGGGAGTGGAAACCCGGAGACCGGATCCCTTCAGAAAACGAGCTGCGGAAACGGTATCTGGTGAGCCGGAACACCGTGATCAAGGCATTGGACGATCTGGTTCGGGAAGGGTTGCTCCATCGTGAGCAAGGGCGGGGCACTTTTGTCTCCTTACCGAAAATCGAGCACTCCCTCACCGGTTTCTACAGTTTCAGCAAGGTTCTAAAAGCCCATGGCCTTGAGCCGAAAGACGTTGTCCTGGCTCTGGAGAAAACCCGTGCCAAACCGAGCGTGGCCCAATACTTGCAGCTGGAGGAACCTGCCGAGATCTGGATGCTGCGGCGCCTTCGCTGTGCAGGAGAGGAGCCGATCATCCTGGAGACGTCCTATCTTCCCAGGGCGCGGGTCCCGGACATGGACCGAAAAACATTGGAACACAGTTCCCTGTATGATTATCTGGACCGGCAGCACGGCATCCTCATCACACGAGCCAAAGAAATATTTGAGCCTGTTCTGATCCGGGATTACGAAAGCAGATACCTTGACGTTCCCGAGGGGTACCCGGCTTTATTGCTGGACCGGATCGCCTATGACGGAAAACGTTACCCCGTTGAATTCTGCCGTTCCGTCGTCCGGGGGGACCGTTGCCGGTTTTACACGGAACTCCTGTAACTTCTAGCTTCCTTCAACTTGACCCATCAACCCATCTAATATAGGATAGATTGTGAGGTATATTCAAAAAAGAGGGAGGAGTTTCATGAATCAACCTGTCACTTATGACGAAATCCGGCGGCAACCGGCGGCTTGGGAAACCACGATCAACTCCTTAGGTGGGGAGCGGGAACGCCTCCTGAGCTTTTTCCGGGACACTGCCCCCAGGGAAGTCATTTTCACGGGGTGCGGGACCTCCTATTATCTCTCCATCGCTGCCGCCTCCTTTTTTCAAGAGCAAACCGGAATTCTGTCGAGGGCGATCCCCGCCTCCGATGTGATGCTCCATCCCCGATCGGTGATCACCGAATCGCCCGCCCTGGTGATCGGTCTCTCCCGTTCTGGAAACACCACGGAATTGGTGAGGGCCCTCCGCGAAGTCCGCAAGCGGGGTTTAGCCCGGTGCCTCGCGGTGACCAGCAACCCCTCCGGGCGGTCGGTCCAGGCGGCCGAGCAGTTCATCATCCTTCCCCACATCCGCGAACAAAGCGTGGTGATGACCGGAAGCTTCACCAATATGCTGTTTGCTTTACAGCTGTTCGCCGCTTGGGTCTCCAGGGACGAGACACTCCTGGGCGAACTTCGTCAACTTCCCCGGTTGGGCGAGGCGGGAATCTTGGAAGCGGATGAGTTGGCCCGGACCCTAGGAGGAGATCTCCGCTTCAACCACATGATCTACCTTGGACTGGGGGCTTATTTCGGCCTCGCCAGCGAAGGAATGCTGAAGATGAAAGAAATGACCCAAGTCTTTTCCGAGGCCTTCAATCCCCTAGAATTTCGGCATGGCCCCATCTCGGTGATTCGGGGAGGGTGCCGGGTGTTCCTCCTGAGTCGGCGATCCACCCGGCCCTACGATCGGGATTTGGCGGAGGACCTGCGCCGTCACGGAGCCGATGTGGTAGTGCTCGGGGAAGGGCTGGACGGCTTTTCCGCCGATCACAAACTAGATCTCGCCCCCGGGTTGAGCGACGGAAGCCGGGCGCTCCTCTACATGCCCTTTCTACAGCTAACGGCTTATCACCGCACCCTGAAGATGGGACTCGATCCGGACCGTCCCCGGAACCTGAACCCGGTGGTCGTGTTGGATGACGACAAGGGGGAATAACCGTGCCTCTGACCACAACGAAAGAGATGCTACTTCAGGCGTACCGTGACGGATACGCCGTGCCCGCCTTCCCCGCCCACCATCTGGAGATCGTCAAAGGGGTGGTGGAGGCGGCAGAAGAAACGGGGTCTCCCGTGATCATGCAAACCACCCCCGCCACGGTTCATCATATGGGGTTAGCCCACCTCGCGTCCATGGTCCGCATCGCAGCGGAACAGGCGGCGGTACCGGTCGCCCTCCATTTGGATCACGGCGATTCCTTCAACACTGTCGCCCGCTGCCTGCGGGCGGGATATACTTCAGTGATGATCGATGGATCAAACCTCCCTTTTGAAGAGAACGTGGCCTTGGTGAAAAGAGCAGTGGAATTGGCCCATGCTGTCGATGTCCCGGTGGAGGCGGAACTGGGAACGATCGGCGAGGCGGAAGAGACAAGGAGCACCGGGAGGTACACCGACCCCGCCGCCGCGGAAACTTTCGTCCGGACCACCGGGGTTGACTTTCTGGCTCCTTCCTTCGGGACGGCCCACGGTACGTACCAGGAAGAAGTTCGTCTGGACCTGGAACGCCTGGCATCCATCTCCCAGCGCACCGGAATTCCCTTGGTCATGCACGGTGCCTCCGGCGTTCCCCGGGAGGACCTTCATCGCTCGATTCGCCGCGGCATCTGTAAAGTCAACTTCTCCACCGAATTGAAACGTGCCTTCGCTGACGAGCTTCGCCGCTTTCTGACCGAACATCCCGGGGAGTCGGACCCGCGAAAAATCTTCCGAAGCGCACGAGAGGCGGTTAAAAAGGTGGCCCTTGAAAAAATTTTCTGGATACGGGCGGAAAATCACCAGAGATCCGCACAGAAAGGTGGAGACCGGTCCTGACAACCCCAGCCCCGGGGGAATTGGATCGCGTGAAAAAAGAGGAGATGGAAGGCGTTTTTCAGCTGATGTTGTTGGCAACGCCAAAAATGAATGCGTTTTCAAAAAAGGGGGGGGTACGGAATGCCGAACATTTTACTGACCCGAATCGATAACCGGCTCATTCACGGGCAAGTTGCCGTCACTTGGTCCAATCATGTGGGAGCAAACCTGATCGTGGTCGCCAATGATGAAGTGGCGGGGGATTCGATACAGCAAAGCCTGATGGACATGGCTGTGTCGGGAATGGAAACGCGCTATTTCACGATTCAAGAGACCATTGACAAAATCGGTTTGGCATCCGAAGAGCAAAAGATTGCCTTGATCGTCAAGACACCGCAGGACGTTTTGAAACTGGTGAAAGGGGGAGTTCCAATCCGAAGGGTCAACATAGGTAATATGCACTATTCAGAGGGAAAGGAGCAATTGACGAGTACCGTGTCGGTGGACGAGGACGACAAGAAGACCTTTCGGGAATTGCATGAGTTGGGTGTCCAGTTGGAGATTCGGCGCGTGCCGAGTGAAAAAGGGCAGAATATCATCAGTCTGATTTAGAAGCGAGAAGGAGGGACTTGATGAACGATTCCACCTACTGCCATTCCCCACATCGAATAAGGAAGAGCATCGTATGGGAGAGGATGAGGGACCTGTGCTGCAAGATTTGCTACATGAACAATCTATCAAAGTTGTACATCGCTGCTCCAATTGGGAAGAAGTTGTAAAAATTGCAGGAGAAATGCTACTTAGAGAAGGAGCCGTGGAGGAACAGTATATAACCGCCATGACCCAGGTGATCAAAGAACACGGTCCTTACGTGGTGATTACACCGGGGATCGCCTTAGTGCACGCACGTCCAGAAGACGGGGTACAGGAAGTGTGTATGAGTTTGCTCGTTTGCCGGGAAGGCGTTTCGTTCGGAAATACGGAAAAAGATCCGGTACACTTAATTTTTGCTTTTGGAGCTGTCGATGATAACCAGCATTTAAAGGCGTTGTCACAATTGATGACGTTATTGAACGACGAAGCGTGCATTCACAAATTGCGGTCTTCTTCGTCTGTAGCCGAAGTGCTGGCGGTTTTAAGGGAATGCGTTAATTAGAGGAGGAAATCACATGTTAGCCATTCAGTACATTAAACAAGTGGAACAGTTAATCGAACAATGTAAACAGCAAGTGCACTCGATTGACGAAGGAGCGGGATTAATTGCCGATGCGATCAAACAGGACGGTGTGTTGCACGTATTCGGGTGCGGGCACTCGCAAATGTATGCCGAAGAAATTTTTTACCGCGCTGGCGGACTGGTTCCCGTTAACCCAATTTTAGAGTCGAGTCTATCCTTGCGTCCGACTGCCCCGAAGAGTACCTGGTTCGAGCGTTTGGAAGGCTACGCTTCACTTATATGGGAACATCAAGAAACACATCCAGGAGAAGTCGTATTGATCGCCTCGACGTCCGGTCGCAACGCTGTACCGGTTGAAATGGCACTGGAAGCAAAAAAACGTGGATTGTCCGTCATTGCGCTCACTTCCAGCTTGTTTTCACTAGGGGTAAAATCGCGTCATGCCAGCGGAAAGAAACTGTTGAACATTGCGGATGTCGTTCTCGACAGTAAAGCGCCGAAAGGCGATGCCGTGATGGAATTGGAAGGGCTGCAGGCAAAATTCGGCCCGGTATCTTCGATAATCGGGTTTACACTCCTACAAGCGCTCATTGTCGAAACCGTCAACAAGCTGGTACAAGCTGGTTTAACACCGCCTGTTTGGGTGAGTTCCAATTTAGACGAAGGTGACGCCATTAACCGTGAGTACATTAAAGCGTACAAGAAGCGCATTACGTGTTTGTAAAAAAGATATATTGTTCCAGGAGGTCATCAAATGAAGATCGTAACGGTTTGCGGCATGGGGTTCGGGACGAGTCTCATGGTGAAAATGACGATTGACGACATTTTAAACGAAGTCGGGTTCAATGCAGAGGTGGAAGCGTCAGACATCGGCTCGATCACGGGGAGAGTGGCTGACTTGTTTGTTACTTCCACTGAGATGCAAAATCAGTTTTCCGGTATTGAAAGCGATGTCATTTTCCTGAAAAACATGACAGACAAACAAGAAATCAGGGAGAAGCTATTGACTTATTTAAACCATAAAGCGAAGAGGTGAGCAGTGTTGAACCTTGTGATCGAACTGCTGACCACTCCGGCGATTACGCTCGGTCTCGTCGCTCTCGCCGGGCTGTTGGCACAAAAGAAGTCGTTGTCTGACACTGTGAAGGGTACTATTAAAACGATTTTAGGGTTGTTAATTCTCACAGGCGGTGCCGGTTTGATTTCTAATTATTTGACACCGTTCAGCGAGATGTTTACAAAAGGGTTCGGTTTGACCGGCGTCGTACCTTTTGATGAAGCGGTTATCGGGGCACTTACGGAAAAAGTCGCTGTTATCGCTCGTACGACCTCTTTTATTTTGGCCATCGGCTTTTTGATCAACGTGTTACTCGCGCGTTTTACTCCGTTTAAGTATATTTTCTTAACAGGTCACATGATGTGGATCATGGCGGGAGGCTTGTCTTGGGCGTTTTACGATATGGGAGTTTCCGAGTGGGAAACGATCATGTACGGATCGATCCTGCAAGGGATGACGTTAACAATGATTCCTGCTCTCGCCCAGCCGATTATGAAAAAGCTGACAGGTTCCGACGAAATGGCGTACGGGCATCTAACGACAACGGGTGTGGTCTTGTCCGCCTGGATCGGAAGAGCTGTCGGGGATGCGCAGAAATCGAGCGAGGATGTAAAATTACCGAAAGGGTTGGATTTCTTCCGGGATACGGCGATCTCGATTTCGCTCGTCATGTTAGTTATCTATTTTGTCACAGCGGTTGCGGCGGGACCGGATTTCGTGCAAACGTTGAGCGACGAGCAGGGATGGTTTACGTTTACGATCATACAAGCTTTTGGCTTTGCGGCTGGCGTTCTCATCCTGCTGCAAGGCGTGCGCATGTTTTTGGGAGAGATCGTCCCGGCTTTCCGGGGAATTGCGCTGAAGTTAGTGCCAGGTGCCAAACCTGCCCTTGATTGCCCGATCGTTTTTCCTTACGCGCCGACAGCTTTAATGATTGGTTTTCTCTGCTGTATTGTCGGGATGGTCGCAGGGATGTTTGTCTCCAATGTTTTGAACACGGTCATTCCACTGCCCTCGATCATTGGAGGATTTTTTACTGGCGGCGTGGCTGGTATATTCGGAAACGTACTCGGCGGAAGAAGAGGGGCTGCTTTTTCCGGGTTCATATACGGACTCGTTCTGACGATTCCAGTTGCCCTCTTTTATCCGGTTTTAGGATTGGAGGAGTACGGTGTCAACGGAATCGCCTTTCTTGTCCCTGACGGGATTATCGTTTTGTCGCTGGTCGCTATGTTCGTAAAGGCGGGAATCGAAATACTTTTCTTTGTTCCGTTTGTTGCCCTGCTCGTGTACGGATTTTGGCATTCGAGGAAAAAGAACGAGATACTGACAAATACTAAAAGTGGCTAGTTTTCATTTTTAAGTTAGGCTTTTTACGCCATTTATCAAGCTTCTCAGGAGACGGAATAGTGTCCGATGTTATTTCCTTAGAAGGAGGGGACATCTCAATGTTCACAGAAGCGCTGTTAATCGCTTTATGGGCGGGGATCGCAGGAATCGATCAATTCAACGGATTGACGCATCTTCACCGGCCGATCGTGACGGGGATGGTGGTCGGGTTGATTCTGGGTGACTTTCAAACCGGTTTGATCGCCGGGGCCACGTTGGAGTTGGTGTGGATGGGGATGGTGCCGTTGGCGGGCGCTCAACCTCCCAATGTGGTGATTGGCGGCATCATGGGTACCGCTTTCGCCATCTTGCTCGATCAGGATCCAAAAGTGGCCGTCAGCATCGCCGTTCCGTTCGCGGTGGCCGTTCAGGGTGCGATCACTTTGCTCTTTACGGTCTACTCCCCCGTCATGCATAAGATGGATCGCTATGCGGAACGATCCAATGATCGGGCGATCGATTGGCTGAATTTATCCGGCATGGGTGTTCTGTTTATTTTCAATACCATTATTGCTTTCCTGCCGATTTATTACGGTGTGGAAGCCGCCAGTTCTTTAGTGGAGAGCCTGCCTTCCTGGTTGATGGAAGGATTGTCGGTGGCCGGCGGGATGATGCCGGCAATCGGGTTTGCCATGTTGCTTACCGTGATGCTGAAAAAGCAATATACAGCCTTCTTGATCGCCGGTTTTGCCATCGTCACCTATTCCGACATCAGTCTGTTGGGGTTGGCCATCTTGGCACTAGCCTTCGCCTTGTACGATTTCTATCAACGGGAGACCCCGTTTGCAAAGGAGGAGAAGACAAGTGGCATTTGAAGAGCAAACGAATACTCGGACCGCCAACGCCGACCAACCGGAAAAGCGTCTTTCGCGAACAGATTTGATGCGCATGGCCGTCCGCTCCTTCTTTTTGCAGTCTTCCTTCAATTATGAGCGCATGCAGGCTGGCGGTTGGCTGTACAGCCTTATGCCGGCGCTGAAGAAGATCTATCGGAAGCGGGAAGAGTTGTCCGACGCGATGAAACGTCACCTCGACTTTTTCAATACGCACCCCTTCCTGGTGACACCGATTCTCGGCATTGTCGCCGCCATGGAGGAGTCCAGGGAAAAACCGGACGCGATTCGCGGAATCAAGGTCGGGATGATGGGGCCGCTCGGAGGTGTCGGGGATGCGGTCGCGTGGCTGACGCTGTTGCCGATCACGGCGGGGATCGGTGCCTCGATTGCGATGGAGGGCAGCCTTGCCGGACCGATCGTCTTCCTGTTGACCTTTAACGCGATTCACCTGATGTTGAGGTTCGGAGGGATTTTTTACGGATACAACACGGGTGTCAAAGCGCTTCAGAAGCTGAAATCCGGGACCCAAGCCATTTCCAGAGCCGCCTCCATCGTCGGACTCACGGTCGTGGGCGGAATGATCGCTTCGTATGTGAAACTGAGCACTCCGGCGAAGATTCCGATCGGCAAGGAGTCATTTGAGATCCAAAAAGAACTGTTGGACAAGGTGATGCCCAACCTGCTTCCCTTAACCTATACGTTGCTGATCTTTTTCCTGTTGAAGAAGGGGTATTCCCCGCTGAAATTGATTGGAATCACAGTCCTGATCGGCGTCGCCGGAAAGTACTTCGGAGTTTTGTAACAGGAGGGATCCCTTTTGATCGGAGTCGTGATTGTCGGACATGGAGGATTTGCATCCGCATTAAGAAGCGCGGTGGAACTGGTTGTAGGGAAACAGCGGAAAACCGCCGATGTTTCTTTTGATCCCCAAGATTCCACCGAAGATCTGGAGAAAAAACTGAAGGGTGCCGTCGCCGGACTCCAACCGGCGACAGGCATTCTGTTTTTCACCGATCTGGCGGGAGGAACTCCTTTTAAAGTCAGCGCGCTGCTCTCCCGGGAAATGGAGAGAGCCAGCGTCATAGCCGGCACCAATCTGCCGATGCTCCTGGAGGTTCTTCTCGGACGGGAGCATCTGTCGACTGAGCAGGCGGTGGAGAAGGCGATCCAAGCGGGCAAGGATGGGATCAAAACCTTTCCCTGAGATGGGCAGGTGAATCGGATGAGAGTCGGAATGGCTGCCCGAAGGTGGAAGTCCCAGCGAGGGGCGTTATCCGGTTACCGCCCCCTTCGGTATGCCACCGCTGAACACAGGCCGCTCTATGTTCGGGTCACCGTATTGGAAAACGGAACGGGTCAGCTTTATGCGGCCATTTTGCTCGACGGTCTCGCCGTTGGGAAACAATGGGCCGAGCGGATGAAAGGGAAGATTCAAGACAACGGTTTGATTCATCGCGACCACATTGCCATCACCTCGACGCATTCCCATTCTTCGACCATCGCCGCGTTTTGTGAAGAAGATGTGATGGCCCGTGTGTTCTCGGATGTGATCGCAGCAATGGAGCCAGACGAGGAGAGTTACCGTGTGATCGCGGATGCGCTTCGGGACGCTCTGGAGTCTTTGGATGATCTGGCGGTGATTCGGCTCTGCAGTCACGCAGTTCCAAACATTGGGGCCAGTCGTCGGAAGCCGGGCGCTTTTCGTTGGCTTCCCCTTCAAGTGGCGACATTCATCTGTGTTGAAAAACCACCGATTTTTTGGGTGAATTTCCCTTGTCATCCCACGGTGCTCAGCCGTTCCCACACATGGATCAGCCCTGATCTTCACGGCACGGCGGCACAACAGTTGATGGAACGGGGATATCTCATCGGCGGGATCTGGAACGGACCAGCCGCAGACATCAGTACCCGGTATACCCGTCAGGAATCGAGCGTCTGGGAACTGGAACGGTTTGCTAATCGATTGGCCGAACAAACTATGGATGTTTTGAACCATGGCCGTGGGGAAGTGGAATTCCACCCCTCAACTATAGACGTGAGCGTAAGCTCCTATTCTCTCCGCCCGAAACTCCCACCGCAAGAACCAGCTTCTGATCTATCGTTGCCGCATGATATTATGGAAGGGATTCGGGCCCGTTCCAAGGTGACCCTTTCTCCCTTCTCTTTGGAAGTGTCGACATGGAAAATCGGCCCGTGGACGATCCATTGGGTCCCCGGCGAACTCCCGCTGTGCTCATTCCTGAAGGATCAAAGGGAGCGGACCCGCTTGCCCACGAGCCGCTGGATCATCGGGTACGCAAATGATTATCCGGGTTATTTGCTGCCAGCGGACGACGCCTCTTACGAGTCAGTCATGACTTTATACGATCCGAGGGATATTCGAAGGCTGATCGCCGATTTAAAAGAGACAAGCTAACGACGGTCTGACAAACGAACACCATCCCCCGAGAGGCTTGCGGGGGAGTTTATATGAAATGGTGATGACGGTCCATCCGTATGCAAGTGATGTGATTAAAAAAGTTGAATAGGCGGTCGAACTACAACAGTATCGATTGGAGGAAGCGGGACATCGCTTGGAAACAGGCCTGACGGTTCCAGAAGTGCGACGTCTCCTAGTACTGCTTTGAGTCTTGAAGGATGAATCCTCGGATTTGTCGAAAGATGTCTCCGAGGTGGTAGATCATGGATTCCAAACGTATTCCAAAAGCGATTCGTCAACCCGTCCCGGAACTGATGGATTTCCTGAAGCCCTATCGTGAAGTTTTTAGCCGGGAGGAACCCCGGCAAACCCTTGAACGTTATGTCACCGGTCTTCTGAGTGATCTTCCGCGTAA
>NZ_QBKR01000025.1 GCF_003054245.1 Melghirimyces profundicolus
ATGTGTTTTCGGAAAGGGGAATTCCGGACGGGTCTGAGCGATGTCCGCTTGGGTGAAATCCACGGATGTGACTTCTACATGTCCCGTTCCCAGTTCGAATACTGGAAACACACCCAGCTTACCGTGGACATCACTGAGGGAAGGGGGGCCTCCTTTTCCCTGGAGATTCCCTTGGGGATCCGGTTTCTGATCCGCTCCCGTCCCTACACCCGGGAGGAAGCGGAAAACCTGGAGCCGGTGGAAGCGTAAGACGGCACGGCACCTCCCATTCTATCCGATATCTGAATATGGAACGCGGGCCCGCTGATGCCGGCCCGCTTTTTTTCTGCAGAAGGGTTGTCCATTGGGAAGCGGGCACAGTCGATCCGTCACTCCACCCCGAAGATCCGCCGCAGATAAGGGTTGAGAAAGAGTCCTTCCGGGTCGAGCTTCCGCCTGACACGGAGAAAGTCTTCCCATCGGGGGTAGAGGCGGGCCAGGTCTTTCGCTTCCAGACTGTGAATCTTTCCCCAATGGGGGCGCCCCCCGTATCGAAGAAAGATTCGTTCCATCGCGGCGAAATAGTCCCGGTGGGGCATCCCTTTGTACATATGGACGGCAACAAAGGCGGAGTTCTGTTCATATGCGGGACTGAGCCAGATGTCGTCCCCTTTGACAAACCGGATTTCCACAGGGAAATGAACGGGGAACCGGTGATGTTGAATGGAAGCTTTCATCTCTTCCAGGACGGATGGGAGAGCCTCCGCCGGTAGGCCGTACTCCATCTCATTGAAACGGACGAGGCGGGGGGTGACGAAGAGGGACTGACTGTCTCCGATCTCTTCGAACCGGGGGACCCCCCGGGCGGAGATCCGACTGACCGCCGGGCAGAGCCGGGGAACCAGCCGGGCCGCTTCCGAGAGAATCCAGAACGCTCCGTTTTCCAGAGCGAGTTTGTTGAAGGAAGACCACCAACCCTTGCCGGAGGCGGGTGATTCGGTCGGGTTCAGGAACTTGGCCTGGACCGTGTTGGTGTAGGGAAACCAATAGAACTCAAAATGCCGGTTATTTGCTTTGTGTTCCTCCAGTTTTTCCATCACGCTTCCCAGCGGAAGTCGCCGGCTTTCGTAGCGCAGCCGGTACAACGGTTTCACCCGGAGTTGGATCCGGGTCAGGATTCCGAGGCTTCCCAAGGAGACGCGGGCGGCTTGGAAGAGCTCGGCGTTCCGCTCCGCCGAGCAGTGGATGGATATCCCGTCGGCGGGGACCAGCGTGAGGGATTCCACCTGTTCCGACAGGCAGCCCAGTCGGACCCCCGTACCATGGGTGCCTGTACTGACAGCACCGGCGATGGATTGGGCGTTGATGTCCCCCAGATTCTCGAAGGACCAACCTTGATGGAGGAAGGTGTTGCCCAGGGTTTTCAGTGTGGAACCGGCTCGAACGGAAGCGAGTTTCCTGTCGAAATCCACCTCTTCCACCCCTTCCATCCGCTCCAGGGAGACCAGGATGGAGTCGGTTTCCACCAAGGGGGTGAAGGAGTGGGCGGACCCGACCGTCCGGATGGTTTGACCCGAATTCCGGGCGCAGCGGATGAGTGCGGAGACCTCTTCTTCCGTTCCGGGCCGCGCGATTTCACCGGGGGAAAAACGGACGGAGCCGGACCAGTTGGAAATGGGTTGCTTCAAAGGAAGCACCTCCCTTCCCCCCGATAGGTGGGAAATCGGTCCACCACGTTCCTGCCGGAGACGACGATGAGTTCCCGGAAGTGTTCACACAACTCTCCCGCTTTGGCGTGGCGGAAAAAAATCGGGTCACCCAGCTCCAGTTCCGGGGATCCTTCCCACCGGACGGGGGTCTGGACTTCTCCGGCTCCTTCGAGGGGAGTGAGGCGGGCGCCTTCCGGCAGGGCGGGCCGGGGGAGTTTGTCCGGGCCCGCCGCTCCCGAGGCGACGAATCCGCCGCCGGAACAAGTATAAAGGCCGGGTTTGGGTTTGCGTGTGACTGCCAGGGCAAAGCCGGCGGCCGGCCGGTACCGGAAGGAACGGTAGTGGTCGAAGAGCAGGGGGGCGTAAAACCCCGATCCCACCGTCACCTCGGTCACGGTTTCCTCCATCGCGGTCTCACGGAGGCTCCCGGTGCCCCCGCCGTTGATGAAGCGAAGTTGGTGCCCCCGATTTCGAAGGGCCGAAACCCACTCCTTCCGCAACCGGGCTGTCCGGCGGACGGAGTGTCGTTTCAGCAGGCGAACCAGGCCGTTTTTCAAAGGTTGGCCGGGCACCCGATCCCCCACACCGGCCACCTGCGCCTCGTATCCCATCACTCCGTCCAACCTCACATGTTCCGATTGCCGGATGTGATCCGCCACTCTGAGAAAGTCTTCCTGTGAGGAGAGAGGGGAGCGGTGGACACCGAAATGAAGGCCGGGGAAGGAGACGGAGAGATCCATGTCGAGGCAGACGGGGAGCACGGTCCCCTCTTCCCGGGCAACAGCGGCGATTCGGTCCACATGTTCCGGACAGTCCACCATCAGGGTAAGGGAAGCACCTTTTTTCACCACAGCGGCGACGGCCCGGATGGCTCCGGCATCCCAGACGGGATAGGCGACGAGGAGATCGTCCAGTCCCCTCTGTGCCAGGAAAAGGGCTTCCTCTGCCGCATAGCACATCACCCCCCGGAAGGGATCGCCGGAATCCAGGATATACCGGATCACCGGCACGCTGCGAAGGGATTTGCTGGCCAGGCGAATTCGTTTTCCGCCTCCGGCTTCCCGGATCTTCCTCATGTTTTCTTCCAGGAGGTCGAGGTCCAGATAAGCGAAGGGTTTGGAAAGGCGGGACGACCAACGTTTGTAATCCGTGTAGCTTGGCTGAGACACCCTGCCACCCCCTTAAATACGAAAAATTAAACCCTTTCAAACTTTTGGGAACAAATTTAGAATAATAGATACAGGCCGTACCTATCAATACCGAAGGGAGAGGGAGAGGTTGAGATATCGGAAGGCAGTGGTGTTGTTCCTGGTCTTGGCGCTCGCGGTGACATGGTTCGCCACACCGGCGGGGGCGGTCAAAGAGGAGAAGGCAAAAAAAATCAACGTGAACAAAATCCTGAAGGACATGACCCTGGAGGAGAAGGTCGGTCAAATGATGATGGTGGGCTTCTACGGATCGGAGCCGACGGAGGAGATCCGGCGGTTGCTGACGGACGCCCATGCGGGAAACGTGATCCTTTTTTCCTACTCCGATAACGTTCAGACACCGCAGCAGACCGCGCGCCTCACCAACGGGCTTCAGGAGATCGCCATGGACACCCGACTGAAGCTGCCCTTGTTGATTTCCACCGATCAGGAGGGAGGCGTGGTGGCCCGTATGACCATGGGTGCCACGGAACTGCCGGGGAACATGGCTCTGGGAGCGGGACGGGATCCGGCGGGGTCTCGTGAAGCCGCAAAGCTGACGGCGGAAGAACTGCGGGCGGTGGGCATCAACATGAACCTGGCCCCGGTGCTCGATGTCAACGTCAACCCGGACAATCCGGTGATCGGGGTTCGTTCCTACGGGGAGGATCCGGGCCTGGTGGCGGATCTGGGAGCCGAAGCGATCCGTGGGTACCAAAATAACGGGGTGATTGCCACCGCCAAACACTTCCCGGGTCACGGGGATACGGACGTGGATTCCCACCTGGGGCTTCCGGTGATCGACAAGAGCAGGGGCGAGCTGGAAAAGGTGGAGCTGGTGCCCTTTCAGCGGGCCGTTGACGAAGGAATCGACGCGATCATGACGGCTCATATCCACGTTCCCGCCCTGGATGACACGCCGGATCTGCCGGCGACCCTGTCCAAGCCGATACTGACCGGACTCCTGCGGAAAGAGATGGGATATGAAGGGTTGATCATCACCGATGCCATGACCATGGCCGGAGTGGCCGATTATTTCGGCGGTGTTCCCCAGGCGGCGTTGAAAGCGGTGGACGCAGGTGCGGATCTCATCCTGCTGACCCCCGCCATGACGGCGGACGAGCAGATCGAAGTGGCGGATACGATCACGGAGGCTGTCCGTTCCGGTGAAATCTCCGAGCAACGAATCAACCAATCGGTCCGCCGAATCCTGAGGGTAAAAGCAAAATACGGTTTGTTCCGTGAGCGGCAGGTGGATGTGGACCGGGTGCCGGAACGGGTGGGGACACCGGAACACTTGGAAAAAGCCCGGGAATTGGCCAACCGGTCCATCACCCTGGTGAAAAACGATCACCACCTTCTCCCCCTGAAGATGGACGAGGAGAAAAAGCTGGGAATTATCAGCCAGTTTTCCCTCCGGGACCGGGTGGAGAAATATCACGCCAATACGGAGGAAATGCACGTCCGGCCGGTCAATCCGTCGGACGCGGTGATTGAAGAAGCGGTGGAGATGGCAAAAGGGCAGGATATCCTCCTGGTGGGGACTTATTCCGCCAGCCTGTATCCGCAACAGTCGAAGCTGGTCCGGGCCTTGGAGGAACTGGACAAACCCATGGTGGTGGTCGCTTTCCGAAACCCCTATGACATCAAGGACTTCCCGGGTGCAGAGGCCTATGTGACCGCCTACGGCTTCCGTTCCGTCTCCCTTGAGGCCGCGGTGGACACCCTGTTTGGGACCCACCCACCCGCGGGCAAACTGCCGGTCACCATTCCGGGCCTGTATGACTACGGCCATGGCCTCACCTACGGGGAGTGAAGGACCGTGAAAAAGAACCCTGGGAAGCCAGGGTTCTTTTTTGAACGTGGGAGAAGCACGCTGCAGGAAGGGGGAAGCATGCGGAACAGGGAGACATTGCCCTATCACCTTGCTGATTTCTCCTTCTTCATTTCGGATAAAGGACTTTTCACGGCAGTTTTTCCGGTGCTTGTCCGCAATTTCGTGACCGTGGGCTTTTCCCCTGGGGTGTCGCCGGAGAGCCTCTTCGGTCTCCCGTCGGCTGAGAATTTCGTCCATGTTACGCCTCCTCTTTGGCCGCAGCGGCTGAATCCCATTCAAGAAAAAGTATAACCGGAACGTGCGGTACTGGCATCGGAGGCGGACAAAATGAAGATCGACAAGGCCGAAACCGATGGGTTACGCTGTGATAGAAAGATTCTAACCGGAGGGAAAGGGGCGTAGGCGATGCGCGTATTGGTCACCGGCGGGACAGGGTTTTTGGGGCGGCACCTGGTTCGCTGTCTGCTGGAACAGGGACATGAGGTGTCCGTCCTGTACCGGCGGGAGTCGAAAAAAGACCGGTTGCCGGAAGCGGTGCGAAAAGAGGTCAGGTTTATCAAGGGGAACGTGCTGGAGCCGGAAAGCCTCCGGAATTGCGCCCGCGGGATGGAGTGGGTGTTTCACACGGCGGGGGATGTGGCATGGGGGAGAGCGCTCCGGCAGCGGATGACCGACAGCCATGTGAAGGGAACCGGACACATGGTGCGGGAGGCGGTCCGTTCCGGGGTGGACCGGTTCGTCCATACCAGCTCTGCCGCCGCGGTGGGCTTCTCCCTGAGCGCCCAGCCGGCGGTGGAAAGCTTTCCGTTCAACGGGGACCGGATGAATAACGGATATGCCATGGCCAAACGGGAGGCGGAGAGAATTGTGTTGAGGGAGACCGATGCCGGCAGCCTTCCGGGAGTGGTGGTCAATCCTACCGTCATCCTGGGGGAGTCCCATCCCGGATTTGTCCGGGAAGTGGCACGGGATCGTTTGAAGATGGCTCCGGACAGCGGGGTGAATCTCTGTGATGTGAGGGATGTGGCGGAAGGGCACCTTCTCGCCGCGAAAAAAGGACGAACAGGGGAGCGCTATATCCTCGGGGGAAGCAACCTCTCCCTGCGGGAGGCGTTCCAGATGATCGCCGACACCGCGGGAACGGGAAGGACCATCCGAACCCTCCCCCGGTTGGCCGCCCTGGGAGTGGCAGTGGGGGGAGAAGCCGTGGGCTTTTTGAAGGGAAGGGAAGCTCCGCTGGCCTGGGATTTGGCCCGTTTGTGCGGGCGGGATGTCTACTACGACTCCGCCAAGGCGGAACGGGAGTTGGGGTATAAGCGGAGGCCCCTGGAGGAGACCATCCGGGACTCCGTCGAATGGATGGGTTAAAACGGCCGTCTGTCATGAATGGTTTGTCGCCGGTCCCATGAACAGGTAAAATGATTCTGGATTCGAAACAAGAGGGGCTGGTGTGAAATGGAGAAAACCTGGCGACTTTTAAATACAGGATGGAAAAACAGCGCTGAAAACATGGCCATCGATGAGGCGATCCTGATCTCCCAAAGCGAGGGGAAGACCCCTCCCACCATCCGTTTCTACGGTTGGGATCCTGCCACGCTGTCCATCGGATACTTTCAGAAAGTGAACAAAGAAATCGATTTGGAACAGGTGAGGAAAAAGGGGCTGGGGTTTGTCCGGCGCCCCACCGGAGGCCGGGCGGTCCTCCACGACAAGGAAGTGACCTACAGTGTCATCGTGGGGGAAGATTACCCCGGCATGCCCACCTCCGTCACCCAGTCTTACCGTGTGATCAGTACCGGTCTTTTGGAAGGGTTCCGTAAACTGGGACTTAAGGCGGAAATGATCCCCCTGGAAACGGAGGAAGAGAAAGAAAAGTACGCCTCCCTGGGTTCGGCGGCCTGTTTTGACTCCCCCTCCAACTACGAACTGGTGGTGGAAGGGCGCAAAGTGGCCGGAAGTGCCCAGACGCGGCAGAAGGGTGTCATTTTGCAGCACGGTTCCATCCTGCTCGATCTGGACGTGGATCTGTTGTTCGACGTGCTCCGTTTTTCCTCGGAGCGGGTGAAAGATCGGCTGAAAGACGGATTTGTGAAAAAAGCGGTGGCGATCAATGAATTAAGGGAGGAGCCGGTGACCGTGGAAGAGGCGGTCGAGGCCTTCACCCGCGGTTTTGAGAAGGGGATGGACATTCGCCTCGAACCGGGAGAGTTAACCCCTTACGAAGAAGATCTCGTCCGCCGTTTGGTGGCGTCGCGGTACGGCCGGGACGACTGGAATATGAAAAAATAGTGTCATACATGGTTTAACGGTTTTCCCGAAGGTTGCACGGGTATATAATTCCCCCCTGGAAAGGCCTCCCCTGTGGGCCTTCAACCAATACCGGGAGGGATGGAAAGATACCCATGTGGACGATTCGCCAAGCCGAACTCAAAGATGCTCAAGCGATCCGGGAACAGCTTCACCGGGCGTATCGCCCCATCAGGGAGCAGGGTTTCAACATGGAAGCGACGGATGTTTCGCTCTCCAGAGTGGAACACAGTCTGAAGCGCGATGAGATATATATTCTGGTGGACGAGGAAGATCAGGTAAAAGGGACTGTTCGTCTGCAGGAAAACGATGAGAAAAAAGACACCTTGGGATGGTTCAGCATTTCGCCCGACCTGAGGGGACAGGGCTTGGGGAAGATGTTGATGGATTACGCGGAAGAACGCGCCCGGAAACGAGGTCGCCGGAAAATTTACCTGGATACGGCCAAAGAACATCCCTGGTTGCCCAAACTCTACTCCAAAATGGGTTACAAAAAGATCGGAGTCACCCGCTGGCCGGGCCAGAACTTCGACGCCGTCCAGTTTGAAAAGGAATTGTAGGTGAAAACCCCCGTTGAAGGACGGGGGTTTTCCGGTGTTCACAGGGGGATTGCCAGGGAACAGATCGATCACCGCCTACATACGGTGAAATGAAAAACGACGTCAAACATCGGGAAAGGCGGTGCCCGGGCATGGAGTTGTCAGTGGCACACGGAACCTATGCGGCGGTGACCCTGGGGGTGATTCTGACCATGCTCCTGAAGAGGAGCGTGGTATTGCCCACCCTGATCGGAACGTTGTTGGTTGTCTGGGTTCATCTGGACAGTTTGGTTTCCGGCCTTCAGGCCGTTTTTAACGCCAACCTGGTGGCTGCCAGGGAATTGTTCGGCATTTTCCTGATCATCACCTTCATGGCGGCGTTGCTCCGTTCGTTAAAGGATCTTGGGGCGGATCGGATCATGATGGTTCCGTTCCGGAAAATGATGGTGAACGGCCATGTCTCCTATTTTCTCCTGGCGGCGGTCACCTATGTCCTTTCCCTGTTCTTCTGGCCCACCCCGGCGGTTCCGCTGATCGGAGCTCTTTTGATTCCACCGGCGATCCGGGCGGGACTTCCGGCGATGGGGGGAGCGGTGACGATCGCCATCGCCGGTCAGGGAATGGCTCTCTCTTCCGATTACGTGATGCAGGTGGCCCCGGTCTTGAGTGCCAAAGCCGGGGGGATCGACCCCTCGGCTGTGGCGGACAAAGCGATGGTTCTCTCTCTGATCACCGGCTCGGTCGCCCTCGTTTGGGCTTATGGGAGTATGAGGAAAACGATCGGCCGGGAAAGTGCGGAGCCCCTGGTTTTCTCCGGCGGGGGAGAGAGGGGGCTTCCACCCCGTCCGGGGCGGTTTTCATCCGCGAAAGGGATGGCGGTGCTGGTGCCCTTCTCCCTTTTGTCCGCGATGGGCTACATGGTGTACACCAAAGTGGCAAAGGGCGAAGGGGGGGTGGAGGGGGCGGAAGGCGCCGCGTTCATCGGGGGTGTGGCCGCCGTGCTGCTTATTCTCTCCACCTTTGCACATGCCCGGGGGAACGCCCCGGACCAGATCAGCGAGTACTTGGTGGAGGGGTTCCTCTTCGCTTTTCGGGTGATGGGTCCCGTTGTTCCCATCGCCGGGTTCTTTTTCCTGGGGAGCGGGGATTTTTCCGGGGAGATCCTTGGCGTGGGTCAAAACGCCCCGTCCTTCCTGTTCGATCTGGTCCAGGCGGGCCAGGCGATGATTCCGGACAGCGGGGGGGTCATCGCTTTCGGTATCCTGGTGATCGGGATGCTCACGGGGCTGGACGGTTCGGGTTTTTCCGGGTTGCCTTTGACCGGCGGACTTTCCGCGGCCCTCGCCGAAACCTCGGGGCTGGATCCGGCGACACTCGCCGCCATCGGCCAGATGGGGAGTATCTGGACGGGGGGAGGGACCTTGGTCGCCTGGTCTTCCCTGGTGGCGGTGGCCGGATTCGCAGGAGTGTCCGTGATGGAACTGGTCCATAAAAATTTCGTCCCGGTGGTGGCGGGCCTCATCGTCTCCACCCTCGTCGCTCTGATCCTCTGGTGATGGCGGCGGACTTCCAAGCACCCATCTCCTTGGGATGGGGCTTTTTAGTGTCAGGATCCTTGGAAGAGAGAAGAAGTCCTTGATTCCCGAACGTGCTTTCGGTATTCTCCGGATAGGGAGGAGAAACCGATGAACGCCAAGATGTTGATCGATCATATGAAAAGCCGGGTCGATATCCGGAAACACGTGACCCGTTGGGAAACCGTTCCCGCAAAACCGGCCCGATTTGCCGGTTTCCCCCGCCGGCTCCACCCGGATCTGGTGGAAGTTCTCCGGTCCAGGGGCATCCGGGAACTGTACACCCACCAGGCGACGGCCGTGGAGAAGGTCTTGGAAGGGAATAACATCGTGACGGTCACTCCCACCGCTTCGGGTAAAACCCTCTGTTACAACCTGCCCGTCCTTCAGCGGATCCTGGAGGAGCCCGAAGCCAGGGCGCTCTACATCTTTCCCACCAAGGCACTGGCCCATGACCAGATGGCGGAATTAAACCGCTTGATCGAGGCTATGGGAAGGGACATCAAAGGGTATACATATGACGGGGATACTCCGGCCGCGGCGAGGCAGGCGATCCGGAGAGCCGGCCACATCGTGGTGACCAATCCCGACATGCTCCACCAGGCGGTCCTTCCCCATCACACCAAATGGGTAAAGCTGTTTGAAAACCTTCGGTACATTGTCATCGATGAGCTCCATGCTTACCGCGGAGTGTTCGGCAGCCATTTTGCCAACGTTCTGCGCCGTCTGAAGCGGATTTGCCGTCACTACGGTTCCGATCCGCAGTTTATCCTGTCTTCCGCCACCATCGCCAATCCGCAGGCCTTCGCGGAAAAACTGACAGGTTCTTCCGTCACCCTCGTGGATAACAACGGCGCTCCCACGGATGAAAAACATTTCGTCTTCTTCAACCCGCCGGTGGTCAACCCGGCCCTCGGCATCCGGCGGAGCAGCGTGCTGGAGGCGAGGCGCCTGGCGGAGGAACTGATCCGAAACGATGTGCAGACCATCGTGTTCGCCCGCTCCCGGGTGCGGGTGGAGGTCCTCCTCACTTATCTCCAGGAAGTGCTTCCCGGCAAGGTCCGCGGGTACCGGGGAGGATATCTTCCCACTCAGCGGCGGGCCATCGAACAGGGCCTCCGCACGGGGGATGTGCGGGGGGTGGTTTCCACCAACGCTCTGGAGCTGGGGATCGATATCGGAGAACTGGAAGCCTGCGTGATCTGCGGGTATCCGGGGACCATCGCCAGCACCTGGCAGCAGGCGGGCCGGGCGGGGCGGCGGCAGGGGGCTTCGGTCACGTTTCTCGTGGCTTCCAGCAACCCCCTGGATCAGTACGTGATCGAACACCCGGAATACTTCCTGAAGCAGACCCCGGAACACGCCCTTGTCCAGCCGGACAACCTGGTGATCCTGGTGAATCACATCAAGTGCGCGGCTTATGAACTCCCTTTTGAAGAAGGGGAAGAATTCGGAGTGGCCACGACGAAAGAGGTCCTCGATTTTTTGGTTGAGGAGCGTGTGCTGCACCGTACGGGCGGCCGTTGGTATTGGATGGACCAGTCTTTTCCCGCGAAGGATATCAGCCTCCGGTCCGCAGCCCAGGAAAATTTCATCGTCATCGACATCAGCGAGACCGGCAACCACCGCGTGCTGGGTGAAGTGGACCGGTTCAGCGCCCCGACGCTGATCCATGAAGAGGCAATCTACCTTCATGAGGGCGTCCAATACCAGGTGGAGAAGCTGGATTATGAGGAGAAGAAAGCCTACGTCCGGCAGGTGGATGTGGATTATTACACCGACGCCAACCTGGCCGTCCAGCTCAAGGTGCTGGAGGTGGAGCGGGAGGAGCGGGACGGACCGAACCGGAGCAAAAACATGGGGGAAGTGACCGTCAATGCTCTGGCCACCCTCTTCAAAAAGATCAAGTTCAACACTCACGAAAACATCGGATCCGGACCGATTCACCTCCCGGAAGAGGAAATGCACACCACCGCCTACTGGCTGACCGTGGAAGAGGCGGTCGCCGACAGATTCAACCGGGAAGATCTTCAGTCGGGTCTGGTGGGCTTGGCCAACGTGTTGGCGCATCTGGCCCCTCTCTACCTGATGTGCGATCCGCGGGACCTCGGTGTGGCGGCACAGGTGAAGGCGGTCCACAACGGAAAGCCGACTTTGTTTCTTTACGACAAATATCCCGGGGGAGTGGGTTTGAGTGAAAAACTGTTTGACCTCCACAAGGAGTTGCTGAAAACGGCCCGGGACCACATTCGTCGTTGTCCCTGTGAAGAAGGGTGTCCTTCCTGTACGGGACCGGCGGTGGAAACGGGAAGCAGGGGGAAAGGATTGACCCTGTCCCTCATCGAAGAATTACTGGACGAACACGCGATATGACTGGAAAAGGAGTGGATCTCATGCAACTGAAAGGAAAAACGGCAGTGATTACCGGAGCCAGCAGCGGGATCGGGGAGGCAACGGCGCTCCATCTGGCAAGAGAAGGGGCGGCCGTGGTACTGGCTGCCCGCAGGGAAGATCGTCTGGCGGCGCTTGCGGAGAAAGTCCGGGCCGAAACGGATGTCCGGGTGATGGCGGTCCCGACAGATGTCACGAACAGGGAAGAAGTGGAATCCATGATCCGTCGGGCGGAAGAGGAGCTGGGCTCCGTCGACATTCTGGTGAACAATGCGGGCGTCATGTTGCTTTCCTTCCTGGACAAGGGGAAGGTGGAGGAATGGGAACGGATGGTGGACGTCAATATCAAAGGGGTGCTGTTCGGCGTCCATTCGGTGTTACCGGGAATGTTGAAACGGGGCGGCGGACACATTGTCAATGTTTCATCGGTGGCCGGTCATGAGGTTTTTCCTTCCTCCTCGGTGTACAGCGCCACCAAGTACGCTGTCCGGGCCTTTTCCATGGGTCTTGAGAAGGAACTTTCCCGTTCCGGAATTCGGGTGACCAACATCTCTCCGGGAGCCGTGGCCACGGAATTGACGCAACACATCACGGATCCCGACGTGACCGATATGTTTGCCAAACAGAAACTCACCCCGCTGGAGTCGGAGGACATCGCGCGTTCCATCACGTATGCGGTCACCCAACCGGAAAATGTCAACGTCAACGAAGTCATCGTCCGTCCGACCAACCGGAAAAAATAAAGAAAAAGCCAAAATCCGTCAGGCACCGGCCGGGCTTGACGGATTTTGTATGGGAGGGGCGGATGAGGCGTGACCCTTTATTAAATGGGGAGCCTCAGGTAGTTTCACACCCCGGATGAAGGCGGTCTCCTTTTTGCGTCTCCATTTGATACAATAGACAGACAGGTTGATGGCCCGGACGGAGTGATGCGAATGTCTTCCTTGCGCGACCGGTTGCGCTTGCATTTCAAAAACACGGAAAGGCCGGATTCACCGGCTTCGGTAAAGGCGGAAATGCCGGATGCGGCCCTCGGTTTTTCCGTGCGGGAAAACGGTTCCGGAACCTATTTCCACCGCCGCAAGGAGATCCCTTTGGAGACACAGATCGGTCGATGGTCCCTCGGGGAGCTGAGGGAGGCCGGTGCAGGGTCGGACCTCCTTCTGCCGGAAGAGGCGGGTCCGGAGGATCTGCTCTTTTTTGACACGGAGACGACCGGATTGGGGACAGGTGCGGGCAATCTGATTTTTCTGTACGGAATCGGTTACTTCCGGGAAGACGTCTTTGTGGTGGAACACTATTTTCTCCCCCGGGTCGGAGATGAGGCGGCTCTCCTGAAAGACTTCTTGGAACGGGTGGCGCCATTTTCAGTGGTGGTTACCTATAACGGCAAGGCCTTCGACTGGAACCAGCTTCGAACCCGAGCCACCCTTCACCGGTTTCCGTGGGAAGGGACAAAGGAACACTGTGATCTCCTCTATCCCAGCCGCCGGCTTTGGCGAGATTTTCTCCCCTCCTGCCGGTTGCAGGTCGTGGAATCGGCCTGTCTCGGGTTGGAGCGGAAAGACGATGTTCCCGGTCACCTCGCTCCCGCGCTTTATTTCGACTTCCTCAAAAAAGGGCACCTGACCGGATTGGACGGTGTTTTCCGACACAATGAACAGGACGTGCTGTCCCTGGTCGCCCTGTTCATCCATCTCCATCACCTGCTGGAAGGCCGTCATCCTCCGGGATACCCGGAAGAAGGATTGGCCCTGGGGAGATGGTGGCAAAGCCGGGGAAAGGACGAACCCGCCCTCCGTGTGTTCGGGGAGCTCCTGTCCGGGTCGTCCGTGCCCCTTCGCATCCGGAGGGAGGCGTTCCGGGAATCCGCCCGGATCCTGAAGCGGCAGGGGAACTGGAGCGATGCCCATCGCCTCTGGACGGAATGGATGGAAGAAGACGCCTGGAATCCGGAGCCCTGCGTGGAACTGGCCAAGTATTTCGAGCACCGGACCCGGGAGATGGAACCGGCGTACCGAACGGCCCGTGAAGCATTGCGTCGCCTGTCGAAAAGGCGGCGGACGGGCCTCCGAGTGTCGGACAAAGAAAGAGAGGCGTTGAAACACCGCATCCGAAGACTGGAGGAAAAACGGGAAGGGAGCCTGTTTTAGCCATTGCGAGCGGAAATGCCCCGGTCAATGGGGAGAAAAGCGCGGAGAAACAGGGATCGACAAGGACGAAAAAGCGGCAAAGCCTTCTGTCATATCTGCAAAGCGGGCTTTACGATCCTGTTCTCTCTTTTTTTTATCGAAGCATTGTCGAATTTTTATATTGTATGTCATAATGAACCGTAGGATAAAGATGCCAAACCCACTGTGGATGTTTTTCAGAGGCGAAAAGTCATCCATCCATTTCTCATGGGTGGTAAGTGACGTTCCCTCTCCCGGACAAGAAAGAATCGATCGCGCGAGAGGATCAAAAAGGTGCGGAACCATGGGAACGGACCGGATCCGAACCGGGGAGAGGATGGATCTTGCCTGCCATCCGGGAGAAAACAGGGCCCGGTGCATCCTGCAGAAAGGGGTGAGGCATTTGCCGTGGGGCACAAGGTTGAAACTTGGGGACTGTCCGGCGCGGCTCGGCAGAATGAACCAGGATTCCCCGCCTTCAGGCATGTGAATATCAAAATTCGCTTTAATACTCTCTATCCTATGATAGACAAAGGATTTTCCGCACTATTGCATAGGAGGAAAGCACTATGAGGTCCACGGGTAAAATGAGGGGCCGGTTTTATGAGCACTATCAGGTGGAAGATGTTCTCACCTTTTTTTCCGGCCAGCTGATATCGGCAAAATCGCCGGATGGGATGCAGGTGCTCCTGCAGGAAATCGCCCTCAAAGACTCGTTGCCCCCCGGTTCGAAAGAAATGCTGACCAATCTGGAGAACGAACACTTGGCTCCGGTACTGGATGTCATCGAAGAACAGGACCGGATTGTTTTGGTTCATCCTCCTTTGACCGGCGAACCTCTCTCCCTGATGATCCGTCCCCGCCAGGGGATGGAACCCGCTCAGGCCCTGTCGGTCTTCCGGCGTCTTTTGAGAACGGCGGTCCGGCTGTCCAAATTGCCGATCCCGCTCTTCACCACGCTGGATCCCAGAAATATCATCATGGAAGGAACCCGTCCCTTTGTTTTGTTCGTCAGTTTTGAAAAATTCTCCAAAAGACAGGCGGATGAGAAGTGGCGTTTTCTCCTTCATTTTCTGCTGACCGGTTTCCAACTGGACCGGCGGCCGGAGAATCCCGAATCCGATCGGAGCATCCGGGAGTTGCCCAAGTCCATGAAGGAACTGGTTCTTCTCTCGATGTCCCCGGAGCAGTCCATGGAAAACGTCCTGGAGGCCGCCGAAAAAACGGTGCCCCCCAAATCGAAAAAGCGACCCGTCAAAAAGAAAAGATCCGCAGCCGGTCGGTTGGTCTACCCTGCCGCGGTGGTCGCCGTTCTCCTTCTCGGTGCGGTGGCGGCAAAGGAGCTGTTCCTCGACAACCGGGACGCCGCCGCGGAAATGGAGCTGGAGGCGGAAAACCGGTTGCAGCGGGAGGGGAAAGATACATACTCGGACATCTTATTCCAGCGGGAGAAGCCGATTACACAGTCCCTTCCTCCCTCGCTGAACGGATCCTTCCGGGTTTTCGGTGAGCTGACACAGAAAAACGGCAAACCCTTTACCCTTTCTTTGGTTTCCGAGAACGTTGAGTCCGATTTCGGAGTCCGGGTGGACAAGGACGGCAAAATTCATCTGTTTCAGTACATCAACGGGGAAACTTACGATCTGATGAAGACAGGGAACGATTTCAAGGTGAAACCCCACCGCCATTATCGGATGGAAATATACTATTTTCCCGGACAGCCCTTCCGTGTCTCTGTGACGGAGAAAGAATCCTCCAAAAAATGGGTGGCAGTCGGACAGGTTCCCATGGATTCCGACTTTAAAGTGGAACTGAAGGGGGAGGAAGGGACCCGCTTCGGAAGTCCCGGTGTGGCCAAGATCGAACGGAACGGCGATTCCCTTAACAAATGGATGGATTGGCAGCCTTGGGAACTGGTGAGTGGAAACGGGGTGCTTTACCGGAACACCTTCACTGTCGGCCCTGATGCCCGGGTCACGGTAAACAGCAAAAAACCTTCCTTTGTGTTCAAGCGGAAGGAGGATTTCAAGGAAGATCCCCTCCGCATGGAGATGGAGAGCGTCAACGGGGAACGCTACCTCTTCGACTGGCTGAGAAACGGCACCATGGAGTTGAGCCGCGTGGGGTACGAATCGGAAAAACTGGGAACCCGTTTCCTCGGTGAGAAATATCATCCGGCCACGGAGTCCCGGGTGAGCATCAACAGCAATTCACAGGGGTTTTTCGTCAACGTGAAACATGATCAAGCCGTGCAGGAGATCCGGACCACCTCAACCACTCCCATTACGATCCGCACTTTCACCATTATCACCAAGTCCGAAATCATCCTGATGAACAAGTGATGACAACCGCTCTCATCCATCGGTGGTAAGTATCCATTGAATGAAACGCCCTGACGTATACGTCAGGGCGTTTCCTGTGTTATGATGGATCAGCTGTGTTTATTTCTTTCCGATTTGTTTTTCAAAGGCGTTTTGAAGTCTTCGTGTTACCGGTCCGGGAGAGCCTTCCCCGACGGTCCGGCCGTCGATGGAAATGACGGGAGCGACTTCCATGGTGGTGGAAGTGATGAACACTTCGTCGGCCCGGAACAGGGCCTCCACCGAGGGAGCTTCTTCCCGGACGGGGATTCCCTCCTCCCGTGCCAGTTCCAGAACAACTTCCCGCGTGATTCCGTGGAGGATCAGGTTGTCGGCGGGATGGGTGATGAGGGTGCCTTCCCGAACCATGAAGACATTGGTGGAGCTGCCCTCCGTCACCCGTCCGTCCCGGTGGAGGATCGCTTCCTGGCAACCGCGGTCCACGGCGTTCTGTTTCGCCAGCACCGCTCCCAGCAGGTTGAGGGATTTGATGTCGCAGCGGAGCCAGCGGATATCCCGGTCCGTGATGGCGCGGATTCCCTCCTTCAATGTTTGCAGCGGGCGGGAAGCTTCCATTGTGTAAGCCACTACCTGCGACCGGCAATGTTCCGGGAAAGGATGGTTTCTCGGAGCGGTTCCTCTGCTGGCCTGAAGGTAGACATTCCCCTCTGTGAGACCGTTGGTGCGGACCAGTTCCTCCAGCAGGATCTGCAACCGTTCCGGGGAGTGGGGAAGTTCCATCCGGATCTCGGACGCACTCTTCGCAAAGCGGCGGAGGTGAGCTTCCAAGCAGAACATCTTTCCTCCGTATACCCGGATGACTTCGTAGATCCCGTCTCCGAATTGGTAGCCCCGGTCTTCGATGTCCACCCGGGCTTGGTTTCTTGGAATGAATTTGTCGTCAAAAAGGATTTGCATGATGCCAGCCTCCTCGGGAAGGATTAGCCTAAGTGTGCCTGAAATCCGACCGTTTTGGCAACCGTTTTTATCAAACCGGGAAAAAGCAACCGTTGAATAAGGCGGTGAGAATCAGTGAGATCGCCCGGAAACCGCTTTGCCCCACCGGACGACTTCTATCGGTTAAATTCAGATTTTGCTCTATATATAGTAGTGGTATAATAGTTGAGAACCTACATATTGCGATTTTCTCATCAATCGATAAAAAACACATCCAGGATTGAATCGCAATGAAAGCCATGAAAGAGGGGGAAACGGGTTTTGAAAATCGAGCGCTATTTTACCCGAAAAGGTCAAGATCCCTATCAGACCGTCGAATATGACAAACGGGACTGCCGCATCACCAATCCGGATGGATCCGTCGTGTTCGAGATGAAAGGGGCGGAGATCCCCAAGCAATGGTCCCAAGTGGCCGCCGATATCATGATCTCCAAGTACTTTCGGAAAGCCGGTGTTCCACAGTACGACGACGCGGGGAATCCGATCCTGGATGAAGAAGGAAATCCTGTCACCGGTCCCGAGCGGAGCGCCAAGCAGGTGATCCACCGGCTGGCGGGATGCTGGCGTGAATGGGGCGAGAAATACGGCTATTTCGATACGGAGGAAGATGCTCAGGCCTTTTACGATGAACTCGTTTACATGATGCTTCACCAGATGGCCGCTCCCAACTCGCCTCAATGGTTCAACACCGGGCTGGCCTATGCCTACGGCATTAAAGGCAAGCCCCAGGGGCACTACTATGTCGATCCGGAAACGGAAGAACTGAGGAAAGGGGAAGACGCTTATACCCGGCCCCAGCCCCACGCCTGCTTCATCCAGTCGGTGGAAGACGACTTGGTGAACGAAGGGGGCATCATGGACCTTTGGGTCCGGGAAGCCCGTCTTTTCAAGTACGGAAGCGGAACCGGCTCCAACTTTTCCAACATTCGCGGGAAAGGGGAGCCGCTCTCCGGTGGGGGCACTTCTTCCGGTTTGCTGTCCTTCCTGAAAATCGGGGACCGGGCCGCAGGAGCCATCAAGTCCGGCGGAACGACGCGTCGTGCCGCCAAGATGGTGACCCTGGATCTGGACCACCCCGATGTGGAAGAGTTCATCAATTGGAAGTCCAACGAGGAGAAAAAAGTGCGTGCCTTGATCGAAGCCGGATACGACCCGTCTTTCAACGGGGAGGCCTATGAAACGATTTCGGGGCAGAACTCCAACAACTCCGTGCGCGCTCCCCACAAGTTCTTCCAGGCTCTGGAGGAAGAGGGAGGTTGGAACCTGATCCGCCGGACCGACGGCAAAGTGAGCAAAACGGTTCCGGCCAAAGAGCTCTGGCGTCAGATCGCGGAGGCGGCCTGGGAGTGTGCCGATCCCGGCCTTCAATACGATGGAACCATCAACGAATGGCACACTTGTCCCGCCGGAACCGACGGGCAGTTGGGAGCCCGTCACAACCGGATTAACGCTTCCAACCCTTGTTCCGAGTACATGTTTCTGGACAACACGGCTTGCAACCTGGCGTCCTTGAATCTGCTGCGGTTTTTCGATGTGGAGAACACCCGGTTCGATATTCCGGCACTGAAGCACGCCTCCCGCCTCTGGACCATCGTGCTGGAGATTTCCGTTCTGATGGCACAATATCCGTCACGCGAGATCGCCAAACTCTCCTACGAATATCGGACGCTGGGGCTGGGCTACGCCAACATCGGTACCGTTCTGATGGTGTCGGGCATCCCGTACGATTCGGACGAAGCGCTGGCCATCACCGGGGCTGTCACCGCCATCATGACCGGGACCGCTTACGCCGCATCGGCAGAGATGGCGAAGGAACTGGGACCCTTCAAGGCGTTCCCGGTCAACCGGGAGCATATGCTCCGGGTGATCCGAAATCATCGCCGGGCTGCTTACAACGTCCCGGATGAGGAATACGAGGATCTCACCATCAAACCGATGGGAATCCATCCGACCCACTGCCCGCCGGATCTGTTGGAGGCGGCGCGCCAAAGTTGGGATGAAGCCCTGGAACTGGGTGAGAAGCACGGTTACCGCAACGCCCAGGCTACGCTGCTGGCGCCCACGGGAACGATCGGTCTGCTGATGGATTGCGACACCACCGGGGTGGAGCCCGATTTCGCCTTGGTGAAGTTCAAGAAACTGGCCGGCGGGGGTTATTTCAAAATCGCCAACCAATCGATCCGCCCGGCTTTGAAAAACCTGGGTTACCGGGAAGAGGAGATCCGGGACATCTTGAATTACGTCACCGGTACCCTCAGCCTCGACGGAGCGCCGCACATCAATCGGGAAACCCTGAAGGAGAAAGGATTGACCGACGAAGAACTGGACCGGGTGGAAGAAAGCCTGCCGACCGTTTTTGAACTCCCCTTCGCCTTCAACAGCTGGGTTCTGGGAGAAGATTGCATGAAGCGTCTCGGGTTCGGGCCGGAGACCTACCAATCGCCGGATTTCAACTTCCTGCGGGCTCTCGGATTCACCCGGGCCCAGATCGAAGAAGCCAATGACGTCATCTGCGGGCGGATGACCACCGAAGGGGCACCGCATCTGAAAGAGGAACATTACCCGGTGTTTGACACCGCCAACCCCTGCGGAAAGCACGGGAAACGGTTCATCCACTACATGGGACATCTTCGGATGATGGCCGCGGCCCAGCCCTTCCTCTCCGGAGCGATCTCCAAGACGATCAATATGCCGGAAGAATCATCTGTGGAAGATATCCAGCACGCTTACCATGAAGGGTGGACCCTGGGTTTGAAAGCCGTGGCACTGTACCGGGATGGTTCCAAGAGTTCTCAACCCCTCAACTCCCGTGGAGACGACAAGGGAGAAGACGAGGAGGAACAGGCGGAGTCCCTCCCGGAAGCTCCGCTCGAAACCGCGGAGGCCCTGACCGCCGGCACTTCCCAGATTAAAGAAGTCTACGCAAAAGGGCATGTTCCCAGCGTGCGCCGCCGCCTTCCCCGGAAGCGGGACGGGATTACCCAGGAAGCACGGGTGGCCGGCCACAAGATTTTTGTCCGGACCGGGGAGTACGAAGATGGTTCCCTCGGGGAGATCTTTATCGACATGCACAAGGCCGGAAGCACCATGCGCGGGATGTTGGACGCCTTCGCCGTGGCCGTTTCCCTCGGGTTGCAACACGGTGTTCCGCTGGAGAAGTACATCAATTCGATGACATTCACCCGTTTTGAACCGGCCGGGACCGTCAACCATCCGAACATCAAGATGGCCACTTCGGTGATTGACTATGTCTTCCGACTTCTCGGGATGGAGTACTTGGGCCGTACCGACTTTGTGCAGGTACCCCCGAAGAAGGAGGAACTCCGAATCTATGCAAACCGCTGGAAACGGGGTCATGTCGAAGCGGAGGAACGGAAAGAGAGAACAGGGACTCCCGCCCGCGCCAGCTCGGAGTTGAAACAAGCATACCAGGAAGTTACCGGCAGCCGTGAAACGCCACAGGACAACCTGGAAGCCATCCGCGCTTCCAGCGGAGCCCCGCTCTGCATCGAATGCGGCGGGATGACCAAACGGAACGGTTCCTGCTACGTTTGTCTGGACTGCGGTGCCACCACGGGTTGCTCCTGATCATGAGAATGTTTCCCGCATCAACGGATGATGCGGGAATTTTTTTGTCAACGAACCCCCGTTTATCCGGGGCGGAATATCCCTGAGTAATCGAATCTCCCAACGCGGTGTATAAAAAAACGGAAGAGGGTTTCATCGGCTGACTCCCATGTTTGTCATCCGTTTTGCCAATCTATTCAACCGGAATGGAAAGCGGAAGGGCATCTCCCTTTTGGGGCCAGAGGTTTTGTCATGGTATAATGTTTTCGTTTCATGGATCCGAACCCATTGCCGCATGAAGCCAACTAAAGGAAGTGGACTTAATTTGAGTATTTACGCGATCGGCGACTTGCATTTGTCCTTCAATAAGCCGGTGGGGTTGTACGACGTCGATTTTGAGACGGATGTCGACAAGCCCATGGATATTTTCGGGTGGGAACGGCACTATGAAAAGATCCGGGATCGTTGGGTGGAGACCGTCGGTCCCGAAGACACCGTGTTGATCCCCGGAGACATCAGCTGGGCGCTCCGGTTGGAGCAGGCCCGGTACGATTTGGAATGGATTCACGCTTTGCCGGGGAAAAAAGTGCTCTCTCCGGGCAACCATTGTTATTACGCCCAGAGCAAGAAAAAAGTGAGGGAAGCCCTTCCGGAAGGAATGGAATGGGTGGATGCCGACTACACCCTGGTGGAGGGAAAAGTGGTGGCGGGGACCCGGGGGTGGAATCTTCCGGGAGACAGTATGTGGGAGGAAGAGACGGACCGGAAAATATACGAAAGACAAGTGGGACGGCTGAAAATGGCGCTGGAATCCGCTGCAAAAGACCATCCCGACAAAGAACGGATCGTCATGCTCCATTTCCCTCCGGTGACGCGCCGGGTTGTTTCATCGGGCTACATGGACCTTTTAAAAGAGTATGACGTGAAAGTGTGCGTCTACGGGCATCTGCACGGGCGCTCCCACCGGGATGCCGTGGAAGGGCAGGTCGAGGGGGTCCGGCTTCAATTGGTTTCCTGTGATTATATCGGTTTTGCACCGGTGCCCGTCCAACTGGGTTGAGAACTTCCGTTCGGGTCCCGGCTTCCTTTGTCCATAACTGGAACCCCCGTTCCGGATATTCGGAACGGGGGTTCTTCGTTCAATCGATTTCCCCATCCAGGCTTTTGCGAACCTCGAAAGTCAGTCGACCGCTCAGAATCAGCCGGGCCGCCGTCTCCACGTCGGAGCGGCTTTCCCGGTCCCCGGTCAGAGGAGGTACGGATTGCCGCAACAGCCGGTGGGCCGTTTCGGTGCCCGCTCCCATTTTCCCCTCGGAGAACTCCAGTGCTTGGGCGGCACAGAGATATTCCACCGCCAGTGTGCGGGCTGTGTTGGTGATCACGGTGCGAAGCTTCCGGGCGGCAATGGAACCCATGCTGACATGGTCTTCCTGGTTGGCCGATGAAGGAATGGAATCGACAGAGGCTGGATGGCAAAGGGTCTTGTTTTCCGAAACCAGGGAAGCGGCCACATATTGCAGGATCATGTAACCGGAATGAAGCCCTCCGTTTTGTGTCAGGAAAGGCGGAAGCCCGCTCAGTTGCGGATTGACCAGGCGCTCGGTCCGGCGCTCGGAGATACTGCCCAATTCCGCCACCGCAATCGTCAGAAAGTCGGCGGCCAAGGCAAGGGGTTGGCCATGGAAATTTCCCCCGGAGATCACTTTCTCTTCTTTGGCGAACAGAAGGGGGTTGTCGGTGGCGGCGTTCAATTCCCGCTCCACCACTCCGCGCACAAATTCGTAGGCGTCAAGGGAAGCCCCGTGGACCTGAGGGATGCAGCGAAGGCTGTAAGCGTCCTGGACTCTCCTTTCTCCGGGCCGGGTCACCCGTCCGCTTCCGGAGAGCAGCTTCCTGATGCGGGACGCCGCTGCAATCTGTCCGGTTTGGCCTCTTGCTTCGTGAAGAAGGGGGTCAAAGGCGTTTGGAATTCCTCCGAGGGATTCCAAGGTCATCCCCGCCACCGTATCCGCGGCCCACAACAGATGTTCCGCCTCCAGCAGGGAGAGGGCTGTGAGGCTGGCCATCATCTGGGTGCCGTTGATCAAAGCGAGACCTTCCTTGGCTTCCAGGCTCAGCCGGGGAATTTCCGCCTGACGGAGGGCATCGGAAGCGGCCATACGGACTCCTTTCCATGTGACCTCTCCTTCACCGAGAAGGGGGAGGATCATGTGGGCCAAGGGCGCCAGATCTCCGCTGGCCCCAAGCGACCCCTGGGCGGGGATGACGGGGTGAATCCCGCGGTTTAAAAGATGAAGAAGGGTTTCCACCGTGGATGTCCGCACCCCCGAATATCCTTTGGCCAACGCGTTGGCCCGGAGGAGCATCATTCCTCTCACCGTCTCTTCATCGAGGAACTCACCGACGCCGCAGGCGTGACTGCGGATCAGGTTTTTTTGCAGCTCTGCCGACTGGGAGCGATCGATTACGGTGTCGCTGAATTTGCCGAAACCGGTAGTCACACCGTAGACAGTCCGTCCTTCCCGGACCAATTGGTCCACCAGTTCGCGGGAGTGATCCATCTTTTCCAATGCCTCCGAAGCCAGGCGGACTTTGACCTCCCCCCGGATGACTCTTTCAAAATCGTGAAGAGTCAGTTTTTCACCGTCGATCAACAGTACAGAATGCGTCATGAATCCTTTCCTCCTTTAGTTGAAAAAAGACAAAAAGAAAAGGGGACCGGTCAGATGGATCCGGTCCCCTTTTCGCATAGGCGGATGCATGGTTGAAACAGCGGCGTTTTCAATTGTAAGCGGTCCGGTCCGGACCGGAGTTTCCCGGGTTGATCCATCCACTTCATTGTATTCCCCCCCGGTTGTCCCGGTTTCGAAAAAACAAAAAGGGCTCCCGTCCGGTGGCATCTGTCCCGTTTCTTGAATAGTGTGCAGTAGTCAGTAGTCTATAGGAAAGAGGAGATTACATGAGTTGTCCAAGACGGAACATTCTCCCGAACGGGGGCTTTCAAAAAGGGTTATCGCCGTGGAAAGGCAGAGGGGTTCGGTTGGTTGCCAACCCGGTTCGCAAAGGGGATACCTCGCTGGCCATGAAAGCCGGCAGCTTGGCCTACCAAAATATTTCCGGCCCCTTTCGAAGCAATTGTGCCTATTATCTTTATTTCCGGGTCTTCAACAACCGTCGGACACCGAGGCCTCCGCAGTTGTTCGCCACGGTGGCTTACCTGGACAAAAACAAGCGCCTGTTGAGGTCCACACCGGTTTTGGTGGAAGTTCCCTCCCCGCGTGACCCCCAGTTCGCTTCTTATTTTACCATTGTTCCTCCTCCGCCCGCTGCAACAAAATATCTTTCGGTGATTTTTTCGGTTCGAAGGGGTTGGATCCTGGTCGATTATGTTTCGGTCACCGCCCACAACGTAGGATGATTCTTTCTCCGAGGCCGTGCAGACGGCCTTGTCCCATTTGATTGGAAAGTGTAAAAGGCTTCCCGTATAATGGGGGAGGGGCAAACGATCACTTGAAATCTTCCTTCCGAAATTGAAGTGTTTCGGTGGGGAGGTCCATTTTCCACCACCCCCCATCATCAAGGAGGAACCGTCGTTGAAATTGGTTGCTGTGTCCGGAAGTATGAACCCGCATTCCACTACCCGAAAGGCTGTCAGTATCGTTGCCGGGGCGGCCCGGAAAGAAGGGGCGGAAGTGGAAATCATCGATCTCGGGGAATGGAATTTGCCGATGTTCGATTGCCGTCCGGATGATTCCACCTATCCCGATCGCGTCCAACGCTTCAAGGAACGTATGCTGGAAGCGGACGGGGTGATCCTGGGTTCTCCCCAGTATCACGGGACGTTGTCCGGTTGCCTGAAGAATGCCCTCGACTTTATTGGGGCCCGGGAGCTGGAAGGGAAGTTCGTCGCCCTCCTGGGAACCGCCGGAGGGGCGCTGGGGGCGACCGACACCTTGAACACCCTGAACATTATCTGCCGGACCCTTCATGCCTGGCCCCTTCCGTCCATGCCTTCCGTTCCACGGTCCTTCGAAGCGTTTCTCCCCGACGGCAGGCTGAAGGATGAAAAGCTGCAAGCGCGTCTGGAGAAGCTGGGGAGGGACTTGGTCCGTATCATCCAGCGGAACCGGGTGGGCACCCTCACCCATTAAGGGAGAGGAATTTGGATCCGGACATCGAAAGGGTTTATCAATCTCTTCTTTGATATGATATACTTTCACATGCACAAAGAGCGCCCCACGTCGGAGATTTTGGTGCCGGACCGGGGTGAAAATGGATAGGGGGAAGGTTCATGCCGACGCCAAGCATGGAAGATTACCTGGAAAACATCTATAAACTGATCGAACAAAAAGGTTATGCCAGAGTCTCGGATATCGCGGAAGCGTTGGAAGTACACCCCTCCTCCGTCACCAAAATGGTGCAGAAGCTGGATCAGAGCAAATACTTGGTTTACGAGAAGTACCGGGGGCTGGTCTTGACTCCCAAGGGTAAGAAAATCGGGAAACGGTTGTTGGACCGTCATACACTCTTGGAGGAGTTCCTTCGGATCATTGGTGTGGATGAAGACCGAATTTATAATGATGTGGAAGGGATCGAACATCATCTCAGCTGGGATTCCATCACCAGCATCGAGTATCTGGTCGAGTATTTTCAGAAGAACCCTGACCGACTGGAAGAGTTGCGTGCGTTGAAGGAAGCCGATGAAATGGAAGATGTAAATCCTTAACCCCAGGTTTTCCATGGGGTTTTTTCGTTTGGTCCGGCATAGGAATGGTAAAGGGGCGGTCCGGCACCATGCCCCCGACTCAGGGGGGATCGGGATGATTGCGGATGCGGTGTTGGAAGGAGGAGGAATCAAGGCCTTCGGATTAGTGGGGGCTTTAAGTGTGGCGGAAGAAAAGGGATATGAGTGGAAACGTCTGGCGGGAACCTCCGCCGGATCCCTGGTGGCAGCGCTGTTGGCCGCCGGATACCGGAGCGAGGAATTGTACCGTCTGCTTGAAGATGACGATTTTACCCGGTTTATGCCGACGATGTGGTACCATCGGATCTCCTATGTCGGTCCTCTTATCCGTCTGTGGGTGAAAAAGGGATTTTATTCCGGCAAGCCCCTGGAACGCTGGGTGGGAGAACTGCTGGCCAAAAAAGGGGTTTACACTTTCGGCGACCTGAAAGACCGCGAGCTTTCGATCATCGCCTCGGATATCAGCCGGGGGACCCTGCTCGTTCTTCCCCGGGACCTGGCGGAATACGGGATTCCGCCTGATGGGCTGAGCGTGGCCCGGGCGGTTCACATGAGCTGTTCCATCCCCTATGTATTCGATCCGGTGCGGATGTTCCACACACCCACCCGAAGGTACAGTTATGTGGTGGATGGCGGGGTGCTCAGCAACTTTCCCGTCTGGATTTTCGATCAAAAGATTCCCCGCTGGCCCACTTTCGGTTTCCGCTTTTATTCCGACGAAACGCAACCCAACCCAATTGGAGGACCCGTTTCCCTCTTTCGGGCGATGTTTCTCACTATGATGGATGCCCACGACAACCGGCACATCAAAGAACAGGACCGTGTCCGAACCATCCAGGTACCCACGCTCGGAGTCGGAATGACGGATTTTGACCTGAGCAAGGAGAGGCGGCGGGAGCTTTTTGAGGCAGGGGCGGACGCGGCAAGAGAATTCTTTAAAAACTGGACATTCAAACATTACCTCGCCCTTCGGGGGTGTGATGGGAGCGTGTCGTGGAATCTGCGGACGTCGCAATCCGGATGAGGAGGGAGGTACCCATGGAAGGGGATCATAAAGGAGAGAGGTTTTTATACCGGGTTCTGTCGGTCAAGGAGCAAAAAAAGCTTCCAAAGTCCTTGAAAACGTGGCTGGAAAGCATCAGGGCGGAGCGGGGGGTTCATCAGTATCGTCATCGCGGAGTGCTGTATCTCGTGATTGCAGCCGGCATGAAGCCGAACCCGGGACACAGCCTGGAACTGACCAGGGTGAAAAAAGAGGGTGGAACCGTGGAGCTATCCATTCGGGAAAAAGTGCCGGGGGCCGGACGCATGCATCCCCAGGTCATTTCCTACCCTTGCTTGGTCATTCGGGTGAAAGGCGCCGTTCCCCGTGTGGTTCATGCAGGCACCGGGAAAGCGTTCGCCAAAGGAGGCGGATCCGCATAAAAAGACCCAGCCTGGAGTTACTGGGTCTTTCTGTCTTTGTACGGCCGCTTCCGGTTTCCTTCAATCACGCGGAAGCGTCTTTTTTTATGGGCCCGCTCTTTTTTGCGCCGGCTTCCCGCAGCGGAAAAGTGGCGGGGTTTCATCGCGGCGGGCGGGTTGCGCGGATCACTCATCCGGATCAACCATTGGGGCGGTCGGCGGTACAGGTAATAGATCAAGCCGATCACGGCAATCATCCCCAGTACCACAGCTGTCCGGGTAAGAAGAAAGTGGAAGAACCCGACGGCGACAAGGGTCAGTATCACGGTTCGCCAAATCCTGTGGCTGTGGCTCCGCATGGCGATATCTCCCTCGTTTCGTAAGCGTTCCACACATTCGTCAACCGGAGTGGACAAAGGTGGACCCGTTGACCGGTTCGGCAGCCAGTGCATCCAGTTCATACATTCGGTTGAAAGCGGCGATGGCGACTTCCACCTGCTCGTCATCCGGTTGGCGGGTTGTCAGCTTTTGCAACCACAGGCCGGGATACCCCAGGTAAGTGAGAACCGGTACATCCCGGAGTGCGTTGGTGATTCGGAGCAGTTCGTAAGAAAGGCCGACCACCACCGGAATCAGGAGCAGACGGGTGAAGATCCGGTCCCACACGTTTTCGTAGCTGAAAAAAGAGTAGAGGACCACACCGACAATCACAGTCAGGATGATAAAACTGCTGCCGCACCGGTAATGGAGCGTTGACTGCTTTTGCACATTCTCTATGGTTAATTCTACCCCGGATTCGTACGCGTTAATCACCTTGTGTTCCGCCCCGTGGTATTGAAAGACCCGTTTGATCACGGAAGTCTGAGAGATGGCAAGCAGATAGCCCAGAAGCAGCGCGGTTTTGATCGCTCCTTCAATCAGATTTTGAAGTATCAGGTTGGTGACCAGTCCGTCAAATAAGACACTGGCAAGGAAAGCGGGAAGGGCGGTGAAGACGGCTTTCCCGATCAGGAGAGACAGGACGCCGACCACGGCCACGCCCAGGATCATCTGAAGTCGGGAAGTGGTTCCCTCCGGCTCTTCCCCCGGTTCCAGTTCGTAGCGTTCCGTTGCGAACTGGAGGTGCCTGGACCCGGATGCACTGGCTTCCACCAAAGCGACCATCCCGCGGATGAGGGGGATTTTTTTCAAAAAAACGAGTAAAGGGGAGACTTGCCGGGTGGATTCGAAAGTTTCAATGTTCCCGTCACTGCGGCGGATGGCCGTCACCTGGGCATGACGCCCCCCGAACATCACCCCTTCCACCACCGCTTGCCCTCCGTAATCCAACTTCTTTTCTTCCACGAATGGATCCACCACCTGATCGATGGGATTCAAGACAAATGGATTGTTGAGATGTGGTTATCATATTGTAACATAAACCGAATGATGCAGGAGAAGCGATTTGTCGAGACATGGCAGAGCCGGAGGGGACGGAAAAAGACAGCGCCGGGGGGACCTTTCTTTCGCGCAGAGTTCACAGTATACTGAACAGAGGGTTGGAAGATTCCTTGGCCGCCCCCGGGCCGGCCTGACCCGCAGGGTCCGTGAGTGGAAAAAATATGGGGAAGAACGACGGAGGGGTGGCGGATGCCGAAGGTGTTGATTCTTCACGGTCCCAACCTGAACCGGCTGGGAAAACGGGAGCCTGAAATTTACGGCACGGAGACTCTGGAACGCTTGGATGCCCGGCTTCGCACCAAGGGGGAGGAGCTGGGGCTGAAAGTGGAAACCTTCCAGTCCAATCACGAGGGGGACCTGATCGACCGGATTCACGGGGCGGAAGGCGAATATGACGTTCTCATTCTCAATGCCGGCGCATTCACCCATTACAGCTACGCCCTGCGAGACGCAATCGCCTCGGTGGAGGTACCGGTTATTGAAGTACATATGTCCAACGTTCACAACCGGGAACCCTTTCGCGGGGTTTCGGTGATTGCCCCCGTGACCCGGGGCCAGATTTCGGGTTTCGGGGTGGTGAGTTACGAATTGGCTCTCACTGCGGCTGCTTCCCTGGGGCAGCAGGTGCAGTGAGCCAAATGGTGGAAAGGGGAGAAAATGTTGAAAAACCGGCTTACCCGATTGCGTCGGTTGCTGGAAGACCGGCAGGTGGAAGCCCTGTTGGTCTCCCATCCCGTCAACCGAAGATATCTGACCGGTTTTACCGGTTCCTCCGGCTGGGCGGTGGTTACCCCGGAGGAACAGTTTCTGATTTCCGATTTTCGGTACACCGAACAGGCGAAGGAACAGGCACCCGATTTTCAATTTGTGGAGCATCAGGGGAATCCGTTCAAAGACATTCAAGAGATCCTGAAAAAATCCGGAATGGGATCCATCGCCTTTGAAGAGGATCACCTGACCTATGCCCAACATCGGAAACTGGCAGAAACCCTGGGGGAAATCAGGACCCAACCGGTGTCCAATATGGTGGAAAAACTCCGGGAAAGAAAAGAGGAATCGGAACTGAACGTGATCCGGGACGCGGTTGCCATCGCCGACCGGGCATTTGGAGCGATTCTGGAGGAAATCCGTCCCGGGAGGTCGGAACGGGAGATCGCTCTCCGCCTGGAGTTTCTCATGAGGGAACAGGGCGCCGATTCCTCTTCTTTTGACATCATCGTCGCTTCCGGTCCCCGTTCCGCACTCCCTCACGGGGTGGCCAGTGATCGGTTGTTGGAAAAAGGAGATCTCGTCACGTTGGATTTCGGCGCGCTTTATCAAGGCTACTGTTCCGACATTACCCGGACCGTCATGTTGGGCCCTCCCTCCGAAGAACAACGCAAGATCTACGACATCGTGCTGGAAGCCCAGCAGCGGGCGCTTTTGGCCATTCGGGGCGGGATCACCGGAAAGGAAGCCGATCAAGTGGCCAGGGACTATATCACCGATCACGGTTACGGGGAGGCTTTCGGACACAGTACCGGGCACGGACTGGGGATGGAAGTCCACGAACGTCCGAGTCTTTCGGTCCGGGGGGATTCCCCGCTGGAGCCGGGGATGGTGGTCACGGTCGAACCGGGAATTTACCTCCCCGGTGTGGGCGGAGTAAGGATTGAGGACGATGTGGCGGTGACGGAACAGGGGCGTGAGGTGCTGTCCAAAAGCCCCAAAGATATGATCATTCTCGATTGATGATGAACAAGGAGGTACCCTCATGATTTCAACCAACGATTTTCGTACCGGGCTCACCATCGAGTTGGACGGCGATGTTTGGCAAGTGATCGACTTTCAACATGTGAAACCCGGAAAGGGTTCGGCGTTTGTCCGTTCCAAACTGCGCAATCTTCGAAACGGGAACATCCAGGAACGGACCTTCCGCGCGGGAGAAAAAGTCCCTCGCGCCCATGTGGAGACCCGCCAGATGCAATACCTGTATGACAGTGGCGACGAATACACCTTCATGGACAATGAGACTTACGAGCAGATATCGATTCCCGCGTCTCAATTGGAAAGGGAAATCAAGTTTCTCAAGGAGAACATGAATGTCAATTTGATCATCTACAACGGGGAGACCCTGGGTGTGGATCTGCCGAATACGGTGGAGTTGGAAGTGGTGGAAACGGATCCCGGCATCCGGGGAGACACAGCCACCGGGGGCACCAAACCGGCCAAGTTGGAAACCGGTCTGGTGGTGCAGGTTCCTCTGTTTATCAATGAAGGGGACAAATTGGTTATCGATACCCGGAAAGGGGAATACGTCTCCCGTGCCTGAAGGGGAAAAGGAAAAGCTGTCGGCCAACAAAGGCCGACAGCTTTTTTGCGCTTGTTCATCGGAATGGCGAGGATTCCGGACGGAACTCATTTCGGTGCCGGACCGGCCGTCAGGAGGACCAGGGCCAAAGCCAATCCACAATCTTGAGAAGCATGGCCGTGATTCCAGCCGCCATGAGGGGACCCACGGGAATCCCCCTGAGGAAAATGATGCCGAAAATAGACCCGATCACCAGCCCGATGATCATCTGAGGATCCACTTTTAACAGATCCAACCCTTTGCCGTTCATATAGGTGGCCACGGCTCCCCCGGCGATGGCGAGAAGCCCTGGCAAGGAAGTGAAAGCCGCCCATACTTCTTTCAGAGAGATGCGGCCGGACGCGAAGGGAACCAATACCGCAATGGTTAAAAAAAGAAGTCCCACTTCCAAACCTCTCCGTTCCACGGCGGGAAAGAACCGTTCCAGATGAGTCAGTTTCAGAATGAGAAGGAGGCTGGCGGCGGTGGCGATGATGGGGGATCGACCGACCAGTCCGATCACAATCAGGAGCACCAGTAAGAGGTCCGGATTCATACGCATCCCCTGTCCAGCATGTTTAGTACAAGTTATGTGGGGACAGGGGAGGTTATGAGGCGGAAATCTACAAACAGACCCGTCCTCTCCTCCAACGGGGGACGATGGAAGAACGATCCACCCTGAGACAATCCTCGATATCCTTCCGATGGCCTCGGGCCATCAACCGCTTGCCGGACTGGCTGGAGCTTAGGACTTCAAACAGGTGCTCCCGGCAAGCTCGGTAGCTCAGCACCAGCATTTGGGCGAGATCGGTGCACTCGACGGAAGAATCCAGCTCAAGGAGCGCATCGAGAATGCAACCTGCCGCCACTCCGTCCTCGAGGGAGTAGTTCCCCCGGGTCCCCGCACAGAGAAAAACCACATCCCGGTGGAGATCCCGAACCGTTTTGGCACAGGCGGTGGCGTTTAGAAAACAACCCACCAGGATGTCCGGGGCCTTTTCCGCTTTCAGGAGGGCCCGGGTACCATTGGTGGTGGTCATGATGAGTTTCCGGTCTTTGACGTTTTCCCGACGGTAATCACGGGGAGAGTTGCCCAGATCGAAACCATCCGGCTTTTTTCCGAAGCGTTCCCCGCCGAGGAGGAATTCTTTACCTGCCAGCTCTCGTGCCAGGGGGACGGTTTCCGCCGGAAGGATGAACCGCGCTCCGTTGGTCACCGCGGTCACGATGCATGTCGAGGACCGAAACGCATCGATGACCACCGTGGTTCGGTTGGTGAGATGGCCGCTGTGAAGATCATCCACATGGGCGAACGCCGAGGCGATCATAAGGCGGATTCCTCTCGGGCACGGTTTCCGAATATGAAAAAGGTGTCGGATCGAAGACCGCGACGGAGAGATTCCACCGACAGAATTTCCTGAGCGGGAATGTTTCCCAGGTTGGCGTCGGCTCCCAACAGTTTCAACATGGTAATTTGCTGGGGACTGCGCGGGCATTCCCACCAAATCCGCCGAGGGTCGATCTGCCGGTGTACCTCTTGGGCATATTCCGTATCCACGTCGCCCTCCGCGTTGAACACTCCGATGTTCCTGCCGGATTCACGGCCTTCCACGATAATGTAATCGGCACCGTTCTCCCGATCCCTGTGAAAGGTTTCCACCAGTTCGGATACGGGGGTGACGGAGCCTTTCTTTTTCTTTCCGATTTCCGTGATCACCCGAAAGGAATGAGAGCGGGCTTCATTGATCGCGGCGGCGCGTTCCGCCGAATTCAACAGGATGGTTCCGTCGGAAATCTCCACCCAATCAAACCCGATCTGGGCCAGGGTTTCAAAGTAATGTTCCATCCTTCCTTGGACATGGGCCGCTTCGAAAAAAGTCCCGCCCGGGTATAAGTGGACCCGGTGTTCCCTCGCGAGGTTCAGCTTTTCTCTCAATACGGGAACCGGGGTCAAGATCGCCGTTCCAAATCCCAGTTTGATAAAGTCGATGTAATCCGAGGCCAGCTCCAGGATGTCTCTGAAGGCGGATACTCCCATGCCTTTGTCGATCATCATGGTCAATCCGTTGGTACGGGGTTTCCCCTCCCGTTCCAAAGAAGGATCCAACAAACCCCTTTCCCAGTTGGCTTCCGTTATCGGCTCCATACCGGTCCTCCTTGCTTCCTGGTGGTTCATCTGTTCCCTATGCTATGCATAAGGGAAGGTACAGGTGCCCGGTTTTTGATTTACGTGGTTCGGAGCCGTTTTTTACCCATGATCAACCGGGTTCTTCCATGGGGATTGCGAATGCGTTCCGGTTTTTTGATGGTCCATAAGGCCAACAGTCCGGTGATGGTTGCCAGGGAGGCGTTTCCGAGGTAGAGAAGGTATTTGGCATCGGCCAGAGCTTCGAAAACCGGGGGTCCCAAAGCCACTCCGAGAAACCGGACACTATTGTACAGGGAAGTGACGATGCCCCGTTCTTCGGAACCCACCGCCGAGGTGATCAAGGTGTTCAGACAGGGCAGGATTAAGCCGCTGCCGATGCCGATGGCGACCAGGTCCGCCATCAGAATGTAGGTGTTGGTGACAAAGGGGACGATCGCCATTCCCGCAGCCAGCATGAACAACCCGATCACGATAAAACGCTTCATGATCCTGGTTTTTTGTTTCACATGGTGGCCCGCCCAAAAGGAAGTGGAGCTCATGGCGAGAAGAGGGATCGCCAGGATCAGTCCCTTGAGGATTCCGTCGATTCCGTAGCGTTTTTCCAGGAAGTCCGACAGGAAAAATAATACACCGAAAAGGATGAAGAGGGTTAATGCTCCGGCAAGAAAAGCGACAAGTAACCATTTTCCTTGACGCTTCCACGTTTTAACCAGGTTTTCTTTATAGCGGGACAGGGGTGGGGGATCTTTCCGTTTGGCCGGCTCCGAGACGAAAAACCAGAGGGCCAGGGCCACAGGAACGGTTAAGACAGGAAAGGTAAAAAAGAGAGCGTACCAAGAGATCAAGGCGATCAGCGATCCCAGGATGGGACTGACCACCTTCCCGAGACCGTTCGCTGCCTCAATGATGCCCAAAGCATTGCTCCGTTCCCCTTTTTTGTAGAGATCACTCACCAACGCCATCGCGATGGGGGCGGTCCCTGCGGCCCCAACGCCCTGAATGATGCGGCCGGTCAGCATGAGCCAGTAAGCCCCCCCGCCCCAGATGGCGGCGAAACCGGTTATCAGTCCCCCCGCGCCGTAAAGAAGCAGGGCAGGCGCGATGACGGGCTTTCGCCCGAAGCGGTCGGAAAGAATTCCGGCGAGGGGAATGATGATTCCCGCGGGAACAGAGAAAAGGGTGATCAAGAGGCTTACCTGAAGGGAACTGATCTTCAATTCTGATTCAATGGTCGGCAAAACCGGGATCAACATGGAGTTTCCCAGAACCATGATCAGGGGGACTGCACTCAAAATGCTCAGGACCCAAACCGAATTTTGGTTTCCGCCGGAAGCTCTGGCCACGTCGAACACCTCTCGCATCGATTTGTCACACTCCTTTATTCATTCCCAAAAACGGGGGATCTATTTAACCGTCCAAATGTATTTACCGGCAAATCGTGGTGACAATAAACCCGTAAACCAACCCGAAGGGATGAAAAAATGCCGTGGAATATCAATCCCATGTCACTTCGGACCGCATCAGAAGGGAATTGGCTTTTGTCAGAGGCCTGATGGAAGGACAGGAACAGAAAAACGAATCGCCCGAGGGAAAAGTTCTCGGCCGCCTGATACAATTGTTGGATGAAATGGCGGAGGAGCATGAGCGCTTACAAGTGCGGCTGAACGAGCTGGAAGAGTACATGGAAGCCGTGGACGAAGATCTCAACGAGATGGAGTTGTTGATTTACGACAGGGATGAAGATGTGGAAGAGGAAGACATCGGTTTTTGGAAAGTGGAGTGTCCCGAATGCGGGGACGCCATTCTGGTGGATGAAGATTACTTCTCTGATGGCAGCACGGCGGATGTCGCCTGTCCCCATTGTGAGACCATCATCACGGTGACCGACGAAGGCGATGTCAAGAAGGCCTCGGAAGCCCGGCAAGCTTTTCAACAGGAGAATCAGGCCCCCGTCCAACAATAACCCGACGACCCCGGCAATGGGGTCGTTTTTCTGTTTTCATAGTGGTTTTGGTAGAGTGCCGGTCGGCCGCCGCTATTTTTGAGACAGGGGAATAAAGTATGTCCCGTCGCATATGGATTAGGTAAATCCAGTGTGGACAGGAGGTCGCCTGCGATGTTGTCTCCCATATTGGACGTTCTCCCTCTGTCCATTCGCGGGGTGGTAGAATTCCTTCCGAAACGAGAGAAAAAGCAGCTGGAGGAGATTCGGATCCGACAGGGGCGGCCGCTGGAAGTGGTCCTCCCTTTCCGGTCCGGGTTTGTCACCCCGGAGGGTCGCTTGGCCGTCCGTGAAGAAGAAGCCTATCATCCTGACAGTGAAGATTGTGAAAAAATGCTGAACCTGATCAGCAACCATTCGCTGTACGCGCTGGAGGAAGAGTTGAGAAGGGGGTATGTCACCATCGAAGGCGGACACCGGATCGGATTGACCGGTCGGGTGGTGGTGGAAAGCGGAAAGGTGAAACACATCCGGGAGGTGACAGGTTTCAATGTGAGGATCGCCAGGCAGGTGAAAGGGGCAGCCCGGCATCTTCTGCCCCGGATTTTCCAACGGGGAACGCTTTTTAACCTCCTGATCGTCTCGCCTCCTCAATGTGGGAAAACCACTCTTTTAAGGGACCTGGCCCGGATCGTCAGTTCGGGGGAAGGAATGCCCGCGCGCAAAGTGGGGGTGGTGGATGAGCGGTCGGAGATCGCGGGTTGTGTCGACGGGGTACCCCAGCACGAGATGGGACCCCGGACCGATGTGTTGGATGGATGTCCCAAGGCGGAAGGGATGATGATGATGATCCGCTCCATGTCACCTGATCTCCTGGTGGTGGATGAAATCGGCCGAAAAGAAGACAGCGAAGCGGTTTTCGAAGCGGTTCACGCGGGAGTTCACCTCTTTACCACCGCCCACGGTCATTCCATGGAGGAAATTTGCAGAAGGCCGGGGTTCTCCGGACTGATCCGGGAAGGCGTCTTCTCCCGTTACGTTTTGCTTAGCCGACGTAAAGGGCCGGGGACCATCGAGGCGGTTTATGATCGACACCTTCATCCGCTGCCGACCCCCGGGGCGGTGGGGACGGGATGATCAAACTGCTGGGTGCCTGCTTCATCCTCCTGTCCACCAGTGCGATCGGGTTTCGGATCGCCCGCGCCTACGCGGATCGCCCCCGACAAATCCGCCGGATGCGGGGGGCTTTGTCCCTCTTGCAGACGGAAATCACATACGGATCCAGACGTTTGGACCGGATTTGCGAACAAATCGCGAAGAGAGAGAAAGATCCGGTCCGTTCCCTGTATACCCGTACCGCACATTACCTGAAGACGTTGGACGGCGTTTCCACCTTCGAATGCTGGAAACGGGCGGTGGAAGAAACCTGGCCCTCGACCGCGCTGAAAAATCCGGAAAAAGAAGTGTTGATCGATTTCGGCAAGACCCTCGGAATATCCGACCGGGAGGATCAGTTGTCCCATCTGGTCCGGGCCCGGACCAATCTGGAGGTGGAGGAAAGTCAGGCGCGTGAGGAACAAATGCGGTACGAAAAGATGTGTAAAAGCTTGGGGGTCCTTGCGGGAGCGTTGATCGTCATTCTGATTTACTGACTGGTGGGGGGAGAGACCGATGCCTTATAACGTCGATGCGATCTTTCAGATTGCGGGGATCGGCATCATCGTGGCCATGATTCACACCGTCCTCAAACAGATGGGAAAAGAAGAGTACGCCCACTGGGTGACGCTGATCGGGTTCATTGTGGTGCTCTTTATGGTGGTGGTACTGGTGGAAGACCTGTTCCAGACGATCAAAAACGTATTCTTATTTCATTCGTAACGGCAGGGGGCGGTCCACTTGGAAATCATCCAGGTGGTGGGTCTGGGTCTGGTTGCCACCTTTCTCATCCTGGTCATTAAGGAACAAAAGCCTGTCTTTGCTTTCCTTCTGGCCACGTTTACGGGTGTTGTGATTTTTCTCAGCCTGGTGGGGAAGATTGCGGATGTGATCGGCATCCTTACCAAGCTGGCGGAGAAAGCTCGCGTGAATTCCATATTCCTGGAGACGGTATTGAAGATTATCGGGATTGCGTACATCGCGGAATTCGGTGCCCAGGTGACGCGGGATGCGGGCCAGGGTTCCATCGCATCCAAGATTGAGCTGGCGGGTAAAATTCTCATCATGGTGATGGCCATCCCGATTATCACGATGATGATCGAGACCGTGGTCCAAATACTACCGACGTGAGGATGGTCTCCAATGGGTGTAGGGATCCGGATATTCGGATTGGCGCTTTTCATCCTGTTGACCCTTCCACTTCCCGGGACCGCCGCGGAAGGCGCCCATCTGGATGACAAAGTGGTCCGGAGCCAGTTGGACCACCTTGAGACCGAAAAGGTGGAAACATTCTGGCAGGAGCTGAAACGCGAATACGGCCGGTTCTTTCCAAAAGATCAACCGAGCGATCTCTTCGACCTGGTCCTGTCCGGAGGAGAGGAAGTCAGTTGGAAACATTTTCTCTCCGCTTTGGGAAAATACCTTTTCCATGAAGTTCTCTACAACGGGAAGCTCCTGGGAACCATCATCGTTCTGACCGTTTTCAGCATGATTCTTCGAACGCTGCAGACGGCTTTTGAACGGAATCAGGTCAGCAAGATCGCCTATGCCATCGCCTTCATGGTGATCATCATCCTGGCAGTGGACAGTTTCACCATAGCGGTGGATTCCGCCAAAGAAGCGATATCCCGCATGATCCATTTCATGTTGGCGCTGGTTCCTCTGGTCCTCACCCTGCTGGCGTCCATGGGCAACTTCGGATCCGTCGGCATGTTCCATCCGATGATCGTATTAATGATTCATGTCATCGGCACTCTGATCCATAAAGTCGTTTTCCCCGTCCTTTTCTTTTCCGCCATCCTCGGGATCATCAGCTGCCTGTCGGAAAAATACAAGGTGAATCAACTGGCGAATCTCCTTCGGAAGGTGGCTGTCGGGATTCTGGGGACACTGTTGACCGTTTTCCTCGGGATCATTTCCGTACAGGGAGCGACGGCGGCGGTGACGGACGGGGTGACGATCCGGACGGCCAAATACGTGACCGGAAATTTTGTGCCGGTGGTCGGGCGAATGTTTTCCGACGCGGCGGATACCGTGGTGGGGGCTTCCCTTCTGGTCAAAAACGCAGTGGGTTTGGCGGGGGTGATCATTCTTCTCTTGATCATCGCTTTTCCGGCCCTTAAGATTCTCTCCCTGGCTCTGGTTTACAGTTTTGCAGCTGCCGTGATGCAACCCCTCGGGGACAGCCCCATCATCGAATGTCTCAGCATTATATCCAAAACCCTCATCTACATTTTCGCCTCCCTGGCTACCGTGGGAATGATGTTTTTTCTGGCAATTACCATCATCGTGGCTTCCGGGAACATTTCGGTGATGATCCGGTAGGTGATACTCCTTGATGGAACTGTTGAGTGGTTGGTTGAAGCAGATCGTCATTCTGGTATTGGTGGCCACCTTTATCGACCTCCTGCTGCCGAACAACTCGATGGAACGCTACGTCAAGCTGGTGATGGGTCTTTTGATCATCATGGCCATCCTCTCTCCCCTCTTCCAGCTGGTCCGGCAGGATTTGAACCTTACCAACCTGGCATTCGAGCAAGCGGGGAACGAAGAAAGTCGCCTGGCGTCCCTGTCCGCCATCCGGCAGAACAGTGAAAAGCTGAAAAACCAGAGAGAGAGGATGGTGCGGGAGGAAGCGGAAAAACGGATGGCCCGAATGATCGGCAGCAAACTGGAGGCAGCGTTCGACTTGGAGGTGGTCCAAGCCCGCGTCAAGATCCAAAAGGGTCAAACCAAAGGTTCTCCGGAGATTGACGAGGTGTTTCTCACCGTCATACCGGAAGGAGAGAAGAAGGACACCCCGGCGATTCAACCGGTGGATGAAGTCGATCCCGTGACGATCGGCGGTTCCCGGAAGCAAAATGGGCAACCACGGGATAAGCCTTCCGCGGAAGAGAAAGCATGGCGGAAGAAAATCACGCGGTTTTTGCGAAACGCCCTCCAGCTCAAGGACGAGCAGATCAAAGTGGAGATCCTGGAAGGGGACCGGGGGAGGTGATCACCGTTGTTGAAACGGTTTCTTGACCGGCTGGAGAGGGCTCTCGAAGGCGGGGAGGGAGGAGGCAAAAAGGGTAACACCTTCCGTTGGCTGATCGTGATCGGTTGTTTGGGAGTGGCTCTCATGATCCTGTCCTCCTTTTTCTCCGTCCACCAGGAAGTGGTACCGCCCGAGGCGGAAAGTTCGAGGGATCAAGAAGAGAGCGCTTCGACCTGGAAAAGCGGCAACGAAAAAATCACGATGAAAGAATACGAAGAGATGTATGAATCCCAATTGTCGGAGGTATTGAACAACATCGTCGGGGTGGATGATGTCTCCGTGATGGTAAACCTGGATTCATCGGAGGAAAAGGTGCTGGAAAAAGACGTCCGGCAATCCGAACAGTTTACCGACGAAAAGGACAAAAGCGGAGGGACCCGCAAGATCCGACAAGATAATACCGATGAAAAGGTGGTGTTGCAGCAGAACGGTGACGGACAACAGCCCATCGTAGTCAAAAAGTTGAAGCCCAAGGTGAGAGGCGTGCTGGTGGTGGCCAAGGGCGCGGAGAACCTGAAGGTGAAAGCGGCTATGATTGAAGCGATCCAACGGTTGATGGATGTACCGATACACCGGATTTCCGTCATGCCGAAAGGTTAAGGAGGGGGAAACGAAATGAATATGAACAAACAGACCGTATGGCTGGTGACGATGTTAACCCTGATGGTGGTTCTTTCCGCTTACTACATCGTGACCGGCCCCGTCGAACCGGCTGATCAGGTCACCATGGAGGACCAGCAATCGGAACCGGACGGAATTAAAGTGGACACGGACGAAAAGAAAGATGGGGAGAAGAAACAGGAGAAAGACAAGAAAGCATCCGCCGAATCCGACAGTGACTATTTTGTCGGTTATCAGCTTGAACGAAGCTCCCTTCGCTCCAAGATGACCGAAGAATATATGAAGGTACTGACGGATCCCGATGCATCTAAAAAAGAGTTGAAGGAAGCCCAAGCCAAAATCGATGAACTGATGAAAGTGGACAAAACCGAATCCGTCATGGAAGACCTGATCCGGGAAGAAGGCTTCCGGGATGCGGTGGTGATCACCGGTGAGGATCATTTCGTGGACGTCATTGTGCAGAGTAAAAAGCTGAACAACAAACAGGTCGTAAAATTGATCAGTATAGTGAAAAAGCAGATGGATGTGCCCAGCCACAAAATTTCCATCGCTTACCGAAGCTGAATCACGGATTGAATCCCTCCTTCGGAGGGCTTTTTTGTGTTTAAGAATCCTTCGGGGAAAAACGTCAGATTGATTCCGGCGTCTGTACAACGTACAATGGACATAGATTGCGAACGGTTGAACAGAATTCTTGTCAGGCCCCCATGCCTGCGGTTGAGTTGTCCCGTTCTTTTGTTTACAATCAAACGGTGCACCGATGTGCAGGAGCCCGGGATCCTTGAAACTGATTATTACCAAACACCTGCTATGAAACAGCCATCTGATGGAGGTCCAGGGAGGAGTGGATGAAATTGCCGATGAAAATGCACGAAATCAGGGAATTGATTCGGCTCGTGGATGAATCCGAGATTGAGGAGTTTGAGTTGGAAAACGACGGAACCAAGGTGTTGATTAAAAAAGCACTTTCCAAAACCGGAGTGGATGCTGCCGTGGCCCCTGCCCCCCAGGCGCAGCCGGCCGAGCCCCAGGCGGAGCAGCCAACCGAGGTGACCCCCGCACCTTCGGCGCCGGTCGAGGAAGCCCCGCGTCCGGCCCCTCAGAGAGACACAGAGGCAGCGGATACCGATCTCCACAAAATTGTTTCCCCCATGGTCGGGACCTTTTATCGTGCCCCTTCCCCCGAGGCTGACCCGTACGTCAAAGAGGGGGACAAGGTGGATGAAAAAACCGTGGTCTGCATTGTGGAAGCGATGAAGTTGATGAACGAGATCGAGGCGGAAGTGCGGGGCGAAATTGTCCAGGTGCTCGTGGAAAACGGGCAGTTGGTTGAATACGGTCAGCCGCTGTTTCTGGTTAAAACCGACTAAACAGCGGGAGGAGAGAGAAAGATGTTTAACAAAGTACTCGTTGCCAACCGAGGCGAAATCGCCGTCCGGGTCATCCGGGCCTGTCGGGAGCTGGGCATTGATTCTGTGGCGGTTTATTCCGAGGCGGATCGGGAAGCCCTGCACGTCAAACTTGCCGATGAAGCCTACTGCATCGGTCCGGCTCCGTCCAAAGAGAGCTATCTCAACATGACCAATCTCATGAGCGTGGCCACCCTCGTGGAAGCCGACGCCATTCACCCCGGATACGGCTTTCTGGCAGAGAACCCGGATTTTGCCGAACTTTGTTCCGCCTGCAACATCACCTTTATCGGGCCGGCTCCCCAAGCCATCGTTAAGATGGGGGACAAAACCACGGCACGGGATACGATGAAGAAGGCTGGTGTTCCCGTCGTTCCGGGGACCGAAGGGGTCATCGAAGATGAGGATGCCGCGGCGGAGAGGGCCCGGGAAATCGGTTATCCCGTCATCGTCAAAGCGACGGCGGGCGGCGGTGGAAAAGGAATGCGCGTGGTACATACGGAAGAAGAGCTGAAGCGGGCGATCCGGATGGCGCGGCAGGAGGCGGAAACCAATTTTGGCAACCCGGGGGTTTATCTCGAAAAGTTTTTAATCGAACCCCGTCATATTGAAATCCAGGTGTTGGCTGACGCTCATGGGAACACGATCCATCTGGGGGAACGGGACTGTTCCATTCAAAGGAGATATCAGAAACTGATTGAAGAAGCTCCGTCCCCCGCCCTCGATCCCGAGTTGCGTGAAAAAATGGGAATGGCCGCAGTGGCGGCCGCCAAAGCGGTGAATTATACCGGAGCGGGTACAGTGGAGTTCCTGTTGGACAAGGAAGGAAACTTTTACTTCATGGAAATGAACACGCGGATCCAAGTGGAACATCCGGTGACCGAATTGGTAACCGGAGTGGACTTGGTGAAAGAGCAGATCCGTGTGGCGGCGGGAAAACCCCTTTCGATCACCCAGGAAGATGTGAAGATCAACGGCTGGTCCATCGAATGCCGGATCAATGCCGAAGACCCGGACAAAAAGTTTATGCCCACCCCCGGGACCATCGAGTTTTACCTGCCTCCGGGAGGGACAGGCGTTCGTGTCGACAGCGGGGCTTATCCAGGGTACCGCATTCCGCCCTATTATGATTCCATGATCGCCAAGCTCATCGTATGGGGACAGGACCGGGACGAGGCGCTCCACCGCATGATGCGGGCCCTTGCGGAATTTGCGGTGGACGGCGTCAGCACGACCATTCCTTTCCATATGAAGCTGTTGAACCACCGCAAATTCGTGGAAGGGGATTTCCACATTCAATTTCTGGAATCGACGGATTTGGAGGAGAGTTAAAATGGAAATGGATCAGGTATACAGTGAAGCCGGGAGCAGTCGTCTGGGGAAAGTGGAGATCGCTCCTGAGGTGATTCAGATCATCGCCGGACTCGCCGCCATCCAGGTGGAAGGAGTTGCCGGGACGAGCGGGGGAGTTGTTTCGGACATCACCCAATTCTTGGGGCGAAAAAAACCGAAGCAAGGAATTAAAGTGGAGTTGGAGGAAGAAGTCAAGATCTTTGTTTCGCTGATTCTCCATTATGGTTACCCCATTCCCGACGTGGGGCGGGAAGTGCAGGAACAGGTGAAGACGGCCGTCGAAACCATGACCGGTCTTTCCGTGTCCGCTGTGACGGTGCGCGTGGTGGAAGTGAGGCTGAAGGGTGAAGAGCGGGCCGCCGGTGAACAGGAAGCGGCATCACAGCGGTTGAAATAACAGAATATCCTGGAGGAGGTACAGGGATTGGGTGTACTGAATCGGCTCCTCTTATTGGGTTATGGTTTACTGTTCCTGATGGTGGCAACCTTGGGGCTGAGTTTCGCTTTCAAATTCGGGTTGGACAGGGAAGGCTTGGAAGGATGGGTGAACAAGCTCTACCGGAATCCGGGCGCCCGTTGGACTGTTGCTGCCGTGAGCGCGATGATCCTTGCTTTCAGCCTTCGTCTCCTGTGGGTCACCGTACACAAAGATAAGGAAGACCCCGGAGTCGACCGCCTCACCGAAATCGGTCACATCCGGATTTCGTGCAAGACGCTGGAAAGCCTGGCGATCAAAGCCGCCCACAGGGTGAAGGGAATCCGTGACTTATCTGCCCGGGTCCGCCAGGATGCCGCCCGGTCTTCCGTCGGCATCGGTTTAAAATTAACCGTCGAGGGAGACACTCCTATTCAGGTCCTTTCGGAGCAATTGCAGCAGTCGGTCAAAACCCACGTGGAAGAGATCGCAGGTGTGGACGTCAGCCAAATCTCCGTTTACATCGTGGATACGGTTCAGCCGGACCGGTCCCGGATCCGCGTAGAGTAGGGTGGTGGAGCAGTTGGAACGTTTGTGGGAAACACACCGTGGAAGGATTGTGGGAATCGGCGCCGGATTGCTGTTCGGTATTATCTATCTCATTGTCGGACTGTGGAAAACGTTTATTTTTACCCTCTTCGTTCTGGCCGGGTTCATGGCCGGACACCGGGCCGACAGCCGGGACGATTTGAGGCACGTTTTGGAGAGTATCATCCCGGACAAATGGTTCAGAAAATAATCATGGGTCCCGGCCGTCGGCTGGGTGTTTTTTTTGAAAGGAGAGATTGGATGTCCAGACGTCTGGTGAGAGAAAAAGCTTTGCAAACCCTGTACCAAAACGAATTGAATCCCGCCGGCGGAGATCGGTCCGTTGAGGCCGCCGCCCGTTCCCTGCAGAAAGAAACCGGTGAAGAAGAGGTTTCATTTTTTCTCCGCCTGACCCGCGGGGTGCTGAAGGAAATGCCGGTACTGGATCCGGTTATTCAGCGGTTTTTGAAGAAAGAATGGCCCTTGTCGAGACTTTCCTATATCGACCGCTCGATTTTGAGGTTGGCCGTCTATGAGCTTCTGTTCGAGGACGGGATCCCGGAAGGGGCAACCCTGAACGAGGCGGTGGAGTTGGCAAAAACGTTCAGCTCCGAAGATTCCGCCCGCTTCATCAACGGGGTCCTGGGAAGCATGGTGAAGAATATGGAAGAAGTCCGCAAACTGGCCCGGACGGATTTCTCCGGATAAGAGATAAAAACGAACGATAAAATAAAAAATCGTTTTAAAGTTCGTGTTTCCTTTACACAGGGGGCGACGGCGGGGTAAACTGGGGAAGAATTCTTACTGTGAAACCAGAGAGGAGTATAATCGTGGAGCAGGGCCAACTCATTGACGGAAAAGCAATCGCCGAACAGGTCAAGCGGGAACTGAAAGAAGAGGTGGAGGAATGGACCGGGAAGTCGGGAAAACGCCCCGGCCTGGCCGTGATTCTGGTGGGGAATGATCCGGCTTCGGAGTCGTATGTGCGGGGGAAAGTGCGGGATTGTGAACAGGTGGGGATCCACTCCGAATTGATCCGGAAACCGGAAACCATCGGAGAAGAGGAACTGCTCTCCGAAATCCGCAGGTTGAACGAGGATGAAGGAACACAGGGGATTCTGGTTCAGCTGCCGCTTCCGGATCACCTGAACCCCGAGCGGGTCATTTCGGAAATCCGGCCGGAGAAGGATGTGGACGGGTTTCATCCCCTCAATGCGGGCCGACTGGTAACCGGATTGGATTCCCTTCTTCCCTGCACTCCCCACGGCATTCTCGAAATGTTGAAACGCTCGCGGATCTCCGTCTCCGGTAAACATGCCGTCGTCGTAGGCCGGAGCAATATCGTGGGGAAACCGGTATCGCTTTTGCTTCAGCGGGAAAACGCCACCGTGACGATGTGTCATTCCCGGACCGCGGATCTGGCCTTCCACACCCGACAGGCCGATATTTTGGTGGCGGCGGTCGGCCGGTTGCACACCATCACCCGGGACCATGTCAAACCCGGCGTCGTGGTCATTGATGTGGGGATGAACCGGACACCGGAAGGCAAATTGGCCGGGGATGTCGATTTTGAGTCGGTCCGTCCGGTGGCTTCCCACATTACCCCTGTCCCGGGCGGGGTCGGCCCGATGACGCGGGCCATGTTGTTGTACAATACCATTCAGGCGGCAAAAAATCGCAGCTCCTGAGAGAGGGGGTGCTTCGCTTGGAACACAGAGATCAGGATGTGCTCACGATCACGGCCCTTGTTCGGCGCCTGACCGGCGTGATCGAGAACGCGCCGGATTTGTCGCGGGTTTGGGTTCAGGGGGAAATCTCCAATTTCAAGCGCCATATGCGGGGTCATATGTACTTCACCTTGAAGGACGACCGGACCAAGGTCCGGGCCGTGATGTTCGCCAGTCACAACCGTCGGCTCCGGTTTCTCCCCAAGGACGGGGACGATGTGCTCGTCCGGGGCCGGATGGCCGTCTATGAGCGGGACGGACAAGTTCAACTTTACGTCACCCACATGCAACCCAACGGGATCGGGGAACGGTATGTTGCATTTCAGCAGTTGAAGGAAAAGTTGGAGGCGGAAGGACTGTTCTCCCCGGACCGGAAAAAACCCCTTCCGTTTCTTCCGCGCCGTGTGGGGGTGATCACATCCCCCGTCGGCGCCGCGGTTCGGGACATCATCACCACCATCCAACGCCGCTCCCCGGTGGTGGATATCCTGGTCCATCCCGTGGCGGTGCAGGGAAGCGAGGCCCCAGGGGAACTGGTTGAAGCACTGGACCGGATGAACCGGGAAGGCGAGGTGGATGTGATCATCATCGGACGGGGCGGCGGTTCCCTGGAGGAGTTATGGGCTTTCAACGAAGAGACAGTGGCCCGCGCCATCCATCGTTCCCGGATTCCGGTCGTGTCGGCCGTCGGTCATGAGACCGATACGACCATTTCCGATTTTGTCGCCGATGTGCGGGCACCCACTCCCACCGCGGCGGCCGAGCTGGTCGCTCCCGGCCTGCAGGAGTTGATCTCCCGTTTGAAAGGGGTGAGAGAGCGCCTCTTCCAAGCGGTCCGTTTAAAACTTCGCTCGGAAAGGGACAGATGGGAACGGGCCAATGGCCGGCCGGTACTCAAAAAACCCGGGGCCCGGGTGGAAGTCGAGGCGCAGAAACTGGATCTGCTGACCCAGGATCTGATCGGGGCCGGCCGGGAACGGTTCACCCCCTGCCGTTCCCGTTTGGAAAGCCGCATTTACCGGTTACAAGGACACCGTCCCTCCGCCCGGATCCGGCGACTCCGGGAACGGCTGGCTGAGCTCACCCGGCAGGCCGGATCCGGAATGGAACGGCGGTTCCGGGACGAACGGACGCTGTTACTGAAACGTCTGGAACACCTGGATGCCCTCAGTCCTTTGAAAGTGATGCAGAGGGGATATTCCCTTGTGTACCGTTTTGACGGAGAAAAACTGGTGAAATCCGCAAACGACGTGCAGCCGGGGGATCTGATCCGGATCCGGTTGTCCGACGGAAGATTGAAATGTCAAGTGTGGGGAACGGAGGGAGACTCCCATGTCAGGGAATAACGAAGAACGGCGGTCATTGGAAGAGCTTTCCTTCGAAGAGGCGATCGAACGCCTGGAAGAAGTGGTGGATCAATTGGAAAACGGGAATGTGACGCTGGAAGAATCCATCCGGCTCTTCGAGGAAGGGATGAAGCTTTCCCGCTACTGCGGGTCCAAGCTGGATAAACTGGAGCAACAGGTGGAGATGCTGGTTCAGGAAAACGGGGATTGGATGAAAAAACCGTTCCAACCCGGAGAGGATGGGAAATAAGGTGCGGGAGATCGAACAATATCTGAAAGAAAAAGCGGTGATCGTCGAGGAAAGACTGAGGTCCTATGTGAACAACCCGGAAATTCCGGACCGGTTAAGGGAATCCATGGCCTATTCCCTTTTGGCAGGAGGAAAACGTCTCCGTCCCATTCTGGTTCTGGCGGTCGCCGAAGCCTTGGGAGGGTCGGAAGAGAAGGCCCTCCCCTTTGCATGTGCCGTTGAAATGATACATACATATTCTTTAATCCACGATGACCTGCCATCCATGGACAACGATGATTTTCGCCGGGGGATTCCCACCAATCACAAAGTTTACGGGGAAGCGATGGCGATCCTGGCAGGGGATGCTCTCCTGACCAAAGCCTTCGGGGTACTGGCCGAGGGGGCGCTGAACGCAGATCTTTCCCGTGAAACCGCCCTCGGGTTGATCCGGGAGTGTGCCGTCCGAGCCGGCGCCGAGGGAATGGTCGGGGGCCAGGTGAAAGACCTGCAAGGGGAAGGACGGTCCGTGACCCTGGAAGAATTGCAGGAGATCCACCGGTCCAAAACGGGGGATCTGATCACGCTGTCGGTCCGGCTCGGATCCTTGGTCTCCGGTGCATCAGAAGACAAGCTCCAGGCGCTGACCGGATATGCCGAACGATTGGGTCTCGCTTTTCAGATTCAGGACGATGTCCTTGATGTAGTGGGCGACCGGGAAAAGCTGGGGAAGCCCATCGGCAGCGACGAACAAAAAGAAAAATCCACTTATCCCGCTCTGATGGGCCTGGAAGATTCCAAAAAATGGGTACGGAAACTGGTGGACGAGGCCAAAAGTCTGGTGTTGTCCCTTGAAGGGGTCCGTCCCAATCGTTTGTTGGCGATTGCCGATTATTTGACGTACCGGGAGTCTTGAATGTTCCCCTCGATTGTCGGTTTTTACGGGATTGTGATATAATACTTTCAATGTGGAGTGGTGCAGTATTCTAGTCAGTCCACCCTCTCTGAAGGCGGGGCTAAAAATCCGCTAAAGGGCACATCGATGAAGTTCTTGGTGTCGGCTTCCGACGCCCAGTCGGGGGTTGATGCTGAGAGTTAAGGAGGACGGGCGATCCACAAAGGCATGTGGGCGATGACCCGACCTCCGCGGAGGCCCAAGTGCGTGGCCCGGCGTCATCGAGCGCAGGCGACGGCTTGGGGTATGAACCTGCATATAGGCTAGGGGGACCTGATGCAGCGTAGCCTGCCTTGAGTGGTGTTGCGGGGATGTGGGACTCCGTTTTTCGGACGTTCCGCTGAAAGCAACACTGCAAAAGAGGCTAGGAGAGGCGCCAGGACTGTTGAGGAAATCTCCTAGACTGTTTGCCGTCAGGGCAAGGCGGGCCGGGGATTGCAGTGCGGACTGAGTGGTAATCCAGTCCGGCGGACGGCGACGCCGCCGAAAAAGGTTATAAAGGGAAACCGCCGCATTGGCGACGATGCGGATACCTTTTTGGGAAAACCTACTGGACCTAAGCCGCAATATTTACCCGGTTCGTTATCACTCCAAGGTCTTTTTCATTTCAAAATAAACGATCTGATCTTGAATCGATCAGTTCGGCCGTTGGCAGACCGGCGGTGAAGGACCGCCTGTCAAGCCGGAACGGGATGCCGGCCCGCCGCAAGCGGCCGGCATTCCGTTCTTTATGGCCAATGGAGGAGCAGCGTACAGGATGCGTGAAATCGTTCGACAATCTCTTCGCTGGGCTGCCTTGATCAGTGTGGTTACGGCCATGTTGTCCGTGTTCTTCAGTATGGTCTCCGCTGCTTTTTTACGGGGGTTGCCGTGGCAGGGCGGAATGCTGGTGGTGTTGTTGATCGTGTTGGTCGGCGTCTTTTTCGACATGTTGGGGATCGCTGCCACCGCCGCGCGGGAGCCGCCCTTCCACGCCATGGCCGCTCATAAAGTTCCCGGCGCCAGGCATGCCATCGGCATCATCCGGAGAGCAGACCAGTTTGCCAACTTCTGCAATGATGTGATCGGGGACATCAGCGGGATTGTCAGCGGAGCGGCGGGTTTTGCAGTCGTGGCAGCCCTGGTGTTCACGATGGACATCCCCGAAAGCCGTTGGTTTTTGGAACCTCTGATGGTGGGGATCATCTCTGCCCTCACTGTGGGCGGAAAAGCCCTGGGTAAAACACTTTCCATTCGATATTCAAATGAAATCGTCTTTAGACTGGGCAAAGTCTTTTATATACTGGAGAAGAGGTTTTATATTCGGTTGTTTGAAGTGAAAACTAGGAAAAAACGAAAGCGAAAGCGAGGCGTTCTTCGTGCACCTCGAACAGATTAAGTCGCCGGAACAATTGAAAAAGATTCCCGTACAAGAACTTCCCCGACTGGCGGAAGAGATCCGGCAATTCCTGATTGAAAGCCTGTCCGTGACAGGGGGGCATTTGGGCTCCAACCTGGGTGTCGTGGAATTAACCCTTGCTTTGCATTACCTCTTTGATAGCCCCCGTGACCGGTTCATCTGGGATGTGGGTCATCAAGCCTATGTCCATAAGATTCTGACGGGCCGGAGAGGTCAGTTTGAAACACTCCGGCAGTATAAAGGACTGTGCGGGTTCCCGAAAATGAGGGAGAGCGAACACGATGTATGGGAGACGGGGCACAGCAGCACCTCCCTGTCGGCAGCCATGGGAATGGCGGCTGCCCGGGACCTGAAAGGGGAAAACCATCGGGTGATTCCCATCATCGGAGACGGGGCGCTGACCGGGGGCATGGCCTTGGAAGCCCTCAATCACATCGGGAACGAGCAAAAGAAGATCATGGTGATTCTCAACGACAACGAAATGTCCATTTCCCCCAACGTGGGTGCCATTCACAACTATTTGGGCAAACTCCGTACCCATCGCCATTATCATAAGATTAAGGACGAAGTGGAGTTTTTCCTGAAGAAGATCCCCACGGTGGGAGGCGCTTTCGCTTCCGCGGCGGAACGGATCAAGGACAGCCTCAAATACCTGGTTGTTTCCGGCGTGCTGTTCGAAAAGCTGGGGTTCACCTACCTCGGTCCGGTCAACGGGCACAACCTGGTAGAATTGATGGAATGCCTGCGCCAGGCGGACAAGGCCGAAGGACCGGTCCTCGTTCACGTGATCACCCAAAAAGGAAAAGGCTACCTGCCGGCCGAGGAACACGCCGAAAACCTGCACGGTGTGACAAAGGGGTACAAGCTCGAATCCAGCAAAGGGGTGAAAAAGCCGAATACCCCCGTGAAGTATCCCAAAGTGTTCGGTGACACCCTGATTCAGCTGGCGGAAGAGGACCCGCGTGTGGTGGGAATCACGCCGGCGATGCTCAGCGGTTCGGGAATGAACGAGTTTGCCGCCCGCTTCCCTGACCGTTGTTTCGACGTGGGGATCGCCGAACAACATGCGGCCACTTTCTCGGCGGGACTGGCGACCCAAGGAATGAAACCGGTTTTGGCGATTTATTCCACGTTTTTGCAACGGGGTTACGACCAATTGATTCACGACATCGCCCGTCAAAACCTGAACGTTCTGTTGGCAGTGGACCGTGCGGGCTTTGTGGGAGCGGACGGGGAAACCCACCAGGGTGTTTACGATATCGCCTATATGCGATGCGTTCCCAATATGGTGATTATGATGCCCAAGGACGAAAACGAGTTCCGGCATATGCTCTACACGGGCTACCGCTACGACAAAGGACCGATCGCCGTCCGCTTCCCCCGGGGAACCGGCCTCGGGGTGGAAATGGATGAGGAGTTGAAAGAACTGCCGATCGGGAAATCTGAGGTGTTGCGGGAAGGGCGGGACGTGGCCCTCCTGGCGTTCGGAACCATGGTTCCCCTTGCTCTTCAAGCGGCTGATCAGCTGGCGCGGGAAGGCGTGAAGGCCAAAGTGGTGAACGCCCGGTTCGCCAAACCCCTCGATTCCGAACTGCTGGACCGTTTGTGTGAAGAGGAGACCCCGATTCTCACCATCGAAGAAGGTTCGGCCATCGGCGGGTTCGGAAGCGCCGTCCTGGAATATTATGCCGAACAAGAGGTGTACGGCATGCAGGTGAAGACCCTGGGGGTCCCGGATTACTTTGTGGAGCACGGGAGTGTCAACGATCAGCGGCAGGAAGTCGGATTGACGGTGGACAACATCACCGGGATCGCGCGTAAAATGGCCCCCCGTCAACGACGGCGGGCCTGAGGGATGGGTGTGAATTGGCCAAGGAACGATTGGATGTTCTGTTGACGCAAAGAGGTCATTTCACCAGCCGCCAGCAGGCTCAACGTGCGATCATGGCGGGGTTGGTGAAAATCAACGGCGAGCGTGCGGACAAGCCGGGAACCCGGGTGCCGGCCGATGCCGACGTGGAAGTCACCGGGCGGGAACACCCTTACGTGAGTCGGGGCGGCCTGAAGCTGGAAAGAGCCCTCGAAGTGTTTGATCTGCATCTGGAAAACCGCGTGGTTCTGGATATCGGAGCGTCGACGGGCGGGTTTACCGATTGTGCCCTTCAAAACGGTGCCGCAAAAGTATACGCCGTCGACGTGGGTTATGGCCAGCTTGATTGGAAACTCCGGCAAGACGAACGGGTGGTGGTGATGGAACGGACCAATTTCCGGTACATGCAACCCGGGGACCTTCCCGGCGAGAGACCCGACTTCGCAACGGTGGATGTCTCCTTCATTTCGCTCTCGCTGATCCTTCCCCCCTTAAAGCAGTTGTTGAAGGAACCTGCGGAGGTGGTCGCCCTGGTCAAACCCCAGTTTGAAGCGGGCAGGAAACAGGTCGGCCGCAAGGGAGTGGTTCGGGACCCCCGCATTCACCGGGAAGTCCTGACCCGTTTTTGCAGGACCGCGGAAGAAGAAGGCTTTACCATCGAAGGGCTGGCCCCGTCGCCGATCACCGGAAGCGAAGGAAACATTGAGTTCCTGAGCTGGCTGGGCTGGAATCCATCCCACCCTTCCGGAACAAAGGAAGCTTCAGCCGAGCTGATTTCGGAAACGGTGGAGTGGGCCCAGAGGGAACGGACCGATCCCTGACAGGATTTCCGGGGGCGGGATACGAATTACAGTAGAAAAGGGGGGAGGGATCCCGTTGTTGCGTGAAGGGGATGCGGTCGTCCTTTTTCTGCTGTTGATCCTGGTCCTGTTTTTCCTGATTCGCAGGTGGAAAAAAACGGATATCCATCCGGTGGTGCTCGAATCCAACCGACCGGTCCAGGGTGAGATTCCCGAAATGCTGAAGGCGGAAGGGTATGAAGTGGTAGCTGCAAAACAACGGCTTCCCCTCTGGATCCGGGTGGGGGAAAAGCAGTATGAAAGCCGGTTGTACGCCGATTTCATCGTCAGAAAAGGTGGAAAGACGTATGTGGTGATTCTGGCGAAGGCGAAGAAAGCGTTACGGCTTTCCGGCGCAGCGGTCCGGGACCGATTTTTGGCACACGTTCTCGCTTTTCAGGCTGCCGGTGTCTTATATGTCGACCCCCTTCAGGGAACCTTGAAAACAATCACTTTTGATGTAACGGGAGTGCGGATTCGGAGACGCGGAGGTTTGACCACACATCTCATCATGCTGACCGTGGGAGCACTGATCGCGATCCTGGCACGTTAACCCTGCAGGCGGATGGGGGTGGAATCGATTTGAAAAGGTTCGGGATACTGGTTAACAAAGGAAAGCCCAAAGCGAGGGTCGTGCTGAAGGAGTTGGTCCACCTTCTTGAGGAGCGGCGGGCGAAAGTTTTCCTTGAACCGGACATCGCGGAAGGAATGGTCCGCAAAGATTTGGCGCTGCCGGTGGATCAATTTCCCGGCACGGTGGATATCGTGTTCGTCCTGGGTGGAGATGGGACGCTTCTGGGTGTGGCCCGCCGGTTTGCCGCTTACGGGATTCCCATACTGGGGTTCAATCTGGGGCATCTCGGTTTCCTGTCCGAGGCGGAACCGGACAATCTGGCCACGGCAGTCGACCGGATTCTGACCGGGGATTATTACATAGAGAAACGGATGATGTTGGACGCGGAAGTGGTCCGGGAGGGGGAGGTGCTTGAAAAAAATGTGGCTCTCAACGATGTGGGGATCGCCAAAGGTTCCTTCAGTCGAATGATTACGGGAACCGTTTATATGGACGGCATTTACCTGGGGACTTATTCCGGTGACGGATTGATCGTCTCCACCCCCACCGGATCCACGGCTTATTCGTTGTCCTGCGGCGGTCCGATCGTGTGGCCCGGGGTTCAAAGCATCCTGCTTACGCCGATCTGCCCCCACACCCTCACCGCACGTCCCATGGTGTTGCCCTCGGATGGCATCTTGGAAATCCGGGTCAGCGCCACCCACCGGGACATCGGACTCACCATCGACGGGCAGTTGGGGTATCGGTTGAAGGTGGATGATATCATCCGGGTGGCCGCATCGAAAAACATCACCTCACTGATTAAATGGAAAGAACGGGATTTCTTTGAAGTGGTTCGTAAGAAGCTTCAGGGGGAACAGGATGAAGGAAGCGGGCTGGAGGGCAGAAAATGAAAGCGCAACGACATATCAAGATACGTGAAATTATTACGAACCGCGACATTGAGACCCAGGAGGACCTGGTCGACGAACTGAAAAACGCGGGTTATAACGTGACCCAGGCCACCGTCTCCCGGGATATCAAGGAACTTCATCTGGTCAAGGTTCCGACCAACAACGGCCGCTACAAATATTCTCTGCCGGCGGACAACCGGTTCAACCCCCATCAGAAACTGAAGCGGATATTGACGGAAGCATTTGTTGGAATTGAACAGAGCGAAAACCTGATCGTCATGAAGACGATGCCGGGCAATGCCCATGCCATCGCCGTTCTGATCGACAACATGGACTGGCCGGACGTGATCGGCACCATTGCGGGGGACGACACCATTCTTCTGATCTGCCGGGACCGGGAACGGGCCCCTCAGGTTAAAAACCGTTTTATCGAAATGCTCTAGAAGCCGTTGTGATGGATTGTCAGGCTCAGAAGAAGATAAGTGTTTGCACGAAACAGCGACTTTGCTGTCCTGCCCGGCGGAGAATCAGCCTGCAAGGGCGTTCAGGGGCAAAAGCTTCTCTGTGTGCACCCGCAGGGGGTTGCTCCTGCCCGCAGCAGGATGATTGGGAGCGGATCGGGCATCTCTCCCTGCAGGACAGCACAGCGAGACCGGGGAGTGAAGCGACCCCCGGCGAGACTTGTGCTCTGTGAGTGCATAGCGAGACCGGGGAGTGAAGCGACCCCCGGCGAGACTTGT
>NZ_QBKR01000026.1 GCF_003054245.1 Melghirimyces profundicolus
AAGTCTCGCCTGGGTCGCTTCACTCCCCGGTCTCGCTATGCACTCACAGAGCACAAGTCTCGCCTGGGTCGCTTCACTCCCCGGTCTCGCTATGCTGTCCTGCAGAGATGCAAGCACTGTCCGCTCCGAATCATCCGGCGGCGGGCAGGGGCAAAACGCCTTCGGATGCAACACAGAGAAGCTTTTGCCCCTGAACGCCCTTGCAGGCTGATTCTCCGCCGGGCAGGACAGCAAAGTCGCTATTTTGGGTAAACGCTTTTCCTTTTCTCGAAACGAACATTCAATCACAACGCTTCTGGGCCTGGTTTACTTTCGACCCAGTGTGGAAAACGAGGAGAGGAAGAAATCCCACACCGGAATCAAAGGAGGAAACGCAGGATGTCCGACCGTTATCAAGCTGTCGTATTCGATGTGTACGGAACCCTGTTCGATGTCGATTCGCTCACCGGGCGGTGTGAAGCGGCCGCCCCCGGAAAGGGAGAGGAACTGAGCCGTCTGTGGAGGAGTAAACAGCTGGAGTACAGCTGGCTTCGTTCCCTGATGGAGGACTACCGGGATTTTCGCGGGGTGACGGAGGAGGCCCTCCGTCACGCCGACCGCCGTCTCGGCCTGGGACTGTCCGCCGGGGAGCGGGAGGACCTGCTCGCCGCCTATGCCTGCCTCCGGGTGTTCCCGGAAGTGTCCCGGGTCCTGGAACGGCTGGCGGTCACGCGGGCGGCCTTTTCCAACGGTCCCCTCTCCGCGCTCCGGCCGTTGCTGGAGAACGGGGGACTGCTTCCCCTGTTCGACGAGCTGATCAGCGTGGATGAAGCGAAGGTTTTCAAGCCTTCCCCCCGGGCCTATGCGTTGGTGCCCAACATCCTCGGTGTTTCCCGGGAGTCGATCCTTTTCGTTTCCTCCAACACATGGGACATCTCGGGAGCCGGCCGGTTCGGCTTTTCCACCGCCTGGGTCGACCGCAAGGGAGAGGTCATGGATGAGCTGGGTCACCAACCGGACTACATGCTGAAAGATTTGTGCGGAATCGAAGAAATCCTTGGGTGACGGATGAGACCCTGTGAAGGATTCTCCGGACCAAAAAAGGGTTTTGATTCCCAATTCCAGAAAATGAAAGGTATTTCAGCAGAAGGGGTCTGATCGATGAAGTGGCTGAAGATTTTTTTCATCCTGGTCCTCCTCGCAGCCGGCGGAGCGGGCGGATACGCGTACTATCTGTACGATGCGGCCCAGGATGCGGCGAAACAGATGTATGAACCGGGCAAGAAAAAACCGTCCGCTCTCCGGGACGAGGATGTTTCCGTGGAGAACCGGGACCCGATCTCCATCCTGATCCTGGGTGTGGACGAACGGGAGGGGGACCGCGGCCGCACGGACACCATGATGGTGATGACCGTCAACCCGAAAGCGGGATCCGTCCTGATGTTCAGCATCCCCCGGGACACCCGGACGGAGATCCCCGGCCGGGGGCCGGACAAGATCAACCATGCCTACGCCTACGGCGGGGTCCCCCTGGCGATGCAAACCGTGGAACGTTTCCTCCATGTCCCGATGGATTACTATGTCAAAGTGAACATGGAAGGCTTTGAGACCATCGTGGACCAGTTGGGCGGAGTCGATGTCCACAATGAGTTCGCCTTCCACCTCGAAGGGTACGACTTCCCGGAGGGGAACCTCCACTTAAACGGAGCCGAAGCCCTGAAATACTCCCGGATGCGCAAAGACGACCCCCGGGGGGACATCGGACGGGGGGAGCGCCAGCAGGAAGTGTTGACCCAGGTGATGCGGAAAGCGAAAAACCCTTCCGTCCTGACCAAGCTGTCCAGCATCCTGGAGAGCCTCGGAACCAATGTGAAGACCAATCTTTCCCCGGACGAGTTGCAGGCGATGGCCGGCGACTACCGGTCTTCCATGAACGACATCGAGCCCCTGCAGGTGAACGGGCGGGGCGAAAAACGGGGCGGGGTCTGGTACTACATCGTCCCGGAAGCGGAACGGAAGCGGATCAGCGGGGTGTTGAACCGGCAATTGGGATTGTCTTGAGCGGCTGGGCAGCCGGACCCGGCGGTTTGATGAAGGCTGAAAACCAACCGGGGCTCCCCCCGGTTTTTTCTTGCCTTTATTTCATAACAGGGTTTCTAATCAGCATCAAAAAAGGTATATAATGTAAAAGGGGGTTTTTGGATCTTCCGTCCATGGATGAAGGAGGAAGAAGGATGAAGCTTCAGACCATGCTGGTCGTCGCGGTAGCGATCGGGGCGGTGTTTACGGGGGCCGTATTTGCCGAACCCCAACATAACCCCACCGAAAAGCTCACACCCGCCGAAACCGGATCCGGGGGGAAAGAGAACCGGGCTCCTGCCGATTCCGCCCGCCAATGGTTCGCCCGGATGGACGGCAATCTGGCGAAAACCAACGAGCTCGTCCAACGCTTTGAATTTCAGTTCCCGGAATACTCCGAGTACGACCCTGAGGACGGGAAGCGGCTGCTCCGGGATCTTGACGCCCTCGAGGGGAGAATCGAAGGAACCCGGCCGCCTCCGGGACCGAAGGAGCTCCGCGTCTTCGCCGCGGGCTTCCAGGAGCTCCTCTCCGACCGGGTGGGGAAGGTCCGGTACATGATCGAACACTACATGTCCGGCGACTGGAAGCCCGCCCAAAAAACCCGGGAAGCCTTCAAGAAAGAACGGAAATTTGAGGACGGGGTGAGCCGGTATCACAAGATGAAGGAATTGTACGGCCGTGAATGAGGCGGAGTGAGCGGCCGCCGGTCCATGGGAAGGAGCTCTTCGGAGCTCTTTTTTCTTTTGAGTGTCTTTTAATTGAGGGCTATAGCGGTCCCGGTTAAGATGGGAATATGGGTGGATCCTTCAACCTTTAAGAAAAATCGGCTCCTTCATGTCGTGGAGCCGGCCCGGTTATATCCCGAACATCATTCAGAACCATCTGTCCGTCTTCAATAACGTGGCTTTAAGACGAAACTTCCTTGCGACCGATGAACCGTCCAACAAAATAACCATAAACAAGGTGAAGTACCAGTGTCGCCACAGCGATTTTGGGTGAAATGGCCAAACCAAAAATCCCCCAGCCCAGTATGGGTAAAACCATAATCTGCATCACGAGCCAAAGAATCAACCCCAAACCGAGGCCTTTTTCAACCGCCGTTTTTTTTTAATTTCGTGGTCCCCATAACATCACAGCTACACCGATGAGACAAATTCCTGATCCAATCCAGTCATAGAGGTCCGGAGTTTTCTTGTCAATTCCCCATCCCCATAGTACAGACATAATAATGAATACTCCACCGTAAGCCGCGTAGACCCGACCGAAGGAAGGGAAGGTTTGAAACGTGGCGATGACTCCGTATAAGGCCAAAGCCAGGCCGCCAGCCAGTCCCCAATAAGAGGGTTTCCCCTCTCGCAGCCAAAGCCAGATCAAATAGCCTCCCCCGATTTCCGCCAACCCGGCTATTAAAAACAAAAAAAATAGCTTGGATCATGTCACGTTATTCCCCCTGAGAAACTTGGCCGCCAGCCGCTTCAGTTCAACCCCTTTTAGTGGTTTGCTCGAGATCGGAACGGTCTTTTTATAGAAAGACAAAGTAAATGAAAGCGGCCAGCACAATACGGTATACGGCAAAAGGAACCAACTTGATTCGATTGATTAACTTTAAAAAGAAACGGATGGAGAGGAGAGCAAAGAGAAACGCGCTGATAAATCCGGCCATAAAAAATGGGAGGGCATCAATGGAAAAATATTCCCAATTCTTAAGGAGCGAAAGTCCACTGGCTCCCATCATGATCGGAACGGCCATGATAAACGTAAAATCCGATGCGGCACGGTGGCTGAGTCCCAACAGGACGCCGCCGGAAATCGTGGAACCGGAGCGGGAAAAGCCCGGCCACAGCGAGATACATTGAAAGAGACCGATCCATACTGCTTGTTTGTAAGTAATCTGATCCACCGTTTGGACTCTCGGCCTCCCTGGACGAAACCAATCGGCGGCCATCATTAAAACGGCGCCGGCAGCCAGTCCAACGGCCACGGTTTCGACGGAGAACAGATGTTCATCAATATAATCCTCAAATAGAAATCCCAGAATGGCGGCCGGCAAGAGGCCGACGACCACTTGGCTCAACTTCAAATGGGATCCCCGCGTTTCTTCCGTTCCATCCTTTTCAAGCCCCAACAGCTGTCTGAATCTTTCTTTAAACACAATCACAACCGCCAAGATCGAACCCAGTTGAATCACCACTTTAAAGGTGTTTGCCACATCCGGTGAAAATAACTGTTTGGATTGCAATAAAAGATCATCGACGACAATCATATGTCCCGTGGATGAGACCGGCGCAAACTCCGTCATTCCTTCCACCAGTCCCAAGATCGCGGCCACGAATATTTCCCACAAATTCAATCCACTCACCTTTTCTGGCTGTAAGATAGGATCGTGAGGATGAAGGAGTGATGATATTTAATCTTCATTTAAAATCCCGTTTTTTCCAGCACAAGCAGTAATCGGAGACAGCACAACAGAGACCCCCATCATTATACCAAAGGCGTGAGGGGTTCTTGATACGGAAGAGGCACATTCATTCCATGCAAGCTGGGCAATCATGATCGGCACCGACAGAACGAGGGGGATCGAGGTCAACACAACGAACAGATCCTTGGAAAGAGCTCTTCGGAGTTCTTTTTTTATTGGTTGGAGAATAACGGGTGATCGCTTTGCGAAAGGGAGGATGGGAAACGGAAGTTGCGAAGAAAAAAATGATTTTTTTTTGATAAAAAAACGACCCCAAACGTCACGAAGCGCCCGAACTGCCCAAGAACCTGGAAGTCTCCGCCGCCCCGTATTTCGATGAGGAAATGGGCTTCTACACCGGCGATATCCGAGTCAAAGGGAAAATCCCCGGCGCCAAAAAAGGCGATGACGCCTCCGGAAACTGGCGTTTCGTCCTGAAGGATGCCGAAGGACAAGTGGTGGACAAGGTCGTCAAAAAGAATAAAGAAGGCATCCGGAAAGGAGCCTGGCTGTGGGCTCCCGAGAGCGGCACTTACAAAGCCGTGGTGGTTTTCAAAGGGACTTACAACGGTCAGGAAGTGAAGCTCCGCGGATCCGCCGAAGTGACCCTGGAAGTGCCGGAGTTCTTTGAGCCGGAGCACGAAGTGATATATGAATACAAGGACGGCAAGCACGTCGTGACCGCTTCCATCTTCGAAGGCGAGCATGTGATGGGTGAGTGGATGATCGGGATCTTCGACATGGAAGGGTACCCGGTCGTGGAACCCCGATTTTCCGACTTGATGCAGGAAGGAAAATCCTTTACCGCTGAGTTTGAAGATGAGTTGGAGCCCGGTACCTACTTTGTGGGGGCTGTCTACTACGGAACGGTGGACGGTCAACCCGCTGGTTTCATCGATGACTCCACCGTCTTCGAAGTGAAAGAGCCGGGCTCCGAACCCCAACCGGGTGACGGGGAAGACAACGGGAAAGAGGACGGCAAGGAACCGGTGAAGCCGACGGAACCCAAACAAGTGATGGACACCGTCAAAAACGGCGGCAAGATGCCCAAGACCGCCACCGACTACCCGCTGGGCATGCTGGTCGGCGGCGGCATCCTGCTCCTGGGACTGGCTGCGTTGGCCATCCTCAAACTTCGCCGGACCGCCGCGTAATCCAAAATATGAGAGTTGAGAAAGGGCCCTTCGGGGTCCTTTCTTGTTTTGCGGATTTGCAAAGTTTGTATAAACCCCCGCTAAAGTTCTTTTTAAAATCGGTCCTCCGGTCTTTCCCCTGCCTTCCGGGAGACGTAAGATAATCTCTGGACAAGACGGAAGGAGGAGACATCCTTGAAAAAAATCATCTGTTCCCTCAGTGTGCTTCTGCTGTTGGGTACCGTCACCACGGCACTCGTCGTCGGTCAGCCGGGCACGGTCGGGACCCAGGGACTGGATGCGACGGATACATTCAAAGAACTTTCCCGGAATACCCAATGGCAGCAGAAAGAACAGATCGACCTCCAGTTTGACGCGCATCACCCGCAGGGGATGACCCGGATCGGGGATCTCTTTTACATGTCTTCCGTGGAGATCATCGAAAAGCCGGAGAAATACGACCAACCCCGAAACGGATATGACCGGACTCCCGGCAAAGGGGTCGGACACCTGTTCGTCTTCGACAAAACGGGCAAGCTGGTGAAAGACATTGAGTTGGGGGAAGGCCACATGTACCACCCGGGCGGGATTGCCTACGACGGGAAGTCCATCTGGGTGCCGGTGGCGGAGTACCGCCCCGACAGCCGGTCCATCATGTATCAAGTGGATCCCGACACCCTGAAGGCGGAGGAAGCGTTCCGGGTGGATGACCACATCGGCGGAGTGTCCCGTGACAGTGAAAACGGGAAGCTGACAGGGGTCAGCTGGGGTTCCCGCCATTTCTACCAATGGAACGAACAGGGGAAAACCCTTAGGATGAAGACGAACCCGAGTCATTTCATCGACTATCAGGACTGTGAAAGCGCGGGACAGGGAAAAGCGATCTGCAGCGGGATCTCGGAACTCCCGAACCCCGAAGGTTCGAAGCCCTATGAACTGGGTGGGCTGGCCCTGCTCGACACCGCCACCCTGGATCTGCTTCACGAAGTTCCCGTGACGGAGTTTTCCGCCAAAGGACACGTCGCCACCCGGAACCCGGCCTTCCTGGAGAACACCGATCAGGGCATGCGCCTCTACGCCGTTCCGGACGATGATGAAGCCTCACTGCTGGTCTATGAAACACAGAACGAAGAGTAACCCCACCCGAAACTCACAAGCCGCTTGGACAGCGGCTTTTTTTTGTGGATACCTGTTTTTCCGCAAATCAGACATAAAAGTTAAATTATTTCACCAAATCGACTCAAAAATCGGAACCCTCTTACGAATAACTCCAATGGGGACAAAAATTCCCGGAAGAAAAATCTGAAGGGGGAAAAATAACGTGAGGAAACACAGTCGACGCATCGCTCTTGCCTGGCTGTTCGTCTTCACCATGGCCATGGTGATTTCGCCCTTCCAGGCGGTGGCTCATGACAAACACAACATTCAACTGGAGGTGACTACTGACGAATCCAGTATCACGGCTGATGCCGAGGTGATTAGCGGGGGGACTACTCCTACGGCGTTGGATGGAAAGTGGCGTTTTAATCTGATCAGTCATGAGACGAATGACAAAGCGACTGATCCCGGGAAATACGATGTGGATTATACGGACGAGACTGTTTCCCAGTCCCACACCTTTGAAACATTAGAACTGGAACCGGGGGACTACCAGGTTGTGGCCCGCTTTATGGGAAAGATCAAACACGGTGAAGATGAGAAGGTGGATCACGAACTGAGGGCCGAGTTTGACGTCACCATCCCTCCCGCCGATGATGGTGGTAACGGTGGTGACCAAGATGGAGACAGTGGAGCGACCGGCGGTGATGATGACGGCTCCACTGGTGGCGATGGGACCGGCGGCGATCAGAGTGACGGCGGCGAGGTCCCCCGGAATGTCAACATTGATGTGACGGTTACCTCCATCGATACCGAAGCCGGTATTCTGGAGAGCCATGTGGATGCTGAGCTGAAACTCGCCCAATCTCAATCTGCAGATGGATCCGGTATTAAAGGCGATTGGACCTTTAAAGCCACCAAGAAATCCGACGATTCTCTGGTGGACGAGAAGACATTACCGGACCAAGAAGGGCCCAAAGCTGACACAGCGTTGGATGTGACTGAGCCTGGAGAGTATCTCATTCAAGTTACGTTTGACGGAACAGTGGACGGAGAAGAAGTTCACGGTGAAGGTAACAAAGATTACGAAATCACCGAACCTGGCGAACCGACCGACCCCCCGACGCCGGGAGACGAAAAATTGAAGACAGGCTATTCCTACAAAGATGGCAAACATATTCTTCAAACCACCATGCTGAATGCCGAAATGGCAAAAGGCAATTGGGGAATTGCCATCGCCCACGAAACAGCTCAGTCTGAAGACGACATTCTCTACAAATATGTTGAAGATCATGAAGGTGTCATTGCCGAATGGGAATTCGACAAGCTTAAGCCGGGTCATTATTACGGAGTCTCCGTGTTTGAAGGAGAAGCAGACGGGGAAATCACGGCACTCTACGAGGAATTTGAATTTGTTGTTGAGGAAGACGGCACAATTACTCCCGATCCTGATAACGGGGATAAAGACAATGGCGGCAAGATGGATCCCGATGAAGGGAAAAAAGCCATCGAAGACATCAAAGGCGGTAAAATGCCCGATACCGCCGCGGAGCAGCCGACCTACATGCTCTACGGTGGCATCGTCACCGCTCTCGGCCTCCTCATTCTCGGCATTGTCTACCGGCGGAAACTCTTCTCCGTCTTCGGAAACTAAAGTTTCTCCACTCCTCAACCCCGGTGGGAATCACCGGGGTTTTTTGATTTCTGGATAAGGCATGGATGGCTCAAAAGTTAAATGGTGACATAAATCAACATTTATTTAATTTTGTGGACAGGAAATCAGATTGTCTGACGAATAACTATATATGGGGTTCAACATTTTGCATTTAACATTTGTCTGGGGTCTAATGGGTTCAGGATAACCACACTATTTTATACCCTCATATTCTGTTTTGTGTTTTAGAAAGGGGAAGTTCTTAAAATGAAGAACATTATCATTCGATCAGGTATGTCCCCGTTCGATAAATTCGATGTACCGCACATACTGCTGAACAATTCCATTGGAGGCAACGTAGGGAACCTTGTTTACCAATACAGTGTTTTCCGCACACTGATGACGGAAGGAACGACGATTACACCTGATTATTATGATTTCGATCCAAATCGTGCCGACGAAATCAACGAAAAGTATGATATGTATGTCATCCCGTTGGCTGATGCTTTCCGTGAACAGTTTGTGCCTTCACTGCGCAAGTATACAAAACTGATCAAAAAGCTGAAGATTCCTGTGGTTGTCATTGGTGTTGGACTCCGCGCACCTTTTGAGCCCAAATTAGATGAAGGATTCCCATTTGACCAAGACGTGAAAGACTTTGTCAGCGCTGTTCTGGAGAAGTCAAACATGATGGGTCTTCGTGGGGAAATCACGTCTAAATACCTGACCCGATTAGGTTTCCGTGAAGGAGTGGACCATGAGGTGATTGGCTGCCCTTCCATGTATTCCTTCGGCAGGGACTTGAAGATACGAGAAACAAATATCACAAAGGATTCAATTGTCAGCGTGAACTCTTCACGCCTGTCTCCAAAAAATGTCTTGGACTTCATTACAAGAAGCATGGAAGAATATCCAAATCACTACTTCATCCCGCAATGGATGAAAGAGCTGCAACTGACGTATACAGGATATCCACCCATCGCTCAATCCAGCGACAATTATCCTGTCAAAATGTCGGATCCGATATATATGAATAACAGAGTCATTTATCCTCTGAACGTGGACACATGGCTTGACTTCTTAAGATCAGCTGATTTAAGCTTTGGTGCCAGATTACACGGAAATATTACAGCAACCATTGTTGGGACTCCCAGCATCCTGATTCCAAAAGATGCCCGTATGAGGGAGCTGGCTGAATATCACCAATTGACTCACGTAATGGCAAATGAGATTACAGATCAGACCCGACTTGGCGACCTGATTGAGAAGGTTGATTTCCAATCACCGACCCGAAGACAGGCACAGAACTTTGATCATTTTGTAAACTTCCTTAACAAGAATAACCTCGATCATATTTATAAAGAGGATCTCGATCCATCCAATGTCCCGTTTGACAAGAAGATTAAAACGGTTGACCCGCTTCCGCCTGTTACTCCGATCAGCGGTCTCAGCATGGAGGAAATCGTGGAACGCTGGGAAACTTACCACCGGATTGAAGAAGCGAAAAAGGCTAAGCGTGGCAAAAAAGTGAAAGAGCTGGAGAAAAAGCTGGCTGAAAAAGATAAAAAAATCAAAAAGATGCAGGGTACTTTAAATCGAAAATCAGTACGCCTCGCTTTGAAAACGGCTAATTTGTTGGCTTTCAAGAAATAGCCAATAAATAACGGGGATAAAGAAAATGGCGACAAGGTGGATCCCGATGAAGGGGAAAAAGCCATCAAGCCGACCGACATGCTCTACGGCGGCATCGTCACCTCTCGGCCTCCTGATTCTCGGCTTTGTCTACCGGCGAAACGCTTCTCCGTCTTCGGAAACTGAAGTTTCTCCATATCCTTAACCCCGGTGGGAACACCGGGATTTTTGTGTGCGGAGATCCTTCCGAGGCAATGGTTTAGAAGCGTTGTGATTGATGGTCAGGCTTAGAAGAAGGGAAGCATTTACCCAAAAGCTCTGTGAGTGCAGTCGGAGCGGCTTCGGGTAAATGCTGCCGCTCGCTTTTAGTCCTTAGTCAGGATCTTTTATTACATCCTAAGATATATTTTTCCGAAAAAACGATCCGAAAATCCATTTTTCCATAAAAAACGACACAAAACCGAAAAGCCCTGACGAACAATCACATTGAGGGAATATTTTCCCTTTTAATCTATCGATTTGAAAGGGAGGTGAATTTGTGGGAAATCGGATTCGTCGCATGACATCGGCCTGGTTGTTGATCTTCCTCATCAGTCTCATTCTTACACCGTTCCAGGCTGTGGCTCATGACAAAGAAGAAGATCCGGACAACGTCCATTATTTGGAAATGACGGTGGAAAAGCCGGATGAAACAACGGTGGAAATCATCGGTGAACTGAAAGGCGGGGACTCTGACGCCGTATCAGCCTCCGGCACCTGGTCCTTCCAACTGATCAAAGACGGAGAACCCATGGGAGAAGCCCACAGAGTTCCGGCAAACGGGGATGCGGACAGTTTGTCTGCCGAAGCGTCTTTTAACGACCTGGAGCCCGGCGTTTACAAAGGGGAAGTTCATTTCTCCGGCACGGTGGTGAACCTGAAAGGGGAAGAAACCGAACGCCACGAGCTCACCGGGGTCACCGATGAAATCATCATCGCCGACCCGACCGCTGTCCATCCGGGAGGGATCACGGATGGGGAAGACGGCGAGGAACCCGGCCCTGAAGGGGAAAGCCCCGTCGGAGAGGATACCGATGCAACCGGGGATAAAGGTGATTCAAACGAAGAATCGACCGAACCCCTCCCCATCGAAGTGACCGTCGTTCCGCTGGACTCCGAAGATGCCGTGCAGAGGACTCAGGTGAAGGGGAGCCTGGTCGTGCCCGAGGGCGTCAAAGTCCAGGGAACATGGACCTTCAAAGCCACGGATAAAGCGGATGGTTCCACGGTGGATGAAAAAACCGAATCCGATGTGGAAGGCCCCGAAGGAACGACCCAACTGGATGTAACGGAGGCCGGGGAATATGTCATCGAGGTTTCCTTTGAAGGTTCGGTGGATGGAGGACAAGTGACGGGGGAAGGTTCTTTTCATTACTTGCTCCCGGAAGAACCGGACGCTCCTTATCCCGGAGATGAGGAACTGAAAACGGGTTACTCCCACAAGGACGGCAAGCACATCCTGCAAACCACCATGTTGAATGCGGAAACCGCGAAAGGGACCTGGGGGATCGCTTTTATCCATGAGAAGGACATCGATCACCCGGATCGAGCGAAGGGGGATTACCGTCCCAACCACGAAGGTGTCATGGCCGAGTGGGAATTCGACGAACTGAAACCCGGTCATTATACAGGAGTCGCCATATTTGAAGGGAAAGCAGACGGGGAAATCACGGCACTCTACGAAAAATTTGAATTCATCGTCAAAGAAGACGGCACCATCACACCGGGCCCCGACAGCGGGACTCCGAACCACGGCGGGAAACTGGACCCCGATGAAGGGAAAAAAGCGATTGCAGACATCATAGGCGGCAAGATGCCCGACACCGCAGCCGATCAACCGACTTACATGCTGTACGGCGGAGCGGCGACCGCCGCAGGTCTGGTGCTCCTCGGATTCGTCTGTCGCCGGAAAATCTTTTCCCCGTCCGGAAACTGAGGGAAATCGAGAGCCCCGGTGACTGAAACCGGGGCTTTTTCGTACATTTAACAAATTTTTTCTCAAAGACAGCCAAAAACGGACAAAAAACCAAACCAATCTACGAATAACTAATAATAGAAACAGAGGAAAAACCGATATGATAAGGAGATCGGAATCATGAAGTGGTTCAAGATCATCTCCATCATCATGCTGGTCGCCGCCGGCGGGGCGGGGGGTTACGCCTACTACCTTTACGACACCGTGAAAGACACCGCATCTCAAATCTACGAACCGATCAAAGAGAAAAAATCGGACCTTCGGAAAGAAGAAATCTCCGTGGAGAGACACGATCCGATCTCCATCCTGATCATGGGGGTGGACAAGCGGGGAAACGACCGGGGCCGCAGTGACTCCATGGTGGTTCTCACCGTGAATCCCCGGACCGACTCCACCCTGATGTTCAACATTCCCCGGGACACCCGGACGAAAATCGTGGGGAAGGGTATCCAGGACAAGATCAACCATGCCTATGCGTTCGGCGGGGTCCCCATGACGATGAAGACCGTGGAAAACTTTCTCCAGGTGCCCATCGACTACTACGTGAAGGTGGACATGGAAGGGTTCGCCCAAATCATTGACACCTTAGGCGGGGTGGATGTACATAACCAATTTGCCTTTCACTATGAGGGTTACTCTTTCCCCGAAGGGGCTCTCCACCTGAACGGAGTGAAGGCACTCAAATACTCCCGGATGCGCTATGACGATCCGAGAGGGGACTTGGGAAGGAACGAACGCCAGCGACAGGTGCTCCGGGCGGTGATGGACAAGGCGGCTTCCCCCTCCATCCTGGCCGATCTGACGGAGATCCTACGGAGTCTCGGCAGCAGTGTGAAAACCAATATCTCTCCCGATGAATTACAGAAGATGAGCCGGGACTACCGCACGGCCGTCCAAAACGTGAACACCATCGAAATCAAGGGAAGCGGCACCAAGATCAGCGGGATTTACTACTACATCGTTTCCGAACAGGAGAGAAACCGGATCAGCGAAGCAATGAACAATCAATTGGGGTTGAAATAAAAAAATAGTTTCATTGGTCAAAAATGACACAAAAGTCAAATCTATTAACGAATAACGGTTAATAGGGGATAAAACATGGTATTGACATTATCACGGTGACAGAGGAGCTTTGTTTTCCATGGAAAAAGAAATCGAGCTTTCCGAGCTGTGGAGAATTGTAAAGCAACGCTTAAAAATGATCTTTTTTCTTATGGTCCTCTTTGTGACTGCCACCGGGTCGCTCTGTTTCTTCGTTCTTCCCCAAAAGTATGAAGCGACAGCGACCATCCTGGTGCAGGTGACGGAATCGGACCAGAACTCATTCAATAATGTGATGGCCAATCAGAAACTCGTCAAAACCTATGGGGATATCATCAAGAGCCGCCAGGTGGCGGATGCGGTGATTCAAAACCTGGGTCTGAACATGAAGACGGAAGAGTTGCTCGACCGGGTGGAAGTTTCCGCCCCCAGCGAATCCCTGGTCACCTCCATCACCGTGACCGACGAGAGCCCGTCCATGGCGGCCAAGATCGCCAACGGTTTCGCGGCGACCTTTCATCAAAAAATCCAAATGATTATGAAGGTGGATAATGTTTCGATCTTGGACCGGGCCAAAGTGGGCCCCAGTCCGGAACCGGTTTTCCCTAAGCCGTATCTATTTATGGGAGCGGCGGCGGTCATTGGCATGATGGTGGGAATCGCGCTGGCGTTCCTGTTCGACTACATGGATAAGTCCGTCAAGACGGAGGAACAGGTGGAACAAATCCTCGGCGTGCCGGTTTTGGGGGCCATCGCCGATTTTGAAAAGATGAAGATCAACCCCGGGTCCCTGCGAGTGGACAAGAGAGGAAGGAGGTCTGCCCGTGAGGTCCGAGGAAGCGTCAGCTAAACTGATCAGCCATTACGATCCCAAGTCTCCCATCTCCGAGTCCTTCCGGACCTTGCGGACCAACATTCAGTTTGCCGGCATCAACAGGGAGATCAAGTCCATCATGGTGACCTCCGCCGGGCCGGGGGAAGGGAAGTCCACAGTCATTTCCAACCTGGCGATCACCATGGCCCAGGCCCGCAATCAGGTTTTGCTCATCGATGCCGATCTTCGCAAACCTTCGTTACATGATACGTTTCAGTTGACCAGCCGGAAAGGGCTGACCGATCTCCTGATCAGCCAGGCGAACCTGGATCAGGTGGTATGTGAAGGAACCGATGTTTTCTTGGACATCATCCCGGCGGGGAAGACGCCGCCCAATCCGGCCGACCTGCTGGGGTCCCGAAGGATGAAGGAACTGCTGGAGGAGTTCAGGACGCTGTACGATATCATCCTGATCGACGCTCCTCCGACCCTCGCGGTGACCGATCCGCAGCTGTTGGCCAACTGTGTGGACGGAGTCCTGCTGGTGATGAAGAGTGGTGGTACACACCGGGAAGATGCCAAAAAAGCGAAAGCTCTCCTCGACCATGTGGGGGCCAATATCATCGGGGCAGTCCTGAACAGCAAGAAGGTTGAAACGATGGCCTACTACTGAATATCCTGCTTCGAAAAGAGGGTTAGAGTCTATGATCGACCTCCATTGCCATATCCTCCCGGAGATCGACGACGGTGCCCAGACCGTGGATGAAGCTTTGCAGATGGCTTGGCACGCCGCCAGGGACGGGATCACGGACATGATCTGCACCCCCCACAGCTATGACGGAATGTATAGGAACCCACTGGAGGATGTGTTGAGAGACGTCCACCGTTTTCAGGATCTGTTGAAAAAGAGAAGGATCCCCCTCCGGGTTCACCCGGGCACGGAGATCCACATCCATCCCGATCTGGTGGACCACGTCATGAACTTCCAGGCCCTGACCTGCAACCAGACGCACTATGTACTTGTGGAACTGCCCGCTCACCATATTCCGACCTATACCGATGACGTACTTTACGAAATGAAGGGGAACGGACTGGTGCCAGTCATTGCCCACCCGGAGCGGAACGTCGTATTGCATGAAAATCCGGAAATCCTGGCGGAATGGATCGAAAAAGGGGCCATCGCCCAGCTGACGGCGGGGTGTCTGACCGGAGAAAAAGGAGAGAGGTTAAGAGCGGTGGCGGAGGACATGATTCAAAACCACTTGGTTCACGTCATTGCAACCGATGCCCACAACATGACGAAGAGACGGCCGGAGCTCCGGGAGGCGTATGACCGGATCTCCCAACGGTTCAGCTTCGAAGAAGCCAAGCGGTTTATGTACAATTCCCATGCGGTTTTGAAAGGAAAAGAGTGTGTCGTGGACCCGCCGGTGGTCACACCCAAGAAAAAGAAATGGGTCATATTTTGAACAGAAATGAGGGGTGTCAGATGAAACAAGTCAGAAAAGCGATCATCCCGGCGGCGGGACTGGGGACCCGCTTTCTTCCCGCCACCAAAGCCATGCCGAAGGAAATGCTCCCGATCGTGGACAAGCCCACCATCCAGTACATCGTCGAAGAAGCGGTCCAGTCCGGGATCGAGGAAATCGTCATCGTCACCGGCCGCAGCAAACGGGCGATCGAGGATCACTTTGACAAGAACTATGAGCTGGAATCCAACCTGGTGGAAAAAAAGAAGGATGACCTCTATAAGATGGTGCAGGACATCAACAATCTGGTGAACATCTACTATGTCCGCCAACAGCAGGCCCTCGGCCTGGGTCACGCCATCTGGTGCGCCCGCGGGTTTATCGGAAACGAACCCTTCGCCGTCCTCCTCGGGGACATGATCATCGACGGCGAAGTCCCCTGTCTGCGGCAGATGATCGAGGTTTACAACAGACATCAGTCCAATGTGGTGGCGGTAAAGCCCGTGGACTGGGAGGAAGTGGGCAAATACGGGGTGATTGACGGGCATAAGGTGGACTTCAAGGTAAACCGGATCCGAAACTTGGTGGAAAAGCCCAAGCACAATCCCCCGTCGAACTTGGCCATTATGGGTCGCTACATTCTGGAACCGGAGGTCTTCGACATCCTCGCGGAGACCAAACCGGGGGTCGGCGGCGAGATCCAACTGACCGACGCCATGCAGGAACTGGCCCAACAGCAACCGATGTACAGCTACGCCTTCGAAGGGACCATCTATGATGTGGGAAGCAAGCTGGGCTTCCTGGAAGCCACCATCCAGTTCGCCTTGAAGAACCAGGAGCTGGGGGACCACTTCCGCGAGTACCTGAAGATGCTGAAGGAGAAAAAGGACTCATCCAAAATTATCGTGTGACGGTGAGTGACCATGGAACCACTGGCAAAACCACTATACAGCCGAACCGCAATCTATCGCGCCAAAAGCTGGTACGTCAACATGGGAAAGCCCCTGATGGATGTCACCGTAAGTTTTTTTGGTTTGCTGCTCACCTTTCCTCTGATGATGGTCATCGCGCTGTGGATCCGGTTGGACTCCCCCGGCCCCGTTCTGTTTCGCCAAAGCCGAATCGGCAAGGACGGAAAAGAGTTTCAGATCTACAAATTCCGCACCATGCATGTCCACGTACCCAGTCAGGGGCGCTCTCCCGAGAGCAACCGGGACCCCCGGATCACCCGGGCGGGCCACTTTTTAAGAAAAACCAGCCTGGATGAACTCCCGCAACTGATTAACATCCTCAAAGGAGATATGAGCCTCGTCGGTCCCCGGCCGGAGCAGAAATTGATTGTGGAAAAATATTATACCTGGCATGAAAGACAACGGTTTCTGGTCAAGCCGGGGATCACGGGCCCCTGGCAAATCAGCGGAGATCGGACCAAGCCGATCCATGAAAATCTAGAACATGATTTGCGTTATATCCGGACAATTTCACTAAAGACCGACCTGAAGGTGCTGATCCAAACCTTGTTGGTCATGATCCGCAGCAATACTTACTAAATATTTAGTCTGAAAATTGCAGGGTGTGGGCTGCAAGATGGAAATGACGATCTGGTCGGACGAGAAGCCTCCTGTCTGTGAAGAAAGGGAGGTGTTCATACTAACATCTTAGAAACCGGGTGTGACCATGGTGCTACATAGGATAAAAAACAACTTATTAGCCAGAAATACGCTATGGACCTTTCTTGGGATGGGGTCTCGGATCGGGATCCAGGCCGTTTATTTCGTCATCATCGCCCGCGCTTTAGGGAGTGAGGGATACGGGAGCTTTGTCGGTGTGGCGGCCCTTGTCGCCATTCTCGCCCCCTATGCGAGTCTGGGCACCGGAAATTTGATAATTAAACATGTGTCAAGGGACCCCGGTGTGTTTCGCCGATACTGGGGAAACGCGTTGGCGATGACCCTCTTCCTGGGGGGGGGGTTGGTCGTGCTGGTTTTGGTAGTTTCGCGCTTTCTCCTCCCCTCTGCCGTACCCACGACCTTGATTGTTACCGTCTCTTTATCAGATATTGTGTTTGCGAGAATGTTGGATGTCAGCAGCCAGGCATTCCAAGGGTTTCAGCGTATGGAGAGGGTGGCGCTGCTGCAGGTTTTGTTCAGTATATCCAGACTGGGAGCCGCGCTGGGTCTTCTATTCATTGGCGGATCCAACTCGCCGGAGGAGTGGGGCTGGTTATATCTCCTCAGTACGGCAGTCAGTGCATTGATTGCAATGTTTCTTGTTTGTAAGGAACTGGGGTTTCCGGGATTGGATCTGTCTAGCTTGCGTTCTGAAGTTAAAGAGGGATTTTACTTTGCGGTCAGTCTTTCGGCTCAGGGGATCCACAACGACATCGACAAAACCATGCTGGCTCGCCTTTCCACCTTGCAGGCGGCAGGTATTTACGCAGCGGCGTATCGGATCATTGATGTGGCCTTTGCTCCGGCACGTTCTCTCATATATGCATCTTATGCAAGGTTTTTTCAACACGGTGCCAATGGGATCAATGGAAGCTTTAACTATGCTAAAAAGCTTCTTCCGATAGCGGGCGGATACGGTCTGTTTGCTGGATGTGTGTTGTTCGTGACAGCTCCGATTCTTCCTTATGTATTGGGAGATGATTACAGAGTTGCAGTGGAAGCCATCCGTTGGTTGGCCTTAATTCCGCTGATCAGGGTTTTTCAGTATTTCGGAGCCAATGTTTTAACCGGAGCCGGTTATCAAGGTATTCGAAGTTTGATGCAAGTGTCGGTAGCCGTATTCAACGGAATCATCAATCTGTATTTGATTCCCGCTTATTCATGGCAGGGAGCGGCTGTCGCCAGTTTGGTATCTGATGGACTATTGGCATTGGTTGTGTGGGGAGCGGTATGGCATTACAGGAACATCTCAACGTCCATTGGTACTATTAGTGAGGGGAAAAGTATTGCGGATTAAAGTAAAAAGTTTCTCTATCTCGTTAGAAAAAACTATAATTATCTTTATACTCTTTCTAGAGACAGGTGCTTTATTACCGTTGTTACGTCTTAAGGGTCTTTTGCCTCAAAGACTAGATGATGTTTTGTCGATTGGAATTAATGGAATCATTGCCTTGTTACTTCTATTTAAATTTCCTTATATTATACGGATTAAAAAAAATTTATCGATATTACTACTTACATTTTTAGCATTTATTTCTATTATTTGGTCTGTCGATTGGGCAACTACTTTGATTAGAAGTCTCAAATTGTTTTTAATAACCGCATTCGGTATTTATATTTCATCTCGGTATAAATTGGATGACTTTTTAAGGTTTCTTGCTTGGACATTCGGTTTGGTCATTTTTTTAAGTTTAATTTTCGGGTCTTTATTTCCTGCTTATGGTATGAATCAGGGTTTGCACGAAGGAGCTTGGCAAGGAGTTTTTGACCACAAGAATGGCTTGGGCCGGATGATGACCTTAAGCGCTACTTTGTTCCTGGTCATATGTTTCAGGGTCAATCAAAAACGTTTGATATACTTTTCGGGATTTGTTCTATCTACTCTTCTTATTTGGCTGTCAACTTCAAAAACAGCCTTGGTTATTTTCTTGACACTTTTGGTAGTGTTTTCGTTAATTTTTTTATTACGCACTCAGTATAAATTGTTAATTTCCTTATTAATCATGGTTCTTCTATTAGGAGGTGGAGTGCTGACTTGGTTTCTAAGTTATGCTGAATTGGTTGCAAGCTATTTAGGGCGGGATCTTACTCTTACGGGTCGCACAGCCCTTTGGGAAGCTGTTTATATGATGATCGAACAGAGACCTTTTTTTGGGTATGGTTATAATGCCTTTTGGACTGGATGGAGTGGTCCATCCGCATATGTCTGGGAAATAGTTCGTTGGGAAGCCCCGCATTCACATAATGGCTTATTTGACCTATGGTTGAATTTAGGATTGGTTGGAGTTACTATATTTATTTTAGGGTTTATAAGGAATTATTTTCATGTTGCTAAGTATTTTCGATACGTCAGCAAAGATGAAAGTATGTGGCCTTTAATGTTTTTTTCGTTTTTCGTGCTAAGCAATATTACCGAGAGTCAGTTATTAGGCGCGAATTTTTTGTGGTTGGTTTATGTTGTTATTTCTAATTCAATGTTAAAAAACAAAAAACTAATAGAGAAAAATGTAGTGGAGGCTAAAATCTTATGAAAGTAACAATATGTGTTGCAACATATAAAAGGCCGGAAGGGTTAAAACGTCTCTTGGAGGGATTAAATCAACTTGAGTTTATGAAATCTAAAAAACCATCAATAGAGATTGTTGTTGTTGATAACGATTCAAGAGAATCGGCTCGCTCCATTTGTGAGGAAATAGATCATGTGCTGAGATGGCCGCTAAAATATGACATTGAGATTAAGCGCGGCATTTCTTACGTACGCAACAAAGCCATGAAAATGGCAGGAGAGGTTGACTTTATTGCCTTCATCGATGATGACGAGGTACCCGATCCTCGTTGGTTGGATGAGCTTTTGTTTGTGCAAATGAAATATCATGCGGATGTTGTTACAGGTCCAGTAATACCGAGTTATATAGAATCAGTTCCCAGTTGGGTAATCAAAGGTAAATTTTATGAAAGGCCGCGCTATCCGACTGGATACCGCATGGATTGTGCTGGAACTGGTAACGTCCTTATTCGATACAGCTTGATCCAAAAAATGGACATGACGTTTGATGAACGTTATGCCATCACCGGGGGATCAGATACGCATTTTTTTATCCGACTGCATCGGGCTGGATGTAAAATAATCTGGTCAGATGAAGCCATTGTCGATGAATGGGTTCCCAAAAGCCGTGTAAACGTTAAGTGGATCCTTCAGCGGGCTTATCGTACTGGCAATACTTATAGCTTGGTTTTGTCTGATTTAGATGACTCGTTCCATATTCGTTTTAAACAGATCATGAAGGCAAGTGCTTTTCTTCTACTGGGCTTTATTTTCCTGCCGTTGTCTGTATTCGGTGGACGCCATATATTGATCAAGGTATTACGCACTATATTTCATGGTTTTGGACGTCTCGCCGGTGTTATTGGTATACGTTATAAGGAGTACAGGACTACACACAACGTATAAACGGTTGCAGCCTGAGAGGGTCACTTTTCGATGGAAAAAACCTTTTTATTGTACTATTAGGGGGCTCATATGCGAGATTATAGACATCGCCTCGCAATCTTAAACAATAACATTTCACCGTATCGGATACCTGTTTACTCTCTCATCGGGGAGAATTTCAACACAACAGTTCTATTCTCTGGTCGGGAAGATAACCGGACCACTTGGGCCGGTCTTGAAAACAGGCTTCGGGAAAAGGGTTTGTCTGCAAAACGTTCTTGGGGGTTTACCATCAAGTATAAACGCAAACGGGATGGTCAGGTATTCGACAGACATTATTTACACATTAATCTGGGTTATATATGGGATTTGTTTCGTGAAAGACCGGATGCGGTGATCACGATAGAAATGGGTTTTAGAACCATTGCCGCTTTGGTTTATGGTGCTCTTTCAAGAAAACCTGTTTGGGTATGGTGGGGTGGTACTCTTCATACCGAGTCAACCCGTGGACCCTTTAAGCGTATTGTAAGGAGGTTGCTTGCCCGGTGGGTCAGGCACTGGATCAGTTACGGGCAAACTTCCACCGAGTATTTAATGAGTATTGGCGTGTCCCGTGAGCGAATCCTTCAGATTCAAAACTGCGTGGATGAAACTTTTTTCAACCGTCCCGTAAAACCTGCCATTATGCTTAAGCAAAAACCCGTGCTTCTATACGTGGGACAATTGATCGGTCGGAAAGGAGTGCGGTTACTTCTTGAAGCGGCAGCCCGTATGCAGGAAGAAGGTCATCGTTTCTCATTGCTGTTGGTTGGGGAAGGGGCTGAAAGAGAATCTTTAGTCTCATACGCCCGCGAGCTGGGGCTGGTTGATGTTTACTTTCACCCGGCTCAACCTCCGGAAAAAATGCCCGCAATTTACCGTAGTGCGGACTGTCTGGTATTCCCCACTCTGGAGGATGTGTGGGGTCTTGTGGTAAATGAAGCGATGTGGTCCGGCATACCGGTGTTAGCTTCCAAATATGCTGGTTGCGCTCCTGAAATCGTGCCAACAAAGCAGGGTTTTGATCCATTGAATCCATCCGATTTTGATCGAGCATTGCGACTGGCGCTAACGGGTGAACTCAATCCACCGGATACCTCGTCGCTAAAAACCTACAGGCAGGTTGCCGATATGATTATTAATGATATTCAGCGGGAGGTACAGAAAAGATAAACAGACCTCTGATCTTAACTATGTTAACCAATCGGCAATAACACAACGAGCATTTATATCTAAATATTGGAAAATAAAGTGTAGGTTAAAAATTCATTAGAAGAAGGGCTTGAAGCAATGCGGATCTTGTTGGTACATAACTACTATCAAATTCCCGGAGGAGAAGAACAGGTATTCGCTGAAGAAACGAAACTATTGCAGGATAAAGGACATGAAGTAATAAAATTCACTTTGGATAATGATGACATTCAACATATGAGCCGTTTGTCCCTGGGCTATAAGACCATTTGGAACAACACTGTTTACGGACAACTAAGGACTTTAGTCCGGAAGGAAAGACCCCAGGTGGTGCATTTTCACAACACTTTACCTCTGATTTCACCCGCGGCCTACCACGCTGCAAAAAATGAAGGAGCCACCGTGGTTCAGACTCTGCACAATTACCGGTTACTCTGCTCTAACTCCTTATTATTTCGTAATGGACAACCATGTGAAGAGTGTCTGCGAACACGTTTCCATTGGCCGGGTATCAAACATGCATGTTATCGGAACAGCAAAATTGCGACAGCTACTGTTGCAACCATGATTTCAACGAATAGGCTTTTGGGAACATGGAGGGACAAAATTGACTTATATATCGCATTGAGCGGATTCTCTAAAAACAAATTTATAGAGGGGGGAATACCGGAGGAAAAGATTGTGGTTAAACCTAATTTTATTTTTTCTGATCCGCAACTGGGCTCTGGAAAAGGAGAATATGCCCTTTATGTTGGGCGATTGTCCCAAGAAAAAGGTCTGGACACTCTTTTATCCGCATGGGGGAAATTAGAGAATACAATCCCGCTTAAAATCGTTGGTGATGGTCCCTTACGGGATCAGGTAATTGGGATGACTGAAAAAACCCCGGAAATTAAGTGGTTGGGATGGAAGCCCCTCAATGAGATTTATCCTCTTATGGGAGAAGCTAAAGTTCTGATCTTCCCTACCAAATGCTACGAAAATTGTCCGAGAGTTCCTTTAGAATCTTTTGCAAAGGGAACGCCAGTTATTGCACCGGACCTGGGGGCTACAGCAGAACTGATCGATCATCGACGCACCGGGTTATTATTTCGTCCGAATGATCCCTCTGATTTGGCTGAAAAAGTAAAGTGGATCTTCAGCCATCCGGAGGAACTAGCCAATATGTGCAGAGAAGCCCGTGTTGAATACGAAGCCAAATATACAGCTGATCGAAACTATGAAATGCTGATGGAAGTTTATCAGAAAGCCATGGAAGTCTCGGGGAACAGCGTTAAAACCAAGATCACCACTTAAACACACACTGGAGGTAGTCTCATGTCCGTTGTAGTCATTACCGGCTCCGCAGGTCTGATCGGTTCAGAAGCAGTGGAGTTTTATGTTGGGCAGGGTTACAAAGTTGTGGGAATCGATAACAACATGCGCCAAACCTTTTTCGGTGAAGAAGGGTCTACCGTTTGGAACCGTCAACGGATGGAGAAAACATTTGGATCCAGGTATGAACATCATGATTTGGATATCCGGGATGGACAAGCCTTGGATAAACTTTTTCAACAATATCAAAAGGACATCGCCCTGATTATTCACACAGCGGCCCAGCCATCCCATGATTGGGCGGCCCGTGATCCCGTCACCGACTTTGGAGTGAATGCCAATGGAACGTTGAATCTTCTGGAAGCGATGCGGCATCATTGCCCGGAATCAGTCTTTATCTTTACATCCACGAACAAAGTTTACGGGGATAAACCCAATACGTTGCCTCTGGTGGAGAAAGAGACCCGGTGGGAGATTGACCCCTCTCATGAATACCAAAACGGGATTCCGGAAGATATGACGGTGGACCAAAGTATGCATTCCCTGTTTGGGGCTTCCAAACTGGCGGCGGATGTGTTGGTTCAGGAGTACGGACGTTATTTCGATATGAAGACCGTCTCTTTTCGGGGGGGAGTGCTGAGCGGAGCCCGGCAATCCGGGGTTCAATTGCATGGTTTCATAAATTACTTAATGAAATGTGTGATGATGGAAAAATCGTATACGATTTTTGGATACAAGGGTAAGCAGGTGCGGGACGTGATTCATTCCCACGATGTGATTTCCGCTTTCCATACCTTCTTCCAAAACCCGCGCCGGGGAGGAGAAGTTTACAACCTGGGCGGTGGCCGGTTCTCCAATATTTCCATGTTGGAAGCCATTGATATGGCCCAGCAGATTACCGGGAAGAAATTACATTACACTTATTCTGATCAACACCGAGCCGGTGACCACATCTGGTATATCAGCGACCTGGCCCGATTCCAAACCCATTTTCCGGAGTGGAAACAGAAATATAATATCCGAATGATCATGGAAGAGATTCATTCGGAAAACCTGGTGCGGTGGAGTTGAAATGCCATGATAAACAAAGGAAAACACCCCATCCTGGGGGTCCGGATTTCAGCGGTGGATTATGAGTATGCCGTTCACAGAATGATGGAGGCGGCGGAAAAACAAGACCCTTTGGCAGTATCGGCCTTGGCGGTTCACGGAGTCATGACCGGATATATGGATATTGTGCATCGGCGCCGTTTGAACGGATTGGATTTGGTTGTTCCGGACGGACAACCTGTTCGTTGGGGTCTTCGCTGGCGGCATGGTGTCCATCTGCCGGATCGGGTATACGGTCCGGAGTTGACCCTGAAAGTAGCGGAAGCGGCAGCCAAAAAACAGATTCCGATTTACCTCTACGGAAGTACGGAGAAAACGTTAAGCCGATTTGCTGCCAATCTGGAATCCAAGTTTCCGGGTTTAACGATTGTAGGTAAAGAGCCTTCCAAGTTCAGAAAACTGGAACCTCACGAAAAACGGGAAGTGGTGGATCGGATCAAAAAAAGCGGAGCCCGTATCGTTTTGGTCGGGTTGGGATGTCCCCGGCAGGAAGTATGGGTGTACGAGTACCGAAACCTGTTGAATATGCCGCTTCTAGCCGTCGGAGCCGCCTTCGACTTTCATGCCGGACTCTTGAAACAAGCCCCGCCATGGATGCAGAAGAGAGGGCTGGAGTGGCTGTATCGGCTGATCCAGGAACCCAAGCGGCTTTGGAAGCGGTATATGGTTCTGAACCCTCTTTATGTCCTGAATCTTCTTGGTGAAATACTGAAAGTCCGGAAAATCCCTGTTGAAATGCCCACTTGGAAAGAGAAAGAAGAATCCTTTGGCTGAGAATGGAGAGGGTTTATTTGAGAAAGATCGTCGTCACCGGAGCCGCCGGCTTTCTGGGCTCCCACTTGGTGAGAGACCTCTTGGGGAAGGGTTACCAGGTTATCGGGATTGACAATTTATCCACCGGTCGATTGGAAAACTTCAATGGTGTGAAGAACCATCCTGAATTCACCTTTTATAAATTCGATGTTTCCGATCCAAATGTACTGAAGTTACCGGAGTTGGCAAATGTGGATGAAGTTTATCACCTGGCATCTCCGGCATCACCCAAGTTTTATCAGGCTTCTCCCTTTGAAACCATCGCGGTGAACACAACGGGGACCCAGTATATGTTGGAGCTGGCCAAAAACTATCAGTCAAAGATTGTCTATGCCAGCACCAGCGAGGCTTACGGAGATCCGGAGGTACATCCCCAGCCGGAGGGATACCGGGGGAATGTGAACACCTGGGGGCCACGGGCCTGTTATGATGAGGCGAAGCGATTGGGTGAAGTGATCTGCTATGAGTACTTTCATCGTTTTAACGTTGAGGTGAAAGTGGTTCGGATCTTTAACACTTATTCGGCTGGATTGCGAAACGATGACGGCCGGGTAATCTCCAATTTCGTCACCCAGGCGCTCACCGGACAGGATCTTACTGTGTACGGAGATGGAAAACAAACCCGTTCTTTCTGTTATGTGGATGACAACATCCGGGCCTTGCAGTTGGCGATGGAGAAGGATGAGGCGAACGGGGAGATCATCAACATCGGAAACCCGAAGGAATACACAGTGCTGGAAGTGGCGGAAATGGTGAAACGTTTGACCGGATCGAACAGCCGGATTACGTTCCACCCTCTGCCTCCCGATGATCCCAAAGTTCGTCGGCCTGTAATTGATAAGGCGAAGAAGCTGTTGGGGTGGGAACCGGTGATTGACTTGGAGGAAGGGTTGAAACGAACCATTGAAGCGTACCGTGCACAAATGGTTGCTCAATGAGGGATAAAAAAAGATGGGGAGGATACATACAATGAACGTGGTATGCATCGGATCGGGGTATGTCGGAAGTGTGACGGGAACGGCTTTCGCGGTGTTGGGGCATCCTACGACGGTGATTGATCTGGATCAAAACAAGGTGGATCAAATCAATGCCGGAGCCAGCCCGATTTATGAGCTGGGTCTGGATGAACTGATCCGAAAGACCATCGGGAAGACCCTGTTTGCCACCACCTCCTATAAGGCGGTACGGGAAGCGGACGTGGTGTTCATCGGGGTGGGGACGCCCTCCCGTGAGGACGGGACAGTGGATTTGTCCTATATCAAGTCGGCGGCCCGAAGCATTGGGGAGTATCTCAGCCCGGATCGGTTCACGGTGGTGGTGGACAAATCCACCGTGCCGGTGGGGACGGCGGACCTGGTGACGTCGATCATCGAGGAAGCTTCGGGGCAAACAGCGGAAGAGGATTTCACGGTGATCAGCAACCCCGAGTTCCTCCGGGAAGGATACGCTTTGGAAGACGTCTTCTTCCCGGACCGGGTGGTGATCGGGACAAGCCACCCCCGGGCCCGAAAGGTGATGCGGGAGCTTTATCATAATCTGCTGGAACGGGTGAACTACGAAGAGCTGTCCAAGGACTTTACATTCGCATACAACTGGAATTCCCCGAAAGCGACGTATTTTGAGACCGACGTGAAAAGCGCGGAGATGATCAAGTATGCCTCCAACGCTTTCCTCGCGGTGAAGATCAGTTACATCAACGAAGTGGCCCGTCTTTGTGAAGCTCTCGGGGCCAATGTTCTGGACGTGGCCAAGGGGATGGGGATGGACTCCCGGATCGGAGAGAAGTTCCTGCAGGTATCGAGCGGTTGGAGCGGCAGCTGTTTCCCCAAGGACACGGCGGAATTTCTGGAGACCAGCCGGAAGTATGGAAGCGAGCTGTCTGTGGTAAAGGCAGCAGTTCAGTCCAATGAAAAAATGCACCACTTTGTGGTGGAGAAGATGCAACGTCATTTGAAAACCCTCAACGGAAAGACGGTGGGGATTCTGGGCCTCACCTTTAAACCCAACACCGATGACGCCCGAAAGACTCAGGCTTCAACCATTATCCGTCAATTAATCGATCTGGGGGCCAACGTCCGGGTTCATGATCCCAAAGGGATGGAGATGTTCCGGGAACTGAACCCCAAGCTCCCGGTTGGCTATTGCGACCGAGTGGAAGATGTGGCCCGGAGAGCGGATGGAGTGGTTCTGTTGACCCACTGGAAGGAGTATCTTCAGGCGGATTGGAAGAGAATTCAGGGGGAAATGCGTTATCCCTATCTTCTTGATACCCGTAACTTTTTACCGCATAAAATGCTTGTAGAAATGGGGTACATATATGAAGGTTTGGGAATTGGAAAGGAATTAATCAAAGAAAACGTTGCCCCCCTAATGATATAAATCTAATTGCTGATTATTAATTTAACTAAAATGAAAGGGTGAGATGATGAATGTTTTAAAAATGAAGGTTGGTAAAGAATTGGATCTTATGGTAGCACAGCAGGTTATGGGATGGAACGTGGATCATCATGACATTCCTGACTTTTCAAGTGACATTAAGGATGTGTGGGCTGTTGTAGAAAAATCGAGGGTCTTACAGTTTCCCAACAAATTTTTCAAGGACTCTCAAGGTAACTGGTGTGTTGAGCTTGATTCAGGGTTGGTGATCAAAGAAAAAAGCGCTGCACTGGTTATCTGTAAAGCAGCTTTGATAAAAAACAGTAAGAGATAATAATTATAAAAAGCCGGACTTCCGCCCGGCCCTTTTTATCAGTTGGCGTCTGTACTTGACAGATGTCAACTTAATTTAATTTCAGCTGAATTCGCTGGCAAGGCCTCCGGGACGGATACACATACAAAGAGGTAAGTGACTGACTAAAAATATCCAAACATCCCCATGGAAAATGTCAACAAAATCAATACTTCTTTCGAATAACAAAGTAGGTGGAATGAAGGAGACTACATACGAGTGGGGATGGATGCAGCTTGAATAAAGAGCTTCTTCTGGCTCTGGCCGATGTGCTGGATGGCTTAACCTTAGAGAAGCACGGATTTGAAGTGGTGGCCTTCTGGAATGGGATCTATGTTGTGGAAGACTCCAAAGGAAATCGGTACTCAATCAGCACTTCGAAAGGCGCACCCCGTCCGTTGCGGTTGTTGGAGGGTGTCGGTTTGCAGTGAAGGAAATGGAGCCTTGAAGGCTCTTTTTAGTGATGCGTAAACGGACGGTGGGGCTTTCTCATGAATCAACACCGCAGATGGTACGATCAGAATACAGCTTCTGCCCTTTTGCAGGCAGAGGATTGCAAAAAGCCGAGGAGGGATCCTCGGCTTTTCGTGCTTACTCCGTAGCGGTTGGTTCGGTATTTTCTTGGGGCTGTGAGGATGTGTCTTGAGTTGGTTCAGTGTGGGGGGAGGGAGCTTTTGGGGTCACGCTGGCAGCATCCTCTTTCGCCTTGCGGATTTGTTCGGCTTGCTCTTGGTGGATCTCTTCTTTTCCGCGTGTTACGCCCTGATCCATTTTGTTGTTGATGTTTTTCCGGGTCTCCCGGTAAATTCGGTCGATCTCTTTCTTTCCTTTATTGCGGCTTTCCTGGGCATACCGATCCAACTCCCGATAGGCTTCATCGAAGCGTTTATCCGCCCACTTGCGGAGCTCTTTTTTCTTTTTGGCTCTATAACGCTCCAGATCCTGACCCATTTCATCTGCTTTTGCCTCACCGTAGGCGGCCAGCTTGTCGGTGATCCACTTCTTCAGTGAATCTTCTGCTGCGTAACCGGTTCCCGTCCCCAATAGGAAAATGGACAGGGCGGCCGCGGTGATTTTTACATGCTTTCGCACTCTCGGCAACTCCTTTTTAGAGGAAACGCCCCTGGACAGGGGCGTGTATTTAAATCACGATTGTTGTTTATTCATGGTAGCTGCCTTCGCCGAAGTGTTCTTCAACGAGATTCTTCAGGTCTTGTTTTTCAGCCGCCACTTCTTCGGTTTTGGCTTGTTCCATGGATGAATAGGCACGCTGTTTACCAGCCTCAATGCCTTCTTGGGCCTCGCTGTAGACTTTGTTGTACTCAGCGTTGATTTCCTTCTTCCCTTGGTTGGTGAATCCATCTTTCCAAGCATTCAAGGTGGAGTTAATTTCATCCGATTTTTGAGCGGCCCATTCTCTCAAGGCTTGTTCTTTCATGTCACCGTGCGCATTGACGGCCTCCGTTACTTGACCTGCTTTCTGCTCCCCGGCAGAGGCGATCCACTCTTCGATTTGGTCGTGGAAAGCGAAAGCTCCGGTAGCACCCAACAACATGGATCCGGCCGCGGCGAACGCAGCCACTTTTTTCTTGATCAATTCAATCCCTCCCTGAGAATATCTACCAGCTCGAACTGGCAAGAACAATAATACACCACAGTTGCTTAAAAGGGAAGGGATTTGGAAATTTAATGTAAATGTAATAAAAAAGTGGACCAAAAAACCAAATCCCTTACGAAAAGAAGAAAATACTCCCGGAGCGTTACATCAGGAGTCATTTCAATCTGTTCATTTTTGTCGACGCTTTGGGCGCATGGCTTTGTCCGGAGGATGCACAATTAACTCCCACTGATTGAGAGTGGCGACCCAGGTACGCCCCACCTTTTTGGGGTAGTCCAGATTGGATTTGTCATAGGCATGACGGGCCAGACGGGACACCCAACTCCGGGACAGTCCAAAGCCGATCCCTGCGGTGGCCGCATCGACAAAATCATCGGGAGTGAAGTTTTCACCGGTTTCTTTTCGGATTTTTTCGGCTGCTTCGGATGCTGTGATGTATCCTCCTGCTGTCATCACCGTCATATCCTCCTCGCACGGTTGGTTCACTGCAGTTGCTTAATCTCTCCGGAATGATCCGTCTCTTATGTCCATCATAAACGAAAACTATCATTATATACCTTCCAACTATTGATGCTATCCCCTGATCAACCGTCTGTCCACACACATTCTACGGAGAATCCAGGGGAAATCCGGTTTTTCCTGAAGGGAATTCCCGGTAGAGTAAGAGGAAATCAACTTAACAGAGGAAATTTCACAGGGACTATGAGCCGGGTTTGGATGAACTCATAGGGAAGAGACGGCGGATTGGGTTCCGGGTTGGCCGGTTTGGGGCCATATCGCACTTTCACGGTGTAATCCCTGGGGGAAAGGTTGGGATCGGCATTTTTGAGATAGGGATTTCCACTCCCGGTATCCGGTTGGATCAGATAATCCGCCAGCGAGTCGATCGGTTGGCCCAGGGGATCATAAGCATTGAACGACATGTAGCGGGCGTAAGGGAACTTTCCTTTCATCGTCAATGAATCCCCTGCTGCCAGGTTATATTTACCCATATAATAGATCACGTTCGTGTCCGGAAAGGCCACATTGACCACCGTCGGGTCCATTTTTACCGTCCAAAAACACTTTCCTGTGGACGTGTCCGCGTGGGCGTCCCTTTCTAAGCCGGCTGCGACGGAAACGAAAAAGAGACTCGCCGCCAACAAAACTTTGAACCATACGCTTCGGGACCAGTACATCAGTCAACCGGGATATCCTATTTTTTCATTTCCGCCAAAAAGTTGAACAGTCTGCTTTATCCTGAATATTAAATTCAATCATTTTCTCAAGCAATTCGTAATTTACCGGCTTATTCCACGGAATTCGAAACAAGCCTTTGGTTGCGCTGTAGCCAGCTTGGGCAATGTCATCGGCAAAGTGCCAATGCCTACTTCTTCGGGTGAAACGCTCAAATGATGCTTCGCTGTGGAAAAGCCGATGATAAATGTGCCGTGATCGGTAAACATTGGCGTATTCCACTTGATTTGCGGTTCCAAATTTGGGAATTTATTAGCAACCCACGCCAAAAGGGAAATGGAGGTTGGTTTCTAAAGAAGAAAACCCCGGGGCCGTACTCCACCCACAATGGATGGCCTGGTTCCGTTTCACTTTTTCCTGCACATCACCCTTGACATATCCACCCCAACCCTATATAATAAATCTTGTCGTCATTGGCGCGGGGTAGAGCAGTTGGTAGCTCGTCGGGCTCATAACCCGGAGGTCGCAGGTTCGAGTCCTGCCCCCGCAACCATACATATCCAGATCCACTTGCTTTCACATGGGGCATTAGCTCAGCTGGGAGAGCGCTACACTGGCAGTGTAGAGGTCAGCGGTTCGAGTCCGCTATGCTCCACCAAGTGAGGAACCGCCGCGTCCATTCGCGGCGGTTTTTTCGTTGTGAAAAAGAAATCACTGCGGCAGGCCGCAGTGAGGGGGTTATGAGGACTGATCCCAGGTTTGGGTCGGGGGTTCCGATTGTTCCAGGGCTTCCAGCTTCTCCAGGATCCGGCGTTTGCGGTACATCATTTGGCCGGTCTCGGCCACTTCTTCAATGGTGGACTTGTTGATCCAGGCACCGAAGAGAATTCCGGCGATGGGGACGAGCTGGAACAGTTTCTTCCAGCCGAAGGTGTCCCGGTAGGTGGCCAGCACTTCCCGCCAGCCTTGGAGCTGGGAGAAGGATTCCCGGTCGACGTCGCCGCGGTGGAAGGCGGAGAGGTTTTGCAGGATGGACTGCTTGCCGACGTAGTCGGCGGAGGCGAACTGCAGACACTGGACGATGAAGATTCGCTCCCGCTTTTCCCGGGGGTCGTAGCCGTAGGCCAGGGCCATCTCCTGGATGGTCTTGAGGGAGAGGCCGAGGAGGACCGGGATGTCCACGGTGAGGGTGAAGAGACCGCCGACGCCGGTGGTGGCGCCTTGGTACTTGGCCACTTCGACCCGGGATTCTTTCAGTTGGTCCGAGGCCCGGTTCATGACCGCGAGGGGGAGGTCGGGGACCCGGGACAGGGAGAGGGAGCCGGGGGGCTCTCCCGCTTCCCGGGCCAGCTTGTCGAGGACGCTGTTTTCATGAATCAGATATTGGCCGCCGGTGTGGATGTAAGAACCGAGTTCGTCCAAGGCCTGGCCGATCCAGTCCCGGAGGCTCTTCGGGGTGAGCTTATCCAGCAGGGCGAACGGGTAGCGTCCGATCTTTTCCCAAAACCAAAGGTCCTTCTGTTCTTCTTCCCAACGTTCGATCATCCGGAGTTCGATCGCCAGCTGCGCTCTGGAATCTTCCGCGTGTGGCATGTCGCAGGTTGCCCCCCTCATCCGTAGGTTCTCTTGGATTGACGAAAATATTCGGAAATACCGGACCGCGCCCTTCATGTGTCCATGGCGCTTGTTTTCAGTATAGCTTTTCCGACGGGGGTTGGACAGGGGGAGGGAGTAATCTCCCGTGACCTCTTTTCCCTTTTTGTGAAGTCGGGACAAAAAAGGAAATCCATTACGAATAACTTAAATGAAAAGGCGAAAAATGCCGTCGGAATGACGGTGCAGTGACAGAAGTTTACATCAGACAAAGGGAGAAGAGAAGCCATGATTAAGAAGGTCAAGACCGTGAAACCGGAGGAAGTGGCGGAAATCATGAAAGTGCTCAGGATGTTGGGGATCCGATACAGTTTCAAATGGGTTCCGGATCAAGACGCGTTTGATATGACGTATTGGATGAGTCACCACCAAGATTAAAAGCCAGGCAAGGGTTCATCCCGCCCGGCTGTTTTCAGCTTATTGGTTCTGTCCATAAGTCGTCTCCATCGTGTGGATGAGGGTTTTCAGTTGGTCAAGGGCGCCATCGAGGGAGAGCGAGTGGCAGCGTTGGGTCCCTTTCTGTTCCGTGGCCACCAGCCCCGCATCCCGGAGCACTTTCAGGTGGTGGGAAATGGCGGGCCGGGAGAGGGAGGACTTCCCGGCGATGGCGTTGACGCTCATCGGCTCCTTCTCCGCCAGCAGCAGGATGATATCCTGTCGGGCCGGGTCGGAGAGGGCCTGGAACAGCGGGATGGCGGACCGGAAGGTTTGGACGGTTTCCCGGGACATATCGGATTCCTCTTTTGTTTACGAAGGATGGATGATTTCGGCATCTGAACCTGTCCCACGGGGGACCCGCCGGCGGGGCAGGAAGCGGATCCGGAAGGTGGAGTCGGGATCGCGCCCCGGGGATCCCCCTCGCTTTTCCTTTCCGGAATTCATCGTAAGATGTTTCCACCTCCATGACGCCGCTGTCGAAGCGTTTGAACCGGTCCAGACCGGCGGCATCCCCGAAACGGTGCGCGTGGGGACGGGGAGAGGGCGGGGACGGTGACGCCGGTTCCTCTTATTATATGTTTAAACATATAAACATAAGACCGAAAAGAAAAGCCCCTTTACCCCGACGGAGGTTCCGTCTTTGTTTATTTGTTTAAACACATAATAACCAGCCGATCCATCACCCAAGCTTTATTTGACCGCGCAGGCCGGCTCTCCTTTGGGCTGTTGATCCGGTTCTTGGTCAGGCCGGTGTTTCGGGAGTTCCACTTGTTCCTTCACATACCAGATCCCGGTGAATATCAGTGTCCCGGCAACGAAAGCGAGAACGCCAAGGTCCAGAATCGTCATGGGGAACCACAACCTCTCATCCATTTGTCTATAAGGTAACACATCCTTCAGTATGCTTTTTTAAGGCAGTGTTAATTCCTGTTGTATTTCCTGTTTCAAAACGTTTTGTGACAAATGTCGCCGGATATTTCCGGGGAAATGAGGAGGAAATCGTCGGCGAAACACAAAAAAGAACACCCCGCGCGGGGTGTCTTGTCGGTACCGGATCAGTAACCGTAGCCGTAGACTCCGACCAAAGCAAAGATTGTGGCGATTACAAGCAGGAAAAGCAGGAGTCGACGCAGACCAAAGCCGTATCCATAACCGTAACCCATCTTAACCTCCTCCTTTTGTCGGTGTCGCTTCATCATATACAGGTGGGGGAGTGTGAGTATGGGCGGGAGCACCGAGTCAAACGCCCTTTTTTTCTGCTCGGCGGAACCGGAAGCAACAGGCGGCGGTTCCAAGCAAAAACCCCGGAAGATCCGTTCTCCGGGGATGGAAATCCGGTCGGTTTTCAGGCGGTTCTCCCGTCCCGGCTGGGAGGAGCCATGAACCCCGGTCCCACCGGATCGGTTAAATTCCGATCCAAAATCGTCTCGATGTCCACCCGGTCTTCATCGGTGAGGTTCCAGTCATCGATCTCAGGGACGGGATCCAGTTGCTCCGGCCGCCGGGCGCCCCAGAGGGCCACTCCGACTCCCGGATGATCCAGCACCCAGCGGAGGGCCAGATGGATCACCCGTTTGCCGTAACGGGCCTGGACCCATTTGTCCAATTCTTCCACCGCTTTCAGGTACGATCCGAATCGGGGTTCCTGAAGCTTCGGATCCGCCTGGCGGAGATCGTCCCTTTTAAAGCTCCGGTTTTTGCTCATTTTTCCGCTCAGGAGTCCCCGGCACAGGCTGCCGTAGGTGAGGGTGGTGAGGCCTTTTTCCCGGGCGTGGGGGAGGATGTCCTCCTCGATCTCCCGTTCAAACAGATTGTACGGGGGCTGAAGGGTTTCCAGGGGTGCCGCGTCCCGGAAGCGATCCAGCTGTTCGGGGTTGAAGTTGCTGACGCCGATCGCCCGGATCTTCCCGTCCCGGTGCAAGCGGTACATGGCTTCCGCCGTCTCTTCGATGGGCACGTGGGGGTCGGGCCAGTGGACCTGGTGGATGTCAATCACGTCGGTTTGCAGGCGACGGAGGGAGTCTTCCACTTCCTTCATGATCCGCTCCCGTGAAGCGTTGCGATAGACATTCTCCCCCTCGGTCCAGTCCATGCCCGCTTTGGTTGCCAGGATCGCGCGCTGCCGTCGTCCGCCCTCAGCCAGGGCTTTTCCCACGATCTCTTCGGAGCGGCCGAACCCGTATACCGGGGCGGTGTCGATCAGGGTGATGCCTTCATCAAGGGCCTTGTGGATGGTTTGGATCGACTCCGACTCGTCCGTTCCGCCCCACATCCAGCCCCCGATCGCCCAGGTTCCCAGGCCGATGCGGGAGCTGACGAGACCGGTGCTTCCGATTTTGATCGTTTCCACGAAATCGCCTCCTCGTGGTTTTTTGGCCTTTTCCCTTGTCCGGCGGGGGTTCTCCCGTTAAGATGGGAAAGGGTTGTGGTGTGGTTTTTCCACCCGAACCCGATGGTTAAACGAACAGATTCGGGATGGCGGCGGGGCCATCGATCGAATTCCCCCCCATCCCTGCCTTCACGGGATACGGGCTCCCCCCTTTCTTTGCGGGAGAGTGTTTTCGCTTTCGCGGGAATGGAGGACTCCACCCGGTATGGCATCACGTGAAGCCCCCCGACCGGCTTCAAGCCGGCCGGGTGTCAAAGGAGGAAGAACGTTGCTGAAGAAACTGTTTGGGAAAAAAGAACGAATCTTGACGGTACAGGCTCCACTCAAGGGAAAAGTGATGCCGTTGAGTGAAGTGCCTGATCCCGTTTTTTCCGACAAGATGATGGGGGACGGGGTCGCGATCGAACCCGGGGAGGCGGTGGTCCGGGCCCCTGTGGACGGGGAGATCATCCAGCTTTTTCATACGAAGCACGCGGTCGGCATCCGCACTGAAGAAGGGCTGGAAGTGTTGATCCACATCGGGTTGGAGACGGTCTCCATGGAAGGGGAAGGGTTCACGGCCAAAGTGAAGGAAGGCGACCGTGTCCGGGCCGGTCAGCCTCTGATCGAATTTTCCCTGGATGCCGTTCAGGAGAAGGCGAAGAGCACCATCACCCCCATCGTGATCACCAACATGGACAAGGTGGAGAGCCTGGAGCCGAAGGTGTCGGAAGAAGCCGAACCGGGAGACCCGGTTATGGAAGTGAAGGTGAAGTCCTGATCCATCGAACCCTTGCCACACAAAAAGGAGCCTGCGGGCAGGCTCCTTTTTGTGTGGCGGGCAGCGGGTGAAAACGGGAATGGATTCTATCAGCGGAAATTTTCATTGAATAGAATAGACAACCCTCTCATAGGTTCATACTGGGTAGTGAACGAGGGAGGGAGAATCAATGGAATGGGTGAAAGGTTATGTCATCATCCCCTGGAATTCCATCCTGGGAAGAAGCAAACCCCCGATCCAAAAGCGTTTCATCCGGTTTACCAACCGGTATGCCCTGGTCGACCGGACCACCAAGGGACTGGTGAAAAACTACCACTCCGCGGAGGAAGCGATGTTTGACGCTTCGGTGCGATACGCCAGGGAGCTGCACAATTACCATGTCGATGCGCGAAAATGGCGGCCGGCGGCCATCGAACTGGCCTCCCGGTTTTACGCTCCGGAGGTGCTGGCCCGGATGAGCGACAAGGAACTGGGCAGCCTGGTCCACAACACCGACTGGCACCAAAAGAGAAAACACGGAAAGAAAAAGGTGGCGTCTGAATGAACGGCCCGATTTAAGTGCTTGGCTGGTTGGGCTCCTTATGGGTAAGACCGATGACCCAAAGAGGGGTAACAAATCCTTGGTTTTGGGGAAAAATGGAGGAAACGGAGAGGGAATGAGGCTTGGATGTGTGATAAAATGGAGGTAATCAATCCATTATGAAGAGGGAGCCGAAACCCTTGTCTCAATTGAAAACCCGGGACGAAATCGTGAAACGCCGGATGGAAGCGGCCCTCGGCACTCTGAAGCATGAGGGAATGACCTTGAGACAACGGGAGAAGGAACTATTGGAAGCCAATCTCAGAGGGGAAATCTCGGACGAGGAGTTTTTCCGTCGGGCCTGTGAGATCGCCAAAAAATCCTGAAGAGGAGCGGCGGATTCGGGGAAATACGTCTATCCGGGAGCGTACGGGATCGAATGAGGGATCCAAAAGGGGTCTGCCAAAAAAGGCGGATTTTTTTATACCTTTAAATTTCTTTACGATGTGGTTACATCTTTTGTTGTAAGATAGACATAGTGCCATAGGAGGCATTCTTTTCTTGAGGAGGAGGGAGACCTTGAGTCGACGTTGTATTATCGGCCTGATCTTGGCTTCCCTTCTGTTGGTCCTTTCAGGCTTTTGGTGGGGGGTTCAGATGCAAGAAAAACAGCCCACCGAAGGATTGAAAAGAGAACCCCGCGTTCAAATGGAGGAAGGGTCGTCCGAATGGCGATCCTTTTTCTTTGCATTTCGGGTCTTTCTTCCGCCTAATCAAAAAGACCGGGGCTTTACCCGGCCGTTTCACCGACTGATCCGAAGTTGATCTTGCAGGCGTTCCGTAAGGCTCGGATCCTTTTTTGGTTGCGAATCGGTTGCCTCTGTTTGTTCCTTTGATTCATCCTGGGACGAAGTCGAAAGTTCGGAGGAGTTGGTTTCCACCCGTTCAATGAGTGAGCTCTCCTGAAAACCTTTGAGTACTTTGGGATCCACCTTGACCAGGACGATATCTCCCCCGAAGAGGCGTTTGACCACTTCACCCTTCCACTTCTGAAGAAAGGCTTGTTGCTTCTCTACACTGACTCCCTCGCGAAAGTCCAAAGCCACAAGGTTGGAATCTGTGATGGATTCCGGGGCCGGTTCAGGCTTGGGATTGGGTTTCGGTTGGGCTTTGACACTCGCATCGGAATCAGAATCAGAAGGGGGGGTCGGCTTCTCTTGTTTCTTCGGCGTCGGTTTTGGTTCCGGCTCGTTTTCTTCCACCACCTTATGGACATGGACGACCTTCACCGTTTTCGTCGGCGGATTCGGCTGAAAGGTGGGATGAGACGATAAATCGTCTGGCTTCATGGCGAAGGTTCCCGCCACCGGAAGACTTAACCCCGTGAACACCATGATCGCTCCCAACACCATCTGTTTCATGGATCGCCCTCCATTGGATGTTTTTTCTTTTTCGCTGACATTGTTTCACCTTCTAGCCTATCGAAAATGGCGTTATTTTCAAAGGGGAAGTATTGTTTTACGGTTTCTGGATGCCGGGGAGTGGCGAGGCTGGCGGAGAAATGGTTCGATGCGGACCCCTTTTGACACAGGTGGGATCACCGCCATGGGAACATAAACAAAGAGCCCCGGTCACGGGGCTGTTTACATGAGTGAAAAGGGAGGTGGAACCGGGGAGTACGAGGCGCGAAAGCGGGGGGCCGGCGGTTGAATGGGGGCGGGAAAATGGGGGATCCGGGGATTGTGCCACCATGGCCCCCACCACCCTCCCGCCATCGGCCGGCAAAAAGGCATTCCGGTCCAATACCAAGGGAATATGGGCTTCAACCCCCTTCTTTTTAACTTACTTCACATTATGTCGGGTGGCCGTTCCTGTGAGACGATGGACCGTGCATCCAAAAAAACGGTCGAATGGCCGCTTTTTTTGGAGTCGTCAGCGACGCACCCCCAATATCGCCAGAATCAAAAACAGACAGCTCAATCCGAAAAAGAGAAGGGAGTATTTGCGGGAGGTATTGGCCCGCTTGATCTCCCGCCATCGGGTCGGTTGAATGCCGCTGGACCAGAAGAAGAGGATGCCGGAGAGAAAGATGGAATTCAGGTTGACCAAAAGCAGAAGAAAAGGAGTGAGCGCCATATCCGGGAGGCCGGAGCCGAGGGCAATCCCGAGGACACTGGCGGGAGGCACCAAGGCGACCGCCACCATCACGCCGACCAGTACTCCCGGCCTCCGCTTCAGGAAGGAAAGGGCACCGGCGGCACCGGAAGCGAGGGCGGCGATGATGTCGATCATTTCGATGTTCGTCCGGGACATGAGCTCGGTGCTGTACACGGGGACATCGGTGAACGTCCCGAAAAGGACCGCCACCAGGATGGGCACGGTGATGCCAAAGAGAATGGTGCCCGCCAGACGGAACACCAAGCGGATGTCCCCCAGAACGGCGGCAAAGGAGAGGGAGATCGTCGGGTTGATCAGGGGGGCGATCACCATCGCTCCGATCACGGTGGCCGGACTGTTCTTCAGAATGCCGATCACCGACACCAAGGACGAGAGAGCGACGAACCATATGTATCCCTTTGACATCCGGGCGGCATCCTGCACCACGGAGTAAAGCTCCTGACGGCTGGCTCTCACCAGTTCCTGGTCCTCTTCGGTCTCCCTTTCTTCCTCTTCTTCTTTTTCTTTTTTCTCTTCGGGAGACAGGTACGTTTGGACCGGGAAGAGGAGGACGTGGAAGTTTTCCTCTTTCATCATCCCTTCCAGGTAGTTCAGGATGGCTTCGGCCTGCCCGGTTTTGACCAGGATCCGGATCAGCCGGGTCTCCCGGGTTTCCGAAGTGACCCAATAGGACACATGGTCGAGTTTTTTCAGTTCCCGGTCGATCATCGAGAAATGTTCGTTGGGGCAATACACTTCCACCAATTGAAGTTCCATGGGGGGCGTTCCTCCGGATGGGCTCTATTCTGTCAGTGTTGCCGATCCGGCAGGAATCAAACGGTTCGGGACGGGGAGGTTAAATTGGTTGCTTGACAACAACCTCTTGATTCCATATAGTGAATACAAAATTGCCTGCCGTTTTCAAATGCACGTCCACAAATGAATATCCGTAAATTTCTCTTATCAAGAGAGGCGGAGGGACTGGCCCGATGAAGCCCGGCAACCTACCGTGAACCAGACGGTGTGGTGCCAATTCCTGCAGAGTGCAATCTCTGACAGATGAGAGAGCTGACGAATCAAACCCCGGCCTTTCATCTCAGGAGATGAAGGTCTTTTTTATTTCATTCAAAGGGGTGATGGGCGTATGAAAAGCACGGATTCCAAAAAACCGATCCAAGAACGGCTGAAGGAAAAAATCCTCATCCTGGACGGGGCGATGGGGACCCAGTTGCAGGCGGCGGACCTCTCTCCGGAGGATTTCGGGGGCGAAGCTTATGACGGGTGTAACGAAAACCTCAACCTCACCCGTCCCGACGTCATCCGAAAGATCCATGAGAACTATCTCGAAGCCGGCGCCGATGTGATCGAAACCAACACCTTCGGCGCCACCTCCGTGGTGCTGGCGGAGTACGGCTTGGAGGACCGGGCCCGGAAGATCAACCGGGCGGCGGCGGCGTGCGCGGTGGAAGCGGCCGCCCGTTACTCCACGCCGGAGCGTCCCCGGTATGTGGCGGGGGCGTTGGGCCCCACCACCAAGACGCTTTCCGTCACCGGCGGGGTCACCTTCGACGGGCTGGTGGAAGCCTACCGGGAACAGGCTCTCGGCCTGATGGACGGGGGGGTGGACCTGTTGCTCCTGGAAACCTCCCAGGACACCCTGAACATCAAAGCGGCCGGCATCGGGATTCGAAAAGCCTTTGAGGAGGCGGGAAGGGAGTTTCCCCTGATGATTTCCGGCACCATCGAACCCATGGGCACGATGCTGGCGGGGCAGAACGTGGAAGCCCTCTACCTGTCCATCCAACATCTGAAGCCCCTGACCGTGGGGCTGAACTGCGCCACCGGACCGGAGTTTATGCGGGACCACCTCCGGACGCTTTCCGGCCTGGCCCACTGCGGGGTCAGCTGCTACCCCAACGCGGGGCTTCCCGACGAGGACGGCAACTACCATGAAACCCCGCAGGGCCTGGCGAAAAAACTGGCCGCCTTTGCCGACCAGGGGTGGCTCAACGCCGCCGGGGGCTGTTGCGGAACGACTCCGGAACACATCCGGGCCATTGCGGAGGCGCTGGAAGGGAAGGCGCCGCGCCGGCCGAGGTTCGAACCCGTCACCGGTGTGGCGGGGATCGAGCCGTTGTTCCTGGAAGAGGACAACCGGCCCGTCCTGGTCGGGGAACGGACCAATGTGATCGGTTCCCGGAAGTTCAAGGGGCTGATCCGGGAAGGGAAGTTTGAAGAAGCCTCCGAGATCGCCCGGCGCCAGGTGAAAGGAGGAGCCCAGGTGATCGATATCTGCCTGGCTGACCCGGACCGGGACGAGGGGGAGGATATGGAGCGTTTCCTGCGCTATGCGGTCAACAAGGTGAAAGTGCCTCTGATGATTGACTCCACCGACCCGGCGGTGATCGAACGGGCGCTGAAATACTCCCAGGGGAAAGCGATCATCAACTCCATCAACCTGGAAGACGGCGAAGAACGCTTCACCGAAGTGGTTCCCCTGCTCCGCCGTTACGGTGCCGCCGTGGTGGTGGGGACGATCGACGAAGAGGGGATGGCCGTGAAGGCCGACAAAAAACTGGCCGTTGCCAAGCGGTCTTATGACCTCTTGGTGAACCGGTACGGAATCCCGGCTGAGGATATCATTTTCGATCCCCTCGTTTTTCCGGTCGGGACCGGTGACCGGGCCTATATCGGTTCCGCCGCGGAAACGGTGGAAGGAATCCGCCGGATCAAGGAAGCGCTGCCCGACTGTCAGACGGTGCTGGGGATTTCGAATGTTTCCTTCGGACTGCCTCCCGCCGGCAGGGAAGTGCTCAACGCCGTCTTCCTTTACCACGCGACCCGGGCCGGGCTGGATTACGCCCTTGTCAACACCGAAAAATTGGAGCGTTACGCCTCCATCCCGGAGCGGGAGCGGGAGATGGCGGAGCACTTTCTGTTCGGGACCGATGAGGCCAACTACGACACCGTCCTGGCGGAGTTTGCCGACTTTTACCGGGGCAAAAAGAGTGCGGTGAAGGATCCGGTCGAAAGCCTGCCCCTGGAGGAACGGCTGGCCCGTTACGTGGTGGAAGGAAGCAAAGACGGGCTGATCCCGGACCTGGAAGAGGCACTCGAACAATACGAGCCCTTGGAAATCATCAACGGCCCCTTAATGGCGGGAATGGACGAGGTGGGCCGCCTTTTCAACGACAACCAGCTGATCGTGGCCGAGGTGCTGCAGAGCGCCGAAGTGATGAAGGCATCGGTGGCGTTCTTGGAGCCCCATATGGAAACGACCAGCACCGAGAAAAAGGGGAAGATCCTGTTGGCCACGGTGAAAGGGGATGTCCACGACATCGGGAAAAACCTCGTGGAAATCATCCTCTCCAACAACGGCTACGAAGTCGTCAACCTGGGGATCAAGGTGCCGCCGGAGCAGCTGATCGAAGCCTGCCGCCGGGAAAAACCCGACGTGGTGGGGTTGTCGGGGTTATTGGTGAAGTCCGCCCAGCAGATGGTGCTGACCGCCCAGGATATGACAGCAGCCGGTCTGGAGCTGCCGATCCTGGTGGGCGGGGCGGCCTTGACGAGGAAGTTCACCGACAACCGGATCGCCCCCCAGTACAGCGGACCGGTCCTTTACGCCAAGGATGCGATGAACGGGTTGGAATTGGCCAACCGCCTGCGGGATGCGGAGAAACGGGAGCAACTGGTGGAAGAATTGCGCCGGAACCGGGAGAAAGCCTTGAAGCGGGCGGAAAGCGCCCGTGCCCGGGAAACCGGGGGAGGCGGTGGGACCGTGGTGACCCTCCGCACTTCCACCGTCGACCGGGAAGCCCCGGTCTACTCCCCGCCGGATGTAAAGCCCCATATCCTGAGGGACTATCCCTTGACCCACCTGGCACCCTACATCAACAAGCAGATGCTCTACGGGAAGCACCTCGGGATCAAAGGGAATGTGGAGCAGCTCTTGGAAGAAGGAGATGAAAAGGCTCTCCGGCTGCAGCGGGAGATGGATGACATGGTCGCCGAACTGCGGGAGAAAAAGGAGCTCCGGGCCGACGGGATGTACCAATTTTTCCCATCCCAGTCCGAAGGGGACTCCATCCATGTGTATCACCCGGACCGGCCCGGGGAGGAAATCCTGGAGACCTTCACCTTCCCCCGCCAGACCAAAGAACCGTACCTCTGCCTGGCGGATTTTCTCCGTCCGAAAGATTCCGGAGTGATGGACTACGTCGGCTTTCTGGTGGTGACGGCCGGCTGCGGGATCCGGGAACGGGCGGAGAAATGGAAGCAGTCCGGGGATTACCTTCGCTCCCACATGGTTCAGGCCTTCGCGCTGGAACTGGCCGAGTCTTTCGCCGAGCGGCTTCACCACGTGATGCGGGACGCCTGGGGATTCCCCGATCCGCCGGAAATGACGATGCGTCAGCGTTTCGCCGCCCGTTACCAGGGGATTCGGGTTTCCTTCGGTTACCCCGCCTGTCCCGATCTGGAAGATCAGGCGAAACTGTTCCGACTGATGAAACCGGACACGATCGGGGTGAAATTGACGGAAGGGTTCATGATGGAACCGGAAGCGTCGGTCTCGGCGATGGTGTTTTCCCACCCCGAGGCGAGATATTTCAACGCGGAATGAAAGGAGGGAGCCTATCATGACAAGCCGACCCGATCTTCGAAGGGCTCTGGCCGACGGCTTGTTGACGGGGGACGGGGCGATGTCCACCTACCTCTATCAGCAGGGGATCCCCGTGGGCGTGACGGCAGAGGAACTCTCCCTCTCCCGGCCGGACTGGATCGAAGAGGTGCACCGCCAATACCTGGAGGCCGGAGCTGAGATCTTGGAGACGAACACCTACGGAGCCAACCGGGAGCGCCTCGCCCGATACGGTCTGGAAGGGAAGGTGAGCCGGATCAACCGGGAGTCGGTCGCCATCGCCCGCCGGGTGGCGGGGGAGAAGGCCTATGTCGTCGGCGCCGTGGGCTCGATCAATGCCGGCCGGGTTCCCAATTGGTCCCGTGCGGAATACCGGGATTATTACGAAGAACAGGCGACCGCCCTCCTTTATGCGGGCGTGGACGGGTTGATCCTGGAAACATTTTTGGACTTGGAGGAGCTGACCCTGGCGCTGGAGGCGATTCGTCCCCTGACGGATCTCCCGATTCTGGCCAACGTGGCCATGCTGGAGGTGGGGCGGACCCGGGACGGACACACCCTGACGGAGGCTTTTGCCCATATGCAGAAGCACGGCGCCGACGGGGCGGGACTCAACTGCCGTCTGGGTCCCTTGGAGATCCAGCGGGCTCTGGAAAAGACGGTGGTGCCCGAAGGACTGATTCTGTCCGCTTTTCCCAACGCCGGTCGGTTGGGGTTGACCGAGGGGGAATTCCGGTACAAGTCCACTCCGGAATACTTTGGTGACCGGGCGCGGGCGTTGCGGGAGCAGGGAGTGCGGTTGATCGGGGGATGTTGCGGGACCACGCCGGAACATATCCGGGAGGTGGCACGGGCCTTGGAAGGATTGTCTCCCGTCCCCCGGGATAACCCGGAGCTGCCGGAAGAAAAAGAGGTGCGTCCCCGTGTGGAAGTGCGCACCCGTCCCACGGTGGCGGAAAAGGTGCGGCGGGAGACCACGGTGATCGTGGAATTCGATTCCCCCAAGGATCTGGATATCACCGGCTACCTTCGCGGAGCGGAAGAGCTGAACCGGGCCGGGGTGGACGCCATCACCCTGGCGGATAACTCCATGGCGACCACCCGGATGAGCAATATGGCCCTCGGCTCCATTGTCAAAGAGCGGACGGGAGCGGAACCGCTCGTCCACATCACCTGCCGGGACCGGAACCTGATCGGCCAGCAGTCCCATTTGATGGGACTTCACGCGCTGGGGATCGACCAGATCTTGGTGGTGACAGGGGATCCGACCCGGATCGGAGACCTGCCGGGGGCCAGTTCCATTTACGATGTCAATTCCTTTGATCTGATCCGCATGGTAAAACAGTTGAACAATGGTATTTCCTTCTCGGGGAAACCCTTGAGGCAGAAAGCCCGGTTTACGGTGGGGGCCGCCTTCAACCCCAACGTTTCCCGGATCGAAGCAGCGGTGCGGCGGTTGGAGAAAAAAGTGGAAGCCGGAGCGGATTTCATCATGACGCAGCCGGTTTATGACGCGGAATCGATGCGAAAAGTCCATGAAGTGACCCGAAACCTGCCCATCCCCGTTTTCATCGGGATCATGCCCCTGACCAGCCATCGGAACGCCCTGTTCCTTCACAATGAACTGCCCGGGGTCAAAATCCCGGATCCGGTGATGAAACGGATGGAAGGATTGAAAGGACCGGAAGCCCGCCGGGCAGGGGTGGAGCTGGCCAAAGGCTTGCTGGATGAAGCCCTCCGGTACTTTCGCGGCATCTATCTGATCACTCCTTTCCATTACTGGCCGATGACGGCCGAATTAACCCGCCACATCCGGGATCGGCAAAGGCGGGATCAGGCCGCCGTCATGAGCCGGAACTGAAACCCTCATCCAAACCCCTTCCTCATACTGGGTCAGGAAGGGGTTTTTACCTGTACAAACGGACCGGTTTTGTAGTATATCCGGGGAAAGAGTATCCACTTTGGAGGGAGGGGCCCGAATGCCTTATGCAGATTTTCTGAATGTCAATGTGCTGCTGTTCTTCATGATGGTGATCTGCGTGATCCTGATGGTCCTTTACATACGGGAGCGGGGCAAGAACAAATAACACAAAAAACCTCCCCGTAAGGGAGGGTTTAGCATCCGCAGTGGCTGCTGCCCATGTACATGGAGCTGGAGCTCTCCCGCATGGGAGGGTAGCCGCAAGACATCATGTATTGCCCCATCATATGGCGTTCCATGCGGTGACACATTCGCATCTGTTGGTACATCATACAGGGATCCATCGCGCCAGGATCCATCGGGGCCATCATGTACGGCATCTCCGGCATCGCCGGCATGTACGGCATCTCCGGCATCGCCGGCATGTGCGGCATCTCCGGCATCGCCGGCATGTGCGGCATCTTCGGCGGCGGCCTGTGCGGGATCTTCGGCGGCGGCATGTGCGGCATCTTTGGCGGCGGCATCGGCGGCAACGGCATGGGCTTTTTCACGGGCGGCATGGGGGGGATGTAAGGTTTCTTTTTTTCAGCCAAGGGGTGGTTCACTCCTTTTGATGGATGGTTTACAAGACACAATGTATCCTATGTGCGCCGGGAGGCGGCCGTACCGGTGGTACGCGCCCATATTTTTCACGTATGTCACGGCTCCCCGCCTTGGTCAAACCCGCTGAAGTGCGATATAATAACAGAGAATGTCTTTGAACGGCCCCTGACCGGGCCGGGGAGGGATACTGATGGATGTGTTGCGAATCACCCCCCGGGGATACTGTTACGGTGTTGTGGATGCCATGGTGTTGGCCCGTGAAGCGGCGAAAAACCTGGATCTGCCACGCCCGATCTATATTCTGGGAATGATTGTTCACAACCGGCATGTGGTGGATGCCTTTAAAGAAGAGGGGATCATTACACTGGACGGGGAAAACCGGCTGGAACTCTTGGAACAGGTGGATAAGGGGACGGTGATTTTCACCGCCCACGGCGTTTCTCCCGCAGTGCGGAAGCGGGCCAGGGAAAAAGGACTCACCGTGGTGGACGCCACTTGTCCCGATGTGACGAGAACCCATGATCTGATCCGGGAAAAGGTGGCCGAAGGCTATGAAGTGGTCTATATCGGAAAGAAGGGCCATCCGGAACCGGAAGGGGCGATCGGGGTGGCTCCCGACCACGTTCACTTGGTGGAAACAGAGGAAGACGTGGACGCTCTCAAAATCCGGTCGGATAAAATCATCGTCACCAACCAGACGACGATGAGTCAGTGGGATACCCGCCAGCTGATGAAAAAAGTGCAGGAGAAATATCCCCAGGCCGAAATCGTCAATGAAATTTGCCTGGCGACCCAGGAGCGGCAGGAAGCCGTGGCGGAGCAAGCCGCAAAAACGGATTTGGTGATCGTGGTGGGGGACCCCCGTTCCAACAACTCCCGCCGACTGGCTCAGGTGTCCAGGGAAATCGCCGGTGTGGAAGCCCACCGCGTCAGCGATGTGACGGAAATTGACATCGAGTGGCTGAAAGGGAAAAGCTATGTGGGGGTGACCGCCGGGGCGTCGACCCCGACACCGATCACCCGGGAAGTCATCAAATTCCTGGAGCAGTTTGACGAGAACGACCCCTCCACGTGGAAACCGGAGCGAACGGTGAAGAAAGACAAACTGCTCCCTCCCGTACGCAAAAAGAAGACGGCGAAACGCCGGGCGAACTGACCTTGAAAAAACCGCGGTCATCGGAGACCGCGGTTTTTTTCATGCCCCATCGGGCGCCTTCTGGATCCGGTCAGAGAATCCCTCTTGGAAATATTCTGTCAAATGGGAGGGTGTTGTTGTTGGCGTTCTTTGCGGGAAATATAGGAGTAGCATTGGTTCATGGAACCCCTGAACTCCACCCGGTGATCTTTTTTCATGGGGTTGTACCACTGAAAGTACTGATCTTCATGAAGAATCGACGGGGGATATTTTTCCGAATCCTGGATGACATAATACATCCGGTATTCCACCTCCTATTCGGTATTATGGTCGAAAATGCCTCTTCATAACCATTTTTTTACACATACTTTGTTGTTGCCTGCGTATAAGGAAAGCACCCGCCCGTCGGCGGGTGCTTTTCAGCGGGAGCGTCCGGGAGAGGGAAGGAGGCCCAGGCGGAAGCTGGAGCGGAGGGCCCAGGGCCTTTCCGAACGCTTTTTGTATTTGGGGAGGGAGCGGTAGATCTCGATCGCCTCCTGATAGGCATGCCGGCTTTTTTCCGGTTGGTCCAGATCCGAATAGACCCGCCCCAGCCGATAGTAAGCTTCACAGGAGGAGGAATGGATCTCACGGAACTTTTCCAGGTAGTAAAGGGCTTTTTCCCGGTCCTTGGACCGGAGAGCTTCTCCCAGGCGGAGATAGGGCTCGCCGTAATAAACACGGGGGTCGGCTTCCAGAGCGGCGAGAATTTCCTGTTCGCCTTCGCGGAGGTTTCCCGTTTTCAGATGGCACAAGCCGATGTCCGCCCGCACTTCGGCGGAATCCGGCATGGCTTTCCGTACTTCCCGGAGATAAGAAAGAGCTTCACGGTACTGTTTTTTCTCCATGAGCAGGTGGGCCAGTTCCCGTTTGTCCGAAGTATGGTGGGGATTCAGGCGCAGGCCCTGTTTCAGGCGCCGGATTCGTCCGTTTCTGCGGAAGGGTTTGGTAAGACTGGGAAAAACCCCGACGAAACGCCGGTCGAGAAGATAGATGATCAGAAAAAGAATGAGAAGTGCGACGAAGGGATTTCCGGTCAGAAACCACAAAATCGAAAAGGTGAAAAATTTACCCATTCCATCCCCTCCTTATGTAACGGAAAGAAGCCCGCCGTTACCGGAAAGCGGGCGTTCAATCCCCGGGCGTGTCAACCGGATCGCACCATTTTTCGGCCCAGTTCTGGACTTCGTCCATGACGGGCTTCAGTGCTTGGCCTTTTTCTGTCAAGGCATATTCGATCCGGACGGGGGTCTCCGGGTAGATGTTACGGGTGAGAATGCCGGCGGATTCCAGTTCCTTGAAGCGTTCAGCGAGCATCTTGTCACTCATACCGGGAATCATCGCCGAAATCTCCTTGAACCGCTTGGGTCCGTCCAACAGAACCCGGATAATCAACCCGGTCCAGCGTTTGCCCAAAAGTTCGAAGGCAAATTCAAATTTAGGGCACAGTTTGCGATGATGGGGTTCATGGTTTGCCATTTGCACCACTCCCAACCCTATTTTACCATATCCACTTGACAAAAGTAAGTGACTGATTTATGATAACAAACGAAAAGTAAGTGATTAACTATTATCCAGTTACTATTATTTATATTAGAAAGGAGATTGCGATATGGCAGATTTGGGTCTGTTGATCATTCGTCTGGTGTTTGGTCTGACCTTGGCCGGACACGGCGCCCAAAAATTGTTCGGTTGGTTCGGGGGTCACGGAGTGAAGGGAACCGGGGGGTTCTTTGAGTCCATCGGGATCCGTCCCGGCGTCGCGATGGCGGTGATCGCGGGACTGGGTGAGCTGATCGGCGGTCTGTTGTTTGCCGCCGGGGTCTGGATCCCCGTCGCCTCCGCCCTGTTTGTGATCATTATGCTGGTTGCCATCGCGAAAGTTCACGCTAAAAACGGGTACTGGGTCACCGAAGGCGGAATCGAATACAATGTGGCTTACATTGCGGTCGCCATCGGGTTGGCTCTGACCGGTCCGGGGGCCTATACCCTGTTTTGAACCAAATCCTGTTTCATTAAACCCCAAAACCGCAACGGATTTGCCGCTGCGGTTTTCTTACGCGGAGAATCCTTCTTTCGCGTCGGGGTCATCAGGGAGAAGGCGGTCAAGGGATTGATGGTCGCTAAAAAGCAAAAACCCCGGTAAGGGGTTCGGTGGATGCCGGATTTCATTTGCGGGTGAGCTCCTCGATTTCCCGGAGGACGGGCATTTTTTCTTTCTCTTGGTCCGACACCCGTTCCCAGTCCAGACCCGCCGGTTTGGGATGGGGGCTGTGGGTGGGAAAGAGTTCGTCTTCCGTGGCGATCCAGTCCACTGTCAGATCGTGGGGCTCCACGGGGATTTCGTCCTCCACCAGCTGAAGGCTGTGGACGGTGGAGACGACCGGCACTCCGGGATTGCCCAGTTCCCGCAGAATCGCGTACTCACGGTCGGCGTACCCTTCCCCTTTTCCCAGGCGTCGTCCGTCCCGGTGGAGGGCGACGGAGCCGACGACGATCAGGTCGATCCGGGGAATCCGGTCGAGGGGAAGCACCGATCCGTATGTTTTCATGTGGGACAGGCTGGCCGCTTTTCGCTCCTCTCCCCGGGGAACCGCTTCCGGGCGGATCCGGATAAAACCGGCTTTCAGGCGGGGGGTGGGGATGAGGAGCGTTTTTCCGTCTTTCAATATCCGGGCGCGCAGGGGAAGCTGTGGGGCGTCGGGGTTCACTTTGACCGTCCGGGCGGATGAGTAGGCTTCCAGTTCCGTCACCCGGAGGGCGGCCCGTTCCGCCCCTTTGAAGTTGGGGATGCGCCCTTTCAGCGGGAAGGGGAAGCGTCCCGCTTTTTCTTCTTCAAGGCGTTTCCAAACCTTCTCTCTGATGCGTTGTTTATCCGCGACCATCCGTTCATTCTCCTTCGGAGGGATTCGGCGGCGGGACCGGTTTCAGGATCCCGATCGGAAGGGCCGATTCGATTTTTTCCCCTTCCCAAAAGCCCCATGCCATCACGCCGTTCAGTCTCTCCACCCGGAAGCGGCGGTCGTCCCCTTCCACCGCGTACCATCCGGGGCGGATGGTTGCCGGATCGGTGAGGTAGGATTTGGCAAAGTTGATTTTTTGGCGGATCACCGCTTCTTCCCCGGGCATCGCGGAGCGCCGGGCCCGGGTTTCTTCCTCCTCCAGGCGACGGATTTCCTCTTTCAGCTCTTTCCGGTTCATCCGACTGTATCGGTTCATGGGATCGCCTCCCGGATCCACAAGGGTTCAGGATAGTCGTATTATATCAGAAATCCTGTATGGGGTTGGCAGATCGTGATCCGATCCCTATTGACAACTGGAAGCGTTGTGAAAAAGGCAGCATTTACCCAAAGCCGCTCCGGCTGCACTCACAGAGCACAAGTCTCGCCTGGGTCGCTTGTGCTCCCCGGTCTCGCTATGCACTCACAGAGCACAAGTCTCGCCTGGGTCGCTTGTGCTCCCCGGTCTCGCTATGCACTCACAGAGCACAAGTCTCGCCTGGGTCGCTTGTGCTCCCCGGTCTCGCTATGCACTCACAGAGCACAAGTCT
>NZ_QBKR01000027.1 GCF_003054245.1 Melghirimyces profundicolus
GTCGGCATCATCCTTCAGGGTGATCTTGTGGGTGTTCCCGGCCTTGAAGGCGTAGGTGCCGAGTTTTTTCCACTCGGTCTCCGAGCCCGAGGCGACGTTCTGGTTCACTTCCACCGTGGTGCTGCCGCCGTCATACTCGATGGTGTAAGGGGCGTTGGTGGCCCGGTCCTTGTATTTCTGGTAGCTGACCCAGACTTCATAGTCCCCGTCTTTCGGGACGTTCAGCTTCCAGGTGAAGTAGTGGTTGTCCGTGTCACTGTCCGGGTATCCTGTGTCTTTGTAGTCGTACTGGTAGCTGTACCCCTGGTGGCCGTCGACGTTGTTGGAGGTTTTCCAGTCACCGGCGAACTCCACGTTCTGGGTGTCGGAGTTGTCCACCAGGACGACATCTTTTCCGACAGGGATGCCGTCATCGGACTTGGCTTTCAGTTTCCCGTCGGGGGTGTAGCTCCAGCCCATGGTGCGGCTGTTGGAGCCCCCGGCGGAGGTCAGCGTCCGGCTCGTCTGCTGCCCCAGTTCGTTGTAGTCGTAGCTGGTGGTGATGTTCCAGGGGTCGACGCTCTTCTTCACCCAGCCGTTGTCGAAGTAGTCATAGGTGGTGACGTTCCGCAGGGCGCCCCCGTCGGGATCCGTCTGTCCATCGGAGGGCGGGGCGCTCACTTTCACCCGGTTGCCCACTTCGTCGTAGGTGTAGACCATCTTCGCCTGGTCGTCGATATTGACGCCGTCGTGGGGGAAGATCTGTTCTTTCACCCGGTTCAGAGCGTCGTACTTCGTCTCGTGGATGAAGTCGTCGGGCTCCCCGGTGGTCTCCACGCCCCGGGGGGTGATCACTTTCGTCCGGTTGCCCACTTCGTCGTAGACATACTGGGTGGTCCGGTAGGTGATCGTCCCGCCGTCGTCCTTGTGGGGCACTTTCACCTCTTGGACCATGCCCCGCTCGTCATAGGCGATGTCGGTGGTGTTGCCTTCCTTGTCGGTGACGGAGGTTTTGTTCCCGTCGAGGTCATAGGTGTATTGGGTGCTGTGTCCTTCGGCATCCGTTTCCTTAATCACCCGGTGGTTCAAGTCGTAGTCGATTTTGGTCGTGTAGTCGGTGGTGTCGCTGGATGCTGTCTTCTTGGGATCAAGCACTTTGACAACGTTGCCGACGTTGTCGTAATCGTAAGTGATCGTGTCCCCGTCGGCGTTGGTGACCGTTTTCAGCTGGTAGATGTCGTCGTACCCGTAGGTGGTGACAAAATCGTCCGGGTCGGAGGTCGTCAGGTTCCCCTTGGGTTCCGTCTGTTTCAGGAGGTTCCCGACGAGATCGTACGCATAGGTGGTCTTCCGCTCCGGATCCGTCGCCTCGTCCTTGGGCGCGGTGGTGGCCACCATCTGATCCGCTTTGTCGTAGGTGTAGGTGGTCACGGCGCCGTTGGGGGCCGTCTCTTTTGTGATGTTGTCGTTTTTGTCGTAGACCGGCGCGGGGGTGATGATGTACTCACCCGCGTCTTGATCCTTGGGCTCCTTCTGCTCCAGCGGCCGGCCGAAGACGTCGTAGGTGTACGTGCTTTCCTTGCCCTTGGCGTCGGTGATGGAGACCACGTTCCCCCGCTCGTCGTAGGCGGTGGTGGTGGCATTCCCCAGCGCGTCGGTGATCGTCTCCGGATACCCGGTCGGGTGGTAGTTGCTGTATGTCGTGGTGTTACCGTTGGCGTCGGTGGCCGTCAACAGCTGTCCGGCAGGGTCGTAGGTGTAGGTCGTTTGATAGTCGTCCGGCTCCGTCGGTGTGGCGTTCCCCATCGGGTCGGTCACGGTCGTCAGGTTCCCCACGGTGTCGTAGGCGAAGGTCCACGTCCGCCCTTCCGGGCTCACCTTTTTGGTAAGATCGGCCACGTAGCCGGAAAGATCGGTCTGGTAGTACAACTTGGTGGCGGCGGTGTCCTTGTCGTTGGCTTCGGCGTCTTTCACCTCCAGCGGGTACCCGGTTTTGGCATCATACGTCCAGGTCGTGACCGCCCCGTTGGCCTCTTCCAGACGGGTGACGTTGTTATCGTCGTCCCAGGAAAGCTGGGTGATTTCTCCCTTGGCGTTGGTCGTCTTCTCCGGTCGACCGAAGCCGTCCATCCGGTACTGGGTGGCCTTCCCGTTGGCATCGGTCACCGTGGACTCAATATAGGAACCGGTGGTGCCGTCGGGATCCGTGTAAGTAAAGGCGGTGTTCCCGCCCTCCCGGTCGGTCAGGGTCTGAAGGCGCCACTTGTTGAGCTGGGTGGTCTCCGTATCCGAGGGCATGTAGTAGTCGAGATTCGTGGCGTTCCCCCGGGGATCGGTGATGGTGACCAGTTTGGTGTTCTTGTTGGTGTTGGTGGCGTCATAGGTGAAGCCGAAGGTCTTGGCCTCCGGGATGCCCGCCCCGTCCACCATCTCCCGCATCAGGCCCTTGTCGCTGTAGGTGAAGGTGATTTTCCGGCCCGAAAGGTCGGTGATCGACTTCACCTGGTCGATGATCTTCGGGTTGGTCAGATTCGTGCCTTGGGTTTTGGTGTCTTCGTCAAAATAGGTGTAGTCTTCACCCTTTTGGTAATACTCCAGGGTCAAAGTCTGCCGGCTGGCCGGGTCGGTGATGTATTTCAGGAACTTGACCGGTTTGTTGCGGGATTTCTTCTCTTCATAGGTGAAGAGCATTTCGTTCCCGTTTTTGTCCCGGATCGCCGACAGAAACCCTTCCCCGTCGAAGAAGAACCGGGTCCGGTCGGGCCGGGTCATCACCCACTGGCGCTCCTCTTTCGAGCCGTCCTTTTGCAGGTAGAAATGGACGCCGGCGGGGCTGTCGTAGTACCAGGTGGTTTCATCCGTGGTGTCCGGTTTTTTCAGTTCAAAGATATGACTGGTGCCGTCCCCGTCGGTGAGCGTCACCTCGGTGGGCCAGTCCTGCCCCTTGGGATGGAGATCCAGCGGCGTCCCCAGTCGCATCAGGCTGGTGGCGGAAAGGGACCAGCCGTAGCCCATGGACGAGTCCGAGGTGTCCAGGCTGTTGTAGGTGATCCGCAGGAAGGTGGCCAATCCCCGGCTCGGGTTGGAGAAGGGGTTGTAGCCGAACACGGTGTTGCCGGCGTACTGGTTCACCATCACGGTGGAGCCGGCCCCGGTGTTTTTGCCCACGTACTGGTAGAACTTCTCCAGCCCCAGCTCATCGGAGGTGGGGTCTTCCACCGTGACGTTCTGGTCCAGGGTCTCCAGATCGTCCGTGGTGGATTGCTCCGACAACCACTGGCCGGTGGTTTTGTTCCGCATGTCCCACTTCAGCACAAAGGCTTCCCGCTTGTTCCCCGAGTCACTTTGGATCGGGGTTTTCACCTTCGCCTGGACGGTGATCGTCTCCCCGGGTGCCACGTCCACCGGATCAGTGGCCACGGTTCCATCACTTTGGACCGGGCGGAGTTCGGTCTCCAGCCGGTTGCCTTCGGTGGTCTTGTCCGTGCCGTCGGGAAGGGCCCAGTGGTAGGACAGAACATAGTCGGCGGCGCTCCAGGTGATGTCCGTGGTGTTGGTCAGCGTTACCTCGACGGTGTACTGGTCCCCCGGGATCATGCGGGCGGGGGTTTTCGGCGCGTAATAGGTATTGGCGGTGGTCCGCTCGGTGTAGGTGACCACCAGCTTGGGCCGCAGGTTTTTCTCTTCGGCTTCGCTGCTCAGGAAGAGAACCCGTTCCCCGGCCCCGGCTTCGTCGTTTCGTTTCACCAGGAAACCGTGGTTGGAGGCGGGATCGTCCACCCACTGCTGAACGATGGTTCCCGCATTCCACCGGTGCCACTTGGGATCGCTGGTGATGGAGGAGACAGAGTCGGACACCGCGGCATCATAATCTCCCCCGCCGCCGGTGGTCCAGGGAGTGGCGGCATCGGCGTTGTTCCAGGTGGCTTCCATCTCGACAAAGTCCGTGGTCAGGGCGTGAAGGTCGTAGGTTCCGCCGCTCCCGTAGGTTTCCGAGGTCCACAGGTTGAGCTCCGCGTCCAGGATGTCCGCATCGGCGGGCAGGGTGTCGGTGTTGAACTTCAGAATGGCCCGGGCGTTCCCGTAGGTGGAGCTGTTGTTGCCCACTTCCAGCCACGGATGGCCGGCCAACACATCATGGTTTTGATCCGGCTGACCGCTGGCGATGGTGGTGTCGGCGGCATTCCCCTGGAAAATCTCCACCACACGGCCGGCTTTGGGCAGCCGCACCAGCCGGGTCGGAGACGGGATCAGGGAGCCGTCTTTGGTTTTGACCGCGACCATGTAGTAATAGGCGTTTCCAAAGGGTTCCGGGTCATCGGCGGGTGTCGGCTCCGCCGTGGTGTCCGTGTACTGAGTGGTTCCCGGGTCCACGGGTGCCACCAGGGTGGCCGGTCCGGGTGTGAAGGTTTGATCCACGCTGCGGTGGACCTGGTATTCGACGATATCGTCGTCGGTGGTTCCGGCATCCGGATCCTGGTAGGCCGACCAGTTCAACTCCGCCCCGGTGGCGTGGATCTTGGTCGGATCGTCCAGGTGGACGCCGGGTTTCCCGAAGGTCAGGACCAGCTTGGGCCGGTTGGCGGATTCTCCGTTGTAGGCGTATTCGCTGGCCTCATAGCGGGGACCGCCTTTTCCCAGGGTCTCGTCGGAAGCTTTCAGCATGAATCCGTAGTTGGCCTGCTTGCCGTCGATCCAGTCCTGGACGATGTTCCGAACGCTGAAGGTGTGCCATGTGTTTTGTTCGCCGGCTTTCTTGGTGTCCGTGGCGTATTTGGTCCACTGGACGGCATCGGCGATGGCGGCATTGCCGGGATCGTCTCCGAGGACGACTTTGTGGGTGGTGCCGGCGACAAAGGAATGCTCACCCAAGTCCGCCCATTGGCTGCGGGTGCTCCCCTGGGACTGGTCCACCTGATAGGTTTGTTGCCCGCCGTTGTAGTGAACCGTGTAGGGCACGATCCCCCGATCCGAAGCCTGGACGTAGTGGGCCTTCACCCGGTATTTTCCGTCTTCCGTCAGGCGGGGGATCCAGGTGTAGGTATCCCCGGCGGTGGAATCGTTGTTGTATTGGTAATCGTCATCCACGGCATATTGGGTCAGGGAGCTGGTCGACTGCGGCCATTTCGCTTCATCGTTGGGGCAAGTTTGGGGATAGGTGGATCTATTGCAGTTATCCGGTTCGTTATCCACTGTCTCCCGGTTGTAGCCGACGGCTCCGTAGTTGTCCCCGACGGTGTTCCAGGTGACGGTGGACTCATCCCAGTCGACAGTGACGGGACGGGCTTCGATCCCGACATCGTTCGTGTTGGTATGAAACCACTGGTCGTAGTATAGCTTCAGCTGGGCGGCGTCCAGCTTTTTCCCGTCCACATCCTGTGGGAGCTTGAACTTCACCAGGCTCCGGGCGGCATAGGTGTCCGTCGTTCCCACGGAGAGTTTCCAGTTATCGCCGAAGTTGGTGTCGGAAGAACCGGAACTGTTGATCACCATGGCATCCTGGCCGTCGGTGGGGGTCGGCTCCACTTTGATCGTCGGGTCGATTACCACCGGGTACTTCCGGTCGTCGGACTTGAGCCATTTCTCGTCGGCCTTCACCGTGATCTCGATGTGGGAGCCTTTCTGCTCGACGGACTGGGTGACCTTGTCGCTCCACACTTTTCCGTAGGGGGAGGAGGGGTCGTCCTTGTCATCCATCATGAACGGCTTCGGCATGATGAAGACGGGATCCCCTTCCCCGCTTTTGCGGTAAAAGGCGATGGAGCCGTCTTTTTGCTTCTTCGCTTCCACGCCGCCCATCTTCACCGTGAAGGTGTAGGTGGCGTCTTCCGGCGCTTTTTCCAGGATGATTTTTTCCTTCAGGGAGGTCGGCGTCACATCGTAGACCAGATCCGCCTCCCCGAAGACATCGGGATAGGTGATGGTGTTGTCTTTCGTTTCCGGGGTAAGCTTTTTCTCTTTGCCTTTCACCCCCAGCGTGAGATGCCGTTTCTTCAGCTGGAACTTGACCAGCTGATCCGATTTCTTGCCGAAGAAACTTTGAAAGGTGTTTTTCTCGTTCCCATAACTGAACCCGGGTTTATTGGTATCCTGAATCCGGGTGTCAATCTCTTTCCAGTTCCCCTTATCGTCCCGGTAATGGACGGGGGAGCTGGATACCTCTACCTGTTGGCGGCCATCCTCCAGTTCGTAGAACTTGGCGGTGGCCGTCCTTTTTTTCTTCAGTTCCTTCACCCGTTTGGGTTGGGCCATCTTCTCCCCTTTGGGAGCTTTTTCCTTTCGGGGGAGAACGTCGGTGGCACGGGCGGTTCCCTTTTCCTCCCCGGGGTCATCCAGCCCGAGATAGCCCTCCACCGTATCCCAGAAACCGCGCTCCTCCTCCTGGGCCGGTTGCACCTGGGGTCCATCCGGCTTCAGGAAGTTGATCGCTTTGTCCAGAAAACCGGGTTCCTTGGTGACAGCGGCCAACTGAATCCGGTTGTGAATCTCCTCCGCCGCCAACACCGGCGTGGGCTGAATGCTGCCGAAGACAAAGATGAACAGGAACAGCCAGATAAACCGCTTGCTGAAGGTTCCTTTTTTTCTCACGTGATTTCTCCTTCCTGATGGATTTCACCTTTGAGACGACACCATCTGATCGAAGCGTTCTTCAGCATCCCTCCTCCGAAAGATCTATCGACAGTATGCGACACACTCTATCTCCATTCGACAAAAGGAGTAATTCTCCTTATTAAATTTTTAATAAAAAAACGAGTGTTTTTGTGTATAATTCTTGGTATTGGGTATAAATGTTATGGATTTCTTGTATAAAGCAAAATCAGGATATGATTGTCCATATCAGTAAATCCCCTTAATCATTGGATATTCGGGGGTTGATTTTGTTTTCCTCACCAAAAAAAGGCCACTTCCCCATGAGGGGGGTGGCCTTTTTCCGAGGGAAATAAACCTGATTTAAAACATTTATACATATAGTTTTATGGCGTTTGCGTCCCCGAATTTTCGTTGTTTTCGGATCCATCCTCGGCGGACCCTTCGGATGGGGCAGGATCCGACTCGCGGTTCTCTTCTTTTTCCGTCTCTTCATCCGGATGCTGTTCCGCTTCGCTTCCCTTTGGTTCCGGCTCCTCTTCCTTCGGCACCTCCAACCTCGGCCGGGGCGGGAGGTTTTTCAGATCTTTGTCCCCGTAGACGAACCAGGCCAGGCGGATCCGGATTTGGCCGGCTTTCTTTTCTTGGGTGTATTCCCACCCTTGGACCGAGACGATCCGTTTCATCTCCTGCAGGTTGCCGAAGAGGGTGAGGAGCTGTTCTTCGGTGCCCCGGACGTGGAGGTCGGCCCAGTAAGGGGTGAGGCGGGAATCATCGGGAAGTCGGGGGAGCCCTTCGGAATCGGCTTCCCCTGGGGGGTTCTCCTCTTTGCCGGAGGTGTTCCCGTCTTCCTTCTCCTCTTTTCCGTCTTTCGTTTTTTCAAGATCGGAGAGGTTCTCCGCGGTGCGGAATTCCTTCCACTCGGCGCCGGAATCGTTCACCGCTTTTTGCAATTCGGTGATGAGGCGGGCCGGTTCCGCGGTGACGGGGACTTTTTCCTGGAGGGCGGAAAGCTCCCCTTTGGTGGGTTCTTCGGGCAGTTTCCATTCGGGGTCCAGGACCTTTCGGTGCTCCTTCCTGAACGCCCGGGCTTCGGCCTCCTCCGCCCGCATTTCCTTCTCCTTGGCCCAGATCGGGTAGAGGGAGGCCAATGTGGCGGAAAGGATGAGAAAGGTGCCTCCCGCCCCGATCAGAAAGAGGGTTTTCCCGTTTTTCCAGGCCCCGATCGGACGGGGCGGTTTCGGCTTTCTATTCCACATCGTCCCCCACCTCCGGTAGCGGTGTCCCTTCGGGCTCGGAAGCCTCCGGAGCGGGAGAAGCGGTTTCCGCCTCCGTTCTCTTCTCTTCGGAAGACGGCTTCAGCGTGAAATGGAAGTGAAGCACCTGCTCCCCTTTTGCCGGCGGCTCCGGGAGGGCGTCCTCGCCGCAGCTTTTGCCGAGGCAGTCGAGAAAGACGCCGTCGACGCGGGCGTCCTGCTTGAGGGATTCCAGGAAAACGGCCGCCTCCGATCCGGAGGGGAAGACCGCCCAGCCGTCCATCCGCCGACCCTCGGCTTCGGAACGGAATAGCTCCGTCCCGGCGGGGAGCTTCTCATTCACCACGCGAAGCCCGTCGGACCAGAGGACCCGCCCTTCTTCCGCTTTCTGCACGGATTGGCGATAACGGACTTCGGGGCCGTACCGCTTCATAAACTCCTGATACCGTCCCACCTTCTCCCTCGCCTTCAAATCGGCCATGGCCTGCGACTGATGCGTTTCCTGCATCCGGGCCGCTTCCCGGAACTCCGTGGTGAAAAACCACCCTGCCAAGGCGGTCAACTGGACCAGCCAGCAGAGGATGAGCACAAGACCCCAACCGAAATACCGCCGCCCCGGGGGGACGGGCGGCATCAGGTTGATCCGCCCCGCACCCCGGAGAGCGCCGCTCCCAAGGGGACGGACAACGCGGTCCCCAGCCACCGGGAGGAGCGAATCTGGAGATCTTCGTCCATCCATTCCTGCGGGCCGCTGCCCATCCGAAGGGGAGGGGTTTTTCGGGACTGCATCCACAGCATCAGCTGATTCAGGTCGATCCCCTCTCCCGTCAGCACCCACACCCGGTTCGGTTTCCACAGTTCTCGGTTCAGCCATTCCGGTCCCTCCTTTCCGAGCGTTTCCAGAAGCGCGGCCCCATAGGACCGGACCTTGTCCGGATCCGTCAGCACGGGGGCCAGGGGATCCATCCCCGGTCGCGTCCCGTCCTCCAAAAACCGGGCCATCTCCAGCGGCAGGAACGTCCCCCCCTGCAGCAGGCCGTGGTGGAACAGGTTCACTTCCACTCCTTCCCGGGAAAGGTGCAGCGTGGCCGGACGGTGCAGGGAGCTGTCGTCGGTGAACTCCACCCAGCGCTGGAGGCTGAAGGCGGATAGGTCGATGGAGACCGGCTCCAACCCGCAACAGCGGATGAGGTGCGTCAGATCTTCCACATACGAGCGGGAAACCGCGGCCACCAGCACCTGCTGATGGTCCCCCTCCTCCCAGATCGGACCGAGGGGGCGGTAATCGAAATGGGGATCGTCAAAGGGCAGGTCCCACCCGGGAATCACTTTTTTCCGGATCCATCGCCGCATCCGGTTGGGGCGCATCTCCGGGATGTGCCAGATCCCGGTGACCACCTGCCGGTTGCCCAGGGCCAGGTGGACTTTCCGTGTTTTCAGGCGCCTCCCCGCGAGGGCGTCGGAAATGGAATGGATCAGTTCTTCCCGGTCAACCGCGGAGTGCTCCTTCATCCAGAAAGGAAGGAGCGGGTGAACCACATACTGGGTGAGCCGGGTTTTTTTAAACCCTCTTTTCATTTCCACCAATTTGAACAGGGAATCGGTCAGTTCCATTCCCAGGGCATATCGCGGGATCAGGGGCATCTTGTTCGAACTCCTTCGCAGTTGTCAACGTTTCCGGAGGAGAGGAGAATCTTCCTCCTCCACCATCTTTTAAATCTTTGATGTGAAAATCGAAAAATCCTTTTCTTGTTCTTGATTTTTTCAATGCGGATCAAGAATCGTTCTTTTCGACTACAACAAAGGTCGGGGAATCGTGTCCTGCCCGGGAGTGGGAATGAACCCTCTTTTTATTCTGTTTCCATGCCCACATCCGGGAAAAAGGAACCCGGCTGACCGCCACCGGCAAGGAAGGCCATGGGCACCGGATCCGGCTGAACAGCGGAAGGACCGCTTTTTTTCATGAGATGAAAAAAACCGCCCGAAAGGCGGGTTTTTGGTCATCATCGGCTTGGCTGGAATGGTGACCTCCACCGGATGAAAACCATGGGGGACCCCGAAAAGGAGTCAAGCATCCTTCCGGATCGATCCCCCTGCGCTGGAAAACGGATGCGGCCCATCCGCATCCGTTTTTCCATGAAAACATTCTTTTTTTAATGAATCGACAGCATCCTCTCGAGCGCCGTCCGGGCCCAATGGGCGGTTTCCCGGTCGACGGAGACCCGGTTGACCGGGCGGCCTTCCTGGAGGCTTTCCAGGGCCCACAGGAGGTGAGGGCGGTCGATCCGGTTCATGGTGAGACAGGGACACATGGTCCGGGAGAGGAGGGAGATGCGCTGTTCGGGATGGGTCCGGGCGAGACGCTGCACCAGGTTGACCTCGGTGCCCACCGCCCATTTGCTCCCTGGAGGCGCTTCCCCGATCTTCCGGATGATCCAGCTGGTGGAACCGTTCTCGTCGGCGGCCTGCACCACGTCGAAGGTACACTCGGGATGGACGATCACTTGGGTCTCCGGGTCCCGTTCCCGGACGTCCCGGATCTGCTCCACGGTGAATTTGGTATGGACGGAACAGTGTCCTTTCCACAGGAGGACCCGAAGGTCTTCCATCGGCCCCTTCTCTTCTTCCCATTCCCCGTCGATCGGGTCCCAGACGGCCATCTGTTCCAGGGGGATCCCCATGGCGTGGGCGGTGTTCCGTCCCAGGTGCTGGTCGGGCAGGAACAGGATCCGCTTTTTCCGGGCGAAGGCCCACTCCAGCACACCCCGGGCGTTGGAGGAGGTGCAAGTGGTCCCGCCGCGGCGGCCGACGAAGGCTTTGATGGCGGCGGTGGAGTTGACGTAGGTGATGGGCAGGATGGTGTCTCCCAGCTCCTCCGTCATCACTTCCCAGGCTTCTTCCAGTTCGTCGATATCCGCCATGTCGGCCATGGAGCATCCCGCCTTCATGTCGGGAAGGATGACGATCGGGTCGTCCCCCGTCAGGATATCGGCGGTTTCCGCCATAAAGTGGACCCCGCAGAAAACGATGTAGCGGGCCTGTTTTTGGCCTTCGGCGATCCGGGCCAGCTCCAGGGAATCGCCGGTGAAGTCGGCAAAGCGGATCACGTCGTCCCGCTGGTAATGGTGACCCAGGATCACCAGGTCGGCTCCGAGCCGGTCCTTGGCTCCTTGGATGCGTTCATCGTACTCCCGGTGGGAAAGGTTGCGGTACTTCTCCGGAAGGGCGGGATGGTCCGCCGTCCAGGTTTCCGTATTCATGCCGATTCCTCCTCATTCAGGATCTCCAACCCGATGTCCAGGGCGGAGGCGGAATGGGTGAGCCATCCCAGGGAAATGGCATTCACCCCCGCCTGGGCCGCTTCCCGGGCCGTTTCCGGAGTCAGGCCGCCGGAAGCTTCCGTCCAAACCCGTCCGTCGATGAGGGCCACCGCTTTCCGGAGGGTGGCGGGGTCCATGTTGTCCAGCAGAATGGCGTCCACATCCAGGGACACGGCTTCTTTCACCTGTTCCAGGGTGTCGGCCTCCACCTCCACCTGAACCATGTGTCCGGCGTACGCCCGGACCTTCTCCACCGCCCGCCGGAGACTGCCGGCAACGGCGATGTGGTTGTCTTTGATCATGATGCCGTGACTGAGGCCGAAGCGATGATTGGTGCCCCCGCCGGTGCGGACGGCGTATTTCTCCAGCATGCGAAGGCCCGGCGTGGTCTTCCGGGTATCCAGCACCCGGCAGTCCAACCCCTCCAGGGCGTTCACCACCTGGCGGGTCAGGGTGGCGATGCCGGATAAGCGCTGCAGAAAGTTAAGGGCCACCCGTTCTCCCGTGAGCAACGTCCGGGTCCGTCCCTCCACCCGGGCGAGCACGGTGCCGGAGGTGACACGCGTCCCTTCCTCCGCCTCCCGTCGGAACCGGATGTCCGGGTCCAACTGACGGAACACCTCTTCCGCCACCGGCAATCCCGCGACCACACCGTCCCCTTTGGCCAGGAAGACGGCGGCCGACCGATCCTCCTCCGGAATCAGCGCTTCCGTGGTCCAATCCCCCGGCCCCAGATCTTCGTTTAAAGCCTCACATACCAGTTTTCTCAATCGCAATGGGTTCAACGGGCTCCCCCCTCCGAATCCGGATCCGTTTTTTCGCCCATTCTTCACGGGGTTCCGGAAAATCGCCCCGAAAGTGGCCGCCTCGGCTCTCTTCCCGTTTCAGGGCCGAGTGTAAGATCACTTGTGAAACATCAATCATATCATGGCATTCCAAATATTCCCCCGGCACCTCTTCGCGCAAGGACGAAAGCGCATTCATCCCGTCGATCAAGCTGTTTCGGTTCCGGACGATTCCCGCGTGTTCCCACATGATCCGCCGGACCGCATCGGCATAGACGGGGTTCTCTTGATCAACCGTGAACATTTCCTGACGCACGACTCTGTCGGGAAAGGCCGGAACCCGGGGGAGTCTTCCCGCCGCCTTCGCCACCCGGGACGCAAAGACGGCCCCTTCCAGAAGGGAGTTGCTGGCCAGCCGGTTGGCCCCGTGCACACCGGTGCAGGCGACTTCCCCCACGGCGAACAACCGGCGGACGCCGCTCCGCCCGTGGGAATCCGTCCGCACCCCGCCCATCAGGAAATGGGCCGCCGGGGTGACCGGGATCCGGTCCCGGCGGGGGTCGATGCCGTGCTCGAGACAGCGGGCGAAGATCGTGGGGAACCGGGCGGCAAACCGCTCCTTCAGACCCCGGGCGTCCAGGAACACCCGCCGTCCCTCCCGCACCTCCCGATCGATGGCCCGGGAGACCACATCCCGGGGGGCGAGGTCTTTCCAGTCATGGTAACGGCCCATGAAGGCTTCCCCGCAACTGTTGACGAGCACCGCCCCTTCTCCTCTCACCGCCTCGGAGATCAAAAACATCGGATTCTGTTCCACCGCCAGGGCGGTGGGGTGAAACTGAACGAACTCCATGTCGGCGAGAGCCGCCCCCGCCCGGTACGCCATGGCCAGGCCGCCGCCGGTGACGACCGGATCATTGGTGGTGTACCGGAACACCTGACCGCACCCACCGGTGGCCAACACCACCGCCCGGGCACGGCAGACGATTCCTTCCTCCCCGCGGACGGCCGTGACGCCGAAACATTCGCCCCCCTCCGCGATCAGGCCGGTCACCCGAGTGTGGGAAAAGAGTCGGATCCGGGGATGGGACCGGACCCGGGCCAGCAGGGTCTCCACCATGGCCGCGCCGGTGGCGTCCCCGGAGGCGTGAAGGATCCGGGAAACGCTGTGGGAACCCTCCTTTCCCAGCGCCCATCGATCTCCGCTCCGGTCAAAGGGGATGCCCAACCGGGCGAGACCGGCGACGGCGGCCGGTCCTTCCCGGACCAGCACCTCGACGGTATCCGGGTCCCCCTCCCCCACGGCGGCGGCGATCCCTCCCTGAGCCCGGGAAGAGTTCCCCGCCCCGGCCCGGGATTGGGTGAAGAGATGGACCTCCCCCGCCCCGGCCAACTGCCAGGCGGTCTGCAAACCGGCCAACCCGCTGCCCACCACCACAAAATCGGTTATCCGCTCTCACATTTTTGTGATTCCTTTCACATATTTGTCACAAGAAAATCACTTATATTTTCTCAGGTCTCCCGCTTTTGTCAACCGTTTTTTGATATTCTGATTATTTTTTCACAAGGACAGCGTCCGTTTCCACTATAATAAAGGGGGAAAACGAGAAGGAGGTCGTTGTGGATGCAACCGCTCTATTTTGATCACGGGGCCACCACCCCCGTGCGACGGGAAGTCCGGGAGGTCATGCTTCGGGCGATGGAGGAGGATCCGGCCAACCCCGGCAGCCTCCATGACCCCGGCCAGCGGGCCCGGGACTGGACGGAGCGGGCCCGTCGGGAGGTGGCGAAAGCCCTGAGCGCTTCCCCGAGGGAGATCCTGTTCACCGGAAGCGGCACCGAATCCAACAACCTGGCCCTCCTGGGAGCGGCCCGCCGGCAGCGGGAAAAGGGCCGCCACGTGATCACCAGCCGGGTGGAACACCCCTCCGTTCTGGACACGTGCCGCCAGCTGGAACGGGAAGGCTTCCGGATCACCTGCCTGCCCGTCGATGAGTTCGGCCGGGTGCGAACCGGGGACCTGAAAGAAGCGCTGACGGAAGAGACGGTGCTCGTCAGCATCATGGCGGCCAACAACGAAGTCGGAACCCTCATGCCGATCCGGGAGATGGCCGCCCTTACCCGGAAAAAAGGAGCCCTGTTCCACACCGATGCCGTTCAGCTCTTCGGCAAAGCTCCCCTGAACGTCCGGGATCTGGGGATCGACCTCCTTTCCGTCGGGGGGCACAAGGTGGGCGGACCCAAAGGGGTCGGCGTGCTTTACCTCCGGAAAGGGGTCCGAATCCAGCCGGTGTTTTTCGGCGGGGGACAGGAGCGCGGCCTTCGACCCGGCACCCTGAACGTCCCCGGCATTGCGGGGATGGGGATGGCCGCTCGCCTGGCTTCGGCGGAAGCGTCCCACTTCCGGAAGCACATCTCCCGGCTCCGCGACCTTCTCTGGCAACGCATCGCCGAAGAGATCGGAAACGTCCGCCTCAACGGCCACCCGACGGACCGCCTTCCCAACAATCTGAACATCGGGTTTGACCGGCTGGAAGGACAGGCGGTCCTCCTGGAACTGAACCGGCGGAACGTGGCGGTCTCCAGCGGTTCCGCCTGCAGCGCCGGAAAGCAGAAAGCATCCCACGTCCTCACCTCCATGGGCCAATCTGCCGAAGAAGCGTTCCAGAGCCTCCGGATCACCCTGGGCCGTGAGACGACGGAAGCGGAGATCCACGACCTGGTGGAACGGATGAAAGAATCCGTCTCCGAACTTCGGGCCCGCTTGCCCGTTCTGTAATCCTTTTTTCCTCCCTTCCCGTTCTTTAGCATGATTTTCTATGAGAAAAAGTTGAATTGCCGGAACTTCGTACAGACAAGCCTTTATTTATTTGTTACACTGATACTGAATGAAAAACTTGGGCGAAAGTTCGACCGGAAGGGGGGAAAAGAATGCGATTGAAGTTTTACCGCACCCGCAGGTTGCGAAAGGTGGCCCTCTTCAGTTTTGTCGGAACCCTGATGGTCTCGGGTTTTATCACTCCGCACGTCGCCCAGGCTCCCGAGGGACACGAGTGGGGGCTCTGGGGGAAACCAACCGGCGGAGGAAACAAGGCGGATATGGAGCTCTCGAAAAAACGGATCCGACCGGATCAGAAAGAATCGGACCACCCGTCTTCCGATGAAGAAAAGGATGCGGTCGCGACGGCAGACCACCGGATGCCCGCAACGGAACACCAGGCCCACGATCTGAAAAAGCCGGACCCGACTCCTTCCGCCGCCGTACATACCCGGACCACGACGCAGCAACAGATGAGCCGGCCCAAACCGGAAGAAGATCCGGCCAGCCAGGAATCCGATGAAAACGCAGAGCAACAGAATGAGGAAAACCCGGCGATCCCCGAAGCACAACTGAACGAAAATCCGGAGGGTTCGGATGAAAATGCGGAGGAAGATCCGGATGAAGGATCCGATGGATCCGAAACGGAAAGCGGGTCCCCGTCGGATGAGAATGAGAGCCCTGACCCCCAACCCTCCGATCCGGCGAACTCCGACGATGACACCGAAAATTCCTCCGAAGACACGGATGAGGAAGGACAGGATTCCTCTGCGACCCTTCTCGACGGGCTTCTTGAATGGAAATGAACGCCGACCCCGTAAACCCCAGGTTTGCGGGTTTTTTGTAAACGGCGGGAGCCCACAGATGTTTACCATGCCCCCTCATTGGACATTTTGTTGATACCGGCCCGGAAAAAAGGAGGTTGGCCCCTTCCATGCCGCAAACGAAACCTTTTCGATTCGGATACGGGATCCTGTTGGTCTTTCTGATCATTTATGTGGGAACCAAGATCGACTGGATTTTTCAACCGCTGGTGGTCCTTGTCCAGACTCTCTTTTTCCCCTTCCTGGTCGCCGGTGTCCTGTATTACCTTTTCCGTCCCGTCGTCCGTTTTCTTGAAAAAAAGGGAATCCGGCGGGTCTTCTCCATTCTGTTGATTTATCTGCTCTTTGCCGGTTTGTTCACATTGTTGGTGTTCCTGGCGGGTCCGCCTCTTTCCAAACAGATCTCCAGACTGGTCTCCGAATTTCCCAACCTGATCGACACCCTTCAGTCCAAACTGGTGGAGATACAGCGAAATCCCTGGGTCGGGGAGTATTTTGAAGAGCAGAACCTGGAAAACATCACCCGGGAGTTCACCGACTACCTTTCCAACAGCATCTCCACCATCATCACCAATCTCGCCAATTTCTTCAGCATCCTGGCCGGCATTGTCGTGGTCTTTGTGACCGTGCCCTTCATTCTCTTCTACATGTTGAAGGAAGGGGAACAAGCTCCGAAACAGGTCCTCCGCCTCCTCCCTTCGAACCAGCGGGCCGAAGGAAGGCGCATCCTGGCGGACATGGACCGGGCGATCAGTTCCTACATCCAGGGACAGGTGCTCGTCAGCCTCTGCATCGGCGTGCTGGTCTACATCGGATATCTTATCATCGGACTGGACTACTCCCTTCTCCTGGCGCTGGTGACCACCTTCACCAACCTGATTCCGTTTATCGGGCCCCTGATCGCAACGATCCCCGCGGTGATCGTCGCCTTTATCGATTCCCCGATGATGGTGGTCTACGTGCTCATCGTGACGGTGGTCGCCCAGCAGCTGGAGGGAAATTTCATCTCTCCACAGGTGATGGGCCGGACGCTCAACATCCATCCCCTCACCATTATCCTGCTGCTCCTGGTGGCCGGCAGTCTCGGCGGTTTTCTCGGACTCCTCCTGGCGGTGCCCACCTACGCCGTCCTCAAGGTGGTGGTCAGCCACACCTACCGGCTGATTCTCCTGCGCAACCGCCAAAAGGCGCAAAGCAAAGAAGAATGACCCCATCAAAAAAAGCCGGGATCCCCGGCTTTTTCCTTTATAGAAGTATTGTGAAAAAGTGAACGGTGACATTTACCCGAAGCCGCTCCAGTTCCTGTCCTGCAGGGATGTATGACTGTCCGCTCCGAATCTTCCTGCTGCGGGCAGGGGCAAACGCCTGCGGATGCAACACAGAGAAGCTGTTGCCCCTGAACGCCCTTGCAGGCTGATGCTCCGCTGGGCAGGACAGCAAAGTCGCTATTTCGGGTAAACGCTTCCCTTCTTCTAAGCCTAACCATTAATCACAACGCTTTTAGTTCCCTCTTCGAAACGATACCGGACGCCCGTAGGTGGCGGTCCGAAGGATCCATTCCACCGGACCCTGGTGGAAACGCCCCATCCACCACCGGCTGAAAAAGATCTGGAGGAAAAAGAAGACCACCGTCAGGATGAGGCCCGCGACCGCTTCCACTTCCCCGTACCATCCCAAACCGTAACTGTAGAAAAGAGTCGTGAAGAACAGGGACTGCAGAAGGTAGTTGGTGAGCGCCATCCGCCCCACAGGCGCCAGGGGGCGGAGACGGTTCCCCCACTTTCGGTACAACAGTGCCACCGAGGTGAGATAAAAGAGGCATGCCGCCGGATCGCCGATGTTGTTTCCGATCCAGACCAGGAGCCGGAATCCGTAGGGATCCGGGTGAATCACCGGGGATACGACGTACTCCAACACCCCCAGCACCAAAGCCACCCCCAGGCTCCACCTCCACCCCTTGCGGAGAAGTTCTCCGGAGGAATCCAGCCGGTGGAAAACCCGTCGTTTCGCAGCGGCGGCTCCCAGCAGGAACATGGCCAGCAAGGGCGGCCACAGGGAATACCAATGGCTGTTCAGGTAGGTCCAGTCATGGATCCGCTGTTCCGTCACCTCCCCGAAGGTTCCGCTCTTGTAGACAACGGTGGAATGTTCCTCCCACCACCGGTGGGAGGCGGCGATCGCTTCCTTCTGCTCGGGAGTCGGAGCGGGACCGGAATAGAGCCACCCGTTCACCGCCGTATGAATCAACAGGATCAGAAGGCCCGCGGCGAGAAGCGTCTTCGGTCCGGCCCGGTGAAAGAGCAACAGAATGAATCCCAAGACAGCGTATGAAAAAAGGATATCCCCGAACCAGATCAGCCAGGCATGGACGAGTCCCAGCAGCATCAGTGTCAGCAACCGGCGGACATACGCGGGGACGAATCGTTTCCCCCTCTCCCGGGCACGCTCCATCATGAAGATCATCCCAAAGCCGAACAGAAAAGAAAACAGGGTGTAAAAATGGCCCTGGGCCAAGATCCGGATCAGGTGTTGAACCCAGCCGTCCGGATGATCCCACCCTTCCCCGGGAACACGGATCCGATACAGTTCCGCCGATTTGAAATCGGCCATGTTGACCAGCAAAATACCGAAAACGGCAAACCCCCGGAGGATATCGATCACCTCCAACCGCTCTCTTTCCGCTGTCGGTTCCATTCCGTCCCTCCTCTGCATAAAATAAGACAGGTTCCACCAACCATCATATCATGTTCTTCCGAACGGGTTGTTCTTATATCGAACGTTTGTTATAATAAGTTGATGCCAAAAATCATCGATCATGATGAGTACCGCGAAGAGCTGTTGCACCAGTGTTTCGATCTGTTCGCCGAAGAAGGGTACGCCTCCCTCTCCATGCGCCGGATCGCGGACGAATTGGACGTCTCGACGGGCACCCTGTACCACTATTTCTCCGGCAAGGAGGATCTGTTTAACCAACTTGTGGAGCTGATCACCTGTCGGGACCTTTTTGACGCGAAAGAAGCGCTGAAGGGGGCGAAAACCCCCGACGAACGGATCGACGCGCTGCTCCGCTTTGTGGAGGAGCGTGAAACGTACTTCCTCAACCAGTCTTTCATCTGGATGGATTACTACCGTCATCAGGTGGCGGACCGGGATCCCGATCCCCGGCTCGGTGAGACCTTGGAGCAGTATCGGTCAGGGATTGCCCGCATTCTGGATGTCCGGGATCCCGAGCTGGCCGAATTCATCCTGACGGTCATCAACGGGTGGGTTCTGCAGCGGTACTTTAACCGCGGAAAACCCCCGGTTGAGACACTGTCACGCATGCTGCGGCGCCTGATTCACGGACGGTAGGATCGAGTCCTCTCTTCCAAAACGGGAGGGCTTTTTCCATGGAGATGAAGTCTGGGGAAAGGAGATCGTGAAGAATAAGGAGGGATCGCGATGAGTTGGGTATTTCTTATTCTTGCGATTGTCCTGGAAGTGGCCGGTACGATCTCGATGAAGTTTTCCCAAGGATTCACGCGTCTTCTGCCCACCCTGGCGATGTTCATCCTGTACGGGCTGAGCTTCACTTCCCTCACCATTGCGGTGAAAAAAATCGATCTCAGCCTCTCCTATGCGATCTGGGCCGGGTTGGGGACGGCGATGGTCACATTGGCCGGCGTCTTCTGGTTCCAGGAACCCGTCAACGTGTCCAAGCTGGTCTCCCTCAGCCTGATCATCGCCGGAGTGGTGGGATTGAAACTGGCATGAACAAAGGAGGAAAATCCCATCGATATCCACGGTTGTGACGACAATCGAAGAAGACCCGAAAGCTGAAACCGCCTCCTTCGTCCGGTTGACGAAAGAGGCGGTTTTGCGTTCGGTCAGGATTCCATTTCGCGCTGTTTCAATGCATCCAGAACCAACCGGTAATACCCCTCGGAGTGAGGAACGAAATCCTGGCGGACGGCGGTCCGCCTTTCCTTGAGCTGCCTTCCTCCATCCGTCACCTTGAATCCCGTCAGGTCGGCCGTCTTTTGCTCCCCTCGGAACAAGCGGTCGATGGATCCCAGGTCGGCTTCAAACAACCCGCTTACTTCCTCCGGCTGTGGCCGGTATTCTTTGAGGGGTTTTCTGCACTCGTACAAATACACATGCCGGTATTCACGGTCGATCCACCCCTCTCCGAGGTCCATCTCTTCCTTCCACACCCCGAGCGGAATCAGCTCACCGAAGGGGGCCCGGATGCCCAACTCCTCCTCCAGCTCCCGGATTCCCTCCTCCCGCGTTTCCCCGTGAAGGAGATGGCCGGCGGCGGAGACATCGAGCCGGTCGGGGTTGGCTTTGCTGGCCGGATGACGGAGCTGGAAAATGAGGCGGATGTGATCGGCTTCCCGACGATACACCCAGCAGTGAAACGTTTGATGCCACAGCCCCTCCCGGTGAACCCGTTCCCGGTCGGCGGTTCCGAGAATGCGGAGATCGGAGTCGACGACGTCCAGCATTTCCGGTTGATCGTTGTCCAAGCCTTTTCCCCCCTGTTGGAATATAAAAACAAACCCGGCCACCAAAAGCGTTGTGATTTCATGTTCGTTTCGAGAAAAGGGGAAGCGAGCGGCTTTGGGTAAATGCTGCCGCTCAGCTCACTTTTTCACAATACTTCCAGACCGGGTCACGTCCGTCGGTTGGCCAGGACCTTCCGCATGCTTTCCGCCAGCAGCGGGAGGGAGGCCACATTCACGGATCGCTTCCGGATCCCGGTTGCGGCGGTGGAGGATGTCGTTGACGGCCCGAATGGTCCAACGGGGGGCCGGCCGGTCGATCAGCTCCAGCGTGTCTCTCTTTTCCACCGTGCCCTCCTGGATCACACGGAGATACCAACCGCTTTTGCCGTTTCGCTTCACCCGTTCGGCCAGCCCATCCACTCCCCAGCGACGGTCCAGCTTCCAGCAGGGAAGCCGGGCCTGGGCAACCTGAACCAGGGCGTCACCGACCCGGAACCGGTCGCCGATGCAGACCGTTTCCTCATCCAGGCCGTCCACGGTGAAGTTTTCACCGAAGGCGCCGGGGCCGAGCTCCTTCAAGTCCGGGTCCCTCCGCCAGGCCTCATAATGGCGAAGGGCATAAGCGAGGACGGCTTTGTCGGGCCCGCCGTGGTGTTGGAGATCCGCCTGGCCGTCCCCGTCCAGGTTGGTTCGTCCCAGCCGGACCGGTCCTTCCACTGCCTGTTTTGCGATCCCGTTCGTCCATGACCCCCTGGAGGATCCGTCAGAGGGATACGTTCGGGGGGTTCCCACCTGCAGCGATACCAAACGTCCCTGAAGCTTCTTCACCTTGCTCTCCTCTCTCTACCTGGCCAGTTCATAGATCGCCTGGGCATACAGCGCGGCCGCCTTGATCAGTTGGTCCACATCGATGAACTCATCCTTCTGATGGGCCCGTTCCGGATGCCCCGGGAAAAGCGGTCCGAAGACCACCCCCGGTTGGAGCGCCCGGGCATAGGTGGCGCCGCCGATGGCGAAAGGTTCCCCCTTCTCCCCCGTCTGTTCTTCATACACCTTCTGCAGGGTTTTCACCAGGGGATGCTCCGGATCCACATAATGACCGGGTTTGTGATCCACATCGGTGACGGTGAGGCCGTAGGGGCGGCATTTTTCCTCCACCCGGGTACGGATCGTCTCCATGTCGCCGGAGATGGGATAACGGATGTTCAGTTCCACATGTTGCCCTCGCCCGGCCTGATAGCGGAAAACACCGCCGTTGACGGTCAACCGGCCCACCCGGGTGTCTTCCTGGGCGATCCCCAGTTTTTCTCCGAAGAAGCTGTCGCTCAAAAGGTCATTGATCAACGAGACATAGCGGCGGCCGTTGTCGTCCAGGGGGAGCTCCCCGAGAATCCGGGCCAGCCCGTAGGCAGCATTCTCTCCCCGGTCCGGTTCGGATCCGTGATGGGCGGTTCCTTCCACCACCAGTTTCAGGTGGTCGTCCGCTTCTTCGGCATATCCCCGGATCCGGTGGGTCAACAGGTATTCCTGGATCTTTTCCTTTAACTCGAAAACGTCGCCGTCCCCTTCGAGCCGGGCGGCGGCGGCATCGGGCACCATGTTGGGCCGCTCGCCGGCTTCGAACCGGGCGAGCCCCCAAGTTCCTTCGTCCGTTCCGGAAAGGGACGGAACCGGACCCGACAATGTGAGGTCCACCAACCCTTTTTCCGCGTTGATGATGGGAAAATCGGCGTCGGGTGTGAAGGCCAGATCGGGCATCGGCTCCCGCTCAAAATAATAGTCGACATCGCGCCAATGGCTTTCTTCGTCCGTTCCGTAGATGAGCCGGACCCTGCGCTTCAGGGGCAGGCCCAGTTCCTTCACCAACTTCAGAGCGAAAAAAGCGGCCATGGCCGGCCCCTTGTCGTCCTGGGCACCCCGGGCATAAAATTTTCCGTCGCGGATTTCGGGCTCAAACGGGGGCGAAGACCATCCGCTCCCCGTCGGCACCACGTCGAGGTGTGCCAGGACCCCGACGATTTCCTGCCCTTCCCCGTATTCCACGTGACCGGCATAGCCGTCCAGGTTCCGGGTGGAAAACCCTTCGTTCTCCCCCAGTTTCAGCATGTATTCCAGGGCTTCGGCGATCCCCTTGCCAAAGGGGGCACCCGGCTTGGCGGTGGACTCATCCAACACGCTTTCGATCGAGCAAAGCTCCGTCAAGCGCTCCATCATCTCTTCCTGCCTCTGTTTCATCTCCTGCTGCCAGTCGATCGACAATCCGGTTTCCTCCTTTTACGATTCCATGTTTGGGATGTGGGCCGCTTCCAATATGTACCCGTCGGCGGAAATCCCCGGTGCAGTGGCCCGCGGAATCATCGGGCATCTCCACCGGACCCCGGATTCCACAGCTTTCCGGATGTCTGTCCGCTCCGAATCTTCCAGTCGGGCAGGGAAAAAGCCCTGCGGGAAGCTTCACAAGCAAAGGGGTTGCCCCTGAACGCCCTCCCTTCAGCTTCCGCCGGGCAGGATGGTAAAGGCCGCTTTTAACCGTCCGGTTTATTGTGCTTCAAAACCGGTGGCCCGGGCCTCTTTCAGCTCCTTCAACATGGCCGGGTGGATGTTTCCATTGGTGGCGAGGATGTGCCGGACTCCGATGTCGTAGGGGGTCCCCGCGGTGTCCGTCACCTCGCCCCCGGCTTCCCGGACCAGGAGGCTCCCCGCGGCCAGGTCCCAGGCGTTCAGCTCCAATTCCCAGAACCCCGTCAGCCTTCCCGCGGCGACATAAGCCAGATGGAGGGCGGCGGAGCCTCCGGCGCGCACGTTGCGGCAACGGGGAGAAAGTTTCAAAATCCCTTCCACGTTCCGTTGCCGGGCACCCCCGGCACCCGCCGGAAAACCGGTGGCCACCAGACTTTCCTCCAGACGCTCCTCGCCGGAGACCCGGATCGGCTCTCCGTTCAGAAACGCCCCTTTCCCCTTCTCCGCGGTGAACCGTTCGTCGCGCAAGGGGTCGTAGATGACCCCGGCAACCACTTCCTGGCGGCGGGCGTAAGCGATGGAAACGCAGAACATCGGGAATCCGTGGACGAAGTTGGTCGTTCCGTCGATCGGGTCCACGATCCACAGGTCTTCAAAAGACCGGTGCTCCTCCAGGGCGGCTCTGGAAGCCTCCACACCGGCTTCCACCCCTTCTTCCCCCAGAATGGCGTGACTGGGATGGATCTTCAGGATCGTATCTCGAATGATTTCCTCCGCCGCCTGGTCGACTTCCGTCACCAGGTCGTGGGACGAAGATTTAAAACGGACTTTTTTGGCGGCGGCGGCATGGGCCCGAATCCGTTCCCCCGCCTTTTCCGCTGCTTTCACGGCCGTTTCCAGCATCGACAACCTGCATACCTCCCGTTGACTCCGGATATTCTTTCACTATACCACGCTTTCCTGGGGGAACCAAAGCAAAAGCGGGAACCCGGGGTTTTTCCGCTATCCGACAGGAATGGGGAAAAATGAGCCGAATAGATTCTCAGAAACGTTGTTTCGAATCCCCCACCCCACGAGGTGAGATCGTTGCCCAATGTTTGGAGCCACATCCTGTTTGGAAAAAGGGTCCGGGCCCGTGCGGGACAATCCGAACCCCGGGACTGGCACCCGTTCAACCTGGGGTGTCAGGGACCCGATTCTCTTTTGTATCATAATTTTTGGCCCTGGAAACGGGACGATTCCGTCCGCCGCCTGGGGTCTGCCATCCACCGGCGCCATTGCGGGCCGTTTCTGCTGGACTTGATCCGGGCGGCGGCGGATGTCCCCGACATGCGGGAATATGTAGCCGGCTTTCTGACCCATCACATTTTGGACCGGAAGACCCACCCCTATATCATCTACCGGTCCGGGAACGGGAAATACAAGCATCAGAAGCTGGAGGTAATCATCGACACCCTGCTGGCGGAACGCCTGGCGGGATGGAAGACCTGGAAAACTCCGGTGGTCCCCCTGATCGATGTGGGCCGGACCCTCCCCCGAGAGTGGGCGGAAGTCCTTCACGGCACCGCCCGGAAACACTTTCCGGAGGAAACGGCGGCCGTTCTCCCCGGTCATTGGGACGAAGCCTATCGTCATATGAAACGGGCGCTCCGGATCTTTTACGACCCCTGCGGAGTGAAATGGTTTCTCACCCTGGGAAAGATCGGCCCCTTTCGTTACCGTCCGGTCCGTTCGGAGACCGATTACCTGAACGAAAGCAAACGGGAATGGCTCCACCCCGCGGTTCCGGAGGAAGCGCACCGCGAAAGTTTCATGGAACTGTGGGAAGTCGCCGTGGAGGAAGGGGCCGATCTCCTCGGGACGACCTGCCGCCTCTGGGAGGGAGAAGGATCTTGGACCGCGTTGTGCCGCGGAATCGGAAACCTTTCCTACGATACGGGGAAGGAATGCGGAGCCAACCTGAAAAACCGGGTTGCCGCCCCGTTGGTCTGACACAATCGACCTCACTCACAACTTGAACGGGGTGGATGCTGAAAGCCGGGCCCCATCCTTCAAACAGAACCCCACGCTCCGGCAAAGCCCCGGACCACCCCCATCACCCCCCTTCCGGCGCCGGAGGGGGGTGAATGACGTCATCCCCACCTTATGATACGTCCCGATCCCGGATGTAACCGTATCGGTGACAAAGGACTATTTTCACCCGGGCCAGAAATAAATCGTCTTCGAGTGAGGAGCCACACCGGCCAGCCCGATGGTCCCCTCCCGGTCTTCGATCAGGGTGGGGGATACCTGCTGCCCGGTATCGAGGACACTGATCATGCTCCGCGGCTGGGTTTCCACCCTGTATTCCCGGTAATTCCTCTCTCCAAAATAGACGGGAAGCGCGTGGAGCAGCCGTTCCCGAAGTCGTTCGTTCAAAGAAAATCCCCCTTTATCATGGCAGTTTGCGTCTAGAAGTATTGTGAAAAAGTGAGCGGCAGCATTTACCCAAAGCCGCTCCGGCTGCTGTCCTGCATAGATGCAGGCACTGTCCGCTCCGAATCATCCTGCTGCGGGCAGGGGCAAAACGCCTTCGGATGCAACACATAGAAGTTTTTGCCCCTGAACGCCCTTGCAGGCTGATTCTCCGCTGGGCAGGACAGCAAAGTCGCTATTTTGGGTAAACGCTTCCCTTTTCTCGAAACGAACATGAAATCACAACACTTCTAGGATGCCCCCTTCGCCGTCCCCCATACGGAAAGCCAAAGCCGCCTCCTTCGCAGGAAAGAAGCGGCGATTCAGCCAACTCGCGGCGGCGGCTTCCGGGGAGAGTGATCATCCAGGCCTGCAGGATCTTCCCGGCCATCCCCCGGCGAACCCCTTTGACCCGTTCCGCACCTCCCACCCCCGATCATGGAATGGATGACAACGGGCACGGTCTCTTCACCCGGGTATGGTTCTCCCCTCATGTTTGAACCGGGGGTCTTGTCATCTTAACCGTTCCTCCACCACTTCTTCGATGACGTCCAGGGCTTCCTGAAGCTGGTCGTCGGTGATCACCAGTGGACAGAGAGTCCGGATCACATTGCTGTACAATCCGGCCCCCATCAGGATGACCCCCTTTTGTCCGCAGGCGCGGATGATCTCTCCGGCCAAACCGGGATCCGGCTCTTTGCCGTCCCCTTTGACGGTCTCAAAGGCACACATGGCCCCCAGCCCCCGTACGCCTCCGATCTGGGGATATCGGTTGGCCAGGGACGAAAACCGGTCCCGGATCTGACGACCGATTTCCTGAGCCCGGTCCGGCAGTCCGTCTTCTTCCATCATTCGGATCACTTCCAGGGCCGCCACGCAACCCAGCGGGCTGCCGCCGTAGGTGCCGCCGATCTCTCCGGGGTTGGCAGCATCCATAATCTCCGCCCGGCCGGTCACTGCACTGATCGGCAATCCGGCCGCAATCGACTTGGACATCGTCATCAGATCCGGAACCACTTCATAATGCTCCATGCCGAACATCCGCCCGGTTCGTCCGAAACCGGTCTGCACTTCGTCGGCGATAAACAGGATCCCGTGTTCCCGGCAAATTTTCCGGATGCCCTGGACAAAGGTTTTGGACGGGACGATGAATCCGCCTTCCCCCTGGACCGGTTCCATGATCACAGCTGCAATCTGGTCCGCCGGAACCTCCCCGAGAAAGAAATCTTCCACCCGGCGCAGGAGTTCCCTGTCGGTCTCTTCCGGGGAAACCCCGTCCCTCTCCCGGTAGTAGTACGGATACGGCAGCTTGTAGGTTTCCGGCGCAAAGGGACCGAAGCCGTACTTGTACGGTTTCACTTTGCTGGTCAACGACATGGTGAGAAGGGTTCTTCCGTGGAAGCCGCGGTCAAAGGAGACCACGGCCTGCCGCCCGGTAAATTTCCTCGCCAGCTTGACGGCGTTTTCCACCGCCTCCGCCCCGCTGTTGAGGAAAAATGTTTTTTTCGGATGATCTCCCGGGGTGATTTCGTTCAACTTCTCCGCCAGCTGAATATAAGGCTCGTACATCATGACGTTGAAACAGGTGTGGATGTAACGGTCCAGCTGGTCTTTCAGGGCTTCCACCACGCCGGCGGGACGGTGTCCGGCATTCAGGGTTCCGATGGCTCCGGCAAAGTCAATGAATGTGTTGCCGTCCACATCGGTGAGAATGGCCCCCTCCCCCTTTTCCGCAAAGGTGGGAAGCTTGCAGGCGGGCCCCTGAGGTACGTTTTTCTCCCTTCGGTTCAGGAGAGCCCGGGCTTTGGGGCCGGGGATCGGGGTGTGAATGCGGATATGACGACGTTGCGTTTTCGACATGGGGGTTCCTCCTCGTTTCCCTGTTTATTTCAAACCGATGGAGATGTACTTGGTTTCCAGGTATTCTTCGATCCCGTAACGGCCCCCCTCCCGACCGAGGCCGCTTTCTTTCACTCCGCCGAAGGGAGTCTGGACCGTCGAAGGCATCCCGTCGTTCACGCCGACGATCCCGTACTCCAAGCTTTCCGAGATCCGTACCGCGCGGGAGAGGTCCCGGGTGTACAGGTAAGCCGCCAGACCGAACCGGGTGTTGTTGGCCAACGTGAGGGCCTCCTCTTCGGTGTCGAAAACATGGACGGGAAGGACCGGCCCAAAGGTCTCTTCCTGTTCCACCAACATTTCCTCCGTCGTGTCCAAAAGAACGGTGGGTTCAAAGAAGCAACCGCTCCCTTCCGCCGGGACGGCACGCCCCCCGACCATCACCCGGGCCCCTTTCGCCTCCGCGTCCCGGACATGTCGCTCCACTTTTTCAAGGGCGGCTTGATCGATCAGAGGACCGATCTGCACACCTTCCTCCAGCCCGGGCCCCACCTTCATTTCACCGGTATAGCGGGCCAGGAGGTCTGCGAATTCCTCCTTGATACTCCGGTGAACGTACACCCGGTTCGTGCAGACACAGGTTTGGCCGGCGTTTCGGAACTTGCTGGCCAGCACTTCCTTTGCCGCTTTTTCCAGATCCGCATCCTCAAAGACGAGGTAAGGCGCGTGCCCCCCCAATTCCAAGCTGATCCGTTTCACGGTGTCCGCCGCTTTTTTCATCAGGGTTTTGCCCACTTCCGTCGAACCGGTGAAGGTGAGCTTCCGGACACGTTCGTCCTCCAGGAGGGCATCCCCGATCTCCGCGGCCCGGGTCCCGGTCACCAGGTTGAACACCCCGGCGGGAATCCCGGCCTCCTCCATGATCTCCGCCAGCAAGGCGGCGGTAAGCGGGGTTTGTTCCGCCGGTTTCGCCACCATGGTGCAGCCGGCGGCAAGGGCCGGGGCGGCTTTCCGTGTGATCATGGCTGCGGGGAAATTCCAGGGGGTGATCGCCGCAGCCACCCCCACCGGCTGGTGCTGCACCCAAATCCGTTTATCCGGGGAGTTGGCCGGAATGGTCTCCCCGTAAATCCGTTTGGCTTCTTCTGCATACCACTGGAAGAAATCGGCGGCATACTGCACCTCCCCCCGCGCTTCCGCCAAGGGTTTGCCTTGCTCCAGGGTCATCAGACGGGCCATTTCCTCTTTCCGGTTCATCATCCCGTCATATACCCGGGCCAGCAGCTCTCCCCGTTCGCGGGCGGTTTTCCGGGACCAGCCCGGAAACGCCTTTGAGGCGGCGTCCACCGCTTTTGTGACATCCTCCTTCCCCCCGTCCGCCGCTTGGCCGACCACCAAGCCGTCCGCAGGATTGGTGACGTCGAAATACGTTCCCGTCGATGCTTCTTGCCACGCTCCGTCGATGTACAAGCGATATCGCATCATTCCACTGCCTGCCTCCTTTTCCTTTGAGATCCGGATTTCACCCGGCCGTTCAATAATCAACCTTCGGTCCGTTCCCCAGTCGGAAAGATCCATGGGACTCCGGCACGTTCATCCTTGAAATACCGAAAATCCACCAAAGCACCAACCCGCCAACCCATCTCTCCTTTCGGATATGCTGATGATTTTTTGAATGGCTCAATCTCAATAAGTTGCAATTTCCGTACCAACGTAATCGGTTGATCTCCAGGCGGATCCTCCCCACTGGCCAAGGGCTCCGGTTGAAAAGACTCCCCACTTGGTCCCTCAGGGCGCTTCCTCTCCACTCCAAATCCCGGAACCGATTCGACGTTTCCATGGAAAATCACCGGAATCTATTTCCATGACAGGATCGGGCACAGATGGCTTATGCAAGATTGCATAAGTGATATTATTAAAAAAGAACCCCCCATCCCCCGTGACCCCGGCCAATTTTTCAACAATACGCGCTTCTGCTATGATAAAGAAAAATCAAGCTGATACAGAAGGGAATTGTCTTTCATGTACAAGGCAATGAAGGAAAAACTCAAACCTTTCTTTTGCTTTTCCGTTGAACCTTTGGATCGCGATTGGCAACATAAGATACATCAGTTGGAAGAACCGTTTTTGTTCCTGAAAAAGCACGATCAGGTGTATGCCTATGTGTCCCTGGAAGATCTGCCCCTATCCACTTGGAAGCATCCGGATCTCACAGTGGACATGCTCCGGTCCTGTGCCACTCCCTTGGACCACATCGCAATCCTCCACCCCGGCCAAAAAGATTCCCTCCCCCTCTTATTCCAAATCCTTGGAAACTCGATCACCCTGGTTCAAAACGCCGAACATGACTTTATCGGTTACATTAAAAGGGAGGAGGCCCTCGCCGAGTTGTTCAGGCGGGAGAACAGCAACCTGAATTTCTTAAAAACACTGCTTTCCTCCATCCCGATGGGGATCTTCGTCATCAATCAGGACCGAAAAATCGTCAATTGCAATGAATCCGGACTGAAGATGATCCGATCTTCCTTAAAACAGGTCATTAATGCCGACGCCGGCTCCGTGTTCGATCCGGAGCATGTGGAAAAAGTCTTCTCCAGCGGGGAAACGCTGCTCAACCAGATTCTGATCACCGATGAAATGGGTGTTCTTGCCGACTACAGCCCCATCCGGGGTCCGGAAGATAAAATCAACGGAATGATCATCATCGTGCAGGATTTGCCGATGGTTGAAGAAATGGCCATGGAACTGGAGCATGTAAAAGACCTGAACCGGGATTTAAACGCCATTTTGGCCACGATGTACGATGAAATCTTGGTTGTGAACCGGAACGGCGAACTGCTTCGTCACAGTGAAAATTTCATCTCCGATTTCTGGGGTGACGACCTGAAAACCTATGTTGGAAAAAACCTGTTGGAATTGGAAAAAGAAGGACGCATCAATTCCTCCGTCATCCGGCTGGTGATGGAAAAGAAGAAAAAAGCGTCCATCGTTCAGAGAACCGAAAGCGGAAAGACCATTTTGGCCGTCGGCAACCCCGTGTTCAACGAAGATGGGGAAATTCATCGCATCATCATCGCATCAAGGGACATCACCGAAACCACCCAATTGAAATCGGAATTGCAGAAAACCAAAAAAATGACAAGGAAATACAAGCAAGAATTGGATCAATTAAAAAACAAAGGAAAACACCAATACAAACTCGTTTACTGCAGTCAAAAAATGGAACAGGTGATGGATAAAGTCCAAAAGCTGAAAGACTTCGATTCCACGGTTCTGATTCTGGGAGAATCGGGGGTGGGCAAAGAATTGATCGCCCGGTCCATTTATGAACAGGGAAACCGTTCCGATCAACCTTTTTTAACGATCAACTGCGGCGCAATCCCCGAAGAACTGCTGGAGAGCGAGTTGTTCGGTTACCAAAAGGGAGCCTTTACCGGAGCGAACACCAACGGAAAAATCGGCTATTTTCAACAAGCCGACAAAGGTGTGCTGTTCCTGGATGAAATCGGCGAACTGACGCCGCGTCTCCAGGTCAAATTATTGAGAGTGCTGCAGGAAAAAGAAGTCACACCGGTAGGCAGCACCCGGGCGATTCCCGTGGATGTGCAGATTATCGCGGCGACCAATCGCAATCTGGAGTCCATGGTGGAAGAGGGAGCCTTCCGGGAAGATTTGTTTTACCGGATCAATGTGATTCCGATTCAGGTCCCGCCCTTAAGGGAACGACCCGAAGACATCCCGCTGCTCGCCTTTCACTTCATCCAGCAGTTGAACGCACAATACAACAAAAATTATCATCTGTCACCCGAAGCGCTCAACCTTCTGGAGGTTTATTCGTGGCCCGGAAACATCCGGGAACTCCAAAACCTCATCGAACGATTGGTGGTAACGGCGGAGGATGAGATCATCAGTGCGGAATTCGTTCACCAGTTTTTGAATTTTAACAAAAAGGCAAAAGCCAAACTGATCGTTAATGACCTGCTGCCTTTCCACGAAGCGCGGGAATACGTGGAAGAACAGCTGATCCTGATGGCGCTCCGGAAATACAAGACCACCACCAAAGCAGCCAAAGCACTGAAAATCAGCCAGTCGGCCGTCAGTCGGAAATACCAGAAAATCATGCAACGGAAAGGCAACGCCTCCCTCCGATAGAGATTCCCCTTCCCCCTGACCGGGGGATTTTTTATGCGACAAGTACTACATTATGCATTTTTGCATAAAACGGTTTTTTCCTTTGGCGGCAAAATACGCGCAAACTTTCCCTTTTTGATTGGCATCCATTTTGCATCTGTATCGACAGGGAAAGCGACAAACCATCTCAAGGAGGTATCAAACATGGCTGCAAATGTCTCTCTCCAATCACAGGTGGAAGAACTGAAGGCCTTGGACCAAAAGCACTACCTTCACCCTGCCACTTCCCCCAAAAAACATGCGGAACAAGGGCCCAAGATCATTTTCTCCGGGGGAAACGGCATTACCGTCCGTGATCCTAACGGCAAGTCCTACATCGACGGGGTTTCCATGCTGTGGAACGTGAACCTGGGGCACGGGAGAAAAGAGCTTGCCGACGCCGCAAGCGAACAGATGATGAAAATCGCTTACAGCTCCTCTTTTGCCGGCTATTCCAATGAACCGGCCATTCGGCTGGCGGAAAAACTGGCATCCCTGACCCCCGGAAACCTGAATACGGTGTTTTACACCTCGGGTGGATCGGAATCCAACGATACGGCGTTCAAGTTGGCCCGATTCTATTGGCAGATGCAAAATCAACCGAAAAAAAAGAAAATCATTTCATTGAAACAGGGTTATCACGGCGTAACGATCGCAGCGGGAACCGCCACCACTTTGACCGGTTTCCATAAATTTGCGGGTACCCACATCGGAGATGTGTACCATGCGAAACCCCACTTGACCCGGTGTGAATTGGGTGACAAGGATGATCCGGATTACAAGGGTTGCATCCGTGACATCGTGGAAAAAGAAGGGCCGGAAACGGTGGCCGCAGTCATTTTGGAACCGGTCCAGGGATCGGGGGGCGTATATATCCCTCCGGAGGGCTATCTGAAAGCGGTCCGGCAATTGTGTGACGAATACCACATATTGTTCATCGCTGATGAAGTGATTTGCGGTTTCGGTCGGACCGGGCGAATGTTCGGCGTGGATCATTGGGGGGTCATCCCCGACATCATGTGCGTCGCCAAAGGCATCACCAGTGGTTATGTTCCCTTGGGCGGTGTCCTGTTGAACCAAGCCATCCATCAAACGTTGGTTCAATACGATCAAGTCTTGGCCCACGGTTTCACATACAGCGGTCACCCCACTGCCTGCGCCGTCGCATTGAAAACCCTGGAGATCCTCGAACGTGATCAGGTGGTGGCCCATGTCAAGCGGATGGAAAAAGAACTGAACGCCGGTTTGAACTATTTGGAAAAGAAGCACCGTATCGTGACAAAAACGAGAAACATCGGTCTGATGGGTGCATTCGAGCTTTATGCCGATCCGGACAACGACACGCCCTTTGACCCGTCGTTGAAAGCAGGGCTCGATGTGGTCGAGGAATGTTTTCAACGGGGTCTCCTCCTTCGTGCGCTCGGAGCCGCCGACGGCAAGAATGTGGTCGCGATCGCACCACCTCTCATCATTGACAAAAGTGAAATCGGCCGGATGATCGATATCATCGATGACGCCATCCACGCTTTTGAAACCAAAATCGGCATTTGAAAACGGGATGTGAAAAGATGAAGTCACTCCAGCTTTCAGGAACGGCCAAAGAGATCGGCCGACAACACGGGCGGTTTGGAAAAGACGAAATCATGCACAGCCTGGCTACCTACGAAAAATTGTTTCACGGTTATCAAAAGATCCGTTGGAAAGAGGTCCGGGAACGGGCGCTTCTCCATTTAAAAGCCATTGAACGATACGATCCCGCGCTCATCGAAGAAATACAAGGCATCGCAGAGGGAGCGGGTGTCGATTTCGAAGACATTCTGGCATTGAACGCCCGCAGCGAAATCGCCTTGACGCAAAGCGGCACCAAGAGATTTACCGATGGATGCACGTCCATCGGCGTCGCTTCTCCGGTTTCCGTCGATACCATCATCGGCCAAAACTGGGATTGGAAAGGGGAGCAATCGAAAAGCCTCCTTCTGTTGGAAATCTCTTGCGAATCCAAACCGAGAATCAAAATGGTCACCGAAGGCGGCATCATCGGAAAGATCGGTTTTAACTCCGCCGGAATCGGGGTTTGTCTCAACGCTCTGTTAACCGACAAAAAATCAGAGGAGGTCCCGATTCATCTGGGTCTCCGCAGTGTATTGAACGCCTTTTCCCTGCATGAAGCCATATCGAAAATCAACGAAGGACAGATGGCATCGGCAGCCAATTTCCTGATCGGCTGTGACGACGGGGCAGGCAACGGCATGGTGATGAATGTGGAAGTGTCACCTTTCGGTATCGATATCCTGGACGGCGCCGGAGAAAAAGCGGTTCATTCGAATCATCTGTGCTCTCCTGTCATTTCCCGCCATATCCAGGACCTTAACAATTTTAAACATACCGATTCCATGATTCGGAAAATGCGGGCCGAACAACTTCTCAACCAAAGCATTCAGAGGGGTGGGTCCATTGACGAAGAGACATTCAAAGAATGGTTGTCGGATCGGTTCAATGCGCCGAATTCAATCAATCATCTAAAAAATGAACGGGCTCCCGAACACCGACAGATTGAAACGGTGTTTTCGGTCATCATGAACCTGTCAAAGAAAGAGATGTGGCTGTGCGACGGCAAGCCCTTTGAAAAACCTTACGACAACCACAGATTGGACGAAAGGGTGTCATTGTCTTGTACATCAACGGAGAATTCAGAGACACACCGACCGGAAAAACGATCGAAGTGACAAACCCCGCAACCGGCGAGGTGATCAAAGAAATTGCCGCAGGGGGACGGGAAGAAACCCTGGAAGCCGTGAAGGCGGCGAAAGACGCCTTTGCCGAGTGGAAATGGAAAACCGGACGCGAACGAGGTCAATATCTCGACGCGGTTGCCCACAAGCTGAGACAAAACCGGGCACTCCTGGCGGAGACCATCACGAAGGAGATGGGAAAACCGCTACCGGACGCCCAACGCGAAGTCGACGTCGCAACGGATTATGTGGAATGGTATGCGGAAGAAGCGAAGCGAGTCTACGGTGAGACCATTCCTGCCTCCCAACAACAAAAACATTTGATGGTCATCCACGAACCCGTGGGGGTGACTGCCGCCATCACGCCTTGGAACTTTCCCGTTTCCATGATTACGAGAAAAATTGCTCCTGCCATCGCCGCCGGTTGCACGGTCGTTCTCAAACCCGCTCCTTCAACGCCGCTTTCCGCGATCGAAGTGTTCAGGTGCTTTCACGAAGCAAAGTTGCCCAAAGGGGTGGCCAATCTGGTGATCGGGCCGGCGGAGGAAATCGGTGCCACATTGACACAAAGTCCCGATGTCCGCAAGTTGACCTTTACCGGCTCCACCGAAGTCGGGAAAAAACTGATTCGGGATTCAGCCGACAGTGTCAAAAAAATATCGATGGAATTGGGCGGACATGCCCCCTTCATCGTCTTTGAAGACGCCGATCTTGACGCCGCCGTCACCGGAGCGCTGTTAACCAAGTTCAAGAACGCCGGACAAACGTGCATCAGCACCAACCGGATTTATGTCTCCCACCTTGTGGCGGAAGAATTCGGCCGAAAACTGGCCGAGCGGGCGTCCCAACTCAAAATCGGCAACGGAATGCATGAAGGGGTGGAAATCGGTCCTCTCATCAATGAGAACGCGATGAAAAAAGTGCAAAGCCATGTGGAGGATGCCGTCAGACAGAACGGAAAGGTGCTTTGCGGCGGCAAGCCCTTTGTTACCGAAGAAAAAAATGGATATTTTTATGAACCGACGGTGATCATTCACGCCCACGAACAAATGCGGATTGCAAAAGAAGAAACGTTCGGGCCCGTGGTTCCGGTCTTTACCTTCCAGGATCAGGAGGAGGTGATCCAGCGGGCCAACCATGAGCGATACGGCCTCGCCGCTTATTGTTACACCGGTAATTTGCAACGGGCCTTTCACATGATGAAAGCGCTCGATTACGGCATCGTCGGAATCAATGACCCTTCCCCGGTGGCCGCTCAGGCACCTTTCGGGGGATTCAAGGAGAGCGGAATCGGCAGAGAGGGCGGCAGGTCAGGTATTCAGGAGTTTTTGGAAGAGAAATTTGTCTCAATTAACACCTCCCTGTGAACGGAGGATCGGTATGGGAGCCAAACCTTGATGAAAGGATGAGATCATGCAAACGCATGCGGAAAATGTACAGATCCGAAAAATGACATACGGGGATATTGATCAGGTGGTAACCCTGGCTCTGGAAGGTTTCGGCGAAGAAGTCGCCTTCAAGCCGGAACATTACGAAAGCCAGATCCGCCTTTTTCCAGAAGGGCAAATCTGCGCGGAGTTGAATGGGAAAATCATCGGATCTTCCTCCAGCCTGATCATTAACTTCGATGACTACAACCGACAGCACACCCTGAGTGAAATTTCGGATCAAGGTTACATCCGCAACCATGATCCGAACGGACACCATCTGTACGGCATTGAGGTTGTTGTCCATTCCCGATATCGGCAGATGAAAGTGGGGCAACGTTTATACGACGCCCGCAGACAACTCTGCAAAAAACTGAATTTAAAAAGCATTTTGATCGGGGGCAGGATCCCGTACTATCACAAATATGCGGACCGGTACACTGCATGGGAATACGCCCGGCAAGTCGTCCAAGGCAAGCTGTATGATCCCGTCCTCACCTTTCAATCCAAAAACGGGTTCCAATTAATCGACGTCCTGGAAAATTACCTCCCCGGAGACAAAGAATCGCTGAAATATGCCACCTTTATGGAGTGGGAGAATGTGGATTACCGTCTGCAAAAAACAACATCCCCGCATGCTTCCACAACGAAGTGAAGCCCATAACCGGCATGAAGTCATTCCGGCAGGCCATTGAATGGGGAATGTTACCGCCCTCCTGATCCAGACGCCTTCGTTACAATAATGAATAGACACCTGTTGGTGAAGCCGACGGGAAACACACAGCAGGAAATCGATGATGTCGTTGACTGGTTATTCAATGGCTGACGGAAAAGCAAACGATCACCAAGGAGGAAATCATCGTGAACATCAAAAGCCGTCAAAAGAAGGAGCCGAGCCTGTTTCTGTCCTTGGTTCCGATCGTGTTCATGGCGGTCTCTTTGTATATCGGGATCGCCGTATATGAAGCTGACCCGCATATTCCTTTGTTGTTGAGCGGAGCGGTCGCCACTGTCGTTGCTTTGTATCTGGGCTATTCCTGGAAAGAACTCGAAGAGGGCATGCTCAACGCCGTACGTTTGGCATTGCAGGCGATCCTTATCTTGATGATCATCGGAAGCATCATCGGTTCATGGATTGCCGGAGGGATTGTGCCGACCATGATTTATTACGGCTTAAATATCCTCTCACCGGAATATTTTTTGATCGCCGCCTGCGCCATCTCCTGCATCGTCGCTCTCGCCTCCGGAAACGCCTGGACCGCGGCGGGTACCATCGGGATTGCGATCATGGGAATCGGACAAGGTCTCGGCATGAACATGGCCATGGTGGCCGGAGCGGTCATCTCCGGAGTTTATTTCGGGGACAAGATTTCGCCGCTTTCAGAGACGACCAACATGGCACCGGGCGTCACGGGAGCGGAGTTGTTCGAACATATCCGCCATATGCTCTACACCACCCTTCCGGCTCTGGCCCTCTCATTGATCCTGTATGCTTTCCTGGGCTTCCACTTTTCGGAATCCGCTGCGAACCTCCGGGAAGTGGCTCAATTACAGAGTCAATTGAACGATTTGTTCGTGATCAGCCCCTGGCTGTTGTTGGTCCCTTTGCTCGTGATTGTCATGATGGTGTTTAAGATTCCGGCGATTCCGGGCTTGACAATCGGTTCTCTCGTCGGAGCCGTCTGCACGGTATTGGTTCAGGGCTCTTCCGTCGGAAAAGCGATCAGCGTATTGTACTACGGCTATTCCGCCGAAACGGGTGTCAAAGTGGTGGATAACCTGCTGAATAACGGCGGCATGGAATCCATGATGTATACTGTGGCATTAATTCTGATCGCCATGAGTTTCGGGGGAATTCTGGAAACATCAGGAATTTTCAGAACAATCGTAAACAGCCTCTTAAAGTTGGCGAAAACCACGGGAAGCCTGATTTCAACCACCGTGGCCACCTGCCTGTCCGCCAATGTCATTGGGTGTGACCAATACCTTTCCATCCTGATCCCCGGCAGAATGTATGCGTCAGTATACAAAGAACGAGGATTAAAAATGAAAAATCTGTCCCGCACACTGGAAGACGCGGGAACGATGACATCCCCGCTCGTTCCTTGGAATACCTGCGGTGCTTTCATGACCGCGACACTGGGTGTTTCCACCCTAAGCTACGCCCCCTACGCTTTCCTTGCAATCATCAGCCCGCTGGTGGCCATTCTTTACGGGTTTACGGGATTCAAGATCGAGTATGAAGCGGATGAATCTTTGGAAACCGAAGATCCCGCAGACACACCCCGCCCCGTACGTCAGGTATCGGGTTAACCCATCCAAAATTCTCACACCGGGCCTCCCCTCGAAGATGACACGGGGGGAGCTTTTTTTGGATTTCAAAAACCACGGAACCCTCCGCGGAATCAGGGAGAAAGTTTCAGAAGAAGATCGTCTCCTTTCTTGGGAGTGCCTCTTCCATCGGTGTTATTGGTCAGGACATAAAGGGCTCCTTCCACCTCGACGAGATCCCGGAGGCGTCCCTTTCCGCTGTCAACCAATCGGGTCTGCTTCTCTTGGATGGAGAAAGAGCGAACCTGTTCTCCCCGGAGACCGGCCACATAGAGTTTCCCGTCCAGATAAGCCATTCCCGAGGGAGCCCAGGTGTCCTTCCCCGATTGATACAAGGGTGAGACCATTCCTTTCTTCTTTTGATCTCCCTTGATGACAGGCCATCCGTAATTTTTTCCGGCCTGGATCCGGTTGATTTCGTCCCGGCCCGACTCGCTGCCGGAGGGGCCGTGTTCCGAACTGTACATCCGGCCGTTGTCGGTCCAGGCCAGCCCCTGGGGATTCCGGTGTCCGTAGCTGTAAACAGGGGAACCCTTGAAAGGATTGTCCGTCGGGATGGTCCCGTCCGGATTGATTCGAAGGATCTTCCCTGCCAGGCTCTTGAGATTCTGGGCCATATTTTCCCGGCCGGCGTCGCCTGTGGTGATGTACAGTTTACCGTCGGGCCCGATTCCCAGTCTTCCCCCGTTGTGGATGAAGCCTCCCGGAATGTCTTCGAGCAATGCTTTCTTCTCCGTCCAAACTCCCTTCTTTTTCTCCAGAAGAATGACCCGGTTTTTCGTTTCCCCTTGATCCCGGTACGTATGATAAGCGAAAAGCCAATCTTGGCTCTTTCGATCGGGATGGAGAGCAAGCCCCAGAAATCCTCCTTCTCCTTTGTGGTGAACCGGTTTGGAGAGCCTTAATTCGCTCCGGGAAGGCTCACCTCCCGATCGCGGCACTTCCACAATCGCCCCGCCCCGCTCACTGATGTAAAAAAAGCGATCGGTCGCCACCAGGGACCAAGGAACACGGAGATGCTTCACCTTCGTTTCGACCTCTTCCCCGGCTTGTTCCTCCGTCATTGGCTGCTTCTCTTCCCCTCCCGGGTCCGCAGGAGGAGAAGCCGGTGTGCAGGCCACCATCATCCAACATGCCAGGATCCATCCCCCGAACCGTTTTTTCATGAAAGCCCTCCTCTCCCTCTCGGGAATCCCGGTTTTCCTTTCCCCCTTCCAACGTGCTCAAAAAGCCGTTGACCCAATTCCGGTCAACGGCTTTTCACCAACAGGTTCATCGCTTCTTCCACCAGTTGGTGGGTGTCCCCGTCCTCCCCTTTTGCGATCTCCTCGCGGATGCAATGTTCCAAGTTGCGGCTGACAATGTACGCAATCGCCCGGTCCACTGCGGAACGGACCGCGGAGAGCTGAGAAACGACTTCCTTGCAGCTTTTCTCTTCCTCCATCATTCGGAGGACCCCCCGGATTTGTCCTTCCACGCGGCGCAAGCGTTTCTTCATATTTTCGTCGTGGTAGTCCATGAGCCTCGCTCCTTTTCATGGGCTCGTCCATCCATTATACCCCAGCCGGTATATAACATTCAAGATGCGGATCCCTCTTGACGGGATTCTCTGCCCCCTCGGATCTTCGGATCCATCCGATGTATATTTTGCCGCATCTCTCCCCATACTGAACAGGCATCCAGGTTCCCCGCCTACATGCAGGTGAAACAAGGGTTTTTCCGTGGCAAAACAAGATGGAACTTCCTCATATGAGGTCAACCGCCCGGAATGACCGAACTTCTGAAAAACCCCCGCGCCCAGATCCGCGGGGGTTTGCAAGTGTCAAGCGTAGGCGTTGGCTCCGTATCGGTGCCCTTCAATGTGGAAATACAGGAGATTCAGATCGGCGATTCGGCTGGAGATATCATTCATTTCATCCCAGATCCTGTCAAAATCCTCTTCTCCTTCCGCCTGGTTCAGGGCATCAAAACAGATCATGTACCGCTCTTCCCATTCTTTCAGTTTGGGTGGAATTTCCGCACACACTTCCTGACATTTCATCTCAAACCGGTGTTGGCTTTCAGGGGGCAACTCTTCGTAATTCACATGAAGAAGCGGCCGTCTCACTTCCAGGCGCTCGTCGTAAAAAAAGTGGAACAGTCGGTCCATCTTCTTTTCACTCCGATTCGTTCCCGTTTCTCCCATGATATATGGAATAACGGTTCAGGACAAGCGAAATCAACCCAAGAGCCCGCCTCCCGAAATCCGAAGATAAGTACCGGTCATGTTGTCGACCGCGCCGGTGCTGAGGAAGGCGACGGCATTGGCGACTTCCTCCGGAGTGGTCAAGCGCCCCGTGGGCAACCCCTGCTCCATTTGGGCCCACATTTCCGCCAGAGACCGTCCCGCCCGTTCCGCTTTGGCTCCGATCGCCTCCCGGGCCATTTCCGTTTCCACGAAACCGGGGGCCACCGCATTCACTTGAATTCCGTGTTTCGCCGCTTCCACCGCAAGGCATTGGGTGAACCCGTTGACCGCGAACTTGGAGGAAGCATAGAGGGTCCCTCCTTCCCAACCGCGGATGCCTGAAAGGGAAGAGATTTGAATAATCTTTCCGGATTTTTTCCGTTTCATCTCCTCATAAACCTTTTGAGTCAACATCACGACGGAAAAGAAGTTGACCTTCATCACCCATTCCATTTCCTCTTCTTTCACCTCTTCCAACAACGCGCTGGCAAAAGCGCCTGCGTTATTGACGAGGATCTCCGTTCCCCCGAAAGAATCCGAGGCTTTTCGGACAACGTTCTCACGCCCGGTTTCTTCCGTCAAATCCGCCGTCACGATCACCACATCCCCGAACCCTTCGACGGTGTCCAGTTCTTTTTTCAACTCTTTCAGCACATTGCCCCTTCGTCCTGTCAACACCAGATTGGCTCCCATACCCCGGAGTCGTTTGGCGATTTCTCTTCCGATCCCACCGGTCGCCCCGGTAACCAAAGCCGTCTTCCCCTTCAGGGCACCGGACGAAAAGACCGAATCCATCCGACATTCCCTCCTTTTCGTTTTCTCTTATTCCATTCCCTTGTCCGTCCGCTTTCATCCATGTTGGGAGTCGGATTCCGGGTAACCAGCGGCGACGGTTTTGACCGATCGCAAGCCACCCACCCTGATCCAGTTTTTCGGTCAAACAAGAAGACCCTCACCCAAAATCGGCAAAGGCCTTTCGACGGGAAGCCGGAGTTTCGGTCCAGAAAGCGATTCCGGACCCGTCTTATGTTTTGCTCAGGGATTTTCCTTTGAACTGATCAATGCGCAGACGGACCACATTCTGATAATGGGGGTCGATGTAATCCAGCATGCGGGTCAATACTTCCATCGCACCCGGCGTATCCCCGATCTCATCAAGGGCATGCGCGTAATCCATCCCGTGGAAGGGCGTGAGAAATGCGGGGTTCCAATAGCTCTGGCAGAAACGCACCAGTTCTTCGAGCAAACCCTCATTGCGCAACAGGGCGGAGACGGTCATCGCCGCCACTTCTTCCTCCCATTCGGGATAACCGTTCTCTTCCGGGCGGAAGGACCGTGTTCGTTCCATGGCTGTGGAAAATTGATCCAGAGCTTCTTCCGGTTTTCCCTGTCGGAGCAACAACCTTCCGAATTCAAGGAATGGCAACCATGCATCCTCCCGTTCAGAAAACAACCTCAGCAATGAGATCCATTCATTCTCATTCCGGACCCATTCGGAGAGCATCCTCAGTGCTGTCTCCTGATTCGGTTCCTTCAACAGCCCTTCCTTCAGTTCCGACACCACGTTTTCCGATTCCGAGCGTGCCGCGTGAATCCGGGCAAGGTATGTATGGGCCACTCCTCTTTCCGGATACTGCTCCATGCATTCCCGGAGATGTTTTTCCGCTTCCCCGTTCTCTCCGTTTTTCAAGAGGATCAAGGCTTTTAAAAGCAGGGCTTCCTCTGCGCGGTTGGTCAAATCCAGCAGCCGGTCGGCTCCCCGTTCCGCTTCCTTCAAAAATCCGTCCTTATAGAGTTGAACAACAAAGGTGTACAGGTTCTGCGGGTGATCCCAGTCGGCCTGAATGTTCCCGGGGATGACATGAGTTCGGAATTCTTCCCGATCTGTCCAGATCAGGTGTCCCAACTCGTCGAATAAGGGGATTTGACCCATCACTCAACCTCCTTATTTATCGACTATTGTAAGATTACTAAAATTGTAAAATAATTTCCGGTACCCGTCGAGGGAATATTTTGAATAAAATTGAAGGATAATGAATGAGTTTGTCGAAAAGGACATTCAAATTATAACAAACAATGGCGTGCAATTCTTTAAAAAGTTTAATGAAATAACAACCAACACCGGAAACCGCTGAAGGATGGCACGTCAAGCCGATCCTTGCCGGTCGGTGACTCCGTTTTACGGTTTCTTTTTCATTGTACGATAAGAATCTCCAAGATGTAATACCGCGTCGGCCCCAAAGGTGGGCTCCTACCATTGGCCGTCTTTCCTACCCCATTGGTTCGACACCTCCGCCGGTGGGATCAGCCGATCAGCGGTTTTTCTTCCGGGTGGCGGATCGGGGGTTTGATCATCCCTTTGGCCACGGCATAGGCCACCGTCATGGGACCCAACCGACCGATGAACATCGTGATGAGGACCAAGATCCGCCCCGGCGGGGACAAATCGGGGGTCACTCCCAATGAAAGCCCCACCGTGCCGAAAGCGGAAACCGACTCAAAAAAGACGTGGAACACATCGGAGGATTCCGTAATCGTCAACAGCATGGTCACGATAATCACCAGGGTCATCGACAAAACCGTAACCGTCAGGGCGCGGTAAACCTGGTGGTGGGGGATGGTTCTTCTGAAGCTGACCACATCGTCCTGACCGCGGATCATGCTCCACACGGCCAGAAGCATCGTGATGAAGGTGGTGGTTTTGATCCCGCCCCCCGTGGAGCCCGGAGAAGCACCCACAAACATCAACAGGATGATGAGAAACTGGGTGGCGGGATACATCCCCGCCAAATCCAGAGTGTTAAATCCTGCGGTTCGGGGAGTCACTCCCTGAAAAAAGGCCGCCACCACCGTATCCCGAAAGGAAAGGCCTCCAAGGGTGCGGGGATTCCCCCATTCGATCAAAAGGATCCCGAAGCTTCCCGCTGCCACCAAGATGCCAGTGGTCAACAAAACGAGTTTGGTATGCAGGCTGATCCGCCGCGTCCACCGGTATTGAAACAGTTCAACGATCACGACGAACCCGAGCCCACCGATGATGAAGAGCGCGGGGATGGTCAGGCTGATGACGGGATCGTTCACAAAGGGCGTCAAACTGCTGTAATCCCCGAAAGCACCATTTAAGTCAAAACCCGCATTGTTAAAAGCGGAGATGCTGTGAAAAACCGAGAAATAAATTCCCTTTTTCCATCCGAACAGAGGAATGAACCGGGTGGCCAAAATCAGAGCGCCCAGTCCCTCAAACACACCGAAAATCACCACAATGTATTTGACCAGCTGCACCACACCACCCACCCGGTCCTGGTGGTACGCCTCCCTCAGGATGAGCCGCTCCTTCACCCCCACTCTTTTCCCCAACAGAAGGGCAAACAATGTGGCAAAACCCATAAAGCCCAACCCTCCGACCTGGATCAGGAGCATGATGACCACTTCTCCGAATGTGCTGAATGTATTTGCCGTGTCATGAACCACCAGTCCGGTGACGCAAACCGCCGATGTGGCGGTAAAAAGGGCATCCAGAAAGGGTATCGGCTCTTTCCCTTCCACCACAATCGGCAGAGACAAAAGGACTGCACCGATCAGGATGGTCAAGGCAAATCCGAGAACCAATATACGGGGGGGTGTCAAACGAAGTTGTTTTTTCGGTTGCATGAATCGTCTTCCCCTTATTCTGCCGAAAGGACCCTCCCGGGGAAGGCAGATGCTTCCTCGAAAGTCCCAACGGTTTTTGGTATAATCTAAGGAATGGGTCAGAAATCCTTTTTCCGGTCCATCATCGATTTTTCGGAAACCGTTCCCCTTTTCTCGAAATGAACATTCAATCACAACGCTTCTAAAGCATCAACCGACCCAAGGAAAGTTGATCACCCGGAGTGGATTATGCAAAATAGATTTCCCCGGATTCGTTTCCGTTATATTCAAAGCATAAAGGAGTTCAAGAGAAAAGCAAGCCAAACCGTTTCATGGGAGGTGTAACCAATGGCGAAAAAAACACCGCGGGTGGTGTTGGGAATGTCCGGCGGCGTTGATTCTTCCGTGGCCGCCCTTCTTCTGAAAGAACAGGGTTACGATGTCGTCGGCCTGTTCATGAAAAACTGGGACGATACGGATGAATGGGGAAACTGCACCGCCACGGAGGATTTTGAAGATGTTCGCCGGGTCGCCGATCATATCGGAATTCCGTATTACTCCGTCAACTTCGAAAAGGAGTATCGGGACAGAGTGTTTGAGTATTTTCTGGAGGAATACCGGAACGGCCGGACCCCCAACCCCGATGTCATGTGCAACAAGGAAATCAAATTCGGTGAGTTTTTGAATAAAGCTCTGCAGTTGGGTGCCGATTACATCGCCACCGGCCATTATGCCCGGGTGGAGGAAACAGACGGTGCATATCGCCTGAAAAGAGGGGAGGATCCCAACAAAGACCAAACGTATTTTTTGTACACCCTCGGTCAGGAACAGCTGTCCAAAACGATCTTTCCCGTCGGCCACCTCAACAAAAAGGAATTGCGTCGGATTGCCGAAGACGCCGGTTTGCCGACGGCCCACAAGAAGGACAGCACCGGGATTTGCTTCATCGGAGAACGGGATTTCAAAGAGTTCCTCAGCCAATACCTTCCGGCACAACCCGGTGAAATACAAACGCTCTCCGGTGAAGTCAAAGGACGGCACGATGGTTTGATGTATTACACCCTGGGTCAACGCCAGGGGCTTGGAATCGGAGGCGGCGGCACCGGGGAACCTTGGTTTGTCGTCGGGAAAGACCTGGAACGGAACGTACTTCTGGTGGCACAGGGGCACGATCATCCCGCTCTGTACTCCGACGGTCTGATCGCAAGCCACATCCATTGGGTGGATCGGAAGAACCGCACTCAACCCTTCTTCTGCACGGCCAAATTCCGTTACCGTCAAAAAGACCAGGGAGTGACCGTTGAGCCACTGGAAAACGGGACGCTCCGGGTCCGCTTCCACGATGCGCAGCGGGCCGTCACCCCCGGCCAGTCGGTCGTTTTTTATGACGGAGAAGACTGTCTGGGAGGCGGGATCATTGAATCGACGTTTAAAAATGAAGACTGAAAAAAGACGCCTTTTCCGGCGTCTTTTTTGTTCCCATTGATTTATCGGGCGATCTTTACCACCAGAAGCGTTGTGATTGAATGTTCGTTTCTCGAGAAAAGGGGAAGCGTTTACCCAAAATAGCGACTTTGCTGTCCTGCCCAGCGGAGAATCAGCCTGCAAGGGCGTTCAGGGGCAAAAGCTTCTCTGTGTTGCATCCGCAGGCGTTTGCCCCTGCCCGCAGCAGGATGATTCGGAGCGGACAATGCAACCATCTCTGCAGGACAGCATAGCGAGACCGGGGAGAGAAGCGACCCAGGCGAGACTTGTGCTCTGTGAGTGCATAGCGAGACCGGGAGAGAAGCGACCCAGGCGAGACTTGTGCTCTGTGAGTGCATAGCGAGACCGGGGAGAGAAGCGACCCAGGCGAGACTTGTGCTCTGTGAGTGCA
>NZ_QBKR01000028.1 GCF_003054245.1 Melghirimyces profundicolus
CTGTTCCATTTTTCTATCGCCATCGTGACACTAAACTTAAGAAATTCACTCACTGTTAATTTCCGAGCTGGATCCCAATATTTGTGTTCTTCCAGCAGGCCTGGACTTAAGTAAATGTTTTCGGCAAGGGGAGAGGGGGCACCACGGCCGCCTACAACTACGATCCCTTCGGCCGCCTGAACAGCGTCACCGCCGCCGGAGAAGTGATCGAGAAGTATACCTACGACGGATTTGACCGGGTCGCGGAACACAGCAAGCTGCAGGAGGACGGCTCCACCAAAAAGACGAGCTACGTCTACGACCCGCTGGACCGGACTGTGAGCCGGACGGAAGGGACGAAGACCACGGACTTCCACTACCTGGGCTTGTCCGGTCAGGTGCTGAACGAAGAAGTGGCCGGGGAGATCCAGAAGTCCTACCAGTACAGCCCCTGGGGCGAGCGGCTCTCCATGGTGAAGCACAACAGCGACGGGACGGAGGAAGACGCCTACTACGGCTACAACCCCCACACCGACGTAGAAGTGCTCACCGACGAGAACGGGAACACCCGGGCCACCTACGGGTACACCGCCTACGGGAAGCAGGACGAGGAAGAGTTCACCGGGGTGGATAAGCCCGATCCGCAGACCCCGGACCAAGAGCCCTACAACGTCTACCGCTTCAACGCCAAGCGGTGGGATCCGACCACCGGCAAGATCGACATGGGCTTTCGGGACTATGATCCGGGCCTGAACCGCTTCCTCACCCGGGATATGTACAACGGGGCATTGGCGGACATGAACCTCACCATGGACCCGTGGAACATGAACCGATATGCCTTTGCCGGCGGGAATCCGGTGACCATGGTGGAGTTGGATGGGCATGTAATTGAGGTTGGGGATGGAGCGATATATATTGCAAATCCTAAGACAGGTGCCGGAAGATTAACAGGATATAAAGCTCACCCTGAACAAAATGGAAGGTATGATGAAAATGCAAACCAGATTTCAATCGATGGTGGGTATCTGATAAAAAAATTCAGGCGAGAAGTCAGGGAGATAATCCAAAATAACGGTTACATTAAAGGTGCAAGAATTGTCGCAAACAAGCTTATCTCATCTAAAGAATGGAACTTAAAGCTTAGAAAGGAATATAAAACAATCGAAGAAGTAGAAATAGATGGAAGGGTCTTCGGAAAAATTTTGAGAGATGGAGAAACCCTTTCTGCAATGTCGCGGTTGGGGAACATGCTAGTTGGAGCGGTCGGAAATGAATTTGGTATATCGTTAGAAGAAACTAAACAAGTGGATGGTTTTTTGAATCCTTATCTGGATATGAGGCATGACCCAAAGAAAAATTTTGTAGATTATGTATCTGCTACTCTGGGTTGTGGAGAGATGACATTTACAGGAATGGATTATAAACCCTGTGATGCGGACGATATTCCGGATGTTGAGTTCGGTTGGTATTATGGACGGGAAAAAGAACAACCTTATGATGGTTTAATGGCACCGTGAAGATACGAAATAAGAGAGGTATTCTTTTACCTCTCTTATTTCATTCAACCCTTCAGCAGTCATTCGGTGAAACGCCCGGCTCAATGCAGCAATGGAAGTGGCTGGATGATCCAACTGAAATTCACACTGGTAACGAGGGCACAAATCGGTTGTCAATCGGCGATGCAGGTTGGTGAAGGTAGAAAAACCCTCAAGCGGAGCGGCTAACATGGCCCGGAAAATAGCTTCTTTACAAAATCCGCGATTTCCTTGGGGGGAGGAACTTTTCAACGGTTTCACATAGGGTCGAAGATCGAGCGCTTCAAAAAACAAAGGCAACCGAACTTTGGACTTAATTCCAACCAATCTTCAAAGGAAAACAGCGTTCCTTGGAGAAGATACAAGTGACTTCCCTCCTCATGAGTTTTAGTAAGTATTTTGCTTCAGGAGTTTTATTTTCCCTTCTCTTAATCTTAATGGACTTTATTTTGTCATTGGGGGTATGTAACCTATTTACAAAAGTAAGTGGTTTTTTTGGTCCAGTTGCAGTTTATATAAATGGAAAAGTGGTTAGTTTATCACCATGGAAGTATATTTTTATAACCAGAAGTAGTTTATTTATTACTTTGGTTGTTTTTTGTGCAATAGGTGTTTTCATAAGTTGTGTATTTAAAAGGGAAACGATTGTTTTTACCACATTAGCTATACCTTCTGTTTTACTATTTTTATTTATGTTTTATGATTATGTTAAACCGTATGTATTTTTCTATTATCGTTTTCAAGACTTTATCTTTTGGGAATATGGTTCTGGGGTTGAAAATGGAACATTGATAATGGCTTTGTGGGTACATGGTATTTCATTAGTTACATTTCTAGCAGGATCTTTGTTTATTTGTAAAAAAATTGATAGATACACTGAACCGGGTCAAGGATCAAATCTTCCCCTATGACAAGGACGATACCCGCCAGCTAACATCTGTGGTACCACGCGACTTACAACTATGATTTCTGTAACACCGTCACTGCCCCGGGAAACAGATGAAGTCCCGCAACAAACCGGTCAAGTTCCTGAAATACATCATCACCGACCCGGCCAGCCGGCAGACCAACGGGAAGGCCACCCAGTACCGGATGGACGGCTTCGGTCGACCGGAGAAGACGACCAACGCCAAGGGAGAAATCACCCAGCTTTCCTGGGACGACGATAACAACGTCACCCGCCTGGAAGAGGCCAACGGGCCTTGGCGGATATAAACCTCTCCACCGACCAGTGGAACATGAACCGGTATGCCTACGCCGGCGGGAAACCGGTATCCATGGTGGAGAGTTGGATGGGCATATACCTATCTTGGGCTCTGATACCAGGGATCAAATGGGAGGGAGGGTCTGTTTTGTGTATTAGCTGAGTGTCGTGGCCAGAACGTCGAGCATCTTGGCCCAGCCGGCCTTGGTGCGGCTCGCGTAATCCACCCAGTCCGGGTGCAATTCGTGGGTCAAGGTAAGTTCGCACCCCTTCTCCAGCGGAACGATGTCGATGATTACACGGCTGCTTGACCCCACATTCGCCACCCCCCATGTGAACACGAGGCGGTGCGGACGGTCGATCTCAAGATAATCCCCCACGTGGTCAATTTCCTCTCCTTGCCGACGTACAACGAAAGAGAACGATCCTCCCACGCGCGGGTCGAGGGCAATTCGCACCACTTTTTCATCACGGAGAGCAGGGCCGAACATCCACTTGCCAATCATCTCAGGATCCAGCCAAGCGTCGAAGACTCGCTCAGGAGATACGCTGAATTGACGGGTGACCCTTACATTGACATGTGATTCAGAGTTCATTCAAAATCTCCTTTCTTTTTCAGGGGTCGCTGCTGAGGAAGGGGCCGGATTTCTTCTTCGTTCTCCTCGTTGAGAAGTTTTTCAAGGGCATCCAGTTTGTCCGACCAGAACCGCCGATACGGCTCAAGCCATTTATCGATTTCCACCAGTGGTTCGGCGTGTAAATGGTACACCCTTTTTTGTGCTTTTTGGCGAACCTCAACCAACCCAGCTTCGCGAAGAATCCGTAGGTGTTTTGAAACTCCGGGTTGACTGAGTTGGGTCTCTTTGACCAGTTCTCCGACAGAATGTTCACGTTCTCTCAGAAGATCAAGTATTCGCCGCCGGTTGGGTTCAGCCAATACCTCAAAGATTGAACTCGTCATGCTTCGATATTACCTGCAGGTTATATAACTGTCAAGTTATATTGATAATGCAGAGTGAAAGTCTGGACTGAGCCACCACCATCTCCTGACCTCGGTGTAGTCACCCCTTAGTGTACAAAATCTACAACACGGTACCTCAAATTCATCACCCACAATGGCAGCAATAGTTGCCAAATGGCGACTTCCGTTTTTATGAATAAGGGATCAGAGGGGTGGGAATCATTTCTTTCATTTGGAGGGATTTTAAATGGAAGAAAACAGACAGAACACGTTGCCGGATATTCGTCACACCGTTGTATTTAACGCACCCATTCAAAACGTATGGGAGGCTGTTTCCACTTCGGAAGGTATCGCCGCATGGTGGATGCCAAATGATTTTCAGCCAAAAATCGGCCATGAGTTCACTTTGCAATCACCTTACGGACCTTCGCCCTGCAAAGTACTCGAACTGGATCCTCCAAACCGACTCACCTTTTCTTGGGAAGAATTTTGGCGAGTTACCTTTGAATTAAAGGAGCTGGACGGAAAAACCCAGTTTACACTCATTCATTCGGGTTGGGGAGAACCTGATGAGATTGTTCCCAAAGCGGCAGAAAAACAATCCGTGATACGCGACAGAATGGACAATGGGTGGGAGGGGATTATTAACGACCGTCTCCGCAAATTCGTGGAGTGAGAACCAATGTCATCCGCGCCAAAGCATGACGTCTTTCAAGCCATTGCCGATCCTACCCGTCGTAAAATGGACGGCGAGCCTGTGAAGCGCTGGAAGAAGCCTGCCCTCTTCCCTGTGAAGGACAAGGAGAAGCAGAAGAAGCAGATTGCCAAGCAGATTGAACTTTTGCAAGCCGAACTTCGTAAGATCGACTAAGCAAGAAAGCCGGGGGCCATCAACCCCCGGTTTTTTCATTCCTTCGAATCGCTTCTACCTCTTCCAAGGTCTATTTTTGATGGTTATTACCATGATAGGATAGATTTGTATATAATTGAATTCTAGTTTGGATTCATGGGAGGACTGATATGAATCAGGAGGATCGGATGGAGCAAAAACTGTTGTCCATTCATTCCATGGTCTATGATCTTCAAAAGTTCGCCGAAACCAAAAATGCAGCCATATTCACCTTATCCGCTGCTGCCATCACCGCGATGATGAGTTTCCTCGTTACGACCTACTCGGTCTTGTCGTTCCAATGGGAAATGGGACTTTTAACCGCATCGGCTTTGTTTGGCGTGAGCGCCCTGTTGGCCATTGTGTCCAGCCTTCCTGTTCGCCGTGGTCAGTACCCGCGTCAGGGGGAACCGGAGGCAAACGATAACTTCTTCTACTATGGTGATCCATGTAGAAGAAGCTCATGACACAGCGAGAAAGTATATAGATAAAATCAACGAATTATTTATTATACAATAAACAGTGATTGGCTGTTAACTAATCGTTAACAGCCAATTTTACACATCCTTTAAATTGGAGGTATCTGTATATGAAAAAACATAATAAAGAACTATCCATTGCAGATATTGAAAAGTTAAAAGGAATAAGATATGAAGTTGATAAAGAGGAATTAAAATACGCATTGCCTTACTGGTACGATAAAGTTAGGAATAAAAAGATTAAAGATTTATCAGATGGTGATTTAGCTAGGTGTATTAGACAAGATATATTTCTTGAATATATTATTCCTGTTGTTATAGAAAGGATTAAAAAAAACCAACAGCAGGTAAATTATATGAAGGTAAACTTCTCGAAAAACTATCTGAGATTAAACCTATATATTGGAAAAAAACCCTAAACAAAAAGACGATTTACGGACAGCGATTAGTTCAATAACTTCAGAACAACTTGATTTGACCGATGAAGAACTATACGAGGTGCTAGAGCATATAAACCTATTAAAGAAAAATATTGGTATTAAATAATAGAAAATTGCTTTCTGAAAAAGAGGAGTTGAACCTTTCCGGTTTAAGCAAACACTTTCCGATGAGCCGTCCGGCTGTTTCCAAGCATCTGCGGATTTTGTCTGATGCGGGACTTGTGAGTGAGCGTAAAGTTGGGCGAGAGACGCGTTATAAGCTTCAGCCGGAGGCATTGATCGAACTGAAGCGATGGCTCTCCTATTGGGAAAACAGGGTGGCTGCACTCAAACACTTGGTGGAAAATGAGGGAGAAAACAATATTTCCCCCGGCGGTTTTAAACGCAATGAGCAGGAACCAAAAGAATAATTTTTGCATGATAACCCGGTATTTTAAGCCCCTGCCGTACTCGGCGGGGGCTTGTCCATAGCGCGAGCGGGGAGCGAAGCGACCTCAGGCGCGACTTGTGCTCTGTAGTGGAACGGCCACCGGATCAAGGACACGGCCAAGAAGATGAATGCGGACAACCACGGGGGTTACATCCACCATAATGACGAACTCGACCGGATACCGAGAAAAGCCTTTGAAGGCTTATTCTTGGGGAGGAGAAGGGAAAAGAAATTTTAAATATATCAAAATATTAAACTTATTCCCTGTTTTTGATATAATACCGATGAATTACATACACAGGGAGGGATCCATCGGTGAGACGGTGGTGGAAGGTGGGAGTGGGGGTCGGTTTGCTGACGCTTTTGATGATGGCCCCGGTTCCCGTCACGGGGGAGCAAACCCCGAAGATGAACGTGACCCATGAGGAGGTCCGGCACGGGAAGAAGGCGGATTTTGCAAAAGGGAAGCTGAAGGAGGTTGTCGTTGGCCAGGCAGGGAAAAAGGATGTTCTCACGCTGAAAGGGAAAGAGAAGGGCGTCTATACGTCGCCCGTGATTGAATCCAAGGAGCCCTTCACGGATGTGGGGGCCCACTGGCGGGATCTGACCGCGAAGAAGGACAAGCACACCCATGATCTGATCCGGGTGGAGGTTCGGGCATCAAAGGACAAATCGGAGTGGACAAAGTGGGTTCCCTTTCAGGTTTCCCACTCCGGTCCCGAGCATCAAAAAACCAAAGAAACCATGGCGGATCTTATCTACGGGTTGGAAGGAAAATACGTGCAATACCGGGTGACCCTGAACCCGGAACAGGGGATCCAACCCAGCGTGACGGACATGGAGATGATCCTTCTCACCAACCACCAGGAAGCGGAGGCGGCCGTCAGGAAGACGAAGACGGTGGCGCTGGGGAGCCTTCTGGTGAACAAGGCCCAAGCGGCCATCGCCAAGCCGGAGATTGTTTCCCGGGCAGAGTGGGGGGCGGATGAGTCCTATCGGTATGTGAACGGGGAAGAAGACTGGCCCCGGGAGTACCGGGATGTGACGCACATGGTGGTCCACCACACGGCGGGGGCGAATAACGATCCCGACCCGGTGGGGACGATGCAGGACATTTATTATTACCACGCCAAGGTGAACAATTGGGGGGACATCGGCTACAACGCCGTGATCGGCTCCGACGGCCGGATCTATGAAGGGCGGCACGGGAAAGACGGAGAGGTTCTGACCGAAGGGGTGGTGGGAGCCCATGCGAGGGGATACAACTACCACTCCACCGGCATCGCCCTGATGGGCACCTATTCTTCCACCTCGATCCCTTCCCACATGTACGATTCGCTGATCGATTACCTCTCTTATTTTGCCGACAAGTTCCACATCGACCCCCACGCCACTGACACGATGGTGCGGGATTATGACACCAGTTATCCCGAGGAAGAAGAAGTGGAGACGCTGACCGGCCACGGGATGCTGGCCCGGGAGTCCACGGAATGCCCCGGGGCTCTTACAAAGGAGCGGATGCCGGAGATCCGGGATGATGTGCAGGCCCGGCTGGATGCCGACCAGGCCGCTCCGATCATCGTGGACAATACCGATGGGAACGCCTCCAAGGTCGGTTCCTGGGCCACCGGCAGCTACGGCGATTTCTACGGTTCCAACTATGAATGGTCCAGTGCGGGAGGCTCCGACTCCTTCACCTGGAACTTCGACATCCTCTGGTCGGGAAGCTACAAGGTCTCCGTGATGTACTCCCAGGGGTCCAACCGGGCCACCGACGCCCCCTTTACGGTGCATCACGCAAACGGCACCACCACCAAGGAGATCAATCAAGAGACCAACGGGGGAACTTGGGTTTCCCTGGGGACCTACACCTTTGATGTCGGGACCGGCAAAGTGGTGCTGACGGACAATGCCAACGATCTGGTGGTGGCCGACGCGATTAAGGTGGAAAAAGTGAATCCGGTCACGGTGACGGTGGACAACTCGGAGACCGCCAAAACCTCCCACACCGGTACCTGGAACACTTCCACCAATGTGTCGGGTTACTATGGATCCAACTATCAGCCCAACTACAAGGGGTCTGGCGCGGATACCTTCACCTGGAACCTGAACTCTCCGGAAACCGGCAGCTATCAGGTTTATGTTCACTACACCGTTGCATATGACCGGGCCACCAACGCCCCTTACACAGTCCATCACAGCGGCGGGACCACCACCAAACGGGTCAACCAACAGACCCACCACAGCACCTGGGTCTCCATCGGAACGTACAACTTTAACGCCGGCCAGGGGAAAATCGTCCTCTCCGACCATGCCGACGGCTATGTGATCGCCGATGCCGTCCGGATCGTGAAGCAATAACGGAGTCTGAAGCCGCATCCAGTCATGTGAGCGGAAAGACCGGGAAGAGAAGATCTTTCAAAAGAAGACGGGGTGATCTTCTGTTTGAAGCCGGGTACAGACGTACCCGGCTTTTTGAGGTGACCCGTTGTACAGCCGTCCTGTGCCGACGGCAGTCCCGTTCCCGTTTTCTCCGGATGGATTTTCCACTGAAGAAAGAAGGTTTTTCGGTGGGGTTTGAAGAAATAGAAAGATGAAACGGCAAAAATCCGTTTGTATCGGTAATGAAAACGTATATCTGATTATTCTGATAAATAGGAAAGGAAAAGGGGGAGGTGGTTGGATGTGGATAAAAGGCTTGGGAGTCTTTCTCTGTCTTCTGCTCTTGTCCATGTGCACCCATGTGCCGGAAGTGCACGGGTCGGTCGGACATCTGGTGATCCGGTGAGGGGAAAGGAGGATCTTTCTCTCACCCATTTGGATCCACGCCACAGCGTCCAGATCAAGGAGAAGACCCATCCTCCCACTGTCAGGATCACCAGGATCCGGACCCCGGTCCGGATTTTTTTTTGTCCGGGGGCTCGGAGCCGTCCTTGAGGATCCGGTCGAAGTGGCGGACCACGGCCGGGGGCGTTCAAGGGATATTTTGCCGGGGTGGGTTTTTTGGCGACGGTTTACCGGCGGGATGGTTTTCCGACAAGGGGGTTCCCCTCACAGGGAAATGTTTCGGACAAAAAAACCACCCGTCCGGGTGAGGGTGGAAATGAGTGGAACATCGTCTGTGTTTTACGTTCAGCGATCTTCGCAGGGGGGCGTCTCATTCCCCGGGTGAAAAGAGGAGGGATCGTCAAACGCCGAGAGGTCTTGGGGGTAGGTGGTCGCCACTTCCTGCATGGCCATGGAGGCGGTTTCCCAGGCTTCCCATTCGTGGAGTTTGGGTACTTGAAAGTCTTCGGATGCGGCGAGGTTGCGTGCCCTTCGGGCTTCCCGTTCCAACCGGCAGGCCAGCTGGTTGAAGCGTGCCCGCACGTTTTGCTCCATCGAACCGTTGGCTTGTTGACGGCAATAATTCAGGCAGTTGGGACACATCATCCATTTCAACGTCCCGTCGACGTAGATGTCGGCGAAAATGGCTCCGGTGAAAAACCGGTCGTTCACTTCACAAAAGTCGCAGAACAGCTCGTTTTTCCCGGTCATGAATCCGAGCTTGACACTGACTTGACGGTTTTCCTGTTCATCGCGGACTTCCCTCCGCTTTTTCTCGTCGATCATGCGGAAGAACTGACCGATCCACTCCCGGAACTTGAGGTGGGAAAGAGGGTTTCCCATCTTTTTCAGCCGGGTCGTCGCCTTTTCAAACACATCCCGCCATTGATCCCCGGTTTCGCTGTCGGAGCTTTTCTTCATGAGATGGAGTCCATCCGGGTCTTCCGGCCTGTCCTCCGCGTGTTCTCCCATCGGTTCCGCCCCGATCTCTTGGGGGGGAACGGGTTCTTCCGGCTCCTCTTTGGAACGGTTGTCGACCGGGCGGGCCTCATCCCCGTGTTCTTCCACCCATCGGCGGGCTTCTTCCATCTCCTCTTCCTTAATCCAGAAGATTCCGTCCCGTTCCATTCCCTTCAGCTTTTCGGTCAGGACCAGGTCCTGGATCGTCTCCACGGGGATATCCAGCTTTGATGCAGCCTCGTCCAGATTGTACCATTGTTCTTTTACGCGGGCCGGGTTTTCCCTGTTGCTCTCTGCGTGAGAATGCGGCATCTTCCGTGCCCCTTTCTGTCAGAATCCGTTGTGACTATCTTTTTCTACCATAAGGGAGGGGAATCCCTGCACCCCTTACAAAACTAGACAAAAGGACAGGTTCCTCGACAAAAAAGAAACCGGCCTGTTCAGGCCGGTTTTTGTTCAGGATGGTTCGTCCGCGGAAGCGGGTTTGCCCGTAAACGTCCCCGATTCTTCGAGATTGGCCCGGACCCGCTTCAAGCCCTCTTCCCACTTCCGGTTTTCTTCCGGGGTTCGTAAGTGGGAAACCTTGCGGTTCCGGTCTTCCAACCACATCCAAAAACCCGCGTCGGTGGGGCCGTAAGGCATTCCGTCCAATTCATAATGCATCCAGAGTTTGGATCTGGCGCTTTCCCACAGAGCTTTCGGTTCGGGGCTGTCCAGGATGGGATGCAGGGTCGTTTTAATCCCCTTCCAAAGTTGGACGATCCGTTCCTCTTCCTGTACACCCGCGGGAGACGGGGTATCTTTTTCGGTGTCGACCCCTTTGTCCGCTCTCAACCGTTCCAATGGGGTGTCTCTCATTTTCAGCCCCTCCTTTCAAGGAATGGTCTTGCCGAGTGACCGGGAAAAAAAGTCCGCATACATGATGATCCGGATTTATCAAAATGGGTGAGGCTGGAATTCACAGGTTTCAGCAGGGGGGGAGGGAGGAAATTCAGGGTGAAGCAGAGGTGAGTGTGAGCAGAATCCGCTGCGGTTGTTTGGAGGGTTCAAGGTGTGGAAGAAGTTGAATCCTCCCGTCAAGTTGTTAAAAACAACTTATCACGTTTATTGAAAGGAATAAAGAGGGTTTGAATGAAGAAAACACAATGAAAACTCCTTTTTTCCCGGATATTCTTGGTGTGAGACTCAAACACATACAGATTCAAAAATATATTCGACAAGGGCGTCTTTCGGCAGACAGAGCCGGGCTGAAACTTCTGCGTCAACCGGTTGACCAGCCGACAGTCTGAGGATCTCGGGCTTTTCTGGTGGCGGACAAAACTTTTGGTCGGATATTTTCGTTAACCCATTTAACGGCTGACGGATAACAATCATCCGCCAGCAAACGATCGAGGAGAGGAGGGAATGAGATGAGCCGATATTCGGACAATGGCGAACCGCCGAAAAATCGATCCGATGAGCGCAGCCAGGAACCCGTTCGGGTGGAAATTCACCAGGAAGCCCCGGAGGAAAGGAAAAGATCCGGGAGAGGGTGCCTGGGCAATCTCGCCATTCTGATCGCCCTGGGTATCCTGATTGTGATTGGACTGTTTATCCTTCAATCCTTGGGCATGATCTCCGGCGAGCTGGATCAGCAGACCGGCCTGATGCAGGAGCGGAACTCGATTCTGGGCCGGATGGAGGAGGGGATCCGCGAGTTGGTGGAAGCGATCCGGGAGATGGGCCGGTAAGGATCCGGAAACGGAAAACCCCGATCCGTCCCTTTGTGGCAGGATGGAAGGAAAGTGGAATTGTGCTGTGTGGGAAAGGAGATTGTGCCATGCAGACCTGGGTGGACATGGATACCTGTATTGCCTGCGGGGCGTGCGGAGCGGCCGCTCCCGATGTTTACGATTACGACGAAGCGGGTATCGCCTATGTCATCCTGGATGACAATACGGGGACCGCAAAGGTGCCGGAAAATCTTCATGAGGACGTTTTGGATGCCCGGGATGGATGTCCCACCGACTCCATCAAAGTGGAAGAGTGAGTGAGTTTTGGAGGTCCGGGGGACTGGCCCCGGGCCTGTGTTTTTGTTCCCGGCTTGACAGGGAAAAAGACAACATTGGAGAAAGACCGGACACCGGGGCGGGAACGTCGGGTCCACAGCCGATCCAGTGCAGCCCGTTCTTCGGTGACTCCCTTTCCGGGTGTTGTCCGGCGGATCATCCAAGGGGATCATCATAGAGTTTTATTTCTTTACCGGTTGGAAGGGGGAGAATCCGTTGATCCATTTACCCAAGATCCCTCCCCGGAAAAGTAAAATCGTGGTGAACCGGGGACGGAATGAGGAGGAGTCCCGCTTTGTGGCCAAACTGAAATTTGAAGACCGGGAACTGCATTTTGAGATGTGTCTGACCGCGGAAGAAGCGGATGTATATCAAAATGCCCGCACTTCTTACGAAAAAGTGAAAGCGATCCATTCGGACCGGGAAGTCCTGCGACACTGGAACGAACAGAAATTCATCAGCCTTCACGAACATTTCGGGGAACAGATCCGTCGGTATTGCGGGTTGGCCAAGTACGATCCCCGGGCAAAGAAAAAGGCGGAGGAATACTGTGAGCTGCAGATCCAGTTCGCTCCGGTGGCCAAGCGATCGTTTAAAAATGACCCCTTCAGTAAGGGGCTTCCGGAACATACCGGATACCGTTGCCTGATCGAACTCATGCTGGAGGACGGCAGGTTCGGGGAGGCTCTGTATCTTGCCCGGTTGGCCCGGGAAGAGGGATGGAAAGGACCCTGGAAGGAAATCGTTGAGCGGATCCGGAGGGTGGAAAGCATCGATCCCGGTTCCCGGGGCGAACGTTTCTGAGGCGGAAGCTTCGGGAACGTTTTTTGTTTTGTTCCCGTTTGAGGTTGGGATTCCGCTTTTCCTCTGATAAAGTAATTAAGAAGCCTTGATTTTTTCATTTATGGACGACAACGGGGAGGTACGGGAAGAATGTATGAGATGATCCTCTTTGACGTGGACGGGGTCCTGTTGAGTGAGAAACGCTGCTTTGACACCACTTGTCTCACGGTGTGGGAATTGCTGCACAGTCCCCGCGCTCTGGGACTTCCCGGCGCGGATTTCGATCCCGCTCCCGACGAAGAAACGATCGATAAGGTCCGGAAAAAGGTTTTTAACGACGAACAGATTCTGGAATGGCTGAAGAGCCGCGGGGTCAATTCCAACTGGGACATGGCCGCCCTTCTCTTTGGCTATCAGCTGCAGGAACTTCTGAAAGCGCTGAATAAAAAAGAGCCCGAGTTTGTCGCCGCCGTTTTGAGAAAACCGTTGAACCGGGACGCCCTGGTGAGGATCGGTGAAATGGTCCGGGAGGTAAAGCCGGATTTTGTTCCCCGGTACGGAGAACTGACCGAACGACTGGACCATACTTCCGTCGACCGGGTGGACCTGTTGGGACAGGTAAACCGACTGGCCGAAGAATGGTCGGGCATTCCGACCCGGGTGTTCGCTCACGGCAGCGGGTTGTGGAATCTGACAAGAGATACCTACCAGGAGTGGTACCTGGGCCGCGAATGGTTTGAAAAACAGGAGAAAAAAGCCCCGATCCATCCGGAAAAAAGGGGTTTTCTCGAGCAGGAGATCCCCCTGGCGGATCCGGCAAAAATCCGGTCCATGCTGGAAGAGCTGAACCGCCGTGGAATTGTCCTCGGGATCGGAACCGGCCGGCCGGAGCTGGAGACTCACGTCCCACTGAAGACCCTGGGTCTGATGGACGCGTTTGACACCAACCGCATTGTGACAGCGAGCGATGTGGAGAGGGCCGAAGAGGTGTATCCCAATCACGCTCCCCTTGGGAAGCCTCACCCCTATACGTATGTCAAAGCCTTCTTCGGAAGGGAGACTTCCGACACCAAAAGCGTGGCGGCACGCCTTCCCCTTCCCCGCGGGAAGCGTGTGCTGATCGTGGGAGACTCCGTGGCCGATTTGCTGGCGGCGCGACGGATGGGATGTTCCTTCGCCGCCACCCTGACAGGCCCTTCGGGGACGAAAGCACGCGGCAAATTCGAGGAAATGGAAGCGGAACACATTCTGGAGAACGTCACCGGGCTCCTTCCCCTGATTGAACGACTGGAAGAGGAGCAGAAAGCGGCGGAAGAAGCGGGGCAAACCGACTGACGGTTTTTCGCCCTCATTGATATTCTGCCGTGTTTTCTGCATAATAAAAACGGGAAACGTTGTTCATGGAAGGCGTGATCCAACACGCCGGGAATTGAACAAACTACATACCAGGAGGGTTAAGCATGGCGAAACACGAATTGCCCGAACTGCCTTACTCCGCGGACGCACTGGAGCCCCACATCGACGCGCGCACCATGGAAATCCACCATGGACGCCATCACAAAACCTATGTGGATAAGCTGAATGCCGCTCTGGAAGGGAACACCGCTCTGCAGGACAAGTCGATTGAAGACCTCCTCCGCAACATCGACCAAGTGCCGGAAAACATCCGCACGGCCGTTCGGAACAACGGCGGCGGACACGCCAATCACACCCTGTTCTGGCAGATCATGAGCCCGAACGGCGGCGGCCAGCCGACCGGCGACCTGGCGACGGCGATTAACGACACCTTTGGAAGTTTTGAGAAATTCCAGGAGGAGTTCACCAACGCCGCGGTGGGCCGTTTCGGAAGCGGATGGGCTTGGCTGATCGTCAAAAACGACGGTTCCCTGGCCGTCATCAACACCCTCAACCAGGACAGCCCCTACATGGAAGGACATACTCCGATTCTGGGTCTGGATGTTTGGGAGCACGCCTACTACCTCAAGTACCAAAACAAGCGTCCGGAATACATCAAAGCTTGGTGGAACGTGGTCAACTGGGACGAAGTCAACAAGCGCTACCAGGAAGCCAAAAAGTAATTTCTCCCCCATCAAGGGCGCAACGGCCAAAGCCGTTGCGCTTTCTTTATTGTTTCAGGCAAGGAAAAATATAACTTAAAATTACAATCATTGTTGGTTGAGGGATATCCAATCCCTGATTATAATTCCTAATGTATGTAAATAAAGCCGAATCCTGCAGGTTTTCGCAGGTACGGGGGATGCAAAACATTTTGGGGTGAAGCCGCCCGAAGGCGGCCGGGAAAAGCTCCTTCCCGAACCCGTCAGCTAACCTCGGAGGCTATAAGGAGGGATCATGTGATGAAGAAGAAATGGCTTGCCATCTGTGTGGCGACAGCCGTTGCGCTCACCGGATCCGTGCTTCCCTTCGGCCACCAGCAGGCGGAAGCTGCGGCTCCGACCATGGTGTATTACGGCAGCCAAAACGGGGACGTCTGGGATCTCCAGGCCCGTCTTAATAAATTGGGTTATCATACGAAAATTGATGGAGTGTACGGTCTGGATACCGAGCGTCATGTCATCCGGTTCCAAAAAGATCACGGTCTCCGCATTGACGGAATCGCCGGCCCGGAAACCTGGGCGCATCTGAAGAAACACACCCCGCATCACAAGGTGAATTCGGAAGCGAAGAACCGGGTTTCCCTGAGTCGCGAGGATCGGATGTGGATGGCCCGAGCCGTCCACGGCGAGGCCCGCGGTGAACCCTATAAAGGTCAGGTGGCCGTGGCTGCGGTCATCCTGAACCGGATGGAGTCCGATAATTTCCCGGACACCGCTAAAGGGGTCATCTTGGAAAGCGGCGCTTTCACTGCCGTGTCCGACGGGCAGATTTGGTTGCAACCCGATGAACAGGCTCACAAAGCGGTGCAGGATGCCATCAAGGGCTGGGATCCTTCCGGAGGAGCGCTGTATTACTTCAACCCCAACACGGCGACCTCCGACTGGATCTGGAGCCGTCCCCAAATCGATAAAATCGGAAAACACATCTTTGCCAAATAATGAAACCGGCCGTCCGTGATGGACGGTCTTTTTTCTTTGGGAAAGACTATTTCCCAAGAAGCGTTGTGATTTCATGTTCGTTTCGAGAAAAGAGGAAGCGTTTACCCAAAATAGCGACTTGCAGCCGGAGCGGCTTTGGGTAAATGCTGTCGCTCACTTATTAACAACGCTTCAAGGAGGTGCAAGCAAAATGGCCCGCAGACGAAATCAACTTCTCGTCCCCGAAGCACGGGAGGGCATGGAACGTCTCAAGTCCCGCATCATCAGCGAGCAGACGGGACGGCCGGTAAGGGGAGCTGTGGATACAAAAACGGAGATGGCCCGACAGGCAGGCGTTCCTTACCGAGCCGGGGGTTACAACGGGAACCTGAAAACAGAGGAAGCGGGAAAGATGGGCGGGCCGGTGGGCGGCCAGATGGTCAAAGAACTGGTCAAGATGGCTCAGGAGGAGCTGGCCCGCAACAAGCCCAAGTCCTGATGGGATCGGCCCCCGAGGGGGCCGATCTTGTATCGGGTCTTTGTCACCTTGGCCGATTCATGTTAAATTAGGCGGAGTTGGATTAAACTTTCGTATAAATCCCGTTAAAATGGCCCGTTTCCGGGCAGACCGGATTATAATGTGGGAAGAAGGGGGGAGAATCATTGGAGCGTGTCATGGTCCTGACCCTGGGGTTCGGGACGGGACATAACGCCGCCGCACAGGCTGTATCCCGGGAACTGGAGCGCACCGCCGGCGTCCGTGTGAAAACGGTCGACCTGCTGGAATTGGTGCCGGGCAGGTTTCATCCTTTCATCCAATCGGGTTACGGTCAGATGTTGAACCGGTTTCCTTCTTTTTATCATTATCTCTATGACAGCACCTCCCACTCCCGGATCCTCCGAACCGTCTCCAAAGGTTTTATCGAAAAGATGGGGTGGACGATCCGGAAAAAACTGAAACGGGTGTTGTTCCGCTTTCAGCCGACACGTCTGGTCACCACTCACCCCTTTTCCCTGCTTCTCCTCCCCCCGGGTTGGAGGCATCTGCCGTCCACGGGGGTGGTGACGGACTACGAACTCCACCCCCTTTGGTTGGCGCGGGTGCCCCGGGTTCTCTGCCTTCCGCCTCAGCTTCTGGACCGCTCGGAGCAGGACCGCCTGAGGTGGCAGACCGGGTGCCGGACAGTGGAAACGGGGATCCCTTGTGATGTCCGTTTCGGGACCCGCATTCCGGCCGAAGAAGCCCGCTTCAGGCTGGGGTTTGAGCCTGGCACGCCTTTGATCCTGGTGATGGGGGGAGGAATGGGATGCGGTCCGCTTCCCAAGGTGGTGGAGGAACTTGGCCACATGAAAGTTTCCGCCCAGATTCAGGTATTGACGGGGAAAAACCATACGATCTACCGGGAACTCTGCTCCCAAAATCAAAACGTGAACATCCGGGTGGATCGTTACCGTAACGATGTCTCCCTGCTGATGGATGCGGCGGATCTCCTGGTGACCAAACCGGGGGGGCTCAGCGTGACGGAAGCCATGGCCAAAGGGCTGCCGTTGCTGTTGTTTGAGGCATTGCCCGGCCAGGAGTACGCCAATCAGCAGTATCTGATCCGGCGGGGAGCGGCGCTTCACGCCCGGCCGGACACCGTCCGGCTCCTGGCGGAACACCTTCTCACCCACCCCGGACAGAGGAGGGACATGGCGAAGCGCCTCGGACAATTGGCGGTGCCCGATGCGGCCCGCCGGATCGCGGAGCAGTGTCTCCGGATGGAACGGCTTCATTCCGCGTTGTAATGGAGAGACAGGGTGCTCCGCCGGAAATTGAGTTCTCTGCCGTTTTCTAAAAGCGTTGTGATTTAATGTTCGTTTCGAGAAAAGGGGGAAGCGTTTACCCAAAATAGCGACTTTGCTGTCCTGCCCAGCGGAGAATCAGCCTGCAAGGGAGTTCAGGGGCAAAAGCTTCTCTGTGTTGCATCCGCAGGCGTTTTGCCCCTGCCCGCAGCAGGATGATTCGGAGCGGACAGTGCCTGCATCTCTGCAGGACAGCATAGCGAGACCGGGGAGCGCAAGCGACCCAGGCGAGACTTGTGCTCTGTGAGTGCAGCCGGAGCGGCTTTGGGTCAATGCTGCTGCTCACTTTTTCACAACGCTTCTAAGGTTTGTCAGCAGACACAAAGCCCGCACGGGCTTTTTCTTTTTGGAAAAAGGGCTTGCCGGGGTTCCGGATGTGCAAATATGCTGAATAAAAGAGGAGGGATCGAGGAATGAAACTGGTCACATACACCGTGAAAAAAACCGAATTGACCATCAGTGGAGACGAACCGGCGGGGGCAAGGATCGGCTGGGTGCAGGACGGACACATCGTGGATGTCGGTTTTGCCCAAGAGTGGGCGACCCTGAACAAAGGGCTTCCCATCACCCGGGTGTTGCCGACGGATATGTTGGCTTTTTTGGAGAGCGGGGAGGAAGGGATGGAAATCCTCTTCCGGGTGACCGATGTCCTGAAGGGGGAGAATCCGGCTTCCCTTGAGGTGGAAGGGGAGCCGGTGGCGATTCCGCTGGATGCGGCGGAGCTGGCGGCACCCCTTCCGGGGCCGCGAAGTTTCCGGGATTTCTATGCCTTTGAACAACATGTGAAGACGGCGCGGGCCCGCAGGGGATTGGAGATGGTGCCGGAATGGTACGAAATCCCCGTCTTTTATTTTTCCAATCCCCATTCCATTGTGGGTCCCGACGCCCCGGTGGAGAAGCCGCCGAATACCGGGGAGTTGGATTACGAACTGGAGGTGGCCTTCGTCATCGGCAAGGGGGGACGGGATATTCCGGCGGAACGGGCGCTGGATCATGTCGCCGGATTTTCTGTCCTGAATGACTGGAGCGCCAGGGATTTGCAGCGGAAGGAAATGAAAGTGGGACTGGGACCGGCCAAAGGGAAGGATTTCGCCACCTCGGTCGGTCCGTGGCTCGTCACCCTGGATGAATTGGAGGATCGGAGACAGGGGGACCGCTTCGATCTGACGATGACCGCACGGGTCAACGGGCGGGAGCTATCCCGGGGAAATGTGGGCGATTTGACCCATTCCTTTGCCCGGATGATCGAGCAGGCATCCAAAAACTGCACGTTGCTCCCCGGGGATTTGATCGGTTCCGGCACCGTGGGGACGGGGTGCATTCTCGAACTGGGAACCGAGGTTCACCGGTGGCTGGAACCGGGAGATGTTGTGGAGCTGGAAATCGAAAAACTGGGTGTGCTCAAAAATCGGGTGATCCCACCCGGCGAGGGACGGGAACATCCCTGAACGGCCAGCGTCACGAGTAGAAAGCCAGAATCAAGGCGACGGCCAACGCACTGACGGAGATGCCAATGCTGTATACCAGAGCCAGGTAAGTGAAACTCCGGTTGTATTTTTGGGATTCCCGTTCCTGGTTTTTTCCCAGGATGACCGTGAAGACCAGGGACAGGATGCAGACGGCGAGGGGAATCAGGATGTACAGGTTCATGGGACGCCTTCCTTTCCCTTGGTTGTTGGATTGAAGTCTGATTCCAGTTTAGAGGATCTGTACATGGGGGTTTGGAGGGGGTTGTGACAAATCCCCGAAATTTTTTCTTTCCTGAGTTTGATTTCACTGTCGATTTAGAATTGACTTCATCCAGGGGTCCGCCTATAATAGAGCCTAATTACAATTGAATCGACAAACGGATCGCTCGTTATCGAGAGTGGTGGAGGGACTGGCCCGATGAAACCCGGCAACCCGCCCGCGAACGCCGCGGGCAAGGTGCCAAATCCTGCAGTGCCCTTGGGGCGCTGAGAGATAAGGAGTGGGACCTCGTTGGGTCGCTCCGGTTCGCAACCAACGATCCCCTCTTCTATCCGAGGGGATCTTTTTATTTATGAGAGAAAGGGGAGTGGGGCTTTGAAACGGATCCGCGTGGGATTGTTGGGATTCGGTACCGTGGGTGCGGGAGTGTTTCATGCGTTGAGGTCCCAGGAGGAGATCATTCTGAGACGGACGGGAGCCGTTTTTGACATCCGGAGCATTCTTGTACAAAACGCCGCCAAGGAACGCCCCGCCGAAGTGAAGCCGCTTATTACCACCGATTTCCGGCGGGTGCTGAAGGAAGAGATCCAAGTGGTGGTGGAGGCGATCGGAGGGATCGAGCCGGCACGGACCTATGTGGAGCAGGCCATCGAGGCCGGTTGTCACATTGTGACCGCCAACAAGGAACTGGTGGCCAAACACGGCGTGGAATTGGAGCGCATGGCCCGACGCAATGGCGTGCACTTCTTCTATGAGGCCAGTGTTGGCGGAGGGATCCCCGTGCTGGGGACGCTCATTCACTTTTTGAAAAGCAACCGGATCCATCGCGTTTCCGGCATCCTCAACGGAACGACCAACTACATCCTCACCCGGATGGCGGAGGAGGCCGCCCCTTTTGAACAGGTGCTGGAAGAAGCCCGGCAAAAAGGATATGCCGAGGCCGATCCCTCGGCGGATGTGGACGGATTTGACGCCGTGTACAAGCTGGTGATCCTGGGCCGCCTCGCCTTTGAAGCGGATATCTCCGTCTCCGATGTACAACGCGAAGGGATCCGGGATGTGACAGCCGTCGAGCTGGCGATGGCCCGAAGGTTGGGATATACGGTGAAGCTGTTGGCTGTGGGGGAGCAGTACGGGGAGAATGGGCCCATCTCCCTTGGAGTGGAGCCGGCTCTCCTTCCCCTGCCTCATCCCCTCGCTTCTGTCAACGGTGTTTACAACGCGATCCATCTGGAAGGGGACATGGTTCAGGACGTTACGTTGGTCGGACAAGGGGCCGGGGAGCAACCCACCTCCAGTGCGGTGGTGGAAGATCTGTGCAACCTGTCGCTCCTCCCTTCGCCGATGCGTTCCCTGAAGACGGAACCGTTGATTCTGCCGGCAGCGGAAACAGGGGGGCGCCGCTTTGTCTGTCTGGAGACCCGGGAACACGGGGTTCCGGAGGCAAAAACGCTGAAATCCCGTCTGGAATCGATCGGACTGTCCGTGGAGGAAACGACGGTGTCTCCGGAAGGGGGGGCGGCGTTCATTCTCCGCCGCTGGGATCCTTCCTACCCGTCGGTGCTGGTGGCGGAGTTGGGTCTGGATCTTGCCCGAATCTCCGTCCGCCGGGTGTTCGGAACCGAAGCTGCCGCAAAAAACCGGTCCCCGGAAGTGGGAACCGCCGTTTAAATTTGGATCCCGGCCGGCGTGCCGGGTTTTTTTACGGCTCCTTGAAGCGTTGTGAAGAATTGAGCGGCAGCATTTACCCAAAGCCGCTCCGGCTGCACTCACAGAGCACAAGTCTCGCCTGGGTCGCTTACGCTTCCCGGTCTCGCTATGCTGTCCTGCAGAGATGGTTGCACTGTCCGCTCCGAATCATCCTGCTGCGGGCAGGGGCAAAACGCCTTCGGATGCCACACAGAGAAGCTTTTGCCCCTGAGCGCCCTTGCAGGCTGATTCTCCGCTGGGCAGGACAGCAAAGTCGTTATTTTGGGTAAACGCTTCCCCTTTTCTCGAAACGAACATGAAATCACAACGCTTCTTGGGCAGGGGACGGACCACTCAAGGGATGATTGATTCCTTGCCGGGTGTTTGATTCCTCTCTCTTTTCCTCCCGTGGGGAGCCGGTTTGTGAAAGGTGGGTCCGGTTCGGTACAATGGGGAGGCATTCTTCTCCCGGAGTGGCCGGTCTTCCGTTCCGTTTCGGCGGATCGGGCGACAACAGGTTTGCTCCAACATTCCGGGCGACCTGCCGGTGCGCGAATTCTGATAAAGAAAAGAGGGGAGCCATGGAGAAGCACATCTTTTACAACGGCCGGATTTTTACCCTGGATGCCACCCTCTCCCGGGCGGAAGCCGTACTGGTGGAGGACGGAAGGGTCGCCGCCGTCGGCACCACGGAAGAAATTCTGCTTCAGGGAGGACGGGCTGACGTTCCCCGGACGGACCTGGAAGGCGCTTATGTATACCCCGGTTTGACGGACAGTCACCTCCACCTGATGGGGCACGGAATGAAACTGTCCATGCTGGACTTATCCAAGGTCCGTTCCAAAGAGGAACTCCTTCGGGCGGTCCGGGAACGGGCGGCTAAGACGCCGGCGGAGAAATGGGTGTTGGGCATGAACTGGGATGAGAACCGCTTTTCGGTGCCGGAGCCTCCGACCCGGGAAGAGTTGGACCGCATCTCGCCGGAACGGCCGGTTATGCTGACCCGCATCTGCCACCACGTCCAGGCGGTCAACAGCGCGGCACTCCGTGCGGCGGGACTGTCCCGGAACACGCCGGACCCCTCCGACGGAAAGTACGGGCGGGACGAACGGGGCGACTTGAACGGTCTCGTGTATGAGAATGCCTCCAAACCGCTCTTTGATGCCATCCCGAACCGGTCGCCGGCGGAGAGGATGGAGTTCGCACGCCTGGGGGCCCGGGATGCTCTGGCAAAGGGTTTGACCGGCGTCCACACCGAGGATCTGCGGTCCGCTGAAAGCGTGGATGCCCTGCTCCGAATCTACCGCGGGCTGAGGGAGGAAGGAATCTTCCTCCGCACGCATCATTTGGTGTACCACCCTTTTCTCCGGGAATACCGGGAAGCCGGGTTGAAGCCGGGGGAAGGGGACCGCTGGGTTCGTTTCGGAGCTGTCAAACTGTTCGCTGACGGATCCTTCGGCGGAAGGACTGCCCTGTTGTCGCGGCCTTACGCCGACGACCCTTCCACCCGCGGGTTTGCCGTCCACACCCAGGAAAGGCTGGAAGCGATCGTCCGGGAAGCCCGGGAGGCACGGATGCCCGTGGCGGTTCATGCCATCGGGGACCAAGCGGCGGAAATGGTGATTCGGGCTCTGGAAAAACATCCCCTGACCAAAGGGGAGGCCTTCTTCCGGGACCGGCTGATCCACGCCCAGGTGCTCCGAGAGGACTTGCTGGAACGGATGGAACGTCTGCCTTTGGCGGTGGATATCCAGCCCCGTTTTGTGGCCGGCGATTTCCCCTGGGTGGCCGACCGGCTGCCGGAAGCGCTCCTTCCCACCTCCTATGCCTGGAAGACGCTGATCCGGAGAGGGGTGCCCGCCGGCGGGGGGAGCGACGCCCCGATCGAGCCCGTCGATCCCCTTCTCGGTATGCATGCGGCCGTCACCCGGCACGCTCCCGGGGAAGAGCACGGCGGATACGGGCCGGAACAGAAACTGACTCCGTCGGAAGCCCTTCGCCTCTTTACGTTGGGAAGTGCTTTTGCCGCGGGGGAAGAGGCGGAGCGGGGAACCGTCACCCCGGGGAAATACGCCGATCTGTCCATCTTTGACCGTGACCTTTTGTCGGGAGATCCCGACGACTTTTTGAAGGCCCGGACCCTCTTCACCGTGGTGAACGGCCGGACGGCTTACCGTGCCTGAAGCGGTTTGTCACCATGGAAAATCAAGCTTCACCAAACCTCGACCGGCCGTGCCGGTTCTTTTTTTTTTCCTCCGGGAATAAAGTGTTTTCGAGGTGACAGCAATGGCCAGGATCAGAGCAACCGCTGCAGAGAGACGGCTGCTTGCCCGGTTGATCCGGGCGGAGGCGGAAGAAGATGGTGAAATAGGGATGATTTTAGTCGGCAATGTGGGAGTCAACCGGGTGGTGGCGGATTGTCTGGATTTTGAAGACATTCGGACGGTCAAAGAGATGATCTTCCAATCCCCGGGGGGCTTTGAGGCGGTCCAGAAGCCCTATTTTTACCAACGGGCCCGACAAAGGGAAATTCGTTTGGCTAACCGGGTGATCCAAGGAGAGAGGAGGGACCCCGCCACCTACGCCCTCTGGTTTTTCCGGCCCGCGGGAGCTTGCCCGCCGAGGTGGTTCAACCAGGCCCTCAGCGGCCGGTATAAGTCCCACTGCTTCTACCTCCCCACTCCTTCCGACTGTCCCAGTGTGTATTGACAAAGGAGGTGATCGACGTGTACTGGAACCAACCGCCGATCCACCCTTCGGCCCAAGGCTGGACCTCCCAGCGGAGGGAGGAGAGGGTGTACACGGAGGATCTCTTACACCAGAATATCGGGAAAGAAATCACGTTTTACCAAACATATGAAAATAACCCTCAGTGGCCCGCCAAAGTGTTGACGGGGACCCTTCGGGAGGTGGGCCGGGATTTCGTCCTGGTCCGGGACCGGGAGACGGGCAAAGATCATATCCTGATGAACATCAACATCGATTTCTATGTGTTTGAGACCCAGCCCGCCAATCTGGTCCCCCGCCGGCGATAGAAGCGTTGTGATTTCATGTTCGATTCGAGAAAAGGGGAAGCGTTTACCCAAAATTGCCCACATCTCTGCAGGACAGCATAGCGAGACCGGGGAGCGCAAGCGACCCAGGCGAGACTTGTGCTCTGTGAGTACAACCGGAGCGGCTTTGGGTAAATGCTGACGCTCACTTATTCACATCGCTTCTGGAGCATGTGTCCTCTTACTCAAAACCGGCCCGCGAAGGCCGGTTTTTGTGGTGGGTTTTATTCCAGGACGTAGGCCAGAGCATCCAGTGCCTGCTCCGGGGTTTCCACCACGACCTGGGCCCGTTGGGCCAGTTCTTTCAGGGGATGGACCAGTTCTTCGGGGCGGACCAGGATCAGGGGCTTCCCCGCCTGGATCGCTGCGGCGGCGTCCATGGCGGTATTCCACTGCCGGTATTTTTCGCCGAAAAGGGCAATCACCACATCCGCTTTCTCCATCCAGATGCGGGTGCGCAGGTTGTTGAATTCCGATGCAGCCTGGTCACGGTAGACCTGATTGGGTTGTTTCCCTTTGATCAGTTCCCCGATCGCATCGGAACGGTCGTGGTTTTCCTGGGGGCCTTTGAACACCAGGGGAAGTCCCCGTTCCTCGGCTTTTTTCCGCAGTTGATCGCGCCAGTCATCGTGGATCTGTCCGGCCAGGTAGACAACCAGTTCCATTCTCCACTCTCCTTTTTTCCTTGGGATTTGGGGTCTCGGTCACAGATTTATTGTAGCAAAAGACGGAGCGGAAATCTTGGGGGGAGAGCGGGGTTCGTCTGCTCCATCGAGTAAGTGAGCTCCTTTGAAGTGGATTTTCATGACAAATGGGGTGGGACATGTGACCATCCGACCGGTTTTCGAATAAGGAAAAAGGGGAGGAGGGAAATCAATGTCCAACCAATCGGATCAACCCCGCCGTCCTTCCCCGGAAGAAAAGCGACGGCGGGAGGAGGCGGAAAAGGCAGCGGAAGATCTGTGCGGCTCAAAGCCGTGGGAAATTCTGGAGTGGGGGGCCCGGCGCTTTGGTTCATCCATGACCCTGGCGTGCAGCTTCGGTTACGAAGATGTGGCCCTGATCCACATGCTGCAACAGGTGGCACCGGATCTCGACATTTTCTATCTGGATACCGATCTCCTGTTTGAAGAAACCTATCGGACCCGGGACCGGCTCGCCGAAAAATACGACATCGACTTTAAGCGGGTCCGTCCTGCGTATACCCTGGAAAAACAGGCCCAACTCTGGGGCGATGAACTGTGGAAAAGAGACCCCGATGCTTGCTGTTTTCTCCGGAAAGTGGAGCCCCTCAGCCGGTTTTTGAAGCACTATGACGCCTGGTGCACAGGCATCCGGAGAGAGCAATCCCCGACCCGGGAGCATACGAAAGTGGTGGAATGGGACACGCAATTTCAAATGGTGAAACTGAATCCGCTGGCGTGTTGGAAAGAAGATCAGGTATGGGAGTACATCCGGAAAAACCGGATCCCGTACAACCCGATGCATGATCACCGGTACCCCAGCATCGGCTGCATTCCCTGTACCCGGCAGGTGCAACCCGGGGAAGATCCCCGGGCGGGACGTTGGTCCGGAACCGGCAAAACCGAATGCGGCCTTCATCCGGCAAAAGACAAAAAAGGAATTGGGAATTTCTGATTCCAGCAGGGGAGGAGATGTGGATGGGTGTTTTGCCCCACGGCGGAGTGTTGATCAACCGGGTCTGCGGGACGGAGGAGGGGAGCGAATGGCTGAAACGGGCGGAAGAATACCCGTCCGTGCGGATCTCGAAGCGGAGCCTCTCCGACGTGGAATGCATATCCACCGGTGTGTTCTCACCCCTGACGGGCTTTATGGGAGAAGAAGATTATCGTTCCGTCCTGGACCGGATGCGGTTGGCTGACGGCACGGTTTGGAGCATTCCCGTCACCCTTCCGGTGAAAGAGGAGGAAGCCTCGGAAATACGGGAAGGGAAACCGGTGGCGCTTAAGGGACCCGATGGCCTCATTTATGCGGTGATGGAGGCGGAAGAACTCTATCGTGTTGACCGGTGGCGGGAAGCGGAAGCGGTTTTTCAAACGGGAGACCCGGATCATCCCGGGGTGGCCCGGCTCTATCAAGCGTCTCCCCTGTATGCGGGAGGGCCGGTTCGTCTTCTCCGGCATCCGGATCACGGTCCCTTTTCGGAGCATTGGTTCGAACCGGAACAGACCCGGGAGATTTTTTTGAGCCGGGGATGGAAAAAAGTCGTCGGCTTTCAGACGCGCAACCCGGTGCACCGGGCTCATGAGTACATTCAAAAGTCGGCACTGGAGACGGTGGACGGCTTGTTCCTGAATCCTTTGGTGGGGGAAACGAAAAAAGAAGATATCCCGGCCGAAGTCCGCCTGGAGAGCTACCGTACCATTCTCCACCATTATTATCCGAAGGAACGGGTTTTTCTCGGCGTGTATCCGGCGGCGATGCGTTACGCCGGCCCGAGGGAGGCCATCCTCCATGCCTTGGTCCGGAAAAACTACGGGTGCACCCATTTTATCGTCGGAAGGGATCACGCCGGAGTCGGGGACTACTACGGCACTTATGACGCGCAAAACATCTTTTCCCAATTCGAAGAAGACGAATTGGGCATCACCCCGCTCTTTTTCGAGCACAGCTTTTATTGCAAGTGCTGCGGAGGAATGGCTTCTTATAAGACTTGTCCCCACCCCGGGGACGATCATGTCATCCTGTCGGGTACGAAAGTGCGTCGCATGCTGAAACAGGGGATCCAACCCCCTCCCGAATTCTCCCGTCCCGAAGTGGTGAAGGTTCTGATCCGGGGCGTAAAAGAAAGCTGAGCATTCGGTTCTCACGCATCCCTGTGGTATAATCGTCTCGGAAGAAGCTGATGAAAAAGGAAGGAATCGATGAGGATGCGGGAACAAGGGGAACGTTTGGCCATCAACCTTACGCCCGAGGAGTGGGAAACCGTTCGGAAAGCCGCCGCACGGGGCAACCGGGAAGTGGAAGATTGGGTCAGGGAGGCCGTCCTCGACCGTGCGGAAGGCGGAGAATGGGAGCGGGCGCGCCGATTGGTGGATGAGTTCCTGGAAGCCTTGAATCGGGTGGTGGAAGAATCTGAAAACCTGGCCGACCTGTCCGAAGAAGATCGGAGGATGTTTCTTGCCGCGGTGAACGGAGTCGGGCGGGGATACCGGATGTTTATGCCGAAAATCATGGCGGAACTCAACGATTCCGCTGCAAAGAAGGACGAATAGAGCCGCCTCGGGTCAGGTTTTCCAGACCGGGTGGTTTTTTTGATTCATGAAAATAGCAATAGCCCCGCTACACTCAAGGGGCTGATCATTAGAAGCGTTGTAACCGGAATTCGGATTTTACGAAAGTATATTCAAGGGGTTCCCTGTGCTGACGGAGGATGATTTCAACTGAAGCCAAAGGGGGGATCTTATTGTTAGAGTTGTTCCGCTACAACTGGCAGGTGAGAGAGAACTGGTTTCAATGGTGTGAGGGCGTTCCGGAGGTTGAATTGTTACGTGCACGGACAGGCGGAGTGGTGGGATCCTGCACACCCTTTTTCATATTGCGGACGTCGAATGGAGTTGGGTTCGAAGGTTACAGGGCAAACCCGATTTTCCGGAAAGTTTTAGTAACTATCACAGCCTGGATAAAGTTCGGAGACTGGCAGACGTTTATCATCAGGAGGTGGCGGGTTTCCTGGCCGAATGGAATGACGACATGGAACACCGCGTGGTCAAAGCCCCCTGGAATCAGGGAGAGATATCTGTCTACTGGGGAGAGGTCCTGCGCCACGTGATTGCCCATGAAATTCATCATATCGGTCAGCTTTCAATCTGGGTGCGGGAAACAGGACGCGAGCCGGTTTCCGCTAACTTCATCGGCCGAGGACTCGCATTGCCGAGGAAAAAATAGGGGGAGTCTGAAATATCTTAATACAACCCTGCGCATGATCGGACATAATTGAACCGCTCCTTGTTGGAGCGGTTGTTTTTTAGTAAAACGAGAGGAAAGCCTTTCGGTAAGAGGCCCCTGTTTCATGACTGATCTCATAAACTGAATATGATATGGGAATAAAAGGATACAGGCGTCAAAAGGATGAGAGGTAGTGCCGTTGATAAAGTTCTGGATTCGTTTGAGACAAAAATTCTGGTTCCTTCCGATCCTGTTCAGCTTTCTGGCGTTATTTGCTGCTTACCTCACAGTGGAACTGGACAGGGTCCTGTCGATTGAACAGAAGAAAACTTGGTTTTTTCAGGCTTTGCTCACTGACATCGATTTGGCGAAGATCATTTTAAGTTCTCTTGCTGTCGCTATCTTCACCATGATCACCATTACCTTTTCGTCAATCATGGTGGTTCTGACAACTTACACATCGCAGTATTCGCCACGCACGCTCCAAAATTTTATATCGGATCGAATTACCCAACGGGTTCTGGGGGTGTTTGTCGCCGGTTTCATTTATACCCTGTTCATCCTGCTGTTTTTGAACCGGGCACAACCGAAAACCTTGTTGATCACCCCGACCTTCGCGGTCAATATCGCGATTGCCTGTCTCGCTTTCTTTGTATATTTCATTCATCATGTGGCTACCTGGATCCAGGTGAACAACTTGATCAGCCAGTTGACGGAACGGACCCTCAAGAGCATGGCCTCCCATTTCAACACCGTGTTAGGGGAGGAAAGGCCCCCTGAAAATATGGACACCCTCTTCCGCAGAACCGACCTGCAACCGGTAATAGCCCGGGATTCGGGGTATATCCAGTATATCGATGTGGCGGGAATGATCCATATCGCAGCGATTGATGATGTCGTGATCGTGATGGAGAAGTCCGTCGGGGATTTTGTCACTAAAGGTACCAAGATCTTTTCTTACCGGAGGTGCTCCAAAAGAGAGATCAACGTCCTGGAATATCTGGACTTCATTGTGTTGGGAAATGAGCGGACGGCGGTGCAGGATATTGAATTCGGCCTGCATCAACTGGTGGAAATCGCCCTCCGAGCGGTATCCCCGGGAATCAATGACCCCCACACTGCTGTGAACTGTATCAACCGTATCGGTACAATTTTAACCATGCTGAGCCGGTATTCGATCGCCCGACCGTATCATTATGACGATCATCGACAATTACGTCTGATTCTCCGCTTGCAATCTTTTTCTTATTTTTTGTACAAAAGTTTTTATCAGATCAGATATTATGCTTCCGGTGATCTCACCGTCATGGAAGGAATCATTACGGTCTTGCAAATGATTGCCGAGGCAGGGTCTCCGGACATTAAAAAAACAGTCTGGGACTTCAGCCGTTATATCACCGAAGGGATCAACACTTCCGAGTTGATGGACTGGGACAAATATTATCTGAACAACAGGCTCCGGCATCTGGCTGTAACAACCGGATTCGAATCTGAATACCGTCCCGTTGAGTGAGGTCGGCAAGGTGGGGAATGGAATCTCGTTTGCCCAGAGGGAGCATCTTGTCAGGACCAGAAGAAAGGAAGCGTTAACCGAAACAGCGCCTTTTGCTGTCCTGCCCGGCGGAGAATCAGCCGGCAAGGGCGTTCAGGGGCAAAAGCTTTCTCTGTGTTGCCAGGCCTTTGCCCCTGAACACAGCAGGAAGATTCGGAGCAGAAGTGCAACCATCCCTGCCGGACAGCATAGCGAGACCGGGGAGAGAAGCGACCCAGGCGAGACTGGTGCTCTGTAGTGCATAGCGAGACCGGGAGTGAAGTGACCCAGGCGAGACTTGTGCTCTGTGAGTACAACCGGAGCGGCTTCGGGTAAATGCCGCCGCTCACTTTTTCACAATACTTTTACCTGCGGGTACTGATTCTGGGCAGTCCTAATAAAGATGCAGAACTCTTCGGCGGAATTAAAAAAGTGAGTTACTGCAAAAAATAAGCCCCATTGATTGGGGCTGAGGCTGTTTACAAAGTGGCAGATCGACAGGCTTTTTATAGTACTGGCGGAATTTTTCTTCACTTTTCCGGTCTCGCCTCAATGAGGGGAAACCGTGCATGTGGATCGGGAGGAGTTGTCTTGATCTCCCGCCCTCAAGAGGAGGAACGATACCCTCTCCTGCGATGTTTCCGGTGTCTGCGGCGGGAGGAAGAATACGAACGGGACGAATAAGAACGGCGACGGTCGTAGGAGCCGGATGAATCGGAGCGGTATCTGCGTTTCTTACGGAAGGGAGAAAAGAAACCGAACAGAGAATGGTGCAGATTCTTCAGATCCTCGGTCAGGTCGTCTTTGAACGATTCCGGCCGATCGGTGTGGAGAAAACGTCCCACATCGACGATTTTGATTCGGTTGTCCCGGTCCACCATGAGGTTGTTCAGGTGCATGTCCTTCGGGACGATACCTTCTTGGAAACATTCTTCCGTGTATTTCTCGATCTGTTCGAAGTAAGACTCCTTCAATTTTGCACTGTTTTTCAGCTCGGTCGCCAGAGTGGAACCGTCAACCTTGTCCATCACCATGAACCGGTCCTCGTGGTGATGAAGGGTGGGGAAGGCCGGATGATGGTGGAGGCGGTTCAGGATGAGATCACCGCGGTTTTCGCTGCCATCCTCTTTGAACACTTTCACGGCGTAGTTTTCATACTCGTACACCCTGCCACTCAAACCTTCACCCAGCAGGCGACATTGGTTTTGGATCTGTCCGGTGGCGATCATGTCGGAAAGTTCGTCGACCCATTCATGGTTAATGGAACAGGAATTCATGTTGTCCCTCCATGTCATATTCATTTTACCGAATAGCCAATCATTTACAGAAGGGTTATGAGGGTGTTGACTGCGATGGTCCGCCCCAGGATATTGATCAGGGGACCGCCGTTGTTGCCGGGGTGGATGGCCGCGTTGTCAGCAGGGAGACATCTGAGAAAACGTCAGTTGTTCCGAGCCTTCAGCATTCATTGGTGCCCACGACCTAAATCACGTCTGATGTTGTTCAACACGAGTCATACATTCTGTATGATTATACTATTTTACCGCCCTTTCAAAAGAAAACCATAAGGTATTCGTTCCAATACCATCGTTAATCCGACTGAAATACTCAGTACCACAAAGAATAGAAAGAAAAACTGAGGATAGGTCTCTTCAGGTATCCAGCTTTTCGTTAAAGGGGTCAAGAGGCTGAGCATTAGCGGGTGAATCAGATAAATGGCGAGAGAACGCCTGCCTGTCGCCTCCAGCAAAGAAAACCGGCAACGTTGAGCCAGTTGAAGGCCAAGGACCAAAATACTCAGGGCGTAAATAATCGTTTCCGGAGTATAAAACCCTTCCCGATGAAGGCAAGCCATTTGATAAACGAGAAGTACACCTGCCGCTGTGGAAACAGCGAGAAGACCCATTAAGGGCAACCTTTGAAGATGGGAAAGAGTCCGATGAAAGCGAAGACCTAACCATCCTCCAACACAAAAGTAAAACAACCAGGGGAAGAAGCTGCGACGAATCATCTCTTCTTCCAGGGGTACCGGAAAGAAGTTCTTTGTTTCCTCCCAAGTTAAGGTTTGCGTTCCCAGAGTGCACCAAAGAGATAACGATAGGACGATCCACCCTCCCCATTTACGGAAAGACCAAAGAAGGAAGGGGAGGAGGCAGTAAAATTGGATCATCACGAAGAGGAAGTAAAGATGATAATAAGCTTGTCCGCTCATCAGGTTTTTAAGAAGACCCAAAAGGGACTCCGGCACATTTTGGGGATCTGTAAATTGAGAATAAATCAGGTAAATGAACGACCACAGTAAATACGGAACGACAATGTTTATTAGCCTCTTTCGATAGAAACCGAAGGAAATCGAATTTTTCCCAGCGTACCGGTAAAAGAGAATTAACCCTGAAATCAAAAAAAATACCGGTACCAAAAACGACTCAGACCGTTAATTACGAGAAAGGGAGCTTCATGAATGTAACCAGCTGTGACGTGTATAAATAAAACGGCCAGGATAGAACATCCTTTAATAAAATCCAATTCTAGCTTCTCCTCCTATTACAGTGGACAGTATATCAGAACTCTCCTTCACCCGTAGAGGAGATTTAGCAAAGCTAAACGGGATCCAAATGGTTTCTTTACATGAAATTCAACGACTTTTCCTCATCGATACATCCACTTCCAGTCGCGTCTCAGGTACTCAAAAGAAGGAACCCGCCCTGTGTCAGGTGTGCGGGTTCCTTCTACGGTTACGGTGACCGCTCTTCTGAGGCAGTGAAGGTTGGGAGAATTTCTCCTCCCAACCGTGTGATTTCGGGTGGATCCCTTTAACGATCCAAATAAGGCCGGATCAGGGGTTTGATGTCGTCGATGGGGATGGCGAAGCTGATGCTCTGGGAAGGATAGACCATGAGGGTGTTGACCCCGATGGCCTGCCCCAGGATATTGATCAGGGGGCCGCCGCTGTTGCCGGGGTTGATGGCCGCATCGGTCTGAATGACGCTTCCGAATTGGCGGTTCTGGATCTGGAGGGGCCGATCTTTTCCGCTTACGACCCCCAGGGTGACGGAGTGGTGGAGCCCGAGGGGGTTGCCGATGGCGATCGACCATTCCCCGACTTCCGTCAGGCGGGAAGATCCCAGCGCCAGCGGTTTGAGCGGAACGTGGGAACGGACCTGGATCACCGCCAGGTCACGGGACGGATCCGTCCAGACGACGGAGGCGGGGAGGGGGCTTTTTCTCCCGTATAAACGGACGGCGACCCGTTTCGCTTTTCGGACCACGTGCTCGTTGGTCACAATGTACCCCCGGGGGGAGATGACGAATCCCGAGCCGAACTGCCGTTTTCTCTCCGGCTCCGGTTCGACGGGCGTCACTCCCCATTCGCTCAACAGTCTGTCCCACAAAGAGCGGGTGTCGGGGACCGACTCCTCTTCGGATGTGATGGCGACCACACTGTGACGAACCCGCCGGATGACGGGTACAAAGGCGTTGGCGGGATGATGAGCGGAAAGGGAACGGACTTCTCCCTTCCGTCGCTGGGGTTGTTTCATTGCGGGCGGTGCGGGGGGAAAGGATGGGTTCCCTCCTGGCACCTCTCCTCCTCTCGCGGCACTTTGACCGACATGGATCTCCAGGGATGCAAACCCCTCTAAATCACGGCCCCGGTACAGGGTCTTTTCCATCATTTTATTGAGAGGAATCCGGAAAGTGCGGGCGCTCTTCCGGGATTTCGCCCAAAACGAGCATCTGATACAATAGACCCAAAAAACGGGGTGGACTCTATGGAAAACAAAGAAGGCATCATCGGCATGTATACGGCAGCGGACGGAACTCAGTGGTTGTCCGACCCCGAAGAGCGCTTCGGTTTCCGGGCCAACTGGAAGGTGAACCGGATCCTCCACCGGGTGGTCTCGGATTATCAGGAAGTGGCCGTGGTGGAGACGGAAGGGTTCGGGAAGACCCTGGTTCTGGACGGCATCGTACAGACAACGGAAAAAGACGGTTTTATCTATAATGAGATGATCATTCATATTCCACTGGCGACCCATCCCCGGCCGTCCGATGTTTGCATCATCGGGGGAGGGGACTGCGGGGCTGCCCGGGAAGCGGTGAAATATCCTTCCGTCCGGAACGTGGACATGGTGGAGATCGACCCCGAGGTGGTGAAGGCCAGCCGAAAATACCTGCCCGAGGTGGCGGGAAGCGGGGAGCCGGATCCGAGGATCCGGTTCCACTATGAGGACGGCACGGCGTTTATCCGCCGCCGTCGGGACGCCTACGACGTCTTGGTGGTGGACTCTTCCGATCCGGTGGGGCCGGCGAAAGTCCTGTTCGAACGGCCCTTCTACGAAGATGTCCACCGTTCATTAAAAGAGGACGGGATCATGGTGTGCCAGAGTGAATCGCCCGTCTTTCACCCGGATGTGCTTTCCTCGGTCCACCGGACGCTGAAGGACCTTTTTCCCGTGGTCCGGACCTACTTGGCGGCGATTCCCACCTACCCGGGAGGGGTTTGGAGCTTCACCCTCGCGTCCAAGAAGCATGACCCCCTCCTGGAAGGAAGCGAACGTCTGCAGGAAGACGGCAACCGATATGTGAACCGGGACCTCTTCGAATCCTGTTTCCGGCTTCCCGTCTATGTCAAGGAACGGCTCCAAAAGAGATGAACGTAAACCTGCTATTCTAAGAGGTTGACAATCGTCAACCTCTTCTTTATGCTGAGAACGGTTCCCAGAACTCATCGAAAAAAAGAGGTGGTTTCCATGACGGAAACGACAACCCGGGTCCGCAACATGGCGTTGACCGCCATGTTCGCGGCTTTGCTGGCGGTGGCGGGACAAATTGCCATTCCGATTCCGCCGGTGCCGATCACTCTGCAAACGATGGTGGTCATGTTGGCGGGCTCCGTGCTGGGGGCTCGGATGGGAGCGGCCAGCATGCTCATTTTCATCCTCCTCGCCGCTTTTGGTGTTCCCGTTCTTTCCGGCGGGAAAGGTGGACTGGCGGCCCTGGTCGGCCCCACGGCCGGTTACATTTGGAGCTGGCCGGTGGCAGCTTACCTGATCGGCCGGTGGACGGAGCGCTCTGTGCCTCGACTCCGCTTTTGGAAGCTGTTCTTGTACCATGCGGTCTGGGGAATCGCCTTTGTCTATCTTTGCGGTGTTCTGTGGTTGGTGTATGCGGTCGGAATGGACTGGAATGCCGCTTTGGCCGGAGGGGTGTTGCCTTTCATCCCCGGTGACGTGGTGAAAGCCGTTCTTGCTTCCACCGTCGCTCTCAGCCTCTTCCGCGCTTACCCGATCATCCGGTCCCGCGCCGGCAAAGAATCCGCCGGAACGGAAAAACCCGCCTGAAAGGGCGGGTTTTTTAGGTCGGGGAGACGGACACGAGATCGGTATAACGGGCAATATAACGGATAAAGCGGTCGGTCAAAGGGACCAACAGATCGGTCGAATCCCGCTCAAAACGGCCGTTCCGGTTAATGACATACAGACGGCTGGCCGTAATGCGGTAATATTGATTCGTAAACAGGGGGTAAACCTCGGTGTCGGCAAGGTTTTTCACCGTTTCCTGTTTCCGGTTCACTTTGTAGGGAAGAATCCCCAGCGTGTCACTCAGCATGATCTGGTACGAGGCGTGGGGTTTCTGGAAAATCAGTTCCCGGGTGGTCAACGTGCAACCCAACCGGTTCCGTTTTTGGGACAGAAGGAGTTCTCCTTCCATCCGCTTCACTTGAATAAAATTGGAATAGGGCATTCTTCACACCCTTTTTATCAAGGTTTCATTCATTTTATCATAGATTGACCGGGATCGCCGGACATCTTGTGACGATCTGTAAAAATTTAAAGTGCGGGGAGGAGGTGGCTGAGATTGAGCGAACCGCTTCGAAATCTGCTTGATCTGCGGATCCTGCTCCGGAAGTTCGGATTTACGGTATACACGGGGGATCGGTTGGGCGATCTGGAACTGATGGAGGAAGAACTGTCCGATTTGCACGGGTCGGGGTTGTTGGACCGGGAAACCTATATGAAAGCGAGGATGCTGATCCAACGGGAAAAACGGCGCGAAAGCGGTACCAATATTTGATGCTTCAGATGGAAAATTCTGAAATATACAATGGACACGGAGTTCTTTTTCGTGCATCATGGGGTTATCTTAGTTAGGGGGGATGAACAATGGAGAACGGAGTGATTGTATCCATTCTCGTTTATCTGATCGGCATGTTGGTGATCGGTTATTATGCTTATCACCGGACCTCTGACCTGTCGGACTATATGATCGGCGGTCGTGCGCTGGGACCGGCGGTGACGGCTTTGAGCGCCGGCGCTTCCGACATGAGCGGTTGGCTTCTGATGGGGCTTCCCGGAGCGATGTTCGCTTCAGGGTTGAGCAGCGCGTGGATCGTGGTTGGGCTGACGGCGGGAGCTTATCTGAACTGGTTGTATGTGGCTCCCCGGTTGAGGACCTACACGGAAGTGGCCGACAATTCCATCACGATACCGGATTATCTCGAAAACCGGTTCAAAGACGGGTCCCGGATTCTCCGGATCGTATCCGCACTGGTGATTTTCGTGTTCTTCACTTTCTATACCTCTTCGGGCATGGTCTCCGGGGGGGAACTGTTCAAGTCTGCCTTTGAACTGGACTATGTATGGGGGCTTTGGATTACCGCCGGTGTCGTGATCCTTTATACCTTTTTCGGCGGTTTTCTGGCGGTCAGCTGGACGGACTTCGTGCAGGGGACCATCATGTTCATCGCCCTGGTTCTCGTACCCGTCGTCACCGTCATGGAAGCCGGGGGATGGGGGCCCACCTTCAATGAAATCAACGGCATCGATCCCGCATTGCTGGACCTGTTCAAAGGCACCAGTGCCATCGGAATTATTTCCCTGTTGGCTTGGGGACTGGGTTATTTCGGACAGCCCCACATCATCGTGCGCTTTATGGCCATTCGTTCGGTCCGGGAAATGAGGCAGGCCCGGCGGATCGGGATGGGCTGGATGATTTTCTCCATCGTGGGTGCCATGTTCACCGGTCTGGTGGGGATCGCCTACTTCAGCCAGGTGGACACTCAACTGGACAACCCGGAAACCGTCTTCATCGTTCTGTCCAAAGTACTCTTCCATCCTTTGATTACGGGCTTTTTGCTCGCTGCCATCCTGGCCGCCATCATGAGTACGATTTCCTCTCAGCTGTTGGTGACGGCCAGCGCGTTGACCGAGGATTTCTACAAGGCGTTTTTCCGGCGCTCCGCCACGGATCGGGAGCTGGTTTTGGTGGGGCGCTTGTCCCTCCTGGGAGTGGCACTGATCGCCCTTTTGCTGGCCCTCAATCCGAATGAGACGATCCTCAATCTGGTCGGTTATGCCTGGGCCGGTTTCGGTGCCGCTTTCGGACCGGTTGTGCTCCTGAGTCTGTATTGGAAGCGGATGAACAAATGGGGCGCCCTGGCCGGAATGGTGGCGGGGGCGTTGACGGTGATCATTTGGGAGCAAATCCCGGCCTTTGACAACGTATATGAGATCATCCCCGGGTTCATCGCCTGTATTCTGGCCATCCTTGTGGTGAGCCTCTTGACGGAGAAACCGTCGGAAGAGATGGAATCCCAGTTTACGGAGGCGGTGAAACGAACCACTGCTTGAACGGTCGGGTGTGTATAATGAAGACCGCTGTACATCACAGCGGTCTTTTTGCTTACATGGAACAGTGGTTCACCGGATCCGGATCTTTCCGTGGGATTTCCCGGTTTGAAGGCGGCTTTCGGCCCTCTTCCACCCACTTTTCCAAGTGCTCGAAGGCTTCCCGGTAGCAGGGGAGAATGGGACGCAGCCGGTCGGGGTAGAGGTCGTAGAGGGCGTCGACATGGGTGCCCCCTTCCACCATGTAATAACGGTGAAGCTCGGCCCGTCCGTTCTGGCGGATCAACCGGTGGTACACATCGGAATCGGTTCGGGCGGGCAACAGCGTGTCCAGGGTGCCGTGAAGGGTGATCAACGGTTTTCCGATGGTTCCGTCCAACGAAACCTTTCGGATGGCTTCCTTCACCGAAGGGGGGCGGGAAGCATAATCATAGTCGGTGTCGCATCCGGGCGTTCCGGATTGGCAAAAGGGAATTCCCGCCTCCCGTTCTCCGTCGTAACCGGGATCAAACTCCTCCCGGTAAATCCGTTGGGTCAGATCCCAATAGTAGGTATAGTGGAAATCCCACAGAAATTCGGATCCCGGTGGGAAACCGGCGTCGATCATCCGTCCGTAGGCCCCGCGGTCGCCGGACCGGTAAGAAGGGTATTCGCGCAACGCCACAGGAAGATACGTGAAAAGGTTGGGCCCTTCAGCGCGAAACAGGGTCCCTTCCCAGTCGACTCCGCCGTCATACAGATCCGGGTGGTTTTCCAGGGCGTAACGCGTGAGATAACCTCCGTTGGAGATCCCGGTGATGTAGATTCGGTCCGCCTCCCGCCCGTATCTCAGCCGCAGGGTTTCTTTGGCCGCCCGGGTCAGTTCCGTGACCCGCCGGTGCCACTCCCGCACCGCATCACCGGGGTGTTTTCCGTCGCGATAAAAGGAGGTGCCGGAATTTCCTTTGTCCGTTGAAGCGAAGGCGTAACCGCGGGAGACGGCCCAATCGCTGATGGTGAAGTCCAAGGCGTATTGCCTGCGGTTTCCCGGAGCGCCGGTGACGATCAGTTTTCCGTTCCAATCGTGGGGGAGACGAAGGACGAATTGAGCATCATGGTTCCAGCCGTGATGGGTGTTGAAGCTTGAAGTGTCCGGAAAGTAACCATCGATCTGAACTCCCGGAACCGGCCGCTCCGGAGGCGGGGTCTGGATCGAGTGAAGTCCGGTCCAATCGGATATGACAGTGTGCCCCGTCCGGAGAAGCCCGGGTGTGGTCAAATCCTCCAGACAGGAGAAGACCTGCCGCTCCGAACCAGGCACGTGTAAACCGGCCGCTTCAGGACAGGGAGCTTCCCGGGCCGAGGCGGGCAAGAGGCCGAAGGCGGGGAAGAGACCCAAACAGAATAATGGAAGAAGAATAGGCAATTTTTTTAAAAGACGCAAGGGTCGGCTCCTTTCTTCCCGTGGATTGCCGTTCATCGGGGTGGCCCGGTGAAACGGTACGGGCACCGATATAAATCAGCAAAAATGATACCAATGCCTGACATGGGAAAAGGAGGGGGACCCATTCCGGGATTTTGGACCCGATTCAGTGCGATCGTCGGTCGGATCCGATACCTCCGGGGAGAGCATTCGGTCCAGCAGGTTAGACGAAATCCAAAATTTTGAACAAGAAGAGAGTCGTCCTAGAAGCGTTGTGATTTAAAGTTCATTTCGAGAAAAGGGGAAGCGTTTACCCAAAATAGCGACTTTGCTGTCCTGCCCAGCGGAGAATCAGCCTGCAAGGGCGTTCAGGGGCAAAAGCTTCTCTGTGTTGCATCCGAAGGCTTTTTGCCCCTGCCCGCAGCAGGATGATTCGGAGCGGACAGTGCCTGCATCTCTGCAGGACAGCATAGCGAGACCGGGGAGCGCAAGCGACCCAGGCGAGACTTGTGCTCTGTGAGTGCAGCCGGAGCGGCTTTGGGTAAATGC
>NZ_QBKR01000029.1 GCF_003054245.1 Melghirimyces profundicolus
TCGTTCGATATGAGCGTTATTTACATATCTATAAAGCTTTTTGTTTCGTTGCCGTTATTTTATGGTGCGTAAAACTAATTTTGAAATAGCTTGTATACAATAAGGAATGACGATAGACGAGTACGAGGGAATTCTTCCCCAAATTTCCTTCAAAGTTGTTCTGTAAAAGGTCTGATTAGCGGTAACATCTAAGACCTGGAGGGATATCGTGCACGAACTGAAATTATCAGATGGTTGTATTCGCATGTATCAAAGTTCCATAAAACTCATCCATTCGGTGACTAAGAAAAAACGGCATGCATTAGAAGATGTCACCTTTTTATTTAAAGAAATCCATCATGTGGAGTTATACAAACCTTTCTGGCCTTTCTCGAATGGGTACATTCGCTTTTCATTGGATGGATCTCATCATTCCAAAAAGAACATTCGTATAGCCGATAAAGAAAGCTTCCCGATGTTGTGTTATTCTATGCAGGAATATAAAAGGTTAAAAAGGATCAAGCGGTTTATTGAAACAGAGCTCGAGATCCTTCATTCAGGTTGATATATAGACCCATCTCTAAACGTTGAGATGGGTCTTATTTGGGCTTATCCAGCTTGATGAGTGAACTTCCGGGTCCTTGGCTATTATTGTAGTTTTGGAGATTGGATCACTTTAGGTTTCGATTTTTGTAAAATATCTATTAAGATAAGGGGTAAAGTTGTTTTTTCATCCCAAATAGTCATGCTATAATTTTAATGATATAGAGTTTTAATTATTTGCAGGATTACATCATAAGGGAGATTTAAAAAGAGATGAGTAAACTGTGTTTGCCTAATATCGGCCCAAAAGGACGAAGATGGCGTTACTGCGTGGCGGCCATGAATGGGGCCATGGTTGCGGCTACCGTGGCCGTATCTGTCTCCGCCAACTGGGAATTCTGGGTCAATTTTACCTTGTTCGTTCCCATTTGGATGGGGTGTCTTGCTTTCTTTCAGGCACGGGAAAAAACCTGAGTGTTATTAGCGGCGCAAGGTTTGCGCAACAAAACGGATCACAGCCTTCCTTTTCTCTCCAAATCGGAAAAAATAGAAAACAAGGAAGAACGTGTGACTATCCAGCGTCAGGCCAAGAAGGTGCATTGGAATACACTGTGGGCTTCCATTCTCCTAATGATCGTAGCTCTCGCAATCTCCAGCCTCTAAACCTAAGAGGTTTTTCGTTATGCTGTCATTGGCTTTTATACTAACTGATTGATTTGGAAGGATTGGAACGTTTATGAGTAACCCACAGCGCTACTATGAGCGTTTCCAAGTAGAAGATGTTCTCACGTTCATCTCACGCCAATTGGTACAAGCCAAAACAGTCGATGGCAGGGAAGTCTATATCCAAGAGATCAAAACAAACCAACCTTTGCCCCCTGGTGCCCGCGAAATTTTCCTGAACATGAACTTTCCGCACGTTGCACCCGTCTTGGACGTGATCATCCAGGACGATCGAATCACCCTCGTTCATCCGCCGTTTTCCGGCGACCCGCTGCCGCTCGTTGTCAACGAAAAGGACCCGATGAAACCGAGAAAAGCACTGCGTGTGTTTGAGAAATTACTGAAAACGATGCAGTCATTGGAACAACTTCCTTTATCTCTTTCGACTACATTGGATCCTCGGAACATTTGTATCGCGGATGAACCCTATGTTCTCTTCTATTGGATAAAAAATTACAGTTTGGATCCACCCGACGAACAATGGCAGCATTTACTAATCTATTTATTAACAGGAGTCATCCCTAAAAACAAGGGGGAACGACTTAAACTTCTAAGCCGGAATCACAAAATCCCGACCGATTACCGACAGCTGGCCTTGGATTGTTATGATCCCAACAAGACCCGGGATGATATCCTGTTGCAAGTCCGACAGCTGATGGAGCAACCATCGGTTGAATCCCGGTCGCTTCGGAAAAAGACTTTATCGCTAAAACCGATCTTCCGGTTGGGAGCTATCATCCTTATCAGTTTTGCAATTGGAGGGTGGCTCGGATATACCGCCGCTACCCTGAATGGCTCCCGGGAGGCCGCAGAAAAGCCAGGTCACCCGTCAAGTGCTGTGTTGCACCGGGAAGGAAAGAAAGTGGAGTTCAACGAAACACGAAATCAATATCATCTCCCGCAAACACAGACAGGCCCCGTCCAGGTCCGGGGGGAGATCATTCGAACCCGCTACCAGCCTTTTTCTATCATCTTTCAAGTAGATGACCGCTCGAAATTTTACGGGGTGAACATCGATGAACGGGGAAACATCCGCATGTATGAATCCACCGATGGTATGGAGGGTGACGATCCGACGTTTGTAAAATTGTCGGAGTATACCGTTTCACCCAATCAGCGATATAAATTTGATATCCGATACTCCCCCGGTGAGCCCCTTCGCTTCTCGATTCAAAAAAAGGGGGACCCGTCACCTAGAGTGGCGTTCGGACCGGAGCCCATCGCTCATCCCGTTGATGCACCTTACCAAGTCCAATTCCGGGGAGGGGCCGGGACAAAACTATACAATCTAAACCTTACCCCCGAATAAACAACCTTGATCGGGCCATCGGGCCTATCGACTATACACTGAGAGACAACATGAAAAGGAGGGAGCAGTTGAAATGAATCCCACGAACCTGTTTTTGTTAAAGAGCGCCATCATCCTTTCGATGATTCCCAGTTTTTTTCATTGGTTTCTCTACCAGACCCATCCACCCACATTTGTAACGATCATCATCTCGATCTCGATCATCATGTATATGTTGACGGGTTTGTTCGATAAGCTGGACGAAAGGGAGGAACGATAAAGAAGGTCCTTGTCACCCTGTTGTAGTGGTATCTACTCTGCGGCAAACGGATGCGATGCTCCCTCAGCCAAGGTGATACGAGAATCCTTATGAAAAAATACAAAAAAATCCCCCTCATTAAATAGGGGGATTCGAATTAGAGTAAAGAAAAGTCGGCTATATTAACTTATTCGATCAGCTGATCGGTTTTTAGTCCACTTTTCCGACGGTGAATGAAAACAGCCCCCCTCAGGGAAACTGAGAGGGGGTTGCATAAAAGGAGGAAATGAACTTGTTGCCCAGCACGAAACGCCTTCTGGAGTTGAGACCGGATCTTTATAATAACTAACATTTCTTTTCCCGACCATTAGTCAAATGTTAGGTTTCCGGGTATTTCATTGGGAAGAAGGGACGATGAGCAAAACCGTCCTTTTGGATGATAGCTACAAGATCCACTCCTGACATACACTAGAAGCAGGCGGCGACATTTATGATCCCAATTTCTTTTTAATGTATGCTAGCAGACTCATCTCCTGCTTATGAGACCCTCCTCGACCAACTGGAAACCTCCTTGATCGCCCCCCTTAAAATAAGGGGGGCGATTATTTAAATACCTTTTAGACCATCCCCCTTCTCTTATAATCCCTCACAGAGACGCATAAACCATGAAATGCAACAGACCCCCCTCAAATCAAACTGAGGGGGGATCTGCCAAAAGGAGAACGTGGTGGAAGCCACGAGTATTGAGGGACATCTTTATCGTACTAAAGCCCCTTTCGCCTGACCATCCGTCAAACGTCAGTTTTTTACCAATATGTCCTTGGAAAGAAGGAGTACGATAAAAAGAAGAATTTTGTTGATACGAATCTCTGTACGCTTTGTTGACTTAAACAGAATCCATATTCAGCAAAGTTACTACGTGTAAAAAACACTCCTCTCACCTTCTTCAAAGACGGAGGGGCTTGTTGGAGTCAGAAACCGGCATAGACATAAGGGTCCTTGGGGGCAGGGATCCGTTTGTAATCGTCGGCTTTTACTAAAGGCATGTCGCTTTTTAGAAACCGAACGGATTTCAGCGGCCCTTCCATTCAATCCATGTCCCTTCCCTGATTTGTTCCACACCTGGAAACGTGGCGAAAACACCGATAACACTCGTTTCAAAAAAACCGCCCCATCAGTAGGCGGTTCTTTCTGTAACGTTTGTTTATCACTTCGATGTATGCTTCTTTCGGTGTCGACCTGTCCAAAACTTATTGATGTTGAAAAAGGCAATGAAATAGGCACAAATAAGACCGAAAAAAAACAGGATGCCATCATCCATCATGGGGTCACTATCCTCCTTCAATCCCCATGTAGTCGACCGTTAATAAAGTGATTCGTAAGCTGCAGTGAGTTTTTGTCCACTTTTTTGGTGTTAGAAGGACTTCAAGCGTAGACTGAGTTTTTAGGGTCTTAATCCAGCTCACAAGGGTTGTTGATACCATGCGTATTTATACCACATCCATCTTTGGCTCGCTTATAACGGCGGGGATCATTATTGCCGTATCCATGCTGGTTTATTTCATTGTGAAAGGCATTATCACTCGTGTGGCGAACCGAAAGTTGAAAACGGACGATGATGCCAGCCGATTCCACACGCTGACTTCGGTTTTGACAGCTTAGCCGCTTACGGGATCTTTTTCATCGCGTCATGGTATTGAATGAGTTTGGCGTCAACACCTCCGCCATTCTTGCCAGTGCCGGCATCTTGGGGCTTGCGATCGGCTTTGGTGCGCAAGGATTGGTCAGTGATACAGTCACCGGCTTTTTTGTGTTAGTGGAAGATCAAGTAAACGTCGGGGAGTATGTCACCCTCGGGGGGTATTCCGGAGTCGTGGAGGAAACCGGCCTTCGACTCATGAAGCTGCGGGGATTCAACGGGGACCTTCATTTTATCCCGAACCGGGAAATCGCCTCCTTGACTAACCACTCCCGTGGCAACATGCAAGCTCTGGTGGACATCAGCATTTCCTACGATTCAGATATCGATCAGGCTGTCCGTGTAAGCCGATCCGGAAGGGCCCGAAAACGGGTCGGCCCGGTTCTCCTTCCGGATGGCACATCTTTATCGTACTAAAGCCCCTTGTAAAATAGCAAAAAAACTCTCCGGGGGCGGAGAGTCAAAAACTGAAAGCCGTAACGGTTGGATGTCAACGGTTGCTTTTAGGCGCCACCACCACTTTCCGGCGCGGTTCTTCCCCCTCGCTGTAAGTGGTCAGACGGGGGTATTTCTGGATGCAGTTATGAATGACTTTCCGTTCCATGGGACTCATCGGTTCCAAGACATGCGGGCGTTGGTTCCGCATCACTTTTTTGGCGATCCGACCCGCCAATTCCTCCAGGGTTTCCCGGCGCCGTTCCCGGTACCCCTCCGCGTCCAGAACCAAGCGGGTGTAAGGACGGGCGGCCCGGTTGGCAGCCACATTGGTCAGATACTGGAGGGCATCCAGCGTCTGTCCCCGGCGGCCGATCAGAATCCCCAGATCTTCTCCTTTAAAATTGATCCGAACCGAATCGGAATCCTCTTTTGCTTCCATTTCCACCGCATCCAGGCCCATCCGGTCAAGCACGTCCCGAAGGAACCGGAGCGCCTCATCCACAGGGGTGGAGATCAGCTCCACTTCCACCTTGGCATCGCGGCTCCCGATCAAACCGAGAAAGCCCCGGCTGGCTTCCTCCAGAACGGTCACCCGCACCCGGTCCCGGGCCGCCCCCAGCTCCCGGAGGGCTCTTTCCACGGCCGCATCCACCGTTTTTCCCGTTACGGTCACTTTTTTCAACGGGTTGCACCCTCCCGTTTTGCTTTAAATTTGTCTCCGATGAAATAATACTGAACCATGGTGAACAGGTTGCTGTACACCCAGTACAGAGCCAGGGCCGCCGGAAAGCTCAGCGACAGCACGAAAATCATGATCGGCATGATGTACATGAACGCCCGGGCCTGCGGGTTGTCCCCCATCCCCATGACGATCGATTGAAGATAGGTGGTCACCGCTGCCAACACGGGCAATACAAAGTAGGGATCCGCTTGTCCCAGCTTCATCCACAGAAAGCTGGCTTTGAAGATGTGCTGGTCCGTCATGATCGCCTGGTAAAACGCAATCAGGATCGGCAATTGAATCAGGATCGGAAGGCACCCGGCCAAGGGGTTGACGTTGTGTTTTTGGAAGAGCTTCATCGTCTCTTCCTGCAGCTTCTGCTGATTGTTCTTGTACTTCTCCCGGATTTTCTGCATCTCCGGCTGCAGTGCCTGCATCGCCCTCGAACTCTTCATCTGTTTCAGGGTGAGCGGAAGAATCAATAGACGAATCAGGACCGTGGCCACCAGAATGGCCAAACCGTAACTTCCCAAAACCTCGTAGGTCGTATCCAACAACCGCTGCAAAGGATAGACAAAATAAAGATCCCAGAAGCCGGCCGTTTTCGGGTCGATCGGCTTAAATTGCTCCGGGTTGGGGGCGCAGCCGCCGAGGGTGAAAAGGGCCGCGGCCATGGTTAGGGCCGGGATCAGGCGTCGTCTGAACAAAAAGAACTCCTCCTTCGAATCAATCGATTACGATTGAAGGACTGTGTCTATATAAGGTACAAGGGAGTGAACCGATTGAGTGTCAAGGCACCGGGTCGTAACCTCCGGGGTGAAAGGGGTGACATTTGGCAATCCGCTTCACCGTCAGCCACCCACCCCGCATCAGACCGTACCGCGAAATCGCGAGGTAGCCGTACTGCGAGCAGGTGGGAGCAAACCGGCAGGTCGGGGGAGTAAGAGGAGAAATAAAACGTCGATAAAAACGGATCAACAGGAGAACCAACCCTTTCATGAAGACCCCCCCGAATGTTTGGCCGTCTTTTTCGGACCCGGCGTTTTTCGGAAAAGACGGGCTTTCTTCAGAACATGGTGCAGACTTGATTTCATCCGGTGATAATCCATGTCTGCCGTGGGCTTCCGGGCAATCAGAATGATGTCCGTCCGTTCCGGAAGACAGTCCACCCACTCTCTCGTAATCTCCTTCACCAGCCGTTTGATCCGGTTGCGGGTCACGGCATTTCCCACTTTCCGGCTGACGGAGATACCGATCCGCACGGGACCCTCCCCTCTTCTCTCACTCCGGTAAACCACAAACTGGCGGTTGGCCACCGATGTTCCCGTCCGGAAAGCGCGGCGGAAATCCCCCCGCCGTCTCAAGCGGTATTCCTTTTGCAAGGAAGCCCCTCCTTTCCACCGGAACACCGAATCAATACCAGTATGTATCGGTACCGGCGAGAAATAAACCCCGCTGCCATAGGAAAAAAGGCCACTTAAGGGAGTGGCCTTATGCGGACAAGATCTTTCTGCCTTTTCTGCGGCGGTTTTTCAGGACTTTCCGCCCGTTCTTGGTGCTCATGCGTTTCCGAAAGCCGTGAACGTTTTTTCGCCGCCGATTGCTCGGTTGAAACGTACGCTTCATTATGATGATCCGGTTATCCTTCCACGGTCGAACCGGGACTGATTCGAAACCGACCCTGAGGTCGACCGTCAAACCGGATTTTCCTCCTTTCCAAGCTGTGAATTTGTAAAAAATCGCACGGACGACATTCTCAATCATTATATCCGCGCAACCAAAAAATTGTCAAGAAAGGGAGAAGGAATCCGGTCCCACTGTGGATAACCGGAGCGGTCCGGATTTATCCCCACCGTTATCCCCGGGTTTTCCCCTGCTTGTCCACAGAAATCACCCCTGTGAAAAAAATCAATCCACACCCCTGTGAATTCTGTTGAAAGCAGACCGGATTCGTTGTGATGCCTGGATAAATTTGATATGATGTTCATGCTTTCCACTGTGGATAACCCTTGAACGGGAACCGATTTTCCACAGGTTGTGGATAACTTTGTGGAAAATCCACAGCCCCTTGTGGACAAAGTTGTCCACACCGATGTGGAAATGGTGAACAAAAAGGGAATCTCCCGCAACCACGGGATTCCCCATGTGGATAAACCTGTGAACAGGGAAGGGGGGATCAACTATGGACACTCACATTCAGGAATTGTGGGCCCAAGCCTTGGAACACATCCAAGGAAAGCTCTCGAAACCCAGCTTTGAAACTTGGCTGCAGGCCACGGAAGCCGTGGATTTCCGGGAGGATACCCTCGTGGTTTCCGCTCCCAACGAATTCGCGCGGGATTGGTTGGAATCCCGCTATGCCCATTTGGTCCGGGATACCCTTCAGGAAATCACCGGATCCGTGATCGGCGTTCAGTTCATCACCCATTCATCCACACGGACGGAGGGGGAAGAAGAAACCGCAGCCACGATGGAAAAACCCCATCTGCGGGAAGAGGGGCCCAAAACGATGCTCAATTCCCGATACACCTTCGACACCTTCGTGATCGGTACCGGGAACCGGTTTGCCCATGCGGCCTCTCTGGCGGTGGCGGAAGCTCCGGCCAAGGCGTACAATCCCCTTTTTATTTACGGAGGGGTGGGATTGGGGAAAACCCACTTGATGCATGCCATCGGTAACTATGTCCTTTCTCATCCTTCCCATGCCCGTGTCGTCTATCTGTCCTCCGAAAAGTTTACCAACGAATTCATCAACTCCATTCGCGATAACCGTACCGACGACTTCCGGCACAAATACAGAAATGTGGATATTCTGTTGATCGACGATATTCAGTTCCTGGCAGGGAAAGAGCAGACACAGGAAGAGTTTTTCCACACGTTTAACGCCCTGCACGGGGAGAGCAAGCAAATCGTCATTTCCAGCGACCGGCCGCCCAAAGCGATTCCCACCCTGGAAGATCGTCTTCGCTCCCGCTTCGAATGGGGGCTGATCACCGACATTCAACCGCCGGATCTGGAGACCCGCATCGCCATTCTCCGAAAGAAAGCGATCGCGGACAAACTGGACATCGACAGCGATGTGATGGCCTTTATCGCGGACCGGATCGATACCAACATCCGGGAGTTGGAGGGCGCCCTGATCCGGGTCGTCGCCTATTCCGCCTTGATCAATCAACCGGTGAGCGTGGAACTGGCGGCAGAAGCGCTGAAAGACATCATTTCCGACGCCAAGCCCCGTGTGATCGGCATTCCGGACATCCAAAAGGAGATCTGCTCCTATTACCGGCTGCGGATCGAAGATTTAAAGGGAAAGAAACGGACCAAAAACATCGCCCTTCCCCGACAGATCGCCATGTATCTGTGCCGGGAACTCACCGATGTCTCCCTTCCCAAAATCGGGGAGGAATTCGGGGGGCGGGATCATACCACCGTCATCCATGCCCATGAGAAAATTACCCGGACCCTGGCGATGGACCCCGGTCTTCAACAGGCTGTGGAAGATTTGAAGAAACGGTTGACCCGGCGCACCTGATCAATGAAAACTGCATCATCCGTCCCTGTGGACATTGTGGACAAAACACCCCGGCCTATGCACAGTTTCTCCACAACGTGTATAGGCTTCTTACTTGGAAGGAAGACACTTATCCACACTTTTAACAGCCCCTATTACTATGACGACGACATTTAAAATATAATATATATGTTATACATGCCCCGATATGACTCCGTCCCATTCCCTATTTTTCTTTCATAGACTATCCACAGGTGGGGGAACGTGGTTGAATAATGACGGGGCTCTTTCTCATTGAACGGAAAATACGCGGCACAGGACGGAAGGGTGAACCTGTTTCAGTCCTGTGGACAAACGGAGGAGGACTTCCCATGAAATTTCAGATTTCCCGTCCCTCTTTAACGGAAGCCGTATCCCAGGTTTCCAAGGCGGTGTCCACCAAGACCACCGTTCCCATCCTGACGGGCATCAAGGTGACGGTGGATGAAGAAGGACTCTGGCTGACCGGAAGCAATTCGGATTTGACCATTCAAGTGTGCATTCCGATCCGTCAGGATGATAAAGAACAGGTAAAAGTGGAAAGAATAGGAAGTGTGGTGTTGCCGGGCAGGATCTTTTCGGAAATTGTCCGAAAACTGCCGGGGGACGAAGTGGACTGGGTTGTGGATGAACGGTGGAAAACCACCCTTCGGTCCGGGCAGGCCCAGTTCGAACTGAAAGGACTGGACCCCGAAGAATATCCCCGCATTCCTTCCTTTCATGAAGATCGGATGTTCAGTCTGCCGGCCGATCTTTTGAAGTCGATGATCCGCCAGACGGGTTTTGCGGTTTCCACATCTGAAGCCAGGGGGGTTCTGACTGGGGTTCTGTGGCAACTGGAAGGCGGAAACCTCACGTTTGTGGCCACGGACAGCCACCGTCTGTCCCGACGCCAAGCCGAGGTGGAAGGCCCGGAGGATCTGAAGGTGGAAAACGTGGTCGTTCCCGGTAAAAGTATGTCGGAACTGGGGAAAATCCTGGCCGACCGCACCGGATGGGTGGATGTCATCCTGGCGGATAATCAGATTCTGATCCGTGCAGACCATCTTCTGTTTTTCTCCCGGCTTCTCGACGGAGCCTATCCGGACACCAACCGGGTGATCCCCAAAGGCGGAAAGACGGAAATCCGGGTATCCACCAAGGAGATCCTGCAATCGGTGGACCGTGCGGCCTTGATCAGCCGGGATGGAAGAGATAATGTGATAAAATGGACAGTGAAAGAAGAAGGACTCGTCCAGGTCCAATCCACAGCCCAGGATGTGGGAAGTGTCCTGGAAGAGGTGAGTGCTCAGGTGAAGGGCGAGGAGATCAGCCTCTCATTCAATGCCCAATACATGCTGGACGCCTTGCGGGCGGTGGATTCCGATGAAATCAAGATTCTTTTGACCGGCACAATGACTCCCTTCGTGATCCAACCGGCGGACCGGGAAGACGCGCTTCACCTGATCGTTCCAATCCGAACGCGGTGACAGAGGGGATCAAGAGGTGAAAACATGAGGGAAGTCACGATCGATACAGAATACATCACACTTGGCCAACTCCTGAAAAAGTTGGATCTCCTGGACACGGGAGGACAAGCCAAGCACTTTTTATCTGAAAACCGGGTCTGGGTGAATGGAGAGCCGGAAGAACGCCGTGGGAGAAAGATCTATCCCCGGGACACTGTGGAAATCGAAGGTTTCGGAACCGTCCGTCCCCACCGGGAGGGTTGAAAGGAGCAGGCTATGCATGTGGAGCAACTGGAACTGAAGCAGTTCCGCAACATCCGACACCTCCGGTTGGATTGCCCCGGAGAGCTCCACTTGTTTGTCGGACCCAACGCTCAGGGAAAGACCAACATTCTCGAATCGCTTTACGTTTTGGCCATCGGGAAATCCCATCGGACTTACAGCCACAAAGAGATGATCCAATGGGAAGAATCCGCCGCATTTCTGAAAGCCAAGGTGTGGAGGGGAGAAACGGCGGGACGCCTGGAAATCCGTCTCACCCCCAAGGGGAAAAAAGTGATTCGAAACGGGGTGGAACAGCGGCGTTTGAGCGATTACATCGGTTCTCTCACCGCTGTTCTGTTCGCGCCCGAGGACCTGTCCATCGTCAAGGGAAGCCCCCAGGTTCGACGACGGTTTCTGGACATGGAAATCGGTCAGGTGAGCCCCGCCTACCTCCATTCCCTGTCTCAATACAACAAGCTCATCCACCAACGGAACCGCTTGTTGAAAGAGTGGGGAAAAAAACGGACGGCGGACGCCGTGATGTTGGACGTGATGAACGAACAACTGATCGAGTTATCCACATACCTGTGGGCAAAACGGTTTGCGTTTGTGGAACTCCTATCCGGCCGGGCAAAAGAAATTCACGACTCCATCACCCGGGAAAGGGAAAACCTCTCCCTTCAATACCGTCCCTCCATCCCGATCCGGGCGGAAATGGACAAGAAAGAACTTCGGGAAGTGATGGAAAAGGAGCTGGGACGGATTCGGGAACGGGAGGTTATCCGGGGGAACACCCTGGTGGGGCCGCACCGGGATGATCTGCGCCTGGCCGCGGATGGAACGGATCTTCACACTTACGGATCCCAGGGACAGCAGCGCACCGCCGCCCTCTCCCTCAAGCTGGCTGAAATCGAGCTGATTCACCAGGAAACCGGACATTATCCCATCCTTTTATTGGATGATGTTCTGTCCGAACTGGACGATTTTCGCAAAACCCAACTGCTGGAAGCCATCCGCGGAAAAGTCCAGACTTTTGTGACCACCACCGGTTTAGAGGGAATTGACCGGGAGACCCTGAACCGGGCCCGGATTTACCGGGTTCGGCAGGGAAGTATTTCCGAACAGAGGTGAAAAGGTGTTTATCCATCTCGGCGGTAACAAAATGATTCGAGTCAGCGAAGTGATCACCATCCTGGATGCCGGGAACCGGCGGTCCCCCGCCACCTTGGCTTCTTTTTTGGATAAAGCCGGGAAACAGGGGCGTCTGGAGCGGATTTCCGATCAGGAGGAAGTCAAATCTTATGTGGTGACCCGGACCGCGGTATACGCTTCGCCCATCTCTTCTCTCACGCTGTTGAAACGGGCTCAGCAAGGAGGGAACCGGGTGTTCGGTGAGGTGTCCGGCAGGGGATCCGGAGAAAAAGGAACTTAAAAAGTAGGTGAGCGCGAAGGTGACCGTACAAAAGACCAATTATGACGAATCCCAGATTCAGGTGTTGGAAGGCTTGGAAGCCGTCCGAAAACGGCCGGGAATGTATATCGGTTCCACCAGCTCCCGCGGCCTGCACCACCTGGTCTGGGAAGTGGTGGACAACAGCATTGACGAAGCCCTGGCCGGACGCTGCGACACCATCTCCGTGACGGTGCATGAAGACAACAGCGTAACCGTGGAAGACAACGGCAGCGGGATTCCCGTCGGAATCCATCCCAAAATGGGCCGCCCCGCTCTGGAAGTGGTGATGACGGTCCTTCACGCCGGCGGCAAGTTCGGCGGGGAGGGGTACAAGTTTTCCGGCGGCCTCCACGGGGTGGGGGTTTCCGTGGTGAACGCCCTTTCCGAATGGGTGGAAGTCGAGGTTAAGCGGGAAGGAAAAATCCACGTCCAGCGATACCGCCACGGGGTTCCGCAATCCGATGTACAAGTGGTGGGTGAAACCCGGGAAACGGGCACCAAGACGACATTCAAACCGGATCCGGAGATTTTTACGGAAACGACGGAGTTCGACTACGAGATTCTGTTGAACCGTTTGAGGGAACTCTCTTTCCTCAACAGCGGCGTCCGCATCATCCTCCGGGATGAACGGGGAGAAGGAAAATCCCACGAATTCAAGTTTGACGGGGGCATCCGCTCCTTTGTCGAACACCTGAACAAAAACCGGGAAACGCTGCATCATCCCCCGGTTTACATTGAAGGGGAGAAAGACGGGATCGAGGTGCAAATCGCCCTTCAGTACAACGACAGCTATACCGGTAATCTGTATTCCTATGCCAACAACATTCACACCCACGAGGGCGGCACCCATGAAGCGGGCTTTAAATCGGCGCTCACCCGGGTGGTGAACGATTATGCACGGAGGAACAATCTCCTCAAAGACAATGACAATAACCTCTCGGGAGACGATGTGCGGGAAGGTCTGACGGCCATTATCAGTGTCAAGGTCCCCGAGCCGCAGTTTGAAGGTCAGACAAAGACAAAACTGGGGAACTCCGAAGCCCGGACGATCACGGAATCCATTTTTGCGGAACAGTTCCTCACGTTCCTGGAGGAGAACCCCTCCGTTGCCAAAAAGGTGATCAACAAGGCAGTCATGGCCGCCCGGGCAAGGGAAGCCGCCCGCAAAGCACGGGAGCTGACCCGGCGGAAAAATGCCCTGGAAGTGAGTTCCCTTCCGGGGAAACTGGCGGACTGCACGTCCCGGAAAGCGGATCGGAGCGAACTCTACCTGGTGGAGGGGGATTCCGCGGGAGGAACCGCAAAACAAGGGCGGGACCGGATGTTTCAGGCCATCCTCCCTCTGCGCGGGAAAATTATCAACGTGGAGAAAGCCCGTCTGGACAAGGCTCTCTCCAACGAGGAGATCCGGACGATTATCACGGCAATCGGCACGGGGATCGGGGAAGATTTTCAACTGGAAAAAGCCCGTTATCACAAACTGATTATCATGACTGATGCTGATGTGGATGGAGCCCATATCCGGACACTGTTGCTGACGTTTTTCTACCGGTATATGCGCCCCTTGATCGAAGAGGGTTACATTTACATCGCGCAGCCGCCCCTGTATAAACTCACCCAGGGGAAAAAGATCCTTTACGCCTTCAGCGACCGGGAAAAGGAAAGAAAGCTGAAAGAATTGGAAGGCAAGGGGAAGGTGGAAATCCAGAGGTACAAAGGCCTCGGGGAGATGACCGCCACCCAATTGTGGGAAACGACAATGGATCCGGAAAGCCGGACCCTCCTGCAGGTATCCCTGCAGGACGCGATGGATGCGGATCAGGTCTTTGAAACCCTGATGGGGGACAAAGTGGGACCGCGCCGGGAGTTTATCCAGGAGTACGCCAGACAGGTGCGGAACCTGGACATTTGACGGACGGATCCGAGAACGAGCGGAGGGAAGCGAATGCCTGAAGAAATCGAGCGCGTGAACGAGATCAACATCAGCCAGGAAATGCGCAATTCGTTCCTGGATTACGCGATGAGCGTCATCGTCAGCCGGGCCCTCCCCGACGTCCGGGACGGGCTCAAACCGGTTCACCGGCGCATCCTCTATACCATGCACGAACTGGGGATGACGCCGGACAAAGGATACCGGAAATCGGCCAACGTGGTCGGGAATGTTTTGGCCTCCTATCACCCCCACGGAGATGTGGCCGTATACGACACCATGGTTCGCATGGCACAGGATTTTTCGTACCGGTATACGCTGGTGGACGGTCACGGCAATTTCGGCTCCATCGACGGAGACGCCCCGGCGGCGATGCGTTACACCGAAGCCCGGATGGCCCCGATCACCCGGGAATTACTCCGGGACATCGAAAAGGAGACCGTCGATTTCGGCCCCAACTACGACGGCCGGCTGGAACAACCCCTCGTGTTGCCCTCCCGTTTTCCCAACCTCCTGGTCAACGGGGCGGCGGGGATCGCCGTCGGGATGGCCACCAACATTCCGCCCCACAATCTGGGTGAAGTGATTGACGGATTGCTTGAGCTGATCAAAAACCCGGAAGTCACCATCGATGAATTGATGGAACACATCAAGGGCCCGGACTTTCCCACTGCCGGACTCATCCTGGGCCGGGACGGCATCAAAAAGGCATACCGGACCGGACGGGGCAGCATTCGTCTCCAGGCCAAGACCCGGGTCGAAGAAGCGAACAACGGGAAGATGCGGATTGTGGTGGAAGAGCTTCCCTTCCAGGTGAACAAAGCCAAGCTGGTCGAGCGGATCGCCGAATTGGTCCGGGATAAAAAGGTCGACGGGATCACCGACCTGAGGGATGAATCGGACCGGAACGGGATGCGTGTCATCATTGAACTCCGCCGGGACGTCAATCCCAAGGTGCTCCTCAACAACCTGTACAAACACACCAACCTGCAGACCAGTTTCGGGATCAACATGCTGGCTCTCGTGGACGGCAAACCCCTGGTGCTCAATCTGAAACAGGTGCTGCACCACTACCTGCAACACCAAGTGGAAGTGATTCGCCGCCGGACGGAGTACGATCTCCGTAAGGCGGAAGAGCGGGCCCATATTTTGGAGGGCCTGAGGATCGCCTTGGACCATATCGATGAAGTGATCGAGCTGATCCGCGCCTCCCGCACCACCCAGGAGGCCCGCAACGGTCTGATGGAGAAATTCGGTCTGACCGAAAAACAGGCCCAGGCGATCCTGGATATGCGCCTGCAGCGTTTGACCGGTCTGGAAAGGGAAAAAATCGAAAACGAGTACCATGAACTCCTGAAAACCATCGCCGAATTGAAGGCGATCCTCGCCAGCGAAGAGCGGATCCGCGGGGTGGTCCGGGATGAACTGCTGGAAATCCGGGAGAAGTACGCCGATGAACGCCGCACGCGCATCATGCTCAACGTTGCGGAGATTGCCGATGAGGATCTCATACCGGAAGATGAAGTGGCCATCCTGATGACCCACCGCGGGTACATCAAACGGATGCCGTTATCCAGCTACCGGGCCCAACGCCGCGGAGGCCGGGGTGTCTCCGGAATGGGGACGAAGGAAGGCGATTTCGTTCAGCACCTCTTCGTCACCAACTCCCACAACTACCTGCTCTTTTTCTCCAACAAGGGCAAAGTGTACCGCATGAAAGCCTATGAGGTGCCTGAGCTTTCACGGACCGCCAGGGGAACTCCCCTCATCAACCTGATCCAGATCGATCAGGGGGAATACATCGAAGCGGTCATCCCGGTCAAAGAATTCAGTGCGGACCACTACCTCTTCTTCTGCACCAAGTTCGGGGTGGTGAAGAAGACTTCCCTGGAAGAGTTTGAACACATTCGGCGGAACGGTCTTTTCGCCATCAATCTCCGGGAAGGGGACGAGCTGGTGGGCGTGCGTCTGACCGATGGAAAGCAGGAGATCATCCTCGGTACCCGTCGGGGGATGTCGATCCGCTTCCCCGAACAGGATGTCCGACAGATGGGACGGACCGCCACGGGGGTGAAAGGGATTGCCCTCGGAGAAAAAGATGAAGTGGTCGGCATGGAAGTGGTCCTGCCGGAGCAGGAGGTGGTCATCGTGACATCCAAAGGGTACGGGAAACGGACTCCCCTCTCGGAATACCGGACCCAAATCCGGGGCGGAAAAGGAATCAAAGCCCAGAATGTGACCAAAGCCAAGGGTTTTGTGGTCGGTCTGAAAGTGGTATCTCCGGAGGAAGACTTGATGATCGTCACCACCTCCGGCGTCGTGATCCGGATGAATGTTGAAGGGATCTCCAGCATGAGTCGTTACGCCCAGGGGGTCAAGCTGATCTCGGTGAAAGAGGACGAAGAAGTGGCCACCCTGGCACGGGTCAACACCGAGGAGGACGAAACGGAGAGTTAATGGACACCCGCCTGCCGGCGGGTTTTTTTGTTTGATCACGCCCGTCGAAACAAGATTTTTTCTTCAAACAGCTCGTTCAGGACCAGGTTGGGAAATTTCCGTTGTGTCACCTGCAGGAACTCTTCGATCAGAACCATCTCTTCCGAGGTCATCCCGTAAATCATCTCGCCCCACAGAGGGGGTTCGTACCGGCACAGCATGCTGAGGTGGAACAACAGCAGATAATGAACGAAAAGTTCCGGCAGATAGGCGGCAGGAACGCTTCGGACGAACAGATAGTATCCTCCGCGGATATCTTCCCGGAAAAAGGGATGATCGAATCCCTGCCCCCATCGGTTCACGTGGGAGACTCTCCGATGTTGCCAAAAAAGGCGGAAGCGATGGCAGCTTTCCCTTTGTTCTTCCCAGGCGAATCGAACTTCCCCTTTTTTACCCGCATGGTTGAGGCGTTCAGCCAACCCGCGGGGGGTCAGATGGAGCCCATCCAACAGACGGTCTTCCAGATAGAAGGCCATGCCTTGTTTTTCATCGGGGGGAGCATGGAACACGGCGACGGGATAGAGGGTCTCTTCCAAAAAAAGTTGACGGTAGCCATCCTGCATCTCAGGGATGAGGGAGAAGAGCTCCCGTGTGGACCAGCTCTTCCCGATCAGGGCCTCCTCTCCTTTGAGCCGGGCCAGTTCCGGAAACAATCCGTGACGCTGAACCCTTACTTTATCTTCGAAAAACCGGAAATATCCGCGCTTCCGTTTTGCAGTCGAGACTCCATGGCGCATGACGGCGGTATTCCGAGGATAATCGGGGTCCCTCGATAACACCAGGGCTTTGGTGAGAGTCATCATCCCGTAATAAGCCAGAAGCGGCCGGGCGAAGAGACTGCTGATTCGGGCCGCCCGGTAATACTCCCTGGCCTGCTTCACATAATAAATCAGAGGCTGCGCCGCCCGGAAGGCGGCTCTCTCCGGCCGGTCCAGTCCACTTCTCCTGTACTTTTTCTCCAAAAACGACCGAACGAGGGGTTCGTTTTCCAAGAGGAGAAAAAGGTTCCACATTTTCTGTTCCGGCGAATCACAGGGGATGGCCCTGATCGATGAATCCACATGGATCCCTGCTTTCCCGTTGTCATGAACCTTATTTTGCGTGGTCGGCCACCTGTTTATGAAAAAACACCGAACCTGTGGATAAGCTGTGGATAACAGGGGATAACTTCAGGAGGGCGGCTTGGCCCAACTAAAACCCAGGAGCGCCGGGTAAGAGAATCGGGCTTTTCCCGGGTTTCGGTAGGCCTTCGGTTTTTTCTGCGGAACGACTCTAAAAGCGTTGTGAAAAAGTGAGCGGCAGCATTTACCCAAAGCCGCTCCGGCTGCACTCACAGAGCACAAGTCTCGCCTGGGTCGCTTCTCTCCCCGGTCTCGCTATGCACTCACAGAGCACAAGTCTCGCCTGGGTCGCTCGCTCCCCGGTCTCGCTATGCACTCACAGAGCACAAGTCTCGCCTGGGTCGCTCGCTCCCCGGTCTCGCTATGCTGTCCTGCAGAGATGGTTGCACTGTCCGCTCCGAATCATCCTGCTGCGGGCAGGGGCAAAACGCCTTCGGATGCAACACAGAGAAGCTTTTGCCCCTGAACGCCCTTGCAGGCTGCTTCTCCGCTGGGCAGGACAGCAAAGTCGCTATTTCGGGTAAATGCTTCCCCTTTTATCGAAACGAACATTCAATCACAACGCTTCGAAGGGGTTGTCCATTCGAGTCCTTTCCGATTCTCCTGATTTCTTACGCTTTGATCGCACGGTCAATCCGGGAGAGACTCAAGGAAGGCCGTGAAAGCCCGGTTTGGCGCAACTTGACAGGGTTTCGGACCGTCTGATACGATTTCAAAAACCTGAAAACGGATCCTGGAATAAAGGAGAATCGAGAGGCAAATGTGGGAGAATAAATTTTCCAAAGAAGGATTGACGTTTGACGACGTGTTGTTGTTGCCTGCCAAATCCGACATCCTTCCGAAAGACGTTGACATTACCACCCGCCTGGGAGAGCATATCCAACTGAACGTACCATTATTGAGCGCGGGGATGGACACGGTGACCGAAGCTCCGATGGCGATTGCCCTGGCCCGGCAGGGAGGGATCGGCATCATCCACAAAAACATGGAGGCAGCTGAACAGGCGGAAGAGGTGGATCGGGTAAAGCGGTCCGAAAGCGGCGTGATCACCAACCCTTTCTACCTGTATGCCGATAATAAAGTGTATGAAGCGGAAAGCCTGATGTCCAAGTACCGCATCTCCGGGGTACCGATTGTGGATAAGGGACAAAAGCTGGTCGGAATCATCACCAACCGGGACATGCGGTTCATCCGGGATTTTTCCATTCCGATCTCCGAAGTGATGACCCGGGAAAACCTGGTGACGGCACCTGTGGGGACCACCCTTTCCGACGCGGAGGAGATTCTTCAGAAACACAAGATCGAAAAGTTGCCGCTGGTGGATGAAGAAGGTGTCCTTAAAGGGTTGATCACCATTAAGGATATCGAAAAGGCGACCATGTTTCCCGATGCGGCCAAGGATGTTCACGGTCGCCTCCTCGCCGGAGCCGCCGTCGGGGTTTCCGGGGATACGATGGAGCGGGCAGCCGCATTGGTCGAAGCGGAAGTGGACGTTCTGGTGGTGGACACGGCACACGGTCATTCCCGGGGCGTACTGAAGACGGTGGCCAAACTGCGAAAACAGTATCCAGACCTCGTGATCGTGGCGGGAAACGTGGCCACCGGAGAAGGAACCCGCGATCTGATTGAAGCCGGAGCCAGTGTGGTCAAAGTGGGAATCGGACCCGGTTCCATCTGTACCACCCGTGTCGTGGCGGGAATCGGTGTTCCACAGATCACCGCCATCTATGACTGTGCCGTCGTCGCCCGCCAGTACGGAATCCCCGTTATCGCAGACGGCGGAATCCGATTTTCCGGCGATATCGTCAAGGCGTTGGCTGCAGGAGCGGATGCGGTCATGTTGGGCAGCATCTTTGCCGGGACCGAGGAATCCCCAGGTGAGACCGAGATTTATCAGGGGCGCCAGTTCAAAGTTTATCGCGGAATGGGCTCGATCGGCGCCATGAAAGCGGGCAGCCGGGACCGATACTTCCAGGAAAATGAACAGAAACTCGTCCCCGAAGGAATTGAAGGACGGGTTCCCTACAAAGGGCCATTGGCCGATACGGTTTATCAACTGATGGGGGGGCTTCGTGCCGGCATGGGCTATTGCGGAACGAAGAACCTTCAGGAGCTTAAGGAGCATTCCCGTTTTATCCGGATCACCAACGCCTCTCTCCGGGAGAGCCACCCCCACGATATCCAAATCACCAAGGAAGCACCCAACTACAACATATGACGTTCAATCGACAGGGAAGGACTCTTCCCTGTCTTTTTTTTGGTGGCGATCCCCCGTTTTTCGTTTTCAATTTCCTGCCCATTCGTTACACTGGTATTATCGGATAGTGGTATCATTTACCTTCCGGCTTTTTTGGGATATATGACGATGGAACGGGGTGGGAAGTCAGGTGGTCGGCACAAAGAGAAAATCAGTCATCCTCTTTTTTGTTCTGTTGTTGTTCGCGGTCGTGCTTGGACCGGTCCCTGCGGAGGGAGCTTCCTCCGACCATCTTCCGGAGATCGAAGCCCGTTCTTACGTTCTCGTGGAGATAAAGACAGGGCGGATCCTGGCCGGATCACGGGAGAACCGGACCTATCCTCCGGCCAGCCTGACCAAGATCATGACGGAATATCTTGTGTTAAAAGCAGTGAAACAGAACCGGATCCGCTGGGACGATAAAGTGAAAGTTTCCAGCCGCGCGGCGGGGATCGGAGAAGCCCAGGTTTACCTTCGAGCCGGGGAAGAACAAACCGTGAAGGAACTGTTCACAGCGGTGGCTGTCTATTCGGCCAACGATGCCGCCGTGGCACTGGCGGAGTATATCGCGGGGAGCGAAACGGCATTTGTGGAAAAAATGAACCGGGAAGCGAAACGCCTGGGACTGAAAAAATCCCATTTCACCAACTGCACGGGACTTCCAAAACACCGTTACCCGGACCCTCCGGAAATCGAAGGGGGCCATCACATGTCGGCCATGGACATTGCAAACCTGACGCGCCAACTCCTTAAGGACTATCCCCAGGTGACGGAAATAACCGCACTTCCAACATTCCAGTTCCGTGTCGGTGAGAAGAGGGAAAGAAAGCTGGTCAACCGAAACAAGATGCTCTTCGATCTCCCTTACCATTACGAAGGGGTGAACGGGGTGAAGACCGGTTTTACCACCCGGGCGGGATACAACTTTGTCGGATCGGCCGACAAAAAGGGAATGCAGGTGGTGACGGTGGTGATGGGGACCGACTCCGATCGCCGCAGGTTCACGGAAACAAAAAAGCTCCTCGATTACGCGTATGAACAATACCGGATGGCACCGATCCTGAGTAAAGGAAAGATCATTCCCGGTCATGATCGGGTTTCGGTACGGGGCGGGGCTGAGACCCAGGTCCCCATCGTCCTGGAGGAAACGCGTGTTCTTCCGGTTCGCTCCGGAGACGATAACTACAGTGTCCGGGTGAACTTGAAAAACCACCTGGGCGCTCCGGTGGAGGCCGGAACGGTGGTGGGAAAAGCTCACATCCTGCATGAAGGAAGAAAAATCCAGGATGTTCCGCCTGTGCGCATGGTGGCGAAAGAGAGCGTGGAAGAAGCCGGCTGGATTACGCTTATATTCCGGTTCGTGTCCGGATGGTTCCGGTGACGGAAGGGTGCCGGCGGCCGTATTGCCAAGGCGCGAGGGTTTCGATACAATGAAATTTATGAACCAGGGATTCCGGGAAAACTAGGAGGAAGAGATCATGACTGATAAACCTCACGGCTTTGCCACTGGCACGGACCGCGTAAAGCGCGGAATGGCCGAGATGCAAAAGGGCGGCGTGATCATGGACGTCGTCAATGCCGAACAGGCCAAAATCGCCGAAGAGGCGGGGGCTGTCGCCGTGATGGCGCTGGAACGGGTTCCGGCGGACATTCGCGCAGCCGGCGGGGTGGCCCGCATGGCGGATCCCCGCATCATCGAAGAAGTGATGAATGCCGTCACCATTCCCGTCATGGCCAAAGCACGGATCGGCCATTTCGTGGAAGCCCGTCTGTTGGAAGCGATGGGTGTGGACTACATCGATGAAAGCGAAGTGCTTACCCCGGCCGATGATAAATATCACATTGACAAAAGCCGGTTCACCGTTCCCTTCGTCTGCGGTGCCCGCAATCTCGGAGAGGCTCTCCGCAGGATCGGGGAAGGCGCCTCCATGATCCGGACCAAAGGGGAGCCGGGTACGGGAAATGTGGTGGAAGCGGTCAAGCACATGCGGGAAATGATGAGTCAGATCCGCAAAGTGCAAAACATGTCCCGTGATGAACTGATGGCGGAAGCCAAAAACCTGGGTGCTCCCTATGAGTTGTTGCTGGAGGTCCATGAAAAGGGACGTCTCCCGGTGGTCAATTTCGCGGCCGGCGGTGTGGCGACTCCGGCTGATGCCGCTCTCATGATGCACTTAGGCTGCGACGGGGTCTTTGTCGGCTCCGGCATTTTCAAATCGGAAAACCCGGCCAAATACGCCCGGGCCATCGTGGAGGCGACGACTCATTACGAGGATTTCGGCCGGATTGTGGAACTGTCCAAGAACCTGGGCACCGCCATGCCGGGAATCGAAATCTCGACACTGGAACCGGCCAACCGTATGCAGGAGCGAGGTTGGTAACCAGCGTCCGGGGGGATGGTTATGAAAATCGGTGTTCTAGCCCTGCAGGGGGCAGTGAGGGAACATGTGAAGATGCTGGAGATGGCCGGGGCGGAAGCGTCACCCGTCAAGCGGCCCGAGGACCTGGAAGAGCTGGACGGTCTGGTGATGCCCGGGGGGGAATCCACCACCATCAGCAAATTGATGCACCAATACGATCTGATGGAGCCCGTGCGGCAGATGGGGCGCTCGGGAAAACCCCTTTTCGGAACCTGCGCCGGGTTGATTCTGCTGGCACGACGGATCGAAGGAACGGAGGATTCCCATCTGGGGTTGATGGATATCACGGTCCGAAGAAACGCATTTGGCCGGCAGCGGGAAAGCTTCGAAGCGCGGATGGACATCTCCGGGGTGGCCGACGATTACGAGGCGGTTTTCATCCGGGCTCCCTATATCACGGAAACCGGCCCCGAAGTGGAAGTGCTGAGTTCACTCGGAGACCGGATCGTCGTGGTCCGCCAAAAACACCTTCTGGGTGCGGCTTTCCACCCGGAATTGACGGAGGATATCCGGCTTCACTCCCATTTTGTGAAGATGGTCCGGGATTCCCGGGCAACGCCTGTCATCTGATTCGACACACGACTGGAAAATTCGAACGGACAGTGATTCCTTCTTTGCCGGATGGGAACTGGAGCGCGGCCTAACACGATCCAGTAACCCGGTTAACCAACGCGCCTGAATGCGACAATCGAAACAAAAAGGCGTAGATGAGAACCAGTACCCGTGATTGACGGTTCAGAGAGTCGGTGGTCGGTGCGAACCGTCCCGTCGAAACGGGGAATCCCTCTCGGAGCTGTGCGCGAAAACGGCATTGCCGTATAAGTGCGACCGGTGGGGCGGACCGTTATTTCCGTCGGAAAGAGGGCCGGAAACCCGTTGAGGATCCGGCCAATAAGGGTGGCAACGCGGAACTTCCGTCCCTTGAGGGGTGGGGGTTCCATTTTTTTATGAAGGAGGCTGTTTGACGATGCTGGATCTGAAAAAATTGCGCAAAGAGCTGGACTCGGTCCGGGAAAGGCTGAAACACCGGGGGGAAGATATCAGCGGACTGAATGAGATTCCCCGTCTGGACGTACGGCGGAGGAAGTTTCTGAAGGAAACGGAACAGTTGAAAAGCCGACGCAACACGGTTTCAAAGGAAATCGCGGAGAAGAAGAAAGCAGGGGAAGATGCGTCGGAGGCGATCGCCGAAATGCGCCGGGTCGGGGATCGAATCAAGGAATTGGATGAAGAGTTGCGGAAGGTGGAAGCAGAGTTGGAACAGGTGCTGCTCACCCTTCCGAATATTCCCCATGAGAGCGTTCCGATCGGAAAGAGCGAAGAGGACAATCAACCGGTCCGACACTGGGGTGAGGTGCCCCGTTTCGGTTTTGATCCTCTGCCCCATTGGGAGCTGGCCAAACAATTGGACCTCCTCGACTTTGATCGGGCAGGCAAGGTGACCGGTTCCAGGTTTGTCTTTTACAAAGGAGCCGGGGCTCGGTTGGAACGGGCGTTGATGAATTTCATGCTGGACCTTCAGACCGAAGAGCACGGCTACACCGAGATGATTCCGCCTTATATGGTGAACCGGGACAGCATGACGGGAACGGGGCAACTCCCCAAATTTTCCGAGGATTCCTTTGCGGTGGCGGGTACGGATTACTACCTGATTCCCACGGCGGAAGTTCCGGTCACCAATTACCACCGGGATGAGATCCTGTCCGCTGACGAACTGCCGGTCAAATATGCGGGCTTCAGCGCCAATTTCCGCTCGGAGGCCGGTTCGGCGGGACGGGATACCCGGGGGCTCATCCGTAACCACCAGTTCAACAAGGTGGAGCTGGTGAAATTGGTTAAGCCGGAAGACTCCTACGATGAGTTGGAAAGTCTGGTCGGAGATGCCGAAGCGGTTCTCCGCAAGCTGGGCCTCCCGTACCGGGTCATGTTGATGTGCACCGCCGATCTCGGCTTCACCGCGGCCAAGAAATATGATTTGGAAGTGTGGATGCCGAGCTCCGGAACTTACCGGGAGATTTCGTCCTGCAGCAATTTCGAAGATTTCCAGGCCCGCAGAGCCAACATCCGTTTCCGCCGGGACGACAAGGCAAAGCCGGAGTTCGTCCACACCCTGAACGGTTCGGGACTGGCCGTGGGCCGGACCGTGGCCGCTCTTCTGGAAAACAACCAGGAAGAAGACGGAAGCGTCCGCATTCCGGAAGTGTTGCGTCCCTATATGGGAGGGATGGAGAAAATCAAAGGGCAGACATGAGAAGAGGGCCTCTTCAGGCCCTCTTGACTTCCCATGGGGATCTCCCTATAATTTAAAGTTGTACTATAGGGAGAGGTGGCCGAGTGGTTTAAGGCAGCGGTCTTGAAAACCGCCGAGGGTTGATCCCCTCCGTGGGTTCGAATCCCACCCTCTCTGCCATTCGGATCCAACGTTCGGGCGATGCATCAAGTGATTCTGCAAAAAGTCGCACGTTCGGGCGTCTTTTACAATCAAGAAACCGCTCACCCATTGGGTGAGCGGTTTCTTATTATTTTGGAAACAGCAATGAAGTCAATATAAATAATCCCATCCCGGTTAAATCGGTGAGGTTCACAAATCTTGTGCCTGAACAGGAACAAAGATTCTGTCTCCGCACCTCTTCCCTTTCTTTACATAGGATGTATTGGGCGCATGCCACTGTCTCGGTGGTTGACATTCGCGATGCATCGATCATCTCCGTCTGGGAGGGAATAAACAAAATGTGCGGTATGACCGGTTGGATCGACTGGAATCAAGACCTGAGCCGGGAACGGGAAGTCTTGGAACGAATGAATGGGCGGTTGGTTTCCCGGGGACCGGATGCCGAAGGAATCTGGCTTTCCCAGAGAGCCGGGTTGTGTCATCGCCGGTTGATCGTGATCGACCCGGAAGGCGGTTCCCAGCCGATGGTCCGGCGGTACGGAAACCGGAACCTGGTGATCACATACAACGGTGAATTGTACAACATGAAAGAGCTGACCGAAAAACTGCAGTCCCGGGGACATGTACTCTACAGCCGATCGGACACGGAACTGATCCTGGCCTCCTACGCCGAATGGGGAGTGGATGCCCCGAAACATCTCAACGGGATCTTTGCTTTTGCCATCTGGGATGAGGCGGAAGAGAGTTTGTTTATAGCACGGGACCGGATCGGGGTCAAGCCGCTGTTTTACGTGGAACAGGAGGGGCGGATTTTATTTGCCTCGGAATTGAAAGCCCTCCTGGCCCATCCGGATGTGTCTCCGCGGCTGGATGATGATGGCCTGGCGGAAGTCCTGGTGATGGGTCCGTCCCGGACGCCGGGACACGGTGTGTTCAAAGGGGTGAAAGAGCTCTGGCCGGGTATGTGGATGAAAGCGAAGGCGGATCGGATCATCAGACAAAGGTATTGGTCCCTGGAAAGCCGCCCCCACGAAGACGGACCCGACCGGACGGTGGAGCGCGTCCGGGAACTGTTCACCGATGCGGTGCGGCGCCAGCTGGTATCCGATGTGCCCGTTGGAACCATGTTGTCAGGGGGTCTCGACTCCAGTGCCATTTCCGCCTGCGCCGCCCGACACTTCCAGGAACAGGGGAAAGATCCCCTGGACACGTTCTCCGTCGATTACGTGGGGAATGACCGGTATTTCAAACCGAATGAATTCCAACCCAATGCCGATGCCCCCTGGGTGAAAAAAATGTCAAAGCATCTTTCCTCCCGGCATCACAATATCCTTATTGATACCGAAGATCTGGTACCCGCTTTGGATACGGCGCTTCGGGCCCGAGACCTCCCCGGGATGGCGGACGTCGACTCATCTCTTTATCTTTTCTGCAGGGAAATCAAAAAAAAGGCCACAGTCGTTCTGTCAGGGGAGTGTGCCGATGAAGTGTTCGGCGGGTACCCCTGGTTCCACCGGGCGGAAATGATCCAAGAAGGTACCTTTCCCTGGGCTCGGATGACGAAAGAGAAGATCCGGTTCCTGTCTCCGGAGGTGGTAAAGAAAATCCGACCCCTCGAATATGTGGAGGACCGGTACAACGATGCCCTCCATGAAGTACCGCGTCTTCCGGGGGAAAGTGCGGAGGAGGCGAGAATCCGGGAGATATTCTATCTCAACCTGACCCGTTGGATGCCGACCCTCCTCGATCGGAAAGATCGCATGAGCATGGCGGTGGGTTTGGAGGTGCGGGTTCCTTTTTGTGACCATCACCTGGTGGAGTATGTCTGGAATGTCCCTTGGAGCATGAAACGGGCGGGAGGACGGGAAAAGGGTCTGTTCCGCCAAGCGATGGCCGGATGGCTTCCGGATGAGGTGCTCTGGAGAAAAAAGAGTCCCTACCCCAAAACCCACAACCCGTTTTACCTGGAAGCCGTCCGCCGGCGAGTTCTTCACATTATCGGGGATCGGACTTCACCGGTGGTGGAGTTATTGGACAGGTCGGCGCTGCGGTGTTTTGCCGAAAAGGATCTTACCGGTGTCCACCTGCCCTGGTTCGGACAACTGATGAACGTTCCCCAGTTGTTCGCGTTTATCATCCAGCTGGATTTGTGGATGAGGGAATACGACGTGAAGGTTTAAAATGAATGATCGAAAAAAAGTCCCTGCCGCAGCCGGCGGGGACTTTTTGATCGCCCAAAACTTTTGTCGAATTGCTGTTAAAAAACGAACATATGTTCTATAATGAAGACAAGGACTGAACCCCAACCCGCCTCCGAAAAGGGGTGTTTCAATGGAAAAGTGGGTTCAACTGCTGGTGGCGACCGTCTCGCTTTTGCGGCTGCTCATGGAATTGCCGGAGCTCATTTTCAAGTGGAAAAGTCGGTCCCGAAAGAAAGAACGGGGAAAAAAACGAAATTTTTTATGACGAAGGTGAAGGACCCGTGCCGTCCATCTTCAGGGGCGGCTTTTCCGCCTGTCTTCCCCTTGCGGATGCCGTCCGATCTGTGGTAATCTATAACCTGATATCATACGCCCGTAGCTCAGTGGATAGAGCAGCGGTTTCCTAAACCGCGTGTCGGAGGTTCGATTCCTCTCGGGCGTACCAATGATGATGAACGCCTCCCTCTCTTCTTGTCGAGGGAGGCGTTTTTGTGTGAATGATTTTGGGGGGAGAGCAATCAGTCCTTCAGGGAGGTCCGGAACCACTGAAGGGAATCCTTGAGGTGATTGGGAAAAATACCAGGAATCCCGTGTCGCGGCAGGAATCGGTGCGCTACAAAACGGAATAATTCCGTTTTACAAACCGGTGTTTGTTATTTATAATGGTTACAACCAAGTCGGGAAAAGGAGGATCACCCTGTCATCGAAAGAACGGCGGGTGGTGGAGCATGGGAGAAACGGTTTTGAAAATGGAAGGAATCGACTTTTCCTTCGATCATCAAACAGTGTTGGAAGGGGTCGATCTGGAAATTCAAAAAGGCGATTTTTTGGCCTTGGTGGGTCCCAACGGCTCCGGGAAATCCACCCTCTTGAAGCTGGCGCTCGGCGCCCTGAAACCCGACCGTGGAAAAGTGTCTCTGTTCGGTGTCCCCCTTCGCCGGTTCCGGGATTGGTCCCGGATCGGATACGTTTCCCAGAAGGCCAACAGCTTCAACCGGGACTTCCCCGCTACCGTTCGGGAAGTGGTGGCTTCCGGGTTGTACGGCAAGCTGGGGTTGTTCCGCAGGATGAAAAAGGAAGATTGGAAGCGGGTGGAGGAGGCCATCAAGCAGGTGGGACTGGAGAGCCTGTCCCGCCGGAACATCGGAAAACTTTCCGGAGGGCAGCAGCAGCGGGCGTTCATCGCCCGCGCCCTGGTCAGCGACCCGGAATTCCTGATCCTTGACGAGCCCACCGTGGGGGTGGACACCCGGTCGGTGGACGAGTTTTATCGCCTGCTCGCTCACCTGCACCGTAAAAAAGGGATGTCTTTGCTGTTGGTGACCCATGACATCGGCGTGGTGACCACCTATGTGAACCGGATCGCCTGTTTGAACCGTCGCCTTTTTTTCCACGGGGATACGGATGAATTCGTCGGCAGGGAAAAAGAAGTGTTTACCGCTGCTTACGGCCACCCCGTTCAAGTGGTGGAACACGCACATTGAGAAGTCCGGAAGGAGGGATGGATGCGGCCCGGCCGCATCCTCTGTTATGATAGAAATGATTTTGCACTACGGTTTCATGCAGAGGGCGTTGGCCGCGGGTGTGATCATCGGGGTTGTTTCCCCGATCGTTGGGCTTTTTCTCGTGGTGCGACGGTTGTCTTTGATCGCCGATGCTCTCGCCCATGTCACCTTGTCCGGAGTGGCAGCCGGATTGCTTCTGCAGAAACAGTTTCCCGCCTTTCAGGCGTTGAACCCGATGGTCTCGGGAATGGTTTTTTCCCTGACTGCTTCCGTATTCGTTGAGCGTTTGCGCCGTTTGTACCGCTCTTATCAGGAGTTGGCCATTCCGGTGATCCTGTCCGGCGGAATCGGTCTGGGAGTGGTGTTGATCAGCGCCGCCGACGGCTTCAATGTGGATGTGGCCGGGTATCTTTTCGGCAGCATCCTGGCCGTGGGAGAGTCGGAGCTGTGGGTGATCATCGGGACGGGGGTTTTGGCGGGACTGGTGATCTGTTTTTTTTACAAGGAACTTTTCGCCCTGTCTTTCGATGAAGAGAGCGCGGTTCTTTCCGGGATCCCACGACGGCTCGTCCATTTGTTGTTCAGCTTGGTGGTGGCTCTGGTGATCACCGCTTCCATCAGGGTGGTGGGCATACTGTTGGTGTCCGGCTTGATTACACTTCCGGTCGCCGCCAGCTTGCAGATCGCCACCAGTTTCAGGCAGGCCTTGTGGCTGTCGGTGCTTTTTGCCCAAATCTCCGTTTTGAGCGGGTTGGCTGCCGCTTTTTACTTTGATTGGGCTTCCGGGGGCACGATCGTATTGGTGTCTGTTTTGATCCTTCTCGCGGTGGCCGGCGGAAAACGGCTGATCCGACCGGGGAGCGGAAAGACCGGGGCTGCTTGAGGCGGAAATGAGGGGAGGGAAGATCTTGAACCTGCAACAAGCGCTGGATATTCTCAAATCCAAAGGGTACAAATATACCGGCAAACGGGAAAGAATGGTTCAGATCTTCAGCAGAGAGGACCGGTATTTGACCCCCAAGGAAGTCTTGGGAGAGATGCAGGAAGACTATCCGGGCCTGAGTGTGGACACGGTCTACCGAAACCTTTCCCTGTTCGAGGATCTGGGAATTGTGGAAGGGACGGAATGGGAAGGGGAACGCCGTTATCGTCTCCATTGCGGCGGCGATCCTCATCATCACCATTTGATTTGCAAAGAGTGCGGACGGACCCGTTCACTCAATGTGTGTCCGATGAATGCCATTCTCGGGGAACCGGAGGATTTCACCATTACCGGTCACAAATTTGAGATTTTCGGTTACTGTAAGGATTGCGAGGCCGTGTCAAAAAATGAGGGAAACTGTACCCATTCTTAAGGTGGTGTGGTTATTGTGAGGCATGATCGGTGGATGAAGGAAGCGATGAAGGAAGCTTGGAGAGCGGAACAGCTGGGGGAGGTTCCCATCGGAGCGGTTGTGGTGCATAACGGAGAGATCATCGGGCGCGGTTGCAATCTGCGTGAGACCGAGGGGGATCCCACTGCCCACGCGGAAATGGTGGCAATCCGACAGGCGGCCCGCCGTGTGGGCGGATGGAGGTTATCGGGGTGCCATCTGTATGTGACACTGGAACCCTGTCCCATGTGCGCAGGTGCCATCATGTTGGCACGGCTGGAAACCGTTGTTTTTGGAGCTTACGATCCGAAGGCCGGGTGTGCGGGTACCCTGATGAACCTGCCCGTGGATCCGCGTTTCAACCACCGGGTGGAAGTGATGGGGGGCATTTTGGAGGAGGAATGCGGGCGGCTTTTAACCGGTTTTTTTCGCAACCTGCGCAGGAATAACCGAAAAAATAAATGATTTTGTTTCTTAAAGCTATACATTTATCATAAAAAAGCTAAAGATTTACATGGTTTGATCCAACCTTGACTGTTTGTCCGTTTTCCGCTAAGATAATGTACTGTCAGCATGAGGAGAGGTGTCCGAGTGGCTTAAGGAGGCGGTCTCGAAAACCGTTGTACGGGCATTCCCCGTACCGTGGGTTCGAATCCCACCCTCTCCGCCATAACCGAGGTCCTTCCGTGAAGGGAAGGGCTTTTTTTGTAAAAGCGGGAATTGGTGGAAGGGGGGATCCCCCGTTGAGGGACGGGGGATTCTGTGTTACAATAAAAAAACCGCGCTAGATGGGGAGCTGGCGGTGCCCTGTACCCGCAATCCGCCTTAGCGGGATCGAATTCCCGGCAGAGGTCCTCATCGTGTGGGGTCCGGTCCGTGCAAGAGGTGTTGACGAACAGGTCCTGCGCAACGGGAACCTCCGAACCGTGTCAGGTCCTGACGGAAGCAGCACTAAGGGGATCCTCCCGTGTGCCGCGGGGGTGCCTGATCCGAGCTGATTGCATGGAGCCCGCCCAGGCGAAGGAGATCGAAGCCGGGTGCGCGGTCCCTACATACATCAGCGTCCGACCAAGCAGGTTGGACGCTTTTTAATTTTAATACAGCTTGTTGGAAATTCGTCTCGGGGGAGGAAGTTGGCGAACCGGGGCGAATATATCTGATAAGGGAGAATATTGTCATTAGTGTACTTCATGCACGTTTCGGGGGTTTATTTGTGGGTGAAGAGGGTGCTTCCATTGAATTTTAACGGGGATGCAGATCGTAAATTGCCCATCGCCTTTGATCTCGACATTCATGCAGGTCTTTTGGGGGCCTGGGTGGAAAACCTGCCCCAGTCTGTTCTGCTGGTCGATGAACAAGGGACCGTCGAGGCGGTAAGCCCAAATTTCCTTCGGGAACTGCGTCTGGAAAAAGAGCAAGTGGTGGGAAGTCCGTGTGAACGTTTCTTGGCCCTTCCCTGCGAAGTGATGGATTACATCCGAAGGCCTGCCGCGTGGAACTCCCCCGAGTCGATCAAGGGAATCCTTCGCCCCGACATCTCCGATCCCTGTTCCGCCATGGTCCAATTGTTGAGCGGCACCTGCTATGGTCGGTGGTATCACATGTTGCTGATCAATCGGGACGACTTGGTGACCCGACATGCCGAAACCATCCTGGAGCGGTTGCCCGTGGGCGTGATCCTTTCGAAACACTCCGAAGTGAAGGGAATCAACTCCGTTGCATTGAAGATGATCGGAGCCGAACGGAAGGAAGTGGAGCACCGGGAGATGGACCGTCTTTTCAGCGGATTGAGAGAAGGGGAAGGGCTGGAAGAGATCCGGAAACAGATTGCGATCGGGGAACCTTTCCGCGGTCTGTCTGCTTCCTGGACCCTCCACAACAGTCCGGTGGTCGCGACGGTTGATTTTGACGTCCTGGGAAGGGATCCTGAAGGTCACCCGGAAGAAACCATTCTCACCATGACGGATATCTCACAGATTCACCTCTTGGATCAACAGGTGCGGCAAACAGACCGCCTGGCCATGATCGGGCAGATTGCGGCAGGCACCGCCCATGAGATCCGCAACCCGTTGACGTCAATCCGCGGCTTCCTTCAGGTGATGAGGCACGTACTGAATGAAAAAGGGGACCTGAAGGGGCAGGGATATACCGAAATCATGCTCCGTGAAATCGACCGTATCAACAGTCTTGTCGGGGAGTTCCTGTTGATGAGCAAACCGCGGGATCTGAAGAAACAACCGGTGGCGCTGGACCGGGTGATCCGGGAACTTCTCCCGATCATTGAAAACGAAGCGATACTCCATAACATCGAGGTACGGTACGTGAAGGAAGGTCTGTGTCCGCCGGTTCGGGCCGATGCGGAAGTGTTGAAGCAGGTGGTACTCAACCTTTGCAAGAACGGGATTGAGGCGATGGGGGAAGGAGGGTTCCTGACGATCCGGTTATCCTGCGATCGGGAAGCGGGGCAGCTGATCCTGGAAGTGGAGGATAACGGTCCCGGCATTCCGGCTTCCGACATGAAGAGGATCTTTGATCCTTTCTATACCACCAAGGAGAACGGCACCGGTCTCGGACTTCCGGTTTGCCGGCGGATCATCCAGGATCTTAACGGAGACATCCAGGTTCGTTCCGGGGAAAGGGGGGCGTTGTTCCGGGTGCTCCTCCCTTTTTTCCCCCGCTGACCCCCTTGCCAGGGCGGGTTTTATTTTTGGAAAAATCATCGGTTCTGTAGTATGATGGATTCATCATGATTGCCCTCCGCCTGCGAAACGGAGGAAAATGGGGGGGTTCCGGTGTCCTATCGGGCATTGTACCGTGTATGGAGACCGCAGACATTTGAAGATTTGATCGGTCAGGAACACGTGACCACCACCTTGAAGAATGCACTTTCGGAAGGGCATTTTTCCCATGCTTATCTTTTCAGCGGCCCCCGGGGCACGGGGAAAACCAGCGCGGCCAAACTCTTGGCCAAAGCGGTGAACTGCTTGAAAGGACCCGCGCCGGAGCCGTGCAATCAATGTGAAGCCTGCCGCAAGATTACGGAAGGTTCTCTCATGGACGTGGTGGAGATCGATGCCGCCTCCAACCGGGGAGTCGATGAAATACGCGATCTTCGCGACAAAGTGAAGTATGCTCCCTCGGAAGTCCGTTATAAGGTATATATTGTGGACGAGGTCCATATGTTGACCACGGAGGCTTTCAACGCCCTCCTCAAGACACTGGAGGAACCGCCGGAACACGTCCTGTTCATCCTGGCCACCACAGAGCCGCATAAACTTCCGTCCACCATCGTTTCCCGTTGTCAGCGGTTTTCCTTTCGACGCCATACGATGGGAAACCTGCTGAACCATCTGCGTAAAATCTGCCGTTCCGAAGGTATTGAGGCAGAGGACGCCGCTTTGGCCGCCATTGCCCGATCGGCGGATGGAGGGATGCGGGACGCGCTCAGTCTGTTGGATCAGGTGCTTGCCTTTTCCGACCGTCATGTGGACGAAGCTTCGGTGCTGGCTGTGACGGGTTCGGTCTCCCGATCCACCTTGGGACAGCTGATGGAGTTCTGCATCAATCGGGATGCTGCCGCCGCCCTGGAAACGGTCGACGAATTGCTGATGGACGGGTTGGAACCCGAACGCCTGGTCCATGACTGGATCCATTTGTCAAGGGATCTCCTTCTTTTGGTTGCGGCTCCGAATTTGGAAGAAATCAGAGAGCGCATGGCCGGTGAAAAGCGGTGGCTGGAATTGGCGGAACAGACTTCCGCCGAAGATTTGGAAACCGTCCTGGACATCTTGATCCGGACTCAACAGCAAATGAAATGGGCCCCTCATCCGCGAATTCTTTTGGAGATGACCTTGGTCCGCCTCTGTCAGGAAAGCGAGGCAGCACCGTATCCATCGCCGGAAGTCCGGGATGAGAAAAAGATACTCCACTTGGAGGAACAGCTGAAAAAGCTGGAGAACAAGGTGGAAGAATTGAGACGAACCCGGATTTCCGCCGGAAGAAACGTTTCCCCTGAAAACAAGGTTGAGAAGACCGAGGGTTCAGCGGACCGTCGTCCGGTGGGCTCCCCCCGTCTGGAAACCTTTCTGAAAAAGGGATCCAAGGAACGTTTGCAGCAGGTCATCCGGAATTGGCCCGAAGTTTTGGCCGAGGTGAAAGAAAAGAAAATTACGGTCCACGCTTGGTTGATTGACGGGGAACCCGTCGCCGCGACGGAAGACAGCGTGTTGATTTCTTTTAAAAACTCCATCCATCGGGAAACCACGGAAAAGAAGCCGAACAAAACCCTGATCGAACAGGTGATCAAAGACGTGCTGGGCACTCCGCTGGTTCTTCATACGGTGATGCGGGCGGAGTGGGAGCGTTGCCGTGCGGAGACGGAGACCTCCGCCGCTTTGGAGAAGACGGCGAAAGAAGAACCGGCAAAGGGGCGCTCTTCCGACGACCCCGTGGAACGTGCAGTGGAATTGTTTGGCGAGGATATGGTGGAAATATCCGATTAACTTCATGAGGAGGATCCCCTATGAAAAACATGAACCAAATGATGAAGCAGATGAAAAAAATGCAGGCGCAGATGGCCAAAGCCCAGGAAGAGCTGGGTGAGAAAGAAGTGGAAGGCACGGCCGGGGGCGGTGTGGTGAAAGTGACCATGAACGGGCATAAGCAGGTACTTGCGGTGGAGATCGACCCGGAAGCCGTGGACCCGGAAGATGTGGAAATGCTTCAGGATATGGTGACCGCTGCTTTTAACGAAGCGATGAAGAAAGTGGACGATTTGGTGGCCAAAGATCTCGGAAAAATGACCGGTGGCCTCAACATCCCGGGCCTGTTCTGAAGAACAGGCCTTTTCTGTGTGACGGGAAACCGAAGAAAGGGGGGGATGAAATGAATATGCCCGAACCCATTTCGAAATTGATCGACGGGTTTATGCGCCTGCCGGGCATCGGACCCAAAACCGCTCAACGTCTGGCGTTTTATGTCCTCGGAATGGAGGAAGACAATGTAATGGAATTGGCCAAAGCCCTGGTGCGCGCCAAGAGGGACCTGAAGCGGTGCCGGGTTTGCAGTAACATCTCCGATCAGGAGGTCTGTTCCGTGTGCCGTGACAAAAATCGGGACCGTTCCATCATCTGCGTGGTGCAGGATCCGAGGGACGTCATCGCGATGGAACGAACCCGTGAATACTCCGGTCTCTATCATGTGCTCCATGGTGCCATCTCCCCGATGGAGGGAATCGGCCCCGATGAACTCAGTATACCGGACCTCTTGAAACGCCTGGAAGATCAAACGGTGCAGGAATTGATTTTGGCCACCAACCCCAATATCGAGGGGGAAGCGACAGCCATGTATCTTCAACGCTTGATCAAACCCTTCGGGTTGAAGGTGACACGGATTGCCCACGGGTTGCCGGTAGGTGGGGATCTGGAATATGCCGACGAAGTCACTTTGACCAAAGCGTTGGAGGGACGTCGGGAACTTTAAAGCGGTCCGATTCAAATCCGCGACAACCGGAGGGAGCACTCGAAATGATGCCAGTTCGCACCACCCACCCCGTTCCGTCGGCTTCAGGTCGAAGGCCCGGGCGTACTCCCGTTTCCGGGAACATTCGTCTGGTTGCTGCCTGGTTGCTTTTGTTGAGTTATTTTTACATGATTCCCGTGGAGTTCTCCGCCCTTCAGTGGGAAAAAACCGGAGAAGGTTTATGGCGGATCACGCAAGGGCAGTCTGCCGACCCGGTTTTTCTGATCCAGTATCTTCTTTGGATGTTCCTCACTTTCATCGGGGCGTTGATGTTTATCGGCGCGGGTTTTGCCAATGGTTTTTCTTATGAAAGGAAGGGGAAAGAAGGGCCGCTGACGGGCGGGGACCTGGCTTACTATTTCGCGTGGGTTCAGGTTTCAACGGTCGGTTTTTTTATCCCGTATTACGCAATCACGGAAAAAGACGGCTGGTTGTCCGCCTTGGCTCCTTATTTGCCTCACGCATTCATGTTGGGCCTGGCGTTGGTTCTGTTCAGACGCTGTCTGCCGCGGCTGGGTTTTCAGGTTCCTCCCTTGCGGCGGTGGATCGGGATGATGTTTGCGGCGGCGGCGGGATATCTCTTCGTTTATTATCTTCTGGATCCTCTCGTGACAGAGCCGGTGGGCCGACTTTTTTCATTGGAAATGCAATCCTGGCGGGAGGACAGCATCAGCGGGGGAATCCATCAGGCTGTGGATCTGGGGTGGATTTATGTCGTGGGGCAGTTATTGCTGATCGGAGTGATCGGTCCCGCGGCAGAGGAAGTGGTGTTCCGGGGCCTGTTGATGGGTTTTTTGGTAAAAAGGTTGGGGGTTGTCGCCTCGGTGATCCTCTCCTCGGTTGTATTTGCTCTGTTTCATGTGGACGTCGTTTTTCTGGCTCCGTTGTTTGTTATGGGTTTGATTCTGGGCAGCCTCTATGTTTTCTTCAGAAACCTGTGGGCTCCGGTGTTGTTTCACATTGTCAATAATGTGTTGTCCGTGGTGTTTGACCTCCTCGGTTCATCCTGAAGGCGGACCAATGAGAGAAGGCCCGATGCATGCGGCATCTGGGCCTTCTCATGTGAGACAGGCGCTCAATCCTGAAACACGGAGGCGGAGAAGCGGCGTAAACCCCGTGGAGGCCAAACAACGTGGATCGGGTCATGAAAAATCCGGAATCCCGTCCTTATCATGATCTGTAAAACGATCGGGATGAGAGGAGTTCTAAGGCGGTCGAAAGCCTCATACGCTTGTACAAAACGGGACAAAGGGTGAGGCGGGTGGAAATCCAATGGTGGATGATGGCCGCTTTGGGAGGGGTGGTTTTATTTATGCTGATCAGCAAATCGGTGATCAAACCGTTGCGCTGGGTGTGGTACAGTCTTCTTTATACCGCGGTCGGAGCATTGGTTCTGTTTCTGTTGAATCTTGCCGGGGAATGGGTTGACTTCCGTCTTCCCATCAATCCCGTTACTTCCTTTGTAACCGGGGTTCTGGGCCTTCCCGGGTTGGTTTGTCTGGTGGTGATCAAACTGTTTCTGGCGGGAAGTTAAAAAAGGGGTTGACCAAATGAGATGTCCATGGTAAATTATTATTCGTCGCCGCTGAGGCGAGGCCGAAACGGCCAGCCCGGCGAAAAAGAAATCAAAAAAACTGTTGACAAGATCGGATGCCTTTGATAAGATAGATCTTGTCGCCGCGAGGGAGCGGCGGTCGCGGGGAGCCGCGACGAGAGCGTTCCTTGAAAACTGAAGAGCGCAGACATGACCCTGTCAATGAGCGTTTCAAGCTCGGTCCGGAGGTGGCCCGGCCACCGCCGGACATGAAAGTCCGTAAGCGGCGAAGCCGCTGACGGACTTCATTGGAGAGTTTGATCCTGGCTCAGGACGAACGCTGGCGGCGTGCCTAATACATGCAAGTCGAGCGGAGGAAGCCGACGGATCCCTTCGGGGTGACGT
>NZ_QBKR01000030.1 GCF_003054245.1 Melghirimyces profundicolus
TGGCGGCAATTACCGACAGAAGTTAAGTGGTCGGTATATGAATTATTAGACAGATACCGATGATTTTGGTTTATTTTCCCTAATCAACAGGCCTGAAATTAAATATTAACTTTAACTTCATCATTTTATACCATATTATGTCTTTATTAAGTTGGGGGGATAAAATTTGAAAATATTGCTGGGTTTATTTTTACTTGCACTTGGAATTTGTGGAGTAATCTTGTTTTAGGTATTAAAATGGAAAAAGGATATAATAGATTCTTTGCTGGGACTCCCAATTATTGGGTCTATTATCCCTTTAGACTCTCGATTATTGGGTTTGTTTTTCCTTTTCATGGCTATATTTGGGTTGATTATGGTTGTTGTTGAGATAGCAGGTCCATTGTTTAACTGAACTACCCCTCTCATAAGCCCCGGTGGTACCGTAATCGTACGACGCTGCCGACCAGCCGACGGCAGTGGATCGGGATGAACTTCTCTTAAAAATGGCCAGACGAAGGACGGGAACGGCGAGGGCGATGACATCCCCATGGCCGTTCAGCTGATAGTAATACGTCTTCCCGTCCCGGGTCATGCTGACGGGTTTCCCCGAAGCGGTGGTCATGGTCTTCCGCATGCCGTCGGCCCGGTAGGTGAAGGAGGCGACAGTGGTTAGGCGTTTCTGATTCATGCCGGGTTTGGAACCCTTCCTACCCTTTACCTTTTCGGTGATCTGAATCTGTTACAAGCCGCCGTCTATGGGTGCGATGTGGGCCACTTATTTTTGGCTGGCAGATGAGTTTTTTTAAGTGGAGAGATCGGCGGCGTGGTGTGTGAATCCCTACCATAAGATTTGTTGAATGGAGGAAGGGGCGGGCAATTGGCTCGCCTTTTTTGATACAGTCCGAAGTGTGAAAGGGGGATTCTCGATGATGTCTTTAATTATTTTTCTTGTGATTCTGCTTTTTGCTTATCTCCTTTGGGAAATCCGCTACCAACAAAAGCAAACGGTACAACGGTTGGAGTCGATTGAAAAGTTTTTAAAGGAAAGCAAAGAGGAGAAATGAAGAGACATGGGTTCTACACGGTGGCGATGTTGTTCAATATCAGGCTTGTTGATTAGGGAAAATAAACCAAAATCATCGGTATCTGTCTAATCAGGCGTGTTGATTAGCCAAAGTTAGGGAAAAAGAAAACTCCTTTGTGTACAATGGATTTGGAAGCGACCAAACTTCAAATCCCGACACAAAGGAGTTCCGTATGAAGAAGGATACCATTCTTTTCGACCTCCTGCAACGGCTGATACCTGAAGAAGAAGTGAAAACCATCGTCGAAAATCACGGTTACCGGGACACAGCCCGGAAATTTAGCGTGGCTTCCCTCCTGCGGTTCTGGATGGCTTCCGCTTTGGGACAGTGGAAAAGTTTTCGGGAAAGTGAAGAGCAATTGAAAAGGTGTCCCGGTTTGGTGGCCGTCGATCATTCCACTCTGTCGAAGAAAGCCACCAACGTCCCCTTTGAAGCCTTCCGGGATCTTTTTCATCGCTTGGTGCAACGCTGTCCCCGTCGCATCCGCCGGATGCTTTCCTTGTCCTTTGGCGTCTTTGCCGTGGATTCGACCATCATCACCGTGGGCAAAAATCGCTTGCCATGGGCTCGTTTTCACGGAGAGCGCTCCGGGGTGAAGCTTCACGTCCGGTTGGATGTGATGACCCATGCGTTGACACAGGCGGAGACGTCCCTTGCCCGCAGTCACGATCTCACCACCGTGTCCAGGCTGGAATCCATGCCGCAAATCGTATCGGTGGAGGATCGGGCCTATGCAGATACGCGACGAATGGACGTGCTGCATGAAACGGGAAGGTATTTTGCGATCCGTTTGAGGAACAACATGGAGATGTGGAACTGGAAATCCCTGCGTCGTCTTCCGAGCATCGATTCTCCAGTGTTGGAAGACGGAACCTGCTTCATGGGAAAGGCGAAAAACCGCTTTCGGGTGGTTGTTTTTCGAGATCCAAAAGGCAGGTGGATCCGGGTTGCCACCAACCTGATGAATGTTTCCGCAGAAGTCATTGCCGCCTTGTACAAAGCCCGATGGCAGGTGAAACTCTTTTTCCGTTGGATCAAACAACATCTCAACGTGAAAAACCTCTTCGGAACCACGCCCAATGCGGTTTACGGACAACTGTTCGGTGCCTGTATGGCCTATGTTCTGTTGCACTGGCTTCACACGCAGGAAAAGCCCGACCGGTTTCAACACGTTTCCTTGCTTCTCTTTGCCCGTCAGCTGTGGCTTTCCCAATTACCTTCTGAATGGACCCTCTGTTTGTTTGATTACGTCCGTCGATTACCCGCTCGTTATTTATGTTAATCTTGGATAATCAACAGACCTGCCAGCAGGGTTATCGGTCCTTTCCATATCCCCTGTGTTAAGTACCCACTGTTTCAAAAATCCACTCCCCAAAACCACCTGTTCGTCGCAGCCCTGGGAGCAGCTTAATAACTTATGTTCCTTGTGAGAAATGATTTCTAATTCAGCCTACTGTCATTTTAATAATCTTAGCGCAATCGCTTAGTCTTCATCATCGACTAAAAACTTTTTTGTTACCCAAAATCTTCAATAGCTGATGAAAGATTTTCAATACACATCCCCTCCCTGCGGTTAATTTACTACAGGGAAATGAGGGGTAAAATGCCCAATCTTATGAAAGTTATAACTTTTGCATTAAAACATAAGCATTAAATCATCATAGGGCCCATAAAAATAAACGCCCATAGATCGTTTGACGGTCGCCTGACAGGCGACCGTCTACTATTTTATGTTTACTCACTTGCTGTCGTCGCCAAAACCGACCTTTCGACCGATCGTACACTCCTCGTTCGTAACAGTGGAGGTCGTAATAAAAAATATCCCTTTTTTGTAAAAGTTTCCTACAACCCATACTCCCCGCCATTCTCTCCAGCCAACCTCTCACCGATCCATGTATCGGAGTCGGTCCAGTTGACGGGGTTTTGCGGTGTCCCGGTATGTTCCCAGATGGATTTCAGCATCCCGTAAACCACGTCTTTCTTCTCTCCCCGGTATAGCTCCAACAACTTACCGACTTCCGAATACAGAGGAAAAAGGGGCATCCGCACCTTGTGGTCTGCTGTCGTCATTCCAGCACCTCCTTCAATGGTTCACCCGCACTGACTTTGTCCGTAAGCAGATGTTGATAAGACTTTTTTCACGTGACGAAGTTCATTGAGGTGGAATCCATCTATCCGTTTTATTCGAATCCCGCGGATCGTTTGTGACCCGCTCAGGCCAAAACGCGTTGTACTGGGTGCATAGCCGAAAGCCCGAAGACCCCGATTCTGTTCTTCCACTATGGAGAAACTTTGCGCTTCAGACGAACGTCTATTTTTTGGTTATTATCAAAGTTGATACAATGCTCTACCGTCAAACCGATTTCAGTCGATCACAAAACAGGTTTGTAATTAAGATAAATCCAACCCTTCTGTTTCCTGGTATTTTTCTGTTCAATTCTGTATCCTGTCATCATACACTGGAATCATCATTTTTCCAAAACCGTGGAAAGGACGTTGATATATGGCTGCTTCACCCCGGCAAATCTTTGAGTATCTCCTGGCTGTACAAAACCTGGCCCGACCACCGATTCGGGATTTCCGGCAGTTTGAGAAGTCCTTTTATGTGGACGAACTGCCACGGGGAGAAGGGTGTTACTTGTTTGGAGAGGGGGAGACGACGGATGCTTGGCTTGAAATACATAAACAGAACGACATCCCCCCGGCACCGGAACCGGATCCCCTGTTCAAAGAATGGCTGACAACCGATCACCGACAAAGCAACACTCCTCCTCAAGTCAAGAAGAAGCGGGAAATCCTCCCCAGTCTCCACTTCAGCAAGGATGCGCCCCCTTATCGGGAAGAGAAGTTTGAAGACCAACCCGCGCGGGTGGAAGCCTTTCGCCAATGGCTGGAGCGCTGGGAAACCTGGGCGGAGGAGCACCGGCACAAGACCCAGGTTCAGAACCTGTACAACCTGTTGTTCGCCTTGGTAAACCGGATGGAGCGGGAAGGGGAGACCCTGGAGCTGGCCTTCGGACACGGCCTTCTCCTGTGGGACCTCCCGTCCGGTCGGATCCTCCATCCCCTGCTGACCACCCGAATGGAACTTCACTTCGACGCCCGCAAAGGAAGGTTCACCCTGACTCCCACTCGGAAGGGAACGATCCTGGAAACGGAAATGCTGACCGGTGTCAAGCTGCCCCAGGAAACCCACCTTCCCCGCCTGCGAAAACAAGTGGAACAAACCGGGCATCCATTGAACCGGGAAGAAGCGATTCCCTTATACAAGGAAATGGCGCAGACACTACACCCGGAAGGACGGTTCATCGAGGGCGAGAGCCGGGTGAAGGTGAAGAAAAACCCGGTCGTTTTGGAAAAACCGGTGTTTTTCCTGCGGAAACGAACCTCTCAACTGTGGAAAGATGAGCTCCGCACAGCTATCGAAGCTTTGGGAGAGGGGATGAAAGTACCCAAAACGATCCAGTCCCTCCTCCGCATGGAACGGATCGAACCGAGTCAGGAAGAACGAAAAGCATGGGACGGGGTAAGGAAAGACCTCTTTTTCCCCCTCCCGGCCAATGAGGAACAAAAAGAGATCGCCCGCCGACTCGCCCAAAACCACGGCGTTACCGTGCAAGGACCCCCGGGAACGGGCAAAAGCCACACCATCGCCAACCTGATCTCCCATCTGCTGGCACACGGCAAAAAAGTACTCGTGACCAGTCACAAGGAGCCGGCCTTGCGGGTATTGGCAGAGAAGATCCCGGAAGAAATCCGCTCCCTTTGCGTCTCCGTGCTGGGGCGGGATTCCAGGTCCCTGAATGAAATCGAACAGTCCATCGGGGCGATCTCCAGCGAGATGGCCGTACAGGATCCGGAACTCCTGAAGCGTGAAGTGGAACAATTGAAGCAGGAGCTCAAATCCACCCGCCAAAACATCGAAGAATGCAAATTGCAGCTGAAACAGATGGCCGCCCGAAACATGGAGGCGATCCAATGGGGGGAGGAATCCCTCTCTCCGATGAAAGCCGCCCAAAAACTGACCGAAACCGAGGCCGAACTGAGTTGGATCCCGGATCGGATCGACACCGCTCCACCGCTGACGGATTCCGACATGCGAAAAATGTGGGCGCTGGCCGGAGAATTGCCTTTGGAAACCCGGTCGTTACTGAAGCAGTCCTTTCCCACCCCGGACTCCCTTCCCAATGCCGCTGCATACCGATCCCTGTTGGCCGAAGGGGAGAAAACGGAAGAGGCCTTCAACCAGTCCCGACACCTCCTCAGACGATACCGTCTCCCCGATTCAAATCCGAAACGCCGGGAACTGCTCCGCCTTCTCCAGCCCATTTTGAAGGAGGGAGAAGGGATCCGTCCTCCGTTTGCCCAAAAGATCCTGAGCGATCTGTTGGCCGGGGGGAAGCGGAAAGAAATGTGGACCCAGCTGATCGGTTCCGTGGAGCAAACGCTGGAGGAAATCACCGCAATCCAAAACCGGTTGGCGGAATATGACATTCAGCTGCCGAAAGTGCCCCGTCACCAACTGCAACAAGACATCCAAACTCTGATCGATCGTCTGCGGGAGGGAAAGTCGATCCGGGGATTGTATCTGATGCTGTCGGGGCGCAAGTTGCGTTACTTGGTGGAGCATCCCGCCGTGGACCACCGTTCAGTCCAAACTGTCGAAGAAGCGGAATTGATCGCGGAACAGTTGAAGATGGAAGAAAAGAGATACCGTCTGGTCAAGCGTTGGAACACCCTCATGACCGAAGTGGACGGACCTGCCCTGGATGCTGCACAAAATCGGCTGGTGGCCCTGACAGAGGATCTTCTGCACCACCTGAGAAAAATCGTCCGTATCCAAGCTTTGATCCTGAAACTGAAGGCAGAGAGCGATTCCGTCACACTTCCGGAAGATTTCTCCTGGTCCTCCCTCTCGTCTTTTGAGGAATTGGAAGCCGCCCTCCAAGCTGTGGAAATGAAGTTGAAGCACAAAGAATGGGAAGTTAAATATGAACGACAGACGCATCATCTTTTTCAGGAAGCCGCCCAATCCAAAGCCCATCCGATCTGCCAACGGCTGGCGGATGCTTGGCGACAAAAAGATGCTCGCTTCTGGGAAGCTACCTTCGAGGAACTGATCCAACTCCACGAATGCCGGGAGAAAAACCGGCAACTCCAGGGACTGGCCACTTCCTTGCGAAAGGCGGCACCCAACTGGACCGACCGCATTATCAGCCGGATGGGAACCCCCACTCCCTTCCCCGACCGTTGGCAAGAAGCTTGGGAATGGAGACGGGTTCACACCGAGGTGGAAAAGATAAACGGCCTGGAGCCGGAGAAGCTAGAGCTGAAGTTGGAAGAAGAACAACAACGGGAACGGCGCCTGCTCGGCTCCATTGTGGCCAAATCCGCCTGGCGCGCACAACTGCTCCGCATCACCGAACCGCAAAAACGGGCCCTGATCGCCTGGAAGCAAAAGATCAAAAAGATCGGGAAAGGCACGGGAAAATACGCCGCCAAACACCGTCAAGAAGCTCGTGTGGAGATGGAGCGGTGTCAGCCGGCCATCCCCGTCTGGATCATGCCTGTGGATCGGGTGATTGAAAATTTGGATCTCCGAAATGACCGATTTGACGTGGTCATCGTGGACGAAAGCAGCCAGTGCGACCTGTTTGCTCTGGCGGCCTTATTGCGGGCGGAACGGGCGGTGATCGTGGGGGATGACGAACAGATCAGTCCCGCCGCAGTGGGAACCGACCAGGAGGCGGTCCGTTCCCTGATCCAGCGTCACTTGCAGGGGGTTCCCCAAGCCAGCAATCTTGACATGCAAACTTCCCTCTATGACGTAGCCACCCGTATCTTCCCGGGCACCCTGCGCCTGAAGGAACACTTCCGCTGCGTCCCGGAGATCATCCAGTTCTCCAATGATCTGAGTTACGGCGGAGAAATCATCCCCCTGCGGAAGACCGGCTGGAACCCCCGGTCCTGGCCCGCCGGGTCCCGGGCCGCCGGGATGAACTGCAAAAGATCAATGAAGTGGAAGCGGAGACGATCGTGGCCGACATTCAAGCCATGGTGAAGGAGCCGGCCCTGGCCAACCGGACCTTCGGGGTGATCTCCCTTTTGGGCAACGACCAGGCCCAATTCATCGAAAACCGCCTCCGGGAGGCCATCGGGGAAGAGGAGATGCTGAAGCGGAAAATCATCTGCGGAGACGCTTATGCGTTCCAGGGGGATGAGCGGGACATTATCTTCCTTTCCATGGTCGTCGCCGACAATGTCCGCTTCCAGGCACAGGTCCGCAAGGACGCCAAACAGCGGTTCAACGTCGCCGCCAGCCGGGCCAAAAACCAGTTGCGCCTGTATCATTCGGTTGATCTGAAGGATCTGAATCCCGACGACTTGCGCTACCGTCTGCTGAATTACTGTTTGAACCCTCACCGCGTCATGGAACAGGTGGAAAACGCTGAAGCCCTCTGTGAGTCCCGGTTTGAGAAAGAGGTCCTTCGGATGATCCTCGCTCAGGGGTACCGGGTCCGACCTCAGGTGCAGGTGGGAAGGTATCGGATCGATCTGGTGGTGGAAGGCTTGAAAAACCGCCTCGCCGTCGAATGCGACGGTGACCGGTGGCACGGTCCCGACCGCTGGGAAGAAGACATGCTCCGCCAACAAACCCTGGAACGGGCCGGCTGGACCTTCTGGCGCATCCGTGGCAGCACCTTCTACCGGGATCGCAAGAAAGCGATGGAGTCCCTGTGGAGGAAGCTGGAGGAAATGGGGATTGAAAAGGAAGCCCAACTGAATGAAGCGGAGACACCAGGGAAAACGGAGGAGCTCCAAGTCTCTCTCCACCCACCCGAAAAAAACACTTCAGGCCCCGAAACAACCGATAACCAAACAAAGGCCCCCTCCTCGGAAGAACAGGCCTTTCTCTTCGATCTGACTGCTACCGAAACGGAGTTTTTAACCCTCTTTGCCAACCGAAAAGAGGTGCCAACCCATCAAGTCATGGACTTTGCCCGCTCCCAGGGCCTGATGTTACGCAAACTGATCGACGACATTAACGAAAAAGCGGTTGATCATCTGGGAGATCTCCTTTTGCACGAACAGGGGCGAAACTATGTCATCTCGGAAGAGTGGGTGGATGTGGTGCTTGTGTGAAGAAAAAGGGCTGCTGATCATGATCAGCAGCCCTCCCTCAAGCTGTCGGGAATCCTGACAGCTTGTTCTTTTGCGCAGTTTAATGGTTCGTCTTCATACCCCTTCCCGTATTCTCTTTAAGGGGTCGATTCCGTCAGGGTCGTGATTATTTGCCACACGGCAACAATAATGGTGATGGCAATGGCAACCACAGACAGCCCCGTGGTAATAGCGGTCCCCACCACCCACCGCATTTTTGATTCTATTTTTTGTTCGACATTTTGCATGCTGTTTCGCATCTCGATGATTTCTTGATGGCGTTGATTGTCGCGATCCCGCATTTCAGTCATTGCCGAATCAATCATTCGGGCGATTCGGTCTTCTGATGAAGTAATGGTGTTTTTCATATCATTCATGTCCCGGTCCAGCTTATCGATATATTTCTCCTGCCAGTTCATGAATGATTCCCCCTTTGGTAGGTCTTCTTCTTTGCCGGAAGCAGCTTGTTTCAAGTATTCACGGAAATCATGAGGTCCTTTTATTGTTTCCACAAGTGATATGTTTCTTCCTTCAGTATAATACATGGCATGGGGTTTGGGGTGTATGTAAACTCTTGTCCCATGTACAGATTCACGGTTTACTTTATCCTTGTTTCTGTGTACAGGATCCAGATGAGAGCGAATTTTTTTATATTTTTCGGCTTCCATCTTTTATCCTCCAAGGTTATTTAGGGTATTGATAATTTCGTCAATGTCATGTGGTTCAACTTGGATATCCAGATACCTCCCGTCCATTCTGACAAAACGAATAATTCGCTCCCCTTTTCCGTCAAGGGATTGTGAGATATTGGAGAGCTTTAACGGTTGAGTACGAGCCACTGCGTATTGATTGCATATCGGGATGATTGCCCGACAAAAGGAACTGAACTCACTTTTAAATTCCTTGGGTAAAGACTCTGGCCATTTTATTAACTCATCTTGTTCATAACCTCTTTCGTAAAAAAGAATGAGACTCCATAAATTGATTCCGAGCAACTCAGTAAATGAGGAATCCAAATCGTCCAAACAATGAGGCCAATCGGGTCTTGACAAATAAGAAGTAAATAGTTGCTGGGCTTTTACAAATATCAGTCGATCGTTTTTGTACTGATCAAATAAATCACCCAGGTAACTTTCCGCTTGGTACCCGTTTTCATACGCCAATATAAATCCATCCTTTCCACAAATAGGTGCTATGAATATATTACCACTCTGGAAACAATTAGTATATCCCCTGTATTTAAGCAAAAAAATAGAAACAAACGACTCCCCCTTCAATGGAAAGTCGTTTGTTTCAGAGAACATCAAACATCATACACCCTCAGCTCGAAGGGCTCTTCTTCATACAACTCCGTCTCGCTTCCCGTTACATCTTCCATCCGCAACACACAGGCTTCCCCCAACGGGTAACGGCCTTCGATCAGGGTGAAGGTGACCTCCTGGTGGCGTTCCGTTGCTTCCTGTTCGCTGTCGAAGATGAGGTTCACTTCGTTGGAGATGCGCTCCTCTCCTCTGTACAAGGCGGCGCGGATATGGCGGGGACGGAGGTCTTGGGAGACTTTCTGCTCCTGGAAGAAGAGGACATTGAAGCGGTAGTGGGTGATCACTTTGGACCGCATCGCCACCCGGACATCGACCCGTTGTTCTTCCTTTTTCCGAGCCTGTCCGTGGATTTCACGGTACTGGATCACCGGAACCACGGCTTCCTGGGGCATGGGACCGCCGTGAACAAACTTCATTCCGCCCCCTGCCTTGAAGCGGTTGAGCCCCTTGGCCACCACCGCCTCCAGATCCAGATTCAGATAGTCGAGAGACACCTTCTGCCCTCCGGGAGGAACGGTCAACTCCCGGCCGATGGCAAACCGGCGGTGTTGTTCCATGACGGACCCTTCCACCCGCTCGGCCAACTGATCCGCTTGCACTGCGGAATGCTGATATAAGAACCCGTGGTCGGCGGTGATAAAAATCCGTTTGGCACTGAACGTGCCGGTCAGTTTACCCACTACACGGACCAGCTCGTCGATCGCCTGTTGCACATCGTCAAAGGTGTAGGTCTCGGTCACCTGCTGATCGCCGGTGGCATCGATCCGGTTATGATACAGGTAAATGACTCTTTGGCCTTTAATCGCTTTCAAGCCTTTTTCCTTGCCCAGATGGATAAAATCATCCAGTCGGAAGGCTGATGACTCGGGCACCGCCTTTTGCAGGATCTTTTCCCGGTTGCTCACTCCTTTGGCCGGGATCCCCTCCACAAACACGGTTCCCTGATCGTCGATATCGGTCACCTCACCGGGGAGCAAAGCGGCCATCCCCAGTTGGGTGTAGGAGGGAAGGGAGGCCTGCATCGGCTCCAGGGACACCTCGGCGTTCAGGCGTCGGCCCAGATTTTCTGACAGCTCCGCCCCGGCTTCATAACGGAGGGCATCGGAAATGATGACAAAAATGCGTTCCGGTGAGCGATCCACAATGGGATCGATTTTTTCCCGGAAAAAACGGGCTTGCTGCAACACGCCGTCGATCGGCCATTGGGCCGCCAATTTCCCCGCCATGAGTTGATCCGTGTAACCGGCCAACCCGGACAGAAACTCTTCCTCATACCACTGAGTCAACCGGTCGACCAGCTCACTCAAAAATACCTCCGGCATCCCGGCCTGACTGTAGATCCACATCATTTTCCGGTAGGTTTGATCGATTTTATAATCGTGCTCCGAATAGGCTTTCACCCAATCCCGTCCGGTCATCTTGCGATGGTCTCTTTGTCCCTCTTCTTTGTAAAGAACCATGGTCAGTGCATGGGTGAAAAACCGATACACACAGCGGATACGGGGTTCCTGTGCCCAAGGTGCGGTCAGCCGCTTGTCGATCATCTCCTGCAAGCCGCAACCGGTCGCCCCATGGTTCAACAACATCTCGTTAAGGTACTCGATCAATACCTGATCCGCCACCGGGAAGGTACGGCAATCGGCCACCTGATCGGGGGATAATTTCTTTAACCGTCCATAGAGCCCCCAATCCGCCTCCAGTTGCTTCAACAGGGGACGGAGGACACTCCGGCCCGACTCCTCCCGCAGCCAATCCTCAAGAAAGACGTAGCAGGTATTGGGCATGCGGGTATCCAATAAAGGCAAATCCTTTTCCAGTTCAGGCGTACAGGTGACCGCATGACACCGAACCAGGGTGCCAAAGACTTCCCGCAGCGATGGGGAGTCCGTTCCGGGCAATCCGAAATGGGCGTATAACCAATCGTAAAAATCCTCCAGATGGGCAAACTTCCGAATTTGGTTCAGGGCCTCGTTCTCCTCTTCATCCAACCCCCGCTCCAGAACGGAACGCACCAGATCCGTCGGTTCCGTGCTTTTGGCCTGGGTGAGTACGGCGAAAACCGCCGCCTTCCAATCCCGTTCATCCCCTTGAAGGCGCGAGAACCGCCGAAACTTTTCCTTCCGTCGCTTTTCCCGGAAGAACACCCGGTATCGTTGCAAAAACGGACGGGCCAAGGCGGAGTCCAAGCCCAATTCCCCCGCGAGCAAGGCAATTTCGTCGGTTTTAAACTCGGCGGAGTAAAGGAGGATGTCCAGCAGCACGTTTTGTCTGTCCGGCGGTCTATTAAAGGGAGCGTAAATGAGAAAAGAGGTTTCCTTCTCCTCCACTTCCACCCTGTATTTTGTCTGGAACGCGTTGTTTTCGGTCAGCTCCCACACTTGGATCCCATGCTCTTCCAGGGCGCGGCGGATTTCCTCCAGGTCCCTCCCTTCGGCGTCTTCGTCATACCAGAACACGATTGCCCGGTTCCCGGGCGATCGGCTTTTTTCCTGTTCGAAAAGCTCCAGCAGATTGGCCGTCAACTCCAACTCTTCCACCTGCTTTCCCATCGACTTCCCTATTTCCGTTCCGTTTCCTCCGTGGAAAGTATAACAAAAAACGATGAGCAGTGGCGTCTGCTCATCCAGTTCCGATATTATCGGATCTTTGCCAAGATATCCCCCAGCTTTTTATAGTTCTCCACCACCCCGTCGTCCAGATCCAGTTCCATGCGCCGGTTGGCCACTTCAGCCAACTTCTGGTCGTATTGGATCAGTTCTTCCTGCCGGTCTTGGAGAGTGGTCCGTTTCTTTGTTAGCTGACGTTTTTCGCTTGCGGACAGCGTGGGATCGGCCAGGCGTTGTTCGATGTATTTCTCCTCCTGACGCAGTTTCATCTGAAGTTCTTGCACGTAGCGGAAGCGCAAGGTTCCCAACGTGTGAGGGTTGTAACGGTGCAGGTAGATCAGGGCCCGCATCCCTTTTTTCTTTCCCGAGTCGGCCATCCAGTAGATGGGCCGCTTCTGGTAGATGCGGCAGTGATCCTTGTAAAACTCATCGAAGAAATAGCGGCGGATCCGCTCCTCGGCGCTCTCGTTGGCCCGGATCTTGCCCAGGGATTCCGCCAGCCACTGCAGGTTGCCCGCCAACTCGCTTTCCCCGTAGATCGCCGTCAGGATTCGGTTCAGCCAGGTGATAATGTCGTCCTCAAAGTAGGCCACGTCGGTCAACGGCACGATTCCATCCTGATCGGGGACAATCGTCCGGTACTTGGATGAATCCCACTCTCCCCCGGCATAGGCCAATCCATCGACATCCAGGGAATAGCGGCCCATAATCAGGCCGACACAGTAGGAAAGGAAGGACTTCGCATCCCGCTCCCGATCCGCCTTGCGGACGGTCACTTCCTCATCTGGCACCTCCGGGGTCAGCTCCTCCTGCAAACCGTAGAGATCGATGAAGATCCGGTTCAGTTCCTCTTCGTTCGCCTTCAGTTGGTTGAACTGGTTCTCGGCATGTTCCGCCCAGTTGGCATAGGATTGGGCCAGGTTTTTGGCATCCCCTTTATAGGTGAGAAAGGGATGCTTTTGAAAGTCCCAGGAGGTTTCAAAGGAGTCCCAGTCGGTTTTGGAAATGGAGATGTTTTTCATACTAATTTTATAAACCTCATCTGGTATATCTCTTTCCAACATTGGAAGCTTTTTAATCGCCCCTACCTCAAACCCAATACTCGGAGAAGTTATACCTAAAAAATACGATTGCACCTTAGAATTTAATAAAGATAACACTTTAACCATATTTATATAATTATCAATATAGCAACAAGACCCTTTATGTCCCGGTATCAACCCTTTTGGACTATATCTAAATGATATAGCACCAGAGCTGACCAACCCCCAAGTAATCCCTTCATAAAAATAGTATTTTATATTTTTCGCGACGTAACTGTAGTTACCATTTAGATAGGGATACCTTTTAACGATTTCTTCTTTTATTTCCTTACCGTTATTCTCCCAATTCACAACATAATCTTGGTTTCCATACCATTTCCTGAATGGACCTCCCTTGTTATGAGGAAACCACTTTTTTTTACTTTCCATAGCTTCCTTAACATTTTTACAACCGAAACCAATTCGCTCATATTGGACCTCGTGCCACAAGCGTAAAAACCGGTTATTATCCGTGGTCGCTAATCCTTGTTTTGGCTGGGCAATCTCTCCCAACTTCTTATTCTCCCGAAACACCTTCCGCACTTGATCCGATACCCAGTAAGCAATCGGAGAGCCGGGGATATCTTGAAAAGTACTTTGTTCACGATAATACACATGTCTTCCTTCTAAAAAGCCTTGTTCCTTCTCTTTTGCTCTAGTATATTCCACCAGACGATGGTAGCTGCCCACAAATCGTTGAAGCTGTATCTTCCTCATCACATAACTGGTGCTTTGCACCACTTCCCCTCCCACATCTTCAAATGCGCGGGGACCCAAATGCAGCATAGATATGATGGTTTCATTGTCCAAGATCTTATTTCTCAGCTTTTCATAACTGCTTAAAAACATCCAAGAATGTTGATTAATTGAGGATGAAAAGCCATTTTTTCTTGCAAACGCATGGCTTCTCTCCATAAATACGGTAAATAAATCACCCTTTGAATCCGGGTAATTCTTTTTCACAAACCGACTCAACTCCGGATTCATTCCCCGGGAGCCCATATACGGTGGATTGGTCACCACCACATCATACTGACCCGCCAGCACACTCGCCTGTTTCAACAACCCTTTCACCAAAGGCAGCTGCTCATAGAGCTTTGCGTTAAACAGCGACGGCCGGCCCTCATCAAAGAGTTGGTCCACTCTGTCGATCCACCGGTCAACATCCCCCGATTCCGGCTGCAAAATGGACCCGAAGTTCCGGGCACCCACAAACTGATCCAGTAACACCTGTAACTCTTCTTTCCCCCGTTCATCCTCTGCCACGTAGGCCGCCATTTCTTCTCTGTCAAGGGAGTCGGATTCCTCGATGGCAAGAATGTTCACCTTCGGAGGGTGACGGAAGACGCGGCGGGATTTTTTCCGGGCTTTCATCATCAGGGCGAAGGCCGCCAGTTGGGCCGCCCGCTTGTCGATGTCGATCCCGTAGAGGTTCTTTTCGAGGATCAGCGTCGGGATGTCCCGGACGGGGTATCCCTGCTCTTCATAGATCAAGTACAACAGATCAAAGGCATAAACGAGGATATGTCCCGATCCACAGGCGGGGTCCAGCACCGTGATCTCTTCCGGGGAGAGATCCGGGTTTCTCAGTTCTTCCAGCTGTTTTTGAACCTCTTCTTCCTGCTCCGCCGGTTCGATGTAATAGGTCATCTTCCCCTTGAGCTCCGACCCGGGATGGGATTCCAGCCACAGGTGGCCCAGGGAGTTCTCCACCATGTAGCGCACAATCCAACGGGGCGTGAACATTTGGGTCGCTGCCGGGATGCTGTCTTTTCCGATCTTATTGTTTTTCTTTAATCCGGAGAAGATCTCATCCTTCTTTTCGGAGATGTAATACTGATACAACCACCCGATCACTTCCACCTGGGCAAAATCCTCCTCGGACAGTTCCCGATTCATCACGTTGATGACCGAATCGGAGTGAAGGAGGTTGTCGGGAAGGAGCAGGGCGGCATAGTCGTCGATCTTCTCAAAGAGGAAGGGGAGGATCTCGCTCAACTCGTCACACTGGGCGATCAGGAGCTTTCGATAGGCCCCTTCCCGGTCTCCGGTTTGCAGGAGAGCGTCGATCTCCCCCACTTCCACCGGCAGACCGGACGGGTGGTAGTCGGTCAGGATGTCCGGGTCCACCTTTCCCGGAGTGGCGCTGGAGAGAACGCGGATACGGGAAGGAAGGTAGTTGTGCACCTCCATGTAGCGGATGGCGATCAAGCGGTTGAACCAAGTGTAGGCCACTTCTTCGACCAGCTGATCGAAGCCCTTCTCCCGAATAGCCTGAAACAACTTGGTGAACGTCTTCCGGTCCTTTTGGCCGTACCGTACTTGATTCACTTCGATATAATCGGCACCTTCGGTGATGTCAGGCAAGCCTTCGGGGGTGATCCCGAAGGCTTTGGCCTTTAATTCCACTTGCTTGATCAGTTCCTTACGGGAAAAGACGGCAAAATTCTTCAACGCGGTTTTGTTCATGCGGACACCTCTATCGGATGATGTGAAGGTTTTTTCCTCGTTTCAAGGAAGACTGAAGATGGGAACGGAGTTCATCCAGAAACGCTTCCAGTTCCTCTTCACTTTTCAATGGCTTCCCTGTGGCGGGAATCCACTGGGACAGGGAAACCCGGGCCACTCCACCGCCATCGGTTACTTGGGCGATTTTTTCCTGCAGGTGATGGTAGTCCTTGGACACTTTTTCCCGGTAAGTGGACAGAGTGGAGCGGTTTTGTGCCCGGTGAATTTCCCCTTTGTACACCTGGAACTGGGCTTTGGTTTCCCGGATCAGGGAGACGGCATCGGGACGCGTGCCGTATTCGGATTCCATCCCATCCACGGCTCCCTCCACCTCTTCGATCTGGCGCAGGACTTCCTTCGCTTCCCCTTCCACCAATTCTCCCAAGCGTTCTTTCAGTCGCTCGCACAGACGGGCCAGGTTGGGGATCTCCCGATACGGATTGGGGTTTTGAAGAATGGCCTCAATCGCTTTTCGGTTCTCCACCACCTCCTGATCCCCGTCAAAGGCGATAAGGTCGTCAGCGTGGCTTTTCAACAGACCCACCGCCTGATCGAACAGCTCTTTCCCCTTGCCGTTGTAGAAGGAACCATAGTGTTCCAGCTGTTCCACTCCGTCACGGATGTCGTCGAAGGCGTCGATCGTTTCATGGACGAAGGTTTTCGAATCATGGATCTCCAACAGGGATTGCAGCTGTTCCCGGATTGCTTGGATTTGCTCCCCATTGGGATAGGGGAAGGCGGGATCACTGTTTCGGTATTTTACCTCCATCGCTTCAGCTTCCTGCTTCACATTCCCGATCCGATCCCGGAGGAGGCGTGCCCCGTCCTGGTAGGTCTCCACCGGCTCATAGTAGTTGAACACTTCCTGAAGCAAATCGGCGATATCACCCCTGACACGCGGAGGCATCCCTACTTTCACTTTGAGCTGAATTTTTTCCACATCGGCTTTACTCAGCAACCGTTTGACGTAATCCGGATGATCGGCCTGAAGGGGTTCATTCAGATAGGTCAGCTCCACCTTGCCGGCATGGTCCAAGGCGGCGACGATCCCGGCAATGTTGGCCTGGGTCCATCCGTAAGGCTTCCGTGTGAACACATCGAACAGTTGCTTCAAAACGGCTCTGTGCTGCCGCTGCAGAAAACCGTTCATCTCATCAAAGGCCAATTGGTTGGCGATTCCGCCTCCGGGCAAGCCATGGTTGGCCCATTCCAGTATCGTCTCTTTGGCGGCATCCAACGGGACGGATTCATTCATGTAGCTCCATTTGGGGTAGGAGTTCTCCACGAGCTTTTTCAACGCTTCGTTGACCTGGTGTTCTACGGTCCCGCTGAACGTATAGTCTTTTCCGTCGATGTAAAAGACGGCTTCCTGACAGGCGGACCTCAGCTTGTCATAGCCCTGCCGTTCAAATTCCTCCCGCTGTTCCCGCAAATGGTTGAAGATTTTACGATACTCTTCGGAGAGGTTGGAGGCGTCTTTCACCCGGAGATAGCTGTCAATCTTCTCCGTGTTTTCCAACGCCTCTTCAAAGGTTTTGGCCTGCTCATCCGGGATCCGCATAATAGCGACCCCGTTATGGGACTGAAGCCGGGCTTCTTCCTCCGAGAAGTTCCGGGTAACGACCCACAGGGTCAGATCATGGGAAGACGACCCCTTCACATATCCATTGAACTTTTTGTTGAAATCAAAGGGGGCCTTATTGTACAAAAACCGCGGGGCGCTGTAGATTTCGTTAAAAAAGTGCTTTCCAAGACGGGCATCGACGTTGGCCTCATTGACCGGGGTGCGTTCCACCTCCCGCTGGATTTCCTGTTCATCATCACTCAGGAACGTGAAGGTCTGGTGAGCATCTTCCTGAATCAACACTTTGTTTTTCAACCGGTGAAGGGAGCGTCTTACCTGTTTTTCCACATCGGACTTGATGGCGTCCACACTGTCGATGAGGAGGGTGGTGATATTTTCCACAGTGGCCTCAATTTCTCTGACGCCTTTGATCATATACAGAACTTTGAGCACCTCGATGTCAAAGTCCTCGATCCCTTCCCGCTCCCGGGCCCGGTTGATGGTACTGACGATGGAACTGTCGAGAAACCGACGGATCGTTTGGTAAAACTGGGAAAACCGTGCCAGCCGGTCGGTCCCCTCATCTTTGAGTTGAAGAGCCACTTCCTGGACGGCGTTCAGCAAAGAGCGTTCCCCGTGGGCCAGATGTTTTCCCGCTTCCCCCTGGGTCCGAACTTTCTCGAAAACCTTCTGCAAGAGTTCAATCTGATAAGGAACAAAGGGGTAAAAGTGAACAAAATCCTCTGCCGAGCGATAACCCGAATTAAATGCGGAACGGTTCCGGTCAAAAGCCAACAGGTTTTGCAGGGATTGCTCTTCCATGTCAAACCGGCTGTGCAGTTCATCGGCGGCGGGAGCTGTTTTTTCCAACAGACGGCGCCGGATCACTTCGTCGGTGTTGGAACTGGTCAGGTTGATCCGGGTGGGGAAGCGCCCCTGGATTTTGGAGAAGTCGTCAAAACCGGCGATTTTGGTCACCGAGTCGATCTGCTCCTGGGAGGTCACCAACACCCAGACCCGTCCCAGACAGCTTTTCCCCAGGTCTTCGACCACCGTTTGCAGGTTTAACATCAGCCTGCGGTTGTCCCCGATGTATTGGCCGATTTCGTCAACCAAAAAGGTGAGACGGTATTTGGGACCCTGTGCTTCGCAGTGAGCGGCCACCAATTTGGCAAAGTCCTCCGAGCTGATGGAAAAGTCCCGGTTGGCTGACGCCAAAAGATCGTCGGCGGTCGCTTCATCGAAGCCCATACGTCTCAGTGTTTCTTTGAAAGATTTGCGCTTAAATTTAATCTGTTGACGGCTGTTTTCCCAAGAGATTCCATCCACTTCCTCGAATGTGCGTTTAAAGACTTCGTAATCGCTGGCTTCAGCAATTTGCCGTTCCATATCGGCAATCCACAGGGTGGAAGAGTAACCGAGGTGTTCATTGAACGACTTCAAAAACACTTCCACGATCATTTCTTTTTCGTCTCCAGGCCGGTTGTGAGCCGAAGCTTTGGAATCGATATTAAAGAGGATGGAGTGGGTATCGTAAGTGGCGACGTGTTTCATCTGTTCGAGAAGCGTCTGATTGTCCGTTTTGTCGAGGAAATAGTCCACCGGCTTTTTTCCGTATACGGTTTGCCCATCCAGGAGATAGGACAGGATCTTCAAAAAGTGGGATTTACCGGAGCCGAAGAACCCCGATATCCACGCTCCGACTGCGGTGGTGGGCTGTTCCAGGCTTTTGACGTAATTTTGATAGAAATAGGCCATGTTCTCTTCAATTTCCTGGGTCATCACATATTCACTGAGCTCGTCATGCTTGGTGAGTTCATCGATCTGTCCGGCCTGAACCACACCGTTGATGTTCCGCTCAATATCCTTGGAAAACAGCTCTTTGATGGTGAAGGTGTCTTGAAGCATACAAACCGAACTCCTCTCCGGAAAACTAGCCCTTGATGGAAAACGCCCGATAATAATGCTGGGTGGGAAACCGGTTAAACATCATCAGCCCCTGTTCACGGTAACTTCCCGGGTAGAAGACCACCACCGGCACCTCCACTTTCAGATCCCCGAGGTTGTACAGGATACTGTTGGTTCGAATCAGGGGATAAACCGACCCCATCCGGGTGATGAATAGGATTTGTTTACCCACGGAGCGCTCGGCGATGACTCTTGCCAGTACACTGGATTCCAGTGAGGGAGACATGGCATCGAACAGCTCGTCGGTCCCTTCCTCCTCTTCCAGTTCCAACAGGCTGTCCACTCCCACCTCGGAAAATTGTTCCATCATCAATTCAAACATGTTGACATGAAGCACTTTGATCGGCAACCGTTGGACATATCGGTCCACCGCCGCCCGGACAATGAGCTCTTCCCCGGGAGGATAGTCAAAGATAAAATAGGGAACTTCGTTGGCCAATCCGCGTTTATTCAGAAACTCCTCTTTTTGAACCTCTTGATAAAAAGCATCCAGTTTTTGTTGCAGTTTTGCCGTCATGTCCTTACCACCCCCCGGTTAACGAAATCTCCGCCAACATCCGATGTTCCGGATGCTCCCGAACATAGGCCTTCAGCTCTTCGCTGATCGGAATCGGACGGATCTCCCAGTCCGTATCGCCGGGAATCAGGCATTCCGCTTCGACATAGGCTTTCAGCATCACCTGACGCATCTTTTGTTTGGTTTCAGGTGTGAAATTCCGGATCTTCGGGCTTTGTTCTTCCTTTCTTTCAAAAAAATCAACGATATCCGAGCGGGTCACCCTTCTCTGGCCCTGCTCATGGAGATAAACGACAACCTCATAGGCAAACTCCCGTAAAAACCGATAGCACTTCAGGTAGGCATACAGGAGAATCGCGTTTACATCTGCGCTGGTCCCCTTTTGAACGAACTCGCGCAAACGTTTGTCCCATTGATCGACCCGCTTGAAAACCTTACGCAGAAGGACGACGTTGGCCTGGTGGCTTTTTTGCCGAAAGAGGTTTTCCCGGAGCGCTTTTTCTCTGATCTGCTTTTGGGTCAGACCTTGATCGAGCAATAAGAGAACCTGTTTTATTTCATACCGGTAAAGGTGTTCGGATCCTGATATAAATCCTGCGGAATAGTCCTGGCTCATCCCTCTCACATCCACACTTTAAGTTCTAAGCGTTATTTTCCCACATCTTGAGCCTTTAGAGAAGAGAATCACCTGGACATTTCCGCTTTTTGCTGTTCCGCCCACTTTTTCCAGACCGTCCGCCAGGCGTAAAAATCATTCACCCGTTCCCGATCGTCCGTGAAACGCTCCACCTTGGTCGGTTCTTCTTCCTCATCCTCAAAGAGAGGGATCGTTTCGGTATCCTCGATCACCCTTTCCTCCATCACTTGCGGAAGGGTATCGGGATCCCGGTAGTCCGTTTGCAGCCATTCGGCAAAGGAGGCTCTCGGACGCGGCGGTTCATGGGGATCCCGCTGTTCCAACAGGGGGGACAAGTTCCCGCGGTAAAAGAGGATCAATTCATGGTGGGCCCGGGTGATGGACATATACAGCATCTTGGCATGGTGGGTGTGATCCTGAAAGGTTTTATCGCTGACGTCCTCGATGATGACCGCATCAAACTCCAGGCCTTTGACCAAATAGGACGGGATAATCACCACCCGTTTTTGGAGATGATGATGGGCGGCGGTGACCAATTCCAGATCCGCGATCCCCCTTCGGGTGAACTGATGGTACAGATCCGTCGCCGCTTCGGTGTCTTTGGTCAAGATGGCGATCGTTTGATGACCGGAATCCAGGAGGTTGTAAAGCGTTTGTTCGATTCGGTCGCACAGGTCACCGAAATGTTCCACCTTTTCCACCTGCGGCTCTTTCCCCGATCGGTTGACCGGAATCACCAAGGGATAGGGGTAGCTGTTGTTGATCAGCACCCGGTTGGCCAGATCCATGATTTCTTTGGTGGAGCGGTAGCTGGTCTGGATGTCGATCCGCTTTACATCGTGTTGGTCCTGGATGTAGGATTGAAACTCGTCCCAGCTGTCCAGACCGTAAAATGAAAAGATCCCTTGTGCCACATCGCCGAGAATCGTCATCGATTTGGCATAATCCTTCATGATGGCCAGCTGAAAGGGGCTGTAGTCCTGGGCTTCGTCGATGACGATGTGCTCATACTCCAATGTCTTTCCGTTCATTTTGGCATCCAGATAAATGAGAGGGGCGATGTCTTCATAGGAAAATTGTCGTTGTTTGATTTTTTGGCCGTTCTTCAGCAGCAACCCGAGGAGTTTTTCATCCATGTCCGGTGCAAACCGGTTGAATACACGCTTTTGGAAAACGTTTTTATACATGCGGACCGCCGTGATTTCTTCCATCTTCCGCACATACTCTTCCATGGCTTTATTGACCTGTTTGCTGAATTGTTTTAAACGCAAGGTTTTCGCCCGTTCCAGCGCCTCGTAAACATTTTTGCGCTCTTCTCCCTCGGGAAGCGTCATTACCCATTTCTCATAGGCTTCGTCAAATTCTTTTTCCACCCGCGCCTTGTATGCTTTTCCTTCTTTTTTGCTCCAGTTTAAGATGAATTGTTTCACGTCCCGGAGACGGACGTTCAGCGGAAGATGAAGCCTGGATTCATAGAACTGATCGATTTCCTCCTTGGTCAGGGTGTGGTGTTCGGACAAATGGATATCTTTGTAGGGAAGCAATGTCCGTCCCACTTCCGCAACCAAATCATCCAACAGCTTTTTAAACTGCAACGAGCCTTTATATTTGGAAACCCGAATCCGGTCTTCTTTTTTCTCATCGGCATAGATGTCCACATAATTCTCGTGAAGATCGGAGATCTCCCTCACATCCGTAAAATAGGTGGAGGCCCAATCATAGAAGGTCCGTTGTTCGATGCCGTCAATATCCAACTCGGGAACCAGCTTATGGATATAGGAAAGAAACATTTCATTGGGGGCCAGAACAAGCACTTTCTCCGGCTGCAGACGTTCCTGATACTGATACAGCAAATACGAGATGCGATGGAGAGCGATGCTGGATTTTCCGCTTCCGGCGGCTCCCTGGACGATAATGGTATGCTTCAGGGGAAGGCGAATGATCTCGTCCTGTTCCTGTTGGATGCTGGCGATAATCTCGCGGAGTTGCAGCTCGTCCCCCGTATGGCGAAGGATCTCCTCCAGGTAGGAATCCATCATTTTCACCTTTTCACCGGAGGGGGTCTCCACGATTTCGGTTTTTCCGATGTCGGAAACTTTGACGACCCGATCATTCTCAATGGAGATCGCCCGTTTACTCTCAATCTCCACTTTGCGGTTGGGATCGTTATTGATGTAAAAATCCGATTTAACCCCTTGATAGGCGTTGTACAGCTTTCCCAGATCCGTCCGCCAATCGACAACAATCAAGTCTCCATCTTGCTCGACCCCTCTTTTGCCGATGTAAATCGTCTCTTTCCCGAATTCGTCTTTGAAATCGAGCCGTCCGAAATACGGGCGGGGTCGAATGGTCTCCAGGGATTTCAATGCCTGCCTATTCTGCTTCAGAAGTTGTTCTTCAACGGCATCCTGAGCCCCTTTTTTGCATACAGCCGACTTTTCACGGATTTGATCTTCGATCACTGAAAGAGTCCTATCCAAATATTCCTGTTCTTGTTGAATCATTTCTTCCATACCGTTCCCCTCCCAAAAAACGAAGCACTGTCCTGTCAATCCGTCACGACAGACTCGACAAACTGAATGTTCCGCAAGAACTCCAGGGTTTCGTCAATCACCATCTGTCCGGAGATGTGAAGTAGATCTTGGAGATGTTCCGGCAGATAGATGGAGTATTTTGTCCGCATCCGTTCCGGGTGAATCATGCGAATTAATTCCGTTTCCACCCACCGGGTATGAAGGACTTTCCACACGACATCCGAAAAGTGATCCTCCAACCCGGCCACTTTGATGCTATCCAGCGCACTTACCCTTACCGAGTAGCCTAATGAGCGAAGCATCCAAGTGAATGTATTGGCTATTTTGGTCCCTGCAAAGAGATAAATCATGGCTTCATTTTTTGTTCGTTCAATCAGACGGTGATCCGGGGTTAAACGGTGACTGTGATACGTTCTTCTCATTTCACTCAATGTGTGTACCGCTGCTTCATTCAGGTAAGGATAAACGGTGTCGGAACACAGAACCTCCGCCATCTTTTCCGCCACCCGCCGGTGTGTCAGGATGCTGCCTCCAAAATAGTTCGGTGCTTTTCCATTGACGGCGGGAATGACATAGACCTTCAGTTTCTCCTCGTCCACTGATTCAATCGTCCAGAGCTTTCCTCCCAGAATCAAATTGGCGCCTTCCGTCACTTGGGGTGTCACGCCGACGGAACCCACCCGTTTATGTCGGTGAAACACATCATATTCCCGATTAACCATAAACACGGCGTAAAAATCCCACCGACGTAAAAGCCGTTCACCCTCCAAACCCACGATCAGCTCACCCGATCCCTGAATCTCTTCGAGATACTCTTTTTCCAGCATATGATCAATCAATTGTTGGAAGTGGTCAGGTCGAACTTGATCAAACACCGCCAAACGCTGAATGACATTTACCAATTCAGAGCGTGTCAGTCCGTTCCGTTCGGCACAGATGGAGAGCAATTGATGAAACAGCACATCATAAGGGATCGCATATGGATTGGGAGGTTCCACCCATTCCTCAAGGAACAGTTCGGTCACCGCGATGGCTTGCAGCAAACTGTACTTGTGAGTGGTGTACATCTGAAGAATCTGCGGCATCCCCTCCCGTCTTCCCGTTCGTCCGATTCGTTGTTTCAGAGAAGAGACGGAGAATGTGGTGTCCAATTGCACCACCAGGTCCATATGACCGATATCAATGCCAAGCTCCAATGTGCTCGTACAGATCACCGACCGGGGAGTGTCCCTTTGTTTCAATAATTGCTCCGTAAATTCCCGATCCGTTTTATCGATGGAAGAGTGATGAACCAGATAGGCTCCCGGATCGTTTTCTTTTTCGGCCATCCGGTTGAGGATGACGGAAGAGGATTCCACGAGGCTGCGATTGTTACAAAAGATCATGGTCGAGTGATTTCGGCTTAAATCCCGGAGATCCTTATAAATCTCCAATGGAACCTTGTCTGTTCCAGAATCAGCTTGGAACAGGAAATAACGGATTTCCTTATCTTCTGATCCCGTCTCCAATAACTGAACCCGGTCCGGTCGGTCCGCGTCGATCCAGCGACGAAGGGTTCCGTCATCGTTCAGCGTTGCGGATAACGCGATAATACGCGGGGGTTTATGGGAATAGTGAGCAATTCGCCCCAAAAGAGAACGCAACTGAACACCGCGCTCGGCCCCCATAAAAGCATGCACTTCATCAATGACAATAAAAGAGCAAGAGTTCCATAGGGAATGTAACAAAGAGGACCGGTTGATAAAAAGGCTTTCAAGAGATTCGGGAGTGATCTGAAGGATGCCTTTCGGTGCCTTGCGAAATTTCCGTTTTTTGGACTCGGTCACGTCTCCGTGCCATTTGTGCACTTCGATCCCGACGTATTCACACAATCGCTCGATCCGCTCGAACTGATCATTGATGAGCGCTTTCAGCGGGGAGATATACAGAACCTGCAGTGTTTCCTTGGCTTCGGGATTCACCCGGCTGAGTATCGGCAAAAAGGCTGCCTCTGTCTTTCCCGAGGCCGTTCCTGCGGCCAATATGACCGGATCCTCCGTTTCAACAATGGCCGGAATGGCGAGCTGTTGAATGGGGGTGAACGTTTTCCACCCCATATCCCATATTGCTTTTTGGATCTCGGGTGACAACAGGGAAAAACAAGATCGACTCATGGCATCTCCCCCTTATTGACGGGTTCGCTGGAACCGATCCAACACAAGGTTCAACTCTTCCTTGGGATCGTTCTTTTCCACCACTTCAAATATGGTTTGTTTATCCATATTGGGATTCTGTCGCAAGATATTTAAGGCGGAAATAAAGTCACGAATCAAATAACGGGGTGTGATGTGTTGTTCCGCTCCCGGCCGTGCATACTGCTGATCCATAAACGTCCGAATATCATCATCTGTCACAGTAGGCTCGTATCCATGATGAAACCCGTGAATGGAGCGGATCTTGATTAAAAGCGCATAAATCTCTTCTTTCTGCAAAGGAGCCAACTTAATCACCGGCTGGGACAAGTCACGAAACTCAGTCGTCTCAAAACGGTTGGTCGCCAGCCGGGTTTTTAAGGCGGAGTAACTGAATAACCCCCGGCGCTCGTCTTCCAGGAACTCCTTTGTTCCCGCAAACGTGATGTACATATGTTCCGCCTTGCCCTGGTAGGCATCATTGAAGAACTTAAGAATCGTTTCATAGTTTTTATCCCGGGATACCGAGTGTGTGTTCTTATACAGGTTGATCGCCTCATCAAAATTGACCACCAGCCCGGCGTACCCCACTTGATGGATGAACGCGGCAATCACCTTCAAATACTCATACCAGTTCAGGTCATCGATAATGTCGCGGATCCCCAAATCCTTTCGTGCTTCGGATTTTGTCGAATATTCCCCACGCAGCCACCGAAGAGCATTGGACATACGCTCCTGGTTGTCTTCCACATATCCCCGGTAATAAGCGCGGATGACCTTCGCAAAATCAAATCCTCCGACCAATTCTTCCATTTCATACAGAGTCTCTCCGATCTTCCGTTGAACGTCCCGGACAAAGTTTTGGTCGTCAAAGCGGACATCCTCGTATCCTTCTTCTTCTTGGACTTGAAAATGGATCTGATCGATCCATTTCTCCAAGATCACAGGCAAAGCATTTCCTTCCGGTCTCGTTTTGGTGGAAAGCTTATTCATCAGCTCGGTATAGGTGGACAACGCTTTCCCCTCGGAACCGTAAAGTCTTCTCTCCGCGGTCAGATCAACATCTGCAACGACAAATCTTTCAACAAAAGCAAGATTTCGAATCATGGATAATATAAAACTTTTACCACTCCCAAACTCCCCGATGAAGACCTTAACCATCGCGGATCCTTGCTTGACATGTTTCAGTTCTTCCATAATCTGTTCCCGTTCTTTCTCCCGTCCCACCACAATATGATCGAGACCGATTCGTGGAACCACACCACTGGTAAGGGATTGGAGAATGGCATTGGAGTGTTTTTTCAACAAGCGCATACTGTTTCCCCCTGCTTTTTATTTCATCTGTGTCAACTCGTCGGCCCACTCTTCCGACAAGATATACGCCCGGTTTGATTCCTCAAGGAATACATCGCCCAGACTTTCCACTGCTTTTTCATTGATCCCATCAACAAACTTGGTCAGCATAAGCCCCTTCTCACGTGCAAAACTCAAACATTGGTCCAGTGGTACCTCGGATTGGGTAATAAAAAGCTTGACAAACTCACGTTCATCTGTATGCAATTCAGCAAAGAAAACTTCCATTTCATGATTTGAGGGAATCGGGGGATTGGAAGGAAGGGGGTTCTGATCTTCCATCACAGGTGCATGATTTGGTGTTTCTTCCGTTTGAACCTGCGGTTGTTTATGTTCCTCCCCGGACTTTTGTACAGGAGGTTTTATCTTGTTTCGCTTTTTCTCTTGAGCTTCCACATAACCCAGTACTCCTTCAAACTCCTCCCCCAGCACATATTTGTGGTCCATTTCCTCAATCAAGATATCCCCCAAAAGCTCGAAGCTCTTTTCATTGATACTGTCAATAAGCAAATGAAGCATACACCCTTGGGATCGGGCAAATTCAAGACAATCCTGTTGGGAAAGGGGCTCGTTCTCAAACAACAGGATCAATTCCCTTTCAATGGAATACAGGGATTTTGCAAAGTCGGTAAATAGATTTGCTGAAAGCATATCCAACTCTACGTTCTTCGACTTAAGAGTCCATATCGCTTTCTCTTTTTCCGCCCCTGACTTCTCATCCGCGGCTTCGGAGATCGGGAGGGTTCCTTCTTTTATTTGCGGCGGACTTTGGTTTATGGGTAAGTTGTTATCTTCCCTGGATTGAGAATGATCAGGCTTTAATGGTTCGTCTTCATACTCCGGTTTCGGCGGGATGGGTTCGGGATCTGGAGATTCTACGGGTTTGGCGTTTTTCAAGCGAAGCGGAACAAACCGCTGAAGTTGCTTTAAACCATCAGGAAGATTTTGATCCTTCATAGGGATCCGCCTTTCAGCGTAATCACGGAATAGATCCTTCATATCCCGGATCAGTGAATCCAGCAATTCCTTCAGGAAAATCATCAAACTACGAAAACGTTTGAAAACATCGTTTTGATTTTGTGAAATCAAGTACTGCCTTGCGTTAATATGATCTACTCGTTTCTTTAAAAATGCCATTTCCACCCAGGAAACGACTATAGGGATCCCCGTTTCAGAAAACAACAAGTAAACGACTCCCCAACCGAAACGCCGTAAATAAAAATGATGAGCACCAAAAGTCCCCAGAAAAAAAGCCAATAATAATGCCGTTGAGTATTTTTTATGTTTTGAGGTGACTCCGTCTTTTTGGGAACCCGATTCCACACAGCTCCACCTCAAATCCATTTTATAAGGGGTTATTCATGTTATTCGTAATTCATCAAACGGACTACAGGGTTTCGATTTTTACAACAAGCTATCATTATGTAATTACTCGGTTTTCCTGTCGGCGGTTTAAAATCCCATAAACATCAGGCATTTTACCATTCCTATATACGTTATTCGCAGGGGCTCCGCATTTTATGTCATTTTTGACGTTAAAGGTTTCTGATCTATTTCTCCCATGGGCCTAACTTCACAATTTCCCGGGAAAAGACACAGATTGTTTATCCACCATCTGTCAGACGATTCACTTCAATCCAGTGTATAAGTATGACTTTCCAGATAACTGCCTGATGAAACAGGACCGGAAGCACAGCTGAATGTAATAAAGGCCCGGAACCAAAAGCGCTCCGGGACCTGGCATCCCCGTAAGAGTATGGGAGAAACGGTTTACTGATCCGGAAGGCGAGGGGCTGAACACCCCAAGGCCGTTCCCCAGAGGGTGGTCGCTTGTGCTGGACAGTTAAAGGCGCATGGATATGAAATGGTTCTTCAAGCACAACATTCCAATCACCACTGATAAAACAATGCACATGACTGTTCCTGAAGAGAGCCTACCCCTTCCGGTAGGAAAAACTATTTTTCTGCCGGTACTTCTTCCCCCACCGGCCACAGTTCACTGGGGACCCCGTGAGAGGTGACATAGAGCTGATCCCGGGCCCGGGTCCCCGCCACATAGAGGAGGGATCGTTCCTGCTTTTCCACCTCCATCCTCTCTTGTTCATCCGAACAGCTCTCCAGGCGGGAGGCGGGCGGAAGGATGTCCCGGTTGACGCCGGCCAGGAAGACGGCGCGGAACTCCAGACCTTTGCTACGGTGCATGGTGCCGCAGGAAATGCCCTCGTCGGCTTTTTGGTAACGGGAGGTCATGGTGACGGTGGGGATCTCCGCTTCCTCCAATGCGGCTTTGATGGTTTCCACCATTTTGTTCTTCCGAACGAGAACGGCGATCTCCCCGGTATGGACCCCCTGTTCGGTCAGCTTCCGGATTTTCTCCACCAGAAACGTCCTCTCTTCTTCTTCCGTCCCGAAGTGGTGTCGTTCCGGCGGGTTGCCGCTCAGAAGCGAGATATCCTTTCCTTCATCCTTGCCTCCGTCCAGATCGTCCCAGTCGTGTCCCTGAAGGGCCTGCATGGCTTCGGTGCGGATCTCCTCGGTGGTGCGGTAATTGATCCGAAGGCGTTTGGATCGTTGTCCCCGGATGTCGATGCCACACTGACTGAGGGTGACATAGCGGGAGTAGATCCGCTGGTGGGCGTCCCCGCACAGGAGGAGGTCGTTGTCCCGCTTGGGAACGAGAGCCCGTATGAGCTTCAGTCCCTCCGGATGAAAGTCCTGTACTTCGTCCGCCACCGCCGACCGGTAAACTTCCTCTCCAGGATGCGCTTCCACCCACTTTCGGGCCAGGCGGAGAATATCGGTGAACTCATACCACCCGAGGTCCCGCACTTGGGTGCGGTAGTGCTGAACCGCCGTCCACATGCGTTCCCGGTCGGTGTAGGTCATCGGGCTTCCCCGGCCGGTCCGGGAAAGATCGCGGTATTCCGGCCAGCTCTCCACGCCGTGGTACTGGATCACCTGCTCATACTCCTGCAGGACGAAGGACAGCTTCTCTTCCGGCCACCCCGCTTCGGCCAAAGCCTCTTCCCAGATGGACTCAAACTGCCCTTTATCGAACACAACCGCTTCGATTTCGGCGACTTGCCGACGATCGACGATCTCCCTCGCCAGCCGGTCGATGGAGATCACATCGATACGTCCCATCTCGCTTGGGGTGCACATCGTCCCCAGGGTCTGCCGGATGGCTTCGGCCAGATTGACATTGAACGTGGTGAACAACAACCGTTCCCCGGGTTGCAGGACCTCCCGCACCAGACGGCGGGCACGATGCATGGCGACGACGGTTTTCCCCGTACCCGCTCCCCCCAGGACGCGAACGGGTCCACGGTAGTTCCCCTCCACGATGGACCGCTGGCTGGGATGGAGGAACGTCCGCCATTTCTCCATGGGCTGGTCCAGAATTTCGTTCAACTGCTCATCCGACGTGACCACCACGATGCGGCGACCGGAAGCGGGACTGGTAATGGCCCGTTCGAATGCTTCCGCATCGTCCGCAACTTCCTCCCGTTGCTCTTCCGCCCGCCATTCCTGGATAAACTGGTACACGTGTTCGTAAGGTTCATCCTCGGCCAGAAACTTCAGAGCTTCCAAGGCCTCCTCCGGCAGCTCTTCCTTACGGGAATCCAGCTGTTGCGGGGTTTGAATGCTTTTGATGATCGGGATGAGTTCTTTCGGTACCCCGATATCCAACAGCTGCCGGTCCGTATACCGGGTAAAGATTCCATAATTCGGTCTATCGTTGGAGTGGGAAGAGTCGGACGCCGTCTCCTTTTCTTCCACCAGGGACCACATATGCAGCGTATGGGTGTGGGGATTGACGGTGAAACGCTTCTTCTTCGCCCAGCGGTACGCTTCATCATGATGGTCCACCCAGAGGAGTAGCATCGTTTTCCCTTTGTCCGGCCAGAGTCCGATCGTCCGATAGGACTGACTGGCCCGGATGGAGTAAACCCGGGGGTCAGCGGCTTCTTGGTAGCGCTCGACGTTGAGACTGGAGACCCGGGAGTCGGTCCGGAGTTTTCGGATCATGTCCCGCGTTCGTTTTTGCTCCGGACTGGGGGAGCTTGGAGAAGGACTCCAAAAAAGTGTCGTGCATCGCCACTTGCAACAATCGACGAACCTCCTTTTTAAAATGATGGATGGCTCAAAATATTTTATTTAGGGATCCGACTGCCGTTTTCCTGTCCATCCGTTAAAAAACCATAAAAAATCGGCATTTTTCCATTCCCAAATAAATGATTCGCAAGCACTTTCCTATTTTTTGTCCGTTTTGATGTATCCCTAATAGCGTTGTGAAAAAGTGAGCGGCAGCATTTACCCAAACCGCTCCGTGCTGTCCTGCAAAGTCGCTATTTTGGGTAAACTCTTCCCCTTTTCTCGAAACAAACATTCAATCAAAACGCTTCTAAAGGCCTGGAATCGAGTAGGAGGGGGTCCTGGCCTCGCTTGGTTCGTCTCCCCAAGGTGAAAGCGACTTTCTCCGCACATCTGTACCCATATTTTCAGTAGATGGGGACATGCTAATAAACATCGCAGTTAACTACATATAAAAAGAGGGAACAGCGTGCGCCATCAACAGAAAAAACAGCAAGAGTTGAAGCGTGGTCTGTCGGAACGCCATCGGGGTCGGTCTTTTCCTCGGTTCGGCAATTGCAGCCGAACGCGGGAAACTGTCCTTCTGATGCTCGTGGATGGTTTGTTCATCCGGGTAAGCTTTTACCGCATGATTTTTCCACTGAACAAAATATTCCTTTGGATACGTGTAAAGTGTGTGGGGATCCCAACGCTGAATATGTAGAAAATAGTTATCGTCCTTGCCTCACAGTATTTACACCCCTTTGCAGAATATTAAGTGTTCTATTTCAATTGTAGTGGGAAATAATATTGTTTTTAAGTTGTAACTATTCTTCGAACTCTTAATTCGAAAGGTAGGATATAATTTCAAACCTTTGGTAACGATGCATGATGGCCATGATTGAAAATCTTACCCTTCCTGCGAACATCGATGGTGTTTTCCAGCGAGGGAGGGGCCAGTTTTTCACGGAGCGCCTTCATCTGCTGATGTGAAGCGAAGGGAAAAACCGGCCCCGACCGCCACCGTAACGGTCTCTATGAAAACAAAGTTACCGGATGAGGCAATAGTGTCCCATCAACGAACGTAAATCGGAAAATGTCGAAGGAAAATATCACCTCATAATCGAACGGATTTATGAGGTGATCGGGATGATTTACAATTTCCCATCTGCCGGTATAAAGGCTTCTAGTCCTACGAATTAAGGATTATCCGGTTCGAAGGAAGTTCTCGGTGGTCGTTCACCAATTCCGTTTGGGGGGGTATGTTTGACCCCCGTATATTTAATAAGATTAATGCACCTTCCCTAGTATTTCAGACCATACTTTAAGAGCTGTCCCCGTAATGAGTAGCGCAAGGGCATATTGCAACATCTTGACTCGAACCTGTTGACCGACAATGGCCCCCAGGGGGGCCCCGAGAAGGTTGGAAATGATGAGTAACAACGCCGGCCCATAGAGGACGTGACCGCCCAACATTTTCCCGGCGGTCCCTCCGATCGAACCGAGAAAGACAATGACCAGGGAATTGGCGATAGCGAACCGGATCGGAATATGGAGAATCCCAAGCATGATGGGGACGAGGATAAATCCGCCGCTGGATCCCACGATTCCGGCGATTACACCAACCACCAGGGCCGCCACGATGGCATATACCCGGTTATAGGGAATTTCAGAGGTATTCAAGGAGTTCAATCGGCCTTCCCGCGTTTTTGGGTCCGGCAAAAACATGAGCACGATGGCTATCACAGCCACCAATCCGAAAAGTACATTGATCGTCAAGTTGGTTAAAAACTGCGAACCATATCCTCCAATCAAACTGCCAATGGCCATGCTGATCCCCATATCCATGACTAATCGCCCACTGATCAAATGACTCTTTCGGTACGCCCACACTCCTCCAATGGTTGCGAAAAACACTTGTACCATCGCAAGAGACGAGACATCGTGGGCATCGTAATAGGCGGCTCCGAAAAAAGCCGGAATGTAGAGCAACATTGGATAGGTTATAACCGAACCCCCGATTCCCAACATTCCTGAGAAAAACGAACCGACCAAACCGATCAGGATTAAAATCATCACTAATTCAAAGCTCATTCAGGTCTTCTCCTTTCTTATGAAGGAAAGACAGAGGAAGGAGGATAAGGGGGCCCTTTAACCAAAATCTAACTTCGGACAAATTCACCAACCCGGATTTGACTATAATTCGCGGCTTTTTTAGACCGGAAGAACAATAAATATGGTTCGCTGGGGTCATCGCCGCTGGGCCATCGAGCGTACTTTCAGGATGCCAAGGAGCTCTGCGGGATGGACGAATACCAAGGACGGCACTGGCAGGGTCTGCACCGGCACTTGGCCGTGGTCAACCTGGCCTATACCTGGCTGTTACATCTGCGGAAAGAGGGTGATGTCTTGGAGGATGACGATCCATCCGGCCAGGATGGGAAGGGGCTGGCTTCATTTCCGGGCCCCTCCTTACGAGCGACTTGGCGATGGTGGCTGGATTGGGTCCAACGATGGGTCATTCTCTTTTTTGGCTTATCAGCCGACACGATTCGACGAGTTCTTACACCTAACCTGTATAGCTTATAGCAGTACTAGTACTGCTTTGAGAAATGGAAGGAATGGCCATCAGGTTTGTTGAAATTTGCCATGAGGTGAATGATGATGGCATCCAACCGGATACCCAAAGCCGTTCGGTCAACCGGTGCCGGAGTTGGAAGATTTTCTTCGTCCCTATCATGAGTTGTTTATCCGAAAGGAACCGCGGCAAACACTCGAACGATATGTGACCGGGCTTCTTAGTGACCTCCCTCGCAAAAACGGTGAGACCATCGGGGCATGGCTGGAAGGAGTCAACTACCACCGCATCTATTCGTTCCTGGTCACCAGCCGGTGGGATGAACGCACATTGGAATCCATCTGAATCCGGCAACAGGTGCAGCAAACCCGTCGTTTATCCGCCGAATAACCCAAGAAAAAACCCTGAATCAAATTCAGAGCTTAGTGAGTTCTTCGTGACGAACTCAACCATCCATAACACAACGAAAGCCAATATTCCCCGTCGAACTTTCGGGTGTATTCGAGGTCCGTGCCGCTACTCTGTAACGGTTGCAATAGGATTTGTGACACAAATAAGATCCGCCGCGCATCACCCGCGCTGTTCCTTTTTCCGGCCCCTGCGGATTTTCGCGCCCGCCTCTCTCGTGAATGCTCCTGCTGAACCAATCGGAACACCACTCCCATACGTTTCCTACCATATTATAAAGTCCGTAGCCGTTCGGCGGAAAAGATACGGCAGGCGCGGTGCCGACATAACCATCTTCTTTTGTATTTTTTCCCGGGAATTTCCCCTGCCAAATATTACAGTAATGCTCGCCGTTAGGCATTAATTCATTTCCCCACGGATAGGTGTTTTGCTTAAGTCCCCCGCGGGCTGCAAATTCCCATTCCGCTTCGGTAGGTAGCCGCTTCCCTGCCCACTTGGAATAAGCAAGCGCATCATTCCATGACACGTGGACAACAGGATGATCCATACGTTGATCAATATTCGAGTCAGGTCCTTCCGGTTGATACCAGTTGGCTCCTTCCACAACACACCACCAAGGTGTCCCTTGAACCATCTGCTTGACCTGTTTTGCTGTCTGTTTTGATAAAAAATAATAAAACACAAAGGACCAACCAAACTGCTCCGCTTCTGTTTTGTAGCCGGTATCTTTCACAAAATCTGCGAATTGGGCATTTGTAACCGCATGAGAATCAATATAAAACGGATCAATTTTAACCTCACGTACCGGTCCTTCTCCGTCAGCCGGAAATCCCGACTTTTCATTTGTACCCATCAAAAATTCACCGCCGGGAAGATACACCATTTTTTCCTTTGAAGGTTCCCTGAAGGTATCTACTGCTTTGATGTATGACGTTTCAGCCGGGTGATGGTGTTCAGATCCTGGTCGACTTGCCGCACAACAACTCGGTTTTCCTTCTTGCTTCACCTTGAATTCCCCCTTCAAACCAACGATGTATTTAATTAAAATTAAATAATATTTTTAAATCCTACCGCTATAAATACAAAAGAAAGTATTGGAACAGTGGCAAATCCGCCCAAAATTTTGCGGCTGCCTTTTACCCACTGGTTTTCCGCAAAAGAAACCGGATCTTTGCCTGCCTGAATAAGCACGGAGTCTGTTATTGGTTTTGCCGCGTTGAATTGGAAATCGGATAAACTGTATGCCCACATCAAGAAAACCAAGCGACATAAAGGGGGCTTCACAGCTTGGTTAAACCGAATTGAATGCCATTTCGGGTCCCTTCAAAAGTTCGTTTTCAAGGAAGCAATTATTCGTCTCATAATGAATTGGCTAAGGCCATTTAAGCATATATCCGTTGGCGAAACAAAAACAAACATCACGAAGCTATCTTAAAAGAACAAAAAAAGATCAAGGTTGACCTGAAGGGGCACTAATTCGGGAGCCCAAAATTGTTTACACCCCCAGGAGTTTTAATTCTTTTTATAAACAAAGATTTCATCATTCCTATTAACGAAGTCTACCGATGACCAGACTTTGAATCCTTCCCTCGATGAGATAGGATAACAGTTTACTTTCCATTGGAAGCTTTGAGCACATAAGGATCACCGATATAATGGATATTCAACAGGTTTTTGTAATAAGTGACGTTCATACCCATCTTATCTAACTTCTTTCTATGATTCTTTTTATTGTTCTACCATGGGGAGATTCTTGAGGGTAGAGGATCTACTGTTTCCGCCATTCGTTTGCAAAGCCTTTCCAACATTTGAAATCTTACAGACTGATATTCCGGATCATCCCACAAGTTCTGTGTCTCATTTGGGTCCTTCTCAAGGTCATATAGTTCGCCGTCTCCTTGCATATGATACATCGTTAATTTGTATCGTTCCGTCCGAATCATTCCGGCATACCCAACTTGTCCGTCTTTGTCTGGGAAGTCGTAACTTTCGCAATAAACATCTTGACGGTGCTGTTCTGCCTCTCCAATAAGAACCGGCCATATTGATTTCCCTTGCATTCCCGGATAATCAGGAACACCAGCTGCTTCCAAAAGTGTTGGGGCCAGGTCCACAAGTTCCACAAGAGCCGATGAACGACTGCCCTTTGTTATGGTCCCTGGAAAAGAAACAATAAGCGGTACATGAACGCATGGCTCGTAAAAATGCGGCCCTTTTAGATAGATGCCATGATCTCCAAGAAGTTCACCGTGATCAGACATAAAGATCACGATGGTGTCTTCCAATTGGTCAGTACGTTCTAAAGCTTCTATCATCTTCCCGACCTGTTCGTCGATCAAATCAATCATAGCCCAATAAGCAGCACGAACATACCGGTGATCTGTCTCGGTCATATTACAAAATGGGTAGAGGTTTGTATTCCCGTACGCCCCTTCATGGTCTCTTCTTTGAAAACTTGTTTTGCATTCCAACTCTCCTTCCTTATAATTGGGGAGCGGTATTTCATCAAACCGATCCAAATAACGCTGCAAATGAGACTTCGGAGGATCAAATGGATGATGAGGAGCGAAAATGTTCACAGAAAAAAGCCACGGTTTCTCGAAATTCTGATTTGCTTCAATGAATTCAATGGCTTTTTCCGCACACCAAGTGGCCTGATGATCCTCCGCATCAGGTCCGTACTCTATATATTTGCAACCTTCAACAGGTTCCGGAGAAAATGTTTTACCTTTATTCCGGAGCCATTGAATGTATTCATTGGTCGGCCAATCTCCGGCCGGGTGATGTGACCAATAGAACTGTGAGTATCCATCGTTGATGCGGCGCTCCGTAGCACTACATACTTTTGGATGGCAGGCAGAAATATGAAGTTTTCCGGAAAGACCGCAAGTATAGCCGCCTTCCGCTAATAGCCGCGTTACCAATACTTCTTCCTCCGGTATATTTTGCCCATTTTTCCGGCAACGGGTCGTCCGGGGATATCTCCCTGTCAAAAAACTTGCCCGGCTCGGTGCACAAACAGTGGACTGGCAAAACGCATTTTCAAACAGCACCCCATTTTCAGCTAAGCGGTCGATGTTCGGTGTTTTGACATATTGATTTCCATATACACCCAGAGTGTCAAATCTTTGTTGATCGGTACAAATCCACAGTATATTTGGTTGTTTCATGGCTTTTCCCTCCTTGATTTTCGCCCTTCTTTTAACCGGGGAAAAATCCTGCAAAAAATCTATAAGGGAGGATAATTATGCTGTTCCCTTATGGATTCATCACCCACAAGTTATTACTTTTTCATTTCATTTTTATATTGTGCATCATTTCAGGCCTGTTGATTAGCCAAAATTTCGGATAAACAAAAAGAGCACTCTCCTGTATAATGGGAAAACCCACCACAGTTTACCCACAAGAGAGGTGC
>NZ_QBKR01000031.1 GCF_003054245.1 Melghirimyces profundicolus
GTGAAGCGACCCCCGGCGAGACTTGTGCTCTGTGAGTGCATAGCGAGACCGGGGAGTGAAGCGACCCCCGGCGAGACTTGTGCTCTGTGAGTGCAACCGGAGCAGCTTCGGGTAAATGCCGCCGTTCACTTTTTCACAATACTTCCAGGAGTGGGTGAGCGATGCTGCGGGAGATTTCGATCCGTGACTTTGCGATCATCGAACAGGTCCATCTGACCTTTGATCAGGGGTTTCACGTGCTGACCGGGGAAACGGGGGCGGGGAAATCCATCCTTTTTGATGCCCTCAGCCTGGTGGTTGGCGGGCGCGCTTCCGCCGATTTTGTTCGCCATAACGCGAAAAAAGCGACGGTGGAAGCCCTGTTTGAGCTTCCCGGGGGGCATCCGGCCTGCGAGGTGTTGGAAGAACTGGGTTTGGGATCGGATGAGGAGAACCTCCTGATCCGGAGGGATATATCTTCGAACGGAAAAAGCACTTGCCGGATCAACGGCCAGATCGTTACGCTGGCCATGTTGAAACAGGTGGGAAAACGGCTGTTGGATATTCACGGCCAGCATGAACACCAACGCCTGTTGCAGGTGGAAGAACACCTCCGTTGGCTGGATGCTTTCGGGGGAAAGGAACTTCGGGACTGTTTGAACGGATACCGAAAGGTGTACGGGGAATACCGGAAGACGACCCGGGAACTGGAGCAGCTCAACGCCGACGAAAAAGAGGTGGCTCAGCGAATCGATCTTCTGACCTTTCAACGGGACGAGATCGCAGCCGCCCGGTTGACGGAGGATGAAGACCAAGAGCTTGAGCAGGAACAAAGCCGCCTCGCCCATGCCGAACACCTGATGCAGAACACGGCCCATGCCTTCGAGGCCCTTTACGGCGAACGGCAGGGAGCGGAGTTGCTTAACGGAGCGATCGGGAACCTGGAGGAGATTGTCCGGGTGGACGATTCCATGCAGGAAGTCCTCGAAATGGTGCAATCCGCCTATTTTCAGGTGGAAGAAGCCGCAAGGCAATTGGGAAGATATCGGGACAATCTGGAATTCGACCCGGACCGTCTCGCCCAGGTGGAAGAACGGCTTCACTTGATCGATGAACTGAAGCGAAAATACGGGGAATCCGTCCGTGAAGTCCTCGAACACGGTCAAAGAGCGGAACAGGAATTGAATCAATTGGAGCACCGGGACGAGAAGAAAGCGGAACTGGAAGAAAAAAGGGACCGGTTGTATCAAGAGGTGAAGGCGAAGGCGGAGGCGTTGAGCCGCCTCCGCCGTCATGCCGCCGCTGCCTTGGAACGTGAAGTGGAAAAGGAACTGTCGGATTTGAATATGGGGGGAACCCGGTTCTCGGTCGCTTTTCATCAGGGTGAAGAGCCTGTCTTGACTTCCAACGGGATCGACCAGCCGGAGTTTCTCATCTCGCCCAACCGGGGAGAGCCGCTTCGTCCCCTGGTCAAGATCGCATCGGGCGGGGAATTGTCCCGGATTATGCTGGCCATCCAAAGCATCTTCTCCGAACTGGAGGGATCGGCCAACACCCTGATATTTGACGAGGTGGATACCGGGGTCAGCGGCCGGGCCGCTCAGGCGATCGCGGAAAAAATCGCCCGCCTGGCCCGAAAGGGTCAGGTCCTTTGCGTCACTCACCTTCCCCAGGTGGCTTGCATGGCAGATGTTCACTTTTACATCTTCAAAGAAAGCGACACGGAGAAAACCCGTACCCGGGTGAGGCTGCTGACAGAAGAAGGGCGAACCCTGGAACTGGCTCGTATGTTGGGTGGCGTCGAAGTGACCGACACCACCCGGAACCACGCTTTGGAGATGCTGCGCCTGGCGGAAAAAACCAAAAAAGCGATGTAAGAAAAACCCCTGGCTTAAAGTCAGGGTTTTTTACTTGAGATGCGGGACGGCAATCAAGGAATGATTTATGTGACATAAATGGTTTCGGGCGCGGAAACCTTAACAGTACGATGGAGACATCGAGGTGGAGGTGTAGGCAGGAAGCAGGAGAGTGAAGTTCGTGGGGCACAAAAAAAGAGCAAAGAAATGGGCAGGCATGTTTTTGGTCTTATTATTGGTGCTGGGCGGATGCAGCACACCGTTTCGTCAGTTGATGGCCCTTCCCTCGGAAATGCGTTTGTTCTCGGGTAATCTGAAGGAATTCCGGTTGGGGCTTCCGGCCACGGCCACTGTTTCCGTCGCCAACCCCGGCGTGTTGTCGGTCAACGGGGCCAGTGAATCTCCCGTGAACATCCATTTGAACCGGCCGTTTACACTATTGTCCCACCATCTGGGGCAGACTCAATTGACCTTGCGATTGTTCGGCAAGCTGCCCCTGAAGAGGATGAGTGTCAAGGTTTTGCCCGATATCAAAGTCATCCCCGGGGGCCAGTCCATCGGGGTGAAATTAAAATCCGAAGGCGTATTGGTGGTGGGGCACCACAAAGTCGGAACAGGTGAGGCTTCTCCGGGGGCCATAGCGGATATCCGCGTGGGCGACTACATTTTGAAGATGGACGGACGACCGGTTGACGGCGTACCGTCAGTTGCCCGGGCGGTTAAAAAAGCCGGAGATGAAAAAAGGCCGGTAAGGACGGTGATTCGACGGGGAGAAAAGAAGAAAACCGTGCTTCTGAAACCTGCCAAGGATCTGAACGGCGATGTATACCGCATCGGGCTTTATGTTCGGGATTCCGCAGCGGGGGTGGGCACCCTGACTTTTTACGATCCGGAAAAAGGGTTGTATGGGGCGCTCGGACATGTCATCACCGATATCGACACCGGCCAGCCGATCCGGGTCGGAGGTGGAGACGTGGTACAATCCAGCGTGACATCCATCCAAAAAGGTCAAACAGGTGAACCGGGAGAGAAACGGGCGATTATCTTCCGGGAAAACCAAAACCTTGGCATCATTCGGCACAATACCCAGTTTGGTATCTTCGGAACGATAAAAGAACAACCGAAGATGGGTAAGGTTCATCAAGCGATTCCCGTCGGATTGGCCGAAGAGGTCAAAGAAGGACCCGCCCAGATTCTTACCGTGGTGGAAGGACAAAAGGTGGAACGGTACGACATTGAAATCGTCCATCTCATTCACCAAAAATTTCCCGCAACCAAAGGCATGATCATCAAAGTCACCGATCCCCGGTTACTCAACAAAACCGGAGGAATCGTTCAGGGGATGAGCGGGAGCCCCATTATACAAGAAGGAAAACTGGTGGGGGCCGTCACTCATGTTTTTGTCAATGACCCCACTTCCGGCTACGGCACCTATATCGAATGGATGTTGAAAGATGCGGGCATTTTGAAAACAGCGGGGATCCATCCCGCTGTTTATTTTTGTCAACTTCAAAAGAAGGAATGGCCCCTTTTCTTGTCGAAGCCTTGGATAATACCCAAAAGGTTGAATCAGATGAGGGAGGGGCCGGTTTTGGAGAAGATGCGTGTGATTTTGGCCGACGACAACCGCGAGTTTGCCGATCTTTTAAAAGAACATCTCGACTCCCAGAAAGATATTGAAGTGATCGGAATGGCATACAACGGCCGTGACGTGATGGAACTGCTGGATCGGGAACAACCGGACGTTTTGGTTTTGGATATTATCATGCCTCACCTCGATGGTCTGGGTGTGCTGGAAAAATTGAACGTTCGCCCGGGGCCGATGCCCAAAATCATCATGCTGACCGCTTTCGGACAGGAAAACATCACCCAACGGGCGGTGGAGCTGGGCGCCGCTTATTACATACTCAAACCCTTTGACATGGACGTCCTGACCGATCGGATCCGGCAAATGCAAGGGCGGCCGGTTACTTCCGGCCAGGGCAAAGCCGCCTCAACGGGAGGATCCCGGTCGGAGAATCTGGACGCCCACATCACCAACGTTATTCATGAAATCGGCGTACCCGCTCACATCAAGGGATATCTCTACCTTCGGGAAGCCATCACCATGGTGTATAACGAGGTGGAACTGCTCGGGGCCATCACCAAAACGCTGTATCCCCGGATCGCCGAAAAGTACAACACGACTCCCAGCCGCGTGGAACGGGCCATCCGCCATGCCATCGAAGTGGCATGGAGCCGCGGAAATATGGAGTCCATCCGAAAGTTGTTCGGTTACACCATCAATGTGAGCAAAGCCAAACCCACCAACTCCGAATTCATCGCCATGGTGGCCGACAAACTCCGGATCGAGCACAAAGTCGGCTGAGGTGAGTCCGGTTTATCATCCCCTGTGATCAAGGGGATGTTATTTTTTTGAGGAAATTTGACGTGGATATCGGATGACCCATACGGAAAATGAAACGGATTCGCAAAACCGGAAAACCGTGTTCACCCTCACTTTGGAACCCATGCCGGCGTATGAGGCGGGGGCAAGACTCCCATACTAAAAACAGCCATACTGGAGACAAAGGAGTCCGCCGGATGATTCACCGGTCTATCTCTTCCCGAAAACGGATCTGCCACGGCACTGCGGCGGTGGATTCCAAAACGAAACGCCTGATTCACCGGATCCGCCCGGGTCAGATTGCGGTGATCAACCATGTCGATCTGGATGAAGTGGCGGCGGAGGCCTTGATCAAAAGCCGTGTGAAAGGGGTGGTGAACGCAGCCCTTTCCATTGGGGGAAGCTATCCGACCAGGGGCCCTGGACGGCTGCTTCAGGCGGGAATCCCACTCTTGGACGGAGTGGGGGAAGAGGTGATGGAGTGGGTGAACGAGGGGGACCCGCTTTGTCTTGACGGAAACCGTCTCTATCGGAAACGGTCGGGAGGGCCCTGGACGGAAGTCGCTTCCGGATGCCGGATGACGCGGGAGATCTGGCTGGAAAGAATGAAGGAGGCGGCGAAAAACTTTGAAGGAACCCTCGATTCCTTTGTCGATAATACCCTCCGTTATGCCGACCGGGAACGACCGATGCTGAACCGTCCCTTGCCCGTTCCCGTTCTCACGACTCCCATCCGGGGAAAGAATGCGGTGGTGGTCGTAAGGGGAGGAGGACATGAAGAGGACCTTGGAGCGGTCCGTTCTTTTGTGCGTGAGCGGAATCCCGTTTTGTTCGGAGTGGACGGAGGAGCCGACGCTCTTCTGGAACAAGGGTTTCAACCGGATATCATCCTGGGAGATATGGATTCAGTGACGGACCGGGCCCTGATGTCGGGAGCGGAACTCATCGTCCACGCTTATCCGGACGGCCGGGCACCGGGTTTAAAACGGGTGGAGTGTCTGGGGCTGACGGCCCATGTCCTTCCTTACCCGGGAACCAGTGAAGACGTGGCCATGCTGTTGGCCCATCAAAAAGGGGCCGAACGGATTGTCATGCTCGGCTCTCATTCCAATACGGTGGATTTTCTCGAAAAAGGAAGGAAAGGAATGGCCAGCACTCTGCTGGCCAGGATGAAAGTGGGTCCCCGCCTGGTGGATGCTAAAGGAGTCAGCTACTTGTACAGCGGAAGTGAACGACCGGTCACCGGGGGTCTGCTGGTCCTTTTGTCCGCTTCCACCGTTCCCGTGGTTGCCTATGCCTCGGTCAACCCCCGGTTTGTTCAAGTGGTCAAACTGCTTTGGTTGAATCTCAAAATATTTTTCTCCTGGGTGTGATGCCATGATTTCGACCCGCATGTTTCTCATTTGGATCAGCGCCGTCTTCCTTTCCTTGGGGATCGGGATTCTGCTCGGGGGGATCGGGGGTCAGCCCTGGCTCAAACAGATGGAACGGGACCTGGTGGGCCGTCTGGAAGCGAGAATCGATCAGGCGTCCACGGAAAGCGGACAATTACGCAAAACCCTCCAACAACAGGAGCGGCGGATGCAACGTTTGAAAAAACAAAACGAATCCCTGTTTCATGAAGCGGTCCGCGGCCGGTTGAAAGGACGGCATGTTTTGGTTTTCGGCGGATCGGAACGGGAAGCCGAAGAGCTGGAACAGGCCATCCGAATGGCGGATGGAACGGCGGACCGCCCGACCCGTTTCCCGGCACTTCCAAATCGGTACGATGCCATCATCCTGTTGAATGATCCCCTCCTGAAAAACCCCCGGCTGAAAGGCATGGCAAAGGAGATCCGGATGTCTTATACGGGTCCCCTGATCCTTAAGAGGACCCGGTCGGATCAGCCGGTTTTCGCCGAAGCGGGGAGGAGACTCTATTTCTTCCGCGGGCCGTTTATGGGGGAACCCGTGCAAACCTCTCAACTGATCGATCTGATCGAAAACGTGACCAACCCGGGAAGTGAGGCGGCATCATGAAAAAAAAAGCGGTTGTCAGTGCGGTGGTTCCCGCTTACAACGAAGAACAAAGGATCGGCTCGACATTGAAGGCACTCCGGCGGATTCGGGAAGTGGACGAAATTATCGTGGTGGATGACGGCAGCAAGGATACGACGGCCCAACAAGCCCGGCGGTATGCGGACTGCGTCGTCTCCCTCCCGCGCAATGTCGGCAAAGGGGAGGCGATCAACCAAGGGGTGAATTATGCGACGGGTACCGTTTTTCTCTTCATCGACGCCGACCTGAAGGAACACGCCCGGTTATGCGGGGCCCTGCTGGAACCGGTGTTGAAGGGAGAGAGCGATATGACCATCGCCCGCTTTCCCGCTTCACAAAAGAAAGGCGGGTTCGGGCTGGTGAAGGGGCTGGCCCGCTCGGGCGTCCGGTGCTTGACCGGATACCACCTGGAAGCCGTGTTATCGGGGCAACGGGCGGTGACCAGGGAGTTGATGACCCACATCGGCCGTGCATTTCCAGGGTTCGGGGTGGAAGTGGGAATGACGGTTCGGGCCCTTAAGAACGGATATTCGGTCAAAGAGATCCCCTTGCCGATGAACCACCGGGAGACGGGTCGGGACCTGAAGGGCTTTCTCCACCGGGGAAAACAGTTCGTTTCCATATTGAAAACCTTGATCCATCTCTGGAGGCAACCGGCGTGATCACTTTTCTTTCGATCATCGTGCTGCTCATTTCCTATCTGACGGGGAGATGGACCCTGGATACCGGAAGGGAATTTCTTCTTCATGCCGGTGTGACCGCCGTCAACTACAAAGGGGAAAAAATTGCGACTTCCTATGGCGGTTTTTTGGCAGTGGTTTTTCTGATGCTGGATGCTGTGGTACTGGGGCTGGCTCAATGGATCCCCTTGTTTTCGTATTCGTTGTTTGCTGCAACGCTCGCGGCTTCGATCACGGTCGTTTTTCTCGGATGGCTGGATGATACGATGGGAAACCACCGGGATAAAGGTTTTGCCGGACATTTTCGGACGCTTTGGAAAGAAGGCCGATTCACCACCGGGTTTCTGAAGGCGGCGGGAGGTGGAGTGGCGGCAGTGGTTGCGGCTGCCGTGACGTCCGGTGGAAGAGGGGAAGTCTGGCTGATGCACACCCTGTTGATCGGATTAATGACCAACTGGGTCAATCTGCTGGATCTCCGGCCGGGGAGAGCCTTGAAATTTTATCTGGTGGCGGGGGCGGCTTTGTTCCTGGTCGGGTTGGGGCGGGGGGAAACCCTCTTGTTCCTGCCGCTTCTGGGTTTGGCCTCGGCGGTTCTCAAAGGGGATTTATCCGCCAGATTCATGCTGGGAGACAGCGGATCCAACCTTCTGGGTATCCAACTCGGCATGTGGCTGGCTCTGGTTTCACCGTTGTGGTTGGTATTCTTATGGACGGCGCTGCTGTTGGCCGGTCATTATATCGGTGAAACGGTTTCCCTGACCCGGCTGATTGAGAAAAACCGTCTGCTCTCTTACCTGGACCGTCTGGGGAGGCTGGAATGAAAAAACCACGGGAAACCCGTGGTTTTCAAGTGATAATTTGCAGTTCTTTGGGGAATCGGGTCAACCGCTCATGTCCTTCCCGCGTGATGACCACATCATCCTCGATTCGAACGCCTCCCAGGCCGGGGACGTAAATGCCGGGTTCCACGGTAAAACACATGCCTTCCGTCAATACGTCATCATTCCCGCCGTGGATCGATGGGGTTTCGTGTACGGCCAGTCCAAGGCCATGACCCACCCGATGGGGAAAAAGGTTTCCGTAACCGGCGGATTTGATCCGATCACGGGCTGCCTGATCGATGTCCCTCATGCGGGCACCGGGCCGGCAGACTTTGAGAGCGGCTTTCTGTGCTTCCAGTACCGTGTCGTATATCCGAACCGCTTCTTCCCGGATGGAGCGAAAAGCCACGGTCCGGGTGATGTCGGAACAGTACCCCTTCCACACCACACCGAGGTCAAAGAGAACCAAATCCCCTTCCCGAAGCCGCCGCGTCCCGGGAGTTCCGTGGGGGTCGCCGGACTTTTCGGCGAAGAGAACCATGGTGGAAAAAGACATTTGCCGGATTCCGTTTCGTTTTAACTCATGCTCGATGGCGGCGACCACTTCCAATTCGGTCACGCCTTCCGACAAAGCTTCGATTCCTTTTTCCACTCCGTAATCCGCCCATTTTGCCGCTTCCTTTAACAGAAGAATCTCCTGTTCGTCTTTGATCTGCCGCAAGCGTTCCAGTTCCTCGGCGACTGAAATGAACCGGGCGGCGGGTGACAGGTCCGCAAGTGCTTCGGAACGGGCCAGGGACAATTGCTCCTTCTCCACCGCAATGGTACGGAACCCGTCCACCCCCCGGATTTCAAGTTCCCTTCGGAGCTGGTTCCAGGGGTTGTCCGTATCATGGTAGCCAACGGTTTTGAAGGGCCAGCCGGAGGCTTTCAACCGATTCTCTTCGAGACGGGGACAGAGTATGAACGGTTCTTTTCCGGGCAGCACAATCAACCCCACCACCCGTTCGTGGGGGTTGCATTCGAACCCCGACAGATAGAACAGGTTGGACGGATCCTGGATAAAAGCCAGGTCCGCTCCCTTTTCTTCGAGCCAGTGGCCCACACGTTTCAAACGTTCGTTCACTTCACCGGTCCTCCTTCATGGGGGATTCTTACCTACTGTACCATGCAGGGAAAATCAAAAAAAGGCGCTCTTCAGTATAAAAAGGAAGCGATTGAAACAGGCTGAAACCGGGAAGGGAGGGAGCGACATGAACATTCTGAGAGCCCGACAGATCGTGGAGTCCCCGCAAGAGATCGAAGTGCATCACAACGGAGTGCCGGTTTGGATTCAAAACCTGGATGAGTCGAGGGAGACGGCACGGGTGTATACCCGCAACCAACCGGATGATGAAAAGACGGTTCCCGTGGAAGAATTGAGGGAAATCGGCCCCAAACGGGGATAAAGAGAAATCGTCCCGCATAAGTTAAAGCTGGGCGGGGCGTGAGCCCACGTGCATCAAAAATGGAAAAAGGGTTTCCCGGGGCCGGGAAACCCTTTTTCCGTATCGTGGGGAGGGATTTATGGTTTCGGAATGTCGTTTCCGGAGTGGTTCTTCCGCTTTTTTTTTCTGCGGGGAAGGAGCATCGGTTGAACATAATTGTTTTTGGCGTCGCGGTAAAAGAGGAAGCCCGCCACGAAAGAGAGACCGCCCAGAAAAAGGATCAATCCGCCGATAAAAGGGAACCAGGCAAAGGGTTCCCCGGCAAGGGCGTTGAAGATGACGTCCTTCATCAGAGTCCAGCCGTAGATGCCGGCGGCACCGGGAATGCACAGCAGGACGATCGCCAACAGACGTTGATAGATCATGATTTTCCACCCCTTTGTCCTGGTCCCTATCGTACCGCATTCATCCTTGAAATGCCAAGCCCGGATCCTTTTCGAAAAGATATGTTAACATAATAGCGGAATCGGAAACGGAGGGGCGGTTATGAAACGTTTTCTGATCGTGGGCGGTGGAAAGGGCGGAACCGCCTTTTTGAAAACCCTTTTGCAACTGGACCAGGTACGGGTAACCGGTGTGATCGATGTGAACGAACAGGCACCGGCGATCCACGAAGCCCAAAAGCACGGCATCCCCACGGGGAAGGATGCACTCCCCTTTGTGAAAGAGAATCCGGACGTCATCCTGGAGGTGACGGGGAAAGCGGAGGTTTACCGGCATTTGTGCCATATCAAGGGGCAGTCCACCCTGGTGGTCTCCGGAGAAGTGGCCAACCTGATCATGCAGTTGCTCGCGGAGAAGGAGCGGTGGTTCGAAGCATGGAAAAGGCGTCAGAGGGAGTTGGACGCCATTGTGAATTCCACCCACGACGGGATGATCGCGGTCAACCGGGAAGGGCGCATCACCCTGTTTAACCGGGCGGCGGAGCGGTTGATCGGGGGCCGGGGAGAAGATGTGACGGGACAGGACATCAAAGAGGTGCTTCCCGGCTCCCGGCTGGATCGGGTGATGGAGACCGGGCGCCCGGAACTGAACCGTTCCCTTGAACTGGCCAACGGGAAAAAAATCGTTTCCAACCGGGAACCGGTGACCGATCGGAAGGGGAAGGTCATCGGAGCCGTCGCCGTGTTCCGGGACATCACCGAGGTGACCGCCCTCGCCCAGCAGGTGACGGATCTGAAGAGCATGAAGAGCCAACTGTCCGCCATCATCGATTCTTCCGACGATGCCATTTCCGTCGTCGACACCGAAGGTCTCGGGGTGTTGATCAATCCTGCGTATACGCGGCTGACGGGTCTCTCTCCCGCCGATGTCATCGGGAAGCCCGCTGATACGGATATCTCCGAAGGGGAGAGCATGCATATGAAAGTCCTGAGGACCGGGAAACCGGTCCGGGGGGTCCCGATGAAAGTGGGTCCGGCCCGCAAGGACGTGTTGGTCAATGCAGCACCGATCACTGTGGAAGGGGAGTTGAAAGGGAGCGTCGCCATCATCCATGATATGTCGGAGATCAAAAAACTCTACAGGGAACTGGAGCGGGCCCGCCGCATTATCCGCACCTTGGAAGCCAAATACACCTTTGATGATATCATCGGCGTCAGCGAGGGCATGAAAGCCGCTCTGATGGAGGCGCGGCAGGGAGCCCGGACGCGAGCGACGGTCCTGCTCCGGGGAGAGTCAGGCACGGGGAAAGAGTTATTTGCCCATGCGATCCACAATGCGAGCAGCCGCAAGTACAACCAATTCGTCCGGGTCAATTGTGCGTCGATTCAGGAAAGCCTTCTGGAGAGCGAGCTGTTCGGGTATGAGGAAGGAGCTTTCACGGGGGCCCGGCAAGGCGGAAAAAAAGGATTTTTTGAGGAAGCGAGCGGCGGGACGATCTTCCTGGATGAAATCGGGGAGCTGTCTTCTTCCACCCAGGTCAAATTGCTTCGGGTGTTGCAGGAGAAAGAGATCACCCGGGTCGGAGGAACCAAGGCGATCCCGGTGGATGTCCGCGTCATTGCCGCCACCAATGTCGACTTGGAAAGGGCCATCCGGGAAAAACGGTTCCGTGAAGATCTCTATTACCGGCTGAATGTTCTCCCCATCCACATTCCGCCCTTAAGAGAGCGGAAAGAAGACCTGTACGCCCTTTCCTTGCATCTGGTGAAAAAGTTCAACCAGGAATACGGTCGAAATGTGACGGAACTGCGTCCGGACGCTCTTAAGGTGTTGGAATCCTATTCCTGGCCGGGAAACGTCCGGGAATTGGAAAATGTGCTGGGACGGGCGATGATTCACATGCATGTTCAGGAACGGGAAATCCGGGAACGCCATCTCTTTCCATTCAAACCGGTCCCCGGTTTTACAGGGTCTCCCGCGGAAGAGGAACCCGTGTCCGGGGGGGAAACGCTGTCCGAAGTGGTCGCTAGGACCGAGCGGAATCATATCCTGCGCGTTTTCAGGGAAGCGGAAGGGAATAAGACGGAAACTGCCCGCCGGCTGGGCATTTCGGTGCGGAATCTGTACTATAAACTGGAGCGGTACGGGATCGGGAGCCAAAGAGCAAGCAGCCATGACCGATAGTCTGCAATATTTTGCAGGAAAAAACGATCAATGCTTCTGCAGATTTTTGCAGGTGACGACCGGTGGGGATTCCTGGCTGTTTCGACGGGACCGCAAGCAGGCGGTTTTTCTTTTTGTTTTCATTCTTTGGCACAGAGTTTGCGTTGATTGCATGGGGGCCGGCCTTTTGAAGAAAAATAGACTTGATTCATCACTGTAAATGAATGCAGCCAAGGTCGGAATGAGGTGGATGTGTTGGAAACGATACGCAGTTTTGAACAAGTTCTGAGACAGGCGCAATCCCTGCCCGCCATTACGGCAGCGGTCGCGGCGGCCGACGATCATGAAGTGTTGGAGGCGGTCCTTGAGGCAAAAGAGAGACAAATCGCAGACTTTCTTCTTTTCGGGGATGAAGCACGGATCCGTGATTGGGCCGAATCCCGGGGTCTCGATCTGAAAGACATCACGGTGAGTCACCAGCCGGATCCGGTGATCGCCTGCCGCGATGCGGTTCGGGCCGTCCGGGAAGGTCAGGCCGATGTGGTGATGAAGGGCATGGTCCAGAGTTCCGATTTTCTGCGGGCCATTCTCAACAAAGAAACCGGTCTCCGTGGAAAAAAAGTTCTCAGCCATGTGGCGGTGTTTGAAGTTCCCGGATACGACCGGTTGATCCATGTGACGGACCCGGCTCTTAACCTGGCCCCGGAATTGAAAGAGAAGGTCCAGATATTGGAGAACGCCATCGATCTGTGTCACTCCCTCGGGTTGACGGAGCCTCGGGTGGCCGTTCTCGGGGCGGTCGAAGTGATCAACCCGAACATGCCCCCTACTCTGGACGCGGCGGTCCTCACCCAGATGAACCGCCGGGGTCAGATCCGGGGAGCGATCATCGACGGTCCCTTTGCTCTGGACAATGCGGTGTCGGTTGCCTCCGCCCGGCACAAAAAGATTGACAGTCCGGTTGGCGGCAAAGCCGATGTGTTGTTGGTACCGGATATTGAAGCAGGCAATATTTTATACAAGTCGATGGTTTATTTCGCCAAAGCCAAGATCGGCGCCTTGGTTCTCGGGGCGAGTGTTCCCGTCGTGCTCACATCCCGGGCGGATTCCCATGAAGCCAAGCTTCACTCGATCGCCCTGGCCGTCCTTGAGGCCGACCGGATGAGGTGACACCGATCAAGGAGGAGTCCATCATGCAGATTTTTGATTCCCTTTCCAAATACGATTACGAACAACTGATCTTCTGCCAGGATGAAAAGTCGGGATTAAAAGCGATCATTGCCATTCATGATACCACGTTGGGTCCCGCGCTGGGGGGGACCCGGATGTGGACGTATGATTCGGAAGAAGAAGCGATTGTGGATGCTTTGCGCCTGGCCCGCGGGATGACTTACAAAGCGGCCGCCTCCGGTTTGAACCTGGGCGGGGGCAAGACGGTGATCATCGGGGATCCGAAAAAAGACAAGAACGAAGCGATGTTTCGTGCCTTCGGCCGGTTTATCCAAGGGCTGAACGGTCGTTACATCACTGCGGAAGATGTGGGGACCACGGTGGAAGACATGGATCTGATCCATGAGGAAACCCGTTTTGTCACCGGCGTTTCCCCGGCTTTCGGTTCCAGCGGCAACCCATCCCCGGTCACGGCTTATGGTGTCTACCACGGAATGAAAGCGGCCGCCAAAGAAGCATTCGGTGACGATTCCCTTCAGGGAAAAACCGTGGCCGTACAGGGGGTCGGCAGTGTGGCTTACCACCTCTGCAAATATTTGCACGATGAGGGGGTCAAACTGATCGTCACCGACATCAACAAAGAGAATATGGAACGGGCCGTGAACGACTTCGGGGCGGAAACCGTCGCGCCGGATGCCATCTACGATGTGGATTGCGACATTTTCTCTCCCTGCGCTCTGGGTGCCATCATCAACGATGACACCATCGACAGACTGAAATGCAAAGTGATTGCCGGTTCCGCCAACAACCAGCTGAAAGAAGAGGAACACGGGGACCGTCTGAGTGAAAAAGGAATCGTTTACGCCCCCGATTACGTCATCAACGCAGGGGGCCTGATCAACGTGGCGGATGAACTTCTGGGGTACAACCGGGAACGGGCGATGAAAAAGGTGGAGAACATCTACCACACCATCAGCCGGATCTTTGAAATTTCCAAGCGGGAACAAATTACGAGCCACAAGGCGGCGGCCCGGATGGCGGAAGAACGGATTCGTGCCATGCGCGATTCCCGGAGCCATTTCCTCCTGAATGAACGAAACATCCTCAACATGACGATTCGTTGACAGATCGGGGTGTGGCACACGTGCAGGAACCGATTCGGGTGTTGGCGATCAACCCCGGCTCCACCTCAACCAAAATCGGTGTATATGATGACGAAAAAGCGGTTCTCGAGGAGACCCTCCGGCATGATGCAGAGGAATTGGCCCGGTATTCCGATCTGTTTGACCAGTATCCCTTTCGCAAGCAAATCATTTTGGACACGCTGGACAGGGAGGGAATCAACCTCACCCGTCTGCGGGCGGTGGTGGGACGGGGCGGTCTTCTTCGTCCCATCCCCGGTGGCACCTACCGGGTGAACGATGCCATGCTGGAGGATCTCCGTTCGGGAAAGTTCGGAGAACATGCTTCCAACCTGGGCGGCTTACTCGCCTCTGAAATCGCCCGGAAGTTGAACATTCCCGCCTTTATCGTCGATCCCGTCGTGGTCGACGAGCTGGAACCGATCGCACGGATTTCCGGTGTGCCGGAAATCGAGCGTCGCAGCATTTTCCACGCTCTCAACCAGAAAGCCGTGGCCCGCCGCATTGCCGCCCAAATGGGAAAAAACTACCATGAAGTCAATCTGGTTGTGGCCCACATGGGCGGAGGGATCACCGTCGGTGCCCACCGGAGAGGGCGGGTGATCGACGTAAACAACGGATTGCACGGGGAAGGTCCTTTTTCCCCGGAACGGGCGGGGACCCTTCCGGTGGGCGATTTGGTCGCGATCAGCTATTCCGGAAAATTTTTCGCCAGTGAAATCATGCGTATGATCGTCGGCAGAGGCGGCTTGATGGGGTATCTGGGAACGACGGATGCCAGGGAAGTGGAGGAGAGGATCGAAAAAGGGGACGAGCGGGCCCGCTTGGTGTACACGGCCATGGCCTATCAGGTGGCCAAGGAAATCGGTGCGTACTCCGCGGTGTTGGAAGGAGAAGTGGACGGGATCGTACTGACGGGGGGACTGGCTTTTGGCACCCGATTCACCTCTGAAATTGAACGGCGAACTTCCTGGATCGCTCCGGTTTACGTCGTCCCCGGGGAAAACGAACTGAAGGCCCTGGCGGAGGGGGCGCTGCGGGTGGTGCGGGGCGAAGAAGCGCCCCGTATCTACCCCAGCGGAAAAGTGGAAAAGGGAGTGGGGATAACGGATGGCTGAAAATTACGATCTGGTCATTTTGGGTGCCGGCCCCGGAGGATATGTGGCGGCCATCCGGGCGGCACAACTCGGGATGAAGACGGCGGTGGTGGAAAAGGAAAAAGTGGGGGGCATCTGTCTCCACAAAGGGTGTATACCCTCGAAGTCGCTGTTGAGGAGCGCCGAACTCTATCACGACATGAAAAACAGCGAAGATTACGGGATCCGGGCGGGGGACCTCCGTCTGGACATCGGAAAGGTCCAGGAACGGAAGAACCGGGTGCGGGAACAGCTGCACAAGGGGGTTCAGCACCTGTTGAAAAAAAACGGGGTGACCGTGATCGAAGGAATCGGCCGAATCCTGGGATCTTCCATCTTCTCCCCGCAGCCGGGCACGATCTCTGTGGAAAAGACCGACGGCAGCGAAGCGGAAATGCTGGTTCCGCAGCATGTCATCATCGCCACGGGATCCCGCCCCCGCTCGTTGCCGGGGCTGGAGGTGGACGGGGAACACATCCTGTTTTCCGACCATGCTCTTGAAATGGAGTCCCTTCCCGAATCCATCGTGATCGTGGGGGGAGGGGTCATCGGGATTGAGTGGGCGTCGATGTTGAACGACTTCGGGGTCGAAGTGACGGTGGTGGAATACCTGGACCGGATCCTCCCGCAGGAAGATCCCGACGTGAGCAAAGAGATGACCCGCCTGTTGAAAAAGAGAAAGGTAAATATCGTGACCGGAGCGAAGGTGTTGCCTGAGTCGGTCCAAGCGGAGAACGGGCGTGTCACCCTGCAGATGGAAAAGGGCGGCGACACCCGGACTCTGGCGGCCGAAAAGATGCTTGTTTCCGTCGGCCGGCAACCCAACACCGAAGATATCGGTTTGGCGAACACTTCGATTCAAACGGAAAAAGGATTTATTCGGGTGAATGAATTCCTGCAGACAGCGGAATCCCACATTTATGCCATCGGAGACGTGAACGGCGGGTACCAGTTGGCTCATGTGGCCTCCCATGAGGGAATCCTGGCGGTGGAGCACATGGCGGAAAGAGATCCCCATCCCCTGGATCCAACGATGGTGCCGCGTTGTACATACAGCCGGCCGGAGATCGGGAGCATCGGCTTGTCGGAAGCAGAAGCGAAGGAACAGGGTTATGAAGTGAAAACGGGCAAGTTTCCTTTCAAGGGAGTGGGAAAGTCCCTCGTGTTCGGGGATTCGGACGGATTCATCAAACTGGTTGCCGATAAGAAGACAGAAGACATCCTCGGTGTTCATATCATCGGTCCCCACGCTACCGACCTGATTTCCGAGGCGGGGCTTGCCAAAGTGATGGATGCCACCCCCTGGGAAATCTCCCAGGCCATCCATCCCCACCCGACGCTGTCGGAAGTGTACGGGGAAGTGACCATGGCATTCGAAGGACTGCCCATCCATTCTTGAGCACACCGAACCATTCAGGAAAAGGATCGGAGGGATCCGTTATGGCTAACGAGCGACACGATGAGCTGGGTCTGTCGGACGAACAGGTTCTGGATATGTACCGCTACATGTTGCTGGCCCGGAAGATCGACGAGCGGATGTGGCTGTTAAACCGCGCGGGGAAAATTCCCTTCGTTATCTCCTGTCAGGGACAGGAAGCCATCCAGGTGGGGGCTGCTTTTGCCCTTGACCGGGACAAGGACTGGCTCTGCCCCTATTATCGGGATTTGGGGATGGTGCTGGTCTTCGGCCAATCCTCCAAGGATCAGATGCTTTCCGCATTTGCCAAGGCGGAGGACCCCAACAGCGGCGGACGACAGATGCCGGGTCACTACGGCGACCGCAGGTTTCGCATCGTCTCCGGTTCCAGCCCCGTCACCACGCAACTGCTTCACGCCGTGGGTGTGGCTTTGGCTGCCAAAATGGAAAAGAAAGATCACGTGGCGCTGACCACCTTCGGGGAAGGTTCCAGCAATCAGGGAGACTTCCACGAGGGTCTCAATTTCGCGGGAGTGCACAACCTTCCGGTGATCTTTATGTGTGAAAACAACAAATACGCCATTTCCGTTCCGGTGGAGAAACAGCTGGCCGGGGGAAGCGTCGCCGCCCGGGCCCAGGGTTACGGGATGCCCGGGGTTCAGGTGGACGGAAACGACCCGTTGAACGTGTTTGAAGCGGTGAAGGCCGCCGCAGACCAGGCCCGCCGGGGAGAAGGCCCGACCCTGATCGAGGCTTCTTCCTACCGGCTGGTCCCCCATTCCAGCGATGATGATGATCGGACTTACCGCAGGGCGGAAGAGGTGGAAGAAGCCCGGAAGAAGGATCCCCTGGTTCAGTTCAAAGCATACCTGATGGATGCGGGCGTGATGGACGAAGAGAAAGAAAGCGCCCTGAATAAGGAAATCGCCCAAGAGGTGGATGAAGCCACCGAATATGCCGAAAAGGCGCCTTACCCCGATCCGGAACAAACCCACACTCACGTCTACGCGGAATAGGAGGAGGAAATCATGCCGGTTATTTCCTATATCGAGGCTGTAACCCAGGCTCTCAGGGAAGAAATGCAGCGGGATGAACGCGTGTTCGTGCTGGGCGAGGACGTGGGCGTCCGGGGAGGGGTGTTCCGGGCCACCGCCGGCCTCATCGAAGAGTTCGGACCGGAGCGGGTATTGGACACCCCGCTCACCGAATCGGCCATCGCGGGTGTGTCCATCGGGGCGTCTGTCTACGGGATGCGTCCGGTGGCGGAGATGCAATTTGCCGACTTCATCATGCCGGCGGTGAATCAGATTGTCAGTGAAGCCGCCAAGATGCGGTACCGCTCCAATAACAGCTGGCACTGCCCCTTGGTCATCCGTGCCCCCTACGGCGGCGGAGTGCACGGAGCGCTGTACCATTCCCAGAGCGTGGAGAAAATCTTCACGGGGGTACCGGGGCTGAAAATCGTCACCCCCTCCACGCCCCACGATGTCAAGGGACTGTTGATCAGCGCGATCCGGGATGAGGATCCGGTTCTCTTTTTTGAACACAAACGCTGTTACCGCCTGATCAAAGGGGAGGTGCCGGAGGAAGAATACACCGTCCCCATCGGCAAAGCGGAAGTGAAGCGGGAAGGGACCGATGTGACGGTGATCTCTTACGGCCTCACTCTGCATTTTGCTCTGAAAGCGGCGGAGGAGCTGGAGAAAGAAGGGATCAGTGTTCATGTCCTGGATCTCAGAACCCTGATCCCCCTGGACAAGGAAGCGGTGCTGGAAGCGGTGGCGAAAACAGGCAAGGTGCTGATCATTCATGAAGACAACCTGACCGGTGGCTTCGGCGGGGAAGTATCCGCGATCATCAGCGAGCAGGCGTTCTTTGAACTGGACGCTCCTGTTCGGCGCCTCGCCGGCCCCGATGTGCCGGCCATGCCCTACAGTCCGCCCTTGGAAAAAGAATTTATGCTCAACCCCGAAAAAGTAACGAATGCCATCCGGGAACTGGCGGAATTCTGAGCCGGGCTCCGGAATTCAGCCGGACACCGATCCGGCCCAGCGAGGAGGTATACGATGGCGACGGATATTACGATGCCGCAACTGGGCGAAAGTGTGACAGAAGGAACCATCACCAAATGGTTGAAGCAACCGGGGGACTCCGTCTCCAAATACGAACCTCTCTGTGAAGTGGCCACCGATAAGGTGAACGCGGAGGTTCCCGCCACGGTTGCGGGAACTCTGACCGAAATCGTCACCGGGGAAGGACAGACGGTGGAAGTCGGGGAGATCATCTGCCGGGTGGCCGAAGCCGGAGAGGGGGCGGATCACGAAAAGGCGCCCCCCGCCTCCTTTGCGGAGGAAGAGCCGCCGGCGGCAGGGAAGGAGAGGGCAAAATCCGATGCGGACGCGGGGGACTCATCGATGAAGCGCCGGTATTCCCCGGCGGTATTGCGTCTGGCCCAGGAACACGCCATCGACCTGGAGCAGGTTGAAGGAACCGGAAAAGGCGGCCGGATCACCCGGAAGGATATCCAAAAGCTGATCGACTCCGGCGAGTTCCCCCAGACCGGCGCCCGGTCGGAAGCTGCCCAAAAGGCGGAAAAGAAAGAGGAACCCCAACCCGCAAAGACCGGGCAACCGGCACCGGCTCAGCAGCAGCAACCCGACGTGCAAACGGAACCGGGCGACAAGGAAGTTCCCCTCAGCAGTGTCCGAAAGACCATCGCCCAACGGATGGTCACCAGCAAACACGAGGCCCCTCATGCCTGGACCATGGTGCAGGCGGATGTCACCGGCCTCGTGAAGCTTCGCGGGAAACGGAAGGAAGACTTCAAGAAGCGGGAAGGGATCAGCCTGACCTATATGCCGTTCTTCATTAAAGCGGTGGTCGATTCCCTGAAGGAGTTTCCTTACCTGAACTCCGTTTGGGGCGGAGACCGGATCATCCTGAAAAAACGGATCAACATCTCCATCGCCGTGGCCACGGAGGATGCCCTCTATGTCCCGGTCATCAAGAATGCCGACGAGAAAAGCATCCTCGGCCTGGCCAAAGCCGTCCACAGGCTGGCGGAAAAAACCCGGGCCGGGAAACTCACCATGGAGGATTTGTCCGGAGGGACTTTTACCGTGAACAACACCGGTTCCTTTGGTTCCGTCGCCTCCCAACCGATCATCAACCATCCCCAAGCGGCGATCATTTCCATGGAATCCATCGTGAAGCAACCCGTGATTCACGACGACATGATTGCCGTGCGGGACTTGGTCAACCTGTGTCTCTCCCTGGATCATCGCATTCTGGACGGCTTGATGGCGGGGCGTTTTCTTAAGCGGGTCAAAGAACGACTGGAAGCTTACGGGCCTGACACGCCCATCTGACGGGAATATCACAGAGACAGGCACCCCAATGAGGGTGCCTTTTGTTAGTGTGCCCGGCATGGTCATGTTCTCCAGGGTGAAAGCCCGAACGGCGGAAGGCAGCAGTAGTCGTTTCGATGACCCCGGTTCACGGTTCCTTGAATCACCAATATCTTGCCGAATAATATCTGCTCGTGATAATATGTATGGTTTAATCAACATTGAACGCCATCTGTGTTATCCTTATAATAAGAGATTCTCCAGGGGGTGGCGGTTTGTTCAAAGTCGGCGATAAAGTGGTGTACCCGTTGTTTGGAGCGGGGGTGATCGAAGCCATCGAGGAGAAAGAAATTCTGGGAGAGAAGCAGCTTTATTATATTTTGAAAATGTCTCTCGGGAAAATGGAAATGATGATCCCTTCGGTCAAGATGGAACAATCGGGAGTCCGGCAGGTTGTGGATGAGGAAACCATGGAGGAAGTGCTGGATCTTTTGCATGACGGAGAGTCGGATTCCACCATTGCCTGGAACCAACGCTACCGAATCAACATGGATAAAATGAAATCCGGGGATATTTACAAAGGATCCGAAGTGATCCGTGATCTCATCCGCATCAATAAACAAAAGCCACTGGGAACCGGTGAAAAGAAGATGCTGGATGACGCCATGCAGATTATGGTCAGCGAACTGGCCCTGGTCAAAGGGATCGGAGAGAAAGAGGCTCTCGACCTGTTGAACCAGGTTGTTTATCAAGGTACCTGAGGACACGGACCGTCACTTGAAAGCGATATAAAGATGTTGGATCGCTCCCTGCGGTCCTTTTTTTTATGATGTGCGTATCTTGATTCCGGTATGGGGTATGCGATATATTGCATATAACAACGATCGGCGAGGAGGCGGTGAAGGATGCCCATACCCGGCGATTTGGAACAGTACCGGCGCATATCAGCCAAGGAGCGGGTGTTCTCGCTCCTCCGGGAATGGATTACCGACGGGACGTTGCAACCCGGGGAGAAAATTGTGGACTCGGAGTTGGCCCAGGCGATCGGGGTCAGCCGCACCCCTGTCCGGGAAGCGCTGCAGATGTTGGAATTGCAGGGTTTCGTGGAGATGCACCCCGGCAAGGAAACCAAGGTGAGCGGTTTGAGTGAAGCGGATGTGTTTCAACTGTATCCGCCTTTGGCGGTATTGGACTCTCTGGCTTCCGAACTGGCGGCGGACCGGATGGAAAAAGAAACGGTGCGGGAGCTGGAAGGGATCAACGAAAAGTTTGCCAAAGCCGTGGAGGACCGGGATCGCAACCGGGCCTTGGAGTGGGACGAACGGTTCCACCGAACCATTGTGGAGGCATCGGAGAACCCCTACCTCGCTGATTTTACTTCGGTTCTTCAGCTCCATATCCGACGGCTGAAGTTCGTCTTTTTCGATCCCTCCATGGTTCCCGCCCAAACTTCGGTGGAGGAGCATCGCGCCATCATCGAAGCCCTGAAAACGGGGGATGGGAAAAGGGCGGCCCGTGTCATGAAGCAGAACTGGCTTCGTGCGATGAATACGGTGGCGGAGGAGATCCGGTGCTCCGGCACGGAGGGCGGAGAAAAGGAGGCGAGGTCATGACAGGAAGAAACGGCACCTACGGCTTGCTGACCCTGATGGCGGTTTTCTGGGGGAGCGCTTTTGTGGGATCCAAAGTGGCGGTGGGTTCGGTTCCCCCCGAGGTGGCCGCCTTTTTTCGATTCGGATTGGGCGGTGTTTTTATGTGGCTGATACTCCGGACCCGAAAAAAAGAAAACCGGTTGATCCCGTCTGCCTATCGGGGGATCGTGCTTTTTTTGGGGGTGACGGGGGTGGCCGCATACAACTGGCTTTTTTTCCGGGCACTCGATTTTTCCATGGCTTCAGACGGAAGCATGATTATTCCCACGATGAGTCCGGTTTTCACCACATTGTTGGCCGTCCTGTTTCTGAAAGAGGTTCTCACACGCCGGCAGGTTTTCGGTCTGTGTCTCTCGTGTCTGGGTTCTTTGGTCTTCTTTTCGGGGATCATGGCCGGCGGCTTTGACGGCACCCGCATGACCGGCGACCTTCTGTTCCTGCTGGCGGCCGGCTGTTGGTCGGTCTACACGTTGTACGGAAACCGGGTGTTAAAAGAGTTGGATCCCTTTCCGGTCACCGCTTACGCGATGTTGACGGGGGCGGTGGTGCTGGGAGCCGTGGCCCTGCCCCGCTTCGGCACCGTCCAGTGGGGGGAGCTCGGTTTTGATTTCTGGGCCCTGCAGCTTTATCTGGCTCTGTTTCCGAGTGTGTTGGCCAATTGGTTTTACTATCGGGGAGTGAAGCGGATCGGAGCTTCCCGGGCAGCGGTCTTTATGTACCTCGTACCGGTATCCGGAGTGTTTTTGGCCATTCTGCTGCTGGAGGAGCGGTTGACGGGTATGCAGTTGACGGGCTCCCTCCTGATGATTCTCGGGGTTTGGTTCGTCAACCGGAAGCGGATCCCTTCCGCACCTTCCACCGAGCAGCCGGTTTCGCGCACGGTCACCGGTGGTGGAAGATCATGATGAAGACCATGACCCGGTCGCGGGGCCGTGGGTTTATCATGGTGTTGGTCGCCGCGGTTCTGTGGGGTCTTTCCGGGACCGTGGCCCAGCACCTTTTCCACGGCGCGGGGGTCGGAGAAGGTTGGTTGGTGACGGTTCGACTTTTCATTTCGGGATTTCTGCTGCTCCTCTGGATGTTCTTTCGAAGCGGGAGCGACGCAGTATGGTCTCTTTGGCGATCACCCAGGGACCGTAGGCAAGTGCTTCTGTTGGGGGTTTGCGGCATGTTGGCCGTCCAGTACACCTACTTTGCTTCCATCGCGGCGGGGAACGCTGCAACCGCCACGTTGCTCCAGTATTTGGGGCCGGCCCTCCTGACATCCTGGCTCGCCATCCGGCTGCGCAAAATGCCGGAGAGCCGGGAATGGGCGGCGGTGGGGTCAGCGCTTGCCGGCACGTTTCTTCTGGTGACCGGCGGGGACCCGTCGACCCTGTCCATTTCCCTGCCTGCCCTGATCTGGGGGCTGGGATCCGCCGTCGCGTTGGCTTTTTACACCTTGTATCCCGCCGGGTTGCTCCAACGATGGGAATCAGGGACGGTGGTGGGATGGGCCATGTTGATCGGCGGCTTTGCCCTCTCCCTGCTTTATCCTCCCTGGGCGGTTCGAACGGAGCATTGGGGATGGGAGACATGGGGGTGGATCGCCGTCGTGGTGCTTTTCGGAACCCTTCTCCCTTTCTTTTTGTACTTGGACAGCCTCCGTTTCCTGCGGCCGTCTGAAACAGGATTGCTCTCCTGTGCAGAACCGCTGTCCGCGGCCATTGCGGCAGTCTGGTGGTTGGGCGTCCCCTTCGGCTTCCCGGAATGGACGGGAGCCGCCTTGATCATCGGTACGGTGATTCTTTTGTCCCTGAAAAAAGAGAAGCAAACTCAGGAAAAAGTCAAGCAACTCGATGTTATTTGATCCACTTCCCGGCCTAGAAGTGTTGCCTTTATTCCTTTCGAAAGAAAAACCTGCGGACCTCACCCTTTCCACAGGGTCGTTACATAAAAAATTTCCCTAGAAGCTTTGTGATTTCATGTTCGTTTCGAGAAAAGGGGAAGCGTTTACCCAAAACAGCGACTTTGCTGTCCTGCCCAGCGGAGAATCAGCCTGCAAGGGCGTTCAGGGGCAAAAGCTTCTCTGTGTTGCATCCGAAGGCATTTGCCCCTGCCCGCAGCAGGATGATTCGGAGCGTACTGTGCCTACTCTCTGCAGGACAGCATAGCGAGACCGGGGAGCGCAAGCGACCCAGGCGAGACTTGTGCTCTGTGAGTGCAGCCGGAGCGGCTTTGGGTAAATGCTGCCGCTCACTTTTTCGATGGTTTATTTCCCCCCCGTACATTGACATCGATCTCCTCGCTTTTCTCACGGGCAAATGCGTAGATCACTTGACGGGGGTCTGTGACTCCCTTCTCTTCCAGCTTTTTTTTGAGCCAGGATTCGTCCCGGTGGAGGAGTCGAAGGTTTTGTTTCTGGATGCGGCCGTCGACGATGACGGCGAGGGGGAGGCCTTCGTAGGGGAGCTCAAGGCCGATATCCTTTGCAGAAAGGGGAGCGATTTCCGGCTTGGGGATGATACTGACAGAACCGGTGGGCTCCAGGATGGCGTAATCGATCTTGCTCAGATCGGGGTGGCCCGCACTGCGAAGGGTGGCCAACAGCTGTACCATGGAGACGTTGCTTTGTTCCAGATTATCTTCAATCACTTTTCCGTGTTTGACGAGCAGGGTGGGTCTTCCCAACAGCAGGCGGCTGCCGATATGGTGGAGAGTGAATTTGGCGAAGGCGAGATAGACGAGCATGATAACAAGGAGGGCGGCCACTGTCGGACCCACCTCCGTGCTGATCAAAGGTTCCGCCGCCATGGTGCCGATGATGACGATGGCCACCAGGTCATAAGGGGTCAGCTGGACAATGGCGGTTTTCCCCATACTGCGGATCACGGCGACAGTCAGGGCGAAAATGGCGGTAATTTTGGCGAACAGGGTGAGAACGCTCATCCGAAAAGCCCTCCCGGTTAGTTCCTTTTTCCATTATGGCCCGGAATCGTTTTCCCCACCCACGGAAAAAGCGGCTTTCTTTCGGAAAGCCGCTTTTTCGAGCCGTTACTCAATTCCCACGATCTCATCGTAAATGGCGAGCAGGGTGACACCGATGAGGGCGAGGGTGAACAAACCGCCGATCATGTATCCCGGTTTGTTTCCCGACCGTTTGTTTTTCAAGGTGCCCATGATGGCAAGGACGGTGATGAAGATCAGGATGACGGTCATATACATGTTGATTTTTCACCCGCTTTCGATTCCACTGTATGACTGCATTTTTTGGCGAAAACCCGTTCCGCGCCGGAGACTTTTCATGATCCCGTTTAGGGTTTCCTCATCCCTTGTTCAGTATACTGTTGGGACGGCGGTCAGGCAAGGGCCCTCTCCGCTCCGGAAAGGCGGTTCGCCCCCCTCAGAAAAATGTGATCAAGGTTCCTGTGATCAAGGTGGTGATCACCAACGTGAAAATAATGACATAAACCACCATTCTCACCCATCTCGGTTGCACAATATCACCTCTATTCGAATATTTTATCCGAGAGGTCCGGGCCTGTCCATATGCTGAAAACCGCCGCAGAGCCTGCAATTTTTTGTTATGATTGAATTGTGACAGCGCTTTAATTTTGGTTTGTACACCGATCATACCGTTACAACGGAGGGGGAGGGAACCGGGTGACCAAAAAATCCTTTGACGAACTCTATCGGGAGTGGGAAGAGAAAACCCGCCAGCTCTTGGAACAATATCCGGAACAGCGGGAACGTTTCGAAACATTGTCCGGCATTGAAGTCCAGCGCCTCTACACCCCGAAGGACGGCACAGGGATGGAAGAGATCGGATTTCCCGGGGGATACCCTTACACTCGGGGTATTCGGCCAACCATGTACCGTTCGCGAAACTGGACCATGCGCCAATATGCGGGATTCGGTTCTGCGTCGGAAACCAACCGTCGGTTCCGTTATCTCCTCGACCAGGGACAGACGGGCCTTTCGGTCGCCTTCGACCTGCCGACCCAGATCGGCTATGATTCCGATGATCCCATGGCCGCCGGGGAAGTGGGGAAAGTCGGGGTCGCCATCGATTCCCTGGAGGACATGGAACGGCTTTTGGAAGGGATTCCGTTGGATCGGGTCAGCACGTCCATGACCATCAACGCCCCGGCGTCAGTGCTCTTGGCCATGTATTTGGCGGTCGGGGAAAAGCAGGGAGTGGCTTCGGAAAAGCTGACCGGGACGATCCAAAACGACATTCTGAAAGAATACATCGCACGGGGGACCTATATCTTTCCGCCCAAACCGTCGATGCGGCTGATCACGGACATTTTCGCCTACTGCGCCGAGCGGGTTCCCAGATGGAACACCATCAGTATCAGCGGGTATCACATCCGGGAGGCGGGATCCACCGCGGTTCAGGAAGTGGCTTTCACCCTGGCCGACGGGATTGCCTATGTTCAAGCCGCCCTGGAGGCGGGATTGGAAGTGGACCGTTTCGCTCCCAGACTCTCCTTCTTTTTCAATGCACACAACCATTTCTTCGAAGAAGTGGCGAAATTCCGGGCGGCCCGGCGACTGTGGGCACGAATCATGAAGGAGCGTTTCGGGGCGAAAAACCCCCGCTCGATGCAGCTGCGTTTTCATACCCAGACCGGGGGCTCCACATTGACCGCTCAGCAGCCCGACAACAATGTGGTCCGCGTGACGCTGCAAGCGCTGTCGGCGGTGCTGGGCGGCACACAGAGCCTTCATACCAACGCGCGGGATGAAGCCCTGGCTCTCCCGACGGAAGACTCGGCCCGGTTGGCGCTTCGAACCCAGCAGATCCTCGCTCATGAAAGCGGGGTGACCCAAACGGTGGATCCCCTGGGGGGGTCCTGGTTTGTGGAATCTCTCACCGACGAAATCGAGAGACGGGCGTTTTCCTACATTGAGAGAATCGATGAAATGGGGGGAGCGGTTGCTGCGGTGGAGCAAGGTTACATGCAACGGGAAATCCACCGGACCGCCCTTGAAACGCAACGGAAAATCGAGTCGGGGGAAGAAGTGGTGGTCGGGGTGAACCGGTTCCGTCTGGAAAAGGAACCGCAACCCGAACTTTACAAGTTGGACCCTCACCTGGCCCGGGAGCAGGTGGAACGGGTGCAAGCCCTTCGCGGCAAACGGGACGGCGAAGAAACGGCCCGCCGGCTGGCGGCGCTGAAGCGGGCGGCGGAAGGGGACGACAACCTGATACCTTTCATTCTCGACGCCGTAAAAGCTTATGCCACCGTGGGAGAGATCTGCAATACCCTTCGGGAAGTCTTCGGAGAATATCAACCGAGTGTATAAAGGAGCGAAAGGACATGAACCGACCCATCCGCGTATTGGTTGCCAAACCGGGTCTCGACGGGCACGACCGGGGAGCCCTGATCATTGCGCAGGGACTCCGCGACGAGGGGATGGAAGTGATCTATACGGGTCTCCGTCAGTCCCCCGCTCAGATTGTGGCCACGGCGATTCAGGAGGATGTGGACGTGATCGGCCTCTCCTGTCTTTCGGGCGCCCATAACGAACTGTTTCCCGAAGTGACGCGCCTTTTGAAAGAAGAAGGTGCTGACGATATCATCGTGGTGGGGGGCGGGGTGATCCCCCAGTCCGATTTCCCGTTCCTTCGGGAACAGGGGATCCGCAAGATCTTCACCCCGGGAACGGCCACCCGGGAGACGGCGGAGTTCATTCGTAAAGCGGTGAAAGAACGGGAGGGAGCCCAATGACGAACCGATCGGTTTCACCGGAGCGGATTGACCATGTGGGGATTGCTGTTCGCAGCCTGGATGAGGCAGTCCCCCTGTACCGGGACATCCTGGGTCTTAAATACCTGGGAGAGGAATCGGTGGAAAGCGAACAGGTTCGCATTGCTTTCTTCCGTTTGGGGGAAACCCGGATCGAACTGTTGGAACCCCTCTCTGCCGACAGTCCCATTGCCGGCTTTCTCGAAAAACGGGGGGAAGGGATTCACCACATTGCTCTCAAGGTGGACGGGATCGAAGAGAAGCTGGAAGGGCTCACGGAAACCGGCATCCGTCTGATTCACGAGCGGCCCAAGCGGGGGGCGGAAGGGAGCAGAGTGGCCTTCATCCACCCCAAGTCCACGCGGGGTGTTTTGTACGAACTGTGTGAACCGCAACTGAAGGGTGAACCGGGTCTCTGAGAAACAGCCAAAGAGGAAACATTTACCTGATGGAGGGCGTTTATGTACCGAAAACTGGATGAATTGGCCGACCGTCGGCGCCGGGTGGAAATGGGCGGCGGCGAGAAGAAAATCCGTTCGCAGCATGACAAAGGAAAACTGACCGCCCGGGAACGGGTGGACCTCCTGTTGGACGAGGACACCTTTGTGGAGTTGAACCCCTTCGTGGAAAACACAGCCGCCGATTTCGGTGAAGCTCCGGGAGAAGGGGTGGTGACGGGGTACGGGAAAGTGAACGGCCGACCTGTTTACGTTTTCGCCCAGGATTTTACCGTCTTCGGCGGGGCGCTGGGAGAAATGCACGCCCTGAAAATCGCCCGGCTGATGGACCTGGCAGCAAAAAACGGGGCCCCCGTGATCGGACTGAACGATTCGGGGGGAGCCCGCATCCAGGAGGGGGTCGTTTCCCTGGATGGTTACGGCCATATCTTTTACCGGAATTCCATCTATTCCGGTGTGATCCCTCAGATCTCCGTCATCATGGGTCCCTGTGCAGGAGGCGCCGTTTATTCCCCGGCCATCACCGATTTTGTCTTCATGGTGGAGAAAACCAGCCAGATGTTCATCACCGGCCCCAAAGTGATCGAAACGGTGACCGGGGAAAAGATTACAACCGAAGATCTGGGAGGGGCCGGAGTTCATTCCAGTCTCAGCGGAAACGCTCATTTCACCTCCGCTTCGGAACCGGAAGTCTTAAATCAGGTCCGGAGGCTTTTGAGTTTTCTTCCCCAGAACAACGTGGAGGACCCCCCCCGGATCTATGCCAAAGAAGACGACGGTTGGACGGAAGACTTGATCGAAGTGGTGCCGGTCGAGGGTACAAAAGTGTATGATGTACGCAGGGTGATCGATCTGATCGTGGACAACGGCGATTTCATGGAAGTACAGGAGAAGTTCGCCCGCAACATCGTCGTCGGTTTCGGCCGGATCGACGGTCAGACGGTGGGGATCGCCGCGAACCAACCCAAAGTGATGGCGGGTGGCCTGGACATCGATTCCTCGGATAAACTGAGCCGGTTCATCCGGTTCTGTGACAGTTTCAACATCCCGATTGTCACTTTTGTGGACGTGACGGGCTTCTTCCCGGGGATCAACCAGGAACACCGGGGGATCATCCGACATGGGGCCAAAATCCTTTACGCCTATTCCGAGGCGACGGTACCCAAGATCACGGTGATCACCCGGAAAGCGTACGGAGGAGCCTACGTGGCGCTCAACAGCAAGGCGATCGGGGCGGACGTGGTTTACGCCTGGCCCGGAGCCGAGGTGGCCGTAATGGGTCCGGAAGGGGCGGCCAACATCATCTACAGCCGGGAGATCCGGGAGAGTGAGGATCCCGCCGCCACCCGGGCCGAAAAGATCGAGGAATACCGAAGGAAATTCGCCAACCCTTATGTGGCCGCCTCCAAAGGGATGGTGGACGATGTGATCGACCCCAGGGAAACCCGGAAGAAACTGAAACAATCCCTGGAAATGCTGAAAGGGAAACGGGAATCCCGTCCGGCCAAAAAGCACGGCAACATTCCGCTGTAAAAGGGGGATCGTTCATGGAACAGAACAGTCCGATCTTGATCCGTCTGATGCGCGGATCGGGAAAGGCCGGTCCCGGACTCCGCACGGGAAAGCGTGTCTTCAAACAGGCGGCCTTGATGAAACCCCGCCCCAAACTCCGTCTGCTCCGGGCCTTCGACGTCCGTTTCATACGCGGCCCCCGGGACCGTTCTCCCTGGAGGGAAGCCGGGAGAAGATATCTTCTCGGGTACTTGGAGGAAACGGAGAGACCGGTCTGGAATGACCGGGTCACGTCCATGCGACAGCCTCTTCCTGAAAAAACCGGCAGAGGGTGGCGATAAGGGGGAGAATCAATGAAACCAGCCTGGTCCCGGATGATGGAAAAAGCTTTGACGGGGGAAGGGGCCCATGCCGACAGTGTCGGCACCCTGGATGGGTTGGATTTCATCTTGCCGGGGAGAAACCGGAAGGCGTGCCCCACTCGATCTTTCAGCTGGTCCACCATATGATTTTTTGGCAGGAATATTGCTTAGATATGCTAAAAGGAAAAGAGGTTCGCTTCCCGGGGAAAGCCGCCGGCAGTTGGACAGGCGACCAACGACCGGCTTCTCCCGACGAGTGGGAGGGGGGCGGTGCGGCATTTTCGAAAAGGAGTGGAGGAAGCCCTCCGGCTCGCCGAAGAACCGGATCCCGATGGAAAAATCCCCGGGCATGTCGACAGGACCCGCATGGAAGGGTTGCGGTCCATCGCTTCCCACAACTCGTATCACCTCGGGCAGGTGGCTCTCATCCGGCGGATGCCGGGTTCCTGGCCCCCGCCGAAAGGAGGCGACAGTTGGTGAGTCAACGTTCCCGGGGTTGTCCCAAATGTGGATCCACAGATGCGGAAACGGGGAAAATCGCGACGACGGGCAGCGGCATCAGTCGCATTCTTGACTGGCAGAACAACGAATTTCACGTTGTCTCCTGCAAAAGCTGCGGCTACTCCGAGTTTTATCGGACCAAAGGCTCTACAGGCACCAAGTTGTTGGATCTCTTCTTCGGAGGCTGACACAGAAACAGACACCGAAATGATGGAGGAATCGCGATGATCAACAAGGAACGCTTACTGGAAGAATTCTTGGAATTGGTTCAGACCGACAGTCCCACCGGGGATGAACGAAAGATCTGCGATCTTTTGAAGGAGAAATTGACCGGACTCGGTTTTCAGGTGACAGAGGACGATTCCGCCAAAGTGACGGGCCACGGCTCGGGCAATCTGATTGCCTCCCTGGAAGGGACAGACCCGGACGCTCCGTCGATCTACTTTACCTGCCACATGGACACCGTCGCTCCGGGGAACGGAGTCAAACCGGAAGTGAAGGACGGCTGGGTGGTCACCGACGGCACCACCGTTCTTGGAGCCGATGACAAAGCGGGACTGGCCGCTCTTCTGGAAGGGATCCGCGTGGTGAAGGAAAAAGGAGGGTCCCACGGCCATATTCAATACATCATCACCGCCGGGGAAGAATCGGGACTGGTGGGTTCCAAAAACCTGGATCCCCAAAGTGTGAAGGCGGATTTCGGTTACGCCATGGATTCCAACGGGCCGGTGGGGGATATCATCACCGAAGCACCCTCCCAGGTTCGGCTGGATGTCCGGATTGAAGGAAAAGCGGCCCATGCCGGGGTGAATCCGGAAGATGGAATCAGTGCCATTCAGGTGGCCAGCCGGGCCATCTCCAGAATGCCCCTCGGCCGGATCGATGAAGAGACGACGGCCAACATCGGCCGGTTTCAGGGAGGCACCGCTTCCAACGTCATTCCGCCATTTGTGGAGATCCTGGCGGAAGCCCGCAGTCGGGATGAAGACAAGCTGAAAGCCCAGGTGGAAAAGATGGTCCGGGGCTTTGAGGAGGCGGCGGAAGAAATGGGTGCCAAGGCCGAGGTGGAAGTGACCACCATGTATCCCGCCTATAAATACGGTGAATCCGATAACGTGGTCCAAAAGGCGATTGCGGCTGTGAAAAAAGTGGGGCGCCGGCCGAATCTGCTGGCCAGCGGCGGGGGCAGTGACGCCAACGTTATCGCCGGTTTCGGCATCCCCACCGTCAATCTGGGGATCGGTTACGAGGACATCCATACCACCAAAGAGCGGATGCCCATCGAAGAGCTGAACAAAGCGGCGGAACTGGTGGTTGCCCTGATCGAAGAAAGTGGAAAATAACCCGGAAGCCACAAGACCCACGGAGGGATCCTTCCGTGGGCTTTCTGTACTTCGAGGGCGGAAAGCGCAAATGGGAGAGGAGGAAAATGAAGATGGCCACCTTTGACTCCACTGCCGTCCGACTGAAAACTGGGGAGGAAATCACGGTCCGCTGCGCGGAAGGGAATGACGCCGAGGCGTTGTTGGAGATGACCCGGTCGGTGATTGCCGAGGGTAGGCATCACTTGACGAAACCGGAGGAATTCAACGCCACGGCGGAAGAGGAAAAGAATTGGATTCACCAGGTGTCCCAATCCCCCAACCGGCTGATCCTCCTGGCCGAAATCCGGGGGGAGATCATCGGGATGCTGGATTTCCACGGGGGAGAAAAAAAGCGGCTCCGCCATACGGGCTCCTTGGGGATGAGCGTTCAAAAAAATTGGAGGAACCGGGGAGTCGGATCCGTCCTTCTGGCCATCTTACTGAAATGGGCTTCCAATCACCCCGAGCTCCGCAAGATTTGCCTGGAAGTGTTCGCAGACAATGAAGGGGCCATCGGGCTCTACCGGAAAGCCGGGTTTCGGACGGAAGGCCGTCTGGTTCATCATGTGAGAATGGAAGACGGCAGCTACACGGATTTGATCCAAATGTGCCGGTTCGTCTGAATCATGGTCATAATCCGGCTTTCCCGTGCATACCCCCTTTCGAGAGAGTAAAGGGGGGGACCTTTGATGATCCTTTGGGAGCGGGGGGCCGTGATTCGGATCCTGGAAGAGGAAGTGGGGGTTCAGTGGTTGGCGGTTCAAATCGAGGCGACGGGGGAGGAAGGGCAGGCCGTTCACTATCCGGCGCTGTTCGGCCGGTGCAAGACCGGGGACGAAGTATGGCTCAATACGACCGCTGTCCGTTTGGGGTTGGGAAGCGGAGGCGTTCATTTTGTGGGGGGGATGATCGGAAGGAATCCGGACCCCGCTCCGTTGACGGGACATATCATGAAGCTCCGTTATACTCCTTGGCAGTTGGCTCTCGCCACGGGGGAGGAACAGAACAGCCGATGGCACGGAACGTTGAAGAAAGTCCGATCCCTGGGAGGAATCCCCGTTCTGATCGGAGAGCTTCACAGCATGCTTCCGGCGGCGGTGACCACCTGGCGCTGCCTGGCAGAGGGGCAAGATCTTCGCATCGGGTATGTGATGACGGACGGGGGAGCCCTCCCTGCCCCATTCAGCCGTCACGTGAGACGCCTGAAATCTCTCGGCTGGCTGGCGGGAACCGTCACCGCCGGCCACGCCTTCGGAGGGGATCTGGAAGCGGTCAACCTGTATTCGGCCTTGCTCTTGGCCCGTCACGCCCTGAAGTCGGATTTGATTATGGTGGCGATGGGACCGGGGATTACGGGAACGGGCACCCCTTACGGCTTCTCCGGGGTGGAGCAGGGGCAGGCCGTCAACGCGGTCCACAGCCTGGAAGGCCTTCCCGTGTTGATTCCCCGCATCCAGGAAAATGATTCCCGGGGGCGGCATCGGGGCTTGAGCCACCATACGGTCACCAACCTGTCCTCCGTGGCCCTGGCCCCGGCGGTGGTTCCCCTTCCCCGGCCCTTGCCGGCAAGAGTCCGGGACGAGGTTCAGGCACTGCAGGACCGCTCGTTGAACCACCATTGGATTTCGGTTTCTGTCACAAAGGAAGAAGCGATTCGTTGGTTGGAGTCTTATCCGGGTCCTCTCCGGACGATGGGGAGAGGGATCGGAGAGGATCCGCTCTTTTACCGGACCATTTGTGCTTCCGCCCGGGCGGCTCTGGAACTGCGGAGCCTGATCCGAGCCGGTTACAACGCCGATGATGCCGTCCGCCGCCTCAAAATCAAAGGGGTTTAGCCCTTTGCCCATCCACCTCCCGTCCGGCCTCCGGGATCATGTATAATGGGACTCGGGCAGAATCAAAGGAGGAATCATGTTGAGCAGGTTGGAAGAAAAAACGCTGAACAGCAGAATCATTTTCGAAGGGCGGCTCATTCGCGTACAACTGGACGAAGTGGAACTGCCCGACGGAAACACCTCCACCCGGGAGTTGGTGAAGCATCCCGGGGCAGTCACCGTGATGGCAGTGACGGAGGAAAACCGGATGGTATTCGTACGGCAATACCGGAAGCCTTTGGAGAAGGAGATTTTGGAGATTCCCGCCGGTAAACTGGAACCCGGGGAGGACCCCGAAGAATGTGCCCGCCGGGAGTTGGAAGAAGAGACCGGATACAAGGCGAAGGCACTGAAACACGTGGTGTCCATGTATACTTCCCCCGGTTTCGCCGATGAACGGCTTCATCTGTATGAGGCCCGGGGGCTTGCCGAGGGGCAGTTCCGGCCCGACAGTGAGGAATTTGTGGAGCGGGTGGAACTCACCTTGGAAGAAGCCTTCGAACGGATGGCCGCCGGAGAGATTTGTGACGCCAAAACCGTGACCGCCCTCTACATCTGGAAAAACCGGGAGATTGCCGGGAAATGACCCTGAAACGGGTGTTTGCCGATCTACACATCCACATTGGCCGGACGGAAAGCGGTTTACCGGTCAAAATCACCGGGGCCCGCAACCTCACATTCGACCAGATCGTCCGGGAAGCGTCCCACCGCAAGGGGATCGACATGATCGGCATCATCGATGCCCATTCCCCCCCGGTTCAGGAGGAGATCGCCCGCAACTTGGATCGGGGGCGTTACACGGAACTAAAGGGGGGCGGTTTCCGGTACGGGGCAACCACGGTGATTCCCGGAGTGGAGGTGGAAGTCAAAGGGCCGGGAAAAGGAGCGGCCCATCTGTTGGCTTACTTTCCCTCTCTGGATGTGATACGGTCCTTCAGTTCTTGGTTGGCCCGTTATGTGAAAAACATGCAGCTCTCCACTCAACGGTTCCATGGAGATCTCCGGGAGCTGGAAGAGAAAGTGGAAGAATGCAACGGGCTCTTGATTCCCGCCCATGTATTCACTCCGTTCAAAAGCGTTTACGGAAGCGCCGTGGACCGGATGGCCGATCTCTTGAACCTGGACAGGCTTTCGGCGGTGGAACTGGGTCTCTCTGCCGATTCGGAGATGGCCGATCGCATTTCGGAGTTGGAGCCATTCTCCTTTGTGACCAATTCCGACGCCCACTCCCTCCCCAAAATCGGACGGGAGTACAATGAACTGGCCGTTAAGAACCCGGACTTCATGGAGTTGAAAAAAGCTTTGGCCCGGAAAGAAGGGCGTCGTGTGGCGGCAAATTACGGTTTGAACCCCAAGCTGGGAAAATACCACCGCACGCGTTGTCTCAACTGTGATAAACTTCTTTCGGGCATCGGGAGCGGTTGTCCTTTCTGCGGGAGCATCAAGGTGATTCAGGGGGTCATGGACCGGATCGACCGGATTTCCGATCGGACGTCCCGTCATCCCGAACACCGTCCCCCTTACGTCTATCAGGTTCCCCTGGAGTTCATCCCCAAGCTGGGCCCCAAAACGTTGGACCGTCTGCTCGGGCGGTTCGGGACGGAAATGGAAATCCTTCACCGGGCACCGCTCGACGGGATTGCGGAACTGGCCGGGGAGGGAATCGCACACCACATCCGCTTGGCCAGGGAACGGCGTCTGGAATTCGAGGAAGGCGGAGGAGGATCCTACGGCCGGGTGAAAAACGGATAAACGCTGGAAGCGTTTACCCAAAATAGCGACTTTCGCGACCGGAGCGCAAGCGATCCAGGCGGGACTTGTGCTCTGTGAGTGCAGCCGGAGCGGCTTTGGGTAAAAGCTGCCGCTCACTTTTTCACAACGCTTTCTAGTACTGCTTTGAGTCTTGAAGGATTAATCCTCGGATTTGTCGAAAGATGTCTCCGAGGTGGTAGATCATGGATTCCAAACGCATTCCAAAAGCGATTCGTCAACCCGTCCCGGAACTGATGGAATTCCTGAAGCCCTATCGTGAAGTTTTTAGCCGGGAGGAACCCCGGCAAACCCTTGAACGTTATGTCACCGGTCTTCTGAGTGATCTTCCGCGTAA
>NZ_QBKR01000032.1 GCF_003054245.1 Melghirimyces profundicolus
GCACAAGTCTCGCCTGGGGTCGCTTCACTCCCGGTCTCGCTATGCACTCACAGAGCACAAGTCTCGCCTGGGGTCGCTTCACTCCCGGTCTCGCTGTGCTGTCCTGCAGAGAGCTTGCACTGTCCGCTCCGCTGGGCAGGACAGCAAAGTCGCTGTTTTGGGTAAACGCTTCCCCTTTTCTCGAAACGAACATGAAATCACAACGCTTCCAGAAAGGAACCCTGTTTCAAAAGTTACCTTCCGCCGTGGGTTATTCTTCAGACGCCCCCGTGAACCTCATTCTTTCAATCGATCCCCCGCATCTTCCCGTTCCCATACCTGGATCCGGCCCGCTCGGAACAGAAAACACCCGCAAGCGTCAGCGGACATTGAGCTTTTCAATGGCTTGGTTGACGAATAATTGATGCTTTTCCCGCATTTTTCTTTCGGTGCTTTCGTCCAATCCCCATTCGGAAATTTTCGAAGCGGATCGCAAAGCAACGAATAAATCCCAATAAGGAAGATTTGCGAAATCGATGGTTGTCATCCTGAATTGATACTGCTGCGTAAAGTCATTCATAGCGTCGACGCCGAATGCCCACAGGATCTCGAGTCTGCCGTTGGCAACATCGGCCAGCGGGTCTCCGAACACCGCGTCCTCCCAGTCGATGACAGCCACAAGCCGGCCTTTTTTCCACAAGGTATTGCCGGGCCAAAAATCTCCATGCAACAATACGGACTGATTTCGCTGAGGGAGTGGCCGGGATTCCAGGATATCCCGAATCCGCCCTTCGTCTGATGATTCGTCCACGTATTCCGGTCGTTTTGCCATCATTTCGGCCACAATTTCTTCTTGACTGGGTAAAAAGGAGACATCCACCTTTGAGACATCCACCCGATGAATGTTGGTCAGATGGGTTGTCAGCTGACGCATGTAATCCGGAAAATGAACCGGGGCGAATTCCGTTTGACCCTCAATAAATTCAATCACGAGGGTTGGCGTGGAAAAAATTTTTCCGGATGAGTCGAGATGGCAGGGTGTCGGTGTCGGCAATCCCTCGGATTTTAACATTTTTAATAACTTGAATTCGTAAGCTGCCACATGCGGCTTCTGCTTTAAATCCACCTCCCCATGCCGACGCACGATCACTTTTTTTGTTTGACCGTCGGGCCGCATCATTTCCAATGCCGTTACCTGCGCGGAAACGCCTCCTTTTAACTCCCATGTACGAAACAGCTTGCTCTGTGGATCCATCCGTTGAACCAACTGTTCAAACTTTTTGTATTCCTTTGATTTCATCATGTCTCCCCCACGTGTACCCTCATGCTTGTCCTCCTCCCCCATAGGGGCCGAAAGGAATCCATCTCCCCCTCAGCCCGTCCCGGATCCGGTCGCGAAACTGGGGACGCCGGATGAGCCGGTCGAGGTCGTCCGGCGGGTGGAAAGAAACCTCCCGGGTTTCCGCCGACGGCCGCAGCCTTCCCCCGGCCGCCTGTCCCCGGAACCCGACGGCGACGTTACCCACTTCCATGTTCTGGTACACTCCGGCCACCCCGAAAAGCTCCACTTCGATCCCGGTCTCTTCCCGGATTTCCCGTTTCACGGCCGCATCCAGGGTCTCCCCCTCCTCCACCTGTCCGCCCGGCGGTTCCCAGGTGTCCCCCCGCCAGTAGGTTCGGACCAGCAGAATCTCTCCCCGGTTGTCGGAGATCACTCCGAACACGCTCACAATATGCCGGGGAACGGAACCTTCGAGGGGCTGCAAAAACTGTTCCTCCTTTCCGATCCCGTGTATCCGAAGCCATTCGTTTTCGTCCCGTCCCTCCGTTTCCATTAACGAAGCAGATACGGTTTTCGAGGCATTCCGGTATGCTTCCATACTGGGGAACCGCCAGTGTTCTGAGACGCTTCCGCTTGGATCCATCCAGCGGCCGTTACAGACCCCCCCGCTGCGTTGGTAGAGAAGGCGAAGCCGAAAAATCGGCGATGGTTCAGACGGGTTTCCCGTTTGCTTGTTGCCTGAAAATCGGTATGTCCATTGAATGTCGACCAAATGACATGCCTCCTCCCGGGTTCTTCCCTTTACTTCCACAAAAAACACCGCCATCCTTTGCGGATTGCGGTGGGGGTCTTCATCGCCCGATCATGGTTTGGATCTGTTAATTCGGATTTTCCGCGGCTCCCGGGATTTGTCTTTCGGCACGTAAACGTAGAGAACCCCGTTTTTGCTGTCGGCGGTGATTCCTTCCACATCGGCGTTTTCCGGCAAAGTGAAGGATCGTTGAAAGGTACCGTAACGGCTTTCCATCAGGTGGTAACGGCTTTCTTCTCTTCGTTCCTCCCGACGTTCACCCCGGATGGTCAGCGTGTTACCCTGCACCTCAATGTCGATGTCGTCCGGCTCCATCCCCGGCATTTCCGCCTGAATGACATAGCGATCGGCTTCTTCTTCCACATTCAGGGCCGGCAGGAACGTCCGCCCTCCAAATCCTTCCCCGGAAAACAGCGGTTCATTGAAAAACCGCTGGAATGACCGGTCCAACTCATGGCGCAACCGTGTTAACGGGTGGTCTTGATGACCGTCAAAGCGTTGCAAAGAACCCATTCACTCACTCTCCTTCCTCAATGTCTTTTTTATTATGGAACGCAGAAGGAGAATATATGAGTAAAGGTCTCTCACACCAGCCGGGCGGGCAACCCTTCGGCACTCAAGAAAAGACCTGGAAGCGTTGTGAAAAAGCGAGCGGCAGCATTTCCCCCCCATCAATTCCCTATGTATGCCGGCACACCCATCAACTCGTCCACGGCGACAAACCGGTATCCTTTCTGCTTCAAATGACGGATCAGCTCCGGCAGGGCCCGGACGGTGGCGGAGCGGTCCCCTCCGCCGTTGTGGAGCAGGATGATGCTACCCGGCTTGACCTGGGCCTTGACTGAACTTATTACTTGCTGATGGCTCCGTCCATGTTTCCAGTCGACGGAGTCCACATCCCAGTTGATGATCCGGTAACCCTTGCGGGCGATCCGTTTCTCTTTCCCTTTGACCGCACCGTAAGGGGGGCGCATGAGAGCCATCTCCCTTCCTGTCAGCCGTTTCACCGCCCTTTGAGTCTTGTCCAGTTCGGCATCGATTTGTTTTCCCGAAAGGGCGGGCAGGTACGCATGATTCCAGGTATGGTTGGCGAGCACGTGCCCTTCCGCCGCGATCCGCACCGTCATCTCCGGATGTTGTTGAACCGCCCGTCCCACGACGAAAAAGGTGGCGGACACTTCCTCTTTCCGGAGGATTTTCAGGATCGCCGGGGTGTGGACCGAATCCGGCCCGTCGTCGAAGGTGATGGCCACCCGTTTTTTCTTCTTCGGCCCGTGGTACACAACGCCGGACGGAATCCGTTTCCCCTTGGTTTCTTTTTCAACTTTGGGTCGGTCGGCTGTGGTGTCGGTGGGCTTTTGTTTTTCCGCCGGATTGAGCTTCCCCGTTGTTTTCGTTTTCCGGGTCGGTTCCTCCTTCTTCTCCTGTACAGCGGCTGCGGATTGAGGTTGCTTCTCCGATGCCTTTGTCATCTCCAGCTCCTTCTCCGCTTCTCTCTTCTCAACCCTTTCCCCGACACGATCCGCATAAGAAAAGTTCCACAGGGAAGATCCGAACACGAATACGGCCAACACGAAAAAAAGCCCTGCGCGCAGCAAGGTCTCCCTCATACTCTCCCACTCCCATTCTGCTTTCTCTGTCCCATTGGATATTCAATTTTTAAAAATTCCATTTCCTTGCGCGATGTTGGCTTTTCTTTTCCTAACAAAAGAATCTCACAGATGAGACGTTTTTTTCAATAGTGAATGGAAAAATTTCCGGAGAAAATAATCAGACCGAAAAACAAAAAACACCGGGCCAGAAGCACCCGGTGCCGAGAGCGGCATTCATTTGCGCAGGGAACTCACGCCGTCCGCCCCTTGTCGATGCTGGGATCCATCACGAAAACGATCAAAGCCATCACGGTCAGATTGGCCCACGTGACCAGACTGAACATCATTCCGTCTTTGGAGAACATCACCGACAGAGCATGCTCGATATAAGCCAGCACTCCATGAACATAGAGAATCCCCACTTCATGGGAGTGGAGCGACAGATCCAGCCCCCACCAGCTCACTCCAGCCGCCACACCGAGGGGAACCAGGTAGATCACCCTCGCCGCCGACGGGGATTGGATCATCCGATTGACCGCATACAGAGCAAACGCGGCTCCCCCTGTCACATGGAGAGCGGTTTCCAGCCAGAGTCCGATCACCATAAACACAAACAGTCCCGCCATCAACACTGACGCCGTCCGAAACCACCGGATCATCCCCTCAACTCCTTGGACCCTTATACGATCTTTTTCAACCTGGATGTCCGTCTGTTTTATTATTATGAACCCAGAGATTAAACATACCCGACCCGCCCTTTGTCAGCTTCTGACAGGAAAAAATCGCTTTACCAGGAACGGGACTGAAAGAGGGAAGAACCGGGAGTATTTGTTCGTCTCAGAATTCATACATTGAATCGCTCCGGGGAATGAACATGAAGTCCCTTGTTGTTAAAATAAGGGTTCCTTCGCACATCTTACCATATTGGACGGACAAGTTATCCATAAATGGAAGGAGAGGCCAAAAAAGGGATTTATGTTTTGCCTGGACCATGTGAAAAACCGCCCCGGAGTTGGGACGGGTCCATTTTTTACACTTTTACCGTCTGTCGGCTGCCCGGTTTTTCCACGGGCCGTCCCTGTTTGCAAAGAGGGCAGTCAGCCGGATTGTAGCTTTCGATCGTGTGCTGGAAAAGGGAGCGGAAGGGAACGGGGAAAGATGCCCGGCCTCCGCTCCGGTCGACGATGGAACCGATCCCGACCACCCGGGCGCCGAGGGTTTCCGCCAAATCGACCACTTCCCTGACCGAACCCCCGGTGGTAACCACATCCTCCACCAGCAGGAGGCGTTCGCCGGGTTGAATCGTGAAACCCCGCCTCAGTTGCATCTTTCCTTCCTTCCGTTCGGCGAAGAGACACCGCACGCGTAACGCCCGGGCCGTCTCGTGGGCAATGATGACCCCGCCGAGGGCGGGGCCCACCACACTGTCCACTCCTTCTTCCCGGAAAAGCCCGGCAATGGCTTTTCCCGCTTCTTCCGCTTCCCCGGGATGCTGGAGAAGCTGAGCGCACTGCATGTAACGGGCGCTGTGGCGGCCGGAGGAGAGGACAAAGTGACCTTCCTTCAGAACGCCGGTCCGTGCCATGGCTTCTTCCACCCGCCATTCACGCTTCTTTTCCATCAGAATCCCTCCCGCTCATTTGAATCCGTTCCGCAATGTCCATCCATACCGCCACCGGGTCTTGGGACCGGATGATGGGACGTCCCACCACCAGCAGATCCGATCCCCCGTTTACGGCGGCTTCCGGTGTCATCACCCGTTTCTGGTCGTCCTTTACCTGCCCTTCCAGACGGATCCCCGGAGTCACGGTCAACAATTCCCGTCCGATCTCTTCCTTGATCCAGCCGGCTTCCCCCCCGGAGCAGACCACGCCGTCCATACCGGCCCGCCGGGCCAGATGGGCCAGGTTGAGAACCGAATCCCGCACGGAACCCGGAATACCCAGTTCATCGTTCAACATCCGACCGTCGGTGCTGGTCATCTGGGTGACAGCCAGCAATCCGGGGCGTTTTTCTCCGCTTTTCACTTCCGCCGCTTCCCGGGCGGCCTCCATCATGCGGCTTCCGCCTGCGGCGTGGAGCGTGATGAGATCGACACCCAAGGAAGCGAGGGAGCCGACGGCGCCAGCCACGGTGTGGGGGATGTCATGCAACTTCAAATCGAGGAAGACGGAATACCCGGCTTCGGTCAGACCGGCCACCCAGGAGGGGCCCGCCGAGTAAAAGAGCTGCATCCCCACTTTGACAAAGGGCTTTTCTCTCCCCCTCCAGCGGGAGAGAAAACGATCCGCCTCATGGGCGCAGGGAAAATCCAGGGCCACAATCAACCGCTTGTGCGCTTCCCTGAAAGCGGGCACCGCGTTCACGGACATACCGGCACCTCCTCCCGTGCCTTATCCACCGGAGGTTCAATGAAATCGGCGGTCATGTAGATGGAATCCAGGGTCGAAAGCAGCGCTTCCACCGTATCCAGGGAAGTGAGGCAGGCGATTTCATGTTCCACCGCTTCCCTGCGGATGCGGAAACCGTCTCTTTCCGGGGTTTTCCCCCGCGTCCAAGTGTTGACCACCAGGTCCACTTCCCCCTGTCGGATCAGATCCAGAATGTGGGGGGAGCCTTCCTTCAGTTTGTTCACCCGCCGCACCGGCAGGCCCTCGGCTTCCAGGATATCCGCCGTTCCGCTGGTGGCGACGATCCGGTAACCCAAGCCGTGGAACCGGCGAAAGAGGGGAACCGCTTCCTCCTTGTCTTTGTCACTGATGGTGGCGATCACGGTACCGAAACGGGGAAGGGAAATCCCTGCGGCCAGAAGCCCCTTGTACACCGCCCGGGCGTAATCCCGGTCACGTCCCATCACTTCCCCTGTCGATTTCATTTCGGGTCCGAGCGTCACATCCACCCGCCGCAGTTTGGCGAAGGAGAAAACCGGCACCTTGACTGCCGTCGATCGGGGTTCCGGCCAAAGTCCGCCGGAAAGACCTTGGGACTCCAGGGTTTCTCCCAGCATCACCCGGGTGGCGGCACGGGCCATCGGCACCCCCGTCACCTTGCTCAAAAAGGGGACGGTTCGTGAAGCCCGGGGATTCACCTCCAAAACGTAAATCTCATCCCCGTGAAGGACGAACTGGATATTGATGAGACCTTTGATGTGAAGAGCCCGGGCGATCGCTGTCGTCATCCGGACCAGCCGGGTCTTCTGATCCGGCGTGACGGACCGGGGCGGATAGACGGCAATGGAGTCCCCGGAGTGTACCCCCGCCCGCTCCACGTGTTCCATGATGCCGGGGACCAGCACTTGTGTTCCGTCGGAGACGGCGTCCACCTCGATCTCTTTCCCCCGGAGATACCGGTCGATCAGGACGGGGTGTTTCGGGTTCACTTTGACGGCCTCGTTCATGTAGTTGTGGAGTTCTTCTTCACTGTAGACGATTTCCATCGCCCGTCCACCCAGCACATAAGAGGGGCGCACCAGCACGGGGAAGCCCAGTTCCCGGGCCGCGGCGAGAGCCTCCTCTTCGGAAGTCACCGCCGTTCCCGGCGGTTGCGGGATGTCCACCTCTCTCAGCAGCTGCTCGAATTTCTTCCGGTCTTCCGCCCGGTCGATCGACTCCAGCGTCGTCCCCAACAGCGGCACCCCGTGTTCCTTCAGGTCCCGGGCCAGGTTGAGGGCCGTCTGCCCGCCGAACTGGACGATCACTCCGACCGGATTTTCTTTCTCGATGATGTGGAGCACATCTTCGGTGAAAAGAGGATCGAAATAAAGTCGGTCGGAAATGTTGAAGTCCGTGGAAACCGTCTCCGGATTATTGTTAATGATGACTGCGTCCATACCGGCCTTCCGGATGGCCTGGATGGCGTGAACGGTGGCGTAGTCGAATTCCACCCCCTGGCCGATCCGGATCGGGCCGGAACCGAGGACCACCACTGTGGGCCGGTCGGTTTTGGCCACTTCGTCTTCCCTTTCGTAGGTGGAGTAATAATAGGGGGTGGCCGCTTCAAACTCGGCCGCGCAGGTGTCCACCATCTTGTAGACCGGAAGGATTCCGAAATCCTTTCGGAGAGAGCGGATATCCGCTTCCTCCCTCCCCGTCAGGCGAGCGATCGCCGCGTCGGTGAAACCGGTCCCTTTGGCTTTCTTCAGGAGTTCCCGGCCGGGTCCCTTCTCCTTCAACTCCCGTTCCAGCCCGACGATCCCCTGGATTTTATGGAGGAAGAACCGGTCGATCCGGGTGAGGGAATGGGCCTCTTCCGAGGTCCCGCCCCGGCGGAACCATTCCGCCAGCAAAAAGAGGCGTTCGTCGTCGGGGGCGGCCAACCGCTTTTTCATCTCCTCCAGGGAGAGCGTTTCCGCATCCGCCGGCTGGAGGTGATCCCGGTTGATCTCCAGGGAGCGGACCGCTTTCAGGAGGGACTCCTCCAGGGTCCGGCCGATGGCCATCACTTCCCCCGTGGCCTTCATCTGGGTGCCCAGCTTCCGGTTGGCGCCGGCGAACTTGTCGAAGGGCCAACGGGGAATTTTGCTGACCACGTAATCCAGAGTCGGCTCAAAGCAGGCACAGGTCTGTTTCGTCACCGGATTGATGATTTCGTCCAAGGTATAACCGACGGCAATCTTAGCGGCGATCCGAGCGATCGGGTAGCCCGTCGCCTTGGAGGCCAGGGCGCTGGACCGGCTCACCCGGGGATTCACTTCGATCACATGGTACTGAAAGCTCTCCGGATCCAATCCAAACTGAACGTTACATCCACCCCGGATATCCAGGGCCCGGATGATCTTCAGGGCGGAGTTTCGAAGCATCTGATGCTCCCGGTCGGACAGAGTCTGGGCGGGGGCGAAAACGATGCTGTCCCCGGTGTGCACACCGACGGGGTCGAAGTTTTCCATGTTGCAGACCACGATGGCGTTGTCTTGTTCGTCCCTCATCACTTCGTACTCCAGTTCCTTGAAGCCGGCGATGCTCTGCTCGATCAGGCACTGTCCGATCGGACTGTAGCGGATCCCGTTATTTACCGTCTCTATCAACTCATCTTCGTTGCGGGCAATCCCGCCCCCGGTCCCGCCAAGGGTATACGCCGGTCGGACGATGACGGGATAACCGCTCGCGCCGGCGAAGCGGAGGGCCTCCTCCGCGGATTGGACGATTTCGCTTCCCGGAACCGGTTCATTCAGATCCCGCATCAGACTGCGGAAACGTTCCCGGTCTTCGGCACAGGTGATGGCCCGGAGGTCCGTTCCCAGAAGACGCACCCCTTCCCGTTCCAGGACGCCGGACTCCGCCAGCTCCACTGCCAGGTTGAGCCCGGTCTGGCCGCCCAGGGTGGGGAGCAATCCATCGGGCCGCTCCTTGCGGATCACTTGGGTCAGAAACTCGGGCGTCATCGGCTCGATGTAAACCTTATCGGCCACATCGGTGTCGGTCATAATGGTGGCCGGGTTGCTGTTGACCAGAACCACCTCCATCCCCTCTTCTTTCAGGGATTGGCAAGCCTGGGTCCCGGCATAATCGAACTCGGCCGCCTGACCGATCACGATGGGGCCGGATCCGATCACCAGGATTTTTTTCAGCGACTGATCTTTAGGCATGTGCGGCCCCCTCCTTTTCCTGTTTCCTTCCGTTTAAAAGTCCCATGAAGCGGTCGAAGAGTACCTCCGAATCATGAGGGCCCGGGGCCGCTTCGGGATGGTATTGAACCGAGAACGCCGGCAACCGGCGGTGGGTGAGTCCCTCGCAGGTTCCGTCATTGAGGGCGATATGGGTCAGCGTCAACTCCGTTCCCTCCAGGGAATCGTTTCTGACCGAGTATCCGTGGTTCTGGGAGGTTATGTAGGTGCGGCCGGTTTCCAGGTTTTTCACCGGGTGGTTTGCGCCCCGGTGGCCGTAAGTCATCTTTTCGGTATCCGCCCCTGAAGCCAAGGCAAACAGCTGGTGGCCGAGGCAGATGCCGAACAGAGGATACCGTTCCAGCAGGCGGCCGACGGTGCGGATCGCTTCCGGCACGTCCTTGGGATCCCCGGGTCCGTTGGACAGCAGGATTCCGTCGGGGCCTAGACGTTCGATCTCCTCGAAAGACGTGTCCCACGGGACCACCACCACGTCACAACCCCGTCGGATCAGTTCCCGCTGGATCCCGTATTTGGCGCCGAAGTCCATCAGAACCACCCGGGGACCGTATCCCGGGGAGGCATGGATGCTCCGGGTACTGACCCGGGCCACCTGGTCCCGCAACAGAAAACCGGCATCCAGCTTTTCTTCAAGACTTCCCCATGAAGCCCCTCCGGTGGACAGAATCCCCTTCATCGTGCCGTGAACGCGGATCTTCCGGGTCAACATCCGGGTATCCACCCCGGCAATCCCGGGGATGCCGTAATCTTTCAGCCACCGGTCCAAACTTTGTTCACTTCGCCAGTTACTGGGGAAATCGGCCCGCTCCCGCACCACAAAACCGTGGACAAAGGGACGGCGCGCTTCGATATCGTGCCGGTTCATTCCGTAGTTTCCGATCAGCGGGTACGTCATGGTGACGATTTGGCCGCAGTAGGAAGGATCCGTCAACACCTCCTGGTACCCCGTCATTCCCGTGTTGAAGACGACTTCCCCCAAGGTTTCCGTCTCGGCGCCGAAGGCCTCTCCCTCCAGTCGCGTTCCGTCAGCCAACAGCAGTTTGGCCTGCATGTATCTCTTCCTCCCGTCCTTTCAAAATGTGTGCCATGCTTTTTTTCGGTCCACCGCGCGCACGCCGGATTCTTCCCACACGATGTTTCCTTCCACCAGCGTCATGACCGGCCACCCTTTGGCTTTCCAGCCGGCAAAGGGAGTGTTTTTCCCCTTGGATTCGAACCGGTTCGGATCGATCTCCCGTTCCTCCGCCAGGTCGATCACCGTGAGATCGGCCACCCGGCCTTCCTCCAGGATGCCCCGGGATAAGCCGAACCGTGCGGCGGGGAGCCGGCTCATACGGTCCACCAGTTGGGCCAACGTCAGCTCTCCGGTCAGGACCAGGTGGGTGTAGAGAAGAGGAAACGCCGTTTCCAGACCGACGATCCCGAAGGGGGCTTCCCGGATGTCCTTCCGTTTGTCGGAAGCCGTATGGGGCGCATGGTCCGTGGCGATAAAGTCGATTGTTCCATCCTTCAGCCCTTCGATCAGAGCCTGCCGATCTTTTATCGACCGCAGGGGCGGGTTCATTTTGTACATGGGATCCGGCCCGGGGATGTCCTCCTCACACAGGAGCAGGTGGTGGGGAGTCACTTCCGCCGTCACCCGCTGGCCGCGGGACTTCGCTTCGCGCACCAGCCGGACCGATCCTTCCGAACTGATGTGGCAGATGTGGTAATGCACCCCGGTGTCTTCCGCCAGGAGGATATCCCGTCCCACGTGGATCGACTCGGATTCAGCGGGTATTCCCGGCAGGCTGTGTTTTTTGGCGAAGACACCGTCATGGACGCAGGCCCCCGGCACTAAGAGATCCTCTTCTTCGCAGTGGGCCACCACCGGCAGGCCGACTTCCGACGCGAGTCGCATCGCTTCCTTCATCATCCGCGGGCTCTGCACCCCGACTCCATCATCGGAAACGGCGATGGCTCCCGCTTCTTTCAGCCCGGCCATGTCCGTCAACACTTTCCCTGAGGAGGAACGGGTGATGGCGGCGATGGGGAGCACCTGTACCCCGCATCCTTCCCGTTCATTCATCTCCCGGATCCGGCGCACCTTGCCGGGAGTGTCGGTCACCGGGCAGGTGTTGGGCATGCAGGCGACCGTGGTAAACCCTCCCCGGGCAGCCGCCCGGGTACCTGTGGCGATCGTCTCCTTCTCTTCAAAGCCGGGTTCCCTCAGATGAATGTGCATATCGATCAGCCCCGGGATGGCCAGCCTTCCCCCCAGCTCCCTCGTTTCCGCTCCTTCGGTTGACAGATCCCGGCCGATGCGCTCCACTTTTCCGTCCCGGATCAAAATATCGGCGGGGATCGGTTCCCCCCTGCTCCCGTCCAGAATCCGACCGTTTTTCAGCAGCAGAGTCGTTTTCATTTTAAACGCCTCCCTCCATGGCACGTTCAAGGACCGCCATTCGGACCCAGACGCCGTTTTCCATTTGCTCGAAAATTTTGGACCGGGGATGTTCCACCAGCTCTCCGTCGATTTCCACTCCCCGGTTGACCGGGGCAGGGTGCAGGATGACCGTGTGGGGACGCATCCTCTCCAGCCGGTCCTTGGTCAACCCGTAGCGGGCCCGGTATTCCTCCGCCGAACCGAACAGCGACTCCCGGTGACGCTCCAACTGCACCCGGAGCATCATAACCGCATCCGCTTCCCGGATGGCATCGGCGAAGGAAAGATACGGAGCAGCCGATTCCAGGCGGGGATCCCGCATGGATTCCGGACCGCTCAACACCGGACGGGCCCCGAAGGCCTTCAAGGCCCACAGGTTGGACCGGGCTACGCGGCTGTGACGGATGTCTCCCACGATCGCCACCCGGAGACCCGACAGATGTCCAAAGTGGCGGCGCAGGGTATAGAGGTCCAACAACGCCTGGGTGGGGTGTCCCCCTTCCCCTTCTCCCGCATTGATCAGGGCCGGGCCCGGCGAGCGACCGGCCATTTCCGCAAGAAGCCCTCCGCCGGCGTGACGGATGACGGCCGCTTCGACCCCGAGGGAATCCAGCGTCCGCAGGGTGTCGTAAAAGGATTCGCCTTTTTCCGTACTGGAGGTTTCTTGATCCAGCCGGAACACTTCCATTCCCAACCTTCGTTCTGCCACTTCAAAGGAAATCCGGGTTCGCGTGCTCGGCTCGAAGAACAGGTTGGCGACGAACCGCCCTGGATACGCACGCGCGGTTTCGGTCCGGTTCCGGCTCCTCCAAGTGTCCGCTCTTTCGAACAACCCCTCCATTTCGCTGACGGACAGGTGGTCGGTGTCGATCAGATGCCCCTTTCGAACCTCCGTGTGGATCATGCCTTTCCCTCCTTCGATAAAAAAGACTCCTTCCTTTTCGGAAGGAGTCGTCATGAACGATCACCGGATTTAAAGGTTCAGCGGACATGCCGAACCGGACCCGGGTTCGAATAACGCGTCCTTCCGCGGCCTCTCGGGACCGGATTAAAGGTGCGCTTCAACGGTCGTGTTCTTTCAGGCGGCTCTTGAGGAAGCGGCCGCTTCTTCTTTATTTTCCATGTTGCGGGGGAGAATCAGGTTGAGCAGAATTCCGATGATCGTGGCCAGGGCCATCCCTTCCACTTCGAAGTGCAGGCCCGCGAATTTGAGGGCGGCACCGCCGACGCCGATCACCAGCACCACCGAGGCGATCACCAGATTCCTTTTATCCTGGAAATTGATCCGGTTTTCCACCAGCATCCGAAGTCCCGCCGAAGCGATGATCCCGAAGAGCAGAATGGAGACGCCTCCCATCACCGCCGGCGGAATCGTGGATATCAGAGCGGACAGTTTCCCGATAAAGGAGAAGGTGATGGCGATCACCGCCGCTCCTCCGACCACATAGACACTGAAGATGCGGGTAATGGCCATGACGCCGATGTTCTCTCCGTAGGTGGTGTTGGGCGGACCGCCGAAGAGGGCTCCCAGGCTGGTGGCCAAGCCGTCCCCCAAGATGGACCGGTGAAGGCCCGGATCTTTCGCCAGGTCCCGGTTCATGATACTCCCGGTCACCATCAGATGGCCGATATGCTCAGCCAGGGTGACCAGGGCGACAGGAACGATCACCAGGGCGGCGGCCCAGGAAACCTCCGGCGCGGTGAAGTGAGGCAGAGCCAGCCACCCGGCCTCACGGACCGGGGAGAGATCGACCATGCCCGCCGAGAACGCAACCAGGTAGCCGCCGACGATTCCCAAGAGAACCGGGATCAGGTTGAGGAACCCCCGTAAAAAGAGACTGGCGGTGACGGCGATCGCCAAGGCAGCCAGGGCGACACCGAAGTGTTTTAAAGAGTACACCTTGAGTGTGACCGTCCCCGCTTCCTCATCCACCTTTTCCACCGTGCCCGGCAGGGCATGGAACTCTTCAACGGTGTCGGGAAGCGGACGGGTAATCTCCTGGCTGCTGGCCATATCGACGGCGGTTCCCGCCAAGGCCAGTCCGATCACGATCACCACCGGACCGATTACCACCGGCGGCAGCAGATAGTGCAGCCAATCCGCCCCGAAACGTTGGATGACAAGCGCCACGATTCCGTAAACCACCCCGATCAGGAAACAGCCGAAGAGGGCCGCCCCCGTGCCCTGACTCTGGGAAACCGTGATGATCGGAACGATAAAAGCGAAGGAAGATCCCAGATAAGCGGGTATTTTGCCACGGGTCACGATCAGGTAGGCCAGTGTCCCGACCCCGCTGGACAACAGCGCCACCGCCGGTTGCAGCCCCGTCAGGAGCGGCACCAGGATCGTGGCTCCAAACATGGCGAACAGATGTTGGACGCTCAGGGCGATCCATTTCCACGCTTTCGGTTTTTCGTGCACGTCCAGAACGATTTTTTTCATGATTCATCCTTCCTTTCTCATAAAAAAAACCTCTTTGCCCACTGCCGGCAGAGAGGTTTTCGCGCATCGGGAAAGATCCGCACCAAACGGGTACGCGAAAAATTAACATCCTCCCTTGCCGGTCTCACGGGACCGTCTTAAAGGGAAACATCTTTCTTTTATTTGCTGATATGGACCCGGTCTTTTCCGTCATGCTCCAAAACCGCCACGTGAACGATCTCCTCTTTGGAAGTGGGGACGTTTTTGCCCACGTAGTCCGGCCGGATCGGAAGTTCCCGGTGGCCCCGGTCCACCAAGACCGCCAGTTGGATCATTCGGGGCCGCCCCCGGTCGATCAGGGCGTCCATCGCCGCCCGGACCGTTCGACCCGTATACAGAACATCGTCCACCAGCACGACGATCTTGCCGTGGATGTCCACCGGAAGGTGGGAATCCCGCACTTCGGGCTGCTCCGTCTTTTCTGTCAGGTCATCCCGGTAGAGCGTGATGTCCAGCTCTCCGACAGGGACGGTCTCGCCCTCGATCCGGCGAATCCGGTCCGCCAGGCGCCGGGCGAGGTAAACGCCCCGGGTATGGATTCCGACGAGGACGCAATTTTCCACCCCTTTGTTCCGCTCCAGAATCTCATGGGCAATCCGCGTCAACGCCCGCCGGATCGCGGCGTCATCCAAAATGTTTTTTTCTGTCGCCATCCGGCCGCCTCCTTTCCATCAAAAAAGCGCTCCTCGCCCGGAAAGGCAGAAGCGCACACTTCTTCCGCAGAATCGTCTTCGTACCCTTTCCAGCCTCTCCGGACTGAGTTAAAAGGTTCTTGTTCAGTTAACACCATTATGAAGAATCATTCCCGCTTTGTCAATGACGGATTCAGAGATGTTTGCGAAACCCCCGGATCAGACGCTGCATATCCTCGGGCAGCTCCGCCTCCAGACGGATCCGTTCCCCGGTTGCCGGATGTTGAAAACCCAGCACCCGGGCATGGAGAGCCTGGCCCTCGATCTGGAACTTCCGGTAGTTGGTGCTGTAAACGGGATCCCCCACCAAGGGATGCCCGATGTACTTCATATGGACCCGGATCTGGTGGGTTCTTCCCGTCTCCAACCGGCATTGGACCAGAGTGGCCCGCCGGAATCTCTCCACCACTTCAAAGTGGGTAACGGCCGGCTTCCCGTTTCTGGGTTCCACCGCCATTCGTTTTCGGTCCCGGGGATCCCGCCCGATGGGAGCGTCAATGGTTCCTTTGTCATGGGGGAGACTGCCGTTGACCAAAGCGACGTACATCCGATCGACTTCGTGGGCTTTCAGTTGAGCGGCCAAAGATTGATGAGCCCGGTCGTTTTTTGCCGCCATCAACAACCCGGAGGTATCCTTGTCAATCCGATGCACAATTCCGGGCCGCAATACTCCGCCGATGCCGGACAGATCTTTGCAGTGAGCGAGAAGGGCGTTGACCAGGGTCCCCGAAGGAGTGCCCGGAGCCGGGTGAACCACCATGCCCCGGGGTTTGTTGACGACAATGACGTTGTCGTCCTCATACACCACATCCAGCGGAATGGGCTCCGGCTCCACTTTGGGTTCTTCCGGCGGGGGAACCGTGACTTCCACCCGCTCCCCCGCTTTCAAACGATAGTTGCTTTTCACGGGACGGCCGTCCACCCGGACCCGTGCTTCCCGAATCCAGGACTGGACGGCCATGCGGGACCAATCCTCTTCTTTTGAAGCAAGAAACTTGTCCACCCGCTCCCCGTGGCCGGATTCATCTACTTCGAACCGTCGATTTTCCTCGGAACTCACCGGGTCTCCCCCGCTTCCTTGGTGAACGCTTCCTCTTGTTCGTGAGGCTGGCGGAGGGTCAGAAAGATCATAAGGCCAACACCGATCACAATGGCAGAGTCAGCCACGTTGAAAATCGGGTAATGAATCAACCGAAAGTCGAGAAAATCCACCACTTCCCCCCAACGGATCCGGTCAATCAGATTCCCCACCGCACCGCCGAGAATCAGGGCGAGGGACCAGGACATCAGAGGTTGTGTCCGTTTCAGCCGGATCAGATACCAGGTGATCCCGCAAACCACCGCAACTGTGATGGTGATAAACAGCCACTGTTGGTTCTGCAGGATGCCGAAAGCGGCTCCACGGTTTCGATGGGAGGTGATATGAAACACCCCTTCCCACAAAGGGATGGATTCATACAGGGACATCTTCTTCAGGACCAGCCACTTGGTCACCTGATCCAATCCGAAAACGGCCAGTGCGGCCATAAAGTATCTCAATCGTTTTGTTCCCCCCTCAACCGATGGCCAGCCATCCCCTCCGGGATGCCGGCATCTTCCAGATCTTCATTTTAGCACAGCGTCAGGGGGCAAACAACTGAAGCCCGGCGGTCAATCGGTCCCGTCTTCTTCTGCTTCTGTCCGGCGGGTGGCATCATTGTGGGTGATTTCCGATAAAATGTCCTTTGGACGTCCATCGCGTCCGGTGACCGCAATCCCTTCCACGTCGTCGACATATCCCCGGCGCTCGTCGTGATCGACTGTCAATTCATTGTAATTCTTCCCTTCCCGGAAATAATCGGGAGGATTGGAGGTGCCGTACTGTTCCACTTCCTGCCAGGCATCCTCGGCATCGTAAAAGTTTTTGTCCGTTTTGTCATGGAAATGTTCACCGAAGGGAGGGTGGATGACCTTTTCTTCAGCCGGTCGCCGGCTGGAAATGTCTTGTTCCCGTTGATGCTCGATGCAATACGGGGTTTCCGGCACCGCTTCCAGCCGTTCGAAGGGAATCTCTTTCCCGCAGACCACGCAGCTGCCGTACTCCCCCGACTCCATTCGCAGAAGAGCCAATTCCACCTCTTCCAGTTGGTCTTCGTCTTCTTCGTTCAACGCCAGGTCTTTCCCGCGCTCATACAGTTCCGTTCCCACATCCGCCGGATGGTTGTCGTACCCCGACAACTCTCCGATGGAGTTGTTCATCCCTTCTTCCAGCCCGTAGTTTTGATTGTCCGCCAGTTTTTTTGTCAGGCGGTTTTTTTCTTCCTCCAGCTGTTTTTTCAATTGAGCCAGTTGTTGTTCTGTCACCGTGGATTCCCCTTTCTTCAATACATCCGGCCGTCCAGTTCCAGCTGAGCCTGAACGATGCGGACGATTTCCGCGATATAATCGCCGATGATGGGCAAATTGAGTGCGCCGAGCTTTCGAAGAAAATAGACAATCGTCGCCGCGAAGATGGTAAACCCGATGGCGATCCCCACCCCCCGGGCGATTCCGGTAAAGATGTTGATCAGAATCAACCGGGTCGGAGAGTTCAGCAATTGGACATATTGGGCGATTTCCCCCATCTCCATCTTCCGTCCCAGCTCCCTCAAGCGATCATCCACCTTCTTGAGCCATCCCCGGGTCACTTCGGTTTTTTGTTCCTCCATGTCTCACCCCTCCCGCCCCGTCATTGTTTCCTTCCCTCTTTAGAACTTCCCCGACGGGCCACTTTTCTTTCCGGTTTTCCCGCACGGTCGCACGACATACAAATTTTTCCCGGGCTCTTTTGGTTGTTACCCGCTGACCGGACACACACTAACCTTTGGAAGGAGGTGACAAGATGAAGATCGCCATCATGGGTGCCGGACTGGCGGGGCTGGCCTGTGCCATCACCCTGGAGAAACACGGCATCCAACCCGATCTCTTCGAAGACGGCCGGCAGGTGGGTGACCGGTTCCGTGTTGCAGAAGCGTTTATCGAAAAGTTGAACTTCCCTGTAAGAGACTCCTGTGCCTATTTTTCGGACCATCACGGAATTTATTTTCAACCCTCCTCCAATATCAATCGGATGGTGCTTATTTCCCCCCACCACCGGGCCGAGATTGAAGGCAAACTCGGATCGATCAACCTGCGCGGACGAGATGAAGATGCATTGGAGAAACAACTGGAAAGACAAATCCGGAGCAAAATCCACTTCAAATCGAAGAAGACTTACGAAGATCTGAAACGGCACTACACCCACATCGTGATGGCCACCGGCGACGGGGACGATGCCGCCGATCTGGGGAATTTTCGGAAAGACGGGGCATTTCGTCTTCAGGGAGCCTCCTGCAAGGGAACCTTCGATCCTCATACCGTTTACATTTGGTTGGATGAACGGATCGCTCCCCGTGGATACGGGTATGTTCTCCCCATGTCCAGGGAAGAGATTTCAGCGGTGATCGCCTATCCCGAATATCCGGGGGCCGAAAATGAAGCACAAACACACTGGCGCCTCTTCGAAGAAAAATTGGCCGATGAATTCCCTTCTCTCCGGTTGTCTGATTCCTTCCATATCAACCACTGTAAAACCGGGATCGCTCCCTCCCCCCGGATCGGCAACACCCTCATGGCCGGCAATTGTCTGTACGCTCTGATGCCTTCCACCGGGTTCGGTCAGTTTGCAGCTTTGCTGTCCGGGATTTACGCTGCGCAGGCATTGGCCGGAAAAGCCGACTACCGCACGTTGTGCGAGGACTTGTACCGAATTTATAAAAAATCCCTGATCCTCCGCCGCAGCCTTGAAACCATGAACAACCACCAAATGGACCGGTTCGTATCCATCATGGCCGGGCCGGTGGGTCATCACCTGCTGAACAGCCGGTTCAATTGGCCGGCAGTGGTGAGTGCCGTTACTCACCCCTGGCTCAACATCCGGAAATGGCGGACAGGGGCCAAAGAGCGGCAAAAACACTCCTGACAGAAAAAAGACCGGCGAATTTCTCCGGTCTTTTTGCGGTTCAGCCCCACCATGCGTTTGATGATCTCTCCGTCGATCGATCCGTTGGCCCGGGCTGTGGTCTCCGGCCCAAAACCACATTCTCCGGCGATGTGATTCTTCCATAAAGCCCACCACTCTCCGTGGTTTTCTGTCCGATGAAAATCCGCAGGAATCGGTTCCCTGTCTTCCCCCATCTGCTTCAGCCCCCTTCCTTTTAGAAACAGGGTTCGTTCCGACTCCTTTTTTATGCCACCATTCAAACCGGACTTCAGCGGATTCAGAAAAAAATCCAAATGTAACCCGTCTGATCCAGTTCTTCGGTGGGAAAAATGATGGAAAGATGAGATCAGAGGGAAGGAACTCCGGTGGGACAATCTGAATAGCCTGTATGAACCAGTCCCAGCGGAAAATGAAAGATCAGGGTGATGAATCATGCACCAACCGCTTGAGCTTTGCCAACAGTGCGGTAACCCGTTGAATTGGGGAGACATGTCCGGGTTTTGCGATCACTGCTCCCGGTCCAACGGCAAGTGGACCGAAGAAACAGCGGCCCCCTCTCACCCGGAAGAGGTCGAAGGCTTTCGGGAGGGCGACTGGGTTTCGTTTCAGGACCGGGTCTCCAACAAGGAGATGCTCGGTTGGATCGTGGATATCAACTCCTCCGTCATCCGGGTGAACACCTATGATCGCAAGCAGGGCGAAAGCCGGGGGCTTCATCGGATATCCCCGGACCATCTGAAACGGATCGGAATCCGCCTCAACAAAGAAGAACGCCGCGCTCTCCGTCGCCAGATGATCGATCTCGCGCTCCTGACCAAAGACAAAGAGTGGTGGGATGAACTCCAGCGGGAAGAGGCCGGCTGATCTCCACCTCCCGTCCGGCACCGCCGGACTTTTTGATTTCGGAATCCTGTATTTTTCTCATCTTCCTCTCACGGCGCTTTCACCCCCTGCCTGTATACTGGAGTGAACCACAACCATGGCGAACCCCTGTCCTTCCCATTTGATCCTGGTTTTAAGAAAAAGGCTGCCCGCATTTTAACGGGCAGCCTTTCTTTTCATTCCGAATAATGGTGTTGTACAGTGTCGGCGCAGCGATCGCAGAGGTCGGGGTATCGGGAGTTTTGGCCGACGGCGGGGCTGATCACCCAGCAGCGCTGACATTTCTCCCCTTCTGCCGGCTTCACTTTAACATGAAGGCCATCCCCTTCGACAGTGTCGCCTTCCGGTCCGTCTTCCGGCCGGAACAGTCGGACGTGGGAGACGATGAAGAGCTCGGCGAGGTTGTCCACACGGTGGAGAAGCTGGAATTTCTTCTCCGACGGATACAACTCGACGGAGGCGCCGAGGGAGTTGCCGATCACTTTCTCAGCCCGGGCTTCTTCCAGCGCTTTGAGAACGGTGTCCCTCACCCCGGTGAGAACGTCCCATTTCTCTTCCAGCTCTTTATCCAGATACCGGGCCTCCACCCGGGGAAAGTCGGTGAGCTGAACACTCTCGGTGTCGGTCCCGGGGACGTACTTCCACACCTCTTCCGTGGTGTGGGGCAGGATCGGATGGAGCATCTTTACGAGGGACAGGAGGGTCTCATACATCACCGTCTGGGAAGAGCGTCGTCTGATGTCCTCTTTGGGAAGTGTATAGAGCCGGTCCTTCAGCACATCCAGGTAAAACTGGCTGAGGAACACGGTGCAGTAGTTGTGGACCTGATAGTAAACGGCATGAAACTCGTAGGAGTCATACCCCTTGATTACCTTTTCCGTCAGGCGTTGCAATTTGGTGAGTGCGTAGCGGTCCAGTTCGTTCAGACGGTCGACTTCCACCCGATCGGTCTCCGGGTTAAAATCGGCCAGGTTGCCGAGAAGGAAGCGGAAGGTGTTCCGGATCTTCCGGTACACTTCAGCGATCTGCTTCAGGATGTCGTCCGAGACCCGGACATCGGCCTGGTAATCCACGGAGGCAACCCAGAGGCGCAGGATGTCGGCGCCGTAGGTCTTCATCACCTTGAGCGGATCGATTGTGTTTCCGAGGGATTTGGACATCTTCCGTCCTTCCCCGTCCAGGGTGAAGCCATGGGAGAGAACCTGACGATAGGGGGCCGTCCCCTTGGTGGCCACCGCCGTGGACAAGGAGGAGTTGAACCACCCACGGTACTGATCCGAGCCTTCCAGGTAGAGGTCCGCCGGCCAGTCGGTCTCCTCCCGCTGTTCCAGAACAGCGGCGTGGCTGCTCCCGGAATCAAACCAGACATCCATGGTGTCGGTCTCCTTGCGGAAGGAATCATGGCCGCATTCCGAACAGACCGCTCCTTCCGGCAGAAGTTCCTCCGTCTCACGTTCAAACCAGGTGTTGGAACCTTCCGCGGCAAACAGATTGGCGATTTTGTCGATAGAGGCATCGGTGATGTAGGGATGGCCGCAGGAACGGCAGTAGAAGATAGGGAGCGGAACACCCCAGACCCGCTGACGGGAGATGCACCAGTCTCCCCGCTCGGCCACCATGTTGGCCAGCCGCACTTCCCCCCAGGCCGGAGTCCATTTCACCTCTTTGATCGCCTCCAGCATCGCTTCCCGGAATCCGTCAATGGAGGCGAACCATTGTTCAGTGGCCCGAAAGATGACCGGCTTTTTGGTCCGCCAGTCGTGGGGGTACTGGTGAGTGATGAAGGTGAGCTTCAGCAGGGCTCCCACTTCCTCCAGTTTTTCGGTGACCCGTTTGTTGGCGTCATCGTAAAACAGGCCCTCAAACCCGGGGGCCTCCCGCGTGAAACGCCCCTTTTCGTCCACGGGACAAAGGACGCCCAAATCGTACTTCTTGCCCAACTCGAAGTCTTCGGCCCCGTGGCCCGGAGCGGTGTGGACGCAGCCAGTGCCGGCATCCAGCGTCACGTGGTCCCCGAGGATGACGGGACTTTCCCGGTCGTAGAAGGGATGTCGGCAAACCACACCTTCCAGATCGGCCCCCTTGAAGGTGGCCGTCCGTTCATAGTGATCGATTCCGACCCGTTTCATGACGTCGTCCACCAATTCCTCGGCGAGGAGAAGCTTCCGGCTTCCCGTATCCACCAGCGAATAAGTGAAATCGGCGTTTACCGCGACTCCCAGGTTGGCAGGGATGGTCCAAGGGGTGGTCGTCCAAATCACGACGTGGGTTTCCGCTTCCGGCAGCACCCCTTTGCCGTCTTGCACCGGAAAGGCGACATAGATGGAAGGGGATCGTTTGTCCTGGTATTCGACTTCCGCGTCCGCCAAAGCGGTTTCGGAAGAGGGGGACCAAAAGACCGAACGGTAACCCCGGTAGATGTAGCCCTTTTTCGCCATTTCGCCGAAAATCCGGATCTGGCGGGCTTCATACTCGGGATTCAGGGTGACATAGGGATGTTCCCAATCCCCCCGGATGCCGAGCCGTTTGAACTGTTCCCGCTGACGGTTGATGAAGGACCATGCGTAATCCGCACACAACTTCCGGAAGGTGACCGGATCTTCCTTTTTGCGATCCACCCCTTTTTTGGTAATGATCGCGTGCTCGATCGGCATCCCATGGGTGTCCCATCCGGGGATGTAGGGAGCATCCAACCCCCGCATCGACTGATAGCGGATGATGAAGTCTTTCAGCACCTTGTTCAGGGCGTGACCGATATGGATGTTTCCGTTGGCGTACGGGGGTCCGTCGTGCAGAATGAATTTCGGCTTGCCCCTCCGCATTTCCTGGACCTTGCCGTAGATGTCGATGTCATCCCACCATTTTTGCATCTCGGGTTCCCGATTGGGGAGATTGCCCCTCATGGGAAACTTCGTACGTGGAAGATTCAGGGTTTTTTTATAGTCCACTCTCAACTTCACTCCTTTCCAAAAAGCCGATCAATAAAAAAACTCCTCAATCCCGGTAGGGACGAGAAGTTACCCGCGGTACCACCCTAATAAGCCCTTCGTGGAAACGGAAGGACCCGCTTGACAACCCGTAACGTGGGTTTAACGGTCCGCCCTACTTCACGTTTCGGGAGGACAGCTCCCGGGTGATCTTCAACAGACGCAACGGATTAGGCTTTCACCATCCCTAATTCGCTGAACCGGTGCGTTTTCTGTCTACTCTCCCGTTCTTCGCTTTTACAGCGAAACCCCGTGCCGCTCACACAGGGTCCGCGATCGGCTTTTTCAGGGCCGGGTGACCTCGCCCCAACCCATTTTGTGATGTCCCGTCGGGACATTCCACAGGCGGCTTCATTTTCGTGTCGTTTCAGTATACCGGTCACCAATTGGAAAGTCAAGGGAAATTCGGTTCAGAACATCGCCTTCCGCTTCATCTTGCGGGAAGTCCGGCGCATTTCACGGCGGGGCTCGTCCCCTTCATCCATGTAAGACCCCTGGTCGTAGGAGGGGTTTGTGTTCTCCAAAGGACTGTGGCCGTATCCTTCCTGGCTGTACTCCTGGGACTGGCCGTAATCTTCCGGCTGTTGCAACGCGAGGTTGTCGGAACGACCTTCCGCATATTGGTCCAGCTGCTTTCCGACTTCGTCCAGCCCCTCTTCAAGCTCCTCCAAAGACTCCCAGTCGGAGTTCTCCAGAATATCAAGGTGGGACTGCACCAACGTGCGGAAACGGGCACGGTAGACGGTCGCCTTCTGTTTGAGGTCCAAAAGTTCGGTATGGACTTCGCGGGCTTTTTGCAGCGCTTCGTTGATGATGCGATCTGCGTTTTTCTCCGCTTCCTGGACGATCAGCTCGGCTTCCTTCTTGGCGTTCAGACGCACTTCTTCCGCCACTTCCTGCGCCACGCGGATCGATTTGTGAATGCTCTGTTCCATGGACGAGAGCGAAGAAGCGGAAGGCTGTTGTTGCTGAATCGGCGCCGGCGGCTCAGGCTGCTGGTACCGGGGCTGGGGTTGCGGTTGCGGCGGCTGCGGTGCAGGAGCTTGGGTATCTTGGGAAGGAGTTACCATCTGCTCCTCCAAAGCCTGCTCCAGCTCCTGCTGCAACTCTTCCACCTGTTGCTCCAGCTGCTGTTTCTCCCGGATGAGAAACTCAAAGTCTTTGATAATTTGATCGAGGAAGTCGTTGACTTCGTCTACGTCATAACCGCGAAAAGATCGTTTAAATTCTTTATTGTGTATGTCCAACGGACTAAGCGGCATGTTGGCACCTCCTTAAGGATTGGCTATGCCATTTTCTATTCTACAATGGTAGCAGAATTCCTTCCGGTTGGCTACATCAACTTGTCCGGCTTCATGAGATTTCCATATTCCCCCGGGGATCCGCTCACAGGTAGCGGATCAACCGGATCAGAAGACGGTTTTTCCTTGTCTCACCAAGGGTTTCGTCCACCCTGGCCCGTCCGTGTCCGCGAAGGGATATCATATCCCCTTCCCCGACAGGCTCAGCCGGATTTTCCGTCGGCTTCCAATTCACACGGCATTTCCCGGACTTGATCAGAGTGGCCGCTTTCCTTCGGGACAAACGAAAAGCCTCCGACGCCACCGCGTCAAGGCGGAGGGAAGCGACGGAAGCGGTGATCGACTGGGTGGTCTGTTCCGGAGGCCGGAGATGGGACTTCGGGATTTCCTTCACGTGAACGGACACCCGCCCGACCCGGTTCAACTGGGACCGGATGAAAGCTGCGATCTCACTTGCCACGACGATCTGACAACCCGGACCCGGTGAGAGGATGTCCCCGATTACCTCCCGCTTCAACCCCAACCCCAGGAGGGAACCGAGAACATCCGGGTGTTTCAGTTTCGAGCTTGTGTCCGCCGGTTCCAACTCCAGACAGGTGAGGCGGTGGTCCTCCTCTTTGATGAAAGGGGGGAGGATCCAGGCCCGTTTCCTCTCGGCATCGGAATAGCCCCCGTCAAAAGTGATTTCGAGATCGGGGGCCCTTCTCACCAACATCTTGCTGATGGTTTGTTCTCTCGGGTTCAAAAAGGGGGTCAGAGTCGGCCGGTATCGTTCCTCCGCCTGACCCACCCAGTCCAGAACCCGTTCCACAAACATCCGTTCATCCGGACGAAAATGGCGGAACAAATCCTCCTTCCGGAGCATTACATTCCCCCCAGGAGCAGATTCACGATAAAGTAAACCCCCTGCTCGATAAACATGAGAGCGATCAGAGCGACGATCGGCGAGATGTCGATCATCCCCAGGGGCGGGATAAAGCTGCGGAAGATGGACAGATACGGCTCCACCAGGCGGCCCAGGAAGACCGCGATGGGCGATTCCCTCCCGTTGGGAAACCAGGACAGGATAATGTAGCCGAAAATCAAAACCCGGTAGATGGTAAACAGTGTGCTCACGATTTCAAAGATCATGGGGTCACCTCAACAAATCATTCGCGTCATCGGAAATCAGTTCACTGATCGATCCCTGGATGTCAACGTTGGGTGGACTGCAGATGATGGTTTCCGGGCTCAGCTTGCTGATGTTTCCGTTTAAAGCGTAAACTGTTCCGCTCAGGAAATCAATCACCCGGTAAGCCTCTTCTTTGGGAAGGCGCTGCAGGCTGACCACGGTGGTGCGGTTGTTTTTCAGGTGGTCCGCGATGTTTTGTACCTCATCGTAAGACCGTGGTTCCGCGAGCATCACACGGACCTGCTTTGGCGCAGCATGAAGGGAAACCACATTTTTCCGGCCGCGGACCTCCATCTGTTCCGCGTCGGATGCCGTGGTGTAGTCCCGGGCTTGTCCTTCGTCATCCTCATAGATCCCGAAGAAGTTCATCACTCGATCCATGAAACTCAACGGAACCGCCTCCTCACCGTCCTGCGGAGTAAGACTGGCCAACCAAAATGGAACCCAGACGGACAAAGGTTGCGCCCTCTTCGACGGCCACTGTGTAGTCCCGCGACATTCCCATGGACAGATGGGGGACGGCCAGTCGAGGATCTCCGAGTCGTTGCAGTTCCTGTTGCAAAGCTTTCAGCTGCCGGAACACCGGCCGCACTTCTTCCGGATCCTCCGTAAAGGGGGCCATCGTCATGAGTCCTTCCAGCCGCAACCAAGGAAACTCCGCGGCTTCACGGGCAAAGTCCGTCAGCTCCTCCGGCCTTAAACCGTGTTTCGACGTTTCTCCCGAAACGTTCACCTGCATGAAACAGCGGGTGGGTTGGCCCACCCCTTCCGAGCGGCGGTTTAATTCCTTGGCCAGGGAATAGCGGTCCAGGGAATGAACATAGGTAAACTTCCCTGCCACTGCTTTTGCTTTATTGCTCTGGAGATGCCCGATAAAATGCCAGACTCCCCGGTCTCCGAGTGCTTTCCACTTGGGGACCGCTTCCTGGGCACGACTTTCCCCGATGTGAACAAGCCCCGCATCCAGGGCCCGGCGGGTGGTCTCCACATCGACGTATTTGGTCACCGCGACGATGCGGACGTCTTCGGGATTCCTTCCGGAACGCCGGCAAGCCTTTGCAATGGATTCCTTGACCTGTCGCAGATTTTGCTGGATCTCATCCATGGCTCCACCGTCCTTTCCCCATTCCGATAAAGGCAACCATCCGTCCCGTTTTTCCCCGGTCACGGCGATGGGAATGGAAAAGCTCCGGATGACAGCCGGTACACCACCCCGTCACGGTGATGCGGTCTTCCCGCAGGCCTTCCTCAAGCAACAGACGCCGGTTGACCTCCTTGAGGTCCAGCTTCCATTTTTCTTTCCCCGAGGGTTGAAGCACCTCATCGAAGGAACCTTTCAAGGTTTCCATGACGGGATTCGCCACTTTTTCGTCCACCTCGTAGCAACAGGCACCGATGGACGGTGCGATCGCCGCCCGTATATCCGCCTTTTCGGCTCCCCGTCCAACGAACTCACGGACCATCCGGGGACCGATCCGACCCACAGTGCCCCGCCAACCGGCGTGGGCCACACCGATGAGTCCGGCTTTGGGGCTGAAAAAGAGAAGCGGGACGCAATCTGCGTAAAACGAAGACAATAAGACATCCTTTTCCCCGGTGAACAACCCGTCGGTTTCCGGGAAAGCGGAATCGGTTCCGTCCCTTCCCCTGCCCCGATCCTCCGCGGTCACTTCCCGGATGCGGACCCCGTGGACCTGTTCTCCGGCTGTCCAACACGAGAAAGGGACGCCCAATTGGTCGGCGAGCCTTTTCCGGTTTTGGAGGACCCGCTCCCGTTGGCCGCCCACATGGAACGCATAGTTGGTGCGATCTGGGTCTTTTATGGATTCTCCATCCCTTGCGCTCATCCCTGCCACCAAACAGGGAAATTCCCTCTCCCAAGGAACGAGGGAAAAGGCGGGGACGGCAATATCCGCTCGTAATTGAAACGGTTCCATCGGCTCCCCTCCCATCTCTCATATTACCACAGCCGAAGGAGGAGACAAAACGATTCGTGGCTCAGTCACCGGAATCTTTCGGTGTGTTCAGCAGGGGACGGGATTCACGATCTTCGTGTGCATCGTAGGAGCGCGGGGAATCCAGCCGGACGAGGATCACATCCGCTCCGATTCGCACGATCTGGTTCCATGGGATGACCCATTCTTTCCCCCCCGTAAACAGACCGAAGACGCGGGATTCTCCCGGAACCACCAACGCCTTGATTTTTCCCAGACGAAGATCGATTTCCAGATCGTAGATCTGTCCCAACTTCCGGCCGTCGCTTACATTCACCACATCTTTGTCCTGAAGCTCTGATATTTTGATCATGATGGCGCCCACCCTGTCATTGGTGTTTTACTTCCCAGTATATGAGACGGGATGGGATAATTGCCCCAAGATTGTCCCTAACAGAAAACCGCACCGTGTGCGGCTATTGGATGAATTTATTCATTTGTTGGATGGCCGCTTTCTCCAGGCGGGAAACCTGAGCCTGGGAGATTCCGATCTCATCGGCCACTTCCATCTGCGTTTTTCCTTCAAAGAAGCGCATGGATAAAATCATTTTTTCCCGGTCGTTCAATTTCCCCATGGCTTCGCGGAGGGCAATTTCTTCCACCCAGTGCAGGTCCTTGTTTTGATCATCGGAGAGCTGATCCATCACGTAGATGGGATCTCCGCCGTCCTGGTAGATGGGTTCGAACAGGGAAACCGGATCCTGGATCGCATCCAGGGCGAAGACCACTTCTTCCTTTGGGACATTGAGCTCCTCGGAGATCTCAACGACCGTGGGCTCCTTGGAATGACGGTAGGTGAGCGTATCCCGCACCTGGAGTGCTTTGTAGGCGATGTCCCGGAGGGAACGGGAAACCCGGATGGGATTGTTGTCCCGGAGGTACCGGCGGATTTCCCCGATAATCATCGGAACCGCGTAAGTGGAAAATTTGACGTTCTGACTGAGATCGAAGTTGTCGATCGCTTTCATCAAGCCGATGCACCCGACCTGAAACAGATCGTCCACGTTTTCCCCGCGGTTGTTGAACCGCTGAATGACACTCAGGACCAACCGGAGGTTGCCGTTCACCAGTTTTTCACGGGCCGAGCGGTCTCCCTCCTCTTGCAGGGAGCGAAAGAGGGCGCGCATTTCCTCGTTTTTTAGTACGGGCAGTTTGGAAGTATCAACGCCGCATATTTCCACTTTGTTTCGCGCCATGGATTCCCCTCCTACAGAAGCATTAATGTTAAGTATCTCCTCGGGAGGGGATTTTATAATGTAATGAAATAAAATGGATGCAGAGGCCGTGGCGACAGAGATTCGCCGTCCAACAGAAAAGCCGCCCGAAGGCGGCCGTCACACCATCTTGTTGAATTCCTTGCGAAGGCGTTTGATGATCCGTTTTTCCAGCCGGGAGATGTAGGATTGAGAGATACCCAAAAGATCCGCCACGTCTTTCTGGGTTTTCTCTTCTCCGCCATTGAGTCCGAACCGAAGCTCCATGATTTTCCGTTCCCGGTCCGAGAGTTTGGAGAGGGCCGTGCGCAGGATATTCCGGTCCACTTGTTCTTCAATGTTCCGGTAGATGGTGTCGTTCTCCGTCCCCATCACATCGGAAAGGAGCAATTCGTTGCCGTCCCAGTCCATGTTGAGAGGTTCGTCGAAGGAAACTTCGGACCGGATCTTATTGTTCCGCCTCAAGAACATCAGGATTTCATTTTCGATGCAACGGGAAGCGTAAGTGGCCAGTTTGATCTTCTTCGTCGGGTCGAAGGTGTTGACCGCTTTGATCAGTCCGATGGTTCCGATGGAGACGAGATCTTCAATGTTGATCCCCGTGTTCTCGAACTTGCGGGCAATATAGACAACCAAACGGAGGTTCCGCTCAATCAGCATGGCCCGGACCGCCGCATCCCCGTCGGGCAGACGGTCGAGGAGATGTGCCTCCTCCTCCCGGGTCAAGGGCGGCGGCAGAGCTTCACTTCCGCCGATATAATATATTTCTTCTCCTTTGAGCCCGATTTGCATAAGGATACGATACCACAGCAGTTGCAACGCCAGCTTCCACTTGACAATCATACACTCAACCTCCTCGCACAAGAATCAGGCTCACTCACCCTGCGGCCGGCATGCAGGAAGGATGCAGGATGGCCTGGAACGTTCCGTCGCTCGACAGCCGTCGATCGTCCAGTCCGACCAGGACTTTACCCGCATCGTACCAGATTCCGTCCTGGAAGATTTCCACCCGGTCCGGCTTCAAGGTAAGCATCAACCCCGCGTCGCTCGCGGCCCCTCGAAAGGGAACCAACCGGATCCGGGTCATCCACTCCCGGGTAAGATCTTCTCCGAACCGCTCCCAGTTCTTTTCACGAGCCAACTTCACCACCGGATCCGGAAGAAAGGGGATCAAAGGTTCCAATTCCACCATCATCACCGGAGTGCGGGAGATGGGATCCCTGAGCTGGTTCCCGGTATCCATCAGCCCAACGCATTCCAGCTTCCGGTTATTGATCCGGATGGCCACCCGAGTCAAGTGCCGGTTCACCTTCTGGCGTTCCTGGATCGTACCGAAGGAGATCCTTGCATACAGCCAAACCAGGGGAAAAGCCAACAGCACAAATCCCCAGGACACGGGAGAACCCCAGCCATAGGACGGATTAAGGAGCATGCCGCCGGAAGCTTGGACCCCTCCGGAAAAGAAGTAATGGAGAGCGAACATCCCTCCCCCGGTCACAAAAGAGATCAGATAGAATACTCCGAGATTCCTCAGAAAAGCGAGTGGACCGCGGTAACCCATCGCTACCCAGATCATCAGGACGGAAAAGAGCATTTTTCCCGGAAAAGTATAAGTGAGGACCAGGGGATGCGTCAGGTGGATCACGGCGTAACACGCTCCGAGGAACGCAGCTGAAAAAAGGCGCCAGTGAGGTGCCGGTTGGCGTCTGATCGCGGAAGTCAACCATAACAATAAAAAGTCAATGCAAAGGTTCAGGGCGAAAACCAAATCGGCATAAACAACCATTTTTGGGTTCCTTCCCCTGTTTAAGGTGGTATCAGTATATCTCAATCCTATTTCATTGTCTGTCTAAACTTGCTGCCCGGCGGATACTTTTTTTGTCGTATTTTGGCGGATCGGAGGATCGGTCGGCAGACCATTTTTCCCCGGATAAATAACGGGCGCCCCTCAAGGGGCGCCCGTGTCCGGCCTTGGAATTCTATTTTTTCCGCCGGTGCCGGAGAAAGGTCGGAATCTCCAGACCTCCGTCCGACTTCGGCTTCACAATGTCAATCTGACTGGGTTTCTCGGCGGAACGGGAATCCCGGTCCAGACCGAACTGGGGCTTTTTGGCTTTTTCGGTCTCTTTCTGCGTGTCGAAGCCGGTTGCGATCACCGTGACCAGGATTTCATCCTTCAGGTCTTCGTTGATCACCGCCCCGAAGATCATGTTCACTTCGGGATCGGAAGCCGATGCCACAATGTCCGCCGCTTCATTCACTTCATACAAGCTGAGGTTCGTCCCGCCGGTGATGTTCATCAGGACTCCGCGGGCCCCGTCGATGGAGGTTTCCAAAAGCGGACTGCAGATGGCCTTTTTGGCCGCCTCCGTCGCCCGGGATTCCCCGGTGGCCATGCCGATCCCCATAAGGGCGGAACCGCGTTCGGTCATGATCGTCTTCACGTCGGCGAAGTCCAGGTTGATGAGACCGGGTACGGCGATCAGGTCAGAGATACCCTGGACACCCTGACGAAGGACATTGTCCGCCTCGCGGAAGGCCTCCAGCATCGGCGTATTTTTATCCACGATCTCGAGCAGTCGGTCGTTGGGGATGACAATCAGGGTGTCCACTTTTTCCTTCAGTTCGGCAATGCCTTGATCGGCCTGCAGGGAACGTTTCCGACCTTCAAAGGTAAAGGGGCGGGTGACCACCCCGACCGTAAGGGCTCCTTGATCCCTGGCCACCTCGGCGATCTCCGGAGCGGCTCCGGTGCCGGTTCCACCGCCCATCCCCGCGGTGACAAAGACCATGTCCGCTCCTTTCAGGACGTTTTCCACATTTTCGCGGCTTTCTTCCGCCGCTTTTTTCCCGATGTTGGGGTTGGCGCCCGCGCCCAATCCCCGGGTCAGTTTTTCGCCGATCTGGACCTTGATCGGCGCCTGGGAACGGTTGAGCGCCTGGGCATCCGTATTCACCGCGATGAACTCGACTCCCTGCACTCCGCTCTCAATCATACGGTTGACGGCATTGCTGCCGCCTCCTCCCACACCGATCACCTTTATCTGAGCGATTTGTTCGACTTCCATATCAAACTCCAACATCGATTGTCCCTCCAATATCCGTGAGTCTCTCTTCCTCCTCAGATGAATTCGCTCAAAAAGTTTTTGAGTTTCACCCAAGTGGAGGGGCCCTTCTTATTTTTAGAGGGCCTTTTCTGATTTTCCGGTCCGACGAGCTGGTGGATGAAGCGACGCCGGATGTAATGGATCATGCCCACCCCGCTGGTGAAGGAGGGGTCCTCCACCCCGATATGCCGGGGAGAAACCAACCGAACCGCCTGCCCCAGTTGAGCCTGTGCAACCCCCAGAATATGGGGAATGGACATGACCCCGCCGGTCAGGACGTATCCACCGGCGGGCTCACGGGAGAATCCCAACGATTCCACCTCGTCCCGGATCAATTGGAAGATTTCCTCCACCCGGGGTTCAATAATCATCGCCAACTCTTCCTGGGAGACGGTTTTTTCCTTGTTGCTCCCGATGGTCGGAACCTGAAAGGTGACCTCCTGATCCGCTTCCTCCACAAGAGCGACGCCGTATTTGCGTTTCAGTTTTTCCGCCGTTTCCGTCTGGGTCCTGAGACCGTAAGCGATATCGTGGGTGATATATTCCCCGCCTACGGGGAGCACCCCGGTGGAAAGCAAATGTCCCTGTTCGTAAACGGCGAGTGTTGTGGTCCCGGCACCGATGTCCGCCAACACCACACCCATGTTCTTCTCGTCCGCGGAAAGGGAAATTTCCCCCGCCGCCAGCGGCAACAATATGATTCCCGCCACCGACAGATCGGCTTTTTCCACACAGCGAAGGACATTGTGGATGATCGTTTTGGATCCGGTGACAATCGTGGCATCCACTTCGAGACGAACCCCCACCATTCCGTGGGGGTCCTGGATATCCCGCAAGCCATCCACCACAAACTGTTTGGGGACCACTTCAACGACCGCCCGTTCCGGAGGCAGGGCCACCACGCGGGCAGCCTGCATCACCCGGTCGATGTCATCCTGGCCGATTTCCTTGTTTTCACCGGAAACGGCCACCACCCCGTGGCTGGATTGCAGGGAAACATGGTTCCCGGAAATTCCCACGAAAACTTTCGAAATGTCTATTCCAACCATCCGCTCGGCGTGGTCAATCGCTTCGCGAATCGATTGAACCGCTTGGTCAATGTCAATGATGGCCCCTTTCTTCGTCCCCTTGGAGACCGCGGAACCGACGCCGACGATCTGTGTGTTTTCCCTGGTCACTTCGGCGACGATCACGCGCACTTTCGATGTGCCTATGTCAAGGCTGACAATAAACTCTCCACTGCTCAAATCCTGGGCACCTCCTTGCCCGAGATTCTGAAACATGGTGGTGGAAATGGTGTTATGCTTTCTTTGTATAAGAGGGGAGAAGCGAAGGGAAGAATCCGCTTGTACCTCAGATATTCAACACGAAGAGGTTTTTCCCCTTTTTCCCTCCCAACTTTTTCTTCCCTTTTCCACCCGTCTCGCTCACCGTTCCCGGGAGGGGTCGCCGGGAACGTACCATGTGCTCTCCAGCAAGTTCAGTGTCCCCGGGGGACGATCTTTGAAATGGGGGTAGTATTTCACTTTTTCACCCAATTCGGATGCCTGAACCCGTATCAAATGGTCCCGACGCGTGTAGATTTTAACGAGGTCGGGATATGTAACGTCCTTGCCGGGCCGGATTTCCGACAGCTCCAAAATCACCTTCGGGGAAAGTTCGGACAGTCCCGCCGCGACGGAAGCCAGCATTTCGCCCTTTCCAAAATCACGGATCACGGGTCGGTCCACCTCGCCCTCCCAAGGCTCTTCCTGCAAAACGGATCCATCCGACAGGAGCGGATAGATCTTTCGGTCACCAGCCCAGTAACCCACCCGTTTCACTTCGGTCAGACGAATCCGGACGGTCCCCGGGAAGGACTTGGAGACCGTAGCGTCCCGCACCTGGGGAAGAGTCCGCAAAGCCTGTTCCGCTTTCCCCGTCTCCCAATGGAAAAAAGACGTTCCTTTCACGAGACGGACGGTTTCCAGCACCTCCCGGTCCGATACCAGGTGGTTTCCTTCCACGCGGATCTCCCGGATCTCGCTCAGGGGGGACTTGAGGAACAATACCAGACAAACGCCCAGGAAAAACAGGAGAATAAAAAAGATGGCCGTCACCGATGGAGGCTTTCGACCATGATTTGAAGGGCGCAAGGGCGGAACCCGTTCTTCCACAGGCAACCTCTCCTTCCCGATCCCCGCACCCGGAATGGTTCCTGAAAGAACCTTCATCTATGTTACCACAAAGTATCGATAACGGGACGGGGTTTGTCGAGGATTTGCCACAGAATGGGCAAAAAAATCCCCTGTGTGAACCGCAGTGTCCCCGGCGGGGACCGCTCGCCAACCAGAAGCGTTGTGAAAAAGTGAGCGGCGCATTTACCCAAAGCCGCTCCGGCTGCACTCACAGAGCACAAGTCTCGCCGGGGGTCGCTTCACTCCCGGTCTCGCTATGCACTCACAGAGCACAAGTCTCGCCGGGGTCGCTTCTTACTCCCGGTCTCGCTATGCACTCACAGAGCACAAGTCTCGCCGGGGTCGCTTCACTCCCGGTCTCGCTATGCACTCACAGAGCACAAGTCTCGCC
>NZ_QBKR01000033.1 GCF_003054245.1 Melghirimyces profundicolus
TTACGCGGAAGATCACTCAGAAGACCGGTGACATAACGTTCAAGGGTTTGCCGGGGTTCCTCCCGGCTAAAAACTTCACGATAGGGCTTCAGGAAATCCATCAGTTCCGGGACGGGTTGACGAATCGCTTTTGGAATACGTTTGGAATCCATGATCTACCACCTCGGAGACATCTTTCGACAAATCCGAGGATTCATCCTTCAAGACTCAAAGCAGTACTAGAAGGATTGTGAAAAAGTGAGCGGCAGCATTTACCCAAAGCCGCTCCGGCTGCACTCACAGAGCACAAGTCTCGCCTGGGTCGCTTGCGCTCCCCGGTCTCACTATGCACTCACATAGCACAAGTCGCTATTTTGGGTAAACGCTTCCCCTTTTCTCGAAACGAACATTCAATCACAACGCTTCTAAACCCTATCACAGCGGCGGTTTTCACGGGCTATCTTTTTCTTCGGGAAAAGAGAAAACCAAGTCCCGATCGAAAAAACCGGAACCGAAAGTGCGCTTCCCGGTGATTCCTTCCGCCCCGAACCCTCGCCAATCTTTCTCCGTTCCGATATGATAGTTGAGAGCGGCCTGAACGGAACGGATGTCAGTTTGTAAGGAAAGGTTGGTAGAAAGCATGCGAATACTGGCCTTGTACGGCAGTACGCGGCGGCAGGGAAACTCGGAACTGTTGGCCGACGTCGTGTTGGAGGGGTTGGATTGCACAAAGATTTACCTGAACGACTATCACATCGAACCGTTCCGGGACCACCGTCACGACCCGGAGGGTTTTCAACCGATTCAGGATGACCATGCCGACCTGGTCCGTCAGATGCTCCTTCATGATCTCATCCTGTTCGCAACGCCGATGTACTGGTACGGAATGCCGGGCAACCTCAAAAACTTCATCGACCGCTGGTCCACCTACTACGCGGACATGACTTTTAAAGACCGGATGAGTGAAAAGGAAACAATGGTGGTGATCACAGGGGGGGACGAACCCCATGTCAAAGCCTTTCCGATGATCCAACAGTTTTATTGGATCTTTGAGTTTATGGGAATGGATTTTATCGATTACATCATCGGAATCGCCAACAACCCGGGGGATATCCTGAGAGATTCCACCGCGATGTCCAAAGCGAAACAGATCAACCATCAACTGAAAAGACGATAATCGACAAAAGAGGGGAATCCATCACGGTGGGTTCCCCTCTTTGGGTTATAAAGCGGCTTTTGTTTCCTTGAGCCGGTTGGCCTCATAGGTTTTGAGAAAAGTATAAACCGTCCGGAGCAAAGGGAGATCCTCGCGGTCCCCGGCCATGCGGAGAAGTTCTCCGTGGAGATGATCCGCTTCCACGGGAGAACCCTTTTCAATGTCCCTGAGCATGGACGACTTCATCTGCGGGGCCAAAGACGAAACCACCTTGAATACCCCGTCGACCAGCGTATCATTCAAAGACGGTTCCCGGTGGCGGGCGCAAGCCGCAATCTCGTCCAGGAGGCGACGGGTGATGCCGCTTCCGTATTCCGTCTCCAGGATGGGGCCGATGGCGCTGTTCATCAGGGACGTGATTCCGCTGAAGGTGGAGATGAAGAGATATTTTTTCCACATCTCCATCAGGATATTGTCGCTCCGAACCGCATTCATGCGGGCGCCGTTCAGGGTCTTCTCCAGCCGGCGGATTCGGTCGGAAACCGACCCGTCCCGCTCCCCGAACATCAAATCATGCCGGTCGCTGTACTGTTCAATCTCCCCCTGAGCAGTGAGCGTGGTTTCGATAAAGCAGAGTCCACCCAGGACTTGGTCCGGAGAGAAAGCTTCATCCAGCTTGTCCAGATGGGTCAAGCCGTTCAACAGGGGGAGAACCATGGTCTCCGATCCGATATAGGGGCGAACATCCTCCAAAATGCGATCCAGGTGATAAGCCTTCACCGCCAGCACCGCGAGGTCGAAAGCTTCCGCTTCCCCGCCGGGAGTCAGGGTGCAAACGGGGGTTTGGAAGTTTCCGTGGATGCTTCGAATCACCAATCCCCCTTCCCGGAGTTGCTGCTCGCGACGGGGACGTACGAAAAACGTCACATCCTCTCCCTTTTCCAACAACCGGCCGCCGAAATAGCCACCGACGGCCCCGGCTCCAACCATGAGAATACGCACAAAAAATCCTCCTTTTTTGGCCCAGACGTCTTTTACCAACATGATACTACAAGTATCGTGACAAAGTGAGCGGCAGCATTTACCCGAAGCCGCTCCGGTTGCTGTCCTGCAGGGATGTATACACTGTCCGCTCCGAATCATCCTGCTGCGGGCAGGGGCAAACGCCTGCGGATGCAACACAGAGAAGCTTTTGCCCCTAAACGCCCTTGCTGGCTGATTCTCCGCTGGGCAGAACAGCAAAGTCGCTATTTCGAGTAAGCGCTTCCCTTGTTCTGAGCCTAACCATAAATCACAACGCTTCTACAGATTGGTTAAAGTCTCTTTCCTCCATGACTCGAAAAGCCTGCGGGACGGCTTGTCCGGTGGAACCCCTCCGATTCCAAACCCCGGTTTTGAGTTCGTCCCAATATTAAAAAATCCCCCGGAATATGGGGGTCTTTCTTTACCGATTCGTTTTGGCTTTCCGGTAGCGGGCCAGCCGTTTACCCAATACGTGCAGACGGTGTTTCAAGGCGCTTTCCCATTCACCGTCTTCCAGCTGTCTCGCGACGCGCAAGAGGTCCAGGGCCATATCAATCTGCTCCCGGAGGACCGTTTCCGGCTCACCGTCCTGGAAGCCGGTACAAGTTTCTTTCCAGTCTTCCCCCTTGCCCTCGATGAATTCACTCAGGTTCACTTCACGGGCACCGTCTCCCCGGGCATATTCCATGAGAAGTTCAAATTCGTCCTGCACCGAATGATGGACCTCCACCTCATGGCATATCGGACAATACAGCAGAGGGACATTATGAACCAAGGTGGAACCCTGTCTCAATGTTCCGACGGCTCCCACCATACAGGCCCCACAACAAAATCCCATCGTCCCCTCCGCCTCCTCTCGTTTTTTGGGAACGATCTCCGACACCCCTCTTTTGATGAACTTATGATCTATTTTACCACACAGGAATTCCCCTAAACTCATTTCCCTGAATCCTGCCGGAAAGAAAAAAACAGCAAAACTCCGGCACCCGGAGGGGATACCGGAGTTTTGCTTCATTCCGACACCATCGACTCGTACTTGTCCGCATCCATCAGTTTGTCGAGGTCGGCAGGGTCGGTCATTTCGACGACGATCATCCAGCCGTCTTCATAGGGGGACTCGTTCACTTTTTCGGGGGAGTCGTCCAATTCCTCGTTGACTTCCACCACTTTACCGCTGACCGGCGCATAGAGTTCGGAGACGGTTTTGACGGATTCGACGCTTCCGAAGGGGGAGTTGAATTCCAGTTCATCCCCCACTTCCGGCAGTTCGACGAAGACAATATCCCCCAATTCATCCTGAGCGAAATCGGTAATGCCGACCCGGACTTTATTGTCCCCTTCCTGCTTAACCCATTCGTGTTCTTCGCTGTACTTCAATTCCTTGGGCAGGTTCATCGAAATCCCTCCGCTTAATCGTTATTCCCCAATACCCGCTCGAGCGGACGTTCCATCATTTTCAAAGCCTTTTCACCGGCGGAACGGTGACGCAGCTGCCCTTCTTCATCAAAGAGATAGTATGCAGGCACAAACTCGTTTTCAAAAGAATCCACAATGCTGTGCTGATTGTCGATGGCCTGAGGATGGGTCAATTCGTATTTCTCGATGGCTTCTTTCACCGGTCCCGTTTCCGTATCCTTCTCGGAACGCGGCATGTGGATGCCAATCACCTGAAGCCCTTTGTCCCGGTATTCGTCCCGGATCTTCAGGACATCCGGCATGCTTTTCTTGCACAGCCCGCAACTGATCGACCAGAAGTGGACCAGGACCGGTTTTCCCTGCAGGTCTTCTTTACTGACCTCCCCGTTGACCCACTCGGTCGCACCTTTCAGTTCGGGCATTTCCGTACGTAAACGCAATGCCATGACTTTCAACCTCCTGCGGGAAAGCTATGGTTTCCAGACTAGTATGTTCCGATCGTCACACGATATTCGGACTCAAGCGTGTTGATCCTTCATATTCGGGTGGGCGATCGTGTTTTCACCACGCGACCGTTGGCCACCCGGCAATGAAATGATTCTGTCCGGTCCGGATCTTACAGTCGGACAGAGCATCCCCCCCTGAACGCCCTCCCTGCACCTTCTCCGCCGGGCAGGATGGCAACAGTCGCTTCGCAAAACCGGACCGGACCCTCTTTCAAACCCGTTACCGAATCATCATCCCTCCTGAGCCGCTGTGTGTTAAAAAGGGCCTAACGGGATCGTTAGGCCCTTGCTGACTCGATTAAAGGGTTTTTTCACCCGGTTTCCAGTCGGAGGGGCACAGGCCGCCGGTTTGCAGGGCCTGCAGAACCCGCAGGGTTTCGTCCACACTCCGGCCCACATTTTCGTCGGTGACCACTTGGTAACGGACGATGCCTTCGGGATCGATGATGAACAGGCCGCGCTGAGCAACGCCTTCTTCCTCGATCAGAACCCCGTAATCCCGGCTGACGCGATGGGTCGGGTCCGCACCCAGGGGATATTTGATTTGCCCGATCCCGCCGGTGTCCCGGGGCGTATTGATCCAGGCACGGTGTACAAATTCGGTGTCGGTGCTGACACCCAGGATGTCACAGTCCAAGTCCTGGAATTCCTCATAACGGTCGGAAAGGGCCGTGATCTCCGTCGGGCAGACAAAAGTGAAGTCCTTCGGATAGAAGAACAGGATCAACCATTTGCCTTCATAGTCGGAGAGCTTCACTTTTTCATCCAGCGTCTCCAAGTTCTTCGTACTGTTCATTTCGAAATCCGGTGCAGGCAGTCCTACCAAACGCGTTGCCATGGTATCCCTTCCTCCTTGAAATATAGTGGCTCTTCATCCACTTTTTTAATGTTCCCAAGCACACCGGGAAATAAACCTTCCGGTGACTTGGCCCAATACTAAAATAACATTTATGTAATAGAAGTCAATACTAAATTGGATTAAATTTAATGTGGGAATGATTCTCAATTAGGCCTTCCGGAGACTTACCTGTTCGAGGTCCAAATGATCACACACGGATTTTTGTGGTGGGATTTTCCGATTCCCGGGAAGGGTTATACGGATTTTTGTCAAAAGATTAACAGCGGTTCAACCCTTTTTTTAAAGGGGAGTTTTAAGCTTTCATTGTAAACGGGAGAGAAGAAGGAGAGACCGCACATGAAAAGGTGGAAACGGATCGGGCTGACAACCCTTTTGTCCACGGCCCTGGCAGCCACCCCCTTTTGGACCGCGGAAACCGGTGCGCAGGGGAAAGCGAAGGGGCATCAGGTTCAACTTCAATTGCTGGGTATCAACGACTTCCACGGTCAACTGAATGTGGACCGTAAAATCGGCGACGCGAAAGCCGGAAGGGCGGATTATCTGGCCTCCTACCTGAAGGAAAGGGAAGCCTCCGTTAAAAACAGCTGGACGGTTCATGCGGGGGACATGGTGGGGGCGAGCGCGCCCGTGTCGGCCCTGTTGCAGGACGAACCGACCATCGAATTCATGAATCACATGGAATTCGATGCAGGAACCGTCGGCAATCACGAATTTGACGAAGGCGTTCAGGAAATGCTCCGCTTGATCCACGGCGGGGAACACGAAGCAACCGGCGATTTCGAGGGAGCCGACTTCCCCTATACCGTGGCCAACGTGGTCTGGGAGGAATCGGGCAAACCCGTGCTTCCGCCCCACCTGATCAAAAAAGTTCAGGGAATCCCCGTCGGCTTTATTGGAATCGCCACCACGGACACCCCAAATATCGTCACCCCCTCCGGGGTAAAAGGGGTGAAGTTCACCGACGCGTCGGACGCCATCAACCGGGAAGTGGACAAACTGAAAGCCAAAGGGGTTCAAGCGATCGTTGTCCTGGCCCATGAGGGAGCGTTCCAGGATCAACAGACCGGAGAGATGGACGGACCGATTGTGGACATCACCCGGAATCTCGACGATGAGGTGGATGTCGTCATTGCCGGCCACAGCCACTCCGGCTTAAACGGCAACGTCGGAGGAAAACTGCTGGTCCAGTCCTACAGCTACGGAACCGCGTTTTCCGACATCGACCTGGTTCTGGACCGTCGCACGGGCGATGTGGTCGAAAAGAGCGCGGAAATCGTGAACACGTGGCATGACGGCATCGAACCGGATGCTGAGGTCCGGGCGATGGTGGAAAAATACGAGGAAGAGGTCGCCCCCATCATCAACCGGGAAATCGGTCAAGCGGCTGAAACCATCATCCGGGATCCATCTCCGGCCGGGGAATCCGCCCTGGGTAATTTGATCGCCGACGCCCAGCGCTGGAAGACGGGAACGGACTTCGCCTTTATGAACCCCGGCGGGATCCGTTCCGACATCGAAGCGGGCACAGTCACCTGGGGGGATCTTTACACCGTCCAACCTTTCAACAATAACCTGGTGACCATGACCCTGACCGGGGAACAGATCGAGCGGTTGCTGAATCAACAGTGGCAGGATGGACGTACCCGGATGCTGCAGGTTTCGGGATTGACCCATACCTGGGATGCATCCCGGCCAGCGGGCGACCGGATCGTCGATTTGAAAAAGGCCGACGGCACCCCGATTGAACCCGACACCCGCTATACGGTAACGGCCAACAGCTTTATCGCAGCCGGCGGGGACCACTTCAGCGTCTTCACCGAAGCGACGGACCAGGTGGTCGGCCCTGTGGACCTGGATGCTTTGGTGGAATACATCGGTCAGCTTCCGCAGCCTTTTTCAGCGGAAATCGAAGGCCGGATCCAACAAACAGGGAACTGACAGCGGAATAACAGACACTAAAGAGACGTCCAAACTTTGGACGTCTCTCTTGTTTCAAGATGGGTTTCTCAGGCGATGGGTCGGATGCATTCAGGCCGATCGTTTTTCGGTGAATTGACGATCCGGGAAACCGGGTAGATCCGGATGTCTTCCGCCTCATAGGGCTCCAGCACCGGTTGCAGAACCGCCGGATCCCGGACATCCGGGTCCAGCCAGAGATCTTCCACCGACCGGTGCAGAATGGCGGGCATCCGGTTGTGAACCTCCCGGACTTTTTCATTGGGCCGGGTGGTGATAATGGTGAAGGAATAGACCGCCTCCCCTTCGGGACCCGTCCACCGGTCCCACAGACCGGCAAATGCGAACAACCCGCCGTCTTCCACCGTGATCCGCATCGGCTGCTTCCCGCCGGATTCTTTCTTCATCCATTCATAAAAGCTGTCTGCCGGTACCAAGCAACGGTGGCGCTGGAAGGAACGACGAAAGGCGGGTTTCTGGGTCAGGGTCTCGCTGCGGGCGTTGATGAGTCGGTTGCCGATGGAGGGATCCGTTGCCCAGCGGGGGATCAATCCCCAGCGCATCGATACCAATTTTCGTACCGCTCCCTCCCTCACCACGATCGGAAGGGATTGGGTCGGTGCGATATTGTAGCGGGGCAAATGATCCATCGACTCCATTGAGCTGACCTCGTCCACAAGGAACCGTTCCTTGATTTCCCCCAAGCCGACGGTTAAGGTGAAACGTCCACACATATGCTGCTCCCCGCTTTCCTTAATCTCTGACTCTCTGTCTGTTACCGATATACTTCCCCATAAAAACCGTTTTTTCCTTTTTTTATATTTTGGTATGGGGAACGATCGGGTCGTCGCAGAGCACATCCACCAGGGTCACCTTTTCGGAAACGAGGGCCTTTCTCAGGGCGGGCTCCAGCTGATCCGTCGTCTTCACCTGAACCCCTTCCGCTCCGAAAGCGTTGGCCATGGCGGCAAAGTCGGGGTTGTTGGGTCGACTGCCCAAGGTGTGAAGACCCGCCTGGATCATCCGATTCCGTTCCATGGCGTAGGAAGCATTGTTTATGAGGACGATGGTGATGGGCAATTCATAAGCAACCGCCGTCGCCAGATCCGCCAGGGTGGTCCCAAACCCTCCGTCCCCGACCAGGGCCACCACCTGACGGTTCGGTTCGGCCAGCCGGGCTGCCATCGCCGCGGGAAGGCCGAAACCCAGGGTGCGCCAGCGCCCCGAAATCAGGATCTCCTGCCGGTCCGCCTGAAAAATCCGGTTGAACCAAAGCACAAGATCCCCCACATCCAACGTCAGGATGACATCCGGGGCCACCGTCCGCTGAAGGGCGGAAACGACCCGCTGAGGGGCGACGGGCCGGGTATCCAGATGGGCTTCCACTTCGATTTGGGCCTTCCATTCCGTTTTTCGATCCTGCACCTGTCGGAGCCAGTCCCATCGGTTCGAGTCCGCGATTCCCCGGGTCAACGGGGGCAACGTCTTCGCCATATCCCCCACCACCGAGGCGGTCACGGGCATGGTTCCTCCGATGTTTTCGAAAGCGGCATCCACCTGAACAATGGGGATGCCTTTGGGAACGTAATCTTCCGGCCACCATGTGGCTCCGAGGATCAGGCAGAGATCCGCTTCTTTCAGTAAATCCGAGGCGATATCGCTGCCGGATTGTCCCAACCCCCCGATGTACAGCCGGTGATCATTGGGAACGGATGAACGGGCCGGAAGGGTGGTCATAATGGGGGCTCCCAGCTTTTCCGCAAGTGTCAGAAGCTCCTGCTGTGCGTCCTTGACCCCCCGGCCCGCCAGGATGACCGGGCGGGAACAACCGTTCAACAGGGAAACCGCGACATCCGTCTCGCTTTTCCCGGGGGCGGGAGTCGGCCGGGCGGGCATTAGAGGATACAAAGGGGCATCCACCGCCTCCATCCAAACCTCCTTGGGAACGGCCAGATGGGCCACGCCACCCATGGAGAACGCCTTCTTCATGGCCAGGTTCAATTGAACCGGCAACGCTCGGGCATCGGCGGTCAGAGCGGAATAAACCGCCATGGGGTGAATCAACTGCTGCTGGTTAATCTCCTGCTTGACTCCGGTGCCGATGTCCTTCCGCTCCACTTGTCCGGTGATGGCCAGAACGGGAGCCTGATCCTGGGAAGCGTCCCCCAGTCCGTTCAGCAGGCTGGCAATTCCGGGGCCGCTGGTGGCCGTGCAGACCGCCAGCCGACCCGTCAGTTTGGCTTCAGCCGAAGCCATCAGGGCCGCCGTCGTTTCCAGTCGGCAGTTGATGTAACGGATCTCCGTCTGTCCAGCAACCGCATCCAGGAAGTAAAGAATCGCGTCACCCGCCACCCCGTAGATGGTACGGCAACCCCAGGCCGCCAGTTGTTCCACGACATACTGAGCGGCGGTTTTGGGGGGAGCGGCAGCCGGTTGGTTGATAACCATCATATCGATCATTCCTCCTTCCCTCTATTCTGTTTCCGTTTCCCCTCAACATACGAAAACAGAAATAGACAACTGCCGGATATCCATCCTCCGGGATTCCGCGAGAGCCGGCAAAGGAAGGAGAGGGTCTTCCCCGGCCTCCTGTTGAATACGGAAAAGAACCCTCCGGTGAGGGTTCTGTGGGGAAATCTTTTTACTTTGCCCAGGTATCGTCAAAGGTCTCTTCCTTGAATCCGACGGTTACTTTCTCCCCGTCGGTCACGATGGGCCGCTTGATCAGCATCCCGTCGGAGGAAAGGAGATCGAGCATCTCCTCTTCGCTCATCTCTTTCAGACGGTCTTTCAACCCCAGTTCGCGATATTTCTTGCCGCTGGTGTTGAAAAATTTCCGAACCGGCAACCCGCTTTTCCGGACCAGCTCTTCCAGCTCCGCCCGGCTCGGAGGATCATCGACAATATGCCGATCCTCAAAGGGGATGTTCTTTTCCTGAAGGTACTTGATCGCTTTGCGGCAGGTTCCGCAGCGGGGATACTGATACATTTTCAAAGCCATAACCGGATTCCTCCCGTGTCTTCGTCCTTTTTCAGTATAACCAAAAGGAAGGGATTACCGGAAGACGTCCCCGCTTCGCTTATACTCCACGTCCTTGATTCCTTCCCTGGCGTTGACCGCCCGCGCGATCGCGAAGAAAAAATCGGAGAGACGGTTCAGGTAACGGCGAACCTCTTCATTGGTCTCCTGATCCCGGGAAAGAGTGACCACCCGCCGTTCCGCCCGTCTCGTCAGCACCCGGCAGATGTGGAGAGCGGAAGAGAGAGCATTTCCACCCGGCAGGATGAATCGCTTGATCTCCGGGGCTTCCCCGTTGTATCGATCGATCCATTCCTCCAGGCGGCTCACCATTTCCGCGGTCACTTGATAGTCCCGCTTTTTCCCCGCCTGGGCGAGGTCGCCTCCGGCATCGAACAATTCATGCTGAATTTCCGTCAAGTCCCGGATCATGTCGGCATGCTTGGATGGATCCATCCGGGAGATGGCTTCGCTGACGAAAGCATTCACCTCGTCGGTGGTACCGTAGGCTTCCACACGGATATCGTCCTTATCCACCCGTCCGCCCACCACACTCGTTTTTCCGGCGTCACCGGTCCGGGTATAGAGCTTCATCCTCATTCCCCCTTGTTTCCAGTATACCGTTTTTACAACTCGACTGACACGGGGGCCCCCGCTCCCCGGGAAGGATTTTGGTTTCCGGGGGCCGGAAGGACCTGAGGGACTCCGGTGACCGGATGGCGGGTGAGCACCGGCTCCACGCCGTAGACTTCCCGCAGGCGGGAGGGGGTCAGGACTTTCTCCGGCGGCCCTTCCGCCCATCGGGCCCCTTCTTTCATCAAAAGCAGCCGATCGCAGTATTGGGACGCCAAATTGAGGTCATGAAGGACCACCAAAACAGCCAGTCCCTCCTCCCGTTGCCACTGTTGGATCCGGTCAAGGATGGTTTGTTGGTGGGCGATGTCCAGATAGGTCGTCGGCTCATCCAGGAGTAAAACCTTCGGTTCCTGAGCCATTGCCTTGGCGATGGCCACACGCTGGCGTTCCCCTCCGCTCAGCCGATCCACCCGTCGGGTTCGGTCCCTTGCGAGTCCGCTCCGGGAGAGCGCACGTTCCACCGATTCCCGATCCGTGCTTCCCGCCCAGGGCCAGAAGCTTTGGTGGGGATGTCGCCCCATGGAAACCACTTCCTCCACGGTGAAGGGGACGGAAGGGAGACCTTCCTGGGGCAGGACGGCCAACCGGGCGGCTCTCTCCCTTCCACTCCACTTGGAAATCGGCTCCCCGTCAAGGAAGACCGTCCCCCGATCCGGCCGCTCTTCCCCGGATAACAGGCGGATCAGCGTCGTTTTTCCGCTCCCGTTGGGACCGATCACCCCCACCATTTCCCCGGGGGCAACGGAAACTCCCAGACCCCGGAGCACGTGTCGGGAACGATAGGCTTTCCACAGATTCCGGGCCTTCAGCATGTCGCTTCCCTCCCTTCCGGCACCGGTCTCCCACCTATCCGCCAAACCGGATGCTTCGCTTCAGTTGCCAGGCAAAAAAGGGGGCTCCAACCAAAGCCGTCACCACGCCGATCGGAAGTTCCCTCGGCTCCATCACCATCCGGGCCAGGGTGTCGGATGCCACCAGAAAGATCGCCCCGGCCAAAACGGAGACGGGAATCAGAGCCCGGTGGTCGGGACCCGCCAACCTTCGCATCATATGGGGGATGACCAGCCCGACAAAGCCGATCGTTCCCGAAACAGCAACGGCGGCGGACGTCATCAGGGTGGCGGCGAGGAGTAAAACCGTCCGGGTGCGGCGGACAGCGATCCCCAGGTGGCCGGCGGAACGCTCCCCGAGAGTGAAAAGATTCAGCGGGCGGGACATCAGCCAAACCACGGTTAATCCCCCCAAAAGAAAGGGGAGAATCGCACAGGTATGGTGCCATTCCCGCAATGCGACACTGCCCATGATCCAGTATTGGATTCTTTGCATCTCTTCCGCAGAGGAGACGGCGATCACGAAGGTAAGCATCGCCCCGAAGAAAGCCTGAACCACGACACCGGAGAGAATCAATGTCTCCGTCCGCATGGCTCGCCCCCCCAAGCCCAGGACGAACAAAAGGGCAACGGAGGCAAAGGCAAAGGCCCACACGGGAACCGTCCATTCTCTGAAAAGCGAAACCCCCAGTCCGGCGAAGATGGCAAGGGCCGCTCCCAAGGCGGCACCGGAGGAAACGCCCAGGATATAGGGGTCGGCCAGCGGATTTCGCAAGAGCCCCTGAAAAACCACTCCCGCCCCCGCCAACGCCGCGCCCACCATGGCGGCCAATATCACCCGGGGCAGCCGAATATGCCACACAATGGCATCTGCTGCCGGGTCAGCGGGGGGGCTACCCGTCAATCGGGAAGCCACCACTCTCCACACATCGATCCAGCCCAGATCGGCACTCCCCCAGGACACCGCGGCTCCCATGGCCAACATGAGCAACAGGGTCAGGGATCCCGTCCAGGGAATCAGCCGGATCAACCAATCCGCTTGCTTCATTGTACCGTCCGGGCATATTCTTTCGGATAAATCGCTTTGGTAATGTGAAGGAGTCCCTTCGTAATTCGGGGACCGGGACGGCTGACGATATCGGTGTTCAGATGCTCAATCCGATCCTCCTTGACCGCCCGGATGTTCTTCCAACCGTCGCGGGAGGCGATCTTTTCCTTTTTCTCCGAATGGGTGTACAGGATGACATCCGGGTTCCACTTCACCACTTTCTCTTCCGAAACCTGCACCCATCCTTCCTGTCCGTTGGCGACGTTCTCTCCTCCCGCCAGAATGATCAACTCATTCATGAACGTGTGGTTCCCAGCGGTGAACAGATCGGGGGAAACCTCCACCCACACTTTGGCCCGTTTCTTTTCGGGCACTTGGGAGGCGATCTTTTCCGCCGTTTCTTTTTCCTGCTCCATTTTTTTGATCCATTCGGAAGCCCGTTTTTCGTTGCCCGTGGCTTTTCCCACCGCTTCGATTTGTTTGTAAACGCCTTTCAGGTCCTTCGGTTCGTAGGCAATGACGGTCAGTCCCAGTTTGCGCAGTTTCTCAATCGTTTCTTCCCCGTTTAATCCGGTGGAAGCCAGGACCAAATCCGGCTTGAGGGAAACCACTTTTTCCGGGTTAATTTTCATATCGCCCACTTTTTCCACTTTTTTGACCTCTTCGGGATAATTGTCATGGGTGGTCACTCCGACGACCCGGTCTCCCGCTCCGACAGCGTAAACGGTTTCCGTCATGCTTGGAATCAGGGAAACAATTCGTTCGGGCTTCTTTTTTACCTTCACCTGTTTACCGGTATCATCCTTGAGTGTGACGGGAAAACCCGCCGACTGTTTTTCCTGTCCCCGATCGGCCTCCTGATTTGCTCCCGGAACGGATGTACAACCCGAAACCGTGAACAGCATCGACAGAGCCAAGATCAAAACCATCCAGCGTGACCAGCTTCTCATCGTCGATCCTCTCCCGTTCTCATTCTATTTTCCAGCACAGCACATGAGGTAAAAGAAAAAACCCCGTCGCCGGGAGGCAAGGGGTGGCGTGGCCGTGCTTGGACCAAAATTGCCCATCACGGACCGGCGCTCTCCTCTACCTCGAAGGAGATCGCAAGCGTCGCGGTGAAAAGGCAGGTCTCCTGGCTCATGGATCTTAGCTTCACCGCGCCTTCCCGTCCCGACGGGACAGTGGCTCGCATGCGGCTTCGCTCCCCAAACACAGTGGCGGGACCGCGCCGGAATCTCACCGGCTTCCCTTTTCACTTCCGCTCCGGGCGGAAGACCTTTTCACCCTATCCACTTGTGAAATCCATTATATCCGATTGCAGGAAACAGTTCAAATGAGAAAGGGGGTGCAAAGAGCGGCAGGAGGAGAGATAATGGAAGGAGACCTTGGAAAGGAGGGACGGGTGCGAAGTGTTCGCACCGAAAAACATGAGATCCGAATCTTTTGTGCTGGACCTGGGCAAAGAGAACCGCGTGATCCGCGGGGAGGTTCGTCTCCCCGACTCTCCGGGCCCCCACCCGGCAGCGATCATTTGCCACGGCTTTAAAGGCTTCAAAGATTGGGGCTTTTTCCCCCATACCGGCCGATTTTTGGCTGAATCGGGACTGGCCGCCGTCACCTTCGACTTCTCCATGAACGGCGTCGGGGAAGACCCTGAAACCTTCTCCGAACTGAACCGGTTCGCCCGCAACACCTTCAGCCGGGAACAGGAGGATCTCCGATTTCTTGTGCGCAAAATGAAAGAAAGGAAACTTCCTTTCGGGGACGAACTGGACACCGGACGTTTCGCGCTCCTCGGCCACAGCCGCGGGGGAGCCAACAGCCTCCTGTTCGCGCTGGATCACCCGGAGGTCGCGGGTGTCGTCCTTTGGAACAGCGTGTCCCGGGTCGATTTTTTCTCCGACGAGCTGAAAAGGGAAATCCGGGAAAAGGGAAGAGGGTTCATTCCCAACGCCCGGACCGGTCAGGATATGCCCGTCGACCGGGAAGTGCTGGATGACATCGAAAGCAACCGGGAGCGCTTCGATCTCCTCCGCCGTCTCCGCTCTTTTGACAAACCCATCCTGATCCTTCAGGGAGACGAAGACCCCTCCGTCCCCGTGCAATCCGCCGAAGCCCTGCGGGAGGCCTGCCCCCGCTCCCAACTGATCCTCATTCGGGGAGCCGGACATACCTTTAACGCCACTCATCCCTTTAGAGGGCCCACCGATGCACTGAACGAGGCGCTGGACCATACCCTCCGTTTTTTCCTCAAAATTTTCAACTGATTTTTGTTGAGACGAAAAGGCCGGCCACATGGGCCGGCCTTTTCGTCTCAAGGGGGTCAAACTCATTTTATCGAAATATATGGGGAGAATTGCAACAGATGAAGATTTACAACCTAGCGAATCATCCAAACCCATTATAAACTTAATAAAAATACATGTCAATCAATAAAAGCACAAATATAAATTTTATCCAATTTGCCCTTTGATTCTTTTTTGTTCTACACAGTGTAACGGAATCAATCCCGTCCGGGTTTCACCATCCGCCTGAAAATTTTTGTTTGCCCGCCCCTGACACGTCCACCGCTTCTGTTGCTGCATCCCCTCCCCAATCAGTCACGGAAGCGGTAAAATACAGGTAAGTGGAGAAAACGTCCGTGAAAGGAGGACCGCTTATGAATCTCCACGGCTATCTCCGGCCCCTCCAACATCAACATACCGTCCCCATTACATACAGATTCAAGGTGGAGGGGGAGGAACTCCCTCTCAACGGACTTCTGGGCGAGGAGATCCGGATCGATTTTACCGGGGAAAAAGCCTGTATATATTGCGGCCGTCCCATAAAAAAAACCTATAACGGCGGCTCATGTTATCCCTGTTTCCGAGACCGGGCGGAAAACGACCTTTGCATCGTCAAACCCCACCAATGTCATTATCATAAGGGAACCTGCCGGGATCCTTCGTTCGGGGAAACCCACTGTATGCAGCCCCACGTGGTCTATCTCGCCTTAAGCGACGACGTCAAGGTGGGCATCACACGCAAAACCAACCAAATCAACCGGTGGATCGATCAAGGAGCGGTGGCTGCCGTCCCAATCGCCGAAGTACCCGACCGCAAAACCGCAGGTGAGATTGAAGTCCACCTCGCCCAAACCATCAAAGATAAAACCAACTGGCGCCGGATGCTGAAAAACGAAATTGCCGACAAGGATCTGTCGGATGTGAGAAGTTCCCTCATGAGCCGCATTCCCGCACGGTACAGGGATTTTTTCGACGACCGGCGGGAAGTCTGCACTTTTCAATACCCGCAGAAGAAAATACCGGAAAAAATCAAACCCTTGAACCTGGATAAAGAAAACCGGATCAAGGGTCGTCTGATCGGAGTCAAAGGACAGTACCTGATCTTCGACTGCGGTGTGTTGAACATCCGGAAATTCTGCGGATACAAAGTGAAAGTGAGTATTTGAACCTTAAGATCGTGTGTTGCCACGCTCCGGTTGTACTCACAGAGCACAAGTCTCGCCTGGAAGTGTTGTGAAAAAGTAAGCGGCAGCATTTTCCCAAAGCCGCTCCGGCTGCTGTCCTGCAAGATGCAGGCACTGTCCGCTCCGAATACAACCGGCAACGGCCAAGGGTAAAACCGTTCGGAAGCTTCACAAGGAAGGTGGTTGCCCCTGCCTGTATTCAATTACTTCCAGCGTCGAAAACGACGCCAGCGAAGGGGCATTTCCGCCCCTTTCCGCCAGCTCCCCAGAATCCGCCGGTGCCGGATCAAGACCAATCCGCCGGCAAAAAAGACCACCAGAACGACATAGAACTTCGGAAAAAAGACAAGGGAAAGCATCATCACTCCCAACGCCGCCAAAACCGCGGAAACGGAAAGATAGCGGGTGACGAGCAGGGTGACCAGATAAATCACCGCTCCCGAGAGAATCAACAGAGGACTCAGGATGACCAGCGCCCCGGCGGCAACCGCCACCCCTCTGCCATCCCCGGACCGGTGAAAGATCGGAAACAGATCCCCCAACACCACCGCCGCGGCTGCAAAAGCCGCTCCGGTCCAACTTTGGAACATCAGGCCGACCAGGGTGGCCAGAATCCCTTTGCCCATTTGAAGTCCGATCAGCACAAGGGCTTCCCGAAGGTTTCGAAACCGGTAAACCCCCGCAGGGGGGACGCCCAGCGGAACCCGCCGCCACCGGAGCAGGGCCGGAATGGGCAGGGAACCGATCAAATAAGCGGTGATGATGATCAGGACCAGGGTCATCTGTTCCTCCCCCTCTCAAGTACTTCTTTGTCCGGTCTGTCCATACGTTCCTGTTCCCCTCCGAAACCCACAAACGAGGGCCTTACTGGTCCCACCACTCCACTTTGTATTTCAGGGGAGCTCGCTTCCGTTCTTTCGGCAGGATCGAAGGATAACCGACATACAAAAAGCCCAGCAGATGGTCCCGTTCCCCCAGATGGAAGAACTCTTTCATCCGGGGATGATAGGTGGGTTTTCCCGTACGCCAGATGGCCCCCAGCCCAAGCGCATGGGCGGTCAACAGAGCGTTTTGCACCCCCGCCGCCACCGCACAGATTTCTTCGATCTCTTCCACCTTCGGATCCATGGAAGGGGTCACGGCGACCGCGATCACCACCGGAACCCTGAGGGGCTTATTCCGCGCCCGTTCCAAGCGCTCAGCGGAGAGGCTTTTCTCCTCTTCCCTCATCCCTTCTCCCTGAATCTCCGCCAGAACCTCCCCCAGGCGGTTCCGTGCTTTCCCGAGCAACACATAGAATTTCCAGGGCTGGGTCATGTGGTGATTGGGCGCCCAACGGGCCGCTTCCAGCACTTTTTCGACCAGATGGAGATCCGGCATGTCTTCACTGACTTTTCCCACACTTCTTCGTGTCCGTATCGCGTCTTTGAGTTTCAACCGATTCTCCTCCTTTGAATGGGAGTTTCCTCTATTTTAATCGAAAGCGGATCCAATCCAAGCCGGGAAACGAAGCGTTCAAGATTGACGGGGATACTTCCGGACAGCCAGGAGCAGGATCAAAACCAGGCCGCAATAGCCAAAAAAGGGATAAATCAAACCGACGAAAACCGGAAACCCGATCAGGGAACACAGATACCCCAGAATGAAGATGGCTCCCATCAGCGTGTTGAGCCGAAGCGGCACCACCGGCTGCAGGTTGGCGGCCAGACCGTAGACGTTGCCGATCAAGGTGGTGAAGATCTCCCCCCACATCACGGCAAGGAAGAAGTATTTCATCCCTTCTCCCAGGCTGGAAATCACCAGCGCGATCGGAATTTCCAGATCAAACACCTGGGGTGTTTTCAGCGCAAGGGCAAAATTGGTGGCCAGAAGCATCAGGCCCAATCCCACTCCGCCCAGAATCCCACCGAAGCGAAGCGTCTTTTCATCCTTGATCTCCCCGCCCATGGGAACCAGAACCGCCTGGGACATGGCCAGGTTGAACGCCGCATAGGTAATGGCCGAAACGGTCCAGTGTTTGGTCCCTTCCAAGCTTTTCATGGCCAGGAAGCCGTCGATCCCGGGTCCCGTCAACCCCTGCACCCCCACCACCACGGTGAAGGCGAACATACAGGGAACCACCAGGGCATTGACATCGAGGATTCCCTCCATCCCCCGGAGGATCACCAGGAATGCGATCAATGAGGTGACGATGACTCCGAAATGGAAGGAAAGACCCAACTGCTCCCGGAAGAGCGACCCCGTTCCGGACATCATCGCCGTCGTCACCCCGAAAAGAATCAGTCCGACGAACCCGTTCATCCACCGACCCCAGCGGATCCCGAACAGGAAGTTGTTGAATTCTTCGTAAGAGTTGGCCCTGAGGCGGGCCCCCATCACCATCATCCGGATCCCAAGCCACGAAAACAAGGCTGTCACCAGCAGAATGGACCAAACCCCTCCCAATCCGTTCACCGTGAAAAACTGCATGATCTCTTGTCCGGATGCAAATCCCGCACCGACGACCGTACCGATGTAAGTAAAGCCGACACGACAAGAAGTAAACCAACGTTCATGCAAAACCAAGGTACAAACCCCTCCCCGGCCTCTGACTCGTCCCTTGTACAAACAGTCTATTGGGACAACACCGGGGTTAGAACCTGTCTCTTCGCCCGCTCAAGAAGAAGGCCCATCCGAATATCGGATGGGCCTTGTCGCTCAGGTGGAAGGCCGGTCGGGACCTTCCAGCTTCTTGTCTCCGTACCCCGGGCGGGGGTTCGGTTCACGGGTTTCTTTTCGCTCCCGTTCCTTCTTTCTCTGCTGCGGACTGTTCTGGATCTCCTTTTTCATGGGATCTTCTCCTTTTCCCCGTTTTCGGATAGTTTTTGTTCAACCATCCGGGCATATGCGGAAATAAGAAAAGGGAGAGAAAAAGAAAAGCCTCTTTTTCGGAACACCCGCAGGTGTTAATTCCCTCCTCCCGCTTCCCGGTCGCCGCCGTCAGGGAAGAAGGGGTCGTCATCGCCGCTTTGGTCATTTCCCGTCTGGTCCCCGGTCTGATCTCCCGGCCGATCCCCGGTCTGGTCTCCGGGCCGGTCTCCGGTTTGATCACCGAGCGGGTCTCCCAGCTGGTCCCCCCCATCGTCTCCCCCCGGTCCTCCTTCATCTCCTCCTTCCGGATTTCCCGGTTCTTCCGGTTTTTGTTTCGGAGGACGGAGTTCGAGTGTGACGGTGTTGGACGGTTCCGCCTCCTCGTTTTCTTCGGTGTCGATGGCGATCACCCGGTAGGTGTATGTCTTTTTCTTCCCCCCGAAGATCCGGTCGAGGGGATCGTCCCCTTCACCCGGCCGGGGAAGCTGAATACTGCCGTCGGTAAAGGAACCCTCCCGCGTCTCCCCGATCACTTGCCAGTTCTCCCCGTTTTCGGAACGTTCGACCCGGTACTTCAACCGGTCCGCGTAATCGTTCCACTTCAGCCGGACAGCCTGTTCCTGACGGTCATAAGATCCGGACAGTTTGACCGGTTTCAACTGGAATGGAGGCTCGGGTTCCGGAACCCCGGGGTTGGCAAACCGGCTGACCGGGGTTCCCCGCAAGGCTTCCGACATGACCGCACGGAAAATTTTCGCTGGGTATTCCCCCCCGGACAGCTTGACACTGCCGTCCTTCTGATTGAACACCATGGCGGACATCACATATTCCTTGGTGTAACCGACAAACCACGCCTCTTTGCTGTCCTGGGTGGTTCCCGTTTTGCCGGCCACGTCCCGGCCGTCGGGGAGGGCGGCATTGGCAGCGGTGCCCTGCCGCACATTGTAGTGCATCATCCGGGTTAAATACCAAGCGGTTTTTTTGGTGAGGACCCGCTGATCTTTTTCAATGCTCTCCTCCGCCAACCATTCCCGGTCGCCGGAGGCGGTGGTGATCTTTTTGATCGCGTGGGCCTCAGTCATCTTGCCGTGGTTGGCGAAGGCGGAATACGCCTGGGCCATTTCCACGGTATTGACCCCCTCGGTGAGTCCCCCGAGGGCCAAAGCAGCATAGGAAGAGCGGTCTTTTTCCTTCAGTTCCAACCCCATTCGGGTGGCATAGTCGGCGGCCGTGTCCAATCCGACTTCGTTTTTCAGCAGCCAGGCGGTGGCCACGTTGAGCGATTTGGCCAGCACCTCTTTCAAGGGAACACGACCGAAATAACGGTCCTGGTAGTTTTTCGGTTTCCAGTCGTCGATGTGAAAGCCGGGCGGATCGGGCACGGGGGTGTATTCGTCGTATCCCTTCTCCTGGACCGCGGGGGCATAAACGGTGATCGGTTTGATGGCCGATCCGGGTTGCCGGTCTTCCTCCTTGGACCTCAGCATATAACCCTGCCCCTTGTACTCGCGCCCTCCGGCGATGGCGACCAACCCCCCGGTCCGGGGGTTGACCATGGTCGCCCCGCCATCCAGTTCTTTTTGATTTTGAAACAAAGCATCATTGTCAAAAGCCTTCTCCATGGCCCGCTGGGCCTGGGGAACCATGTGAGTGTAAACCTTGTATCCTCCCGTGGCCAGTTCCGCTTCGGAAATGCCGAACAGCTCCTCGGCTTCCTCCATCAGGTAGTGTTTGTAAGGGGTGTATCGTTCCTGTTTTGTGTATTTTCTCAGATACTTCCGGTCGACCCCCAGCTCCATCCCGCGGTATTTCTTTTCTTCCGCATGGGAAATGACGCCCTGGTCCGCCATCAACCCCAGAACCAAATCCCGCCGCTCCTTGGCTTTTTCCTGATGGAGATACGGATTGTAGGCCGACGGTGCCTTCGGAAGGGCCGCCAGCAAGGCCGCCTCTTGAGGTTCCAACCGCTCTTGGGTCAAATCCTTCCCGAAGTAGATCTTGGATGCCATCTGGATCCCCTGAACGTCATTGCCGAAGTAAATAAAGTTGAGGTAAGCCTCCAGGATCTCTTCTTTGCTGTATTTCCGCTCCAGGTTCCAGGCGACGGCGACTTCCTCCAGTTTCCGGACGTAGGTTTTGTTTTTGTTTTCCAGTATGACATTGCGGGCCACTTGCATTGTGATCGTTCCGCCGCCTTGCGCTTTCCGCCCTTCCCTGAGATTGACCACCGCCGCCCGGATGAGACTGCGGAAATCGACTCCGTGATGTTCATAAAAGCGGCGGTCTTCCACCGCAATGAAGGTCTTCTCGATCAGTTCCCGGGACTTCACGTCCTTCATCTCGACATATTCCTTGTTGGTGGAGCCCAGTTTGGCCACTGCGTTGCCCTTTGCGTCATAGACGGTGGAGGCCACATCGATCTGGTTGAGCCGGTCCAGTGGCATGGCTTTGGCCGACACCATGATGACCGAACAGCCCCCCGCCACCAGGAGGAAAGAGGTCAGCAGCACGAGCAGGAACCATTTCCGGCTGAAGTACCGTCTCCATCCCTGTTTCCGGAAACGTCCCCCGCCCGCTTCAGTGGGAGTTCCCCTCACGCTCCGGTTTTTTTCCATTTTCCCAACCCCCTGTCAGTCTGACCCTCCATATCTGGAATATTGATTTTTGACCGGATCATCTCTCTATCTTTTTTCATAAAATGTAAGAACAGGGCCTTATATCTATACTAATCAAATTATCCCCGGATTCCAATAGGTTTCCGGGACAACAAAAAAAGACCGGTTCGCATATGCGAACCGGTCTGCCGGGGTCAGCCGCCGAACAGGTCGCCCCCGTCCTCTTCGTCACCGCCATTGCGCTGATTGCCTCGCTGGTCCTGCTGCTGATCCTGCTGATCCGTCTCATCACCGGTCTGGTCCTGCTGTTGATCCCCCAAGGGATCCCCGCCATCGGGGAAGGTCGATTCATCCTGTTGATCCTGTTGGTCCTGCTGCTGATCCTGGGGTTGCTGATCCTGGGGTTGCTGGTCCTGCGGCTGTTCCGGGGTGATTCTCACCGTGGCCACGTTGCCCGGCTCGGCCTCTTTCTCTTCCGGTCCTTTCGCCTGGGTGTCGATGGCGATCACCCGGTAGTGATAGGTTTTGGGTTCCTCTCCGCCGCCGAACCATCCCCCGAAGGGATCGTCATCATTTTTCTTCTGTTTGGGTACTTTAATGCTGTTGTCGCTGAAGGTTCCCTCGGAGGTCTTGCCGATGTCCTTCCAGTTCTGACCGTCCTCGGAACGCTGGATTCGGTATTCCAGCTGATCCGCATAGTCGGACCACTGCAGGTTGACCGTTTTGGCGTTCGGGTCGTACTGGGCGGACAGGTCGTTGACCGGCTTCAACTCAAAAGGCGGTTGCGGCTCCGGAACACCCGGGTTCCGGAACTGTTGCGGGGCTTTCCCTTTCAGGGCTTCGGCCATCACTTCCTGGAAGATGGGGGCCGCGTACCCGCCGCCGGACAGCTTCACATCGTTGGATTTGTCCTTGTCGTACGTGTTGAAGACCGTGACGGCCCCCACGTATTCGGGGGTATAGCCCACAAACCAGGCTTCCTTGTTGTCCTGGGTGGTCCCGGTCTTCCCGGCCACTTGGTGTCCCGGGATCTGGGCGTTGGTTCCCGTCCCTTTCTCCACGTTGTTCAGGAGCATCCGGGTCATGTACCAGGCCGTTTTCTTCGACCACACCTGCCGGGGTTGGTTCGGGATTTTGACTTCCGGCTCCAACATTTTCTTTTCTTTTGGATCCACGATTTTTTTCACGGTGTGGGCTTGGTAATGTCCGCCCGTCTTCACGTTGGCGAAGGAGGAATAGGCCTCGGCCATGTCGATGGTGCTGACCCCCTCCGTCATCCCGCCCAGCCCCAGGGCGGCATAACTTCCCTTGTCCTTCTCATGAAGCGGAAGGCCCGCTTTCTCGGCGTATTGGGCGGCCGGACCCAATTTCACCACTTCTTTCAGGATCCAGGTCGTGGAGGCGTTGAGGGACTTGTTCACCACTTCCTGGAGCGGAACCTTTCCGAAGTACTCGTTCTGCTGGTTTTTGGGCGAATAATTCCCGATCTGGATCGGTTTGTCCTCCACGATGGTGTATTCGTTGTAATCGTGATCCTGGATCGCCGGGCCGAACACCGTCAGCGGCTTGATCGTCGATCCGGGCTGCCGGTTCTTTTTGGCCCAGTTGTAGTAGCCCGGTTTATAATCCCGGCCGCCCCCGACGGCGATGATCTCCCCTTTGGTGTTCATGATGGTGAGAGCTGCGTTCAGGCTGTCGGTCGGCTGGCCGGTGTCCTGGTTCACGAAGTACTGTTTCTTCTCCAGCACTTTCTCCGCAGCTTTCTGTACATCCGGATCCAGCGTGGTGTGGATTTCATATCCGCCGTTGATCAATTCCTCTTTTTCGATGCTCGGATAGCGCCTGGAGATCTCGTCGATCAAAACATCTTTGTAGGCGTAGTAGGAGTTTTGCTTCAGGTGTTTATCCACGTATTCCGGATTGACTCCCAAGGGCATTTTCTTGTATTTCTCCGCTTCCGCCTTGGAAATGATCGGACCTCCGGGCAGGGCCGTATCCTCGGCCATCTTGTTCAACACCACGTTGCGCCGTTTGATGGCTTCCTCGGGGTTGGTGTAGGGGTTATACCCGTAGGGCGCCTTGGGCAGTCCCGCCAACAAGGCGATCTCATGGGGCTTCAGTTTCTCTTTGGTGATATCTTTATCAAAGTAGATCTTCGCCGCCATCTTGATGCCCCGGACGTTGTTTCCCAGGTCGATGTAATTCAGATACACCTCGAGAATCTCTTTTTTCTTGTATTTGTTTTCCAAATCCAGAGCCACGGCGATTTCGTTCAGTTTCCGGGTATAGGTCTTTTCGCGGCTCTCCAGAAGCACGTTCCGGGCCACCTGCATGGTGATGGTGCTGGCCCCTTCCGCTTTGCCCATGGCGACGATATTCTTCGCCACGGCCCGGGCCAACCCCCGGTAGTCAACGCCGTTGTGCTCGTAGAAACGCTCATCCTCCACCGCCAGATAAGTCTTCCATAGCTCCGGCGATTTCACGTCGTCCAAATCCACTAACTCCCGGTTGGAAGCCCCGAGCTTCATCACTTTTTTCCCGTTTTTGTCGAGAACGACGGAAGAACTATCCAATTTTTCCTTCACTTCATCCATATTGTATTGTTTCGCCGTCATCATCACGGCGGAACAACCGCCGATGACCATCAGGGTGGTGGTCATCAGCACCAGCAGAATCCATTTTTTGTTAAAAAAGCGGAACCGTTTGCCGCCGTTGGGTCCGCCTTTTCCGGCCCGGTTGGCAAGGGACCGTCCCCCGGCCCGGCGGCCGGTGCTGCGGGACCTCGGCGGAATCCCTCCCGGTGACGTTCGATAATGTTCCATCACTTCAAACCCCCTGCATCCCATTCTTTCTAGTAAAAATAACCCCATCAATCAGTCCTGGATGAAAAACCAATATCCCTTCACTTATCAAAATAAACGTGACATTTTAAACTCCCGACTTTCCGGCAGACCTTCCCAATCCCTTTTCTGTGGTATAGTGGGGACGAGGTGATCCCATGAATAAGAAAGCAGCGGTCTTCGCCTGCCGTTTCACCGGATTCATCGGCATCCTCGCGTCCCTGTTTTTTGGGAAAGTGTATGGTCCCGCAGGCTTGGTCTTGGGCTTGATCGGTTCGATGTTCTGGTTCGGTCTGGCCTGGTATTTTCAACGATCCGTCGGGACCGGGTAGGTACATAACGATACCCTTTCATTATAACGCAATTGATTTGGATTTTGTTGCAAGATGTCTGTTTTTGTCATAAAAGCGACCGCCTCTCAATCGGTCGCTTTTATGCATCCCCTTCCACACGAAAATCGCGGTTGTCGAACCCGCCCGTCACCGGAATGACGCCGCCGGTGATAAAGTCCGAATCCGGATGGGCGAGAAACCGGATCACCCGAGCCAGGTCTTCCCCCGTGCCCGGACGGCCGACGGGGTTTTTCGGCTCCCGTCGGCCACGGGCCGCCTCGATCGGGGCTTCTTTGTATGGATGGCGGATGTCTCCCGGACACACCATGTTGACGGTAATCCCATGGGGGCCTTCCTCCCGGGCCAGGGTGCGGGTAAAAGAAACCAGTCCCGCTTTGGCTGCGGCATAGGCGGAAAAGCCTTCCCAATGGGGGGCATTTTCCACTTCGGGAAAACCGAAGGTGATGATCCGGCCCCACCGTCGTTTCCGCATCCCCGGAACCGTTTCCCGGACACAGTAAAAAACCCCGCTCAGGTTGCCGTCCACCATTTCCCTCCACTCGCCGTCGCTGAGATCCACGGCATCGATTCGTTGGAAGAGGAACGGGCCCGCGGCGCAGACCAGCACGTCCACCCCGCCCAACCGGTTTTCGATTTCCCGCGCCATCCGCTTGACAGCCGCCGGATCGGCCACGTCTCCTTCCATCGCGAGGGCTTTTCGGCCCCGTTCCCGGAGCTCAGAAACCAACCCATCCGCCTTCTCCCGGCTCTTCCGGTAATTAACGGCAATGGAAAATCCGTCGCCGGCCAGCTTTTTTGCCACCATTACTCCCAAACCGGAAATGCCGCCGGTCACCCAGGCCACACGGCTTTTCATCGGGACCCCTCCTTCTGCTGAAATCCCGTCTATTTTAACCTGTTGCGCCGGGCGAATCAAAAAAATGACCCGTCGGGTCATTTTTACCGATCACTCCTTGATCGGTTGGAGAATCTGTTTGGACATCAGGAGGAGGAACACGGCTCCCAAAACGATTCCCGCAAAGGTGAGCCAGGGGCCGGATTCCATCAGGGCCGAAGCCAGAACGATGACAGCGATGCTCCCCCAGGCGGTGGCCCGGAACAATCGGCGTTTGGTCCACCAGGCCAGACCGGCGGAGAGCACGGTGATTCCCGTCATGGCTTGCCACTCCCACAGAGAAAGTACGGACCAATCCATATGGCATCCCTCCATTCATTACTCAGTATGACCAGGATGCAAAAGGGATACACATCCTGACAGAGAAAGGCGAGCGGGAGTGGTTCTCACGAGCGGATCAAGGAGCGTTGGGATGGAATAAAAAGAATACCCGCCCCCTAAAAGCATTGTGAAAAAGTGAGCGGCAGCATTTACCCAAAGCCACTCCGGCTGCACTCAGGGGTCGCTTCACTCGACGAACATGAAATCACAACGCTTCTGAAGGAAGGGCGGTTTTTCCGGTCTGCCCTTCAAGATTTCGGATCGGGAACGTGGAAGGAACGGATCACAGTGCGCTGGAACGGCTCCCCTCTGTCGTTGCCCCCCCGGAGATCCACCGTCAGGTTGTAGACACCCGGCTCCTTCAGTTTCGGCAAACGTCCGGCAAAAGAGGTTCGTTCTCCTCCTCCCGGATCCAGATTCTTTTCGAAGATTCCCATCTGTGCCGGGAATTTTTTTCCCCGGGTCCGCGGAGGAACCAGGCGAACTTTGACCTCGTCGGGCTTTGCTTTCCACCCATGGGGCAAATTCACACGGACGGGAACCTCTTCGCCGGCACGGCCCGGTGTCTGAACCTCCACTCTCAGGTCCTTTGTTCCGGGGAAAGTGGCGGTCAACAGATAAGCTCCGTCCTTTTCGGGGTCCAGCCGGACTTTCCATTCCCCGGCTTCGGGCCCGGCGAACCGGAACCCCCGGACGGAAGCGCCCCGGAAGATATCCGGTTCGTCACCGGCACGGTAAAAATCAGGGCTTCCTTCATTGTAAACCGTTCCCGACGGGGAAATCAGGCGGACTTTCACATCGGGGGACTCGGTCATCACGTTGAAGATCGCCTCTTCGCTTTCTGATTCAACATGGATGACTTCCTCCGACGTTTTGCCGGCCAGGAGATCTTTACCCCGCACGACTTGTTGCGGTTGATCTTTTTCCGGACGGGCGGCCGCTGCCGCCACTTCCTTCATCGCCGATACTCCCTTCGTTATTGCAGTGCTCTTGAGGGTGGATTGGATCCGGGGGAAGACGGTGCTGCCCATACGGAGTTGATCATGATCGAAATCCGCCGTAAACAAATGCTCTCCGTAGGAAAGCGGGGTGCTCCAGACATTGACCAACCCGTCGTTGTCCCCGTAAGGAGCCAGGCAGGCTCCACCCGTCCAGAGAGCGGAGGGAAACGGGCCCCAGTCGGTTCCCGCTGCGGTGTAATAGCCATTTTTACCGACATTCTTATGGGAATCGGTTACCGAACGGAAGTGCTCCATGGCTCCCGTCTGCATGGATTCCGTTCCGGCGTCCCGCACACCCAGGAGTTCCGCCAGCCAGCCGGCCCACCAGCTGTGGGCCAGGTCGGCCAGATGGGATCCCCGATGGGGGGGACCTAAGGTGATGACCCGTCCTGCATGAGGGTATGCTCCTGAATGGATCAAAGCGGCCTGGGCGTCGACCCCCCCTTTGCTGTGGGCCACGATGTTCACCCGCTCCCCGAAATAGCGGTGGATTTTTTCCAGCATCCCGGCCAGCAACGCCCCGTTGTCCCACATGTCGGCCGCTTCGCCGGAAGAATCATGGAGCTCCACGAAGGCGGTGCGATACCCATTGCGGTACGCAATCTCGTACATATCGTTGTGCCCGTAATACCGCGTGTCCCCCCACCAGCTGTCGGCGGTCCCGTGAAGCCCCTGGACAAAGACGATGGGGGGCTTGCTCTTGTCCACATTGGGCGGGGTGGCCCCCACATACCAGGTACCCGGGGCCGAGGCCAACGCTTTCATTCCGCCTTCAGCAGGCGGCGGCACGATTCCCCCGGGCTCCGGTGCGGGTGCTGTTTTCAGCCCCTCGGCCCCGCTGACCCACCCGGCGGGCATGGAAACCAGGGCAACCAACAAAACCACCATCCCTTTCCATCACTTTTTTTCAACGCCATTTGCACCTTGATTGGTTGGAATTTCTTCCCTCCCACGAATTTATTCTTGACCGCCGGGATAAACTCCTGTTTTTTTAACTCTGTCTCTCATTTTTTAACAAGGCTTCAATCGATCCAACAAATCGAGCATGTCCCGGGGTAAAGGAGATTCCCAGGAACAGGTCTCTCCGGTCCGGGGATGGATCAGTCGCAGATAAGCGGCATGCAAAGCTTGTCTCTTAAGGCTCTCTGTTTCCCCTCCGTACATGGCGTCCCCCACCAGGGGATGGCCGAGATGGGCCATATGAACGCGGATCTGGTGAGTGCGGCCCGTTTCCAGACGGAGCCGGATCAGGGTCGCATCCTGCAAGCGTTCCACCACACGATAGCGGGTGACGGCTTTCACGCCGTCCGGATCGACGCTGCGAAGATGGGGATTCTCCTTTGAACGGGCGATCGGTTCCTCAACCATTCCTCCGTCGGAGGGCAAAACTCCATGCACCACGGCCAGGTATTCACGTACATAACGCTTTTTTTTCATTTGGCCGGACAGAACCGCATGGGCATGAGCGTGTTTGGCAAATACAATCAGACCGGATGTGTCCCGGTCCAACCGGGTGACGGGCCGGACGAGGTGGAATTCTCCCCGTTCCCGCCAATAATGGGCCAAACCGTTGGCCAGGGTCCCGTCCGGGTAACGCTTCGTGGGATGAACCACCACCCCGGGTTGCTTGTCGAGAACAATCAGATCCTCATCTTCATGATGAACGTGAATGGGCACAGGCTGGGGCCGCACCCCTTCTCCCGAATCTTCCGGAAGTCGTACCCGGATCAGGTCCCCGGCCCGGAGGCGGGAAGTCAGATACGCAGGCTTTCCGTTCACTTCCACCGCCTGTGCCTCCTTCAGACGGCGGAACATGCGGCGGGAAAAACGGAACCGGTTTTTCAGGACCTGCCGGACCATTTTCCCCTCTTCTTCTTCCCGGACCCGATGAACCATCGACGGCGCTTCGCCCATGAAACTTCTCCTTCTTTCCAGTTTGATAAAATCAGTCCGATCCCGGAAAAAAACACCCGTGCATCGCTTTCACGGGTGTTTCATTCCAAAACTTCAATACATCACCCCGGTCCGCCGGTGGGTTTGGGCGAATTCGGCGGGGTCGGGGTCGAAGTATTTGGTGGTATACCGACGGACGAACTGGTTGTTTTGGTTGATGTAACCCGAGCCCCAAGTGGGGTCCATGGTCAACCATTTTCCGTTCACCTTGACTTCCACCCAGGCATGACGATTCCCGTCCGCCACCCCTTCGACGAACCGTGCCTCCATGCCGATGGATCGAAGGAGGGCGATGGCGAGGAAGGAATAATCCTGACACACCCCGCTTTTCTCCTGCAAGGTTTTGAGGGCGGAATCATCGTATTCAAAATTGTCGTTTCTGAACTTCTGCACATCGTAACGGATGTTTTTGGCCACATATTCATAAATGGCCAGCGCCTTCTCCCGCTCCGTTTTTTTCCCTTGGGTCAAGTCCCGGGCCAGCTTCCGGATCTCATCATTCCGGGCTTGGATTCCGCGGGAAGGGAGCAAGTTACGCAAATCTTTATCTGCATTGTTGGTCACCGTGAACCGGGCCACACCGAAGAATCGGAAGTAGTCCCGCTGTTCTTCGGTGATCTCGGGGACGTTGACGGTCACCTCGTATTCCCCTTTGCCGAAGCGGAGCCAGAATGTGTCGTCAAACTTGTAGTTTTTCACGGGAATGAAATAGGTGGCTTCCATTCCGTCTTTTTTCGTCTGGACGATCAGGTGCTTGGTTTCCGCGGCATATGGGGCTTCGGGGTCGATGGACCCTTTGATCCGGTACTTCATGTTCCCCTTACCGCCGCCTGCCAAGGGGTATTCCAGTTTGACCCCGCGGCTGTCATAATGCTTGAAGAACTCAATGGGACTTTTTTCATCCTTGGAACGATTGTTCACCAGCAATGCAGCCGCTTCGTTGTAATAATCCGAACGTTTCGGGTCCGGGGTCATCACCGTCAGCTTATGGATCCCTTTTCCGTAAAACAGCGGGATCCGGCGGTCGAATTCCCCATCGCCGTTCAGCCGAAGGAGGTGCTTCCACTCCTGACCGTCTTTTTCCAGTCGAACCATCAAACGTTCGGCCCCTGGTTTACCGAGGGAACCCTTCAGACGAAATTCCCCTTTGGCTTCCAGATAGCCGGTTTCCGGCCGGCTCAGCTTCAAACCCGCATCCTGACCGGCCCGGCTCATGGCGACATCCCGCCGGATCTCCGGATTGACGTTGATCACTTCAAAACGGGCCGCATCGTAAAACCGATCTTCCTGGTCCCGGCTGGGAAGCCGCACGGTCACCCGGTACTCCCCTTTACCGTTGAAGAGTTGCACCTGTCGGCTGAACTTCCCGTTGTTCAACCGGGTGTAATAGGAGAACTCCTTTTCCCCGGTACCTTCCCCGCCCTTTGTTTTCTCCACCTCGATCCACACCGTATCGGACTCGAATTCTCCGTATTTTTCAACCGTTCCTTCCACATGGAATCGGGAATTCACGGCGAATCGTTGATATTCGGGTGAGGTGAGGACCGTGTTCACCTGTTTTGCATAAGATTCCAGACTCAGCTCTTTTAAATCCATGCTTTCGTTTTTTTCCGCCGCGAGACGGTCCCAGCGGTCTTGTTTCTGTTCCGCTTCCGTTTGAAACGCTGACAAAGGGTTGCACCCGGCGGCGAATACCAGAGCCGAAACGGTCAACAGGGCGGCCCCGGTTCGCAGGATCTTGTTCATGGCTCCCTCCCAAATTCGTTCGGTAAAAATCCTTTCCTCATTATATCAGCGATTCATGCAGAAATATCAACCGAATTTTCTCCCGGGAAGGTGTAAAAAAAGAGGCACCCGCAGGTGCCGTCAATGGAAAGACCAAGACCTTGACGTTAACCACAATGCTCGCAGACCCCTAAGCCAAAAGCATTCATGGGTCCTTTTATATGATACAACAAATTTTGATTGTCGTGTTTTTAAAAGTTCGACAAAATTCGACATATTTTTGCCTTGAAAGCCCGTATACAAAAAGTTTCTCCTCTTCACCTTTTAAAACTTTTGCTTTATCGATAGGAGTTCTCTTGTACATCAGTTGACAGAGCATTTGAAAGAAGTATGATGTAAATGGACAATGGAAGGCCGGAAGCAGGGAGGGATCGGTTTTTTTGAAATTATTTGTTTGTTGACATCTTTTGCCGGACCTTCTGCCCCCCGCCCTCCGGCCACTGCGATGGAAAGGGGGAATCTTACCATCGGCCTCGGACATAACATCCGCCGGCGGAGAAAAGAGTTGAAACTGACCCAGGCCGAACTGGCAGACGGGATTATTTCCGTTCCTTACCTCAGTCTGATCGAAAATGAGAAAGCCCGCCCCAAGCCGGACATTCTGAACCCCCTCGCCAAAAAACTCGGGTTGAGTGTGCAGGACCTGATGGGTGTGACCGATGAGGACACCCTCCGCAAGGCGGAAAGCCTGATTGACAAAATCCGCAGTTCCCTGGTTTTTGAGTCCTATGACCGGGCGAAAACATGCCTGAAGGAACTGAGGGAGCTCTCCGCCCGAATCGCCGATCCTGGGGTTCTGATGAAAACCGATCTTATTGAAATCAATTTTTTCATTCATTTTTTCGAGGAAGAGGCCTACCGAAACCAACTGAAGGCGTTTGAAACACGGTGGGACAACCTGGAATCCAACCCGAATATTTGGGTCTGGTATCTCAGAATCAAAGGGAACATCCACTTTATGAAAGACCAGTTTGATCGGGCCCTCCTCTATTACAAAGAAGCGGAAAAAGTTTTGCCTCAGGTGACGGAAGAGCTCGAGAAAGCATACATATACGGAAATCTGGGCAAAACGCACCTTCTCCTGTCCGATCCTTCCCTCGGCATTCTCTATACTGAAAAATCAATTGAAATCATGTTGAGGAAAGATCGCTGGTTGGAAATGTGCACCTTGCTTAATATTCTTGGAGCCTGTTATACCCATAAGGGAGACTACCGAAAGGCGATCCTCTGTTTTGAGCGTGTCCTGCGCATGTCCGAACAGTTCACCTTCTCCAAGGTTCTCGTTTCCCGCACCTTCCATGAGCTGGGCGTTTGCCACCTGAAGCTGAATGATTTCGGACAGGCGATCGATTATCTCCACCGTTCACTGGAGGTGGTCAACCCGGATCAGCTCCCGAACTGGGAAAGAGGTTGTGTACACCAAGTTCTCTGTCACACCTATCTCAAAACCCGGGATATGGACCGGGCTCTCCACCACGTCCGGGAAGCCATTCAATTGTTGGAAGGCCGGGAACGCTTAAGATCCGAATGTCTCATTTTCCTGGGTCAGATCCATTATCACCATGGCCGGTACATGGATTTCACCCGTTGTTACCGGGAAGCGATCCATTCCTTTCTCCAGCTCGGCACCGCGGAAAAAGTGGCCCACGCCTCCCACACTCTCGGAAAATACTACATCGACATCGGAAAGACGGAGGAGGGCGTCCGGTTTCTTCTCCAGGCGGCGGAGCACTACAATCAGCTGGTGCCCTGTTTTGATTTCGACGTCGAACTGACTTCCGCGAACCCGTCCCCCGGGTGAACCGGGCGTCAGCCGTCCAAAAAAGGCCACCGGTCTTCCGGTGGCCTAGATGCGTTGTGATTGAATGTTCGGTTCGAGAAAAGGAGAAGCGTTTACCCAAAATAGCGACTTTGCTGTCCTGCCCAGCGGAGAATCAGCCAGCAAGGGCGTTCAGGGGCAAAAGCTTCTCCTGTGTTGCATCCGGAGGCGTTTGCCCCTGCCCGCAGCAGGATGATTCGGAGCGGACAGTGCCTGCTTCTCTGCAGGACAGCATAGCGAGACCGGGGAGAGAAGCGACCCCAGGCGAGACTTGTGCTCTGTGAGTGCATAGCGAGACCGGGGAGAGAAGCGACCCCAGGCGAGACTTGTGCTCTGTGAGTGCATAGCGAGACCGGGAGTGAAGCGACCCAGGCGAGACTTGTGCTCTGTGAGTGCATAGCGAGACCGGGAGTGAAGCGACCCAGGCGAGACTTGTGCTCTGTGAGTGCA
>NZ_QBKR01000034.1 GCF_003054245.1 Melghirimyces profundicolus
ACAAGTCTCGCCGGGGTCGCTTCACTCCCGGTCTCGCTATGCACTCACAGAGCACAAGTCTCGCCGGGGTCGCTTCACTCCCGGTCTCGCTATGCTGTCCGGCAGAGATGGTTGCACTGTCCGCTCCGCTGGGCAGGACAGCAAAGTCGCTATTTTGGGTAAACGCTTCCCCTTTTCCCGAAACGAACATTCAATCACAACGCTTCCAAGACTGCGGGTCACACTATCAATTCTACAAGCCATCGTTCTTTCCTTTCCGAAATTGAGCTTCCTCGATCGGTAAAGAACCATGCCATAAAAAAACAGCGGCACAACCAATGTGCTGCTGCAAGGTTAAAGGGAGACGGCTTTTCCCGAATGTCGCTGAATCTGTCCCCCAAGACGCTGGAACGTCAGATCCAGCCTCTCATATCCCCGGTCAATATGATTCAATCCGGTCACCCGGGTGGTTCCTTCCGCCGCGAGGCCGGCGATCACCAAGGCGGCCCCTGCCCGGAGATCCGTTGCGTCGACGGTTGCTCCGATCAAGCGGGAGCCTCCCCGGATCTCGACGCGGTTGTCACCCGCCTCGAGATCGGCCCCCATACGGACCAGCTCCCGGACGTGCTTCAAACGACCGTCAAAAATTTTCTCGGATATGCTGTTTCGCCCTTCACTCAAGGCAAGGAGCACCATGATTTGCGGCTGCATATCCGTAGGAAACCCCGGATACGGTTCCGTTACCAGATCGCCTACGGCATTCAGCCGGGAAGAGCCGCGGACCCATAAAGCATCTCCCTCAATGCGGATTTCGGCTCCCGCCCGGTCCAAGATCTCCAAGCTGGAGCGCAAATGGTCCGGCACCACATGGGTCAACAACACCTCACCGGCGGTGGCGACGGCGGCGGTGGCCAGCGTCCCGGCCACAATGCGATCCGGGATGATTTCATATGAGACCGGTTGAAGCCGCTTCACGCCGCGAATGGTAATCGTGGAGGTACCGGCTCCGTGAACCTCGGCTCCCATCCGGTTGAGAAACCGCTGTAAATCCACGATCTCGGGCTCCCGAGCGGCGTTTTTGATCACCGTTTCCCCTTCGGCAAGGACCGCCGCCATCATAATATTTTCCGTCGCCCCCACACTGGGCAGCTCCAAGTGGATTTCCGCCCCGGTCAGTTTTCCCGCCGAACAATGGATACTGTCTCTCTCTTCCCGGATCTCCGCACCCAAAAGCCGCAACCCCTTCAGGTGAAGGTCAATGGGGCGGGCTCCAATGGCGCATCCCCCCGGACGGGAAACCGTCACTTCCCCGGTCCGGGCCAAAAGCGGGCCCATCAAAAATATGGAGGATCGCATTTGCCGCATCAGTGCTTCGGGGATGTGCGTGGATTTGATTGTGGAGGTTTCCAGTTTTACGTTGTTCCCGTCCCATCTCAACTTCACGCCGAGAGCTTTCAGGATCCGGTTCATCACTTCAATGTCGGAAAGGCGGGGGACATCCCGGATCTCATGAATGCCCCCGGCCATCAGCGTGGCGGCCAGGATGGGAAGAGCTGCGTTCTTGGCACCTTGAACACGGACGGTTCCGTACAGAGGTTTTCCGCCTTTGATGACAAATTGGTCCAATGTTCCACCTCCGTCTACCCCTCGCCCACCACCTGAACTTCAGGTACCAAGGTGACCCCGTATTCCTGTTTGATGGTTCGGATGATGTGCTCGATCAGGGTGAGAACATCGTTTGCCGTCGCGTTCCCGCGGTTGATAATGAAGTTGGCATGTTGGGTCGACACTTCGGCATCACCAACCCGGTACCCTTTCAACCCCGCGGCTTCAATCAGCCGGCCGGAGTGGTCGCCCGGCGGGTTGCGAAAAACACTGCCCGCACAGGGATACTGCAAAGGCTGAGTCCGTCTTCGCCGGTCTTTGAACCGGGCCATGGCAGCCGCCACTTCTTTCGGATCCCCTTCCTTCAGCTGGAAGGTGGCTTCCGTCACCACCCCGCGTTTTTCCTTTTGCAGGATGGAAGTCCGGTAGCTGAATTGCAGGTCCTCCTTGTCGAGGATGGCCCATTCCCCGCTTTCCAGGAGAACCTCCGCCGATTCCAGCACCTTGGACAGTTCGGAACCGTGAGCACCGGCGTTCATGAATACCGCCCCGCCGACGGTTCCGGGGATGCCGCCGGCGAACTCCAGACCGGTAAGGCCGTGTTTGGCTGCCATGACCGACAATTTGACAAAGGAGTACCCACCCCCTGCGGTGACGCGGTCTCCGTCCACCTGCATGTGGTCCAAGCCGTTTCCCATTTTGATCACGGCTCCTCGGATTCCGCCGTCCCTGACCAACAGATTGGAACCTCTTCCGATCACCCTCCAGGGGATCCCGTGTCGGTGGATCACCGACATCGCCCGCTCCAACTCCCCCTTGCTGCGGGGATAAACCAGGAGATCGGCGGGACCACCCACCTTCCATGTGGTATGGCGTGAAAGTGGCTCGTTGATACGAACGTCCTGGACATCCAATTCTTTTATCTCTTGGGCGATTTTCTCCACAGGTGGGGCCTCCCCTCAAAGACGCTCATCTCGAAAGTGGTATCCGGGTGCGGTATACGATAGTCTATGCCTTCGCCGGTTTTGTGTGACGAAAGCCTGCCCGGACTCGGTTTTCGATCAATGTTTCCTTCGCGACAGTTTGTCCAATTCATCGACGATCACCTCTGCGGCATCGGGGCGACCCAGTTTTCGTGCGGCTTCGCTCATCTCCCGATGACGATTGGGATCATCGGTGATGGCGCGGATCATCTCCCACAGGCGCCCCCCGTTCAGTTCTTTTTCCAAAATCATACATCCCGCCCCCTGCTCTTCCAACCAGCGTGCATTGGTTTCCTGGTGGTTGTTGGTGACATAGGGGGATGGGACGAGAATGGACGGGATCCCCAGTGCCGTCAATTCGGCAAGAGTGGATGCTCCCGCCCGACCGACGACGAGAGACGTGCCGGCAAGTACGTCCGGCATGTTGTAGATAAAGGGCCGGATCGTCAAATGGGGGATCCCGTCTTCATTTTCGTCCTTTATATTAGCAGTTACTTTTTCATAATGCACCTCTCCAGTGACATACACGAAATGGAGGTGATGGGCTTCGCGGATCCGGGGGATCATTTCGGTCACCGCGTCGTTCAGCGGTTTTGCGCCCCGGCTGCCTCCGAATATCAGCACGATGGGCTTGTCCGCCTGTTGGACCCCCAGGGATTTCCTCCCCTTCTTCCCGTTGGCATGGATCACTTCGGTACCTCGGGGATTCCCCGTGTGGATGATCCGACGTGCCTTGGAAAGGTACTGTTCCGATCCGCTCAGGCTGATGGCCACCACATCCACGTAACGGGAAAGGAAACGTGTCGTCAGTCCCGGAAGGACATCCGGTTCAAGGATCAGCGTGGGGATTCCCATCCGAGCGGCCGCGTACAGGGAGGGACCGCTCACATATCCCCCGGTCCCGACGACCACATCCGGCTGGAACTCCCGGATGTACTTTTTGCATTTCCTCACGGCCCTCAGGAATTTGGCCACCGTCTGCAAGTTGTCCAGGGAAAGTTTCCGTCGGAAGCCCTGGATTTCCACCGCAAAGAAACGGATGTCTTCTTCTTTGGGAACGATTTTGGCTTCCAATCCGTTTTCCGTTCCGATATATCCGATTTCCGCATCGGGGAACCGCTGTCGGATCGCCTTGGAAATGGAAAGGGCCGGGTAGATGTGCCCGCCTGTTCCTCCCCCGGAAAGCATCACTTTTTTCATGTTATCACCTGTTTTCCGATGGTGTTCTCACTTCGTGTAACGGGACAGGTTCAACAACAGGCCCACCGCCACCAGGGTCAAGGTGAGCGAAGAGCCTCCGTAACTCAGAAAGGGCAAGGTGATTCCCGTAACCGGAAAGGCACCGGTCACCACCCCGACGTTGATCACGGCCTGGATCACGATCATCCCCGTCACACCGGCAGCGACGAGGCTCATGAACATATCCGGCACCAAAATGGCCACCCTGAGCCCCCGCCAGACCAGAACAGCGAAAAGGACGATCGCGGTCCCGGCCCCCAGAAAGCCCAGTTCTTCCGCCAAAATTGAAAAAATGAAGTCCGTATGGGGCTCGGGAAGATACAGGTGCTTCTGCCGGCTCATTCCGAGACCCAAACCCATGAGACCGCCCGGACCGATGGCAAAGAGAGACTGGATGACCTGATATCCCGCACCCAAGGGATCCTGCCAGGGGTCGAGAAAAGCGGTGATCCGCTTGACCCGGTACGGGGCCGCCATCACCAGGCCCGCAAAACCGATCACTCCTGCCATGCACAGACCGGCTAAGTATCTCATCTTCGCTCCTGCCGCAAAGATGAGGACGAAGGCAGTCCCCATCAGGACGGTGCCGGTTCCCAGGTCGGGCTGCAACATGATCAGGGCGAAAGCGGCACCGGCGATGGAAAGCGGAACCGCCAACCCTTTGAGAAACGTTCCGGTTTCACGGGCGTTCAAGGTCAGATAACGCGCCAAAAACAAAATGACGCCCAGTTTCATAAACTCCGATGGCTGTATGCTGAAAGCACCGATTCCCAACCAACTGCGGGCCCCACCGCGCACCATGCCCACGCCGGGGATGAGCACCAGCACCAACAGAAAAAAACAAATGAACAGACCGGATTTCGCTCTTTGGTAGAAGAGACGGGGATCCAGTCTGGAAACGAACAACATCAGGAAAACGCCCAAAGCGGCGAACAACATCTGCCGCTTCGCATAAAAGAAGCTGTCACCGAACTTGTGGTAAGAGTAGGCGGCACTGGCGCTGTACACCATGATGACGCCGATCGTCAAAAGTGACAGAATGACGGTGATGATCACCACATCGGGAGCGCTCCGCGGTTTCGGCATGGGCGTTTCACCTCAATGAAGATTTTGGGGCAAGCCTATTTAAAGACTATGCACGGCTTGTTTAAAAATGCTTCCCCGTTCTTCAAATGAGGCGTGTTGATCCCAACTGGCACAGGCGGGAGACAAGAGTACCACGTCTCCGGTTTCCGCCAACCGGTACGCCCGTTTGACCGCTTCGGACACGTCCGCCGCTTTTTCCCGCCGGGGGACTCCCGCTTCCTCCGCCCGGGCGAGGAACACATCCGTTGTCTGACCGTAAGCGACGATGCCTTTCAGACGTCTGCCAAACACCGGGGCCAGTTCCCGGAAATCCACCCCGCGGTCCAGTCCGCCGGCAATCAGGATCACCGGCTCTTCAAAGGACTCGATGGCGGAGATGGCCGCCTTGGCGTTGGTGGCCTTGGAATCATTGAAAAAACGGACGCCATCCACAGTGGTCACGTACTCCAGCCGGTGTTCCACTCCGGTGAAGGTGGCCAGCTCTTCCCGAACCGCATCCAAAGGACATCCGGCTGCCAGGGCGATGGCTGCGGCGGCCAAGGCATTCTCCTTATGGACCCCCGGGAGTTGAACACGGGAGACGGGCAAGATCCGCACCGGGTCCCGGCCGGGAAGGCGGGCCGTCACCCACCCGCTTTCCATCATCACCCCCGGGTTCACGGTTTCCCGCCGGCTGAACCACCACACCCCCCCTTTCATCTCCTCCGCGAGCGTAAGGCACGCCGCGGAGTCCCGGTTGAGGACGGCGATGTCCCCGGGTTGTTGATTGGCAAACATTTTCATCTTGGAAGCCAGATAATCCTCCATGGAACCGTGGTAATCCAAGTGGGCCGAAACCACATTGAGAAGGGCCCCGATCCGGGGGCGGAAGGTCTGGGTCCCTTTCAGCTGAAAGCTCGACAATTCGGAGACGAGCCATTCCTCCTTTCCCATGGAAGGGGCCACCTCCGAGAGAGCCATGCCGATGTTGCCCGCCACCCGGGATGGAACCTGCCCCGCGCTCAACATCCGTCCCACCAGGGAAGTGGTCGTGGTTTTCCCGTTGGATCCGGTGATGCCGATCAGGCGGGCTTCAGTCAGACGATATGCGACTTCCACTTCGGTCACCACGGGAATTCCCAGCTCCAGTGCCTTCCGAACGGGGGGGACCCGGTAAGGGATCCCCGGGTTTTTGACCATCAGATCCACACCGGGATGGACCACCCCCTCGGGATGTCCCCCCAGAACCACGTGAATACCCGCCTCTTCCAGCATCCCGGCCTCGGGACATTCATGCCGGGGCTTTCGGTCATTAACCGTTACTTCGGCTCCCAGCGAACGGAGAAGCCGGGCCACTGCCAAGCCGCTCTTGGCCAGACCCAAAACCAGGACGTGTTGGCCTCTGAACTCCTTGTGAGCCGGTTTCAAGTCAGGAACACCTCCAGATAAATACCCAGACCGGCAAAGAGAAACCCGATGAACCAAAACGTCGTCACCACACGCCATTCGGACCATCCGATCAATTCAAAATGGTGGTGAACCGGGCTCATACGGAAAATTCGTTTTCCCCGGAGTTTAAAGGAGGTCACCTGCAGCATCACGGACAACGTCTCAATCACGAAGACGGCACCGATAATCGGCAGGAGGAGCTCCGTTTTGGTGATGACGGAAAGGGCCGCCAGTCCCCCGCCCAACGCCAGGGAACCCGTGTCCCCCATGAACACTTTTGCCGGGTGGGCGTTGAAAACCAGGAACCCGAGCAATGCCCCCACCACCGACGCGGAGAAAATCACCACCATGTAATTGCTCTGGACCATTCCGATCACGGCATAGGCACCGTAGGCAATCGCCGCCGTCCCCGCCACCAGTCCGTCCAGCCCGTCGGTCAGGTTGACCGCGTTGGAGGCGGCAATCATCATCAGCACCAGGAGGGGAAGGTAAATCCAGTTCAGTTCAAAATGGAGATCGGTGCCCGGCAGGTGGATCGTCGAGATAGCCGGATTCTCCCCCCGCACGATCCGAACTTCCCACAGGACCCAAAAGAGCACCAGCCCGATGAACAGTTGGCCCAGAAGCTTCTGTTTCGCTGTCAGCCCCAGATTCCTTTTCATCACCACTTTGATGTAGTCATCCATAAAGCCGAGAATACCGTATCCCAGTGTGGCGAAAAGAAGAAAAAATAAATCCGCCAACGATTCAAAGAAAAAGACATTGCTGAGGGGGATCGCCGTCAGGACGATGACAGTGAGAAAAATCGTACCGCCCATTGTGGGGGTACCCGCCTTTTTTTGGTGGGCCTTTGGACCCTCTTCACGAATGGACTGACCGAACTTCAACCGCCTCAGGATCGGAATGACGAAAGGTCCCAGCAATACGCCGAGGCCGAAGGCCACGGCGAGGGGAACCAGGATCAACCGCATATCCATTTAAGCTGAATTCTCTCCTTTTGTAAGTTGTTGCACAACCCGTTCCAAGCGGGCTCCCCGGGAAGCTTTCACCAGAAGAGCAACCTCTTCCCCTCCGTCCTGAAGGAGCTTTTCCGCCGCTTCTTCCGCACTGTGAAAATGGGTCACCGGGAGGTTGGGATCCGCCGCCCGGGCTCCGTCGGCAATCCAGCGCGCGCGTTCTCCCAATGTGAAAAGACGGGTAACCCCGTGCTCCGCTGCATAGCGGCCCACTTCCCGGTGAAGGGTCTCCTCTTCCTCTCCCAGTTCCAAAATGTCTCCGAGAAGGACCCACTTCTCACGGAATCCCTCCAGGGAGACCATCAGGTCGATGGTCGCTCGGATGGCGGTGGGACTCGCATTGTATGAGTCATCGACGACCGTCATCCCGTTCGCTGCGGTCAGGGTGTCCAATCGCATCCCGGATCGTTCCACCCGGTCCAGTCCCTTTTGGATCTCCTGTTCCGTCAGGTTGAACAGCCGACCCACATTAATGGCCAGAAGGGCGTTCACCGCATTGTGACGTCCCATCATTCCGAGCCTGAAACGGTTTCCGGTGGAGGAAGAGCGGAATGCGATTCCTTCCGTACCTTTCAACTCCAGTTCATAAGCTGTGTCTTCATTGGCCGATTCGAATCCCACACCGACAACGTTCCGCTCCTCACCGGCCAGGCGTCTCCGCAGAAGGGGCTCATCCCCGTCGATCAACAGGACGCCGTCGTCGGAGAGCCCTTTGAGGATCTCCAGTTTTGCGTCGGCGATGGCTTCCCGGCTTCCGAGAAACTCAAGATGGGCCTCCCCGATGTTGGTCACCACGGCGACGTCGGGGGCCGCGATTTCCGACAGCCGGGCGATCTCCCCGGCCCGGTTCATTCCCATTTCCAGCACGGCCACCTCGGTGTTCTCCGGCATCGAGAGAATCGTGAGGGGAAGACCGATATGGTTGTTCAAGTTGCCCCGAGTCCGGTGCACCCGGTAACGCACTCCCAACACGGCTCCCGTCAGATCCTTGGTGGTCGTCTTCCCGTTGCTCCCGGTGATTCCAACCACTTTTACCCCCGATTCCCGGCGGCAGGCCGCCGCCAGCTCCTGCAAGGCGGTAAGGGTGTTCTCCACCTGGAGCAGGGGGATCGGCGGATGTTCGGGCAGATCCTTGGACCAGAGAGCGGCTGCCGCTCCTTTTTCGGCGGCGGCATCCAGAAAATCATGCCCGTCAAACCGCTCCCCCTTCAAGGGGATGTAAAGTTGGTTCTCCTTCAGGGTGCGGGTGTCGGTGGAAACGCCGTCCACCAGCAGGGTGCCGTCGGAGACCCCGCCAATCAGTTTTCCGTTGACCGCATCTTTGATTTCTCTCAAGGTTTTTTGCATTTGAATCTTATCCTTTTGTCAGAATCGCTTCACGCGCCACTTCACGATCGTCGAAATCGTATCGGATGCCGCCCACTTCCTGATAGGTTTCGTGACCTTTTCCTGCAATCAAGACCACATCCCCCGGCTGGGCGCTCTTCACAGCATACCGGATGGCCTGGGCCCGGTCAAAGATGGTTTTCACACGTTCTTCGGAGAGATTCTTCACACCGGCCAGCATGTCATCGATGATCTGGCGGGGATCCTCAGTGCGGGGGTTGTCGTTGGTAATGAGGACTTGGTCGCTGTACCGGGCCGCAATGCGGGCCATTACCGGCCGTTTGGTCGGGTCCCGGTCGCCCCCGCAGCCCACCACGCAATACACAGATCCCCGGGCAAACTCGCGGATGGTCGCCAGCGCGTTTTCCAGGCTGTCAGGAGTGTGGGCATAGTCGACCAAGACGGTGAACGGCTGCCCCTCGTCCACCGCCTCAAACCGACCGGGTACGCCTTTCACCCGGTTCAGGGTGTTGCGGATGGATTCCAAGGGGACCCCTTCCCCCAGAGCGGCAGCCGCCGCAGCGAGGGCATTGTACACGCTGAATTTGCCCATCAGTTTCATGTCCACTTCTGCGGACCCCCGGAACGTGTTCAGGGTGAACCGGGTGCCACCGGGGTGGAAGTGAATGTCGTCCGCGCGAACATCGGCCGGGTTCTCCACCCCGTACGTAAGCACTTGTGCGGCCGTTTCTTCCATGAACCTCCGGCTGGCTTGATCGTCAGCATTCAACACGGCCAAGGGCTGTTCTTCCGCCCGGTCTCCGTAATCGTTTCCCAGTTGACTGAAGAGCAACCCCTTGGCTGCCCGGTAATCTTCCATCGACCCGTGATAATCCAGATGATCCTGGGTGAGATTGGTGAAAACGGCGGTTCTGAAACGGCACCCCCGGGTCCGTCCCATGTGGAGAGCATGGGAGGAAGCCTCGATGACGGCATGGGAGCAACCGGCATCGGCCATTTTCCGGAAGCCGCGCTGCAGTTCCACCGCCTCGGGCGTGGTGTTTTTCACCGGATAGAATTCATCGCCCACCATCATATGAATCGTCCCGATCAGTCCCGTTTTTCTTCCCCAGTCACGGAGAATATCCCGGATCAGGTGGGTCGTGGTGGTTTTTCCGTTGGTTCCCGTCACTCCGATCAGCTTCAACTGACGGGTGGGGTGCCCGTAGAAAACGTCGGCCAGGACCGCCATCGCCCTTCGGGTGTCGGGCACCCGAATGACGGGAAAACCGTCTTCCGTTTCCGGATCCTCTTCCACCACCACGGCGGCGGCTCCTTTTTCCACCGCCTGGGAGACATAACGGTGGCCGTCCACGGTAAATCCTTTCAGTGCGATAAACAAATCCCCCGGCTTCACTTGCCGGGAATCCACTTCGATTCCCTCAATCCGAACATCGGTATTTCCGGTCACTCGCGCAACCATGAGAGAACCAATCAGCGTTTCCAGGTTCATGCGTCTCCTCCTAACCGACTGCAACACTCAGGGAAAGACACGAGAAATGCCAGGATGCACCTGGCATGAAATGATTTCATCAACCCTATTTTAATCTGCTTTCGGCTATTTGTCACCCAAATAGATCCGGATGGGTGTCCCCTTCTCCACCCGTTCCCCCGGTTTGGGCGCCTGGTTGATCACGGTTCCGCCCTTTCCGCTCACCTGCAGGGGGGTGTCGTAGAGGCTGTTCCGGATATCCGACACTTTCTCCCCGATCAGGTCGGGCACTTTCACGATCGGTTTGGTGAGAGGCCTCTGTTCGGGCGGAATCTGATTTTTCCGTTTCTCCACCTTCCGATACCGCAGACTGTCATGCAGAATGTTGCGGACGATCGGCGCGGCAACCACACCGCCGAACTGGATTCCCTTGGGATTATCGACGGCCACATAGACGACGAGTCTCGGATCATCCGATGGAGCCACCCCGATAAAGGAAACGATGTGGTTGTTTTTCATGTAACGGCCGTCGGGGCCCACTTTTTGTGCCGTCCCGGTCTTTCCCCCGACCCGGTATCCGTCGATGAAAGCCTTCCGTCCGGTTCCCTTGGCCACCACACTTTCCAATGATTCCCTCACTCTTTCGGAGGCTTCTTCGGAAATCACCCGCCGCTTCACGTGGGGCTCCGTTTCTTTCAGTACTTCGCCGGTGTCCGGATCTTTCCAGGCTTTCTGGATGTAAGGTTGCATCAGCTCACCGCCATTGACGGCTGCCGCCACGGCTGTCACCTGCTGGATCGGGGTGACGGAAACTCCCTGTCCGAAAGCCGTGGTGGCCAGCTCCACCGGCCCCACCCGTTCGGGCTTGAACAAGATGCCTTTCGCTTCTCCGTTCAGATCGATTCCGGTCTTTTGACCGAACCCGAACTTTTTGATGTAATCGAATAACTTTTCTTTCCCCAGACGTTGGCCCAGGGTCACAAATCCGGGGTTGCACGAGTTTTCCACCACTTCGAGGAAGGTCTGGGAACCGTGACCTCCGCTTTTCCAACAGCGCAGCTTGGCTCCTCCCACTTTGGCATATCCCGGATCGTGGAAATGCCCTTTCAGATTCACTTTGTTTTCTTCCAGTGCGGCTGCCAGGGTGATGATTTTGAAGGTCGACCCCGGTTCATAGGTCCGCCAGATCGGCAGGTTCCGGTTATAGATCTCGGGGTCCACTTCCCGGAACTGATCCGGCCGAAACGTGGGGCGGCTGCCCATCCCTAAGATTTCCCCCGTTTTGGGATCCATCGCGATGGCCAGAATATTTTCCGGATCATACTGGGCCATGGCCTGGTCCATCTCCCGTTCCAGGATCATCTGGATGTTCTTGTCCAGGGTGAGCACCATGTCCCATCCGTCTTCGGACGGGGTGTATTGATCCTCCCCGCCGGGCAGTCGCTCCCCTTTGGCGTTCGCTCCGAAGGACACGTGGCCGGGTGTGCCCCGGAGCTGTTTGTCGTAGACCAGCTCCAGGCCCGCCAACCCCTGGTTGTCAATCCCCGCAAACCCCAGGATATGGGCCGCCAGGCTCCCCTCGGGGTAGTGGCGTTTGCTGTCTTCCGCCACCGTGATCCCGGGAAGCCGCAACTCTTGGATCGATTTGGCCCGATCCTCACTGATTTTTCGGCCGTAGGGATTGAGACGGACGATCAGCTGCTTTTTGGTGATCTGCCGGTAGATTTTTTCTTCCGAAGTCATCAAAATCCTTGACAGCTCCCGGGCGGTACGGGCGGGATCCTTGATTTGGGCGGGAATGGCCAAAACCGACGGGGAACTGATATTGTAAGCCAACACCTCCCCGTTCCGATCCAGGATCCGCCCCCGCTTCCCCTCAAAGGGGATGTTCCGGGTCCACAAGTCCTGGGCCTTTTCGCTCAGCCGTTTCCCCTGGACCAGCTGGACATACCCCAACCGGGCCAACAGCCCGCCAAACAACAACAATCCCACCAAGAGCGCGATAAACAGGCGTTTACGGACCACACTGCTCGGTACAGATGACAATGGCCGCCCCCCTCCCAAGACAGGTTCTCCTAAGACAACCCTATTCCGGAAAGCGGTGCGATAGAACGGGCCCATTCGCTCAAAAAAGAAACCTCCCGACCGGAACGGGAGGTTCTTACTCGGACCAACCGTCTTTCGTCCAGCGACCCATCCGATACAGTTCCCCGTCATCGAACCCGGTGGTCACCCAAACGTCCGGAAGCTGCCGGGGATGGAGCCGGGGGAACGCACTGATAATCAAAAAAGTGGTGATGCCGATCGAACCCAACACTCCAACATCTTTGTTCACCTGAAACCATTGTTGCACCTGATCGTAAACCTTGAAACGGGGGGCATACCTTGCGGGCTCATCGTAAGGTGGACACGCCCAATCATCATCCTCGGAATCCCATTCCTTGGATTCCGCCATATACAAGCCGACTCCGGTCTCCTTTTCGAACAAACCGAAATTCAAGGCTCGGGTCCGAGATGGAACCGGCTTTTTGTTTAATTCCTCCGCCAACCATTGATTAAAGTCGACCGCCGTTCTTTGAAGCTCAGCGGCATCAAGGATGGGTTCCAAGGAGGGGTATCGAGATCCCGCTGTCCGGTTCAGGCAGTCCACAGCCGAAGGAGCCCCCGGCTGCATCTTCCGCAACCACATCAGAACTCCGTTTCGTTCAGATCTTCCACCTCCGGGCTTCGCGGATCACCCCCGCTCAAAACGGATCCATCACGGAACGGAACGGGGGAATATAGCGGTCTTACTCAAAACCAGGGTGCACCTCCGCTTCTTCATCCATTTAACCGAAAATTCGACATTTTTCGGGTGCAGGTCAACCGGTTTTTACCGATCCGTCCATTCCGTCAACACCCTGGCCAGCGGCTTCCGGCACCTTCTCCGCTCCCAGAATGAGAGAAAAGGGAATCACTTCCTCCCGGCCGTTGTTCAGAATCAGCCACCGTTGGACAAGATCGATCCGCACCACTTGGCCGATCATGCTTGTCGGACCGTAGCGATGGGCATAGATCACGGCGATGGGTTGTTCCTCCATTTTGGACCACTCGATGATGCGGCAAAGTCTTTTTAAGGTGGCAGGATCCCGTTGGTGCTGGCATTCTTCTATCATCTTTTGCTCCCTCCACCACGGCATCCCCTGCTCCGGCAAAGCACCTCGATTCTCTTCCCCCCGTTTGCTCCCACACTTCAAAACTCCCATGAGGTTCACCTCATTTTTCGAATTTTGACCCATTCCTTCATTACCTTGGTTCCGGTTTTAATTTCAACCGAATCTCTTTTTGCTCCATCAGCCGTTCTCCGGCGGGGATAGACTGGCGAATCACATACCCTTCCCCGGTGGCCTCGGCTTTCAGATCCAAAAGCTGGCAGAGGTCCATCGCTTCCCTGAGGGAGGTCCCTTTCAGATCCGGCATCTCCAACGCTTCGGGCGATTCCGTCAGAAGATAAATCTTCCCTCCGGAAAGATGGTCCCCGGGAGCGGGATACTGTTGAACCACCCGTTCTCCACTCCCCAGAATTTCGGCTTGAGCTCCGGTTTCCAACAGCTCCTTCTTCACCTCATCCACCGGGCGGTCGATCCAGTTCGCTGCAGGGAGCCCGTTCCTTCCATCCGCATCCGTGGGAGACGGGCGGGGGTTGGTTTTTCGAACCCCCATCTGCCGGAGGGACTCCGATATGATTTTGCCCGCGACGGGAGCGGCGACGGTTCCACCATGGGACGCGTCACGCGGCTCGTCCACCGCCACATAGACGACCACTTCGGGTTTTTCCGCAGGGGCGAAACCGATGAAGGAAACCACGTATTTCCCGTCGGCATAACCTGAGCCGTCCTGTTTCGGCTTCTGGGCGGTCCCGGTTTTCCCGGCCACACGGTACCCTTCCACATCCGCCTGTTTCCCCGTTCCATCGGTCACCACCCCACGAAGCAGCTCCCTCACCTGCTGAGCGCTTTTTCGGGAAATCACTTCTTTTCGGATGGGGTAGGGCTTGCGTTTCTTCAGGACTTGGCCGCTTTGGGGGTCCCGGATCTCTTTGACGAGATAGGGCCGGTACAGGATGCCTCCGTTGGCGACGGCGGAAACGGCCATGACCTGCTGAATCGGGGTGACCGCGATCCCCTGGCCGAACGCGGTGGTGGCCAGCTCCGTCGGATGGAGAGGCGTATGACCGAAAAAGATTCCGTTCTCTTCCGCCGGAAGGTCGATCCCCGTCCGGCGGCCCGCGCGGTCCGTCACCCTGCCGAAACCGAAACGGTCAATGTAACGGATCAACGGATCGGCACCCAATTTGTTCGCCAGGCGGACAAAAGCGACATTACTGGAGAGATAGACCCCCTCGGCGTACGAAATGGCCCCCCAGCCGCGGTTGTTCCAGTCCCGGATCGTCCGTCCGCTGATTTGGATCGATCCGGATTGAAACGTTTCTTCCCCGTTGAACAACCCCTCTTCCACTGCGGCTGCCAAGGTGACGATTTTGAAGGTGGAACCCGGTTCGTACTGTGTCCGGATGGCCCGGTTGACGGCATTCCACCCGGCTTTGTAAGTGACGGAGTAATTCGCCGGATTGAAGGTGGGACGGTTGGCCATGGCGAGGATTTCCCCGGTGTCCGGGTCCGCCACGATGGCCGTCGCCCCTTTGGCGCCGTATTTGGCCACCACTTCGTCCAACGCTTTTTCCGCCGCGTACTGAATGTTGGCGTCCAGCGTCAGAATCAGGTCTTTGCCATGTTCCGGCGGTTGGTACTTTTCTGAGGAATGGGGGGTCGGTTTTCCAAGGGCATCTTTTTTGAAACTGATTTTCCCCGGACGGCCCCTCAACAGCTTGTCGTATTGCTGTTCCACTCCGCCGACGGCTTTTCCGTCCGCATTCACGAATCCCAGCACGTGGGCCGCCAGCTTCCCCTCGGCATATTGCCGGCCGGGCACCTGTATCGGGTAAATACCGTCCAGGTCCTCCTCCATGATTCTGTCCCGGACTTCCCGTGAAACCTTATAGTCCCCTTCTTTCCTCAACTCCACCTGATTGACGTTTTTCTTGGTGAGTTTCCCGACCAGTTCATCCTCGGGAATATCCAAGAGAGGGGACAACTTCCGGGCGGTTTCCCGGGGGTGGTCCACCTGTGTCAGATCGGCGGCGATGATGTATTTGTCCACACCCTCCGCGAGACTGACCTCCCCGCTTCGGTCCAGAATGCTTCCCCGGACCGGTGTGATCACCGTTTTCGCCTGCCACGACTTTTCCGCCCGCTCCCGCAGGGTGGAAGCACTGATGGTTTGAATCCAAAATAACCGAAAGATCACTGCCAAAAATAACAGGGTGCACAGAAACCCCACCAGCAGTGATCTCTTTTTGCTCGTTTTCACCGGATCCATGGAGCGCTCAACCCCGACTGTCTTTACGTTTCTTGTCAGGCTTTTCAGCGCCGGGAACGGTCTTATCGGCCGGAACCATCCCTTTGTCGAGCGCAAACTGCCGGATCCGTTCCCCGCTTTTCAGTTCGTTTTTCCGTTCGGTGAGCCCTCTGTTGGCCTCTTTGAGCTCTTCGGCCTGCTGGGCCACCTTCTGCGTTTCCATATTGATCTCCGCCGATTTCGCATAGAGGGACAGCACACCGGAAGCAAGGGCGACGCAAATGACCACGCTGGCCAGGTACAGCAGTTTCTCTCCTGCAGGAAGTCCTGTTTGCGGCTGTTTCTCTTTTCTTGCCGCCACTTTCGGTTGAGGTTCCAGCTGGTACGCAACCGAAGTGTTTCCCCGGTACTCTCTCATTTTTATTTTTGACCCTCCTTAACACTTTTCCGCAACGCGCAACTTGGCCGAACGGGCCCGGGGATTTTCCCCGGTCTCTTCCTCCGACGGTTGCACCGGTTTCTTTGTAATGATGCGGAGTTCCGGTGTTCTCCCGCAGGTGCAGACGGGAAAGTCCGGCGGACAAACACAGCCTTTGGCCCGGTTCTGAAACATCTGTTTGGCGATCCGGTCCTCCAGCGAGTGGAAGGTGATCACGCTGACCCTTCCCCCCGGCCGGAGCCTGTCAATGGCCTGTCCCAATCCCTCTTCGAAAGCGTTCAGCTCATCGTTGACCGCGATCCGGATGGCCTGGAAGCTTCGGCGGGCGGGGTGGGGCCCTTTTCTTCTGGCGGGGGCCGGGATCGCTTCCTTGATGACCGTTGCCAATTCCACTGTGCTTTCGATGGGCTTCAGCGAACGGTATTCGACGATCTTCTGTGCGATCCGTCGGGCGAACCGCTCCTCCCCGTAGCGGAAAAGGATCCGGCCGATTTCTTCGCGGGACCAATGGTTGACCACATCGGCGGCCGTCAGTTCCGATTCCGGATCCATCCGCATGTCCAACGGGGCATCATGATGATAACTGAACCCCCTTTCCGCCTCGTCCAACTGGGGTGAGGAGACTCCCAGATCGAAGAGAACTCCGTCCACCCGGTCCAGTTCCAGCTTCGCCAGCGTCGTTTCCAAGTTGCGAAAGTTGGCTTTGACCAGGTGGACTCTGCAGTCCGCCTCCTTCAACCGTTCGGAGGCGGCCCGGAGCGCCCGGTCATCCTGGTCCAGCCCCACCAGAATTCCCGAGGGGCCCAGTTGCTCCGTGATCAGGGAACTGTGCCCCGCTCCACCGAGGGTGCAGTCCACATATACACCGTCGGGCCGGATATTGAGCCCTTCCACGGCTTCCTGTCTCATTACGGTTTCATGACGGAACAAACAGCTTCAACCTCTCTACAAACCTACAGATTCAAATCCAAATCGACCAGTTTTTCCGCGATTTCGTTAAACGATTCCTCGGAGCTGTCATAATAGGCTGACCACGCTTCTTTACTCCAGATTTCCACCCGGTTGGAAACACCGATGACGACACATTCCTTCTCCAGTTTCGCAAACTCCCGCAGGTTGCTTGGCAGGTGGGCCCTGCCCTGCTTGTCCAGCTCTGCCACCGTCGCACCCGAAAAGAAAAAACGGGTGAAGGCGCGGGCATCCGCCTTGGTAAAGGGGAGGGATTTCAACTTTTGTTCCAACTGCTTCCACTCTGACATCGGATACACGAAAAGGCAGTGGTCGAGTCCACGGGTGATCACGAAGGCATCCCCCAAACCTTCCCGAAATTTGGACGGGATGATCAGGCGGCCTTTATCGTCGATGGTGTGACGATACTCCCCCATGAACACGCCACCGCACCCCCTTTACTCCCCCTTATCTCCCACTTTCCCCCACTTTCCACCACACTGTAAATTATACCACAGGAAAACAGAAAAATCCTGCACCGACAGTGCAGGATTTTTACAGAAACTGTTTTTGGCGGAAGCGGGCTTACACTTTCCAGCTGCTCAGGTATTTTTCCTGGTCGCGGGTCATGTCATCGATGCGGATTCCAAGGGATTCCAGTTTGTAGCGGGCCACCTGTTCATCAATGTGGTACGGAACATCCAGAACGCGGGGGCCGATCTTCTGGTGGTTTTCCAGCGTGTAAATCAAAGACAGGGTCTGAAGGGCGAAGGTCATGTCCATGATTTCCGCCGGATGGCCGTCCCCCGCCACCAGATTGACCAGGCGGCCGTCACACAGGAGATGAATGCGCCGGCCGTCTTCCATCACGTACTCCGTGATGTCCTGGCGAACGATTCGTTTGTCCACGGCCTGCTCCTCCAGGGACAGCTTGTCGATCTCCACGTCGAAATGGCCCGCATTGGCCAGGATCGCCCCGTCTTTCATGAGGGGAAAATGCTCTCCGGAGATGACTTTTTTGTTCCCCGTCACCGTGACGAAAATATCCCCCACCCGGGCCGCTTCCGACATGGGCATCACCGTGAAACCGTCCATGTGGGCTTCAGTCGCTTTGATCGGATCCACTTCGGTTACCACCACGCGGGCTCCCAGTCCCTGGGCCCGCATCGCCACCCCGCGACCGCACCAGCCGTAGCCGATCACCACCACCGATTTTCCGGCGACGACCAGGTTGGTCGCCTTGTTGATTCCGTCCCAAACCGATTGACCGGTTCCGTACCGGTTATCGAAAAGAAACTTCGAGAAAGCATCGTTGACGGCAATCATCGGAAACTTCAATTTCCCTTCTTTTTCCAATGACCGCAGTCTCAGAATACCGGTGGTCGTTTCTTCGCAACCGCCTTTCACCTGCTTCAGCAGGTCCGGTCTTTCGGCGTGGAGAATGCCGACCAGATCCCCGCCGTCGTCGATGATCAGATCCGGCCGGGTTTCCAGCGTCATCATCAGGTGCTGTTTATACTCTTCCGGAGCCGGATCGTATTTCGCAAAAACAGTCACCCCTGATTCGGCCAACGCCGCTGCCACATCATCCTTCGTGGAGAGGGGGTTGCTGCCGGTGATGGCCACCTGGGCTCCGGCGTCCCGCAACAATTCCGCCAGACAGGCCGTCTTGGCTTCCAGGTGGAGGGAGATGGCCACCCGTTGTCCCGCGAGAGGTTGTTCCTCCAGAAATTCTTCGCGGATTCGGTTGAGAACCGGCATATGCTGGCGGGCCCAGTCCATTTTCAGCCGCCCGCGGGGGGCCAGGCTTCTGTCACGAACGACGCTTTCCGTCATCGAATCCATGTGCATCCTCCTCTGTCAATCAAGGGTTTCCAACCGCAGGCATGTTAACTTTTCATCAGAGGCGTTGGTTGACCTTATTTCAGGCAGGTGGATCGTGTTTTGCACGAAAGTCGCGTCCAAAGTCTATTCGCTCCCCGGTCCACCTTTCATTACCTGATTGGATTGCTGACATCCTGACTTTCATTATCCTTCAAGGGCAGCAAGCATTTCAGGAAGGGTTCAACCGGTTTCCCAACGATCAGAGGTGGACCACCCGGTGAAGGTTTTTGCTCAGAAGAGGGGTGCGGATCAGTTCTTCCAACCAATTCTCCCCGTACCGGTTCCACCAGGGAACGAGGTTGTGGACCCTTTCCTGCAGCTGGCCTCCGGGGTTGAGTTCCGCTTCCAGACCGGCAAACCGGCGAAGATCCGTCTCTCTCCTTTTCTCCATCGCCTTTCGCGTCTCCTTCTCCAGGTAGTCCACCTGCTTGAAGACCTCGCCCAGGTTGGTTTGACCCAACTCGTTCAAGTCGGGGCGGATTCCGGAGATTTCCCCGATCAGGGGCCGGTACGCTTCTTCCAACCGGGTGCGCAGCCGACCGAAGGCCGCGTCCACATCCAGTTGATACCGCCTCTCGAGCCAGCTTCGTTTCTTCCGTTCCAGCCGGTGGATGACATCGTCAACGGTCAGACCGTAACGGGAGAGTTCTTTTTGCGACTTTCTTCCCACCAAGGTAAAGCCGCTCCGGGGAACGAGAAGGGGCATCTCCATACCCGCCAGATGGAAAGCCGGTTTCAGGAGAGCCCAGTAAGCGATTTCCCCCGGCCCCAACACCGTTGCCAGCGTGGGAAAAAGGTACTCCTGCATCAGCGGCCGGGTGAGGACGTTGTTGCTGAATGCGGCGGGATGTCGCCGGAGGTAAGCCAAAAGCGACTCCCGGCTGAAACCGTCCATCCCTTCCCTCGAGAAGAAAGTTCCGTCATTGCGCCGGTGGAGAGCCCGCCGTTCCCCGTTGGAGATAAGAAACAGATGCGCTTTGTCCGGTTTCACATCCACCTCAACCGGGTATCCGTCCCGTTCCAGTTGCTCCGCCTGGGTCATGACCGCTTCGGCGAAGGCTTCATTATGTTCGATCAGCCACTCGAAAAAAGGCACTTCCAACCGGCGAAGCGGAGGATAAGCGGAATCGATCATCAAAAGACCGTGATGACCGAACAACCGGTGTAAAAGACGGGCAAAATGGCGGGAAAGACTGATCGGATCCCGGGAGAGGTTTCTCAGGGTTTCAAGCAGGCCCTTCTTGTGGGGAGTGTCCGGCAGTTTTCTCCCCAGCCCGTCAATCCAGGACAGCCAAACATTCGGACCGGGCACCACTTCCGAGACGGAAGGATTGCCGGTAATTTCAAGAGGAAGGGTGACCTTTTCCACCTCTGTCCCGGACACAAGGTGAAGGTGGTTCACCTCTTCCAGGTCATGGTCTTCCCCCGCGATCCAGAACAGCGGGATCACCGGTCGGTTTAACCGCTGTTCTTCCCGTTCCGCCAGTTGGATCAGGGTGATGGCTTTGTAGACAGTGTAGAGAGGACCGGTCAGAACCCCCGCCTGCTGGCCGCCGACCACCACCAGGCTGTCCGGACGGCGCAGCCGGTCGAGATTGGCCTGGATGGCAGGATGTTGCAGCTCCCTTCCGTGGTACTCGCTGAGCACGTCGGCCAGCCGCTCCCGGGAAACCGGATCCTCCCGCCGCTCCAGCACTTTCGCACGCCGGCGGAAACCCGAATCGTCTCCAGGATCGTAAGTATAGTATGGTTTCACTTTATGAAAGAAATGAAGGTAATCACGAAAGAGCGGTTGGGGCGGCTCCATGTAGGTATCCTCTACTCTCATGCCAATCCTCTTTTCTTCTCCATCGATCTATCCCAGTATAGCAAAGGGAAACCGTTCCGCAACGCACAGACAAATGTTTCATTTGTCCGGTTGCTTCCTGTGACTGGCGGACCCGAAAGGCCCACCCCGCCATACAGGCTTACATTCCCATGGAACCCGCGGTACTGAATCGAGGGAACCCGACCGGTTTCCCCGTTTTCGGCAAGCCCGATCCGGACCTCGAAGGGCCTCCTGCGGGGCAGTTTTGGACCTCTCGTACATCCGTCGCTATTTTGGGTAAACGCTTCCCCTTTTCTCGAAACGAACATGAAATCACAGCGCTTCCAGCACCAGGCGGTTATGTATGAATTCCCTATCCAGTTTAAACCCTCCGGAAAATCACTCCCCCCGGCGATTGTCACCGGTTTCTTCCGGCAGGGGCAGCAAAAGGGAGATGACGAATCCGAGGACAGCCACCCCGGCCGCCGTCATCATTCCCATCCGGAACCCTTGCTCCCACAACGCGGGCAAGCCGGCGGCATCCCAGCCGGTTTTCACGGGCTCAAAAAAGGCGAGGCCGATGAGGACCAACCCCAGGGCACCACCGGCGGCGCGGAACATGGCAATGGCAATCAAGCCGTTTTTCAACTGTCGGAAGGGAACCACTTCAAACAACAGTTCATGGACCGGAGCCGTCAACGTAAAGCCGAGCCCACTTCCCAAAACCGCCAGCACCACCGTGAGAGTGAGCGGGTCGTCGGCCAGTGCCAAGGTGAAATAAGCCGCCGCCGTGGAGAAAAAGCCGAGGGCCAGCCCCCCTTGGTACCCCCACCGGGACGAGATCCACCGGGCCAGGGGCAGGGTCAGCCAGGCCGCCCCGGCAACGATGGAGAGGTAGGCCCCTCCCGTCCCTTGGGGATGGTCCAACACTCCCGCCATCCAACCGGGCACCAACACCACCGCCACCCACGTACACCCCGCCAATGCCACCGCCGCGTACAACCCGATCAGGCGGAGATCGGAAAGAAGCCCGGCTTGGAAAAACGGCCGGTTCGCCTGGCGTTCCACCATCAGAAGCGGCACGACCAAGCCGATGGCCAGCACGGCGAAGGGAAGGAAACCGGGGTCCACCAGCATGGCCCAACCTTGATGGGGATCCAGCTGGGAAACGGCAATCATGGCCGAAAGCAGGATCACGGCAAAATAAAAGAGACCCGTGGTCTGAAAAGGCGGGTTCCGGTAACCTGTATCCGGAGTGAAGCGGAGGCTGAGGAGGTAGACCGCCGCCGCGGCCGGCAGGTTGATCCAGAACAACCAGCGCCAGCTGTAATGCCAGGCCACACTGGAGGACAGGAACGGAACCAGGATCAAAAGTCCCGCCAACACCAAATGGACCGCCAACCTCCAGGACCTTCTGCGAAGATAGATGAGGCGTCGGATTTCCACGGAGAGGAGGGGGACGACACCGCCGGCGCCCAACGCCTGAATCACACGACCCCCGATCAGCGACCACCAGTTGTCACTCGCACCGACAGCGAAAGACCCGGCGGCGAACAGTACGAGGGAAACGGCGAACCAGTTTCTCCTGCCGGCCCGGGCACCCCAGGCTTCCATCAGGGGAAGGGCCAGGACAAAGACCGCCAAATGGAGAGCGATTACCCAGATCACCCACCGAACGGGGAATCCAAGGTCCGCCGAGATCATGGTGAGCGACGGCGACACAATCCCGAGGTCCAGTGCGCTCAAGAATATCGCGATAACAAAGGAGTCCAGAGTCAGCTTTTTTCCGAAAGGCATCGAAGAGGCCTCCCATTCTTTAACCCGATGAAGGCGGATGCGAAAGTCCATCTTCCCCTTCGGGCACCCCCTCCTCTTCCGCCCGGTGGACGAGAAGGGTGAGACGGTCGTTGAAGGGCGTGGGTATCCCGTGTTGTTTCCCTTTTTCCCCCACCGCCCCGTTGATATAATCCACTTCGGTCTTTTCCCCGCGCAAGAGATCCTGAAGCATGGAAGAACGATTGGCAGCCGTGTCCCGGCAGACGGCCCGGACTTTTTCCGAGAGTTCGGCTTCCGAGAGGACAATCCCTTCCGCTTCCGCCACCCGGACAACTTCCTTCAGTATGCCGTCCATCCAGGCGGAAAATCCCTCGCGCCCGGGAAGATCTCCGTTGGACACGTTCCAAAGGGCGGTCAGTGGGTTGATCACACAGTTAATCGCAAGTTTCTCCCATGCTCGCCTGTCGATTTCCCGATCCGGAAAGATCGAAAACCCCGAGGAAACCAATACGCGGATCAAACCGGCAGTCAGCGGGGAGATGGATTCACCACCCACAGGACCGACCCGGGTTTCTCCCCGACCGGTGTGGCGCACGCAGGCGGGTCCCTCCCGGAGGGCTCCTTCGGTTGTCACCGCCCGGTACAGACGGTGGGAATCAATATCATCACCCAACAGCCGCTCCTGTCCCATTCCATTCTGCCACAACCAGATATCGGAGGAGGAATGGCCCACACGGCGAACTTCCGCCGCAATCACCGGCACAACCGTTTGTTTCACTGTCAGAAAGATCACATCACAGGCAGGCAACCTCTCTTCCCGCGACCATCGGACGTCGAGGTTGCGCGCGATGCGGTGAACGCCGTCCAAACCGGTCAACGCCAAGCCTTCCGCCCGGATCTTGTCACGCTGCTCCCGGGTGCGGGTCAAGAGGAGCGTTCCGGGAAAGAAACCGGCCAGACGGTGAGCCCACAGCAACCCGACCGCGCCTGCGCCCCACACCGCGATCTTCATCCTGCATCCCTCCCCATCCCCCCATATAATAACAGATTCCCCCCACCGCATGTGAGGGGAATCCAGGTCGGTTTGATCCCGTTTCTCAGACGGGATAAACCGGATGCTTGCGTCGGCTGAAGGTGACGTCTTTGTCGGCATAAGCTTCGAACCGGTTGATCAGCTCCTCCCGGAGGTCGTCGGGGGCCACGATTCCGTCCACGACCAGTTCGGAGGCCAAGCGGTAGATGTCGATGTCTTTTTTGTATTCCTCCCGCTTTTCCTGGATGAACTTCACGCGTTCCGCCCCTTCCAATTGAGCGATTTTATTGCCGTAAACGGCGTTGACAGCGGCTTCCGGCCCCATCACCGCAATCTGGGCCGTGGGAAGCGCCAGGCAACAGTCCGGCTCGAAGGCGGGCCCCGCCATGGCGTAGAGGCCGGCCCCGTAAGCCTTGCGAACCACGACGGAGATTTTGGGCACCGTCGCTTCGGACATGGCGGCGATCATCTTGGCCCCGTGCCGGATCATCCCCGCTCTTTCCGTCTGGGTGCCGATCATGAAACCGGGCACGTCCGCCAGGAACAACAACGGGATGTTGAAGGCATCGCACAAGGTGATGAACCGGGCCGCCTTATCGGCGGTGTCGACGAAGAGCACCCCGCCCTTTACTTTGGACTGGTTGGCCACAATCCCGATCACTTTCCCGTCCAAGCGGGCAAACCCGGTGATCAGCTCCTTGGCGAACCCTTTCTTCATCTCGTAGAACGACCCTTCGTCGATCAGGGCTTCAATGAATTGCATCATATCGAAGGGCGCGTTCTGGTTGTCGGGAACGATGTCGGAGATTTTTCCGGCATCGGCGACCGGTTGCCGGCTTTCACAAGGGGCCGGCTTCTCCGTGTAGCGGGCCGGGAAGTAGCTGAGGTAACGGCGGGCGGAGGCAATCGCCTCTTCCTCGTCGGAAGCCAGAACATCTCCGCACCCGCTGATGGAGCAATGCATCCGGGCGCCGCCCATCTCTTCCAGGGAAACCTTCTCCCCGATCACCATTTCCGCCATACGCGGGGAACCCAGGTACATGCTGGCGTTTTTATCCACCATGATCACAGTGTCGCAGAAGGCGGGGATGTAGGCTCCGCCTGCCGCGGAAGGGCCGAAGAGAACACAGACCTGAGGGATCACTCCGGAGAGTTTCACCTGGTTGTAAAAGATCCGTCCGGCGCCTCTCCGACCGGGAAACATCTCGATTTGGTCGGTAATGCGGGCGCCGGCGGAGTCCACCAGATAGATCAAGGGGACCTTCAGCTTCTCCGCGGTTTCCTGTATCCGGATGATTTTTTCCACGGTGCGGGCCCCCCAGGAACCGGCTTTCACGGTGGAGTCGTTGGCCATCACGCAAACGGTCTGCCCGTTCACTTTTCCGATGGCGGTCACCACCCCGTCGGCGGGAAGATTTTCCTCCGCGGCGTTGGCGAAAAATCCGTCCTCCAGTTGAAAGACGCCATCAAACAGGAGCTCCAGCCGCCTTCTTACAAAAAGTTTGTTTTGTGCTTTCAGTTTTTCATGATATTTGGGAGCGCCCCCCTTCCGGATCCGCTCCACCTCTTCTTCATAATGACGTATCCTTGAATCGTGCATGGTTTCTCCTCCCTCCGACACGTTTATTCACCCAGGTAAATGGGCTTTCTTTTCTCTTTGAAGGCGGCGAGCCCTTCCAGGCGGTCCTTGGTGGGGATGAGAACTTCGTAGGCTTTGGTTTCAATGGCCAGCCCCGTATCCAAATCCGTCTCCGTGCCGTAATCGATGGCATGTTTGGCCTGGGCAAGAGCCAAGGGAGCGTTTTCGTTGATCCGGGTGGCCATCTCCATGGCCGCTTCCATCACCGTTCCGCCTTCCACCACCCGGTTGAGCATTCCCATCTCCTCAGCTTCCCGTGCCGTCAACCTTCGGGCGGTAAAGATGAGCTCTTTGGCCCGGGCTTTCCCGATCAACCGGGCCAGATGCTGGGTCCCGCCCGCCCCTGGGATGATGCCGAGGGACGTTTCCGTCAGGCCGAAAACCGCATGCTCGTCGGCCACCCTGAGATCACAAGCCAGCGCCAGTTCCATCCCCCCGCCGAGAGCCACCCCGTTGACCGCGGCGATGACGGGTTGGGGCAACCGGGACAATGCCTGAAACGTTTCCCGGATCGTGTGGATGTAACGACGCACTTGATCCTGAGTGAATCCGCGCCGTTCCTTCAGGTCGGCTCCCGCGCAAAAAGCCTTCTCCCCGGCCCCGGTGACCACGACCACGCGGGTGGCTTTGGAATGCCTCAGTTCGCCCGTCACACGGGAAAGCTCCTCCAGGGAGGGCAGGTTGAGCGCGTTGTGAACTTCCGGACGGTTCAACGTGAGTACGGAAATGCCTTCTTTTCGTTCCCATTCCACCAGACTCACCGGCTTCCCTCCTTACGTCGCTTCGCCGCCACACTTTGCAACACTTTGGACGGCAGCTTTTTTCCCAGTTGTTTTTCCGCCAGCCATCCGGCTTCGCACAGGGCTTCCAGATCGATACCCGTTTCCACGCCCATTCCTTCCAACATATAGACCAGATCCTCCGTCGCCACGTTACCGGCCGCACCCGGGGCGTAAGGACATCCCCCGAGACCGCCGAAGGCGCTGTCGAGCGTCGTGATGCCCTGTTCCAGACAAACGTAGGCGTTGACGAGAGCCGTCCCCCGGGTGTCGTGGAAATGGCCGGCCAGCCGGTCCGCGGGCACCTCGCGTGTAAGGGCCTTCAATTTTTCTTTCACTTGCCGCGGCGTGGCCACCCCGATCGTGTCCCCCAGAGAAATTTCATAGACGCCCATCTCCAGGAGGCGGTTCACGATTTCCGCCGTATTGGACAAGGGCACTTCTCCTTCATAAGGACAGCCGAAGACCGTGGAGACGTACCCCCGGACCCGTTTCCCCTTCGCCGTGGCTTCCCGGACCACTTCTTCCAGCACCGGGTATGTTTCGCGGATCCCTTTGTTGATGTTCTTCCGGTTGTGGGTTTCGCTCGCGGAAAGAAAAACGGCAAATTCATCGATGTTCGTATCCAGGGCCCGCTCCAGACCTTTCCGGTTGGGGACGAGGGCACGACAGCACACATCCGGCCGCCGGGGAAGGGAATTCGCCAACTCGGCGGCGTCCGCCAGTTGGGGTACCCACTTGGGATGGACGAAAGAGGTCACCTCCAGTTCCTTTACTCCGGCGTCGATCAGCAAATTGGCGATGGTCACTTTCACTTCCGTGGGGAGACTCCGGGACTCGTTCTGCAGACCATCCCGCAACCCCACCTCCACCAGCTTCACCTTTTGCACCGGATCACCCCTCTGTAAAAAAACCGAGTCAGTCATCCAGCTCGATCAGGATATCTCCGTCACTGACGAAGCTTCCGACTTCCACTTTGACCGCCGACACGGTCCCGCCCTCTTCCGCCTGAACGGGAACCTCCATCTTCATGGATTCCAGCAGGACCACATCCTGACCGGATTCCACCCGATCCCCCTCCGATACCATCACCTGCAGCACGGTGCCCGCCATGGTTGCTTGGATCGATTTCAATTCCTTCACCTCTTGTCGAATTGGAGTGGTTTTGTCAAGAGTGTTGTATCGTATCGGCCCCGGATAAATTCGGGTTGATCGAGAATGTTTATCAGGAGCGGAAGGTTGGACTTGATTCCGCTGACTTCAAAAGCTGCCAGTGCTTTCCGGCTGCGGGCCAGGGCCTGCTCCCGGGAGTCGGCGTGCACGATGCATTTGGCGATCATCGGGTCGTAATAGGGCGCCACCTGGGACCCCGCCTCCACTCCGGCATCCACCCGGATTCCCTCTCCTTCAGGAGGGGAAAAAGCTTCCAGAGTCCCCGGAGAAGGCAAAAACCGTTCCGGGTCTTCGGCGTACACCCGATATTCCAGGGCATGCCCTGTCATCCGGATCTGATCCTGATCCAAAGCCAAGTCTTTTCCCTCCGCCACGTCCAGCTGGAGGGCCACCAGATCCAATCCGGTCACCATTTCGGTGACGGGGTGTTCCACCTGAAGGCGGGTATTCATCTCCAAAAAGTAAAAATTCTCCTCCGGGTCCACCAGAAATTCAACAGTGCCCGCACCGGTATAACCGACGGCTTTTGCCGCCCGGACCGCCGCCTTGCAAAGCGATTCACGGGTTCCAGGCCGGATGGAGGGGGAGGGACTCTCCTCCACCACCTTCTGGTTGCGCCGCTGGACCGAACACTCCCGTTCAAAAAGGTGGACCGTCTTTCCACGGTGGTCGGCGAAGACCTGCACTTCCACATGGCGGGGGGATTCGATGAAGCGTTCCATGAACAGCGTATCATCCCCGAAATACGCCTTGGCCCGCCCCTGTGCGGAAGGGAACGCCTTTTTCAGCTCCTCTTCGCCACGAAGGACCTGCATCCCGATGCCGCCTCCGCCTGCACTGGCTTTCATCATCACCGGCCATCCGATTTTCACCGCCTCCCGGACCGCCTCCTCCGGATCCCGGAGATCTTCCGTTCCGGGAACCACGGGAACACCGGCCTCTTCCATCGTCCTCCGGGCGGTCACTTTGTCTCCCATCCGGGCGATTACCTCCGGGGCCGGTCCGACGAAGGTCAACCCCGCTTCTTTCACTTTCCGGGCGAAATCCGCGTTCTCAGACAACAGGCCGTATCCCGGGTGGACGGCATCGGCTCCGGTGTCCGCCGCCGCTTTCAAAATGGCGTCCGCATTGAGGTAGCTCCGGGCCACCGGCGGAGGACCGATCAGGACCGCTTCATCCGCCTCCCGGACAAAAGGGAGTCCCTTGTCCGCTTCAGAGTGGACCGCAACCGTCCGGATCCCCCGTTCCCGGCAAGTCCGGATGATTCGGCGGGCAATCTCTCCCCGGTTCGCAATCAAAAGTTTTTGGATTTTCATACAGCACCTCTCTCCGCTCGTTTCAAACCCCGGCCGGGTCCCTTCTCTCTACGGTTCCCTCCTGGGGTAGAGGCTGTCAAAGGGGTTCTGTTTATGTGAGACCCAATTAGAATCATTCGACAAATTTCAAAAGAAGTCCTTCCGAAAGGACGGGAAATTTTGCACCAGCCGCAGGGGGTACAGTTCATAGGCAAAGCTCCGGGAGATCATGTATAATATGAAGTGAATCCGGTGTAGGGAAGGGACTTGAAAGGAGAGTCAATTCGATGAGCACACCCAAGGTGGAACGGCTGAAAATCAACTATAAAACGTTGGAAGAGTTCCAAAAGTTCCGCGAATACGGACTGCAGGAACTTTCAATGTTGGAGGACCTTCAGGCGAACATCATCGAGAATGACAGCAACTCCCCTTTTTACGGAATCTACGAAGACGGGCAGTTGGTCGCTCGAATCAGTCTGTATCGAATCGACGGGAAATACGACCGCTATTTCGATCCTCCCCAGGATTACTATGAATTGTGGAAGCTGGAAGTCCTGCCCCAGTACCGGGAACGGGATTTCGGAACCGCCCTGGTCAACCATGCCAAGAGCTTCGGCCTCCCCATCAAAACCAATGCCCGTTGCCGCTCGGACGAATTCTGGCTGAAGATGGGTTTTCAACCGGTCCATTACGATCCGGTTCGCGACCGGGGTGAAAACCCCTATGTCTGGCTCCCCCCGGGGGTCCAACTGCAAAACTAGAAGCGTTGTGATTGAGGGTAGGCTCAGAAGAAGGGAAGCGTTTACCCGAAATAGCGACTTTGCTGTCCTGCCCGACGGAGAGTCTGCCAGCAAGGCGTTCAGGGGCAAAAGCTTCTCTGTGTTGCATCCGAAGGCGTTGGCCCCTGTCCGCAGCAGGATGATTCGGAGCGGACCGTGCATCCATCCCTGCAGGCGAGACTTGTGCTCTGTGAGTGCATAGCGAGACCGGGAGTGAAGCGACCCCGGCGAGACTTGTGCTCTGTGAGTGCATAGCGAGACCGGGAGT
>NZ_QBKR01000035.1 GCF_003054245.1 Melghirimyces profundicolus
GACGAACGGCTTTGGGAATCCGGTTGGATGCCATCATCATTCACCTCAAGGCAAATTTCGACAAACCTGATGGCCATTCCTTCCATTTCTCAAAGCAGTACTAGTGCCCTGTGGGTGCATAGCGAGACCGGGAGCGGAGCGTCCTGAGTGACGCTTCCCTTCTTCTGAGCCTGACCATCAACCACAACGCTATTAGGGGAAACAACCTTTCTTGTGCAGCTTCCGAACGGCTTTGCCCCTCCCATGCCGGTTATATTCGGATGGACCGTCATCACTCCTTGACGGTTGGCCAACGGTTGCGTGGCCAAACACGAATGGTATGTCCATCTCCCTGTTCGAACCCATTATCCGCCAAAGATCCAGCTGACCACGAGCCAGGAAGCCAGCACACCCGTCAGATCCGCCAAGAGGCCCACCTTGACCGCGTAGAGGGAACGCCGGATCCCCACCGCGCCGAAATACACCGTCAGGACATACAGGGTGGTGTCGGTGCTTCCCTGCATGGTGGAGGCCAGACGACCCAGATAGGTGTCGGGGCCGTGGATGCTGAAGATGCTTTCGGCGAAGGCCAAAGCCCCCGTTCCGGTGATGGGGCGCAACAGCCCCAGGGGCAACACCTCTTCCGGAAACCGGACCCAGGAGAGAAGCGGTTTGAAAAGACCCAGATAAAACTGGAGGGCCCCTGTTTCGCGAAAAATGGACACGGCCACCATCATCCCCACCAAGTGCGGGATGATCTGTACGGCGGTGGGGAACCCATCCTTCGCCCCTTCCACGAAATTTTCGTACACCGGCAATTTGCGGAATGCGGCATAGAGCGGAATAAAGGCCAGAATGGCCGGAATCATGATCTTGGAAAGAAAAGAGACCGTCTCAAACACGGAAAACCCTCCTTCACCGCATTTCCGACAGACCGGTTTCCTATTCCCGGAAGGCGGTCCGACTCCGAAACCAACGGTCCAACAAGATCGCCACCAGGGTGGAACAGAAGGTGGCGAAGATGGTGGTCCCGATGATCTCCGTGGGATTGGCCGATCCGTACTCCATTCGGATTCCGATAATGGTCGTGGGGACCAGGGTCAAACCGGAGGTGTTGAGAGCCAGAAGCGTGCACATGGCGGGCGTGGCGGTCTTCTTGTCGGTATTGAGTTTCTGAAGCTCCTCCATCGCCTTGAGGCCCATGGGTGTCGCCGCATTGCCCAAACCGAACAGGTTGGCGCTCATGTTGGACAGGATATACCCCATGGCGGGGTGATCCTTGGGTACGTCGGGAAACAAAAACCGGGCCAGAGGCCCCAAGAGACGGGCCAAACGATCCAACAACCCGGCTTCCTGGGCGATCCGCATCATTCCCAACCAAAAAACCAGGATGCTGATCAGACCGATGCAGACGGCCACCCCCTCCTTGGCCCCTTTCAATGCCGCACGGGTTACCAGATCCAGCTCCCCCTGCACCGCTCCGGCCACCACCCCGCTCACCATCATGAACAACCAGATATAATTGACCAACGGTCAACCCCCTCTTCCAAACAGAGCGGCCAACACACCGAGCCACTCCTCCATCATGGTTTCCTCCTCCGACACCCGGACCTCCAGGGGAACGGCCCCCACCGCTTCACCGTTGATGAGAATCCGGGCGGTGCCGACTTGAATCCCTTCTTTTTTCGCTTTGGACAACGGGTAGGTGATCATCGGCTTCACCTTCACCCGGTCCTTTTCTTCTTCCATCAGGGGGTATCGGAAACTCCTCGACACGGTGACAGCCAGGCGGGGTTCATGGCTGCCGGGAATGGAAGCCATTTCATCCCCTTCCCGAACCAGCTCCGTTTCCTCAAAATGACGAAACCCGTATTCCAAAAGTTGCATGGAATCGTTCCAGTCATCGGGAGCATTCAGGGTGACCGCCGCAACCTGCCTTCCATCCCGCGTCGCGGAAGAGACCAGGGTCCGCTTGGACAGTTTGGTATACCCGGTCTTCACCCCGTCGGCTCCCGGATAGAGACGAAGCAGTTTGTTCTTGTTGTACCATTTTCGATGCCACTTTTCCCCCGTCCAAGGAACGGTTTTCACCTGGGTTCCGACGATTTTCCGGAATTCGGGGTTTTTGAGGGCATAGGCGGCCAACCGCGCCATATCAATGGCCGTGGAATAATGACCGGGGGAGTCCAGTCCGTGGGGATTTTCAAAATGCGAATGTTCCATCCCCAGGTATTGGGCTTTTTCGTTCATTTTATAGACGAAACCTTCCACGGATCCCCCGATGTGCTCGGCGATCGCCACGGCAGCATCATTTCCCGAGCGGAGCATCAAACCGTAAAGCAGATGTTCCAAGGGGATTTCTTCTCCCTGTTTCAGATAGATGGATGAACCCTCCACCCCTTCGGCACGGGGTCCCACCTTTACTTTTTCGTCCAGGTCGCCGTTTTCAATCGCCACAATGGCTGTCATGATTTTTGTGATGCTGGCAATCCGCATCCGTTTCCGGGCTTCTTTCTCATACAGAATCCTGCCTGATCGAACATCGATCGCTGCTGCCGACTTCGCGCTCAAGTCCAGATAAGTTGGACGATGGCCGGCGCGGGTCTCCGACAAGGTAAAGATCCAAACCCAGAAAACGCAAAGTGCAATCAGTATGCGTGTCAACCGCATGGCTCATCCACCTTAGGGCTTGTGTTTGTACAATTTATATGCCGGTGGGACAGGGTTATGAAAAAGACCGGATCTGTTTATTCCATTAACGGAGCGTTATACGGAAGTCGTGTTCTGTCTGAGCGACCTTTTCCACCCTACTCAGCGGGACGTCTTTGGGGAGGGCGTTCAGGGACAACATCCTCCTTGTAAAAAAAGACGGAAAAAGACCGTCCCCGGTTCGGGAACGGTCTGTGATTGACATGGATCGGGGACTTTTCTTTCCGTGCCGGATCCTGCATCAGATATCGGTTTTGGGTTCGGAACATGGATCCTTTTTTCCCCCACGGGTGAGATTCTGAAGCCGCTCCATCAGGTTGGGGGCCAAGTCCAGCATGCGGTCGAAGAGATGGGTGTTGCCGTCCATGTTGAGCATCCGGATCCCTTTCTGATTGACCACCAAAAATCCGATGGGGGTGATGGAGACGCCCCCTCCGCTTCCGCCTCCGAAAGGCATTTCCATGGACGGCTCTTCGTCCCGGCCTTTCCCCCTCTCCATCCCGCCTTCTCCCTGTTGACCCTGAAATTCACTTCCTCCTGCAGCGAAACCGAAGCCGACTTTGGAAACGGGAATGATCATACTGCCGTCCGGAGATTCCACCGGGTCCCCAACGATGGTGTTTACATCCACCATTTCTTTGATGTTCTCCATGGCCGTGGTCATCAAGCCCTGAATTGGGTGTTCCGCCAATTTTCTTCACTCCCTTTTTTGTGGCGCATCATCCCTATGAGCAGGTGAATGACAGCAAGGATAGCGTGCCCGATCCGAAAACGGAATATACTGTCCAGCTCCGTTTCAATCTTTTCTTCGTGAAAAAGCGGATGCACGTCGAGCCGCGGAGGATCGGTCCAGCGGAGGAGGGGACTTGTGAATCCCACCAACGTCGTTTTCACTCCCCATACGATTCCCGTCACCACCCCGGTGGACGCCGCATCTCCCGTTCCGATCCGGGAGTTCCACACCAGCCTCTCACACACCACGTGTCTCAGAAAACGGCGATAGGTCTCTGTCACAATCTCATGGAAGGAAACGATCTGCCGCCGGATCCAAGAGCGTTCAGACCAAAACCTCCTCACCATGCGGAGGCTGATTCGTCGTTTATGAGCCGTCTCCCGGTCCTCTTGTTCCGTCCGGAATGAAACCCCTTTCCAGTTCAGCCAGAACGAAGGGATGACGGTCCGGAAACGGAGAAGACCGAACAACAAGCGCCAGCCCAGTTCCAGGTGATCTTTCTCCCCTTTTCTCCGGTATTGAACACGGATCCGGATCGATGTGAAGGGGAAGATGACGAGAAGCCCGAGGAACACCATCAAAGGAACCTTCCAAATCACGTCCATCTCCATCAACCACCTGTCCGCCTCATGCCTCTTCCAATATCCGGTATTATCGGCGGAACTTCCGAAAAACATACGAAAACCCCGCGGTCATTTCCGCGGGGAGCTTATGATTCCGTGGTTTCCTTTGCACCGGACGGCTCCGCGTCCGTCGGGGACTCTTCCCCGGTCCGTGGTTCCACACCCAGACGTTCGTACAACTCTCCTCTTTCCCTTTCCCATTCGGCCCAATCGAAAATGGAATCGACGGGCGGGAGCTCGTCCAGACTGGTCAGACCGAAGTAGTCGAGGAATTCGCGGGTGGTGCCGTACAGAATCGGTCGACCCACCCCTTCGGCCCGGCTCACTTCCCGGATCAAGCCTTTCCGTTTCAGGTAATAAATCGCCTTGTCGCATTTTACCCCCCGCACCTCTTCCACATCGGCGCGGATGATCGGCTGGCGGTAGGCGATGATGGCCAGCGTCTCCAGCGCCGCCCGGGAAAGCTGGGAGCGGGAGGGCGATTTGGCCAATCTCTCAAAATAGCGCCGGTGCTCCGGCAGGGTGGTCAGCTGATAGACCTGGGCCACTTCGACAATTTGGATTCCCCGCCCCGCCTTTTTCCATTCTTCCGCCATCTCTTTCAGTAACTGACGGACGGCCTTTTTATCCATCCCCGTCACTTCGGCGATTTCCGACGGACGAAGCCCTTCCTCCCCGGCGGCGAACAACAGGCCTTCAATCACCGGTTTCAGCTGTGAATTCATCAGATGACTCCCCTCCCTCACCCGGTTTCGCTTCGATTCGGATATCGTCAAACAACCCGGCCTGGCGGATCCGAATCCGCCTCAGCTTCATCAGCTCGAGAAGAGCAAGGAAGGTGGTAACCACCCGTTCCCGTGTGATCCGGCCCCACCGGAGCAATTCGGAAAACCGCAGTTCTCCCCGGGTCCGGAGCAGAAGTCCGTGGATTTCCTCCATCCGGTCGCTGACCGAGATCTCTTCCCGGGTCATTCGCGCGGGTTCGGCCTCCTCTTCCCTTCGACTCATCACATCGACGAAGATTTCGAGGAGGTCATCGGGTGAGACGCCTTTCAGCGGGTTTTCTTCCGGTGTGTAGGGAGTCAGGTCCATCGGCGGCCGGGTGTACACCCGGCTCCGCTCTTCCTCCCGTTCCCGCAAAGCGTCAGCGAGCCGTTTGTAACGTTTGTATTCCAGAAGACGTTCCACCAGCTCTTCCCTGGGATCCAATCCTTCCTCTTCTTGCATCACGTCGGAAAGATCGGCGGGCTCCGCCCGGGGAAGCAACATCCGGCTTTTGATGGCGAGCAGGGTGGCGGCCATCACGAGGAATTCGCTGGCCACCTCCAGTTCAAAGCGTTGCATGGTCGACAGATATTCCATGTACTGGTCGGTAATGCGGGCGATCGGGATCTCGCACACATCCACTTCCGATCTGTCAATCAAGTGGAGCAAGAGGTCCAGCGGCCCTTCAAACATCTCCAGTTTGATCGTCACATCCACGTCTGCCCTGCTCCCTTCCCGTCGGATCAGTCCTGCCGGGCTTCCTTCAGGGAACGCTGCAAATTGGCTGTCTCGATGGCGGAAACGGCGGCCTCCCAACCTTTGTTCCCGGCTTTGGTTCCGGCCCGTTCAATGGCCTGCTCGATGGTGTCCACGGTGATCACCCCGAAGATCACCGGCAGGGAGCGCTTAAGGGAAACGGCCCCCACCCCTTTGGCCGCTTCCGAACAGACATAATCAAAATGGGGGGTGGAACCCCGGATCACGGCTCCCAGGGCGATCACGGCATCATACCGCCCCGATTCGGCCATCTGATCCGCGATCAGCGGAATCTCAAAAGCGCCCGGAACCCAGGCGACATCGACATCGTCTTCATCGGCTCCGTGCCTTTTCAGCGCATCCTTGGCACCCTCCAGCAGCTTGGAAGTGATCAGTTCGTTAAAACGGCTGACCACAATTCCGAAGCGCAAACCGCCGGCGGTCAGGTCTCCTTCATAGATTCGGGCCATCGCATTCCATCTCCTCTCACAAGTCGGATGTTAAAAGTGGAGCATGTGCCCCAGTTTGCTTTTCTTGGTGCGAAGGTATTTTTCGTTGTCCGGCACGGCCGGCATTTCGATCGGCAGCACCTCGGTCACTTCCAGACCGTACCCTTTCAGTCCCGTGATTTTTCGGGGGTTGTTGGTCAATAGACGCATTTTCCGCACCCCGAGATCCCTCAGGATCTGGGCTCCGATCCCGTACTCCCGAAGGTCCGGACGAAAGCCCAGCTTCAGGTTGGCTTCCACCGTATCCAGTCCTTCTTCCTGCAGTTTGTATGCCTTCAGTTTATTCAGCAGACCGATCCCACGGCCTTCCTGGCGCATGTAGAGAAGAACGCCCGTTCCTTCCTGCTCAATCTGACTCAGGGCGGCATGCAGCTGGGGACCGCAATCGCAACGGTGGGAGCCGAACACATCCCCGGTGAGGCACTCGGAATGAACGCGAACCATCACCGGTTTCTCCCCATCGATTTGTCCCTTCACCAATGCGATGTGCTCCTTGTCGTCCACCTCGTTTTTATAACCGTAGGCGGTGAATTCCCCAAACTCCGTCGGGAGCCGTGTAGAGACCACCCGTTCCACCAATTTGTCTTTCCGGTTGCGGTAATGGATCAAATCCTGAATGGTGATGATTTTGAGTCCGTGTTCCCCGGCGATCTTCATCAGATCCGGAACCCGGGCCATGTTGCCGTCTTCCTTGATCACTTCACAGATGACCGCCGCGGGATAAGCCCCGCACAGACGGGCGAGATCCACTCCGGCTTCGGTGTGGCCGGCACGGCGCAGCACGCCCCCTTTTTTGGCGATCAACGGGAATATATGACCCGGGCGGCGGAAATCCCCACCCTTTGTCCGGGGGTCGATCAGGGCGCGGACCGTCTCGGCTCGTTCATGGGCGGAAATACCGGTGGTGCAAGTTTTATGGTCGACGGACACAGTAAAGGCCGTTTCGTGAGCTTCGGTGTTGTGTTGCACCATCAACGGGAGGTCGAGTTCCGCAGCCCGCTCCTCCGTGATCGGCACGCAAACCAGCCCCCGGCCGTGGGTGATCATAAAATTGATCACCTCCGGCGTCGCCTTTTCGGCCAAAGCCACGAAGTCCCCTTCGTTTTCCCTGTCTTCATCGTCGACCACGATGACAACTTCCCCCTGCATCAGTTCGTAGATGGCTTCTTCAATGGGATCAAAGCCGCGCATGGGCCACACCTCCTCTTATCGGACAAAACCGGACTCTTTCAGTTTTTCTGCGGTCAATCCGGGCGCCGCATAACCACTCGTCAACTTGGCCACGTACTTCCCGATCATATCGCATTCGATATTGACCGGATCTCCCGGACGGGCTTCCTTCAACTGCGTCACTTGCAGGGTGTGCGGAATGATGGAGACCGAAAAGGCTTCCGGTTCGGTCCGGACGATCGTCAGACTGATCCCGTTGACCGCCACCGACCCTTTGTCCACCATCCAACGCGTCAGCTCCCGGGGCACCCCGATTCGGAACAGGACCGCATTCTCGACGGGAGTGCGGGAAAGAATCCGGCCCACTCCGTCCACATGGCCCTGAACAAAATGGCCGCCCAGTCGGTCCCCCGCCGCCAACGCCCGTTCCAAGTTGACGGGGGACTGCACCGCGAGCTCTCCCAGGTTGGACTTCATCATCGTCTCCGGCATCACGTCCGCGGAAAAATGATCCGCTCCGGACTCGGTCACGGTGAGACAGACCCCGTTGACGGCGATACTGTCTCCGGTTTTTACTCCATTCACCACTTTGCGACAGGAAACGGTAAGTCGCATCGCATTTCCTTTCCGGTCGATCGAACGGATCGTTCCCACTTCTTCCACCAGACCCGTAAACACGACCTATCCCCCCTTTTCCGCTTTTTTCGGATATCCCGTCAAACAAAAGTCTTCCCCGAAGGACCGGATGGACACCTCTTTGAGGGACAGCGCATCCGCCATGCGCCCCGGCGCGTTCCCTTCCACAGCCGTGGGGCTCTCCTTGCCTCCCAATATTTTCGGGGCGATGAAAACCATCATTTTATCCACCCATCCCTCCCGGAGAAGGGAGGCATTCAATTCTCCGCCGCTTTCCGCCAGGACGGAAATGATTCCTTCTTCACCCAGTCGCCTGAAGACCTGCCGTAAGTTTACCCGCGGTCCCGGGCCTGTCCGGACCACGCGAACCCCTCGGTCGGCGAGCCCCCGTTCTTTCTCCCGGTCGGCCCGATCCGTGCAGAAGACCCAGGTCGGCGCTTCCCGGACATCGGTCACCGGGGTGTCCGGGGGCAGCCGCAAGGTACTGTCCAACACCACCCGGAGTGGATGGCTGCCTCCCCCAGGCAGACGGACGGTCAAGCGGGGGCGGTCCTGCAGCACGGTTCCGATGCCGACCAGAACGGCGTCGTGATGGTGTCGGAGACGGTGCACTTCCTCCCGCGCCGCCGGTCCTGTCACCCACCGGCTGTCACCGGAGGGGGCCGCCGTCTTTCCGTCGAGGGTGACGGCGGTCTTCAGGGTGACAAAGGGGAATCCCGTACGGCGGTGATGAAAATACGCTTCGTTTAAGCGGTCGCAACGGTCGCCCAGCACACCGACCGTAACCGAAAGGCCTGCGTCTTGAAGCCGACGGATCCCTTCCCCCGACACCCGGGAGTCGGGGTCGGTGCTGCCGATCACCACTCGCTTCACCCCGGACCGGATCGTTTTTTCCGTGCAGGGCGGCGTCCGGCCGTAATGGTTGCAGGGCTCCAACGTCACATACAGGGTGCTCCCCCGGGCCTCTTCTCCCGCCATCTCGAGGGCGTACACTTCGGCGTGGGGGGCGCCGGCTTTCAGATGAACACCGGAACCTTTCAACTGGCCATCCTTCACCACCACCGCCCCGACCAACGGGTTTGGCGACGTCTGTCCCCGGGCTGACTCCGCCAGAGAGAGCGCCAGCTCCATCCACCGTTCATCTTCGATGCGCATTTCTTCTTCCATGGGTTCACCCCCTGACATAACAAAAAGCCCTGAACCATCAGGGCTTTTTGAAGGAACAACCGAACGGGGGCACGGGAAATCACGTGGAAGCCCCCTCCGAGCGGAACGAATGTTCCCCCCGGCGGTCCGGAAGGGTGACTTCCCGAAAAAGAGTATGCAAATCCAAACGGGAAGAAGCCTCCCGACCTCCACGGACACCCGTGTTCCGTTACATCCTTCTCCCATCCAGACTTTCACTGTCGGCCCCGGAGTTTCACCGGATCCACCGCTTGCGCGGGTCACGGACTGAGGAGGTCTTTCTCTCTCCATCACCGCCGGTCGGGATTTTCACCCAGCCCCGAAGGATTCGTTGGAAACACGGCTTTTATGGTTTTTTCGGATCACATTCTGTTGAAAAGAGACGGCTTTATTCCGGCCGTCTCTTTCATCTTACCACAAATCGACGAACCGTGACTCCCTTTTTCCGCTTTAACGGAAAGAGGGTTGTTCTGTCCCCTTTTCACTCCGTTGGGGACGGGTGTTCCAAGGAGCGCCCACCTGCAGGCACAGGTAGCAGATGGCCGCGAAAAACGCGGAAATCAGAGTGGTGTGGGCCAGTGCGATGATCAGTTCCAGCTTGGTGAGGACGATCGCCCCGCCGGTCAATACCTGAAGGGCGGTCAGGGTGAAAGACCATCCCGCCCCCCTCACCAGGTCTTTCCGTTGGGGGTGATTCTTTTTCACCGCCCAGTAGAGCCAGACCGTAAAGAGGAACAACAGCCCGGCGAACAACCGGTGCATCAGCTGAATGCCCGCCTGGGTGGTGAGATCGGGGATCCACTGTCCGCCGCACAGGGGCCAGTCGGCGCAACCCAGACTGGAGCCCGTATGGCGGACATAGGCCCCGGTGTAGACCACCAGGTAAGTGTATGCGGCCAGTCCCCAGATCCCCGTTCTCATGGCACGGGAGACGGAGCTTTCTCCACCCGGAAGGGCCGACCCGCTTCCTCTGCCCAGCTGGAACAGGACGACCGACAGAAGGACCACGCTGGCGAAGGAAAGAAGAGAAAAACCGAAGTGCAACGCCAACACCGCGTCGGACTGACCCCACACCACGGCCGCTGCCCCCAAAAGCCCCTGCAGCACGATGAAAAAGAGACTGTTGAAGGCGAGAAACTTCACGATCCACCGGTCCCGGTAAGCCAGCCAGGCCCCGACCGAAAGAATCAGTACGATCAAACCGACCAGACCGGACACGATCCGGTGGCTGTATTCAATCCACAGCTCCAGGGTATGGTAGCTGGGAAACACTTCCCCGTGACAGAATGGCCAAGTGTTGCCGCACCCTTCCCCGGAGCCCGTTTTCGTCACCAAAGCCCCCATCAGGAGGATCAAAAACGTTCCCGCCACACCCAGGACGGAAACCCCCCGAAGGAAACGCTTCATTACCGTTTGCCCCCTCTCTGTGTGTACAGGGTCGTCGTTGTCATTTTACCACAGAACGGGACAAACCAACGCCGGACGGCGGATCGGGCACAAATTCTCCATACTTCGCAAAAAACCCTTCCCGTGAGGGGAAGGGTGAAACCGTCAGTAGGGGATATATTGGCGGGGGTTGACGTAATTCCCCGGACGTCCCACATGGACCTCCAAGTGAAGGTGGGGCCCGGTGGAGCGGCCGTTGTTGCCGATCGCGGAGATCAGCTGGCCTTTTTTCACCACGTCGCCCACCGACACTTTGGACTGCCAGGAGTAGCTGTGGGCGTACAGGGTGTAGACGCCTCCCCCGTGATAGATCATGATGTAATAACCGTAACCGCAACCGCAGGTCTGCGCCCGGACCACCCGTCCGTTTCCGGCGGCGTAGATGGGCGTGCCGATGTCCCCGCTGAAGTCCACCCCGGTGTGAAACTCACTGCCACGGTACCCGTAGCCCGAAGTGACCGGACCGTTCACCGGCTTTCTGAGCGGTCCCTGGAAGGGGAATTCCCCCGTTCTCAGGTTTTCCAGGTTCAGCTGGGACAGGGTTTTGCGGTAGTCCATCTCTTTCTCTTCCAGCTGAGCCAGGGCGGAGCGGTTTTTCTGGAGAAGGTCGACCATTTTGTCGTAATCCTTCTCGATCTCCTTCATCTTCTTTTCCTTTTCTTTGCGAGTTTTCAGCACTTTGTCCCGTGCTTTTTCCGCTCTTTCCTTGGCATCGTAATACTTCTGCACCTGACTGAAATCCTGCTTGATGATCAGGCGGAGAAATTCGAATCGGGCCAGAAACTGTTCGAAGGAATCCGCCGAGAGGAGGGATTCCATCTGGTTGGCCCCGCCGTGGATATACATGGAGCGAACGCTGGCCTTGTACTGGTCGTCGTACTTGTCCAGCTCCTTTTTCGCTTTTTCCAAATCCTCCTCGGCTGCGTCTTCCTTTATCTTGATCTTTTCCAGCTCTTTTTCCAGCGGCTCCAGCTTCTTTTTAAGCTTGTCGACTTCTTGTTTGACTTCTTCGATCTCTTTCTCTTTCGCTTCCTGCTTTTGTTTGTTGTCCTCAATATTTTGCCTGACCTCATCCTCTTTGTCGGCGTGAACGAGTCCGGCCGGCCAGACGGAGAAGGCTAAGCCCAATGCTGCCGCCAGTGAGATCGCGGTCCGTTGCCACCCGCCCTCCCCCAGAATCTTCAAAATTGGATCACCCTTTCCGTCTCAAAAAGTACCCGGCTTCTTTCCGCTTAAATGAAAACGAAAAGGACTGCGGAAATGTTTCGTTATGTACGAAAAAGAAGACCGGGCCAAAAAAGGGACAAGTCCCATTTGCCAGTATACTCATTCACTCCCGTTTCTTCAATATGGGGAATACCTGATCCTGCCGCATCCTCCAAAAGGAGGGGTCGACCTTCCTTTTGGAGGATCCGGATCCTTCTTTTTTACTGGTTTCGGTCCTTCATCCCGTCAGAGCCCGTGCCGGAAAATCCGGCGAAGGATCGCGCATTTCCTCATGGCAGGTCCCGAGACAGCGGTCCAGCACATGAAGATCTTCCGAAATAATGGAATAACAGTCCCTTGGAGATCCCGGATTTCTGGATGATCCGGTTGGTCGATCCTTTGCTGTATCTGTGTTCGGCAAATGACCCGATCGCCGCTTCCATCACCTGAACCCGCTTTTTCCGGGCATGGCCCTCAAATAAGGTCTCTCTCCTTCACGCCTTGGTGACCACGGGACTTCCATGATCCCCGGGCCCGTCCCGGTTTAAAAGAAACGAGCGGGGTTCCTTCGCTCTTGAAACGTCCGGAGACGGGCGTCGTTATTCCATCGGTTCCGGGCTGAACATCCGTTCCGGGATGCGGTCGTTTCGGATCAGATCCTCCAGGCTTTCCCGCTGCACCACGAGGTCCGCCCTTCCATCCCGGACGAAGACCACCGCGGGACGCCGCAGACGGTTGTAGTTGTTGGCCATGGAATAATTGTAGGCACCGGTGCAGCTCACCGCCAAAAGATCCCCGCTTTCCACCCGGGGCAGATCCAGATCCCAGATCAACATATCTCCCGTCTCACACAGTTTGCCGGCAACCGAAACCGTCTCCGAAGGAGGCTCCTTCGCCCGGTTGGCAAGATAAGCTTCATAGGAAGCCTGGTACAGGGCGGGACGGGGATTGTCGTTCATTCCACCGTCCACCGCCACATACTTCCGGATGCCGGGGACCTCTTTGATCGTTCCGATCCGGTACAACGTCGTGCCGGCCTCCCCGACGATGCTTCGACCCGGTTCCACCCAGACCTCCGGCGGCTGCACCCCGGCAAAACCGGTCCGGATCTCTTCAGCCATCGCCGAAATGTAGGCTTCCGTCGGCAACGGACGGTCCTCCCCGCTGTATCGGATTCCAAACCCGCCTCCGATGTTGAGCACCCGGGTCCGGAATCCGTAAGCGGCCCGGCAATCCTCCGCCAACTTTGCCAGTTTCCGCACCGCCAACCGAAATCCGTCCGCTTCAAAAATCTGGGACCCGATGTGGCAGTGGAACCCGTCCGGTTCCAGCCCTTCCGCCTCCAGGCTGAGTCGGACCGCTTTGTGAACCTGGCCGCTCGCCAGGTCGAACCCGAATTTGGAATCCTCCTGTCCGGTCTGAATGTAGTTGTGAGTGTGAGCTTCCACTCCAGGGGTGGTTCGGAGAAGGATTCGGGCGATGGTTCCCTTTTTGCAGGCCCGGGCATCCAACATCGAAAGCTCGGTGAAATTATCCACCACAAACCAGCCGATCCCGACCTCCAGTCCCATATCCAATTCTTCCGGTGTCTTGTTGTTGCCGTGAAAGTAGATCCGTTCAGGGGGGAACCCCGCCTTCAATGCGGTGTAAAGCTCCCCGTCAGATACCACATCGAGATACAGCCCCTCTTCGGCCACCAAACGGCACATGGCCAGTGTATTGAAGGCTTTGCTGGCATAGCCGACCCGGAAACGCAAACCGGTTTTTCGGAACGCTTCCACATAAGCCCGCATTCGGCTCCGGATCATTTGCTCATCCATAACGTACAGCGGGGTTCCGAACTGTTCGGCAAGCTCGACGGTATCGCATCCCCCGATCTCCAGGTGTCCCCGCTCGTTGATTCGACTGGTTCCCCTTAACTGCATCGCCTGAGTCTCCTCTCTCCAACCTCACAAAATAAAAAGCAACCGACGAAGACGTCTGTTGCTGAGAACGTCGTCTTCCCCACGGTAGCGCTCCGCGAAACGTCCGCGGCAACCGGCCCCTTGTTCAGCGGACCGGCCAGTGCGGGGGTTCGGCAACCGACCGCACTTCGGCGAAACACCCTTTTCCGTCCGATCATCGATGCCTTTCTCCGGGACGGTACTGATGCGTTCCGCGCCTCTACTCACAGGAAAACAATTCCATCATATGAGTGCCGAGCGATTCAGTTTGAAACAAGGGTATCACATTCCTCAGGGACTGCCAAGAGGAAAAAACCCAACCCTCACGGGAGAACGTCAGTTGTTCCGAACATGGGGCCGGTCTATTCCCTCGGGGGTGATGGGAAGTTTTTGGGGGGTGTATCAACGCGTGAATTTCCCTCCCCTTTGTTTCCTTCCAGAATCAGGCGAACCGCTTTTGCGGTGACCGGGGCTCCCCACTGTATGTCGTCGTGGTGACTCATCTTCCCCACGTCCCCGATCCCCACGACCATCGGAAAGGTGTATTGGTTCAGCACATCCACGGTGTCACCGAAGATCCGCAAAGGAGCGTCCCCCATTTCCACCCCGTCTTTGTCCACCCCGTGTTCCACCACGTTGCCATCCCGGTCCAGGGCAACGTGAACCGGGGTACCCTCCACAGGATGGCTGTTGGAAGCAACGGCCACCACCCCGATCACTTCGATATCCGGATGGTTGATGACATATTCCAGGGCCTGTTCCCCCCGCCCTTTTTCCCGGGATCCGCTATCATCGAACATCACCAGTACCGGGTCGAAGGCGGCTTGTTGGATCAGTTCCACCAGACCCTCACCGGTCAGGGGGGTGGGGTTGCCGGCCGAGGCGGAGATACACCGCCCTCCCACTTGCCGGGCCACATCTTCCACCGTTTCCCGCGCCACCCGGTCTCCGTCGGTAATAAGAATCACTTTGCGTCGGGGCAAGGGGGGCACCTCCTCGGGTGGAATACCGGAGCGGTCAGGGTGGGAACCGTGGCCCCCGCGAATTTCAGCAGAGGTTCATACCATCCCAAACCGTCCAGCACGGCTCCGGCCACCACCGGACTGCTCAGAACATGGGTCGGCGTCATGGAGAGACAGTCCGGCAACAACTGACCCATCACGCAGATCAAATCTCCGACGACACATGCAGACCCCATCGTGCCCAAACCCTTCACTCTCCTTAACCATTGATAAAGACCAACCATTGAAACAAGGATCCAACCACTTTTCCCAGCATCATGGCCATCAGCAGCCAGAAGACACGGGACTCCATTCGGATGCGCTTGGCAAGAATGGGCAACACGTTGATCACTTCCGTCAAAGCGGCGGCCAACAGGCCCACAAAGACCCCGGACAGAAGCCCGACCCACACTGTGCTGACGGGGGGCAACGTTACCGCCCACCCCCTGAAATCCATCCAGGTGAACAAGAGGGCTCCAGCCACAAATGCCATTTCATACCAACGGACGAACCGACGGGTTCTCGTCAGCACAGTCAGGCGCGGAACAATATCCAGAACGGTGAGAAAGGCGACAAAGCCGCTTCCCACCGCAACCCCCCCCGCCAGTCCGATCATGGCAAGGATCAGCTTATCCAGAGGGAACACGCCGATCGCCCCGTTTGTGGGATTTTTCGTGGTCAATCACATACTGATCGATGTTTTCCTGATATAAAAAGACCTCCAGCTCAAGGGGGCTGGGCTCTTCGTTGAACTTTCCCCTGAACACGTGATTGAAAAACAACACCATGCCCAGACCGATCCCGAGGGAATAAGGGATCTGCAGGATCAGCGGACGGGACGTTTGGACACCGGTCATCAGGTAATAGATCCGTTCGTGAACTTCTTTCATGCTGACATCGGTATGAAAGTTCATGATTGCCAGCCCCGAACCGACGAACAAAAGGAGCCAGACCGCAGCCACCGCCGCCGCTGGCGGGATGGTTCGGGGGGAATGAAACTCCACCAATGTCTGGGGCAGACCCACCGTTCGGATGTCCAGATCGGGGTCTTTCACCCGGAGGACCCGAATGACGTCCATCAGATCCACGATCGCCAGGTCCCCTTCCATATCATTGGGACGGGAGACGGGAAGTGACTCAAGCTCTTCTTTTTTTTCGGCCAACACCACCGCCACGTCCCCCACCCGGAGCACTTGATCCGGCTTGGCCCGTATTCGTTTTTTCATCTGAAGAAAAACCTGTCCGGAAACCATCGCACTCCCTCCCTGCAGTCCCTGTCGAAAATAGTATGCAACGCCCCGATGACGGCCATACAAAAAGCACCCCCTTCGGGGTGCTCAGCCGCTCTCGCTTTCATCGATCGATTCCCGCATGCGCCGGATGATCTTCTTTTCCAGCCTCGATACCTGAACCTGGGAGATTCCCAGCCGTTCCGCCACCTCCGATTGGGTCTGATCCTTGAAAAAGCGGAGGTAAACGATCAGTCGTTCTCGTTCGTTCAGGCGATTGATCGCCTCCTTCAGTGCAATTTTGTCAAACCAGGTATCTTCCGTGTCGTCGGCAATCTGATCCATCAATGTAATCGGGTCTCCATCGTTTTCGTACACGGTCTCATGTATCGATGCAGGAGCCCGGTTGGCTTCCTGAGCAAAGATGATCTCTTCCGCCGCCACTCCCATTTCTTCCCCCAGCTCATGAACCGTGGGAGCCCGCCCCAGCTTTTTGGTCAGTTCATCCTTGCTCTTCCGTATCCGGTTCGACAGTTCCTTGAGGGAACGACTCACCTTCACCATACCGTCGTCCCGGAGAAAACGTTGAATTTCGCCTATGATCATGGGGACCGCGTAGGTGGAGAATTTGACATCATAGCTGAGATCAAATTTATCCACCGCCTTCAACAGACCGATGCATCCGATCTGGAAGAGATCTTCTGCTTCATAGCCCCGGTTCAGGAAACGCTGAACCACCGACCAGACCAGGCGGATGTTGTGTTGCACGAGCCGGTCGCGGGCAGAAGTGTCTCCCTTCTGACTTTTCTCGATCAGAACCTTGACCTCGTCGTCCGACAGGTGTTTTTGACGGGAATTACGTACATCGGAATCCATGGGCAACCCTCAACTTCCGATGGTCTGACGATGGGTTTTCAGGTTCTTGATCAAGGCGACAGAGGTGCCTTTGCCTTCCGAGGAAGTGACGTCCACCCGGTCCATGAAATTCTCCATGATGGTGAACCCCATTCCGGAACGCTCCAGCTCCGGCTTGGATGTGTAAAGGGGCTGACGGGCTTCCTCGATGTTACGGATGCCCACTCCCTCATCTTCGATGACGATACTGACCCGGTCCCCCTCGATTTCCGTCCGGATGGTGATCACTCCGTCGGGCCGTTCTTCATAACCGTGGATGACGGCGTTGGTGACCGCTTCCGAAACCACGGTTTTGATATCGGTCAGCTCTTCCATGGTGGGGTCCAGCTGGGAAACAAACGAGGCCACCGCCACTCGCGCAAAGGATTCATTTTCCGATCGGCTGGCAAATTTCAGCTCCATGAAGTTGTTATGTACTTTGGTCATGATGCCACCCCGCAGACGGAAAGTGCTGTACGTTCATCTTCAGCAAACGGGAGGATTTTGAACATCCCTGACAGCTCGAACAGGCGGTGGATGGAAGGCTGAACGGCACAAAGCACCATTTTCCCGTTCATCTGGGAGACTTGGCGGTAACGGCCCAGGATGACCCCCAGCCCTGAACTGTCCATAAAGGAGAGGTTGGCCAGGTTCAGCACCAGGTTTCCGCAAATACCCTTGTTCCATTCCCGGTCGATTTCCTCTCTCACACGAGCAGCGGTATGGTGGTCCAGCTCGCCGGACAACCGGACAAGAAGGACATCATGATGATGGGAAACATCGACATGCAAGCTCATTTTACATTCACCTCTGTTGGAGATCCGGTTTGATGTCCTTTTCTACGGATTGTCAAACCGTTCCTTCCCTTGGACAAAAAAAGAAAAAAACCGAGAAAACCCGACACGGGCCTTCCCGGTTTGCTGCTTCTGATCCATTTTCAGGAGAGAAGACGTGTTGATTCACCATCATTTTGGGTGGTCCCTCTCCAGAAGTATTGTTTAGCCGTGTACTCACAGAGCACAAGTCTCGCCTGGGGTCGCTTCGCTCCCCGGTCTCGCTATGCTGTCCTGCTGAGATGGAGGCACTGTCCGCTCCGAATCATCCCGCTGCGGGCAGGGGCAAACGCCTGCGGGTGCAACACAGAGAAGCTATTTGCCCCTGAACACCCTTGCCGGCTGATTCTCCGCCGGGCAGGACAGCCCGGTTTAGGATGATCACATGGTCCTGTTTTCAAGAGACAAGGTCGTCGGCGGGTGCTTCCTCAGGCAGGAAGAGCATCTTCTTGGTGCACCGTTTGATGATCGTCCAAAGACCGGCTTTCGGATTGTGCCGGGCGGACACCAGTTTCATTTCCGACACGGTATTTCCGTCTTTGACCACTTTGACGCTCCCGATCGAATCCCCTTTTCGAACAGGGGCCGACAGGCGTTTCCAATCCAGGACGGTTTTATAATCCTTGGGATTCTCCCCTTTTCGGATCAGAGTGCTGAATTGTCGTGGAGCCCGAACTTCGATCCGGTTCTTTTCCCCTTTGTCCACCCGCAGTTCACCGATTTTTTGCCCCTTTTTATACAACACCAGGTTGGTGAACTGGTTGAAAGCGTAATCCAGCATCCGGGTGATCTCCCGGTTTCGGTCTTTTACATCCGGTTCCCCCAGAACCACGGCGAGCACCCGGAAATCCTTTCTCTTCGCGGTGGCGGCAAGACAATATTTCGACTCCCGGGTGAAGCCGGTTTTCAATCCGTCCAGCCCTTCGTAGAATTTCACCAAACGGTTGGTGTTCACCAGCCAAAAAGGATTCTTGCTGTCCTTCCGGAGGTGATCTTCATAAATGCGGGTATAGGTGGTGATTTCGGGATACTTGAGCAATTCCCGGGACATGATGGCGATATCCCGGGCCGTGGTGTAATGATCGGATTGGGGAAGCCCGTTGGTGTTTTGGAAACGGGTTCCGGTCATCCCGAGTTCCTTCACCTTCCGGTTCATCATGTCCACAAAAGCTTCCTCGGTACCGGCGATATGCTCGGCCAAAGCGACGGAGGCATCGTTGGCACTTCCCACCGCCACGGCCTTCAGCATGTCTCTTAATTCCATCACTTCGCCCGGCTCGAGAAAAATCTGTGATCCTCCCATGGAAGCTGCATGTTCGCTCACACGGATTTGGTCTCCGAGAGAGACCTTTCCATCCTCCAGGGCTTCCATGACCAGAAGCATGGTCATGATTTTGGTGATGCTCGCGGGAGGCAGTTTTTCCCCGCTGTTTTTCTCATACAACACCGTACCGGTGTCCACATCCATCAGAATGGCCGATTTGGCTTTGGGGGCCAGACCGTCTTCCGTGGCCGAGGCGGATGCCGGCCGGGGGATCAACGAAAGAGACAGGCAAAACAAAAGGGCCCATACACACAGACGAGATCGCATCGAGGCTTCCCTCCTATTCATCGTATCTTTATTGTGAACGGAGGGAAGGAAATTATTCCAATAATGGAAAACAAAAACCTTACAAACGCTGAACGCCTTCTTCTGTCACGAGCGCCCGGATCAGGCGGGGCGGTTTTACGGGGTCCTCCCGGATCTCAATCGCGTTGAGGAAACGCCCTTTCACTTGTTCCGCCTTGTCTGGATCATTGGCGTATAACGTGGCCAGGGTTTCTCCCCGGCGGACCGCTTCCCCGGTTTTTTTCGAGAGAACGATGCCGACACCGTGGTCGATCGAGTCCCCTTTCCTTTCCCGGCCCGCTCCCAGCTGCATGGCGCACAATCCGATCGCTTCGGCGTCCATTGTGGCCACGATGCCATCGGAAGGCGCCGCGACTTCCAGGCGAACATCCGCCCCGGGAAGGGAATCCGGATCATCCACCGCCCGGGCATCCCCGCCTTGAGCTTTTACAAAACGGCGGAACAACTCCAGAGCGGAACCGTCGGCGATGGCGTCCTCCAGGCGCTTTTCCGCCTCCCCGGGCGTGTCCGCTTTCCCGGCCAGTATGACCATCTGTGCCCCCAAGGCCAGACACAACCGGGTCAGATCAGCGGGGCCGTCGCCTTTCAGGGTGTCGATCGCTTCCTTCACTTCGAGGGCGTTCCCGATCGCCCGGCCCAGAGGCTGGTTCATATCGCTGATGAAAGCCACCGTCCGGCGGCCGATCCGGCTTCCGATCTCCACCATCGCCCGCGCCAGCTCGATCGCCTGTTCTTCTTCTTTCATGAACGCGCCGTTGCCGGTTTTGACATCGAGGACGATGGCATTGGCTCCCGCGGCGATTTTTTTGCTCATGATGGAACTGGCGATGAGGGGGATGGAGTCCACCGTTGCCGTCACGTCACGCAGGGCGTACAACTGCTTGTCCGCCGGAGTGAGGTCGGCGGTCTGCCCCATCACGGCCAGGCCCAGTTGGTTGACCTGACGGACAAAAGCCTCGGTGGTCATGGAGGTGTCAAATCCTGAAAAAGATTCCAGTTTGTCAATGGTGCCCCCGGTATGGCCCAACCCTCGGCCGGAGAGTTTGGCCACCGGCACCCCCGCTGCCGCCACCAGGGGAGCCAGCACCAGGGTGGTGGTGTCCCCCACACCGCCGGTACTGTGTTTATCCACTTTGACACCTTCGATCGCCGACAGGTCCACCTGTTCCCCGGAGCGCACCATTTCCAGGGTCAGATCCGCCGTTTCCCGGGTCGACATCCCTGTAAAGTATACCGCCATCGCCCAAGCGGACAGCTGATAGTCGGGAATCCGGCCCTTGACGTAGCCTTGGATGAGGTGTCGGATCTCTTCCGTCGACAGGTCATTTCCATCGCGTTTCTTTCGGATGATTTCCACGGTTTGCATCTCTACACCTTCACCTCTGCCAGAATCCCTTTGACCAAACGGATAAAGCGGGGTTTGGTCTGGTTCGCCACTTCCACCACCTGCTCGTGGGTCAGAGGCTCCAGCTCTTCCCCGATCGCCATGTCGGTAATGCAGGAGATCCCCAGGACCCGGAGCCCCGCATGCCGTGCGGCCATCACTTCCGGAACCGTGGACATGCCGACGGTGTCCCCGCCCAGGTTTCGCAGCATGATCAGCTCCGAAGGAGTCATGTAGGCGGGACCGCTGATCGCGGCGTAAACCCCTTGTTGCAGCCGGATTCCCTGTTCATCCGCGACCCGGTGAGCCAGATCGATCAACCCGCGGTCATAGGCCTGGGACATGTCGGGAAAACGGGGACCCAACCGGGAATCGTTCGGTCCGATGAGGGGATTGCTTCCCGTAAAGTTGATGTGGTCTTCGATCAGCATCAAATCCCCCGCTTGGAAAGCGGAATTCATCCCGCCGCAGGCGTTGGTGGCGATCAACACCTCGATCCCGAGAGCTCTCATCACATAGACCGGAAAGACCACTTCCTGCTGGGTATATCCCTCGTAAAAATGGAAACGTCCCTGCATTGCTGCCACCGTTTTGCCGGAAAGACGACCGATCACCAGCTGGCCGGCGTGCCCCTCCACCGTGGAAACCGGAAAGTGCGGAATCTCCGAATAAGGGATCACATCCGCCTCTTCGATGTCATGGGCAAGATCTCCCAGCCCCGAACCGAGGATCAACCCGACCTCCGGACGCCGATCGGTTTTTTTCCGGATAAAATCACGGGCTTCTTCAATCTGTTCATACCTTTGTGCCATGATAAGCCCCCTTCCTGAAGGATGTCAGGCATGTTGATGAAATCACAACGCTTCTTTGGGTTGGTGACTCCCTGTCAATGCCCCGTTTATCAATCGTTCCGGAAGGATTTTCCCATTGTCCGTTAATCAGACAGAGGGAATGTCCCTGACAATGCCTTTGACCAGTTCGATAAAACGGGGCTTCACCCGCTCCGCCGTCTCCATCACTTCCTCGTGGCTCAACGGTTGGGGCAGAATCCCCGCCGCCATGTTCGAAATGCAGGAAATTCCAAGGACCCGGATCCCCGCATGGCGGGCCACCATGACTTCCGGCACGGTGGACATGCCGACGGCATCGGCCCCCATCCGCCGGAGCATACGGATCTCGGCCGGAGTTTCGTAGGAAGGGCCGGTCAAACCCGCATAAACGCCTTCCCGGAGGGAAAGGCCCCGGGTTTCAGCCACCCGTTTGGCCAGCTGACGGTAAGTGGAATCGTAGGCTTCCGACATATCGGGGAAGCGGACTCCCCATTCCGGGTGGTTCGGGCCGATCAGCGGGTTGGTAAACATCAGATTGAGATGGTCTTGGATCAGCATCAGATCTCCCGCTTCAAAATCGGTGTTGATCCCCCCCGCCGCATTGGTCACCAGCAGGATGTCCACCCCCAGCTCCTTCATCACGCGGATCGGGAAGGTGACTTCCTGCATCCGGTACCCTTCATAGAAGTGGAAACGCCCCTGCATCGCCACCACGGGCTGGGTTTCCAAGGTTCCCAGCACCAGCTTCCCCGCATGTCCTTCCACCGTTGAAACGGGGAAATGGGGAATCTCCCCGTAGGGAATGGATGTGGCTTCTTCAATCTCTTCCGCCAAAATTCCCAGGCCGGATCCGAGAACGAGGCCGATTTTGGGACGGCGGTCGCTCCGTCCCCGGATCGCTTCGGCGGCCTCTTTGGTTTGATGCAAGATGGATTCCATACAACCCTCTCCCTTATTTTCGTTTCAGCGACGACAAGAAACTGGTTCCATGATCGGGCGGACGAACGCCGAAGTTCTCGGCGACGGTGGCCCCCACATCGGAAAACGTCTCCCGCACCCCGAGGGAGATCCCTTCCTCGGAAAGAACCGGGCTCCAGACAAAAAGGGGCACGTATTCACGGGTATGATCCGTGCCGGAATACGTGGGGTCGTTTCCGTGGTCCGCCGTGATGATCAGAAGATCCGAGGGACCGACGGCGTTCAGGATTTCGGGAAGCCGGCGATCGAAATCCTCCAACGCCCGACCGTAACCTTCCGGATCCCTCCGGTGACCATATTTGGAATCGAAGTCCACCAGATTGACGAAGGCGAGACCGTGGTAAGGCGTCTTCAGCACTTCCAACAACCGATCCACCCCGTCCATGTTGTCTTTCGTTTTGATGGAACGGGTAATTCCTTCCCCTGCGTAAATATCGGAGATCTTGCCGATCCCGATGGAGTCCAGACCCGCTTCCGCAAGATGGTTCATCACCGTGGGCCGAGGCGGTTTGACGGAATAATCGCGCCGGTTGGCGGTTCGCTCGAAGTTGCCGGGTTGTCCGATGAAGGGCCGGGCGATGACCCGCACCACAGCATACCGGTCATCCAAGGTCAGTTCCCGGGCCGTCTCGCAGATCCGGTAGAGCTCATCCAGCGGCACCACCTCTTCGTGAGCGGCGATTTGAAACACGCTGTCGGCGGAAGTGTAGACGATCACCGCTCCCGTCTCCATCTGCTCAGCCCCCAGCTCCTCGATGATCGCCGTGCCGGAAGCCGGTTTGTTCCCGATTACTTTTCGGCCGATTCGTTCTTCAAAGGCCCGGATCAATTCCTCCGGAAAACCTTCGGGATAGGTCTTGAAGGGCTTGGAAGTATGTACCCCCATCAGTTCCCAATGTCCCGTGGTTGTATCCTTTCCCGCGGAGACTTCCGCCATTTTTCCGTAATGGGCCATCGGCCGGTCGGCGGGTTCAATCCCCGGAATCGGTTCAATGTTGGACAGTCCCATGCGGGCGAGGTGGGGCAACTTCAGTCCCCGAACCTCGGCGATGTGACCCAGGGTATGGACCTCCCGGTCACCGAAGTCTTCGGCATCCGGCAGCGCACCGATCCCCACGCTGTCCAAGACGATCAATGCAATCCGGTCAAATGCTTTCAATCCTTCTCACCTCACCGTCAGTCTCAACAAAAAAGCCGCTCGAAGAGCGTGCCGTGAGCGGTTGGATGGACCTCATTCGCCCAGCCAGTAGAATAGAAGAAGACGTTCTGTCAGGTCGGTCAGCCCTCCCGTCGTTCCGGTTTCCCCATGGGGCGCAAACACTTTGACGGCCGGCCCCTTCGGTTCCCCATACCGGTAGGTGGGCTGAATCCAATGGGAGATCCAGGCGATCACCTGATAGAAAATCAGCGTGAGAATCACGAACATCGTGAGGAACTTGGCCCATGCCGCCAAACGGCGGAGGGAGAAAACCATGAAAACAACCCGTCCTTTCCCGTTATTTGAAACATTGTATGGAAAAGGGGGCCGGGTTATGCCCGTCCTTCCTCGAGGATCGGTTGTCCCATTAAATCATCGAGGGATCGGTAAGGAAGGTTGAGATCCTCCGCAACCGCCTGATACGTCACATAGCCTTCCATCACGTTCACCCCGCGGGCGAGGGGATGACTTTCCTTCAACGCCTGTTCCAACCCTTGGTTGGCAATTTTGAGGGCATACGGAATCGTGACATTGGTCAGGGCATAAGTGGAGGTCCGAGCCACGGCTCCGGGTATGTTGGCCACAGCATAGTGAACCACGTCATGTTTCACGTAGGTCGGGTTGCTGTGGGTGGTGACATGATCGATCGTCTCAATCGATCCTCCTTGGTCGATCGCCACGTCAACGATCACCGAACCGGGCGACATCGACTTCACCATCTCTTCCGTCACCAGACGGGGAGCGCGATGGCCGGGGATCAGAACCGCCCCCACCAGAAGGTCGGCCTTTTTCACAGATTGCGCAATATTGTACGGGTTGGACATCAGGGTTCGGAGCTGGCCGCGGAAGATATCATCCAACTGGCGCAGGCGATCGGGATTCACGTCCAGGATGGTCACGTTGGCTCCCAGCCCCAGCGCCATTTTGGCCGCGTTGGTACCGACAACGCCGCCCCCGACAATGACGACTTCTCCGGGAAGAACCCCGGGCACCCCGCCAAGGAGCACTCCTTTGCCGCCGTTGGGCTTCTCCAGGAACTGTGCGCCGATCTGAACCGACATCCGGCCGGCCACTTCGGACATCGGAGTCAAAAGCGGCAAGGCTCCGTTGTCCAACTGGATGGTCTCATAAGCGATGGCCGTCACCTTGTTCTCCATCAGAGCCCGGGTCAGTTCCGGCTCCGGGGCCAGATGCAGGTAGGTGAACAGAAGGAGTCCTTCGCGGAAATACCGGAATTCCGAAGGCTGGGGCTCCTTCACCTTGAGAATCAGGTCCGAGGAGTTCCAAACTTCTTCGGCGGTGTCGATGATTTGGGCACCGTGCTCGGAAAGCGCTTCATCTGAAAAGCCGCTTCCTTCTCCGGCCCCTTTTTCAATCAACACCTGATGCCCCGCTCCTGCAAGAGCGTCCACGCCTGCGGGGGAAATGGCGACCCGGTTTTCATTGTCTTTCACCTCTTTGGGGACACCGATGATCATTTCTGCACGCCTCCTTTTCCATCCTTTATCATACCACTCGTCCATTCCTCTTCATACCGACCGTGGGAAAATAAAAACGCGAGACCGCCCGGATCTCACGTCACTTTGGAGCCAACCAGTTTTTTGGGATCTTTGACTTGATCCTTACACCGGTGACAGATCCCATGAAAGGTCAACCGGTGGTCGATAATCTGAAAGTCGAATTGTTTTTCTACCCGCTTCTCGATCGGCCCCAGCCAATCATCGGTAATTTCATCCACGGTTCCGCAATGGAGGCAGATCAGGTGATGATGATGATGTTCCGCTCCTTCGGCGCGAAACTCGTAACGGGTGACGCCGTCACCGAAATTCAGCTTGTGGATGATCGCCAGATCACTGAGGAGTTCCAGCGTCCGGTAAACCGTCGCCAGACCGATCTCAGGTGCCTTCTCTTTCACCAACAGGTAGACATCTTCCGCGCTCAGATGATCTTCTTCATTTTCCAGGAGAACGCGGACGGTCGCTTCCCGTTGGGGGGTCAGTTTATAATTATGGGCAGAAAGCTGCTGCTTGATTTGTTTGACTCTCTCTTCCATCTCCACACCCCCCTGCGCTCCTGACCTCATTATATGGGAGGGGAGTCTTGGAAGTCAATTCTGTCGATATCGACTATCAGATAAGAAAGATTTTAAACTACTACAGCTGCGGAATGACCATCCGCATCAGCACGGGGGAAACATAGGCCTCAAAAAAGGAGGACAGGACCAGGACACAGGCCATGATGGTCACCAAGATCGAGTAGGACAGGAACTGCGGATAGATCGTACCGCGACGATGAATGAGCCGGTTCCGGGCCATGAGGAGGGAGAACGCGATCCCCCCGACTGCCACAATCATCAGGGCGGGCACGATCAACAGGTTGTGAGGCACCACGGCCAAAAAGGAAAACCAGAGCCCGTCCCAGGAAAGCTGGCTGACCAGAAAGCCGACGGTAAAACCGACCACCAACCCCTTCAAGAAAATCAGAACGAATATGAAGGGCATTCCGATGACGGAAACCCCGAGCAGCCACATCAATCCCAGAATTTTAAAATGGTTGCCGAGGGAGTGTTGAAACGCGGTTTTCGGATCGGCAATGGAATCCTGGTCCAGTCCCTTGAAAAAATGGCCCAGGTAGGTGAGCAGGTTTTCCTTTTGCACCGGAGACAGGGTATTGACGATGACTGCACCGAAAATCACCCCCATCACAAACAGAACACCGACGAACAAATACAGGGGCATCTGGTTTTGGAGGTGGAGCTGAAACGCCTGCCGGATGGTCTTCTTCTTCAATTTGGAATCCCCCCTTCTCCACTCGCTCTATTTCTATGAGGGAAAAGGGAGAGATATACTAGAAGTCCGGTGAAAAAGTCCAACTAAAACCAGGTTTTTAGCTTCCAGTGTCGAAAACTGTCTACGGAAGAACATCACGGATCGATAGGGTGA
>NZ_QBKR01000036.1 GCF_003054245.1 Melghirimyces profundicolus
CACCCGTTCCCATCCCGAACACGGAAGTTAAGCCCTCCAGCGCCGATGGTACTTGGGGCGGGAGCCCCCGGGAGAGTAGGACGTTGCCAGGCAGATCAAGACCCCCGTTCCTTTCAGGGAGCGGGGGTCTTTTGTTATGCCCGGGCGCGACGAAGCTCATCTTTCAGTCCGCGTGTGGAATGGGACAAGTTCAATCAAGCATACCTAATATTAGCGGCTGTCTCTCCATGCAGGGTGGGAAAGGAGGTGTCAAAAAAGAAGTAAAAAGGAGGATATTTCGTTCGGATGGAGTATAGTCAATAAGGTGCTTTGATCTTAAAGGGGAAGAGGGGGGAGGGATAAACAGGAAGCAAGTTCTATGATTTGGGTTTTATTTATCGATGAATAGTCTTTCATTCTATGATATAATATGTGAAGAGGTCAAGAAGAAGTTTCGTAATCCCGATTAAGCATGAATCCTTTCGTAAGCCCGTTGGAATTAACACAAATTTTACAATGATTCATCGATTGGTTTCCTTGGTTAATCTCCCAAAAGGTAGGTGGATTGAATGAAGCTGACAACCAAAATCTTGATTGCCATCGTATTGGGCCTCTTCGTGGGGGCAGTACTTAACATCGCATTGCCGGATGTATTTAAGACTTTGAATGAATGGGTCTTCTCCCCGATCGGGGACCTGTTTATAAAAGCAATCAAAATGATCGTGATTCCTCTGGTGTTCTTCTCGATCGCCTTGGGAGCTTCCGGAATCGCCAACCCCAAAAAACTGGGCCGGGTCGGAGGAAAAACCGTTCTTCTTTACTTGGTGACCACAGCCATCGCGATCACCATCGCGTTGCTTTTGGCCAACGTGATCCAACCGGGCGTGGGTGTGGATGTTTCCAAGCCGGATAAAGCGGATGTCGATGCCGCTCCCCCGGTGAAAGACACCTTGCTCAACATCATTCCGGAAAACCCGGTCAAAGCGCTCGCGGAAGGGGAAATGCTCCAGATCATCTTCTTCGCCCTGGCATTTGGGGCCGGGATGGCCCTGTTGGGCGAAAAGGTGAACCGGGTCCGCGAGTTTGTGGAGCAAGCCAACGAAGTCATGATGAAGTTGGTCCATATGCTGATGCGTGTGGTCCCTTACGCCGCTTTTGCCCTGATGGTGAAGGCCATCGGTGAAGCCGGAGTCGAATTGATTCCGAAGATGGCCATGTACATGGTGACCCTGCTGTTGGCATTGGTGATTCATGCCGCGCTGACATACAGCCTGTTCCTTCGCTTCATGGCGAAGATCAATCCGCTGAAATTCTTTAAAACGATGTTCCCGGCCATGGAGGTGGCCTTCACCACCAGTTCCAGTGCCGCCACCCTGCCGGTGACCATGCAGCAGGTGGAGGGCGGCCTGAAAGTGCCGAAGAAAATCGGCAGCTTCGTTCTGCCCTTGGGTGCCACCATCAACATGGACGGGACCGCGATCATGCAAGGGGTGGCCGCCCTCTTCATCGCCCAGTTGTATGGAATTGACTTGACCGTCAGTCAGCAGTTGCTCATCATCCTGACCGCAACACTGGCATCCATCGGGACCGCCGCGGTGCCTTCCGCCGGAATCGTGATGCTGACCATGGTGTTCCCGGTGGTGGGACTGCCCCTTGAAGGTCTCGGTATCGTGCTGGGTGTGGACCGTCTGCTCGACATGAGCCGCACGGCGATCAATATTACCGGCGACGCCATGGTGGCCACCTGTGTGGCGAAAACGGAAGGAGCAGATGTGGAAGTCGACGAAAAAGCTGCGGAAATCGCCTGAAGCAAACGTTTCAACCGGCATCCGGAATCGGGTGCCGGTTTTATTTTGCCCGGATGGGAACATGGCTGATCCGCTTAAAAAACGAACGCTGGTTCGTTAATAAAACATTAATGTTCGTATTTTGTTGACTCCCTCTCGGGAGCCTGTTACACTGAAAGTGAAATAAAACCACATACAAAACCGATTGACTTTGCATTCTCATATATGCCCGGGAATAAGGCTCGGGCGTCTCTACCCGGAAACCGTAAATTTCCGGACTATGGGAAATGCCTTGCCATGGGCGAAAAAGAGCCCGAACGGGAGGTGTTCCCCATGCCCTCGTTCGGGTTTTTCAATTGCATTGATTTAAGCCAACAGGGAACGGAGGAAAGTCAATGGACAAACCGGTCGTGGGTGTGATCATGGGCAGTACGTCGGATTGGCCGACCATGCGGAAAGCCTGTGACGTCCTGCATGAGCTGGATATTCCCTGTGAAAAGCGGGTGGTATCCGCCCACCGCACTCCGGATGAAATGTTCCGTTATGCGGAAGAAGCCGAAAAAAATGGGCTGAATGTCATCATTGCCGGAGCGGGGGGAGCAGCGCACCTGCCGGGAATGGTGGCGGCCAAAACCGTGCTCCCCGTCATCGGGGTTCCGATCCGGACATCCGCTCTGAACGGAATGGATTCTCTTCTCTCCATCGTACAGATGCCCGGTGGAGTGCCGGTGGCCACGGTTTCCATCGGGGATGCGGGAGCCGTCAATGCGGGACTCCTCGCCGCGGAGATGGTGGGGATCCGACTTCCGGAGGTGCGGCGCCGCCTCCATCTCCGGCGTGAACGGATCCGGCAGGAGGTATTGGAGAAAGCAGAGGTGGAAAAGGAGTGAGGGAACACCCGCAAAACCAGATCAATGTTTGGATGCCTGGAAGCACCATTGGCATTTTGGGCGGCGGCCAGTTGGGCCGGATGATGATTCTGGAAGGAAGGAAGATGGGGTACCGTTTTGTCACCCTGGATCCTTCACCGGACTGTCCCGGAGGCCAAGCGGCCGACCGGCATATCACAGCGGGGTTTGAAGACGTGGAAGCGGCACGCTTATTGGCTGAAGAGTCGGATCTGATTACCTATGAGTTTGAAAATGCGGAAGACACCGTAGTGGAAATGTTGGAGTCATCCGCCTCCCTTCCGCAGGGGAGCCGGCTGCTCCGGTTGACCCGCCACCGCATTCGTGAGAAGCGGGCGTTGGAGGGGGCGGGCATTCCGGTGGCGCCTTACCGCAAGGTGACCGATCCCGGGGTTTTTCGGGAAGCTGTGAACAGCCTTGGCTTTCCCTGCGTGCTTAAAACCACCACGGGAGGATACGACGGAAAGGGACAATGGGTATTCCGTTCCTGGGGAGAAGTGGAGGCATTTCACGGCCCCGAACCGGAGAGGGAGTACATCTTGGAGAAATGGGTTCCTTTCGTGAAAGAAATTTCCGTTATCGTTGCGAGAAGTGTCAGGGGGGAAGTGAAAGCCTTCCCTCCCGCCTGGAACACCCATCGACGTCAAATCCTGCACCAATCCGTTGTGCCGGCACCGGTGGAGCCATCCGTTCTTGAACGGGCCGATGCATTGGCCCGGCGGGTGGCGGAAAAGCTGGATGTGGTGGGACTGATCGCGGTGGAAATGTTTCTTTTGGAAGACGGGACCCTGTATGTGAATGAATTGGCCCCCCGCCCCCATAACTCGGGGCACTATACGTTTGAAGCCTGTGTCACTTCCCAGTTCGAGCAGCACATCCGTGCCCTGTGCGGGCTTCCGCTGGGATCCACTCGATTGTTGACCCCCGCGGTGATGATCAATATTTTGGGAGAGGACACGGAGCAGTTCCAACGCCGCATGACCGATTTGCCGCCGGAGGTCAAAGTGCATTGGTACGGCAAGATGGAGAACCGGCCAGGTCGAAAGATGGGCCATCTGACTGTGTTGGGGTCCACCTTGGAGGAAGCGCTGGCCACTGCAGAACGTTTGCAAGGGACACTGCCGATTATGAACAGAGGGGTTGAATTCAGCCGATGATCCAACGATACACCCGCCCGGAAATGGGGGCGATCTGGACCGACGAAAACCGTTACCGCGCCTGGCTGAAGGTGGAAATCCTCGCTTGTGAAGCCTGGGCGGAACTGGGCGTGATCCCCCGGGAAGACGTGGAGAAAATCCGGGCAAAGGCGCGCATTGATGTGAACCGGATCCTGGAAATCGAACAAGAAACCCGGCATGACGTGGTGGCGTTCACCCGGGCCGTTGCCGAAACACTGGGCCCGGAGTCCAAGTGGGTGCACTATGGCCTCACCTCAACCGATGTGGTGGATACGGCTCTTTCCTATCTGCTGCTGAAAGCGAATGAAATTTTGTTGAAGGATGTGGACCGGTTCCTGGAGGTATTGAAAAACAAAGCCCTCGAACACAAGGATACGGTGATGATGGGCCGGACCCACGGGGTGCACGCCGAACCCACCACCTTCGGGTTGAAGATGGCACTTTGGTACTCCGAGATGAAACGGAACCGGGAACGATTGATCCGCGCGGCTGAGACCGTTGCTTACGGGAAAATATCCGGTGCCGTCGGTACTTATGCCAACATCGATCCCTTTGTGGAAGCCTACGTTTGCAAAAAACTGGGGTTGAATCCGGCTCCGGTTTCCACACAAACCCTGCAGCGGGACCGCCATGCGGAATATCTCTCCGCGCTCTCTCTGATCGCCACTTCCTTGGAGAAGTTTGCTGTTGAAATCCGCGGGTTGCAAAAGAGTGAAACCCGGGAAGTGGAAGAGGCTTTTGGAAAAGGACAGAAGGGCTCCTCCGCCATGCCTCACAAACGGAATCCTGTCGGCTCGGAGAACATTACCGGTCTGGCCAGAGTGGTTCGCGGAAACATGCTGACCGCCTTTGAAAACGTAGCCCTTTGGCACGAGCGCGACATTTCCCACTCTTCGGCGGAGCGGGTGATTCTCCCTGACACCACCATTCTTCTCAATTACATGTTGAACCGGTTTGCTGGAATCGTCGAGAATCTCACTGTTTTTCCGGAAAACATGAAGCGGAACATGAAGCGGACTTACGGATTGATTTATTCCCAGCGGGTTCTTTTGACGTTGATCGATAAAGGGCTGAAACGGGAAGAAGCTTACGACCGGGTGCAGAAGCTGGCCATGCAGGCCTGGGAAGAAGCCAAACCCTTCCGCAGGCTGGTGGAACAAGATGAAAAGATCGCTTCCGTTCTGACTCCCGAAGAGATCGCGGATTGTTTTGACTATCGGTATCACCTGAAACGGGTGGATGAAATTTTCCGCCGCCTGGAACTTTTGTAAGAGAGACCAACGGAGGGAAGGGGAACGGTATGTACCGGCCAGAGCTCTTATACGAGGGGAAAGCCAAAAAGATCTTCCGGACCGAAGATCCGGAGCGGGTCCGGGTGGAGTACAAAGATGACGCCACTGCTTACAACGGCGGAAAAAAGGGTTTCATAACCGGAAAAGGGGAGCTGAACAACCGGATCAGCGCTTTCTTCTTCGATTATTTGGGAAAGCGGGGCATCCGCCACCATTTCCTGAGTTTGTTGTCGTCCACGGAGCAGTTGGTGAAACGGGTGACCATCCTTCCGGTGGAGGTCGTGGTCCGGAACCGGGCCGCCGGCTCCATGGCTAAGCGTTTGGGGTTGGAAGAAGGGCTCTCCTTCCCCCGTCCCGTGGTGGAGTTTTACTACAAGGACGACCGTCTGGGGGATCCGCTGATCAATGAGGACCACATCGCACTCCTGGAATTGGCCACCCGCAAACAGGTGATGGACATGCGGGAGACAGCCTTGAAGGTGAATCAACAGTTAGTCGGCCTGATGGCCGAAAAAGGGGTGGACCTGGTGGATTTCAAGCTCGAGTTCGGAGTGGACGGCCGGGGAGACCTTCTTGTCGCCGACGAAATCTCGCCGGACACCTGCCGGTTCTGGGATCGTGTGACGGGGAAGAAACTGGATAAAGATCGATTTCGCCGCGATCTCGGAGAAGTGGAAGACGCTTACCGGGAAATTTGGAATCGCCTGGGAGAGGATGTCCTTGTATAAAGCAACCATCACGATCCGTTTGAAAACGAGTGTGCTGGATCCCCAGGGAAATGCCGTGAAGGGCTCCCTTCATTCCCTCGGATACGGGGAGGTCCGGGACGTGCGGATCGGCAAAACCATGGAAGTTTGGCTGGACACCCCCGACGCCGGGGAAGCGGAAGGGCGGGTGGAGGCCATGTGCCGTGAGCTTCTGGCCAATCCCGTCATCGAAGAGTACGAATTCCGACTGGAAAAGGGGGCGTAACCATGCGGTTTGCCGTTCCGGTTTTCCCCGGTTCCAACTGTGATGAAGATTGTGCCAAAGCAGTCAGGGAGATCTTGGACCGTCCGGTGGATTTGGTCTGGTACAAGAACGGAAATCTGGATCCCTATGATGCGATCCTCCTGCCCGGAGGATTTTCCTACGGGGATTACCTCCGGACCGGGGCACTGGCCCGTTTTTCCCCTGTCATGGACGCGGTGGCGGAAGCCGCGGATCGCGGGAAGCTGGTGTTGGGGATCTGCAACGGATTTCAGGTTCTTCTGGAAGCGGGTCTCCTGCCGGGAGCCATGCGGGTGAACGATCACCTGAAGTTTCGCTGTTCCATTCAGACTCTCCGGGTGGAGAACAACCGGCTGCCCTTTACCGGCCTGTATGAAGAAGGGGAGGAAATCCGCCTTCCCATCGCCCACGGAGAAGGGAACTACTATTGTGACGACGGGACGTTGAAGGGACTGGAAGAACGGGGGCAAATCGCTTTCCGTTACGCTGGGGAGAACCCCAACGGGTCTGTGACCGGCATTGCCGGAATCACCAACCGGGAGGGGAATGTCCTGGGGTTGATGCCCCATCCGGAGCGGGCGATCTACGGTTGGATGGGCACCGATGACGGTGCACGGCTGTTCCGCTCGATGCTTCGTTACTGGGAGGGGATGCATGGTGCGGCTTGAAGAACGGATGATGGCAGACCGGGTGGATCGGGCGTCGGAAAATGAGCCGGGCCCGGAGGAGATCCGGGACAGGGAGTGCTTTCGGGAAGTGGGTCTGACCGCGGAAGAATACGGAAGCATCCGCGATCACCTGGGGAGGCTGCCCAATTGGACGGAGTTGGGGATCTACAGTGTCATGTGGTCGGAACACTGCAGTTACAAAAACTCCAAACCCCTGCTGAAACGGTTCCCGGTTGAGGGTCCCCATGTACTGCAAGGCCCGGGAGAAGGAGCCGGGGCTTTGGATATCGGAGACGGTCAAGCCGTGGTGTTCAAGATCGAGAGCCATAACCATCCCACCGCGGTGGAGCCTTTCCAGGGGGCGGCGACCGGGGTGGGCGGGATCATCCGGGATGTTTTTTCCATGGGCGCACGCCCCGTCGCCCTCCTCAACTCCCTCCGCTTTGGCTCCCTTTCCAACCCCCGCGTTCGCTATCTGTTCGAGCAGGCCGTGGCGGGGATCGCCCATTACGGGAACGTAGTCGGCATTCCCACCGTCGGCGGCGAGGTGGAGTTTGACGCCAGTTATGAAGGAAATCCCCTGGTCAACGCCATGTGTGTCGGTGTTCTTCCTCACGAAGACCTGCAGAAAGGGATCGCCCAAGGGGTTGGTAATCCGGTTATTTACGTGGGATCGAGCACCGGCCGGGACGGAATTCACGGAGCCACCTTCGCTTCGGAAGAGCTCGGGGAAGATTCGGAAGAAAAACGTCCTTCCGTTCAGGCAGGCGACCCCTTCATGGAGAAGTTGCTCCTGGAGGCCTGCATGGAACTGGTGAAGAAAAAAATTCTGCTCGGGATTCAGGACATGGGAGCCGCCGGTTTAACCTGCTCCAGTGCCGAAATGGCGGCGAAGGGAAACACCGGGATGGAACTGGACCTGGACCGCGTGCCTCAGCGGGAAACCGGCATGACTCCCTACGAAATCCTGCTTTCGGAATCCCAGGAGCGGATGCTGTTGGTGGTGGAGGACGGCCGGGAAGGAGAGGTTCGGGAAGTCCTGGATAAATGGGGATTGCAGTCCGCTGTGATTGGTCGCGTGACCGGGGACGGCCGCTACCGGGTCCGACAGAAGGGCCGGATTGTGGCCGACATCCCCGTCAAAACCTTGGTGGACGATGCTCCGGTATGTTACCGGAAAGGAGAGGAACCGGAATATTACCGGGTCAATGCCGACCGACATCCGGAAGAGAAGTGGAAGGAGTGCGATCCCGGCGAAGCGTTGAGACAGGTACTGGCCTCCCCCAACGTGGCCAGCAAGCGCTGGGTGTATCAGCAGTATGATCACATGGTCCGGACCAGCACCGCGGTACGGCCGGGTTCCGACGCGGCCGTCATCGTTCTGGACGGTCTGGATAAGGCCTTGGCGATGTCCACCGACGGAAATTCCCGGTATGTCTATTTGGATCCCCGGCAGGGCGGGATGGCTGCGGTTGTCGAAGCAGCCCGGAACGTGGTCTGTTCCGGTGCCCGGCCGCTCGGGATCACCGATTGCCTCAATTTCGGGAGCCCCGAAAAGCCGGAGGTCTTCTGGCAGCTGGAAGAAGCCGTGAACGGAATGAGCGAAGCCTGCCGGCACCTGGGGACCCCGGTGGTGGGCGGGAATGTCAGTCTCTACAACGAGTCAAAGGGAACGATCCACCCGACCCCGGTGGTGGGAATGGTGGGCCTGGTGGAAAGCCGCCGTCACATCACCACCCAGGAATTCAAACGGGAAGGGGACCGGATCTTCCTTCTTGGGGAAACGCTGCCGGAACTGGGCGGAAGCGAGCTGCAACTGGTATTGGACCAGAAGGTATCGGGACGTCCTCCCCGGGTCGATCTGGAGAAGGAGAGCCAACTCCAACGGATCATCCTCACGGCCATCCAAAAGGGTTGGGTTTCCTCGGCCCATGACTGCTCTTCCGGGGGTTTGGCCGTCACGCTGGCTGAATCCGCCTTCGGCACCCATCTGGGAGCGAAGGTTCACCTTCGGACGAAATGGGATCCCCTCGTGATGCTTTTCAGTGAAAGTCAGTCCCGTGCCGTTCTGAGCGTTTCTCCGGAACATGCGGAGGCGTTCGCGGGTTTGGCAGAGGCAGAAGGGGTGCTGTGTGCAGAGATCGGAGAGGTATGCAGGGAGTACTTGACGGTGGAAGTCAACGGACAGCCGGCCATCGACGCGCGGGTGAAGGACCTGCGAGCCATTTGGGAAGGGGCGATACCATGCGCGATGAATCCGTTTTCGACGAATTGAGAGAGGAGTGCGGCGTTTTCGGGGTGGTGGGGCATCCCGACGCGGCACAACTCACTTATTACGGACTTCATGCCCTCCAGCACCGCGGTCAGGAAAGTGCCGGCATGACGGTGACCAGCGGAACGGGTTTCCGCTATCACCGCAGCATGGGGTTGGTCAACGAAGTGTTCAACGGTGAAATCCTCCGGGGATTGGTGGGACACAGCGCCATCGGCCATGTCCGGTATTCCACCACGGGGGAAAGCTTGTTGACCAATGCGCAGCCCCTTGTGTTTCACTATGACGCGGTTGGACAGCTGGCATTGGCCACCAACGGGAATCTGGTCAATGCCCCCGGGATCAAAAAGGAGTTGGAACGTGAGGGAGTCGTGTTTCACACCACTTCCGATACCGAAGTGATCGCCCATCTGATCACCCGGTCCCGGGCGGAACGGTTGGAGGATGCAGTCAAGGAAGCGCTCAATCAACTGGTGGGGGCCTATGCCCTTTTGATCCTGACCAACGACCGGTTGCTGGTGGCTCAGGATCCCCATGGGCTGCGTCCCCTTTCCATGGGAATGTTGGGGGACCACTATGTTTTTTCTTCCGAAACCTGCGCATTCGATGGCATCGGGGCGGAATATCTTCGTGCGGTTGAGCCCGGAGAACTCCTCGTCCTGGACCTGAATGGACGGGAAGGGCTGCGTTCGATGCGTTTCTCCGAGCCGGCACCCAGGGCCGTCTGCTCCTTCGAATATATCTATTTTGCCCGTCCGGACAGCAACATTGACGGGATCAACGTCCATTCGGCGAGAAAAAACCTGGGACGGAAGTTGTTTGAAGAAGCGCCGGTGGAAGCCGATGTGGTGACTGGGGTCCCTGATTCCAGCACGTCGGCGGCGATCGGGTTTGCCGAAGCGGCGGGGATTCCCTTCGAGTTGGGGTTGATTAAAAACCGATACGTGGGCCGGACGTTCATCCAACCGAGCCAGCACCTGAGGGAACAGGGGGTCAAGATGAAGCTGTCCGCCGTTCGGAAAGTGGTGGAAGGAAAACGCGTCGTTATGATCGACGACTCCATCGTCCGCGGGACCACAAGCCGCCGCATCGTGCGGATCCTGAAAGAAGCCGGCGCGACGGAAGTTCATGTGCGAATCAGTTCCCCTCCGGTCAAGCACTCCTGTTTCTACGGGATCGACACTTCGGACCGGAAACAGCTGATCGCCGCCGATTATTCCGTCGAGGAAATAAGGGGAATCATCGGAGCCGACTCCCTCCGCTTTCTCAGCGAAGAAGGACTCGTCCAAGCGGTGGGTCGTCCCAAGGAAAATGATACCTGCGGACATTGCTTGGCCTGTTTCAACGGGGACTACCCCACGGCTGTCGGAACGGAGACACCGGTTTTGGCGGGGGGGAAGATTCGATGAGTGAAGCGTACCGACAGGCGGGTGTCGATCTCGATGCCGGAAACGAAGCCGTCAAACGAATCAAAGGGCACGTGCAGCGCACGCGCCGGCCGGAGGTGCTCGGGGGAATCGGGGGGTTCGGCGGCCTCTTCCGGCTGTCGGGCTACCGGGATCCCGTGTTGGTGGCCGCCACGGACGGTGTGGGAACCAAGTTGAAAATCGCCTTTGCCATGGATCAACATGATGCCATCGGGGTGGACTGTGTCGCCATGTGTGTAAATGATCTGGTGGTGCAGGGGGCGGAACCCCTCTTCTTCCTGGATTATCTTGCGACAGGAAAGTTGGATCCCGCTCAGGCGGAAGCGGTGGTCAAGGGGATCGCCGACGGGTGTGAGGAGGCGGGGTGTTCCCTGATCGGAGGAGAAACGGCGGAAATGCCCGGGATGTATTCCGGAGGGGAGTACGACGTGGCCGGCTTTGCCGTCGGAGCGGCGGAGAAGGACCGGCTCCTCGACGGCCGGTATATCCGTCCCGGGGACGTCATCCTGGGGTTGGCCTCCGACGGCCTTCACAGCAACGGGTACTCCCTGGTCCGGCGGATCCTGCTGAAGGAAGGGTGGGCCCGCCTGGAACAAACCGTTCCTTGGGGGAGACAAACCTGGGGGGAGGCGTTGCTTACCCCTACACGGATCTATGTAAAATCCTTCCTCTCCTTGATGGAGACCTGCCGGATCAAGGGAGGGGCCCACATCACCGGGGGCGGCCTTGAGGAAAATGTTCCCCGGATGATCCCCCCGCGATACGGCGTCCGGATCCACCGGGGGAGGTGGCCGGTGCCCGACATTTTCCACGCCCTCTCCCGGGAAGGGAAACTGGGGCCGGAGGACCTGTACCGCACATTCAACATGGGAATCGGAATGGTTCTCTTCTTGCCGGAAGAAGAGGCCCAAGAAGCGGTTAAAACTGCGGTGGAAGCCGGGGAACGGGCCTATGTGATCGGAGAAGTGATTCGTGATTCCGGTGTACACTGGAGCGGGAGGAATCCGTTTTGAGTATCGCTGTATTCGCATCGGGAAACGGAAGCAACTTTGAAGCCCTCGTAGAACGCTCGAAGCGACAGGGATGGCCGGAAATGATTACCCTGCTGGTGTGCGACCGTCCCGGAGCCGGGGTCCTGGACCGCGCGAAGCGGCTGGAGATCCCTTCCGCCGTTTTCCAGCCGGCCGACTATGCTTCCAAAGCCGAGTATGAAAAAGAAGTTCTCGCCCTGCTCCGGGAACGCGGAATCCGCTGGATCCTTCTGGCGGGTTACATGCGGATGGTCGGGTCGGTGCTCTTGGAGGCCTGCCGATGGCGCATCCTGAACATCCACCCTTCTCTGCTCCCCGCATTTCAGGGGAAAAATGCCATCCAGCAGGCCTTGGATTACGGTGTCCGGTGGACCGGGGTGACAGTCCATTGGGTCGATGAGGGAATCGATACGGGGCCCATCATCGATCAGAAACCGGTATTGGTGGAGCCTGATGACAATGTGGAATCCTTACAGAAGAAAATCCAATTCGTTGAGCACAACCTGTATCCCGCCGTGGTCCGCAAATTGTTGACCGGACAGGTGAGCCCCCCGGAAGGGGACGGCGGCGGGAAAGGGGAACAAGACTGAAAATGAAGGAGGACTTGCACTTGAATCCCATCCGGCGGGCACTGATCAGCGTTTCGGACAAGAACGGAATCGTGGAACTGGCCCAAAAACTCTCCCGAATCGGGGTGGAAATCGTTTCGACCGGAGGGACCCGGCGGGTGTTGACGGAAGCGGGGTTGCCGGTGATCGGTGTTTCAGAAGTGACCGGTTTCCCGGAAATTCTGGACGGTCGGGTAAAAACCCTCCACCCCCGGATCCACGCCGGTCTCCTGGCGGTGAGAGACGAAGAAGAACACATCCGGCAACTGAACGAACACAATATCCCCCTGTTCGACCTGGTGGTCGTCAACCTGTATCCTTTCGAGGAAACCGTCGCCCAACCAAGGGTCACCCGGGAGGCAGCCATTGAGAACATCGATATCGGAGGCCCCTCCATGGTGCGGGCGGCGGCGAAAAACCATCGCTATGTGACGGTGGTCGTCGACCCCGACGATTACGGAACCGTACTGGATCAGGCAGCTCAGGGGGGAGTGCGCCAGGAAACACGGGAGAGGCTGGCGGCGAAAGCCTTCCGGCACACGGCCGCTTACGATGCTTTGATCGCCCAATATCTGACGGAAAATGCGGGGGAATCCCACCCGGAAAAATGGACGGTGACGTTCAACAAAGCACAGGATCTCCGTTACGGAGAAAACCCGCACCAGCCCGCCGCCTTTTACCGGGACCCGCTTCCCCGCAAAGGAACGCTGGCGGAGGCGGAACAACTCCACGGCAAGGCGCTTTCTTACAACAACATCAACGATGCCAACGCGGCCTTGGAAATCGTGTCGGAATTCGACCGACCCGCGGCGGTCGCGGTCAAGCATATGAACCCCTGCGGCGTGGGTGTGGAGGAGACCGCCGCCGGGGCTTTCCGCAAAGCATATGAGTCGGATCCCGTCTCCATTTTCGGCGGCATCGTCGCCCTCAACCGGACCGTGGATCTGGAGACGGCGCGAAAGATGAAAGAAATCTTTCTGGAAATCGTGCTGGCGCCTGATTTCGAGGAAGAAGCGCTGGCTGTTCTTAAGGAGAAGAAAAACCTTCGTTTGCTGCGGTTGGGAGAGTTTCCGGATGAGCGGAAAGCTGCCCCCCGGATCCAGACGGTCAGCGGGGGCGCGCTGATTCAGGCGGAAGACAAAAAGCGCATCCGGCGGGAGGATTGCACGGTTCCCACCCGGCGGAAACCGACGGAGGAAGAATGGGAACAGCTTCTGTTCGCCTGGAAGGTGGTGAAGCACGTCAAGTCCAATGCCATCGTGCTCGCACGGAACTCCCGGACCGTCGGGGTGGGGGCCGGACAGATGAACCGAGTCGGCGCGGCCCGAATCGCGGTGGAGCAGGCAGGCAAAGAAGCCGTGGGTTCCGTTCTGGCCTCCGATGCCTTCTTCCCCATGAAGGATACCGTGGAAACCGCGGCACAAGCCGGTGTCACCGCCCTGATCCAGCCGGGGGGCTCCATCCGGGACCAGGAATCCATTGATGAAGCGGACCGCCGGGGGCTCGCCATGGTCTTCACCCATACCCGGCATTTCAAACATTAAGGACCTTGTTAACATAAGCACCTCCTCCGGCGTATATATAAAAGACCAGATCGCCGAGGGAGGGTTCGCCATGTACGTGGTTCGATGGTCGATCTTCTTTGTTTTCGCTACACTTTCCCTCTTGTGGCTGACGGCATCCCTAGGCTGGTACGAACCTTATTCTTGGCAGTACGGCATTCGGATGGCGGGCGGTGTCTATTTTTTAATCGCCCTGGTGTTGAGCGGAATCATGTCCATCCCGACGGTGCGCCGAAAAACCAGCCGGACTCCCGTTCAGCATGTGGATTGGTCTTTTATCTTCATCGTGGTCACCATCGCCTTGTTCGGGGTGAGTTTGTGGTTTGAGTGAACCGTATCAAGGAGCTTTCCACAAATCCATCATAAAGCATCACGGCCGCAGGATCCGGCCGTGGTTGGACAAGCCTTGCGAACAAGGATCCCATCCTTAAAAAAGGCGGTGTCTGAAAATGCGTGTGCTGGTGATCGGCGGCGGGGGACGGGAGCACGCCCTCGTTTGGAAGCTGAAACAGAGTCCCCGGGTCAAGGAGATCTACTGCGCACCCGGAAACGGCGGGATCGGGGAGATTGCGACCTGTGTACCCATTGCCGCCACGGATGTGAACGGTCTGCTCCGGTTCGCGAGGGACCGGGGAATCGACCTGACGGTGGTGGGTCCGGAAGCGGCCCTGATGGCCGGGGTCGTGGATACATTCGAAGAAAGAGGGTTTCGGATTTTCGGGCCCGAAAAAGCAGCGGCCAAGGTGGAAGGAAGCAAGCGATTTGCCAAGAGATTGATGGAGAAGTACGGCATCCCAACCGCGGCGTACCGGACGTTTTCCGATCCGAAAGAGGCAGTGGCCCACATCCGGGAGCAAGGGGCTCCCATCGTGGTCAAAGCCGACGGACTGGCTGCGGGCAAAGGGGTGGTCGTAGCCGGTACCGTGGAGGAAGCGGTGAATGCTGTCCGCCGGATGATGGAGGAACGGACCTTCGGTTCCGCAGGGGAACGGATTGTGGTGGAAGAATGTCTGACCGGCCAGGAAATGTCCCTGATGGCCTTTGTGGACGGAGAGACGGTCCGTCCCATGGTTCCGGCACAGGATCATAAGCCGGTTTTTGACGGCGATCGGGGTCCCAATACCGGTGGAATGGGGAGCTACAGTCCGGTCCCCCAAATCCCCGAAGAGCAGATCCGGGAAGCGGAGACCCGAATTCTGGAACCCATGGCCAGGGGAATGGTCCGGGAGGGTCTCTGTTACCGGGGGGTTCTTTATGCCGGATTGATGATCACGGAAGAGGGTCCCCGGGTGATCGAATTCAATGCCCGTTTTGGGGATCCGGAGACCCAGGCGGTGCTTCCGCGGTTGGAGGGTGACCTTGCGGAGATTCTGATGGCGGCCACCGAGGGTCGGCTGGACAAAGTGGAAGTGGCTTGGAGAAGGGAAGCGGCCCTCTGTGTCGTGATGACATCAGGGGGATATCCCGGTCCTTACCCCAAGGGGATCGCGATTGAAGCACTGCCGGAAAACGCGGAGGACCTTATGATCTTTCATGCGGGCACCAAAAGAAAAGACGGCCGTCTGGTGACCGCCGGAGGCAGGGTCCTGGGCGTGACCGCCTTGGGCCGGGATCTCAGGGAGGCGAAACATACGGCGTATCAAACTTTGGAATCCATTGTTTTTCAAGGTGCCCATTTCCGGAAAGATATCGGCCTTCGGGCCATCGATTCCCGAATCTGAAACAACCACCCCGAAAACCGGGGTGGTTATCTTTCGAAAGAGCGGGAATAAGTGAATAGCACTTCTTTGGTCCGAAGCCGATCCTGATCATGGGGATGCCTGTATGTGAAAAGAGGTATTTAAGTTGTAAATGTCCCGCAAAACGATTGGCAGATGTTAAGATAAACATACGGAGAAACCCCTTTTCAAAATTTTCCAAAAGATGTCAATCCGCTGTGTAGAAAGTTTTACAAAAAGGGGGTAGCAATTGAGGAATTTATGGTACCATGATATGATATTAGCATGACTGACTGCAATCCGGTTGCAGGACAGTAGAGAGCGAGTGATCCCACATCAAGAACAAATCTCTGGTATTTTCTTTTCTGTTGGTCGTAAGAAATGAAGAGAAATATATAGAAGACCTGCTGGAATCCATCATGAATCAGGATTTCCCGCAGGACCGGTACGAAGTTATCGTCGTGGACGGGGAATCCAACGACCGCACGCCCGAGATCATAGAAGCCTTTCAGCAACGATATCCCGGGCGGATCCATTTTCTCTCCAATCCCAGAAGAACCCTGGCAACGGGGTGGAACATCGGAATTCAACACTCCGAAGGGGAGTATGTGATCCGGGTGGATGGACACAGCCAGATCCCGGCGAATTTTCTTTCCAGCACCTACCGGGTGGCCCAAAGGGTCCCCGAAGCCTCCTGTGTGGGCGGTATTGTGGAGACGAAGGGGACCGGATTCTGGGGGGAAGTGAATGCCTATGTCTACTCCCATCCCTTCGGAGTCGGGAACTCCAAGTTTCGGACGACCAAGACGGATTGGGAAGGTTATGTGGACACGGTTCCCTATGCCGCTTACAAGCGGGAGATCTTCGATGAAGTCGGTTACTTTGACGAAAACCTGAAGCGGAACGAAGACCTGGAGATGCATTCCCGCATCCGCAGAAACGGCGGTTCCTTTTTCCTGTCCACCGCCATTCGGTCGACGTATTTCGTGAGGAACACCCTCTGCGCTTTTTTGAAAAAATCCTACAGTGACGGAAAGTGGACCATTGTCGCCAGCAAACAGGGGATGGACGTTCTGCGTTGGCGTCATTACATTCCGCTGATCGTGGTCCTGATGTCCATAATCCTGGGAGCGGCCTCCTTTTTCAGCCCGGTCGCCCTGATTTCATTATTTGCACTGATCGGGATCTATATCGTTCTCTTGGTCGGGTCTTCCTGGGGGATCGTCAAGGAAAAGGGTTGGAAGGCTTTCTTTCCCTGCATGATGTCGTTTTTCCTGTTGCATTTCAGCCGTGGATTCGGTTCGGCTGCGAGCTTTTTGAGCAAGCAATACTGGAGGGGTGACCGTGACCGGGTCCATGAAGAAGGGCAGTACGACGGAAAAGTTACCAACGTTGCCCGTTGACAGCGAGAAGATCCGAACCTATCGTTCCCTCTGCCAAAAACCCAGGCAACTGGAGGAAATCTGGTCCTGGTATGTTTTGCGGAGGATCTCCATCTATTTGACGGTGGGGCTGGGCCGGACCCGGGTGACGCCAAACGGGATCAGTTGGTCCAGCCTCCTTTTCTTCGCGATGACGGGATGGTTTCTGATCCCGGGGGAGGCCTGGGGATATTTTCTCGCCTTCCTGTTTTACAACCTCGGTTATCTCGGGGATTGCATGGACGGTGAGCTGGCGCGGTTGAAAAAGGTGACCAGCCGGCTGGGGGTTTACTTGGACACCTTGATCCGGGCGATGAGCATTCCGATCCTCGCCGGTGTCTCCCTGGGATTGCTCCGGCAAACGGGGTGGGCGCCGATCGGTCTCGCGGCCTCTTCCCTCATCTACGGGGCCGTGCTGGTGGGAACCCTGGCGCTGTTGGTCCCTCTCTCCTACAACTACGTGGGGCTGAAAACGGATGAGAATGATCCGGTCAGCGAGATGAGAACGTCCTCCCCTCTCATGGAGTGGGTGGCGTTTTTTACGGGGTTGCCGGGGTTCTTCGCTTTCCTCTTTATATTCACCGGGGTGGAATTTTTATCCGGAGCCTCCGTTGTCCCCCTGCTGTTGATCGTTTTTTTAACGGTGATGACCGTAAAAACGCTGATTCGATTGTATCTTACCACACAGAAGTTAATTTAGATTTCATTCCGATTAAAATTGTGTAAAACGCATATTACAAAAAACAAGGAGTTGTTTTTCGCATGAAAGTCGTGATTCTGGCAGCCGGAGTGGGCAGCCGCCTTCGGCCGGAGACGGAAGACAAGCCGAAAGCCATGATCCGTTTGGGTGATAAACCGCTGGTTCAGTACCAGGTGGAAAGCGTGCGCAAATCCGGTTTCAAAGACGAGGACATTTACATCCTCGGGGGATACAAAATGGAGCGGATCCGGGAGCACTTCAAGGGTTCGGATATCCGGTTCATTTACAACCCCCATTATGAATCCATGAACAACATTTATTCGTTTCTTCTGACGAAAGAAATCGGGGATGACCTTCTCCTGATCAACTCCGATGACTTTTACGACGAGCGCGTGATCCCCCTGATCCTGGATTCACCCGACCGGACCGCGATCCTGGTGGACACCCAAAAAGTGCTGACGGAAGAGTCCATGCGGGTCAAACTGGACAACAACCGGCTGAAGCTGGTGAACAAGAAAATCGCTCTGGACGAGGCTGACGGGGAATACATCGGTATCTCCAAACTGGCAAAGCCCGATCTGGACGTTCTGTATGATAAGGCCCGTGCCATGATCGACGCCGGAGACACCGATGCCTGGTATGAAAACGTCTATGAAGCCTGTGCATCCGAGGTGACGATCAAAGCGGTCGACACCGAAGGATATCCGTGGGTGGAAATTGACGATTTCAATGATCTGGATACCGCCAAAAAACTGGCCTCGATCGTTCGGTCCTGACCGGGAGGCGACTGACATGGCTAAAAAAGTGCATATTCCGATCCAGTTGATCATTGAACACCGCGCCATCGCGCATTTGTTCAAGACCAAGGTCTATGACTGGATCCGGGATCAAAAAGTGGCCCTGATCAGCGGGAGCGGAAAAACCCGGAAAGTGACCGAGGAGATCATCGATGTCATTTCCGGGCAGGCTTCCGCTATCCAAGTGATGACCTGCGAAGACAACACTCTGGATACGATCAACGAGCTGGAGCGGAAAGTGCTGGAGGACACTCCCGACATGATCTTCGGTGTCGGGGGCGGAAAAGCGCTGGACGTTTCCAAAGTGGTGGGAACACGCAGCAATGTGCCGGTGGTGTTGTTCCCCACCGCCATTTCCAGTGATGCCATCTGTTCTCCCGTCGCTGTGATCAAAATGCTGAACAAGAGCACCAGCATCGGGGTAAAAATGCCCCAAGGCGTGGTGATTGATTTGGACATCCTGGCCTCCTGCCCGCCGCGGTTGATGTCCGCCGGGATCGGAGATCTTTTGTCCAACAAATCCGCCCTCTTCGATTGGGATCTGGCCCATCGGGCCGGCAAGGAAGAGATGAACACCTTCGCCCGTCTGATGGCCAACAATGCGGTGGATTCCTTTCTGAACGTACTCAACCGGGAAGAGGTCGACCCGTCCCGGCTGATGAAAACAGCGGCGGAATCCCTCATCATGAGCGGAATCGCGATGTCCATCGCCGGTTCCAGCCGTCCCTGCAGCGGGTCGGAACATCTGATCAGTCACGCGATGGATTACCATTGCGGGGCCAAAGCGCTCCACGGGGAACAGGTGGCCATCGGGGTGCTCTTTGCTCAGCACCTCCAGGGAAAGAGGGAAAAGGTGGAACGGCTCCTTCCTTACTATGAGAAGCTCAGTCTTCCCACCCACTACGAAGACCTCGGATATACCCGGGAGGAGATGCTTCGGGCTGTTCGCAAGGCACCATCGATGAGAAACCGTTACACCATCTTCAATGAATTTGAACTAACGGATGAAACCATTGACAAAATGTTGGACGAAGTTTACCCCGACCATGCCAGGAACCGTTATCAGTTGACGGGGTCGTCCGCCGGATAAGGAGTTACTCGTCATGCTGGCACACCTGATGAAGTACAAGGAATTGATGTATTTCCTGGTCCACAAGGAGTTGAGGATCCGGTACCGGAACTCCCTGTTCGGATTCTTCTGGACCCTCCTGGAGCCACTGGGTTTGATGGTGATTTACACCGTGGTGTTCGGTTATCTTGTCAATCTGAACAAGGGATTGCCGGAGGGAGCTTACCCTCTGTACGTTTTGGCCGGCCTGATCCCGTGGACCTTCTTTAACAACTCGGTTCGAAAAGGGACCAAGGCACTTTCCGGCAATGCCTCATTGATCAAAAAGGTTTATTTTCCCAGGGAGATCTTCCCGTTGACCATGCTGATATCCAACTTGGTTAATTTCATTCCCGCCTTTGCACTCGTGTTGGTGATGGCGATGGTAATGAATCAGCCCATCCATGGGGACCAACTGGCCTTGTTGCCCGGAATGATCCTGTTACAGGCATTTTTCACCTTGGGAGTGGCTTTGCTGGTTTCCGTGCTCAATGTTTACTACCGGGACGTGGAGTTTATCGTCAACTTGCTGATGCGGGCCTGGATGTACCTTTGCCCGATTATTTATCCCATGAGCCGGTTGTACAGCAGAGATACAGACCCGGTGGTTCAACAGCTCGCCGACCTGTACTGGCTCAACCCGATGGCCGTCATCATCTCTTTGTATCATGGAATTTTCTTTCCTGAACAAGGAGTGCCGGCCCATCCTGCTGTTCCGGGTCTCTGGATCATCTACACGATATTGGTGACCATCATCTTGTTCTTTGCGGCCTGGTATCTGTTCCGTAAGATGAACCGCCGTGTAGGGGAAGTGATCTGACGATGGAAGCGATTGTCGTCGACAAGCTGACCAAGCATTTTCGGAGAGCCTATGATAAAACCCTGAAAGGATTTTTCATCTCCCTGGTCAAAGGGGAAAAGCGTTATAAGGAATTCACGGCTTTGAACAACGTTTCCTTCAAAGTGAACAAAGGGGAATCCTACGCCATCATCGGGAAAAATGGAGCGGGGAAAAGCACGTTGTTCAAAGTGTTGTCCGGCATTATCCATCCTGATTCCGGAAGTGTGAAAATCAACGGGAAGGTCGCCCCCCTGATCGAATTGGGGGCGGGTCTTTCCCGGGATTTGACCGGCGCTGAGAACATCCGGCTCAATTGCGCCATTTTCGGTCTGGACCGAAAACGGATCGAAGAAGTGTATCCCAAGATCGTGGAGTTTTCCGAGCTGGAGGAATTCATCCACACCCCGGTCAAGTTTTATTCCTCGGGCATGAAAGCCCGGTTGGGCTTTTCCATCGCGATCCACATCGATGCGGATATCATCCTGATCGATGAAGTGCTGGCGGTGGGAGATAAAGATTTCAAGAAGAAGTGCTATGCCAAGATGGAGGAGATCCGTGACTCGGGGAAAACCCTCGTGATCGTCTCCCACAGCTTGAAACCGCTCAGAAAGATCTGTGACCGGGCTTTGATTCTGGAGCGCGGGCAAGTGGTGGACATCGGAGAGATCAACGAGATGATCGACAAATACCAGGATGAGAAAAAAACCAATAACAAAAAGAAGAAAGGAGCGTGATGACTGATGAGACAAGAACAACATAAGTTCACCTTGGAAGATGTGAAAGCGACCTACAAGAAAAAAGACGCCTGGTGGACCGTGTTGCTTGTGGATCCCGTGGCCTCCCGGTTGATTGTGCCGACGGCCAACCACACGAACATCACGCCCAACCAACTTTCAATCTTTTCCTTTATTCTCGGGCTGACCGCGGCATATTGCTTCTTCCTCGGAAATTATGCAGCGCTGGTGGCCGGTGCCCTTCTGTACCATATCAGCTTCATCATCGATTGCATGGACGGAAAAATCGCCCGCCTCAAGGGAACGGGTTCCACCTTCGGGATGCTGTTGGACATCAGCCTGGATCACATTCGGGTCGTCCTCTGCGGAGCAGCGCTGACCTACAGTCAGTTCCGCCTCACCGGGGACGTGACCTATCTCTACCTCGCGTTCCTCTTTCTGGCGGCTTATTGCGCCCGCCACATCAACGCTCTTCAACTCTACAAGCTGCGTCGCGACATGCGGGGAAAATTGCGTAAAGCCCGCCGGAAACTGAAGCGAACTGCCGAGGCCGCCGGGATCGTCATTAATGAGCCGGAAGTCCAGAATGCGGACAAACCGGAAGAAGACGAAGAAGAAGCGGAGAAAAAAGAGGCCTTGGACCGGCCTTCCAAGGCAGAGGGGCCGGAGGAGGAATTGTTGCAGAAGAAGAGATTCGATCTGCAACAGGAGTTCAAGTCCAAATTCAGCACCTACATGCGGATCCGGGATTTCTTCCTCAACAAGCGGATCCGGATGCACCTGTTCAGCGGGATCGAATTCCAGATGTTCATCTTCGTGGTGGCACCGATCGTCGGCTTGCTCAAGGAGACGATCTTCTTCGGATCCATCCTGCTCATGGCCTTCGAGGCAGCGATCGTCTACAAGATCTGGCTCTCCACGAAGGATTTTGAACGGGAATTCACCCGCATCCGCCAGGCAACCGAGAAAATCGAAGCCACTCTTCCTCCTGAGGACGACGAGGATGCCGACCGGATGGAAGCGGTGGGAGCCAAATGACAAAAACGGGACGGCGTTCGTTTGAGGGCTGCTGACTGGATGAAGAAGACGGGGGAAAGCGAAAGGAATTTCGCTTTCCCCCTGTTTTCACCCGAGCCCGCCGAGGGTCAGGGACTCTTTTTCCCCCTGAATGCTCAGAGAACCCCGGGGGACTTCAAACCACCAAGCGCCCTTGGTTTTTTTGACGGGAGAAAAACCCGCGCGTTTCAGGTTCCGGGCCATATCCCAGCTGGCTGTATAGACAAATGCATTTTGCCCCGCTTCATCAAACTGAATCACGGTTTCTTTTTCTTCTTCACTCAGGGCCATGTTCTCACTCTCCTCTGAAAAAAGCTTCCTGCAGTTCGATCATATGTTCCCTTTCTCCTTCTATCTTATCACGATTTGGACGGTTTGCCACCTGTTCGGGGCATTTCGGTCGGCTGGACAGTGGTTCCCCTGTGTGTTTGGGATCCAACGAAATCTTCCTCTCTTTTAAAATAAAGGGGAGACGATGCCAGATTCAAGGGTAATTTTCTGAAGACGTTGATAAAAAATAAAAACTCCGCAAACAGCGGAGTATGCTTCTGATATAAGAAAATCAAGTCTGTTTGATGCTGAGTACCCGATAGCCATGCTGCTCCAATTTCTCACAAATGGTTTCCAGGCGGGAAGTGGGCGACAGCTTCAGAAGAATCCTCCGGACCGCTGTATCTCCGGAGTCGAAGGTGGTAACCGATATAATATTTACGTCAAAAGGTTTCAAGAGGGATAACAGATGATCCAAGACATGGGGATGATCGACAAACACCCCGATCAACATCCGGATGCCCTTGACTCCGTAACCCATGGCTCTCGCGATCGCCGTTTCGATGTCGGAGATTTTCACGATGCCCGCCAGGGTGGATTGGTCGGGCTCCACGATGGGGACAAAGGGAACACGCACCACCAGGGGCAACATTTCTTCAAAATCGCTGTCCAACGTCAGAGGGCGGACGCTTTCCACCGCATCACCCAAGGGTCTTTTCCAGGCAGACTCTCCCCAATCTCCGGAGCGGAGCAGGGATTTAAGAATCAAACGGTAGCCGGTGATTCCGCGAAATGCCTTGTTTTCGTCCACCACGGGAGCGGTGTCCAATCCTTCCTTCTGCAAAAGCTCCAATGCGTCTTTCACGTTTGCGTCCTTTCGAATGGTGGACAGCTGTGAAAAGGGTGTGATGCAGTTCTGAATCAGCATGGCTTCCATTTCCCCTCCTTCATATCACCCCAATATATGTGGAGGGGAGGGAGGAAATGTCGGCGAATGCCGATCGAGACGGTTTATTCGGCTTTGCGCTTCCGCCAGACGAGGTCCACCACCAGCCCCAGTACGACGAGGGAACCGACCACGGCAGCTATGACGAAACTGTAGTCGTTAAAAAGGTCCCCGAGGATCCACCCATCCATCAGAACCCCTCCTTACTCTCCGTCGGTTGCCCTCTTTTTCCAGGTTGAACCTCCCGGGTGGAGATTCCCATGACGTACAACATGGGACAAAAACGTGTGATGCCTTCCGCTGTTTTCATACCGGAGAGCATGGCCGTCATCAGGGGCATCAAGCTGTGAGGACGGCGAACCATGCGGGAAGTCGACCAGGCGAGCCCGGTCAAACCGACCGTGATTCGCATGATCGCATCCCATGTTCCCACGTTTTTCTGCATCTTCTCACCTCCCGAGCCTGTGATCCATTCTTATTATCTTCGGCGGTGTTCCCCTTATACGGGCCCCGACCTCTGGTGAGTTATGGTAGCATGAGGTTAAGCGGGAGAGGAGAGGAGAGAAGTCATGGCAGCCAACATCCGTGAACAGTCACTGGAACCCCTGATTCAAACCGCCACCGGGAAACGCACACCGACCAGGGTGCTGGCGGGAGGGGATGTTTTCAATGTGTTTACCGGCGATTTGGAACGGGCGGACGTCGCCCTTTGCGACAACCGGATTGCTTATGTTGGAGACTTGAAACAGGCCGGAATTCAACCGGCCAACCCCGCAAGCGTGATCGATGTGTCGGGCAAGGTGTTGGTTCCCGGGTACATCGAACCCCACGCCCATCCTTTTTTGCTGTACAACCCTGTCACCTTGGCCCGGGAAGTGGTGAAGCGGGGTACCACCACATTGATCAATGATAATCTGTTTTTTTTCAGCCGGATGAAAATGGAAGAGTGGAGCCGGCTGCTCCGGAAGTTAAACAAGCTTCCCGTCAAGATGTTCTGGTGGGCCCGGTTGGACGCTCAGGCCCGTTTGCCGGAATCCCGGGAGCCGCTTTTCGATGAAGAACGGGTAATGGAAGAACTCTCCCGCCCAGCTGTACTACAGGCGGGAGAACTGACGGATTGGGTCCCTCTGTTGGAGGCGGAAGAAAAGCGGGTGCGCTGGGTGGAAGAAAGCCGTAAAAAGGGCATCCGCGTGGAGGGGCACGCTCCGGGCGCCTCCCGCCGGACGTTGGCATGCCTTGCCGCCGCCGGTGTTACGGGGGACCATGAGAGCATTACCGCGGAAGAGGTATGGGACCGGCTCCGGCTGGGGTACATGACCACGCTCCGACACAGCTCCCTGCGGCCGGATCTGCCGGAACTGATCCAAGGATTGATGAAAGGAAACCGGGAGGTGCCCTGGCACCGTCTGATGATGACCACGGATGGACCGACACCTCCCTACTTGAAAAAAGGTTTTGTGGATTATCTGATCCGGACGGCCATCGAGGCAGGGTGTCCGCCGGCCCGGGCTTATCAGATGGCAACGGTCAACCCGGCGGTCTATTACCGGCTGGACGAACATCTCGGAGCGATCGCGCCGGGACGGGTGGCGGACATCAATGTTCTGGACTCCCTGGAGGAGCCGGACCCTGTACAGGTGGTGGCTGAGGGAGAACCGGTGGCCAAAGAAGGCCATCTCTTGGTAAATGGCCCCGAAGTGGATTGGAAAGGGTACTCCAGTCTCAAGCACCGGTGGAACGCGGGACTCTGTTCCGAGCATTTGGCCCATCTCCCCAAGGGATCCGGTGGGAGAGTTCCGGTCATTCACCTCCTGAACCCCGTCATCACCAAAATGGAATGGGAAGACGTGACCAGTCACGGAATTCGGCCTTTCCACGCCCCGGGGGAGGAAGACCTTTTGGTCGCCCTGGTGGACCGGGAGGGGAAATGGATGACCAAATCCTTGATCCGGGGGTTCGGAAAAAACATCGACGGTTTGGCAAGTACCTACAACGGTTCCGAGGATCTGCTTCTCTTCGGGAGAGATCCGGAAGCGATGGCCCGTGCGGGAAACCGGGCTCTTGAACAAGGCGGGGCGATTACATGGGTGCAGGGAAGGGAAGAAGTGTACAATCTTCCCCTCCCATTGGGCGGAAAAACCAGCCTGTTACACATGGAGGAACTGATCCCTCGGACAGAGGATCTGGTACGGAAACTGAAAGAATTCGGCCACCCCTTTCACGATCCCGTCTATACTTTTCTATTTCTCTCTTCCACCCATTTACCCCAGGTGCGACTGACCGCGGGTGGACTCGTGAGGGTGAAGGACAAAAAAGTGTTGGTTTTGCCGGATCGTCTTGAATCCACATAAAAAACGCCCCGATGATCGGGAGCGGAGGTCCGCGGGTTTATGCCTCCTTCGGTGTGTTCGGTCTTTCCAAAATCGACCTCCTGAAATGACCGGGCAGGACACGATTGGCAGACAGTCAAAGAGGTTTGAGACGTTAACCGAAGAATGGTTGAGGCGGGTGGAAACCACCTCAGACTGACGAA
>NZ_QBKR01000037.1 GCF_003054245.1 Melghirimyces profundicolus
ACTTGTGCTCTGTGAGTGCATAGCGAGACCGGGAGTGAAGCGACCTCAGGCGAGACTTGTGCTCTGTGAGTGCATAGCGAGACCGGGAGTGAAGCGACCTCAGGCGAGACTTGTGCTCTGTGAGTGCATAGCGAGACCGGGAGTGAAGCCCCAGGCGAGACTTGTGCTCTGTGAGTGCATAGCGAGACCGGGAGTGAAGCCCCAGGCGAGACTTGTGCTCTGTGAGTTCAGCCGGAGTGGCTTGGGGTACATGCTGCCGCTCATTTTTTAACATTAATTCCAGGTTCGAAAACGCACTCAACCATCGTCGAACCCCCTTTTTTATTGGTAAATCCTGTCGATCGGAAAGGATGGGGGGCAACCATATGGAAGTTACAAGGTGCCGTCGGGAGACCATTTTGCATCCGACAACAAGGCATGGGAGGATGACGTGATGAATGATAGGCGTACCTATCATCCGTTGGTTTGGTTGCTGCTGGTTTCCACCGGATTGGGCCGGACTTCCGTCTTCATGGTATTGCCGTTTCTCACCCTCCACCTTTCCAAAATGGGATATACCGCTTTTGAAGCGGGTCAGGTGGTGGGAGCGGGCTGGCTGGTGGGGAGTCTGGGCGGGTTGATCGGAGGTTTTGTCTCCGATCGGTGGGGACGGATGCCGGTTCTTCTGACCAGCCTGTTTTTCTGGTCCCTCACCTTTTACGGCTTTGCCTTGGCCGAAAGCTTCGGATTCTTTCTGTTGCTCAGTGTCATGAACGGGGTTTGCCGCTCATTTTACGATACCATTTCCAAATCGCTTTTGACCGATTTGGTGCCGAAAAAAGATCAGGCACGGATCCTGGGACGGAGCTATCTTTCCCTCAATCTGGCGTTGGCTGTGGGACCGCTCCTCGGCGTTTATTTCGCTCAATACTCGTCCGTTCTCGTTTTTGTCGTCACCGGTTCCGTGATGAGCTTCCTGGTGATCGTGATGGGATGGGCGGATCTTCAGTACCGGGGGGATCTTCCACCGTTTCCGGGACCGGGGAGCGGTCTCTCCACCGTGATGAAGTCGGCGGTCCGGGACACGTCCCTGCTGTTTGCCTTGTTGATGGGGATCATCTTCACCATCGGGTACGCCCAGATCGAGACCACCCTGCCTCTCCATCTGAAAACGGAGTCCCTCTCCGTTTATCCGGCCCTGTTGACCACCAACGCGATCCTGGTCGTCCTGTTCGCAATCCCCATGTCCAACTGGGCGGGCAGCCAATCCCCGATCCGGGTGATTCTCATCAGTTCCCTCTTGTTTGCCGCCGGTTTGGTCCTGTTCGGCACAGATAAAGCCTCTTTGCTGTTTGCGGGGATGGCGGTGATCACATTGGCGGAGACGATGTTTTTCCCCGTCTGGGAAGCGGGCGTGGCCCAACTGGGTCAGGACAGGGGCATGAAAGGGGTCTATCTGGGAAGCAGCGGCATGATCCAGCTGGGCTTCTTTGTGGGGCCGGTGCTGGGCGGCTGGCTGCTGGACCGGACCGGGGGGACGGTCACCTTCGGCATGATGGGGGCACTGGCGCTTTCCATCCTCCTCATGCCCCTGTGGGTCCGGTTCCGGGACGCCGCCGACTTCCGGCAGGAAACCGAGGAAGCGGCGTAGAAAAAACGGAAAGGACACCAAAGGTGGACCCGGCAGAGTGCCGGGACTTTACTTTTGAACAGGAAGAGGGGAAAGCGGATGGTGTCATTGGGACAATTGGAACGGGATTTATCAAAGCTGTTCCGTCTGGATGCATTCGATCCCGACCCGGCTTTTTCCCGGTTCCTTCCGGCGGTGTACGAGGAGACGGATTTGGATTGGAGACGGGAATTGGAACCGGTGTTCACGGAGACGTTCAACGGGTGGATGATCCGCGGAGAGGCGGAAGTGGGCCGGGTGTTTCTTGCGGTTTTTCCCGCGGATGGCGTCGGTAAAAGAGACCCTGATGAAACGCTGGCTGGAGGATCGCTATGGAATGGAATACGTCTTGGTTCCCCAAGAGAAGTGGTGGGTATGAAGAATAAAGAACCTTCCACCCGCGGGTGGAAGGTTCTTTATTCTTCACTGCTCTTTTCCAGCTTCCGGATCCGGTTTTCGTCGGGGGTGACGAAGAGGGTTTTCTGCTCTTCGTAGATGACGAATCCCGGCGGGGCGCCGGAAGGTTTTCTCACGTGTTTGATCAGGGTGTAATCCACGGGCACTTGGCTGGATTCCCGGGCTTTGCTGTACCAGGCGGCCAACATGGCCGCCTCCAGGAGGGTTTCTTCGCCGAAATTTGTTCCGCGGATCACCACGTGGGAACCGGGGATGTCTTTCGTGTGAAGCCAGGTGTCGGTCGGCGAGGCGGTGCGGTGCGTGAGAAAATCGTTCTGCCGGTTGTTCCGACCCACCAGGATTAAAAAGCCTTCGGAAGAGCGGTAGGAAGCCGGCTTCGGCCGCTCTCGCCTTTTTTTCCGCCGGGAGGGGGATTTGGATTTGATCCACCCTTCTTCCCGCAGCTCCTCTTTGATTTCTTCCGCTTCCCGGGGCCCCGCGTCCTGAAGCTGGACCAGCACCGATTCCAGGTACTCGTTTTCCCGTTTTGCTTTTTGGAGCTGTTCGGTGTTCCACTTTTTCGCGGACTTCGCTTTGTTGTAGAGGCGGAAATATCGCTGGGCGTTCTCCGACGGGGTCAGTCGGGGATCGAGGGGGATCGTGACTTCGGGCGCGTCTTCCTCATAGTGGTTGATCACTTTCAGTTCTTCGTCCCCCCGGTTCACCTGATGCATGTAAGCGGTGAGGAGTTCCCCGCGGATTCGGTAGGTCTCCGCCTTTTCCGTGTCCGCCAGCTCCCGTTTCAGTTTCCCGATTTTCTTCTCGTTTTTGTCGATGGCGTTTTTCAGGTTGCGGATCAGGTCGAGGTTTTGTTGGCGGGTCCGGTTCCGCTCCGCCTTGCCGGCATAGAAAGACTCCAGGCACCGGCTGACCGAGTCGAAGCTTTCCCGTTCCCCCTTCAGGTGGGTGAGGCGGAGGACGGAGAGAACGGTTTTTTTGCCATAGACGATATGGGGCTCGTATCGGTGGGCACGGACCGCCTCCATCATTTCAGAAAAAGCGGTCCAGAGCCGGTCCCGGTCCCCCGGACCGCCGCGATGGACAATTTCCCGTGCCGTCTGGGGGCCGATGCCGGCAAACCGGGCGACGATCTGTTTGTCCAACTTTCCCCGGTTGAAATCCAAGGCGCGGAGGAAGGTGTCCCGGTCTGCTTCCAAGGGGTTCTGTTTGTCCTGCTCCGGCGGGGGCTGGTAGGGAAGGCCGGGCAATACCTGCCGGTGGCGGCTGACGTCGGGGGTGACCCGGCGGATCCCATCCAGAATCCTGCCGGAGGCGGGATCCGTCAGGATGATGTTGCTGTGGCGGCCCATCACCTCCACCACCAACCGGCGGATCACTTCGTCCCCCAGTTCGTCCCTGCTCTTGATGTCCAGGTGAACGATCCGTTCCATCCCCACCTGGCGAACCGCTTCCACGATGCCCCCCTCGCAGTGTTTCCGGAGCAACATGCAGAACATCGGCGGCGTCAGGGGATTGTCTGTCGGTTGCTCCGTCAGGTGAAGCCGGGGATATGCCGGATGGGCCGACAGCAAAAGCTTCCGGTTGGTTCCCCTGGAGCGGAAATGGAAAATCAGGTCGGTCTCTCCGGGCTGGTAGATCTTGGCCGCCCGGCTGCCCACCAGTGTCTCCTCCAGTTCCCTCACGACGGCGCGGATGGCGATGCCGTCCAAGGACATGGCGGTTCCCCCTTTTCTTAATAATACGCTCCCTAAAAGCGTTGTGAAAAAGTGAGCGGCAGCATTTACCCAAAGCCGCTCCGGCTGCACTCACAGAGCACAAGTCTCGCCTGGGTCGCTTCTCTCCCCGGTCTCGCTATGCTGTCCTGCAGAGATGCAGGGACTGTCCGCTCCGAATCATCCTGCTGCGGGCAGGGGCAAACGCCTTCGGATGCAACACAGAGAAGCTTTTGCCCCTGAACGCCCTTGCAGACTGTTCTCCGCTGGGCAGGACAGCAAAGTCGCTATTTTGGGTAAACGCTTCCCCTTTTCTCAAAACGAACATGAAATCACAACGCTCCATGAGTCCAACCTCCAGTATAGCATGCCGGCCGAGGGTGGGCACGTCGTTTCAGAGACCGCCCTGGTTTGGATGTTTCAGTTTCTCTTCTCCCGTGGCATGTTTCACAGCCTGTCTGAATAAGGTGGTCTTGAAGATTGTTTGGACAAAGGGGGAGGGAACGTGTCGGAAGGCAGCCGTTATCTGGACTGGGACACGGAGCAACTGACCGCCCATTTCGGCGTCGATCCCGCCGAAGGACTGAGTGATGCGGAAGCCGAAAAGCGAAAAAATCAAGTGGGACCCAACCGATTGGATGAAGGAACTTCTCTGTCGCCGCTGGCTTTGTTGCTCAACCAATTCAAGGACTTTATGGTATTGGTATTGCTGGCAGCCACCTTGGTCTCCGGATTGTTGGGCGAATACACGGACGCCATCGCCATTATCGCCATCGTGGTTTTGAACGCCGTGCTGGGGTTCGTTCAGGAGTTCCGGGCGGAGAAATCCCTGACTGCGCTGAAAGAACTGTCCGCTCCCATGGCCCGGGTAAAGCGGAACGGGGCATGGAAACGGATCCCGGCGGAAGATGTGGTCCCCGGGGATCTGGTTTCCCTGGAGAGCGGGGATCGGATCCCCGCCGACCTCCGCTTGATCCGCACCGATAACCTGTACATCGAAGAATCGGCGTTGACCGGGGAATCGGTCCCGGTCAGCAAGACCGATGCCAAAATCGGCGGGGGGGACATTCCCCTGGGCGATCGAAAGAACATGGGCTTTCTGGGGACGATGGTCGTTCGGGGGACGGGGATCGGCCTGGTGGTTTCCACGGGGATGGAGACGGAGATGGGCAAGATCGCCCACCTCATCCAGACGACGGAAACCATGCAAACCCCACTCCAAAACCGCTTGGAACAATTGGGAAAAGTACTGATCGTGGTTTCCCTCTTCCTGACCGCGGTGGTGGTGCTGACCGGCATCGTCCACGGGCATGACGCTTACAAGATGTTCCTCGCCGGGGTCAGTCTGGCGGTGGCCGCCATTCCGGAAGGGCTGCCTGCGATTGTCACCATTGCCCTCGCCCTCGGGGTCCAGCGGATGATCCGGCGCCGGGCCATTGTTCGGAAACTTCCATCGGTGGAGACGTTGGGCTGTGCTTCGGTGATTTGTTCGGACAAGACCGGTACTCTGACACAAAACAAGATGACCGTCACGCATCTGTGGATGGACGGTCGACAGCTGGAAGTCTCCGGGTCCGGATATGATCCGGAGGGCGGGTTCACCGCCGAAGGTCGGAAGGTAAAGGTCCAGAAGGATGCCGGGTTGAAGCGTCTTCTGGAAATTGCGGTATTGTGCAACAATGCTCAACTGATCCGGGAAACCGGCCGGGAGGGAATGCTGAGAAGGAAAAAGGAAAGCTGGCGGATCGACGGGGATCCGACCGAGGGTGCTTTGATGGTTTTGGGAGCCAAAGGGAATCTGACGCGGGAGTCGATGGGGGAATACTGGAACCGGGTTAAGGAATTCCCTTTTGATTCCGAAAGGAAAATGATGTCCGTACTGGTGGAGGACAGTCAAGGAAAGCGGTGGGTGATGAGCAAGGGAGCGCCGGATGTCCTTTTGAACCGGTGCACCCACGTGTTGCAGGAAGGACGGCCGGTTCCTCTGACCGAATCCATGCGGCGGAAAATCCTTTCCAACAACGACCAGCTGGCAGCGATGGCGCTCAGGAACCTGGCGCTGGCTTACCGGGAATGGAGCGGCACGGTACCGGATAAGGAATCCGCCGCGGAGAAAAACCTGGTGTTTGTGGGATTGGCGGGCATGATCGACCCGCCCCGGGAAGAAGTGAAGGAGGCGATCCGGACCTGCCGCCGGGCGGGAATCCGGACGGTGATGATTACCGGGGACCATCAGACCACCGCGGTGGCCATCGCCCGTCAGCTGGGCATTCTGTCCAAAGGCGGACTCACCGTCAACGGCGGTGACATCTCCCGGATGAGCGATGAGGAGTTTGAAAGCAAAGCCAAGGACATTCAGGTATATGCCCGGGTTTCCCCGGAACACAAACTGAAGATCGTCAAGGCCCTGCAGAAAGAAGGCCATGTCGTGGCCATGACCGGGGACGGGGTGAACGACGCCCCGGCGATCAAGGCATCGGACATCGGAATCGCCATGGGAATCACGGGGACCGACGTTTCCAAGGAAGCGTCCTCCCTTGTCCTGTCGGACGACAACTTCGCAACCATCGTCGCCGCCATCGAGGAAGGCCGGAGCATCTACGATAACATCCGGAAGTTCATCAGTTATCTTCTGGCAAGCAATGTCGGGGAAATTTTGGTGATGTTTCTGGCGATGCTGGCGGGGATGCCGCTGCCCTTGGTTCCGATCCAGATCCTGTGGGTCAACCTGGTCACCGACGGCTTGCCCGCGATGGCCCTCGGGGTCGACCCGGCGGAAGAAGACACGATGGACCGTCCGCCCCGGAACAGCCGGGAGAGCATCTTCGCCCGGGGAGTGGGGTGGAAAATCGTCACCCGCGGTCTGTTGATCGGTCTGTTCACCCTTGGGGCTTTCTGGATCTCTTACAATGAAGCGCCCGACGATCTGGTTCGCGCTCAGACGATCGCCTTTTCCACTTTGGTTCTGGCTCAGCTCATCTATGTGTTTGATTGCCGCAGCCAGTTGACTGTCTTTCACCGGAATCCCCTGAGCAATCTGCCGTTGGTCCTGGCGGTCGTCTCATCGGCCTTGCTGCTCTTGGTGGTGATGTACTATCCGCCCTTGCAGCCCATCTTCCACACCGTCTCCCTGGGCCTCAGGGAATGGGCCTTGGTGATCGCGGCGGCGGCCATGCCAACCCTCTTGGCCGGGGGTGTCGACCTCTTGCGTCCGGAGCGGCGTTTGGTCCACAACGGGAAAGGCCATTGAAAAAACGAATCCGCTGCGATATGCTCAAAAAAAGAACCGGATGTGAAGGTACCCGATGGTGCACGGCACCATCGGTTCGCTTTTATCCGACGGAAAGGAAGCCGATGGGCATGCGTTTTACAAAGATGCACGGATTGGGAAACGATTTTGTGGTGGTGTCGGCACCTCATTTGCCCGAGGGGGCCGGGGAGATCGCCCGGCAGGTGTGCGACCGCCATTTCGGCGTGGGCGCCGACGGCCTCGTTTATCTTCTCCCCTCGGAGAAGGGGGATTTCCGTATGCGGATCCTGAACACGGACGGGAGTGAAGCGGAGCAATGCGGGAACGCCGTCCGGTGTGTGGCGAAATACTACTTCGAGCGGATTTCCGGAGCCCGGCGGGAGCTCTCCGTGGAAACGGGAGCCGGTCTGCAACGGGTCTGGCTGAAAACCGAGGCACGGCAGGTCAAGGAGGTCCGGGTCGACATGGGGGAACCCGTGCTGGAGAGCCGGCGCATTCCTGTCGATGTCGCGGAAGACCGGGTGGTGAACCATCCGGTGGAGGCGGGCGGGGAACACTTTCGCTTCACCGCCGTCTCGATGGGAAATCCCCATGCCGTCCTCTTTGTCGATGATGCGGCGGAGTATCCGGTGGAACGCATCGGACCCCTCCTGGAGGCACATCCCCTGTTCCCCAACAAAACCAATGTGGAGTTTGTCACCGTCCGGTCGGAAGATGAACTGGACATGCGGGTGTGGGAACGGGGCGTCGGCCAGACCCTCGCCTGCGGCACCGGAGCCTGTGCCAGTGCCGTGGCGGCCGCACTGAACGGAAAAACCGGCCGGACCGTTCTCGTCCACCTGAAGGGCGGGGATCTGAAAATCGAATGGAACGAAACCGATAACCGTGTCTACATGACCGGGCCTGCGGAAACGGTATTTGAAGGAGACTGGACCGGGAACCGTTGACGAAGGTATTCATGAACATTCGCCTGCGAAGAAGCCCCCGATGCCGGGGTTTTTTTGTTTCAGGTTTTTTTGTCTTTTTTCCGGGAAAGCATTGCTTTCATGAGGGGGGGTGAGTGTATAATGATCTGAAAATCCAACGGGGGGCCTGTATCGATGGATACTTCATCGCTAACGACGACCAATGTGAAAACTCCGGAAAAGCCGGGGGTGTCAGTGGAAGAGATCCTCTTTGCCAACCACGTGCTGAAAGATGTGATTACCCACACCCCGTTGCAGCGGGACCCCGTTCTCTCCGCCCGGTATGATTGCGACGTATACCTGAAACGGGAAGATCTGCAGGTGGTCCGCTCCTTCAAGATCCGGGGGGCCTATAATGTGATCCGGCATCTGCCGCCGGAGAAGTTGAAGCGGGGAGTTGTCTGCGCCAGTGCGGGAAATCATGCACAGGGGATCGCTTTCTCCTGTCACAGCCTGCAGGTTCCCGGCACGATTTTCATGCCCCATACAACACCCAAACAGAAGATTTCCCAAGTGGAGTGGTTCGGGGGATCTTTTGTGGAAGTGAAGCTCACCGGAGACACCTTCGACGATTCCCTCTCGGAGGCGCTCGCCCACAGCGAGGAACACGGAATGGCCTTTATTCATCCTTTTGAAGATCCCAAGACGATCGCCGGACAGGGAACGGTGGCGTTGGAGATTCTGAACGACCTTTCCAAGCCGGCGGACTACCTTTTCGTCGGGATCGGGGGCGGGGGCCTGGCCGCAGGGGTCGGCTCCTATGTCAAAAGTCTCAGCCCCGCCACCCGGGTGATCGGGGTCGAGGCGACCGGAGCCCCGTCGATGAAACGATCGGTGGAGGCAGGGCGTGTGGTCCCTCTGGAAGATATCGACAAGTTTGTCGACGGGACCGCCGTCCGAAAAGTGGGAGAACTCAATCTGGAGATATGCAAGGAAGTCGTGGACGAGTTCACCCTGGTTCCTGAGGGAAAGGTATGCACCACCATCCTCAACCTGTACAATGAAAATGCCATCGTCGCCGAACCCGCCGGAGCTCTCTCCATCGCGGCCCTGGATGCCCACCGGGACCGGATCCGGGGCAAAACCGTGGTCTGTATCGTCAGCGGCGGCAACAACGATATCGACCGGATGCAGGAGATCAAGGAACGTTCCCTGATCTATGAGGGGCTGAAACACTACTTCACCGTCAACTTTCCCCAACGGGCCGGGGCCCTGCGGGAGTTCCTCGATGAGGTGCTCGGCCCCGACGACGATATCACCCGGTTTGAATACACGAAGAAGAACAGCAAGGAAAACGGTCCCGCCCTCGTCGGCATCGAGCTGAAACGCAAAGAGGACTACGGCCCCCTGATTGAACGAATGGATAAAAAAGGATTCCAATACATTGAGATCAACAAGGATCCTCACCTGTTCAACTTGTTGATCTGACACCTCTTATAGGATGCGGGTTCTCTGTCCTGAGCACCTCGTCCGGATTCGTGGACTCCCTTTTCCGGATCGCAACCGGAAGCTTCAGAATTTCCATATACGGGAACCGTACAGGAAGCGTTGTGAAAAAGTGAGCGGCAGCATTTACCCAAAGCCGATCCGGCTGCACTCACAGAGCACAAGTCTCGCCTGGGTCGCTTGCTCCCGGTCTCGCTATGCACTCACAGAGCACAAGTCTCGCCTGGGTCGCTTGCTCCCGGTCTCGCTATGCACTCACAGAGCACAAGTCTCGCCTGGGTCGCTTGCTCCCGGTCTCGCTATGCACTCACAGAGCACAAGTCTCGCCTGGGTCGCTTGCTCCCGGTCTCGCTATGCACTCACAGAGCACAAGTCTCGCCTGGGTCGCTTGCTCCCGGTCTCGCTATGCACTCACAGAGCACAAGTCTCGCCTGGGTCGCTTGCTCCCGGTCTCGCTATGCACTCACAGAGCACAAGTCTCGCCTGGGGTCGTTCACTCCCCGGTCTCGCTATTTTGGGTAAACGCTTCCCCTTTTCTCGAAACGAACATGAAATCACAACGCTTCTGGTGGGAGGCGAAGAAAGTCCGGGGAAGTTATACCAGAGAAGTCCGGCAAACCCGGGCTTTTCTTTTGATTGGAAAGCCGGAACCCATCCTGCAGGAGGGTCGAATGAGGGATGTCCAGGTGCAACGGTTTTTTCGAAATACCCGTTTCAATCATGTGGACACCTCGCGCACAAGTTCCAACACAGGAGAAAAATGGTGCGGGGGAGGGGACGGGTGCAGGCACTTGGCCTGTGGTTCAGGTTTTTGGTCCTTTCGGCTGTTATTCCCCGAAATTCCCGTTTGGAATTGAATCTTCCCCAAAGCCCGGAAAATCTTGGATGAGACAAATCCGTTGACGGAATGGTAGACTTCGATCAAAGACAGACAGGAGGCGACGGTTGTCTTGCATGAGCTATCCCTTTATGAACTGTTGGGAGACGATGGTGTGGCATCGATCGTAAATGAATTTTATGATCGGATGTTTGCCGACGAGCGGGTTCGCCACTATTTTGAGGGGGCGGACACTCATACCCTGCGAACCCACCAAATGTACTTCTTGGTCAGTTACGCTCTCGGGGGCCCGAATATTTACAAAGGCACCAAATTAAGCAAAGCGCACCAGGGGTTGAACATCACCGACCAGGCTTATGAAATCACCATCCGTCATATGAACCGGGCGCTCCGAAACCATGAGGTTCCCTTGGAAATCTGTTCCAAAATCGAAGCCTTCATGCGGGGTGTCAAACCCCATATCGTGAACAAGTAACGGGAAGAGCCTCCGGAAATCCGGAGGCTCTTTTCTGCCCGTCAAAACATCTTCGCGTTTTCAGAAGCCGCCAGGACCGAGCGAACCGTGGCGAGCAACCCTCGGGGGTTCTCGGGGGTGAAGGAGACCGCGGAGTCGACGGGGTGGAGTTCCACTCCCGGCAACATGGCAGCCGCTTCCGCCGCCCCGGTGTGGGAGAATTCCATCCGGACCCGGATCGGATCGGGCAGACGGACGGGCGGGATCCTCCCGGCTGCGGAGAGGGCCTCCATCGTCCCCTGTCTCAAACGCTCCTCACACTCGGTCAGCGAACAGCACTCGGCGGCGGTGCGGGAGACGGCTTTTTTCACCACCGCCGTTTTGGCTGGGGGAACCCAGGAACGTGCTTCTTCCGCCATCCGGTCGTCACCGGTCACCAGACAGGACGGAACCCCGAGAATTCCCGCAAATGCACTGTTCAATCCGAATTCCCCGACGGGGCGGCCGTTGAGGGACAGGTTTTTTATCACGGGTGAGATGGTGTGGCTCAGGATGCCGGAGACACCGTGACGGGTGTGGTAGCCCACGTAAAAGGCGGCATCAAAACTTTCGTCCAAACCGTGCATCATGAAATCGGGGCGGGGAAATCCGCCGATCAACCGGACTTTCGGGTGAAGCGACTCCAATAAAAGATTGTTCCCATCCTCATGACCGTCGGCAACCACAATCTCCTTCACCCCAAAATCCAACGCCGCTTTCACGACGGTGTTCACGTCCCGTGTCATCAGTCGTCGGCCGTATTCATAGTTCCGGCCGCTGTGAGGAAGGATGTGGGAGGCATCATGGATGCCCGAAATCCCTTCCATGTCGGCCGAGATAAAAAGTTTCAATCTTCTCCCCTCCTGAAATGAGTTTATCATGAAAGAGCCGTTTAAGTCCGGTCCGTCCGGTGATGACTTCGAGAGAATCCCTGTATGAACCGATATCGGAAGAGTTGGAATATGGAGGAAGGGTTGGACAAATCGGGGGAGTTTGTGTTATACATGGACGTCGGAAAGAGAGATCCGGAACAGAGATTGTTCTGACAGGGAGAGGGTTGGATTGAAACCGTACCGTTGGATCGCTCTTCTGTCCGCCGTGACCGTGGCATTGGTTTCCACTCCCATACATACGGTTCAGGCGGAAGAAGGGGAAGCGAAAGCCGAGATCAACCGCGTCCAAAAGAAACAGGACGAGGTCCAAAACAAGGTGAAAAAGCTTGAAAAAGAAATCAAGCCCCTGAAAGAGAAAGCCGCTGAAATGGAAAAGGATATTAACCGGACGAACGAGAAAATCAATTCCATCCGGAAGAAAATGAAGAAAAACGAAAAGCAGTTGGAATATCACCAAAAACAATACCAAGACAGCGTGAAATTCATTTATGAGCAAGGCGGGACGGGTTCCCTGGAGAGTCTTCTGACCGCCGATTCCGTTTCGGAATTTCTGGCCCGCCTGGAAATGCTCCGTCTGATCGCCAAGGAAGACGAATACAATTTCCGCAAATACGAGGAGATCAAAAAAGAGCATCTGCGTATGACCCAAGCAATGAAAAAATGGAAGAAGAAACAAAAAAAGAAAGTGGAAGAAACACAAAAACAATACAGGAAGATCGATACCCAACTGGAGAAAGCCGAAAACCTGCTGGACAACCTGGGGAACAAGGAGAAAACCCTGAAGGCCTCCCTGCGGAAGGTGGCCGCATCCCTTTATCCTTTGAAAAACGCCAGCACGTCCGGGGTGGATCCCTGGGGATTTTATAACCGTCAGTGCACCTCTTTTGTGGCCTGGCGTCTGAACCGGGACGGGATCGATTTCTCCAATACCATGAAAGGCGGTAAATTCGGCAACGCCAGTAACTGGGACGATAACGCCCGGAAAATTGGATATGCCGTCAACGACACCCCCACCGTCGGGTCGGTGGCTCAGTGGAACCCGGGAGCCGGAGGTGCCGGCAGTGCCGGACACGTGGCCTATGTCACCGCCGTCAACGGGAGCCAGGTCACCGTCGAAGAATACAACTGGGAGGTCGACCACGGCTTCTCCAAACGGACCGTCGATGCCTCCGAAGTCAGCAACTTCATCCATTTCACGGAGTGATCAAAGCACCGGCCTCAGCCGGTGCTTTGATCACTTTTAAAGACGGGATGGTCAGTCAATCGCTATTTTCGAATGCCAAGAAAAGATGCCTGTTATTTCTTTACATCCATTAATTCAAAACGCTCACAAACCAACAACAGATCTTCTGTAAATTCACGACCGATCTTGCTTAACTCTTCCTTAAAAAATTCTTTATGAACTTCCTTCCAATAACGATAGGTTCGATCCCCTTCTCCTTCCGCAACAGCAAAGTCTTCAGGAACTTCATTCATCGGCATCATTTTGACTTCTGTTGTTTTAATAATGGCTACAGGCACATCCATGCTGTTTAAGAGAATGCTGTAATCCCCAACAGAAGGTAATGGTTCATTTTCCATTTCATAAAAAATAAATGCAGAGCAGGTCGCTGTTTTTACACCATCAATCACTAATTGAGCTAAATGGTCGGGATTAGCTCCAAATGACCATGCGCTGACTGACTGGGGTTTTTCTTTACTTTGGCCTTTCCAAAATGAAGTCCAATACATTTGTGCTGCCTGATTCATTTTTAAATCCCTCCCAATATATTAATCTTAGCAGAAAGAAACCTCCCTTGGGGGAGAGATTCACACACCACCTACTTTCCGAATGCCCAGAAAACCACGATCACCATCAACCCGAGGATGGCCCCGATCCAAAACCATTTTGAGCCCCTGTTGCCATCACTGTCATTTTCGGGATCGGGGTTGTGTGATGGAACAGAGTCGAATGGATCCACGAAACATTCCCCCTTTTATGGTTGAAATCCTAATAAAGGCGGGGCAAGCGGTCCAAAAGCTCTGGCAGGGCGATGCGGGCTTCCAGGCGGGCAAAATCCGGGTTCCCGGCCGGCCGGGGAGGCGAAGAGGGAGGTTCATCTTGTAATAAGATTCTACAGATCGGACAGAAAACCTGGCTTAAAAAGTGAGCGGCAGCATTTACCCAAAGCCGCTCCGGCTGCACTCACAGAGCACAAGTCTCGCCTGGGTCGCTTACGCTCCCCGGTCTCGCTATGCTGTCCTGCAGAGATGGTTGCACTGTCCGCTCCGAATCATCCTGCTGCGGGCAGGGGCAAATGCCTGCGGATGCAACCCAGAGAAGTTTTTGCCCCTGAACGCCCTTGCAGGCTGATTCTCCGCTGGGCAGGACAGCAAAGTCGCTATTTCGGGTAAAACCTTCCCTTCTTCTGAGCCTATAAATAAATCACAACGCTTCCAGGTGTGGGTCCATCTTCTTGATATATAAAAAAGGGCTCCCGGGCGGGAGCGGGTTCATCTCTTTGTTAATGGTCTTTCCATCAAGGTCCTCCGGACGAGGTTCAACTTTTCTTCCACGTAACGGATGGGATCCGCCAGGCGGTTGGTTTCCAGGTGCATCTCAGCCAGAGTTTCCGCTGCCCGGCAGAGATTATCGACGGCGATCCGGAGATCGGACGGATCAAACCGACCTTCATGAACCGCGACTTGCAACTGAAGTTTGGTCAGGCTTCTGCGGATCCGCTTTACCTTCTGCTGTTCCTCCAGAGTCAACACTCCGGTATCCCTCCCCTCTCGTCCTCTTTATCAATCTATGGTTGGGTCTCTATAAAAAGAACCTGCCCTCTGAAGGGCAGGTTCTTGGAAGTGCTCCGTTATACATCGGACCGGCGGGGCCAGTCGGGGAGCGTTTCCCGTTCTTCCGCGGTGTAGTCTTCCCGAAAGACTTTCAAAAGGTCGCTTTCACGGACGGAAAGAAAACGCCGGGCCCACAGCTTGGCTCCTTCCAGATCGTGGTCCCGGTAATTGCCGCAGTGGACGGGGGAGCATCCCGGCACCCGGTCGGCTTTCAGGACGTCCTGAAGGGTCCGGATCATCAGGCGGGCAGCTTCTTCCGTTCGTTTCTTTCCGTGCATGATCAGGTAGAAGCCGGTACGGCAGCCCATGGGCGACAGGTCCAGCACCTCGTCGCTGTGGTTGCGGCTGTTTTCCGCCAGAAGGTGTTCCAGGGAATGAAGCGCGTCGGTGGGAATGAACCGTTCGTTGGGCTGGGTGAAACGGAGGTCGAATTTGGTGATGGTGACCCCGTTCAGTTCTTTCACGTCAGCCACCCGGACATAGGGGGCGGCGACCCGGGTATGATCCAGGTTGAAAGATTCGACATTGTAACGGTCGGCCATGGTCATCCACTCCTTGATCTGAAATCATCCGGACACGGGTTCCGCCGCCGGGGCTTTGGACTCCAAGTAGGCAGCCAGGAGGGCGGCATTCCGTTCCGAAATCTCGGCCAAAAAGGTTTCAAAGGACATCTCGGCCACTCCGTCGGCGTTATCGGATATGGAGCGGACGGAGACGAAAGGAATCCCGTTCAGATGGGCAATCTGGGCAAAGGCGGCTGTTTCCATTTCCACCAGGCCCGCTTCGGTCCCTTTCCGGATGGTTTTGCGCCGTTCACCGTCGGAGATGAATGCGTCGCCGGTGGCCACCCGGCCGGTGTGGCAGGTGAGCCCGAGCTCTCCTGCGATCCGGTCCAGATTTCGGGCCACCGTCACGTCCGAGGGGATGATCCGGGGGACGCGCGGGAGGGCATGAGGATTCTCGCCCACCCCGGTGCAGTCCACATCGTGGTAGATGGATTCCGTCACCAGAACGACGTCTCCCACCTGGTAACAGTCATCGAGGGAGCCGGCGGCTCCGATATTGATCACCTCGTCGGGTTGGTAAGTGGTGATCACATATTGCATGCAAGCGGCGGCATTGGCTTTCCCGATACCCGAAACGGCCAGGATCACCCGTATGCCGCGGAACTCGGCCACCGACAGGGTCATGCCTCCCACCCGGTGTTGGTCGCGGACCATCAGCCGCCGCTTCAGGGGCTCCAATTCTTCCTCCATCGCGGAGATCACAGCAACGGTTTGGGATTCAATCATTTCGGCGGTTCCTCCTTCCATGAAAGACAGCGATCCGACAGATACGGACCGGATGGACGGACTTTTGTCAAACACACGAAACATCATACCACGTTCGCGGCAGGCTGCCCATCCGCCTCAAGCTCCCGGAGTTAAACATTCTGTTAAGGGGATGCTTTCCATTTTGAATTCCCGCGACCTTTCCATTAAAATAAATGCGTTGAAATGATGGCAGACTGAAGGATGGAACTACCATACATACGAAGGAAGGGTGCATGATGGTCAAAGAACTCACGTTCGATTATTCCAATGCCCTTGCCTTTTTCGGCGGGCACGAGCTGAAACAAATGGAACCCGCCGTGGGGGCGGCCCATGATCTCCTGCACAAGGGGACCGGAGCGGGAAACGATTTCCTGGGCTGGATCGATTGGCCCTCGGATCACGACAAGGAAGAGTTGGAACGGGTGAAAAAGGCGGCGGAGAAGATCCGCTCTGACTCTGACGCCCTGGTGATCATCGGAATCGGAGGTTCCTATCTGGGAGCCCGGGCCGCCCTGGAGATGCTGACCCACTCCTTTTACAACGGTCTTCCGGCGGAGAAGCGGAACGGCCCGGAGATCCATTTTGCCGGCAACCACATCAGTTCCACTTACCTCACGCATCTTCTGGAACATCTGGAAGGGAAAAAGGTGAGTGTCAACGTCATCTCCAAATCCGGCACCACCACGGAACCGGCAATCGCTTTCCGGATCTTCAAAGACTGGATGGAAACACAATACGGACGGGAAGAAGCGGGCCGACGCATCTATGCCACCACCGACCGGAAAAAGGGGGCGCTGAAGAAGCTGGCCGACGCCGAAGGATATGAGACCTTCGTCATTCCCGATGACATCGGCGGCCGCTATTCCGTCCTGACCGCCGTCGGGCTCTTGCCCATCGCCGCAGCGGGGATCGACATCGATGAGATGATGGCCGGGGCCCGTACGGCTTCCGAAAGATACCGCACCCCCGACCTGGCGGAGAACCCGGCGTACCAATATGCCGCGGTGCGGAATCTCCTGTACCGCAAAGGGAAGACCGTGGAGCTGCTGGTCAACTACGAACCGTCCCTCCAGTACTTCTCCGAATGGTGGAAGCAGCTGTTCGGGGAGAGTGAAGGGAAGGATCAAAAGGGGATCTATCCCGCATCCGTCAACTTCACCACCGACCTTCACTCCATGGGGCAGTACATTCAGGAAGGGCGACGGGACCTGTTTGAAACGGTGATCCGGGTGGATCAACCGGCGGAGTCGATCACGATCCGGGAGGACGAAGACAACCTGGACGGTCTCAACTACCTGGCCGGACGCACCATGGACGAGGTCAACCAGAAAGCCTTCGAAGGAACGCTTCTCGCCCACACCGACGGCGGAGTGCCCAACCTGGTGGTCAGCGTGCCGGAGATCAGCCCCCACACCTTCGGTGAACTGGTCTACTTTTTCGAGAAAGCCTGCGGCATCAGCGGCTACCTGATGGGGGTCAATCCCTTCGACCAGCCCGGGGTGGAAGCCTACAAGCGAAACATGTTCGCCCTCCTGGGCAAACCCGGTTTCGAAGAAGAAGGAGAAAAACTGCGGAAACGCCTGGAAAAATAAAAATAAGGGAAGGACCCGGAATCGTGATTCCGGGTTTTTCCGGAGGGATGATTCAGACGGTTTTAAAAATAAAAATAACGGAGAAATGGGAACACAAATAGGAGTAAAGTGATGTTGCGGCATATTTTTATTCCATACATTAGAAGCGTTGTGATATGGTTGTCATGTGGGAAGCTGCAATAATGGAAAGAAAAAGAAAAGCGGACCGCTGAATGCGGTCCGCTTCTTTTCACGGTTATTATTTGCCCGTCAGAGAGTGGATCAGGTCGGACAGCCAGGCCAGGATCTTGTCCAAAAAGCCCTGGGCTTCTTCGGAGTTGGCCAAATCGCCCAGGCTGCCCTTCAGTTTTTCGAGCTGACTGCCGAGGGAATCCCAGTCGATGTTCAGCTGGGAGAACTGGAACATGACGTTGGTGATGTTGTTGATGTCCTGGTCATTCAGGTTGATGTTCAGATCGCCGGCTACGTTGACGATGATGTCGCGGACTTCCTCTTTGCTCTTGGGCTGCTGTTTGGCGATTTCATCCTTGACTTGGGTCATGAATTCAGCGGCTTTGTCCTTGTCGCCGATCTTTTGCCCCAACTCGGAGGTTTGTTTCATCTCTTCGTTGGCGACCTGACGCTGCTCCTGGCTGATCTGTTTGTTGGATGCTTTTTCGAACGCCATCATGATCCCGGTGAGAGCCGCGGTCCCGGTCACCGGTTTGGGAGAGGTGACATGGACATCCGCGTCCTGGACCCCGGCGGTCAGGAGGGCGTTGGCGTACATCTGCTCCGTCACGCGGGTGACGTTGTTGGCCTGGACCTTGATTCCGTTCCCCGGGTCGGTCAGGGTGATTTTGGCGGAAGAGTAGGCCTTGTTGTCTCCGCCGGCGGGAGCATTCCCCGTCGACGTTCCGCCATGGAGATACTGACGGATGTCGTCAATGCCGACATCAATGGTTTGTACATTGGAATCGGCCTTCATCTCCTGGAGAATGGACTGCCGTTGTTCCGGGGTCAGGTCCGCCCCCAGGGTGACCACCGTTTTGCCGGTGACCGCGTCGGCGGAGACGGTCTGTGGCAGTACGGCGGCAAACAGAAAAACGAACACCAGTGCCAAGATACTGCTTTTTTTCATACTCACTGTTGAAAACCCCCTTCGTCTCTAACCTTTAACGAGGTCGATCGCCGCGTTGTTTCCCTTATAACGTCTTTTTTGTTTGCAAAAATGATGTTTTTGTCAGTCAGAAAAGGAAGAAACAAACAGAATGGCTCCCGCGAGGATCAACCCTCCGATCATGCAGAGCAGCTCCTTGCCGATGTCTTCCTTCTTCATGGGGCTCTCTCCTTTAATAGACTTCGTGTTGGCGGTCCCCGGAATCCTGCGGATCAGTCTTCCAGCATCCCCCGCACGACCCTTTGCAGCCGGTCCAACCGGGTCCGGGCTTCCTCTTCCGACGGGGCGACCACGCTGAAATAGAATTTGATCTTCGGTTCGGTGCCGGAGGGGCGGATGGCGATCCAACTGCCGCCTTCCAACCGGTATTTCAGCACGTTGGCGGCGGGGAGGCCGTCGATCCCCTGTTGATAGTCTTTCAACTCCCGTACGGAAAGGCCTCCGATTACCCCCGGGGGACGGGTGCGAAACCGCTCCATGATCGAAGCCATTTTTTCCAGTCCGGCTTTTCCTTCGAATGTAAAGGAAAAAAGTGCTTCCCGGTACCAACCGTGCTCTTCGAAGATCCCGTGGAGAACTTCGTCCAAGGTGAGACCCTTGTCTTTGTAATGGGCGGCCATTTCGCAGCAGAGGAGAGCCGTCTGGACGGCATCTTTGTCCCGGACGAAGTCTCCCGGAAGGTAACCGTAACTTTCCTCGTATCCGAAAAGGAATGTGTGCCGTCCGCTTTCTTCATATTCTTTGATTTTTTCGGCAATGTATTTAAATCCGGTCAAAACGTCCTCCGTGGAAACACCGAAGCCTCCGGCGATGGACCGGCCCAGCTCCGAAGTGACCAGGGATTTGAGGATGACGCCGTTTTCCGGGAGGGTCCCTCGCTCTTTCCGTTTCTCCAGGAGATATTGGAGGAGAAGGGCCCCGATCTGATTTCCGTTGAATGCCACGTAATCCCCGGTGCGGTTCCTCGCGAGCAGGCCCAGCCGATCGGCATCGGGATCGGTCCCGATCACGAGGTCGGCACTTTGGTCGCGGGCCTGTTTCAGCGCCAGGTCAAGGGCTTGCGGATCTTCCGGATTGGGAGCGGTGACGGTGGGGAATTCCGGGTCCGGCTGTTCCTGCTCGGGCACGGTTTGGACGCCGGTGTAGCCCAACTCCTCCAGGATGCGCCGGACCGGGAGATTTCCGGTGCCGTGAAGGGGAGTGAACACGATGGAAAGGTCGCCGTTCGTTTTCTTCTTTCCCCGGAGGGAGAGAGTGTGAAGCCGTTCCGTGTAGGCCCGGTCCACCTTCGGGTCCAGGATCCGAATCCACCCCGCTTCCCGACCCTCGTCAAGGGAAAGGACGGGGAGGGTCAATTCATCCTGGATCCCTTCCATCTCGGTCAGGATCGCTTTCAGTTGATGGGGAGGGATTTGAGCGCCGTCCTCCCCGTATACCTTGTAACCGTTATAGGGAGCCGGATTGTGGCTGGCGGTGATCATGATACCGGCGGCCGCTTGCAGGTGCCGCACCGCGAAAGAGAGCATCGGGGTGGGGCGGAGGGAAGGGAAGAGGTGCACGCGGATCCCGTGGAAAGCCAACACACCGGCGGCTTCTTCGGCGAACTCCGGGGATTTTCGGCGGGAGTCGTAGGCGATAACGACACCGCGTTGCTTGACGGCTTCCCCCCGCCCCTCGAGGTGGCGGGCCAGTCCTTCCGTGGTCCGGCGGACCGTGTAACGGTTCATCCGGTTGGTTCCCGCTCCGATCAACCCCCGCATCCCGGCGGTGCCGAATTCAAGGTATCGGTAGAATGCTTCTTCGATCCCCGCCGGATCCAGGGAGCGGAGCGATTGTTTCAGGTCTTCATCCAGTCCCGGAAACTTCATCCAGCGTTGATACAGCCTTTGGCAGGTTGTGTTCATGGATCACACTCCAACTTCTGACTTGTGGCGAACTTGGCGATGTATTTCTTCGATATGAAAAATGGAACCTCCTTTTACGAATGTTCTTAATACAGAGGCGGATTCGGAATTCTGAGGACGGGTTTACAAGAAAACAGCGACCCCATTATAATTGGGAGTATTCAGATAAGTGCATCGATTGGGACTCCTGTCGGCTCAAAGGGTACCATTAAAGAAAGGGGAGAAAATGCATTGGGTAAAGGATTCCGTTGGGTCAGCCTGGCGCTGAGCCTCGCCCTGGTCTGGACGGTGACGGCCTGCGGCGGGTCGACTCCCGAAGGGGACAGCGCCGGAGACAACAAAGAAGTGGAGATTTTCAGCTGGTGGACGGGAGCCGGGGAAGAAGCAGGTCTGAAGGCCCTGATCAAACTCTTTGCAAAGGAAAACCCCGAGATCAAAGTGAAGAACGCCGCAGTGGCGGGAGGGGCCGGCACCAATGCGAAAGCCGCTCTGGCCACCCGCATGCAGGGGAACGATCCGCCGGACACCTTTCAGGTCCACGGGGGTTCGGAACTGAACGACAGCTGGGTGGCGGCGGGAAAGATGGAACCGCTGAACGGTCTGTATGAAGAACAGGGGTGGAAGAACAAGTTCCCGTCCGAGCTGATCGATCTGGTCAGCAAGGACGGAAAAATTTATTCCGTGCCGGTCAACATCCATCGGGGGAACGTGCTCTGGTACAACAAGAAAATCTTTGAAGAAAACGGAGTCGAACCACCGAAAACCTTCGACGACTTCTTTCAGGCGGCGGATCAGCTGAAAAAGAAGGGGATCATACCGCTGGCTCTGGGGGATAAGGAGCTTTGGACGGCCACCCACCTCCTGGAAACGGTCCTCCTCGGCAAGCTGGGACCGGAAAATTACAATCAGCTTTGGACGGGGGAACTTGCCCTGGATGATCCCAAGGTGAAAGACGCCGTCAAAACCTTCAAGAAAATGCTGACCTACACCAACAAGGATCATGCCGCGCGCAACTGGCAGGATGCCGCCCAGATGGTGGCCAAAGGGGACGCCGCGATGAACGTGATGGGCGACTGGGCGAAAGGGTACTTCACCACCGACCTGAAACTGAAGCCCAACAAGGACTTCGGTTGGGTTCCCACCCCCGAAACGGAAGGCAGCTTCATGGTGATCACCGATACCTTCGGGCTGCCCAAAGGGGCCAAAAACCCGGAAGCGACCAAAGAGTTCCTCAAAGTGCTGGGCTCGGTGGAGGGACAGGATACCTTCAATCCTCTGAAAGGCTCCATTCCGGCCCGGGTGGACGCCAATCCCGACAAGTATGACGAATATGGAAAGGAAACCATCGAAGCATTCAAGCACAGCAAATTGACGCCCAGTTTGGCCCATGGCTCCGCCGCACCGGAAGGGTTCGTGACCGGAACCAACCAGGCGGTCAATTCCTTCGTCACCCAAGGAAACATCGACGCCTTCGTCAAAACGCTGAAGCAGCATTTCAAACAAGCCAAAAAGTAAATCGGCAGGAAGCGGGCGGGCACTTCCCCGCCCGCTTCTGAAAGGGGGGCAGAAGCTTGAAGCCGATCAAGCGGTCACGAACCGGGACGGTACCCGAATTCCATTCGCAAACCGGCGGAAGAATCGATGAAAAATGGGTGGGCTTTCTCCTGCTCCTGCCGTCCCTTGCGGCCGTCGCCGTGTTCGTCTACGGCTTTATCGGATGGACGGGGGCCGTCTCCTTCACCCGCTGGAACTCCCTGGTTCCGGATTGGAGCTGGGCCGGGTGGGAGAACTATCTCCGTTTGTTCGGGAATTTCCGGTTTCAGTCCGATCTGAGAAACACGGTGGTCTTCACCATCCTGTTCATCGCCGTTTGCATGATCCTGGGCCTGACCCTGGCGGTCCTCCTGGACCGAAAGCTCAAGGGGGAGCATCTTTTCCGCAATATATTCATCTTTCCCATGGCCTTGTCGTTCATCGTGACCGGGGTGGTGTGGCAATGGATTTTCAACCCTTCCACAGGGGTGAACCTGTTTCTCGGGAAAATGGGAGTGGAAGATCCTCCTGTCTGGTATGTGGACACCCGGATCCTTCCCGGTGTGGAGTGGGGCGAGATTCAAGCCGGCATTCCTTTGGCGTTGATTCCGGTGGTGATCGCGGCGGTCTGGCAATTGTCCGGTTTTACGATGGCCATGTACTTGGCGGGGCTCCGGGGAATTCCGGATGAGATCCGGGAAGCGGCCCGCGTGGACGGGGCGGGGGAATGGCAGGTCTTGAGGCAGGTCATCCTCCCTCTCCTCCGTCCGGTGACCCTGAGTGTCATCATCATTCTGGGTCACATCTCCCTGAAAATCTTTGACCTGGTGGTGGCGATGACCGGCCCGGGCGCCAATTTTGTGACCGATGTCCCGGGGGTCTACATGTTTGAGGCCACCTTTCGCGGCAATCACTACGCTCAGGGGGCCGCCATTGCCGTCATTATGCTCGTGATGGTCTCCCTTCTCATCATCCCGTACCTCGTGTCCAACATGAGGAAGGAGGCGGACTTATGAGTCTGAAACCGGGCCGGCTCGCCTCGTATCTGACTCTCCTTTTGGCGGCCATTTTTTTCCTGATCCCGGTTTACGTGATGGTGATCACCAGTCTGAAAGGGTTGGAAGAGGCCACCCTGGACCGGATGTGGGAGCTGCCCGCCTCCCTCCGTTGGGAGAGTTACGCCGTCGCTTGGGAGAAACTCTCCCCTCACCTGATGAACAGCCTGTACCTGGCGGTGCCCGCGACGATCTTTTCGGCCCTGTTGGGTTCGCTGAACGGGTATGTCCTGTCCAAATGGCGGTTTAAGGGGGCGGATTCTCTATTCACGCTGGTGCTGTTCGGGATGTTCATTCCATACCAGAGCATCCTGATCCCCTTGATTCAGTTTCTTCAGAAGATCCAACTGTACAATACCATTCCGGGACTGATATTGGTCCATGTGATCTACGGGATTCCCATCACGACCCTGATTTTCCGGAATTTTTATGCCGGGATTCCCGATGAGATCCTGGAGGCCGCCAAGATCGACGGCAACGGCATCCTCGGCATCTACCGGCGGATCATCCTGCCCCTGTCCGTTCCCGGCTTCGTGGTGGTGGGCATCTGGCAGTTTACCCAGATCTGGAACGAGTTTCTCTTCGCTGTCACGCTCACTTCCTCTTCCCAGCATCCCGTGATGGTGGCTCTGCAAAACCTGTCGGGGAGCCAGATCGTTCAGTGGAACATCCAGATGGCGGGGGCTCTTCTGGCAGCTCTTCCCACCCTCCTGATTTACATCCTGCTGGGTCGCTTCTTCATCCGCGGCTTGTTGGCAGGTTCCCTGAAGGGGTAGAGAGCCCGGGACTTTTCGTCACCGGTCCGATCACGCTGTTCAGGCGTTGGCGCTCGGATCCGACCGCAAGAAGCGTTGAGATTTAATGTTCGATTCGAGAAAAGGGGAAGCGTTTACCCAAAATAGCGACTTTGCTGTCCTGCCCAGCGGAGAATCAGCCTGCAAGGGCGTTCAGGGGCAAAAGCTTCTCTGTGTTGCATCCGCAGGCGTTTGCCCCTGCCCGCAGCAGGATGATTCGGAGCGGACAGTGCAACCATCTTTGCAGGACAGCATAGCGAGACCGGGGAGAGAAGCGACCCAGGCGAGACTTGTGCTCTGTGAGTGCATAGCGAGACCGGGGAGAGAAGCGACCCAGGCGAGACTTGTGCTCTGTGAGTGCATAGCGAGACCGGGGAGAGAAGCGACCCAGGCGAGACTT
>NZ_QBKR01000038.1 GCF_003054245.1 Melghirimyces profundicolus
CCTTCAATTTTCAACCTTCAAGGGAGTTCGTTTGTTCCTCAAAAAACGGAGATTCGAAGAGGATATGTGAGCGTTCCCTTATTTTCTTGAGGGAGGATCGTTCTGCGATAAAAATTCCAAGGGATAAGGGCCGATCATCCGGCATTTCCATTTCCGGCCTGTTCAGCCCCGATTTTCGTCGTAGAAGTCATATTCTACGACAAACTAACCCTTAGCGTACAGAATCTACAAAATGCGTCCCTACCCCATAATGTCCACCGGCATCATGCCGGATCTTGATGTATCGGGCTCCCAATTCCAAATCATAGACATCCGTATAACCCTGATCTTTCGTTAACGTCACCGTCTTCACATACGGAAGGTTGGGGTCAGTGCACCATTGAATGTCGGTAAAGGTCCCCAAAATCCGAATCTGGCTGACATCCTGAACATGGATCCAATCGGTTTCCGCGATGGAACCGGGATCACCCCGTACCGTTCGAAGCGTTCCGCCATGAATCCCTCTCCTTTCTCCAATAAAAAAAGACGCTTTCGCGCCTTTAATCGTTGGGCTTTTCTTCCCCGTCCCACGTGTTGGGGCCGACCCATTCGTCGTCTTTAATGAGTCCCCGTTTGACAGCGATCCGGTAGACGGGGAGTTTTCGAAACTCCTCCAGCGTCATCCCGCTCTGGTAAAGGTCGTGCATGAACTCGGGGCTTTTGTACGGCGGGAGATCCAGCTTCCCTTGGTGTTATCGTCATTATCCGTATTGTATTTGTACAGCGCATCTCCGACTTTCACAACCACCTTGGATTTTCGCCTTCGCATCTCTCGGCATCCTCCTGATTTTAATCTTCATGATCCGGATCCTCGGCCTCGGACGCCTCGATAATCTTGTTCCAGACCGTGTTCGGTTGTCATTTTCGGGGTAAGGGATGACCATTTCCTCAATGGGGTGGGACCCCATAAATAGAATTCCTGTTTTGAGAACTGACATCCATCTTTCAGGCATCGATCCCTCCCCTCGCAGTCATTGTGGAGGCAACCCTGGTTTCATAAAAGTCCCAGGGCCGCGCCCCATTCATGGTCCGTAATTGCCGGAATCGTAAGGAACGGAATTACTTTTTTGATGCATCTTACAGGGATAACGTACCCCAAAACGAAAATGAATCATGGTACCTGGACCCCTCGGGCAAAAATAAAAGGCCCTTAAAACGGAAATTTAAGGGCCTATCGTCATCTTTACTCACACTTTTTTTAATGTGTCCACTTCAAGGGGGTCACTTCACACAGGGGGTCTTTTTTTACAAAGCAGATACATGGCATCTCCCTATCATGTCTTTTTCAACAATAAGTAAAGAAAATAGGGCGCGCCGATGAGTGCGGTCATCACCCCCGCCGGAATCCCGTCGGGACTGACGAGGTGATGGCCGATCGTGTCGGCCAGCAACAACAGCCATCCGCCCAACAGCAAGGCGACGGGGATACACAATGGATACCGGGGCCCGACCAGTGCCTTCGCCATGTGGGGAGCCATCAGTCCGACAAAAGCGATCCCCCCGGTGACCGAGACGGCGGCGGCGGCCAGGGCCACCGCGGTCACAAGGAGGATGACCCGTTCCTTTTCAATCGACAGCCCCACGCCGATGGCGGCCGGTTCACTCAAACCCAGCAGGTTTAACCGGTTCGCCCGATGGAGGATGACAGGAATCAGCAGGAGCAACCAGGGAAGAAGGGCCCAGATAAAAGGCCAATCGGTTCCCCAGATGTTTCCGGCCAACCACTTTGCGATAAAATTCACCTTCTCCCGTTCGGCAGCGGAAATCAGGACAATCATCATACCCGACAGCGCCATGGAAAAACCCACACCGGTTAACACCAGCCGAACCGGATGAAGGCCGACATGCCGGTTCCAGGAAAACAAGTAAATCAAACCCGCGGTGATGAACGCGCCGATAAAGGCAATCACAGGCAACATGTAAACAAAGAAGCCCGCTTCAACAGGAAAATACAAAAAGAAAACCGCGATGGCCACCCCGGCTCCGGAATTGATTCCCAAGATACCGGGATCCGCCAAATCATTCCGGGTGATCCCCTGCAAAACGGCCCCGGAAACGGCGAGTGCCATCCCCGCAAGCAGGGTGATGAGGATCCGGGGCAACCGGACAGAGAACAAGACAAACTCTTCTTTAAACGTTCCTTGACCGAGCAGCGCAGGAATCAGCCTGTCGTATGAGACGGAGGAATATCCGAGCCCCATCCCGATCGTGCCGGTGATCACGATCAACGCGGCAAACGCACCGAGCAGGATTCGCTGTTTTCGGATGACATCCGGGTGAATCATTGGATGGATGCGCCCCCTTTGCGAACGATGAACAGGAAGAAAGGCAGCCCCATGAGCGCGACAATCGCCGCCACCGGGGTTTCATACGGAGCGTGAACGGTCCGGCCAGCCGTATCCGCCAACAACATAAAGGCGGCACCGGTAACGGCGGACATGGGCAGAATGAAACGGTAATCCGTCCCCACCACGGCCCGGACGATATGAGGAACCATCAGCCCGACGAAGACCATATTCCCCACCAAGGCGACGGATGCCCCCGCAAGCATGATCGTGATGAGAAACAGCGCCGATTTCACCCAAGTCACCCGCTGGCCCAAGCCGATGGCCAGTTCCCGGTTCAAGCGGAGGATGGTGAGATGCCGCGACAGAAACAGCACCATCCCGATCCCGGCCATGATGAAGGGCATGATGACGGCCACCTGACTCCATGAAACACCGACCAAGCCTCCGGCCGTCCACATGGTTACATCCTTGGAAATTTTGAAGTACAGTCCAACCCCTTGCGCAACGGCGTAAAGAAAGGCGGAAACCGCCGCTCCCGCCAACACCATCCGGAAGGGGGAGAGCCCCCCTTTTTTCACGGCGCCGATTCCGAGGACCAACCATCCGCCGGCCGCGGCACCGATAAAACAAGCGATCATGGTCCCGAAAACACTCACGGCCGGCATCAGCGCCATCGTCACCGCAAGGGCGGCGTTGGCCCCCGCCGTCAGGCCAATTAAACCCGGATCCGCCAAAGGATTGCGCGTCAATCCCTGCATGACGGCACCGGAGACCGCCAAGGCGGATCCGACACACAGGGCCGCCACCACACGGGGGAGGCGGATTTCCCGGATCATGGTGACGGTGTCCCCTTTCACATCCGTGGTCAACGCCAGCCAAACCTCTCCCGGACTCGCCTCGGCCGCCCCGAACACCAATGACACAATCCATGAAATGAAGAGCACCAGGAATGCCCCGCCCATTTTGAAGACAAAAGAAAAGGAGAGGGCCGATTGCTTCCCATCACTTGCATTCATGTCTCAATCTCCCAGAAACGCGTCTTTAAAGAAATCCAATTGGTACTCCAACGTGATCGGATCATTGAAATGGAAGCCTTTCGCGTTGACTTCAAACACCCGGTTGTTTTTCACGGCCGGGATGTTTTTGTAGGTGGAGGTCTCCTGGAACGAAAGATCCGCGTCCGGGTTCTTGCTGACGATCAGGTAATCCCCGGCGAATTCAGGAAGCACCTCCGGTGACAAGGCGTGATAGCCCTCTTTCAACGCCTTTTCTTTCACTTTTTCAGGCATTTTCAGTTTCATTTCCTGGTATAGAATTTCCGTTCCCCGTCCCCAATTGTCACCGAAGACATAGAGTTGCTTGTCAAAGTTCTCGATCACCGAAACGGTGGCATCCTTGCCGATCTTCCCGCGTATCTTTTCACCGGCGTCCCGCGCCCGCTTCTTGAAATCATCAATCCATTCTTTCGCTTCTTTTTCTTTGTTCAGGAGTTTCCCGATTTCCAGATGTTGCGTCAAATAATCCACTTTCCCGTATGTAAAGGTGACCGTTGGGGCGATTTGTTTCAATTTATCCAGATTCTTCGTATTGGACAGTCCGATGATCAGATCCGGATTCAGTTCAATGATTTTTTCCAGGCTTTGGTCCGAGACTTCTGCCACCCCTTTTAATTCCTCTTGAAAACGGGGATTCTTTTTGGACCAGGAATCCACCCCGACCAGATTTCCATCCAACGCCATCACGTTTCCGGCAAAAGAAGAGAGAACCACCACCCGTTGGGGATGGGCGGGAACCTCCACCGGTCCGTTTTCCGATTGATAGATGACGGTTTTTCCGGATGCATCCGCCGGTTTTTCTTTCGATGCTTCCGGTTGACTGCAGGCACTAAACAGAAGAACAGGTAAAAGCAGCAAGATCAGGTGTCGCCTTTTCATGTGACTCGTCTCCTTTAATCAAGTGGTAGGTGATACACATCGGTTTATGTGTCCGGGGATCTCTGCCTATCTCCGCATCGATGTCAAAAACGTCTCTCAGCACCTCATGTCGGATCACTTCCTCCGCTCTGCCGGCCTTCACGATTTGTCCGTCTTTCAATGCGAGGATATAATCGGCAAACCGGGCCGCCTGGTTGATATCATGAAGCACCATCACAATCGTGCGCTGTTGTTCTTCTTTCAACCGGTACAGCAGTTCCAAAATTTCCAGCTGATGCGCCATGTCCAGATACGTGGTCGGTTCATCCAAAAAGATCATTTCGGTTTCCTGTGCCAGCGCCATGGCAATCCAAACGCGCTGCCGTTGACCGCCGGACAGTGCGTCCACCGGTTGGTGCTTGAAAGCCGCGGTGCCGGTGACCGAAAGCGCCCGGTCGATGGCTTCGACGTCGGCTCCCGATAAACGGCCGAAGCCTTTCTGATAGGGATAGCGACCATAGGAAACCAACTCCCCGGCCGTGAGTCCGCTGACACTCTCCGGCGCCTGAGGAAGAATGGCCATCCGTTTGGCCAGTTCCTTGGTGTTCTCCTTCATAATGCTTTTTCCATCCAGAATGATGGAGCCGGATTGGTGAGAAATAATCCGGGTCATGGCCTTCAATAACGTCGATTTTCCGCAACCGTTGGAACCGATGATCGCGGTTATCCGGCGCTCGGGAATTTCAACATTGAGTCCTTTCACCACCAGCCTTTCACCGTAACCGACGTTGACATCCTTTGTATACAGGCGAACCATATGAGGCCTCCGTTGATATTGATAATGATTATCAATTTTGTTTGCTATGAAAGAGTACCGTCGATGCATTGCCTTGTCAACCCTGTGAAGAGAAAAGAATGAGGCGGAAAATGTCGGAACGATTGGAACCCGAATGCTTTGATATGTAACCATCATCCACCGGACTGTATTCCGCTTTTTACAGCGGGCTCAGTTTGCATCTTAATCAAGGTAAAAGCCTGCTGGCAGCAGGCTTTTACATTCTCATTATGATTTGATTTTCTTTTTCATTGAATCATCCTTCTCCAGTTTCCCCTTTTCGCCCAACCGATCCTTATACCACCTGAACCGTCAACTCAAGGAGCGAAGCTCCTTTAGTTTGGCCAGTTCATTTACGTCGGGGGGGTTTCAACTTTATTTCCCCAAGAGATCAGAATTGCCTCTAACCACCCTGGCTTGTCCAGACGATCGATTAGAGAATCTTCTCGGTCGTCGTCCCGCCATTATCACCCCCTTCCGATGGACCGCTCCCGTGGTGATGGTGATCAATGCGATCACTTATCTCTGCTCTGCTCTATCCCTGACTTTGATTCAAAATCAAGAAAAGAAACCGCACATCCCGGACAAACAGCGACCTTTTTTCCGGAATATTCATGAGGGTATGAATTTCGTAGTCAGAAATCCGCACCTCAGGGCGATCGCGGGCGAAGCGGGAAATTACAATCTGTTCTACCAAGTGGTTTGGACCGTCATCTTCCTCTATATGACGCGAGAACTACGCCTTGGACCCGATTCGGTGGGCATCGTCCTGAGCGTATTGAGTGGTGGCGCCTGGGTCGGATCCGTCACAGCCCGCTCTTTGGAGAGACGTTTCGCCCTCGGTCCAACCATCGTAGGCTCCATGATCGTCGGATGCGGTTCGTACCTTCTCATCCCGCTGTCTGGAATGATTCCCGTCGGATCGCTTGCGATCTTGCTGATCTCCTTTTTCCTGATCGGCTTTGGGGTAGTGATCTCCAACATCCACGTCGTCAGTCTGCGTCAAGCCATCACACCGCCGCACCTGATGGGACGTGCCAATGCGGCTTACCGGTTTGCGGTAGCCGGCACCACTCCCCTGGGTGCCCTCTTGGGAGGCTTGTTGGGAACGTATTTCGGCCTTCAAACGACCCTTCTGATTGGAGCACTGGGCACTTTGTCTGCTCTCCTCTGGCTTCTCTTCAAGATCGACGGCGGATGCCATTGGGCAGTGCTTCAACGTTCTTTCCAACCGAAAACGAGCGCAGTGGATTCTGGAGGGAGACATCCGGTCCTGTTTTGACCAAATTAGTCACGACTGGCTCACCCGGAACATCCCCATGGACAAGCAGATATTACAGAAATGGCTGAAAGCCGGGTATATGGAACAAAACGCTATTCATCCCACGGAAGCCGGAACGCCACAAGGCGGAATCATTTCTCCCGTATTGGCCAATATGACGCTCGACGGACTGGAAAAACGACTCCGAAAGGAGTTTCCCATTTGGAAGAGAGCGATGGTGAACTTGGTCCGGTATTGTGATTTCATCGTTACGGGAAGAACCCAGTATTTTCCGGAGAAGACAACGGAAAGAAAATGACTCTTCTCCGTGCCTCTCGCATTCCCATTCAACGTCACGTGAAAGTCAAGGCCGAAGCCAATCCCTTCGACCCTGCATGGGAGATATACTTTGAGAAACGCCTCGACATTCAAATGGTGGACAAGCTGAAAGGAAAACGCCAACTCTTACGACTCTGGCGAGAACAGAAGGGAATCTGTCCCGTCTGCAACCAGAAGATCACCCAACGGACGGGGTGGCACAGCCACCACATCATCTGGCGATCCATGGGAGGATCAGATACCCAAGAAAACCGCGTTCTCCTTCACCCAAACTGTCATAGCCAAGTCCATAGCCAAAAGTTAACCGTTGAAAAGCCGCGTCCCTCACGGGGCGTTTGAGAGGCTTGAGCGGATTGCGGGGAAACTCGCACGATTCGTTCTTAGGGGGGAACGGCCCCGAAAGGGGCCTGCCCTACCCGACATCCCTTATATGCAGTTTTTTTGCACCCCTTCCATTTCCTGTATGACCATCAACCCAAAGCGGTACTCCGTAAGGTGGCCCCCTCCCCCATCTTCCATTCGCAGGGAATCGGCTTTCAGGGGCTCAGCCAATCGTTTTTTGGTGTTATAGATCCCAATCCATATTTCTTCCCAAAAGTTTGTATAGCCTTTGATTATAGGGTCGGAAATAATTAACCAATCGTTTTCGTGTACTTGGGTTCATAGGGGTATATATACCTTTATTGGGAATATAACCTAATTCAATATCTTGTGTTGGTAAGCCTAAGAAATTCAATGTTTGATTCAGTGATTCTGAGGGATTGTTAAAATAATCTTCACTTCGTATGACTAAGATTTGATTGCCGGGATATACCTTCAGCCATCTTTGGAGCTGCTCTACATATTTGCCCCGATCCAGGTAAGAGTATACTATATGTTTCGTTTTACCCTCCTTTACCATTTTTTCTTCTTTTTCTAATGCTTTTTCGAAAGTCATTCCGCCTGTCACATTCCTTAACATTTGATAATGGGAGTAAGCTCTGTCCACAGGATTTCTTAACAGAACAATTAATTTGACATTCGGTAGATGTTTGTATACTCGTTGCAGTACGTGTGGTGGCCACATATAATCTGATGCTTCCCCGGTAATTGTACCCTCTTTTTTCTTTACGAAATGATCTCTATACCACGACATTCCTTTGTGGTAGTGCCAGTCAAAAAAATGGATCTCCTTTTTCTTCGCGGAGCTAATTAATGGATGCTTAATGAGAGAGGAATAAAAAGAAGTGGTTCCAGCTTTCATGACGCCAATAATCAAAAAATCCGGCAAGCTTTTATTCATCAGATTTTCACAACTCCTTTCTGCATCGCCAAACAATGGACCAATAAGACTAACAACATATACCGTGTAAGATTGGGTTGGTTGAGAAGCCTGACTCTTTTCCAACAAATCCATCCCACTTTACCCCATCAGTTTCAAGAGGTTTTTAAGTTTGCTCATATTGATATGCATATCAGCTTGATTAAGCACAGCTCTGTTCCCGGTAGGAGTACCCTCGATCAGATAATAATCCACGTTCAAGACATTACAGATGATATAATAAGAAACATCCTCCAGGCCTTTAGGTTGAAACAACAACAGTTTGGTTTTTGGTTTGCAAAAAAGAAGATTTGTTAAGGCGGCTCCGGAAGGTGCAACGATCGCTTCTATATTGGAAAAGAATTCAATTTGTTGTTTGATGGAAAATCGCTCGGGATACATTACTTTGTATCCCAGACCGGTTAGGTACCGTTTAACCTCCTGGTTATTGGAAACTTTTCGGTAAGGTTTATGGGATCGATCTAAATAAATTCTTTTCGGAAATGAATTTGGATTGTTATCTGAAATGCAAATTTTATCCTTTAAAGACATCAGATATCGAATGGCCCAAGGAGCCGCATGCCCTACCGGTTGATCATAAGAGGGAACAATCAAGTTTGTTGCCTCCATGTGTAAGTCTTTATGGGCAATCATGACTTTGTTCAAAGGGATACCAGCCAGTTTTAGCCATTCGATTTGAAATCGATGCTTGCAACCATTAATGATATATTGATCAATTTTGATCTGACTTTTTTGTAAGAGATGGATCCTGGCAATCACATCAAACACCCAATGATAATAATTCGAATTAAAAACACTGGTGATCACAGCCACATTCCCATTTACTCGACGGGGTCCGGACAAACTGGATTGCTGAAAGATAGGATGTTTTTCGATACGCAAATAATGGGGGCTTTGATGGGAAAATTCCGCAATTACCAAATGATCGGGAGTGATGATGGCCCCGTCTTTCCCCCAAACCCTTCCTTTTGGGATGATACTGATAAAACCTTCAGGGGAAACATGCTTCTTCAAAAAATTGGATGATGGAGTTGAATGGCAACCTATCGGTTTTCGACAGTGGATATACTCCTGATCATATATTTTTTGGTAATAATCCTTTGAATTTGGAGAAGAACTGTCTAACCACTCAAGAAAATGTTTTTTATAACCCTTGGGTATGGGAAGCATAAGTCATCACCTGGAACCGTCAAATTTTCAAACGAGTTTCGAGAAAATGAAGGATTCGCTCTGCACTTTGTTCCGGGGTTTCCTCTTTTGTATAAACAGTGAAATCAGGATTATCGGGAGGTTCATAAGGATCATGAATACCGGTGAATCGGTGAATTTCACCTTTTAATGCCCGGTTGTATAAACCTTTTACATCACGACGGATGCATTCTTCCAACGGACAGTGGACATAGATTTCGACAAAAGGCGGAATGTGTTGACGGGGATAGTTCCGCATTTCCCGGTAAGGGGATATTAAGGAAACGATGACGATGACTCCGTGTCGTGTGAGAAGTTTTGCCACATAGGTGACCCGCTCGATCTGGGTGAATCGATCCTCTTTTGTAAAGCCCAGGTCTTTGCTCAAATGGGAACGGATCATGTCCCCATCCAACCGCTCCACCCTCAAACCCCTTCCCGATATTTCCCTCTCCAGAATACGGGAAATGGTAGTTTTTCCCGCGCCGGACAACCCCGTCAGCCACAGAGTGAGTCCTTCAGGTTTCACGACAGAACCTCCAATCAGCATTTCACATGCCCGTAAAATCAGATCGGAAACACCGATTCTATCAACGCCATAAGATGTTATATTATTCTGTTTTGTTTCAAAACCTTGATTACTTCCTTGACACGGTGTTTGTAACTGTGATTGGCAACAGAGATCCTTCCTTGTTCTCTGATCCGGTTTCGTTCGGCTGAATCTTTCAAATAATGTTTCACCAATTTCACTGTTTCATTCGGTGACGACGAAGCCAACAGGTCATGGTTGGGTCTGAACATGCGCCTGACAGCGGGAGTATCGACAGTGAGAAGAAATCCTCCCGAACCCAAGATGTCATAAGTGCGTAGCGTCAGTTGATCCGGAAGATTTTGCGGACATAAAATGATCTTTGCCGATTGATACACCTTTTCTACTTCCGTATAGGGTATCACTCCATGAAAATTGCACGTTTTGGGTATCTTTTGGTGTAGATGATCCGTGATAAAAGCCTGCCACCCGTTTCCCCAAAAATTAACTGGAATATGATGTTCAAGGAGAGGAAGAAGGAGGTTGCGTAGAGTTTTGAATCGATATTGAAAAAACCTCGTTCCATTGGGGTAATACGAGTTGGCAACCAACGCAATATCACATTCATACTCTTTGTTCATTTGGGAAGAATGTCGGGTTGGTTTATATCCAAAATCCAAGAAACTCGAGGAATACCCGTGTTTTTTATAATTGTCTACGCAGGAAGGGCAAATGGTAAAAACAAAATCCGGTTTCAGAGTCTTGATGATCGGAAATACATATTGATTGGTAAATAAGGGGTCCTCCACCGACCAGTAGACCAGTGGGATCCGAAAACTTTTGGCATATTTGTGGATTAACAAGCGGGTATGGAGATTGGAGGTCGTCATAGACCAACCCTGAGTGAAAATCAAATCCGGATTGAATGTACGGATGTGAGATAGGATATTTTGCCGGGATGGCTCAGCAATCCGAACAACATGGCCCGCTTCTAGAAAACCAACCGGGAGCAGTTGAACAAGCACCTTATTGCTGTCAAAAAAAAGAACACGCATTTTTGTCCACCTTCAGTATTTTTTAAATATCGGATCCGTTGATTATTATTTGAGTTTATTAATAGCATCCACTGTATGGTCCGCCTCTTTTACGGTTAAAACGGGGCTGATCGGTAAACTCAATACTTCCGAATGGATTTGTTGTGTGATCGGAAGTGAGTGATGATTCCATTCTTGATACGCTTTTTGTTTATGCGGAGCTGTTGGGTAATGAATTAATGTTTCTATACCATGTGAGTGTAAATGTTGTTGTAATCTTTCACGCTCTTTTGTTCGAATGACAAACAGATGCCATACATGAGAAAAAGGATCGCCGTTTTGTACTTGCGGCAAGACCACACGGGGGTTCTGAATTCGTTGGAGATAGTGATCGGCCTGGGCTCTGCGCAAGGCGTTATCCTGTTCGAGGTAGGACAGTTTTATCCTCAAAAACGCTGCTTGTAACTCATCAAGCCGGCTGTTTACCCCTTTGTACAAATGAACGTACTTCCGACGGGATCCATAATTTCGGATTGCTTTTATTTTTTGCGCAAAGTCATCGTTGTCGGTTGTGACGGCTCCCCCATCCCCCAGCGCACCTAAATTTTTTACCGGATAAAAGCTGAAACCGGCCGCATCTCCCAAACTTCCCGTGCGCTTTCCTTTATAGATGGCACCGTGGGCCTGGGCTGCGTCTTCGATCACTTTTAAGTTGTACCTCTTTGCAATCTGTGTAATCGAATCCATGTCGGCACATTGTCCGTATAAATGAACGGCTAAAATGGCTTTCGTTTTGGAAGTTATATGAGGCTCCATCTTCATGGGATCGATGTTGTAGGAATGAGGGTCCGGTTCCGCTAATACCGGTTTCAAACCATTGGCTGATATTGCGAGAATGGAAGCGATAAAGGTGTTTGCGGGAACGATGATTTCGCTCCCCGGTTCAAATTCAAAAGCGCGAATAATCAACGATAATGCATCAAAACCGTTACCGACCGTTATACAGTGTTTAGATCCGCAAAAATCGGCAAATTCTCTCTCAAATGCTTCCACTTCAGGTCCCAAGATGTAATGGCCCCGATCCCAAACCCGCTTGAAAGCCGACTCCATTTCGTGGCTAAAGCGACCATTTATCGCTTTGATATCCAAGAAAGGTATCAATTTTCTGCTTTGTCCACCCTTCGTATCCATTTGGCCGGCACCCCCCTTACCTCGGTATGGGGTTCTACATTTTTTGTCACCACGGCCCCGGCCCCTACCACTGCAAAGGTGCCAACCTCGATCCCAGGGAGTAACACGGCCCCGACCCCAATCATGGCCCCATCTTGAATGGTTGGACCCATGATTCCGTTTTCTTGATAACCTTTTTGTCCAAAAGCATTATCATTCGCTGTTGTTACATTCATACTGATAAACACATCATTTCCGATCCTGCAATTCCCCGTTATATGTGAGGAATCCATCACTCGCGAACGATCCCCTACACTTGAATGGTAATTGATCTCGACATTGCGGCCGATAATGCAGGAACTGCCGATTTTGCACTGTTCCCGAATTCCTGCTCCATCCCCGATCAGGGTGTTCTCACCGATTTGCACGTCATAATAAATCACTGCTTTTGCGCCGATGGAAGAATTTTTTTCGATTATTAATTGACGTTTGAAAACGGGTATGCGAACAACACCTCCCGCAACTTTTGGTTCTCTCCCCAGGTAAGCTCCAGGAAAAACTTCCACCCCATCCTGAAGAACGACCCCGGGGTTCAGAATGACATTTGGGTGTATAATGACATTGTCCCCTATGGTTACACCTGATCGAATGACGGAGAATTCACCGATGGTTACATTCTTACCGATCCGATCCGTTTGGATCACAGCAAGTTTGCTGATGGTGATCCCCCCTTTTTTCAACCATCTTCAAAAAATCCTCATAACTGCTTATATAATCATTTTTGTTATAATAATCGCTGGCAAGTACCAACAGTACACAATCCGGTGAAAAATCATGTAACTCACGCCACACCATGCGTCCTATGAACAACCCCTGAGTACGTGATGGAAGTGGGATTTCTTCTTTGGTACAGCCGTCGGTGACGGATACTGTACAACTCCCGGCTAAAGCGATAAGTATCTGTTGCAACTCTTTGTGGGCATGGTCCCCTCTTCTTACCTGGTCAGAGGCTCCAAAAATGTAATAAATTCGTCTGATTTCAAAAGGAATCTCCTTAGTCCCCTCTAAGGCGATCAAAGAACCCCTTTCATCCTCTTTCACGTCAAAATCCAATAATCGAATGTTCATTTAAACCCACCTCCGTTCATCTTTATATATGTAGAAGTGATGACCATCGTTAACCTCAGATTATTTTAAAGTACAGTATGTAGATAACCATGGGTTGGATTGTATGCACACCTAAGAAAAAGAAAAAGGCGGAAGACCATCGAAATAATGTAGTATACACCGATCCTTTGCCCCATTTATCCGATGATAAAGGAGTGAAACAAAAAAAGACGGAGGTTCCGTCACAAAAAATAAGTTACCGATGTTATGTTTCCTTGCTTCATTTCACTCCCCGCCTTCAGCGCCTTTCACCTGTACGATCCTTCATATCCACCGGATTCGGGTTCCCCCTCATCGAAAGTGTGAAGCCATCTCGTCTGCTTGCGAAACCATGCCACCGTATCCGCCAATCCCTTTTCAAGAGGGATCCGGGGACTCCAACTCAGCTGAGAACGGATCTTTTCCGTGCTCAGTGAATACCGGAAATCGTGTCCGGGGCGATCTGACACACGCTGAAGCAAACTTTCGGGTTTGTCCATAATGGACAGGATCATCCGGGCAATTTCCATATTGGGGACAGTGTGTTCCGACCCGATATGATACACCTCCCCCGGCTTTCCCTGCCGTCGTATCCGGTCCACTGCGGCGCAATGGTCCTCAACGTGGATCCAATCCCGCTGTTGAAGACCACTCCCGTAAACAGGCAGCGGCCGATCCTGCAGAGCGTTCAAAATGAAACGGGGGATCATTTTTTCGGGATGTTGGTTCGGTCCGTAATTGTTGGTGCACCGGGTGATGGTCACGTTCAACCCATACGTGTTGTGATAAGCCATACAGAGGAGGTCCGATCCTGCCTTGGTAGCGGAATATGGATTGCCCGGGGAAAGAGGTGCTTCTTCCCGGGTTCGTCCTTGGGGAACGCTCCCATAGACCTCATCCGTCGAGACATGCACCATTCGCTCCAGATGTTTGGCCTGACGGGCCTCCTCCAACAAATGGTGGGTCGCCACTATATTCGAAAGAATAAAATGGCGGGTTTCCCGGATGCTTCGGTCCACATGACTTTCCGCTGCAAAATGAACCACTTCGTGGATCTCACGCCGGAAGAGGGAGCGTACTTGCCTTTCATCGGCCAGATCCACCTGTGCAAAGATATAACGGGGATCTTCCTCCATATCCACCAGATTTAGAGGGTTGGCCGAATATTTAAGCGCATCGGCGTTGATCACCTCAATATCCGGATGATGATTCAACAGATAGCGCACATAATGGCTCCCGATAAACCCGCAGCCTCCGGTAACCAATATCCTGTAACTCATGATGAATCCTCACTCATTGCCGACGGAAAATCAAGTCGGATATCCGCAGCAAGCCGATTGACCCGGAGAAGGGACTCGGAAGTTCCCGCATCGCTCCACCAACCCCGGAGGAGATCGTAAGTCAGCACGCTTTTTTGGATATACAGATTGTTGACATCCGTGATTTCGAGCTCCCCTCGTGGCGAAGGACGAAGTTGCTCAATAAAGGAAAAAACCAAAGGGTCGTACATATAAATGCCCGTAACACAATATGAACTTTTAGGCTGCTCTGGTTTTTCTTCGATGCCAACAATCCGGTCCCCGTCGATTTCAGCCACACCAAACCGTTCCGGCCGCTCCACTCCCTTGAGCAATATCTTGGCCCCGGTTTTCTGGTTTCGAAAACTCCGGACATAGGGAACCAAGGAATCCTCAAAAACATTGTCTCCCAAGATCACCAACATGGGGCTGTCTTTCACAAAGGGAGAAGCCAGCTGAAGGGCTTGGGCGATCCCCCCCGGCTGGTCCTGCACCTGATAAGTGAACCGGGCGGAAAAATCTTCGCCGCTACCCAAGAGGCGCACGAAGTCCCCCATATGTTCCAAACCCGTAACCACCAATATATCCCGGATCCCGCACTCCACCATTTTATAGATGGCGTGATATACCATCGGATACCGGCCGACCGGAAGCAAATGTTTATTTGTCACTTTGGTCAGAGGGAACAGCCGGGAGCCGGTTCCTCCGGCCAGGATCACTCCTTTCAAAAGATCCACTCCTTTCCGTCTCAAACGGCTACACTATCGTATGTGAATCCCCGATTGAAAGGGAAAGACGGATAACTATTTCTCCGGAAATCACCGGCCACCCAGCCTTTGGACCGCATTTTCCGATGGAATCGAAATCAAACTCATAGGTATTCATGCGGATGTTGATGGACCTGAAACCGGGTACCTTCGACCTTCACATCCACACCTGCGCTTCCTGCATCTTCTCACCGTCGGAAGTGGTTGAAATGGCCAAACACCATCGCCCGCCATCACTGACCACGATTCACTGGCAGGGGTGGATGAAACTGTCGGTATCCAAGCCGTAAATTTCGATTACTAGGAAAAATTATCTTCAAAAACGACCCCAAAGGCTTTCCATGCTCCGAATAAACAGATAGAGGCATGTCATGCCGAAGAACCACCACGAATGGGGCGGTAAGAGATGGAAAAGTTCAGTATGATTTTGCTGTCCGGGGGGATGGGGACCCGGATGAAGTTGAACATCCCCAAGCAATTTCTGCAGATCGGCGGCAAACCGATGATCGTCCATTTGCTGGAGCGGGTGGAAAGCTTGGAGGAAATTGAAGAAATCATCATCCCTTCTCCCCTGGACTATATGGAAAAAACAGAGGAAATCATTCTTCATCACCGGTTTGCAAAGCCGATCCGGGTCATCGAAGGCGGTTTAAGCCGACAGGAGTCGGTTTATCGGGGACTGAAAGTGGTTTCCAGTGACGGCGTCATCATCCATGAAGCCGTACGGCCCTTCGTTCTGACCCATGAGATCCGGAAGTTGGTCCAGTGTGAGGAGCCCAACGTCACCTACGGGTTCGATCTTCCCTTTACGGTTCTGGAAGGAACCGACCGGATTGAAAAAAACTTGGAACGGGATCGTTTGATCAATATCCAGCTCCCGCAGAAATTTGATACCCGGAAGCTGCTCCTTGCCCACGAATGGGCGGCGGCCGATGGAATCCACTTCACCGAAGACACCAGCCTCTACTTTCATTACCACCAAGAGCCCATCAAGGTGCTTCGCGGGACGGAATACAATATCAAAATCACGCGCCCCATCGATCACAAGTTGGGAGAAATCATTTACCGCGATTATGTATTGGGAGGAGAATAACATGAAAACGTGTGTCATCAGTGGAGCCAGCCGGGGGATCGGACGAGCCGTCGCCGTGATACTGAGCCAACGGGAAGACATTCAGAACTTCGTACTGCTTGCCAGAACCAAAGAAGCCCTTGAGGAGACCCGGAAGCGGATGAATTCCGACAAGCGGATCGATCTGTATCCCGTGGACCTGACCCGGTCGGAGGAAATCCAAAAGATCATTCACCGGACCGCAGAAGAGTTCGGAAGCATCGACTACCTTCTGAACGTGGCCGGTTACGCCGAGCCGAAATCGCTGTTGGAGACCACCATGGACAACTGGGACACGACCTACCGGGTCAATGTCCACTCCGTCTTCCTGATGACGCGGGAGGTGGTCCGGTACATGAAAAAAACGGGTGGCCGAATCCTGAACGTGGCCTCCACCGCGGGGATGAGTTCGCGACCGGGATGGCTTGCCTACGCTTCTTCCAAGGCGGCGTTGATCAGTATGTCCCAGACCCTTTCCGACGAACTGGCCGAATACGGGATCAAAGTCTACTGCGTCTCCCCGGGCCGCTGTGCCACGGACCTCCGGAGAACGCTGGCTCCCGATGAAGACCAGTCCAAAATCATGCAGCCGGAAGATGTGGCCGATGTGGTCAATAAACTTCTCTCTGAAAACGGCTCCTGCCTGGATGGACAAAACATCGTCATCCGTCAGCAGCCGGGCCAACAACGGAAAGAAAAATCCCGCATCGCAGGCGAATCGGAAAAAGAGCTCGCCGCTCTCCGGTAATCCGCCCTGGATCTTGGCCGTCCCCATCCGTGCCGAGGGTAACGGACGGCCGGTTTCAACGCTTGGAGATCCGCAAGCTTTACCCTGATGATACCGAAAACATGTCGAGGAAACATAAACGATTCTTTAAGTTTTTGTATGGTTACGACCGGATCCTCCCTTCCCCTGCCAACTCACCTCCCGTTTACAGAAAGAGGGAAGCAACCATGGAAAAGCTGAGTCTGACGGAAAAGCTCTTACTCCTGAATACGGCCTTATTGTCCATCCTCCTGATCGGAATCTATCGGGGAATCCTGATGAAACTGTGGAAGCTCTCCAAGGTGTTCAACCGCCGCTTGATCGGGGTTTGCATTTACAACCTCGTTCGCCTCCTCCCCCGAAAATCCGATTGGGTGGTTTTCGGGGCGGAAAGTGGTCAGGGATTCCGCGGAAATCCCAAGTACCTGTTTTTAAAGCTGCGGAACGAGCCCCGCCTCCGTTGCGTCTGGGTCCTCAAAGACTCCCGTGCCGTTCGGCAGGTCCGGGAGCTGGGATTTGAAGCCCACCGCTGTCATTCACGAAAAGGGATCTACTATCAATTGCGGGCAAAGTTCTTCGTCCACTCCCACTCCATCCACGACGATTTCAACCGCTATCTCCTGGGTGGGGCTGTTTCGGTCAACACCTGGCACGGTGTGGGGTTGAAAAAAGTCTGGGGAGCCAACAAGAAAACGTTCACCTATAAGGCCCTCCATGAGAAAAACCCCTTATTACGCTTTTTGAAAAGCTTCGTTGTACGGACGCAAAATGCCGGAGAAAGCTATGTTTTCTCCACCAGTGAAAAGGTCTCTTCCTATTATCCGGAGACTTTCCTTGTCAGGAAGGAAAACATTCTGGAGTTGGGTCAGGCCCGGAATGACGTCTTTTTCCAACAGACGGAGGAAGATGAAGCGGTACCCGCCTGGATCCGGGAAAACAGAATCATCACGTACATGCCGACCCATCGCAACTTCGGAAAAATGGACAAGGACATCAACCGGGTGATGGATCTGGACCGCCTCGATGCGTTTTGTGAGAAGTACGGCTGCAAATTCGTGATCAAACGCCATATGTACAGCTCCGGCCAGGTCTCCCGCTCGCTGAAGCACATCATCGATATCAGCCGGGAGAGTGTCGATCCCCAGTTGCTCCTGAAATACACCGATATCCTGGTAACGGATTATTCCAGTTGTTACACGGACTATCTGCTTTTGGACCGCCCCGTGATCTTTTACTGCTACGACCTGGATGAGTACCTGGCCAAATCCAATGAAATGTACCATAACTACTGGGAAGTCACTCCGGGACCGAAAACGGAGACCTTCGACGGGCTGTTGGGGGCCCTCAAAACAGCAATCCATCGACCGGAGGGGTACGCCGAAGAACGGAAGCGGGTTCTGGAGATCTTCTACTCCCCGGACAACCGGGGTCCGGTTGCCGAAAAACAGGTGGATTATCTGTTGAGAAACATCATCGGGGTGGAATCTGCCGACCCTCGCCCCTCCTCTTCCCTTCTTCCCATGGAAAAGAGAAACGCCGGGTAACGAAAAGAAAAAGTCTCCTTCGGAGGGAGACTTTTTCTTTTACAGCTGTAGATCCGTCTGTCGGTTTGGAGCGAGGGCCGGCTTTCCGATCCGAACCTCACGTCTGGCGCTGCCGCCGGCCCGTTGGACCCCCGGGTTTCCGTTTTCGACGACAAAGGAAGACTGGGTGTGGATCGGCGCTCCCGGCCGGCTGACATAGGGAACGACCCGGTAATCGGTTTGCCAGAGATCCCGGGTCAGGTGACACCGGACATAGCCCCGCTGGTTGTTGAAAAAGTGGATGTGGGGATTGTCCGCCAAGATCCGCCGGGCGTTCTTCCCCGTGTCATTGCCGTCCCCGCCGGATGAGACAGAGGTCCCGACAAACTCGGCCCCGACGGTGGAAGAGCGCGGGTTGTCAAAATCGGATTTCAGGTCGCACGCCCAATTGGAATGGACGTCTCCCGTCAGGATGACGGGATTGGAGACCCTGCCCCGGGCGAAAAATTCCAGCAGACGATCCCGGGCGGCGGCGTACCCGTCCCATGCATCCATATTCAACAAGGCCCTGCCCCCTTTTCTCCAAACCCGCTGGGAAAAGAACACCTGTTGGGCGAGGATGTTCCAACGGGCCCCGGAACGGCTGAGGCCTTTCAACAGCCACCGTTCCTGTTCCCGACCGAGAAGGGTCCGGTCGGGGTCCAGGGATTTCCTCCCCCTTTTCATCCAATTCTCTCCCCTCACTTGGTCACTCCGGTATTGGCGGGTGTCCAGCATGTGAAAGTCCGCGAGGTCTCCGAAAGCGAGCCTGCGGTGAAGTTGCATGTGACGCCCGTCGGGGAGGGAAGAAAGCCTCAGCGGCATGTGTTCGTAATAAGCCTGGTAAGCCTCGGCCCGACGACGGAGGAAGCTTTCCGGGGACTCCCGGGTTTCCGGGTGGTCCCCTGCATAGTTGTTATTTACTTCATGGTCATCCCAGACCACCAACCAGGGGAAGCGGGCATGAGCAGTCTGGAGATCCGGGTCGGAGCGATACTGGGCATAGCGGTCCCGGTATTCCGCCAGCGTCTTCGCTTCTCCCCCGCGATGTTGCCGTACATTGCCGCTTCGCGCCACGTAGCGGTGGGGAGCGTATTCATAAATATAGTCCCCCAGGTGGATGACCAAGTCCAGGTCCTCCTTCGCCATGTGCTGATAGGCGGTATAATAGCCGTGTTCATAATTCTGGCAGGAAACGAAAGCGAAGGTGAGCTCATTGACACGCTCGTTCGATGCCGGCGCCGTTTGGGTCCGGCCGACCGGACTGATTTCCGAACCCGACTTGAACCGGTACCAGTATTCCCGTCCCGGTTTCAGCCCCCGTACATCCACGTGCACGGAGTGGGCCAGTTCGGGCCGGGCGATGGCCGTGCCGGAACGAACCACCTTGCGGAACCCCTCGTCTTCAGAAAGCTCCCACTTCACGGAAATGCCATCAGTCGGATGTGCACTTGCGTTCAAGGGATCGGAGACCAGCCGGGTCCACAGCACGATCCCATCCGGAAGCGGATCACCGGAAGCCACCCCCAGGGTAAAGGGATACTCCGGAAACCGCGGCATCGCCCGGATCACGCCGGAAAAGGGATGAAGTACGATGAAGCCCAACGCCATGGTGGCGATTTTCCCCGCTGATTTCAAAAAATCCCGCCGGCTGATTTCGGAATGAGAATCATTCAATGAACGGCCCCCTTTCCCGGATCTTGTGCCCCTTAGTGTGATCCGGGGAGGGGACCGTCATTCCTGATATTGGATGATTCAAAGAGGGTTCAACCGTGTTGAAGGACTCCCGCCACAGTAAAACACGATGGGACGCCGAGCATCATCGCCTTCGACCCCACCACGGGAAAAGGCGACGGTTTCCACATCGCTTCTAAGCACCGTTCGAATCTCCTTACAATCCGATGTCCGAAGCGGCGTTTTCATTGAACAGTTCGCCATCCCGGATATAGCGCCGCACCATTTGGGCGGACTTGTGCCGGGTCTGTTTCATGATGGCCCGTTCGTCCTTTCCCGCCATCGCAGCCGAAGTGGCGATCCCGGCCCGAAGGCTGTGACCGGAAAACTCCTTGGGATCCAGACCGATGGCCGCCACCGCCTTCTTGACGATGAGAGCGACGGAGCGGTCGGTCAACCGGCGGTTGCGCACCCGACCGTGCCGGTTGATCGGACGGAAGACCGGGCCTTCCGTGATCTCCGCCGCCCGGAGCCAATCTTCCATTGCTCGGACCGGACAGGTGCCGGGACGGGTTCCGCGGGGGAGCCCCACCTTCTCCCCCCGCCCTTCCGGATCCGTCTTTGACCGACGAAGATGGATCACGATGCCCCGGGGAACGGTCTGCACATCTCCGACGTCGACGGACACCAACTCCGATCGGCGGAACCCACCGGCAAACCCCACCAAAAGGAGGGCCCGGTCCCGCTTGCCGGTCAGGGTATCGGGCAAAGTCTCCGCGATCTGCCTGAGATCCTCCACCAGGATCGGCGCCTTCCCCTCTTGGTACATCCCTTTGGCCCGCCGGATCCCCGCCCAGACGGTGCGGACGAGATGGGCGTTGGTGGGTGAATCATATCCCGCTGACTGATGCGCCTGGCTGATGGCTGACAGCCGCCGCTGCAGCGTGGACGTCTTCCTCCGTTCGGCGAGATCCGCCAGATAGAGGGCCACGGTTTGGGGTTCGGCGGGCAACGGGGACAGAGCCCGGGCTTCGCACCAAGCGGTGAAATCCTTCCAGTCCCCCCGGTAGCTTTTGGCGGTGTTGGAGGCCTTGGACAGCCGGGTGTAATCCTTTGCTTTCTCCATTACTTCCCGTATATCGGTAGAGAGGGCTCCGGTTGGGTTCGTCAAATGCTCCATGGCTCATCCCTTTCTTTTTCGCTACCTCTCTATTTAAACACAGAAAGGAAAAAGGAACCAATGTTCGTTCCGGACGGATCACCCGAGATGAGACTCATTTTCGAACACCGGATTCGAAGCTTTCTAGGGGAATAAAACCTCCGCCATCCTCTTTGCTTGACGGACGGGTTGGTGAAACAGCAGAATGCGAAAAGGAGTCCTTCCCGGCTCCTGTCGCGCTTTACTGGATCAGTTCTTGTTGGGCCCTAGAAGCGTTGTGATCTAATCAGATTTCAGCCCTTTGAAAAGAAACAGACAGCTGATTCGGGGGCCAAAGAGACTGGCCCGTCATGTTGAACCA
>NZ_QBKR01000039.1 GCF_003054245.1 Melghirimyces profundicolus
GCACCTCTCTTGTGGGTAAACTGTGGTGGGTTTTCCCATTATACAGGAGAGTGCTCTTTTTGTTTATCCGAAATTTTGGCTAATCAACAGGCCTGCCCTGCTGGGTAAAGTTTTCAATGTTCTCATCTCATTAGACGGGGGATCTCTTACCCAAGCTGATCTGATGCTTAATGACGGGGAACAGATTCTGATGGTTGGTGGTGGAGACTTAATAACAGTAGAAGGTTTTATGTAAGTTCAGTATTTTAAAGACAATTGGGACTTTTACATTCTAGTTATGAGACGTAGATATTACTATTGAAAAAGTTGGGTCCGAATTCCCGGCGAACAATAATGTCGAGTTTAATGTGGTCGAGAGTGTGTTTAATCATTTCTGCGAAAATGGGCAGATTTTAGAAACACTTGAATGGGAGTAATTACTTTACTGGAGCGCCTTAAGGCTGTCGAGAAACGACAGCCTGTCAATTTAGTATCCATTTAGGACCGGAAGAGGGGGCGCTGACCACCCACTTACCGTAGTCGGTAAAGAAAAAGCGGTACGGAAGTAGCCGCTTCCATTTGGTGTTACTTTCATATATACGGTTTATGTTCAAAAACGTTGCGAAGTTTCCAATCATCAGGGAAGGAGTGGAAGGCTCCGGGTGTTGACAGTATGATCTGGAGCCGGAACTGGTGGTGCAACCCCTCCCGGGAGATGGAGCGGATCGATCACGAGATCCGGCGGTTGGTGCAAAAAGAGGAACAGGATTCACTGCAAACGGAACCGCAACTGCTCCAGACCGAGATGGAACAACCTGCACGGGACAATGTGATTCCCATTCGGGCGAAAATGTAAAGGAAAACGGCCGGATTCCCATATGAATTCGGCCGTTTTTGTGCAGTGGATTTATTCCTCATCCGGCACATAATCGATGACCTTCCGAATATCGTCAATGCCCAGGGCATCCATGATCTTGGCTACAGCCTCTTTGTTGATCGAGGTTCTGGTATCACGGGCCAACAGGCTGATCGTCGCTTCATGAATCTGGGCTTTTTCCGCAAGTTCTTTCTGGGTCATGCCCATCTCTTTCAGGGTCTTGCGAAGCACCACGCGAACGGTTCCCAAGTTTCCGGCCCCTTTCTCTTCGAAATGAATCAATTCACAGAAATCATTGACCGATATTGGAAAAGGATATAATATTAGTTTATAAATTCATACATTCATTAATAAAAGCGGACAAAAAGAAGGCCCGGCGCGCCAACGCCGAGCACAGACAACATGTGTTACCTTCATCATACCGGAATCAAGCCGGGGATGCAAGGGCTTCCTTACATCTTTGTTTTTTCGTCTGTCGGCTTTCTGTGATCCGCGGAATGCGGAGGGAGAAAAGTGAATCGTGTTTTTTATGCCGAGATGGAGCGGTTGGCCGCTTTTGACAGTGTGGAGGAGTTCAACCGGTTCATTCGGAAGGTTCGTTATTTATTTGCGGACCGGCTGAACGGGACGGACCGGGAGCTGCTCGACTATATGAGCCGGTATGCCGTCAAGTATATCGGGGTGTTCGGGCAGAAGATCGCCACGATGGGACAAGCCTTGGAGAAAGGGAGTGCCACCGTGCGCCGCAGTCTGGCGAAAATGGAACAGCTGGGCATATTGAGGCGCGTTCCCTATATCCGCCCCCGAAAAGGGGGCAACGGGGCGAACCTGATTGTGTTCAACCCCGGAGCGGTACCTGAAAGCAGACCCGATCCGGCAAATGATCGCCCGGGTGATCGCCCGACTGATTGCCCGCAACTGAGTGCCCGCCAACACGGAGAAACACCGGAGAAGAAAAGCATTTCCACACAAAATAACGGGAGAAAAAATCAGAATCTTTATAATCAACCGGACAAAGTTCCGGTAAAGGAAGAACGTCCTACGTACAGGGACATTCACGGACAAGCCCCGTTCCATCCCGGTGAAGCGGTGATGGACGCCGGCTATGCCGGTTACAACCTCCCGCCTTCCTTCGCCCGGGTATTGGCCCCCATGGGACGATCCCCGCGCTTTGTATCCTTCGCCTGGTCCAAGGTCCGGCTGGCCCACCGGAAGAGCCGGCTTCGACCCTTTTTCGGTCTGGACACGGTGTTGGGGAAGAAGAGTGGATGCATCAGATCCTGCGTCGGACGAAGTCGGCCGTGGGGGCCGCCAAGTTCGGACAGATCCGCAACGATTTTGGAGCATTGCTGTACGGCACTTTGCTGCACCTCTTTAACGACATCGCGAAACCGTTGGAGATGGAGATGGAACACCTTCCCGGGTGAGTCAGATCCTCGGCAGTACAGCCCGAAGGTTTCCTTGAATGCCCTTGACTGCTCCAACCCCCATTGGGTCCTTTTCTCATCCTCCGTTACTTCGGGATAAGAGGCGAATGTAATGCAACTGGCAGATCTTCAGATTATTTGTTAATAATCGCAACATTTTGGTATTATTTTATCGTTAACAGAGTGGACCGTCTGAGACTGAAAAGGGGGAACGAACATGAAAAGGCGTGTGGGGATTATGGGTGGTGGATCCGCCGGACTGCAACTGGCCTATTCACTGAAGGATGAATTTGAAGTGACCGTTTTCCACCACCGTTCGGCAGACCAGGTCCGACAGGGACGGATCCTTTCGACCCAGGTTCATTTCGGCGGAACGTTGGAACGGGAATGCCGTTTTCACATGCCGGAATGGGATTCGGCGCCTCCCATCCACCACATCCATCTCACCATCGGGGACCAAAAGCTGTTCGTGGGAAAACTGGTCAGAATGGCTTCATCGGTGGACCAACGGTGGGCCTATGCCCGGGGTATGATGGATCTGGCTGAAAAGGGTGTTGATTTCCGGTTGAAGCGGGTGTACCGGGATGAGCTGGAATCGTTGGCGGGGGAATTCGATCTTCTGGTGGATGCTACGGGGAAATCCGGTCCCCTGGCACCTTTCCCCGTGCTGGAAGAGTGGACTCCCTTCCAGCGTCCCCAGAGGAAGTGCATCGTCGGCTATTTTAAAGGGGTCAAGCTGAATGAGCCGCCGGGGGTGGGAGTGACGGTGCTGCCTGGGGTCGGGGAAATGTTTGAAATCCCGGCCTTGACCGAGCGGGGTCCGGTGGACATCCTGTTCATCGAAGCCGTACCCGACGGTGTTTTGGACGCTTTTAAAGGGGTGAAGACAACCGAGGCCTTCACGGAGCGGATGGAAAACGTCACCCGCCGGTTTTTCCCCGAAATCCACGGCCGCATCGCCCCGGGAGAGTTTGGGTTGGTGGATGAAAACGCCTATCTGCAGGTGGCCCTCACCCCTGCCATCCGTCGGCCCTATCTCTCCGTGAACGGAACACCGGTCATCGGTTGCGGAGACAGCGTGTTCTTGAACGATCCGATAACCGGTCAAGGAAGCAATGTATCCTCTTACTGCGCCGAACAGCTTTATGAAACCCTGATCACATACCAGGTTGCGGAATGGGACGAACAAGTGGGTCAGACATACTGGGAGCGGTCCCAACCCTTCGTCCGGGCGGTAACCGAATGGACCCTGCCATGACCGGCCCGCTCCCGGAGCACGTCGTGCAGCTCTTGATGCAGGGGCGGAGGATCCGGCCATCGCCGATCGGGTGGCCATGTGGTTTGAGGATCAGCAATCGGCCCATGAAGCTTTTTTCAAAGCAGTTCAAAGTAAAATGGAAGTCCCGGGCTTCCATGATTCACTAAGCCCTTAGGAGTGCAACATCTTCAGAGGGACCTGAAAAAGGGAAGAGTCAATTGGGAATGATCAAGGAACACGACCGAAAACCGCCTTCAACCCCGGACTAGAATAACGGGTTGAGGCGGTTTTATCTGCGATCCTGTAAGGTTACAAAAGAACCGATTGGGAGGTTATGTGCAAAGCATCCATTTTCACCGATGTTGCCGGTGAAGCAAAAAGCTGTACGGAAGCGGCAACTTCCTTACAGCTTGTCAGCCCCCGGGTGAGGGACTTCCACTCTTGCACTTACCCGGTTCAATGAATTTCAACGCCGGGTTCGTTTACATTACGGATCGATTCGTATGTCACCGACGGTTGATTCATTGATGATTCGACCGTTGGGCGTCATGCCGACGAAAGAGATCGCCACTTTGTAATGACCGGGTGTTTCTGTGGGAATCACCGTTGTGATTTTTTTCTTGGAAAAAGTGTGAAACACGTTACGAACATTTTCCTTCCCGTTGAATCCCAATATCCACATTCCTTCCACCGAATGGTCCGTGTTCATCCAAGCGGTCACTTGTACGCCCGACCCGGTTTCGGACAACCGGTAGCGAAGATGCCGGATTGGTTCCTTAAGTCGTGTTTGCGTTACTTTTACGGGGTTTTGTGAAGGACAGTCTTTGTATTGGGTATTTGCTTGTACGACCAACGGAATCCCATCGATCTTTCCCTGCATTTTCACGTTCACATCAAACCCTGGTTCCAACTTCACGGTATGTCGGATTCCTTTTTTGAGACCGGATTTCCGCTGAACTTCGGATTCTCCCTCGTCCCACTCAGGCGGATTCAGTGGATAGGTAGTCACATTCCAGTTGCCCAGGGCGTCTTTGGCATGGGTCAATTCTGCCGTTAAGGTGTTGGCTTTACAGTTCATTCGAAGACTCATGCCGGGAACCGTCACGCGGTCTTCGGTCGTCAGATCCACCCTCTCCCCATCCACTTCTCCTTGGAACTGAACCCGGATGTGATAGGTCTGCCCCGTTTTCGGTTTGTCCTTCAGATCATGGCGGTAAAAGGTGGAATAGCGATACGCAGAAAAGGAACCTATTCTGGAGTAACCATCTTTCCTTCTTTTTTCGATCTCTTCTTTTTTAAAGACCTGTTTGTTTCCGTTCACCTCAAATGTCCAGTTGCCCGATGCTTTTTCCCCGTGAACGAGTAGGGCCTCGAGGTGAAGGGAAGGCCCCTCTCCTTCCCAAAAAAGGGTTGGTTTAAGAGCCAGTTTGTAATCATTCTTGGTTATTTCCTGATTCGGTTTTTCTGCCTCCGGTGGATGTTTCGATTCCTCGGTCATCCACCAACCGGCTGTAATTGCACCGAAAACAATCACAGCGACCAGGACCAAAAGTTTACGATGGTGGATGTTTTTACCTCTGAACATGCAAACCTCCTCACTGATACTTGCAATGCCTCTATAGTAATAGCTTAGCAAATTTTTCGACGAGGGAGATACATATTAAACATGTTTCTCCAACTGTGGAGGGTTTTGAGGAGCCGTCAAGGTTTTCTCACATTGAATATAACCATACACCGGCCATGTCCTTAATCCGGAAAAGCAGCAGCCGATTTGGTTCAGGTTTGGGAAATTCCTGTGTTCCAGAGTTTGATGCTCAGGTCCATCAGAAAAATATCGTCCGGATCCACAAGGGAGCGCCCGGTAAGCGACTCGATCTTTTGCAGTCGGTAATGAAGGGATTGTCTGTGTAAAAAGAGATCCCGGGCGGTTTTACTGATGTTTCCCCGGTTGCGAATGTAGACGGAGAGGGTTTTGAACAGATCCAGGCCCCGTTGTTGATCATAATCGATCAGTACGCCAACGGTGGACAACGTCATTTTTTGCAGATCCGGGTGATCGGCGAGGGACAGAAGGATCCGGAAGATATCCGTACTGGCATAGGTATGACGGTGTCCCGGGCCTTTTTGCCGGCGGCCGATGTTGATGGCGACCTGTGCATCCTGAAAGCTCTCATGAAAAGTCTTCACCCCGGCATGATTTTCACCGATCCCCCAGGACAGGACCAGTCCCGGCAGAGAACGTTGCACCTTCATCTCTGCAAGGTCGAGGAAGGCATCCACGCTTTCTTTCACATTGTTCATCGGAACTTCCAAATAGATGATAAATTGATCCTGAAAAAACGTGATCATGGTTTTCCGGTGAAGGGCTTTTGCCGCTTCATGGAGTTGCTTTTCCACAGAAAGAATACTGCCTTGCAACCAATGTTGATGGAAGAGTGGGTCCGGACTCTTTTGTTCCGCCAGTTCATTGAAGTTTTCGGGCAATCCGAGGATACATACATAGGGAAGCATGAGTTCGTAATCCAGGGCCTTGGCCTGGGAGAGGACCCGGTCCCAGGAATCTCGTTGCCCGGTGGCAAGATTCCAAACGAAATCACCCCGGAGACGCATCTCGGTTTCCTGAATCGAATATTCCCTTTGAAACCAAAGTGCAACCGACGTGACGGCATACTCCAGCAGTTGCTCTTCCGCTTTGCCGAGGGACGGGTCTGCTGAAGTCCCGTCGGGAAGCGAAAAAAGCAAATACCCTTGAATTTTATGGGCGGATCGGATCGGGACCAGGAGGGCCGATTGGTCTTTCAACATAAACCATCCGGCATCGGTTTTCGGTGGATATTGGGGGATGGGAAACGGGTCCACGGTCAAAGGACCGGATAGTGACCGGGAATGATGGCTCCATTTCGTCACCAAACCGCTGCTGTTGGAACTTTCCCCCTTGATCCTGCCTTCATGATCGATGATGACAACCGGTCGCCCCACCCTCTGATAAATAATTTCCACCGCTTCCGAATAATCCGCGCCTTCCAAAAAAACCTGGAGAAGCTGTCTCTGCATCTCCTCCGAGCGTTCCAACACGATTCGGTGCCAGTTGTTCAATTTACCCAAAATGGCTTGCGTGATATGCGCAAAGCGAACATTCCATGGAATTTGGATCATCGGAAATTGATGTTCTTCAGCCAACCGGAGAGTTTCCGGGGGGATGTCAAAAATATAACATCCCGTTGCAATTCCGAGCGCGGCCGCTTTGGAGTCGATGATATCCTGCACAAATCCTTTGAAAAGAGCGGGGTCGCTGCCGCAACCAATGCCGGTGGTGAGGACGAATTCATTTTGACGTTCGAATACATCGACGGGCGCCTCAATAATGGACACCAACTCCACCGGTTGGTTCGGCAATCGGGGTTCCGCCGTCAATACCTTGGCGGTGTTCAGTTCGTTCAGTTCCATGACCTCTTTCATGGTAATCGACATGTCATCCCGTCCCTTCCATGGAGCTCCTCATGAAGGACGACAAGAATGGGTGCTCCGACACCCTGCATTAAAAGTGTTTTGAAAAAGTGAGTGGCAGCATTTACCCAAAGCCGCTCCGGCTGCTGTCCTGCATAGATGGTTGCACTGTCCGCTCATCCTGCTGCGGGCAGGGGCAAACGCCTTCGGATGCAACACAGAGAAGCTTTTGCCCCTGAACGCCCTTGCAGGCTGATTCTCCGCTGGGCAGGACAGCAAAGTCGCTATTTTGGGTAAACGCTTCCCCTTTTCTCAAAACGAACATGAAATCACAACGCTTTTAAAAACGGGTTGGGCTGAACATGCGGATGTCAAAATCGGTCTGACTTTCGATGGCGAGATCCGCTATGATCTCCCCCAAAATGCTGCAAAACTTGAAACCATGCCCGGAAAAACCGCCGGCCACGAAAACATTTTGATAGCCCGGATGGGGACCGAGGACAAAGTGCCCATCGGGGGTATTCGTGTACAAACACGTGTCCACGGTGACAGGGGTCTGATTCAAAAGGGGAAAGCGACGGGCGACGAGCCGGCGGAGCTCTTCCACCTCCGCCAATGAGGCCTGCCGCGGCAAATCATCCGGTGCCCCCTTCAATCCTCCCTGATGAACCCCCACTTTCGTGCCCTCCCCGTTGAATCCCGGCAACCCGTAGATGTTCAACTCCTTTGTACAATGCCATACGAAAGCCGGAAATCGGCCGGGTTCAAACATCCGTGGGGACTCCGCGGGTTGAAACCAGGCCGGTACCTTTCGTTCGACCTCCAGCGGTACGGTGAATCCGAACAGCTGAGGATTCCAAGCGCCGGCCGAGAGCACCAACCGTTCGGCCTGATAAACGCCTTTCTCCGTATGGACCGTGACGCCTCCGTTCCTCGCCGTCCATTGGAGGACCGGGTTACGGGTTTGAATTTCCGAACCATGACGGACGGCTGCGGTGAGGTGGGCCTGGATACAACTCTCGGGAAAGAGCACACCCGCCGCTTCTTCGTATACGGCCACCTCGTCGCGCTGAAGGAGATAGGCCGGGAACCGTCGGGCTGTATCGGCAGCGGTCAGCATTTGATACGGCAATCCGTAACGTTCGGCACTGAGGACAGTACTTTTTACGATGGGGCAGTCCGGGGGCCCAATCATCAACCCACCGACTGGGGCAAATACATCTTTTCCGGTTTCCCGCTCCAATCGCTTCCACAGCTCGCAGGATTTTTGGGCCAATGGAACGTAGGACGAACCTTCCAGATAAGCCTGTCGGAAGATCCGGGTATGACCGTGGGAGGATCCCAATGAATGGGGCGGATGGAACCGATCCACACCCAGGACACGCTCTCCCCGTTTCGCCAGATGATAAGCCGCGGCGCTGCCGATTCCCCCCAGCCCTGCCACAATGACGTCATAAACGGCGTTCAACCTCACCATCTCCTTTCCCATTATTATGGGAAGCATAAAAAAGGGAGTCAGGCATCTCAATTATCCGATTTGTAGGAATTTGAACTCCGTGGTTTCTTACACATTGTGCAATGGATCCTGTTTCTCCATCTGAAGTACATTGAAATTAATCTTCGACACCCTGCACGGGAGGTTGAATTTCCTTGAGACAAAGAGCGGATTTGCCGTTTGCCATGGAGGAATATGAACGGAGAATGAACCGGGTTCGGCACGAAATGGTGAAAAAAGGCCTGGACGTTCTGATGGTGACGGGGCCGGAAAATATTTTTTACCTCACCGGCTTTGAAACCACGGGTTACGTGTGCTATCAGGCTTTGTTCATTCCGCTTGACGCCGAGCCTTTCATGATTACCCGCATTTTGGAAGAAACGGGGGTGCAGGCCCTCAGTTGGATCGAAATCACCCGGCCCTACCGGGATGATGAGGATCCATGGGTCCACACGCGCGATGTGTTGGAGGAATTCCAACTTCATACGAAAAGGATCGGGTATGAACGGGATTCCTGGTTTTTCACCCGCAGTCAACAGGAACAATGTTTCAACCTGTGTTCGCAGGCCGCCTTCATCGATTGCTCCGGGTTGATCGAAGGGTTGCGGGTGATCAAATCGGAACCGGAACTTGAGAAAATCAGGGAAGCGGCACGGTATGCCGAGACAGCGGTCCGGGTGGGGATCGAAACGACCGAGGCGGGTATTACGGATAACAGTATTTCTGCTTCGATGCATTATGCCATGATCAAGGCCGGGAGCGATCCCCCTGCCGTTCCGCCTTACATCGCCACCGGCCCCCGTTCCGCCATCGGCCATGCCACCTGGTCGGGGCGAACGCTACGGATCGGGGATTGCGTTTTTCTCGAACCGGCAGGATGCAAACACCGCTATCATGCAGCGTGTATGCGTACCGGTTTCATCGGGGATCCCACCCCTTCACAGCGGGAAGCGGAAAAAATCGTCAAAGAAGCGGTCGAAGCGATGGTGGACAGGATCCGGGCAGGTGCCGTTGCAGCAGAGGTGGATGCGGTCGCCCGCAGGATCATCGGCAGCAACAAGATCGGCCTCCAACAGCGGGCCCGGTCCGCATACTCCATCGGTCTCGCCTTTGCACCCGGTTGGGATGAGGGGGCCATCTTCAGCTGCCATCCGGGAGAAACACGGATCTTGCGGGAAAACATGGTCTTCCACCTCATTCCATGGGGGTTGGTCCCCGGCCAATTTGCGATGGGCCTGTCGGAAACCATCCGGGTGACGAAAACCGGATGCGAAGTTCTCACCAACCTGCCCCGGGAAGTATTTGTCAAGGCACCGGTAAGATCTCTGCCTGCTTAAGCTCTTGTCACGCTGCAGTCACCATTTCCCAAAACTCTTCAAGGCGGTTGATCCACAATAAACACCCCGTCAAAGGTTCGGCCGCAATGGATCAAACACGTACAACAAAAGTAAACCCACTGTACTCCTGTGAGGGGAGTTCAGGTGGTAAATGATAGAATTCCATTGGGCAAGGAAAGAACGTTCCAGTTTCACTCCCGAGTCGTCATCACCCGGTGAAAGGGGGTGAGGCGATGGCATGGCAAGATGTTGCCGGTCTGTTGACGGGAGTCGCGGTCCTCGCCGTGCTTACCCAGGTCATACGGCTCTTTCTGGACTGGAAACAGTCCGGAATGAAGTAGATGCTGATGATCCCGTTCCGGAATCCGGTCAAATAAAATGGCTGCGTTAAAGCGGCAACTTTAACGCAGCCACCGGCCCGGTAAGAGGGATCCGGTATCCCTACAACGTTTCTTTCCTTGCCCTTATTATAGTACCCGTTTCAAGGAATTTGAATCTTTTCAAACGGGGTTGTCTTTTGGCTGACTCATTGCATTCCCGGACAAGATCGGGATGCCCCCGTTTTTTTAGACCTGGCCCTCACATCTCCTCTTCCAGGATGGCGACGACCCGACTCCAGCCACCGCTGGCATTGGCCACATTGATCGGGAAAGCACACACTTGAAAGCCGAAGGGTTTCGGAATCTGATCCAGGTTACACAGTTTCTCTATCTGGCCATACTCTTTGTCCCTGCCGACCAGATGGGCTTCCCAAAATTGTGTTTTTCCTTCTTTTGCTTCTCGGGCCATGACGTCAAAGGGACGGTCCAGCCCCCAGGCGTCAATTCCGATGAGCCTTACTCCCTGATCCAGCAGCCATTCGACGGCAGACTTCGTCAGTCCCGGTTGTTTGAAAGGATAGTTGGGGGTTCCGAACTGTTTGGAGGCTCCTGTATGCACCAAGACAATATCATATGGCTTGATTGAATACCTTATGCGATCCAATTCCTTTTGCACATCCAAGTCGGTAATCCCTTCACCGATTGCCTTGTGTCGCATATCCAGGACCACACCATTTCCATAACACCAGTGCAGCGGAACTTGATCGATGGTCCGGGCGGGTTTGCCGCCACTTACAGGACCATAGTGGTAGGGAGCATCGATATGCGTGCCGGAATGAGTGGAAAGTGTGACCTCTTCCACGGCCCATCCCTGTCCATCCTGCCAATGTTCTTTGCCGATTCCCAAAATTTTTTCTGTAACCGAAACAGATTCCTCGTGTTTGGAATAGTGAATTTCATGTGGATTAAGTTCATAAGGACGTGTTGCATTGTCCAGCTGATCGCTTAAGTCAATAAGGGTGATCCGCTTGCCGTTCCTTTCAAATGTCTCCATACTGCCTCCTTAATAACTGATCCAAGTATCTTTCGGGAGTTTTCAACCCGGTATTCCTGTGTTTCCCTTCTCTTTTGAAATGAGCCTTGCGGGTGTGGTCCATTGTCAGCAGCATCTCCGCCCAAGCAGTCTGTCTTTTGTGGCAACCTTCTATGATTGGGCCCTCTTCATCATCACCGTTCAACGTCCTTCGCTGAGAGCGTACAGTTTTTGTGCCAAATCTTCGATCGTCTCCCGCCAAAGAATTTTTTTCTTGAAGCGGTCCGGGATGGCTTCATATCCGTAGTGAATGCCGGCAAGGCTCCCGGCGATGGCTCCGATCGTGTCCGAATCCCCTCCGGTTCGGGCCGACCGGATGACCACGTCTTCGAAGTTGTTTTCCTCCAGAAGGATGGTGATGACCCACCGGTAGGTGTTGTATACATAGGCGTTGGAAGGAACGGTGTCAAAGGTGGTCGGAGTGGTCAGCATGTCTTCATAAACGGTTCCGGAAAGGTGGGTATGAAGGCTCTCCTTCAGATCGGCTCCGTCTAACAGATCCAGCGCGATCCGATTGTGCAGGACACAGGTGTTGCATGCCAGTTCCCCGTTGTGGGTCATCATGGATTGCTTGTGGGAGACCTCCGCCACCTTCTTCGGGTCGCTCCGGTAGGCCAGTGCCACGGGAATGCAGCGCATCACCGAACCATTGCCATCCCCTTTCCCTCCCATGAGTTCCTGTGCCCGCTTGGAGGCTTCAAACCAGTCATGGGTGTCCATAAAACTCCGAATGGCTCTTCCCACGGTTGCCCCGCAGTCGTTGATATAGTCCGAACAGTACCAGTGGATGAACTCTTGCCCGATTTCATCGTAAGGGTCATTCGGGTTTTTCAGAATGCCCTTGGCCACCGCAATGGCCATATAAGTGTCATCTGTCACTTCCCCGGCTTTCAAGCGAAGGGGTCCCCCGCCAATGATCTCCGTCATATCCCCATAAATCCGCTCAATTTCATAGTACCAAGCCCCTTCCGTTGTACCACCCAAAGCATCACCCACGGCCTTTCCCATCATGGCACCCAAGTACCGGTCCAACATCTTCACGCTGGAAACTCCTTTCCCTCGCTTACTTTTTGTTCGGCTCAAAATGTTACCGGAATATTACGTAACTTCTTTCATTTTACTACAGGATGAGCCGGGCTTACAGATTGGATCCCTTTGTTATCAGCCAACCAATTTAAAAAGTTATTGTGCATATTATCACCACTTATAAGACAATAGGTTCTTACGTTATTACAGTAAAAATGGACTTAAAACGCGAATTTTTTTCGAATCAATTGAAAGGGGGGTGAGGAGAATTCCGGTTAAAAGAACCTCGGTGATTTTTATGATGGGAATGACCTTCTTGACGCTGGGGTATTATCTTGTCTACTGGCTGTTTACTCGACGAAAGGCACTCAATCAGTTGCACTCCAATCGAAAAGTCTACATGGCCATTCCGGTTCTGTTCCTTGTTGTGTCGCTCCTCTGGGATGGATCGGATTTTATTGTCTGGGTGATGGAAGGATTGGGTAAGGAGCCATTGTTTCTGCGGGACTTCTCCGATTTGATGAGATTGTTGTGGTGGATACAATATCTGGTCATCGTTTTTTATCTTCGCAGGTTACTGTTGGATCATTTCAAAGCGATCGAACAGCCGTTTCACATCAGTCGGGTGCTAACCTTTTTCTTTGGGGAATGGCATCTCCAAGGCTGTTTGAACAACTATCATGACTATATCAAGGAAAAGAAGAATGACGCTGAATCTTTGAGCGGGAGTTAACTCCTGCTCTTTCACCCTAACCACTATGGTTACGCCAGTTCTCCCCAAATTTTCAAAAAGGAGAGGGTTTTCTTGGCCAAGCTTCGTTGGGACAAGTTACCACAGGGAGAGCCCCAAAACACATGGGGATCCAGATGGATCACCGTTTGTACCCTTTGATCGGATGATGGAGCTGGAAGGGTCCCGTAAACGACGAAAAAAGCACAACCAGTGGGATTCAATAAGGCGGGAAATGCGGAACACCCCCAAACGAATAAAAGATCAAAAAGGAAGTCAAAAACCCATCAAAGTGTTATTGAGCCGAAAAGATATTGAATGGAGCAGGGTGGATGATATTTGTGAGGTCTTGGCGAACCGAACAACAATTAACCAAAATATCATCCAAAAAATGCTTGAAGACTACCAAATAAGTCGCAATTTTACAACTATCCCATTGGCGTAGCGGAAGTTCTTGTGAAACACGGAGCATTTCTTTTGGTTCGGATGGTGTCGGTAGACCAAGCGGCCCTCTATGGTCGGGTACCCCTTCAGTTAATCCGAGAACAAGCCATGAAACGGTACCATTTAAAATGCGAAAATGGATATGTGATGTGTTTTAAATGAGCTATATGGACCGAAACCATCACTCTATTTCGAATAATGAAATAGATGGTGGCTTTTTTCACCATGACTTTTACATAAAGGATGATTGATTTTGCCATCAAAGAAAGGCATCTACGAAGAATTATTCGTATCAGGGAAGGACTATCCGGATCAACAAGCCATCCATCCCCTCAACCCCAGTGATTACGTTCAGGCCCTGATCCATCATTCCGCACGTCAGTTGGAAGAGAAATTTCGGGAGCTGGCCGATCAAGCGAAGCATAATGAGATTGTAGATTTGACCCATGAGATCAGCCAAATCCTGAAGTTGGAAGGGGAGACCCCTCTTTCCCTTCCGTTATCCACGATTTTGTATCGTTATGATCAGCAGTCGCTACCCTTTCAGCCGGATCAGTTTCTCTCCAAAATTGATCTGATCTCCAATGATCAGCATCGGATGAAGAACTTTTTTAAGTCTCTTAAGTTTGAAATGAGCACAGCCGATGGAGCCGATTGGATGGTCAGTTTTATTCGCATGTCTGGCCTTCAGCTACTGATTCGACCGTTACAGGAGTTTCAAGCCAGAGGGAAGCGTCTCCGCATCCTGACTTCTCTTTATATGAATGTGACGGAGCCGAAGGCTTTAAGGAAGCTGATGGACTTTCCGCAGGTGGAAGTCAAAATTTACGATTCCGGACAGGAGTCTTTTCATACCAAGGCCTATCTTTTTCATCGTGATTCCAAACTGAATTCGATCATCCTCGGTTCTTCAAATATTTCGCATGCTGCCTTATATAACGGGCATGAATGGAATGTTAGGATTCCCGATGCCACTTATTTGCCGGTCTATCAGCAAGCGAAGGAAAAGTTTGAGGCGAAGTGGGAAGACAATCGATCGATTCCGCTAACCGAAGAGTGGATCACTCATTATGAACGGATCGTTCGGGAACAAAAGCAACGTGCGGCTCCTTTTATAAAGCTGGATGGAACATCGTCCCAACAGGGGTGGGGAGAGCGAATCGCGGAATCCAAGGGGGACTATGATGGAGGTATGGCCAGTGAATCGGAACCGGTCATCTCACCTCAGCCGATTCGACCCAATGAAATGCAGCAAAAGGCGTTGCAAGCCTTATGTCAAACCCGAGAGAATGGTCAAGATAAAGGGGTGATCATCGCTGCCACGGGGACCGGAAAGACCTATTTGTCCGCTTTGGATGTTCACCATGTTCAACCGCAGCGACTGCTTTTTCTCGCCCATCGTGAAGAGCTCTTGGATCATGCGAAGGAAACCTTTGAAGCCGTCTTTCAACGAAAAGATCTATGTGGGAAACTGACGGGACGTGAAAAGGAGTTGGATCGTCGATTTCTCTTTAGCACCGTTCAGAGTTTGAGCAGGGAAGAGATCCTGCAATCATTTTCCCCTGATGCTTTTGATTACATCATCGTGGATGAGTTTCACCATGCCCAAGCGGCCACGTACCGAAAAGTAATGGATTACTTTCAGCCCAAGTTTTTGCTGGGGTTGACGGCCACACCGGAGCGGATGGATGGGCAAGACGTGTTGCGCCTGTGTAATCACAACGTCGTTTATGAGATCCGGTTGCGGGATGCTCTGGATGGTCAGCTGCTGGCTCCGTTTCATTATTTTGGGCTTTCGGATCAGACCGTGGATTATGATGAGATCCCGATGAAAAACGGTGGCCTGGATGAAAATAAACTGGTTCAAGCTCTCAAGACCCATGAACGGGTCGACTATGTGATTCACATGATCGATACCTATGGTTATGATGGCGAACGAATGGTGGGGTTGGGATTTTGCGCCACGGTAGAGCACGCCCGGTTCATGAGTGAAGAATTCAACCGAAGGGGATACCATACCACCGTGTTAACGGGGAAGGACACTCCAGCACACCGACAAGAGATGATTGCCCGCCTGGAAAATGATCAAGATCCACTGCAAATGATTTTTACGGTGGATATTTTCAATGAAGGAGTGGATATTCCTAAGCTGAATTTAATTCTTTTTTTGAGGCCTACGGAATCTTCCACCATCTTCATTCAGCAGTTAGGACGGGGGTTGAGGAAGGCGGAGGGGAAAGAGTTCGTCACGATTTTGGATTTTATCGGGAACTATCAAAAATCCTTTATCGTACCCCTTGCCCTATCTGGGGAAGCCAACATCAAGGCCTTTGATCGGGATTCCCTTCGAGTGGCCGTTCAACATGAATTTGCCGATTTGCCGGGTGCCTCCTATGTGGACCTTGATCCGATCTCTCGGAAACAGATTCTCAATAAAATCGACCAAATCCGTATGAATGCTACCGATATGTTGAAGAATTTGTATCAACAATTTAAAAAGGATTTGGGACGCTCACCGGAAGTACGAGACTTCCTGTATACAGAACAAGCACCCAGTTTGCATTTCTTCATCCATAAGTACCATTCCTGGGTGAAAACCAAACAGAAAATGAATGATCTCAATGCCTTTGATCAACAGTTGGTAGAAGACCCCTATGCCCTGGAAGTCTTGGAACGGTTGGAGAAGATGCTCCCTCTAAAATGGCCTTATGAGATGGTGGTTCTGGAGAAGGCATTCACCCAGGAGGTCGTCTCTCTCGAGGATGTCTTACGTCAGCTTCAATACCGTTTTGGTATCCAACCGGAACGCGAAACTCATGAGGGATTGATCAAGAAAGGGATGGAGCGGTTATCTCAAACCTATAAAAAGCAGGCGTGGGCTTTTGGTCGTGTGGATGGCGATCAGTGGATGGTGGATGATGCGTTTCGGAAGCTGATGGGTCAACCGGGGATGAAGGAGTATATCAAAGAACGGATCGAGTACGGAATCATAGAGTATCGACGGACTTACCAACCCGAGCGGTTTTTGGGTAAGGGAGAGCGCTTGATTCGATATCAAAACTACACGAGGAACGACATTATCTTTCTTTCGGGCTCATCCGCTCAGGAAGGGTCGTGGAGAGAAGGAGTGGCATCGGTCGACAACCATTACTTTTTGTTCATCAACCTGAACAAAGACCAATCTCTCTCCGAGCATCTGCACTATAAGGACTACTTTATGGACCCGTCCCATTTCCACTGGCAAAGCCAGAATCAGACGAGTCATCAATCCAACCGAGGGCAAGATTATATACATCATAAAGAAAAAGGAATACATATCCACTTGTTGGTCAGGAAGTTCAATAAAATGCATGGCATGACACTTCCTTTTACCTACCTTGGCGAAGTGGATTATATATCCAGCCATGGAGATCAGCCAATGAACATCAAATGGCGATTACACCATCCGATTCCTGAAGATCTGTTTAACGATTTCGTTCGCTGACGAGCTTTTCAACGGTGGGGAGATCGGCCGGTGCCCATTGGAGAGAAGATAGGTCATGGAGGGAAACCCATTGAAGCTCAGCGTGTTCTTTGGCTCGGGGTGTGCCTTCCACGATCCTTGCTTCATATGTACATAGGTGGATGATGATGTTGGGATCGAAATGTTCCACATCTTTCACCAGATTGTCCACCTGAATGAGACAACCCAGTTCTTCTTCAATTTCACGAACCAGGGCTCCTTCTGGCGTTTCTCCAGCTCTCATTTTCCCACCGGGGAACTCCCATCGGTTGGGAAGGGACATGGTGGGTGAACGCAGAGCACAAAGGATCTGATTTTGTTCGTTTCGGATCACAGCCCCTACAACATCAATGGTTTTCATAAGCAGCTCCTCTGTTTTTGTTGTATTGTAACATGATTAGAAAAACGGCGAAGCCTGAATGGTTCGCTGTTGTTTTTACTCTTCATCCGGCACGTAACTTCCGAATATCGTCAATGCCCGGGGACCGGGGGATCCTCACCGACTCCCTTTCGATGAAACGATGGCACTCCGAAACGAACTGCCGATTTTGTGCTTTAATGACGGGATCCTTAGAAGCGTTGTGATTTTATGTTCGTTTCGAGAAAAGGGGAAGCGTTTACCCAAAATAGCGACTTTGCTGTCCTGCCCAGCGGAGAATCAGCCTGAAAGGGCGTTTAGGGGCAAAAGCTTCTCTGTGTTGCATCCGAAGGCGTTTGCCCCTGCCCGCAGCAGGATGATTCGGAGCGGACAGTTCCTACATCTCTGCAGGACAGCAGCCGGAGCGGCTTTGGGTAAATGCTGCCGCTCACTTTTTCGCAACGCTTTTAGGGCGTGTGGTTGGATATACAAAGAAGCCCGGATTATACTGAAGGTGAAAGAGCAAAACCCGGGAGGTGTTCCGAAGGATGTCTTTGAAGATCCGCGTTTATTCCGATTATGTATGTCCCTTTTGCTTTCTGGCGAAACAACCCCTGGAAGAAACGATCAAAGGGAAAGAGATCGAAGTGGAATGGATGCCGTTCGAGTTACGTCCCTATCCGAATGAAACGTTACGCCCGGAGGGGGAATACCTGCAAAAGACGTGGAAACAGTCTGTTTACCCCATGGCGGAACGCATGGGTGTTCCCATTGTTTTGCCGAAGGTATCACCGCAGCCATACACACATTTGGCCTTTGAAGGGTACCAATATGCGAAGGAGAAAGGGAAAGGGAAGGAATATAATGATCGCGTGCTTCGTGCCTTTTTCCAGGAAGAACAAAACATCGGAGATATGGATGTGCTGACAAAATTGGCAGGTGAAATCCGGCTCGATGAAACAGAATATCGGGCAGCCCTGGAAACAAGGAAATACAAGGAGGCCCACCAAAAAGCGTTGGATCATGCTTATCACGAAGCAAAGATCACAGCAGTGCCCACTTTTATCATAGGAGATACCATGGTCAAAGGAGTTCGTTCGAAGGAAACACTGGAACAAATCATCAACGAAGAGATCCATCGCCAAAATCCCGGTACATCCACGGAAGGTAAGGTCTGTGACGTCGATGGCTGCTAAGTGAGCCTTTTGCAGACTTCAAAACCCTTGAGCAGCGAGGTTCTTAAGGCATAGAAAAATTTCTCTCTGATCTTTGATGTGAGAACGGGAAGATCCTATTCTCTCCAAGATCTTTTCAAACCCGGGACGGATTACAGGCAAAAATTGAACCGGATGATCGAAGCAGAGATATCAAAGAGCGCCAATACGACCTGATTGAACCGTATCCCGGCGTAAAACCGAACCAGGATTACTATATTGGACCGACAAGAGTCTGGTCATCTATTTTCAGTTGTATGAGTTGTTGCCCTACGTTTTCGGGTTTCCATTTTTTCCAATATCAATTTATCATTTGTCGGGCATCCTCGATGAGGAAGGACCCTTGGGCAGAATGCTGCAAAGCCATAACATCCTGCCGGGGAGATGTGCTTCAACCATCGAGGCCCGAAGACACATATACAGGACAGGGAACCCGGCATGTCTCTTCCAGGCTCCTGATCCAGTTGGCAACACCGGATGTTTGCGTTTTACCCGTGTGAAACCTATCCATGGGATCCCTTATGCTTTAGATATGAACGGTGATGGAATTGCCTGTAATAGTGAGTATGATTTTAATTATTAAACCTCATATGGCATAAAAAAGAGGGGTGAAGTTATCCACCCCGAGGATCCTGGTCAAGCCCCCATTGTAGACACCCAGAAAAAACCGGGTCAAGCAACGAGTTGACGTCTGTACTCTACAGGCGTCAACTTATTTAATTTCAACTGAATCCGTTGTTCGTTGTAAAATTGAATGTACTCTTCAATACACCTTTGCGTTTCGGTAACATCTTGGATACCATGGAGGGCTTCTGTTTTCAAGTGGGAAAAGAAGCTCTCAGGCATTGTCAAAGCAATTGCCTCTCCGCGATACCGGGTGTTATGGCCACCCGGTCAATCATGTCTTGGTACGCACGGGATGTGACTGGAATCCTCTGTCGCTGTGGAGGATGGTTCCGGACACATCCTTTCTTTTTTGAATCGCTTGTTCCACCGTCTGAAGCACCCGAGCATTGTCGTTCCGCGTGCTGATCTGAAAAGCCACAATCTCGTTGTTGAACAATCCATAATGACGGAAAGGTAAAGCCATTGATCTCTCACGGGAATGATCGGTCACCGATTCTTGGTTGGGAGCAATGCTTAAAAAGTTCTTCAACTGATTCTGGCACCTTCAAAACGGGTGAGAGAGCGTGCATCAGCGAAGGGAGTACCATTAATATTCCCGGCTCTGCTGCTTCTCATAATGACATCCACTACATTATTAGCTTGTAACTGTTGTATGGCGGACACGCTGATGGTGCTTTCTCCGCCAGGGAAAAAGTCAAATTGCTGAGCTACAACAGTGCCATTGACTTGAATGAATATCTGTACAAAATATTGTTGTCCCGATGCTGGCGTGGTAGGAAAGAATTCAATACTGGCAAACAATGAATAGACTCCGCCTTGTTGTGGAATAAAATTCCCGGTTGCGGTATTATATTCCTCGTTAATATCAAACTGTTCAGACGTATATAAAACCTTAGTGAAAGTAAGATCACTCACTGGTTGCGGTCCAATTCGAAAAGATGCAAAAGCCGAGTCGGTTTGTCTGATCTTTGTTCTTAGACCCGTTGTTTTCCACCCTTTTCGCCCTTTTGAGGGTAACCCTTTTGAAGGTAGTGAGAGCCTCCCTAAACTATTTTTTCCCGGTGTGATCGATGGGGCAAGAATAGGCCCTGGACGATAAGCCCCCTTTTTTCTTCGAATCTTGTTAACAGGTCGCAATGCACTTGTCCTCCTTCGGCAATCTGCTTATCAAACTGCAGAAACCCCGGTTTCTCATCGGAAGGACTGTCGAACGCGATTCCGATTAACGCGTCATCTCTGATATCCTATTTAGTTTTTCCCTGGGATGTTCTGGTTCATAGTCCAGCTCAAGTGCCTGTTTTACCGGTGACCCCACTCATCTTTAAGGGTATAAATATCTCTGGAGAAAAGGAAAAATCCGAGGAAATACAGTGGAACATCCAGTGTAACGACAAACTTCGAAGGCGGCCTCGAAAAAGTACTGATCGTTCTTTGCCCGTTGATGTATGAATTCATACACGTCTTCTTTGGATCTGGGTTTCATCCGAGAATATAAATGAGTTTTTGTTCAGGATAGTACGAATAAATTAACCGGTGGTTTATCAATTTTCCTAATTAACATTAACGTAACATAATTTACGTTTGCGTTAATTATCTTTATATTTAAACCCAAGAAGCGGGAGGTTGTCTATGAATCAGGAGAAATCTGTGATCCGAGAGTATCTGATCTCCGATCTGGTACAGGAGTTTCAAATCAGTCCGAGGACGATTCGATATTATGAAGAACTGGGGTTGATCCATCCGAGGCGGACGGCGGGGAATCATCGGATTTATTCCCATCGCGACCGGGCCCGAATCAAAATTATTCTGCGAGGGAAATTGCTGGGGTTTTCCCTTCAGGAGGCGGCTTCTTTACTCCGGCTTTACGAGATCGACCCCTCCCGGAAGCGTCAGTATGAAGAGGGGATCCGTTATGCTTACAA
>NZ_QBKR01000040.1 GCF_003054245.1 Melghirimyces profundicolus
GTATCCAGCGATGGGTGATTCTCTTTTTCGGCTCGTCAGCCGACACCATTCGACGAATTCTTACACCGTTATTGCATAGCTCAAAGCAGTACTAGTTATGAAAGGTAAAGTGAGTTAACATGTTTTTGGTTATACTGTGATATGTTAAGATGTACCAACAATGCGAAGAAGGGGGTGGTCCAATGAGTGAGCCGAATCGACTGATCAATGAAAAATCGCCGTATTTGCTTCAGCATGCCTACAACCCTGTGGATTGGTTTCCCTGGGGGGATGCGGCGTTTGAGAAAGCAAAGAAGGAAGACAAGCCCGTCTTCTTGTCGATCGGCTATTCGTAGCCCTTAGGGGCTGTGATTATCTTTCGACATGTCATTGGTGCCATGTGATGGAGAAGGAGTCCTTCGAGGATGAGGAAGTGGCCCATCTGCTGAACAAGGAGTATGTCGCCGTGAAGGTGGACCGGGAAGAGCGGCCGGATGTGGACAGCATTTACATGTCGGTCTGTCAGGCCCTGACGGGGCACGGGGGGTGGCCGTTGACGATCATCATGACTCCGGAGCAGAAACCGTTCTTCGCCGGGACCTACTATCCCAAAAAAGCGGTCCAGGGGCGGCCGGGGCTGATGGAAATCCTGGAGCAGGTGGCCCAGGCCTGGAAGGACGACCGGGAGAAAGTGGAGGACGCGGGGCGGAAGATCACCCATGCTGTGCAGACCCAGCTGAAGGTGACGGAAGCGGGGGAGGTGGGCAAGGAGGAGATGGACGAGGCTTACCGCCATTTCAAATCCACCTACGATCCCGAATACGGCGGATTCGGACAGGAACCCAAGTTCCCCCGTCCTCATGATTTCCTCTTCCTCCTCCGGTATTGGAAAGAAAACAAAGAACCCTTCGCCCTGTCCATGGTGGAACACACTCTGGACGCAATGCGACGCGGCGGGATCTATGACCAGATCGGCTACGGATTTGCCCGTTATTCGGTGGATCGGAAGTGGCTGGTTCCCCACTTCGAAAAGATGTTGTACGACAATGCGATGCTGGTGTATGCTTATCTGGAGACTCACCAGGCGACCGGAGACGAATCCTACGCCGATACCGCCCGGGAGATCTTCACCTATGTTCTCCGGGACATGACTTCCCCGGAAGGAGGGTTCTACTCCGCCGAAGATGCCGATTCGGAAGGAGTGGAAGGGAAGTTTTACGTCTGGACACCGGAGGAAGTGAACGAGGTCCTCGGGGAAGAAGAAGGCGAACTCTTCTCCGGGTACTATGACATCACACCCGAGGGAAACTTCGAAGGGAAGAGCATTCCGAACCGGATCGACCAGTCCCTCGAAGGATATGCAGAACGCACCGGGCTCTCCGTGGAAGATCTGAAGAGCCGTCTGGAAGAATCCCGGGAGAAACTCTTCCGGGCCCGGGAAGGACGTGTCCACCCCCACAAGGATGACAAAATCCTCACCTCTTGGAACGGGCTGATGATCGCCGCCCTGGCCAAAGGCGCCCGGGTACTGGGGGAGGACCGGTTCGCCGAAGCCGCCTCGAATTCGGCGGAATTCATTCTGGAAAAGCTGCGGAACAAAAACGGCCGTCTGTTGGCCCGTTACCGGGACGGGGAAGCGGCCATCCCGGGATACCTCGACGATTATGCCTTTCTGACCTGGGGATTGATCGAACTGTACGAGGCCACTTTCCGCCCCAAGCATCTCCGGCAGGCGCTGGAGATTACCCGGGAGATGCTGGAACTCTTTGGGGACGAAGAGGAAGGCGGACTCTATTTCACCGGGAAGGACGCGGAAAAACTCATCACCCGGACCAAGGAAGTCTACGACGGGGCCATCCCTTCGGGGAACTCCGTCGCCGCCCTCAACCTGGCCCGCCTCGCCCGGCTTACCGGGGATCCGGAGCTGCGGGAACAGGCGGACCGGCAGATCAAAGCCTTTGCGGGTTCCATCGGCAACGCGCCCATGGCCTACAGCTTTTTCCTGACGGCCGTCCAGTTTTTCCAAGGTTCTCCGAAGGAGATCGTCATCGCGGGTCCGGACGGGGACGAACTGACCCGGAACATGCTCCGCCATGTCCAGCGGGAATTTCTCCCCGAAGCGGTCCTTCTGTACAACCCTGTCGGCAAGGGAGAGGATTTGACCCGGCTGGTTCCCTTCACTGCGGAGCAACAGCCCCTGAACGGAAAAGCGACGGCCTACGTCTGTGAAAACTTCGCCTGCCGGACTCCGGCGACCAACCTGGCGGAACTGGAAAACCGGCTTTAAATGAAAAAAACCGGCGGCCCCGAAGGGCTGCCGGTTTTTTAGCGGAATGCTACTTCACGCGGGGGAAGCCGAAGCCGGAGGCGATGTCGTCACCGGTGGCGGCATGGATCCCTCCCAGGATGTCGTTGGATTGGGCCCGGTTTTGGAGTTCGCTCCGAAGCTGTTGGTTGCTCCAGGAGGGGTTGTCCGCCCACAGTTTGGCCGCCAGCCCGGAGATGTGGGGAGTGGCCATGGAGGTGCCGCTGATGGTGTGATAGGTCCCGTCGTTCCAGGTGGACTCGATGGACCGTCCCGGCGCCGAGACTTCCACATCCCGCTCCGTGATCACATAGTCCCCGTCGGTGGCGGGGTTGCCCCGGGAGGAGAAGTCGGCGATGCGGTAGGTGCCGTTTTCCTGGACGTTTTCCAGAGCAGCCACGGCGACGGCGTTGGAAAGGCCGCCGGGGTAGCCGATGGTGTCTTCGTCGGGGCCGTCGTTGCCGGCGGCGGCCACCACCAGGACGCCTTTGTTCACCGCATAGGTGACGGCCTCGGCGATCAGGTCGTCTTTGCCGGAGGAGCCGAGGGACATGGAGATGACCGTCTTCACACCCAGACGGCTGCTTTCATCGGCGGCATGGCGGATGGCGGCGGCGATGTCGTCGGAAAAGCCGATGCCTGCATCCCCCAACACTTTGTAGGCCCACAGTTTGGCACCCGGGCTGACCCCCCAGATGCCCTGACCGTCGGAGCCGCTGTTGGCCAGGATGGTTCCGGAGACGTGGGTCCCGTGGCCATTGAGGTCTGTGCAGCGGCCGTCCACCCGTCCGAGAAGACCGGTGAAGTCTTTACACTGTTCCGCCTGGCCGGTGAGATCCGGATGATCGATTTTCACTCCGGTATCCAGAACCGCCACCCGGACGCCGTCCCCTCCGCTGGTGGAGGAAATCGATGGGTTGTTGTAGATCGCTTCGATTCCCCAAGGCGTTTGATCGGAGGGAGTCGCCGTCCGGTCGGCTTCCAGCAGATCATCCGGCAATCGCACTTTGCCGACGGGGGTGACGTTCACCCCGTCCAACGCTTTCAGGGTCTGATATTGAGCAGTGGACACCTCGGTTGTGAAGCCGCTTTTCCCCAGGTCGTGCCGAACCCCGTAGGTTTTCTTCAGCACGGACAATTGATTGGCGTCGATCAGCACCCGGATGGTTTTTCCGTTGTCCGCGGAAACCGCCCCGGCACCGCCGGGCAGAATGGACGTGAAGATCAGGGCCGCGGAAATGGCGAAGCCGGTGAGCCAACGGTTCATGATCCAATCCCTCCTAAAAGCGTTGTGATTTCATGTTCGTTTCGAGAAAAGGGGAAGCGTTTACCCAAAATAGCGACTTTGCTGTCTTGCCCAGCGGAGCGGACAGTGCAACCATCTCTGCAGGACAGCATAGCGAGACCGGGGAGGCAAGCGACCCAGGCGAGACTTGTGCTCTGTGAGTGCATAGCGAGACCGGGGAGGCAAGCGACCCAAGGCGAGACTTGTGCTCTGTGAGTGCAGCCGGACGGCTTTGGGTAAATGCTGCCGCTCACTTTTTCATAACGCTTCCAATTGTGAAACTATTATCACTATAAACAAAATAACGCCTTTTGTCAGTATAAAAAATAAAATTTCTCAACTTTTGATGAAAATTGTTGATGTTGGCTTGAATATCGCATGCTTCGGCAAGGTTTGCGGTATCGGTCCAAGTTATTTTTGCTACAATAAAGTGAAGAAAACAGTGGGAGGCGGGCTCCACCTTTCCCTTGTTCGGACAGGGCCGGTTGTCCTCCGGCAAACGGGCCCCTTCGTCCGACGTTCGGCCTGCCCCTGTCTTCCATATTAACGTTGAGAGAGAAGAGGTGGATCATTGACAGCCGAAAAAAAAGACCATAAACGATTGACTCCGGGGAAAGTGCTGAAACGGACCATCATGATCCTGGTGGGAGCCATGCTGGTGGCGGTCGGGCTGGAAATCTTCCTCGTTCCCAACCGGGTGATCGACGGCGGGATCGTCGGGGTTGCCATCATCTTGTCTCACTTGACCCAAATCACGTTGGGACTGTTTCTGTTCTTCCTCAATCTTCCGTTCTTCTTCCTTGGGTATAAACAGATCGGCAAGACCTTCGCTTTTTCCACTCTTTTCGGGGTTTCCGTGCTTTCCGTGGGGACCTATCTCCTCCACTCCGCGGAACCCGTGACGAACGATCCCTTGTTGGCCGCGGTCTTTGGGGGTGTGATTCTCGGTATCGGAGTGGGGCTGGTGATCCGGTACGGGGGATCGCTGGACGGAACGGAGATTCTGGCCATTATGTTCAACAAACGGCTCCCCTTATCCGTCGGTGAAACGGTCATGTTCATGAATTTGTTCATCCTGGGGAGCGCCGGTTTTGTCTTCGGCTGGGACCGCGCCATGTATTCGCTGATGGCCTATTTCATTGCGTTTAGAATGATTGACCTGACCATCGAAGGGTTCGATGAAACCAAATCGGTGTGGATTATCAGCGATCAGCACGAAGAAATCGGAGACGCCCTGTTGCACCGGTTGGGCCGGGGGGTGACTTACCTCCAAGGAGAAGGGGCCTATACCGGGGATGACAAGAAAGTGATTTTCTGTATCGTCACCCGTCTGGAGGAAGCCAAGCTGAAGTCCATCGTGGAAGATATCGATCCGGGCGCCTTTTTGGCCATTGGCGACATCCATGATGTCAAAGGCGGTCGGTTCAAAAAACGGGATATCCATTGAAATCGCCGGTGGAGTCCACGCCGATGCCACCTTCATCATGAAAACCAACCGGAAAGGGTTGGTTTTTTGAGTGGGCGACCCGGATCTTTTACCTTTCCTTCCTTTTCTTTAAAAAACGTCGGTCCACAATGTCGGGGCTTCCGCAGAACCAACAGCAATCCGCGGGGTACTCCGTCATTAAAAAGCGCTTTTTGCATTGGAGGCACTGGTATTCTACCGGAACAAATCTTTCTCTCATCCGTCTTCTCCTCTCTCTCTGAAATGATAGAACCCGTGATGGAATATGTATAGCAAAGCGGTCGAGCTTGGTGCCTGTCCCAACGGGAACCCCGCATTTGCCGAGGAATACCCGTTACTCATTGATTTTCCGCCTTTTTCCGGAGTAACATGGAATCACGACATTTCTTAAAAGTCTTTTCCGTAAGGACAACAAGGAGGTTCGGGATGGAAGCGAAGCTGAAAGAGTTGAAAGCGCTATTATCGGAAGTGTATGATCTCGAAAATGTAGCTGCTCTGTTGCATTGGGATCAGTCCACCTACATGCCCAAAGGGGGGGCGAAGGCCAGGGGGCGCCAGATGGCGGTCCTGGAGAAGTTGGCCCATGAAAAAATGACCGATCCCAAAATCGGGAGGCTGTTGGAAGAGCTGATTCCCTACGGGGAGAGCCTGCCGTACGATTCCGACGAGGCCGGACTGATCCGGGCGGCGTGCCGGAAATTTGAGAAAGCTTCCCGGGTGCCCGCCGAATTTATGGCGGAGTTCACCGCTCATACGGCAGAATCCTACCAAGCCTGGACGGAAGCCCGTCCGGCCGACGATTTTTCCAGGGTGGCTCCTTATCTCGAAAAAACCTTGGAGTACAGCCGGAGAATGGCCGATTACTTTCCCGGGTACGAACACATCGCCGATCCCCTGATCGCTTTTTCCGACGAGGGAATGAAAGCATCCACACTGAAAAAGCTCTTTGCCGAACTCCGCCGGGAATTGGTTCCCCTGGTGAAATCGGTGACCGACAGGGAGCCGGCGGACGATTCCTGTCTGAAGAAACAGTATCCCGAAGCGGATCAGTGGAAATTCGGACTGAAGGTGATCGAACGCCTGGGATACGATTTCAGCCGGGGACGCCAGGACAAGACCCATCATCCCTTCATGACGAAGTTCTCCCTCGGGGATGTACGGATCACCACCCGGCTGAAGGAGAACGATCTGGGGGAGGGCTTGTTCAGCACCATCCACGAAGCGGGACATGCGATGTATGAACAGGGGATCCAAAGAGAGTACGAAGGGACCCCCCTCGCCGGCGGCACCTCCTCCGGGGTCCACGAAAGTCAGTCCCGCCTCTGGGAAAATATCGTTGGGCGCAGCCGGGGTTTCTGGGAGCATTTTTACCCGGAGCTGCAACGGGTGTTTCCGGACCAGCTGGGGGGTGTCCCCTTGGATACCTTCTACCACGCCGTGAACAAAGTTCAGCCCTCCCTGATCCGGACCGATGCCGATGAGCTCACCTACAACCTCCACGTTATGATCCGTTTCGATCTGGAACTGGCGATGCTGGAAGGAACGTTGGCGGTGAAAGACCTGCCCGAAGCCTGGCGGGAGCGATACCGGCAGGACCTGGGGGTCGCCCCCCCCGGTGACCGGGATGGAGTGCTCCAGGATGTTCACTGGTATGCCGACACCATCGGCGGGGTCTTCCAGGGCTATACGATCGGGAATATCCTTAGCGCCCAGTTCTTTGAAGCGGCGCTTTCCGACCACCCTGAAATTCCCGGTGAGATCCGTCAGGGGAATTTTGACACCTTGCGGGGGTGGTTGACGGAAAACATTTACCGCCACGGGTCGAAGTACACCGCGGAGGAATTGACGAAACGGGCTACGGGTTCCGCCCTTGCGATTCAGCCCTACATCCGTTATTTGAAGGGAAAATTCGGCGGTTGAATCCGTCAAAAAAACCAGCCGGAAAGGGAGGAGAATCCTTTTCCGGCTGGTTTCCGTTATTTGATTTTTTTCGTTTGACAGATAAGTTTGACGGGTATAACTTTAGATATTATCATGGTGGGGTATAGACTCCTGCAAAAAGGGAGAGATGCGAGTGGACTTGATCAGTCAATGGGTAGCCGAGATCTCCGCCTGGATCTGGGGACCGCCCATGATCATCCTTCTTCTGGGAGGAGGGCTTTTTCTCACGATCCGGCTGAAATTTTTCCAATTCCGGTACTTTGCGCATGCCATGGCCCAAACGGTCGGAAGGATCCGGAAAAACACCGACCACCTGGAAGGAACCTTGACGCCCTTCCAGGCGTTCACTTCGGCCCTGGCGTCGACGGCGGGGGCGACCAACATCGTCGGGGTGGGTGTCGCTATCGCCATCGGCGGACCCGGGGCCATGTTCTGGATGTGGGCGGTTGCCCTGATTGGCATGGCCAGCAAATACAGCGAGATTCTCCTCGGTGTGAAGTACCGGGAGAAAAACGAAGAAGGTCATTTCGTCGGCGGGCCCATGTACTACATTCAAAAGGGACTCGGCTGGAAGTGGTTGGCGGTGCTGTTCGCCTTCGGCCTGATGGTGGAAGTGATTCCGAGTTCCATGGTTCAGTCCAATTCCATTTCCAGCACCGTCAAAACGGCATTCGGCTGGGATCCCGTCGTGACGGGGATCATCATCACCATCCTGACGGCCATCGTCGTGTTCGGAGGCGTCAAGCGGATCGGGAACGTGGCCGAAAAGATCGTTCCCTTCATGGTGATTGTCTACTTGATTGGTGCCACCGGCGTCGTCCTGATCCATGCGGACCGGTTGCCCGCCGTGATTGCGGATATCTTCACCCACGCCTTCACCCCGATTTCCGCGACCGGCGGCTTTGCCGGTGCGGGCATAGCGATGGCCCTTCGCTGGGGAATGGCCCGCGGAGCTTACTCCAATGAGGCAGGGATGGGGACGGCGCCGATTGCCCACGCCACGGCACAGACTGACCACCCGGCCCGGCAGGGGTTGTGGGGGGTGTTCAGCGTCTTTGTCGACACGCTGGTGATTTGCACCATGAGCGGACTGGCCGTTCTGACCGCCGGCACCTGGACCCAAGTGAACGCGGAAGGCGGGGAAGCGGCCCTGGCCAACGCGGTGCCGTTGGCCTTCGGCCAGCTCATGGGAGAGACCGCCGGCAGCATATTTGTTTCCGTCTTTCTGTTGATCTTTGTGATGACCACCGTCGGCGTGCTGATTTTTTACGGGGAGAAGCAGGCGGAATACCTCTTCGGCCTGACGTTTTCCAAAATCATGCGCGTCGTGTACATTCTCTCCATGTTCGTGGGTGCTGTCGGCGGACTGAAATTCGTCTGGCAGTTCCTCGACATCCTGCTCGCCATGATCGTGGTCCCCAACATGATCGCGCTCCTCTTTATGAGCAAAGAAGTGAAGGAAGAGACAGAGGATTATATCGAGAACATTTACAAGGTGGAAAAAGGGCTCAAGAAACCCACAAGCCCCGACACCGGAGCCGGAGCTTAAAAGAGGAATTCTCTTCCCGGGTGGTGAATGGACAAAGAAGTCACCATTCCAACCAACAGGGAGGTTGTCATGCATGACTCAGACCTACACCGTCATGAAAGAGGCGGAACCCTTTTACTTTCCGGGCAATGACATTGGAATACTGATCCAGCATGGATTTACCGGGACCACCCAGAGCATGCGGGGATTGGGAGAGCATTTGGCGAAATGCGGTTTCACGGTACACGGCCCACGGCTCAAGGGACACGGGACTCACTATGAGGAAATGGAAAACACCACTTATGAGGATTGGATCGAATCTTCCGATGAGGGATACCGCAAGTTGAAAGAGACCTGCTCCGAGGTTTTTGTCGTCGGCCTGTCGATGGGCGGAACGCTGGCCCTCCATTTGGCCCGCCAATATCCTGAGACCAAGGGGATCGTGCTGATCAACGCGGCCATGAAGATGGACCAGCTGGAACAGGTGGCCCAAATGGAAGAACCCCGTTTCCTGGATGCGATCGGCTCCGACATCAAAGCGGAAGGGGTTCAAGAGTTGGCCTATGAAAAGACCCCGCTGAAATCCGTCAGGGAAATCGTTAAATTCATGGAAGTGACCCGGGAAAAGGTCCCCGCTATCCACTGCCCGGCCCTGATCCTGGTCTCCAAAGAGGATCATGTGGTCCCCCCCGACAATTCCCGTTTCATCTACGAGAATCTCAAGAGCGGCGACAAAACCCTCGCCGAACTGGAGAACTCCTATCACGTGGCCACCTTGGACAATGATAAAGAAAGGATCTGTCGGGAGACGGAAGCCTTCATCAAGCGCCTTGCCGAATCTTGATCGGAAAGGCACCCGGAAAGCCGCCGGAGCAACCGGCGGCTTTTCCGACTTTACACGGGTGGATAAACCGGTGTACGTTAAACCGTGTACATAAAGGAGGAGGGATGATGATGAACCGGCATCATTTTCATCTGAAGGCGGACTGGAACGGCGGACGGAATTCCGAAGGGGTGATCTCTGCCGGCAACCTCAACACCAAGATCTCCATCCCGAAGGAAATGGGGGGGCCGGGAGTGGGGACCAACCCCGACGAGATGCTGATCGGAGCCGCCGCCACCTGTTACCTTATCACTCTGGCGGCGATGCTGGAACGGAAGCAGATCCCCGTGGAAAAACTCTCCCTGGAAACGGAAGGTGTAGTGAGTGAAAACCGGGGACGGCTTCAATTTGAGAGTGTCACCCACCGCCCCCATGTGGTTCTTGGGGCGGGTGTCACCCCGGAACAGGTGAAAGAGGCGGAAGCCTTCACTGAGAAAGCGGAACAATCCTGCATGATCTCCAATGCATTGCGCGGAAACGTGGAACTGGCAGTCCATGCCGAGGTAATCACCGCCGGTTAATGCCCTTTTCCGGTCCGGGAGGAGATGAATACCAAAAAAAACCGGGGAAACCTTTGCCCCGGTTTTTAAATGCCCGAACATTGACACATCGGGCAGCGAATTAAGCTTCGGCTTTGGCTTTTTTGGCTTTGTGACTCAAAAATTCCACCAGGCGGCCCGAGCGGTGGACGATGCGGTAGGGGAGGTGCGAATACTCTTTTTCCCGGAGGATGGCTTGTCCCTTTTCCTTCGCTTCCGAATCGCTCTTTGCCTCGAGGGCTTCGTCAACCAGTTTGTTGCCTTCCTGATCGAACACGGTCATGTGATACAAGATGCTTCCCTCCTCTGGTGCCGTGGGTTCCCTTTCATTATAGCAAAGAGGGGGGAGAATGGAGAAAGGAGCAAAAAAAAGAGGTCCGTCCACGGTGTGAATGCCGCGGATGGACCATCATGCTGGATACGGTAAAGGGGGTTACCGCTGATTCTCAGTCTATCCTGATAGTGCTAACCGGGAGTTAAACAATTATTAAGTTTTAATGGATTTCATTGTTTTCCCGTTTGATGAGTCCGGGCTGCCTTCCCCTTCCGGATTGGGATCGGGCGGGGCGGCAGCGGATTCAGCGCTGCGGAAACAGAGAGTGCCCGACACGAGAATCAGGATCCCGGGAGTCAGCCAGACAAACGTGGCCAAAAAAAAGCCCAGGATTCCGGTGATCAGGTTGACGGTTCCGCTCAGAACGCGGTTTTTCCGGATCACCGCGGGAATGGAGACGCCGATGGTGGCTCCCGATAAAATCAGAAGCAAGATACCTGCAACCAGTGCGAAGGAGGTTTCCGCGGAAGTGAGGAACTCCGTTTCGCTGCCGATCGCCATCGAACCGAACCATCCCCCGATGATCATCAACAGGGCCAGTCCGCACCCGAAGATCCCTCCGATCAACCCCATCACAAACTCCGGCATCCGATTCATGTGCGCCCTCCCCTTTTCTTTTGTGTGTCGGAACTCGATCATTTTGTTTTTATGCGGAGAAGAAGGCGGTTATTCACGGGGAAGCCCCGTCCGGCGGACGGGGCGGGACGGCGGACTTATTAAGTTTCCGAACGTTGGATGAAAGTCCGGGTCGGGTACGGGATTTCGATCCCGGCTTGATCCAGGGCTTTTTTCAGTTCCTTGCGAAGTTCCCGTTCCCCGAAATTTTCGGCGAATAAACACGGTCGGGACGGGGGAGAAAGATGGGAAAAGGGGTTGTAAAAACTTGATTTACGAATTATTATGTTTTGTGGGATTGAAATGTTCGTCTTTATCCGTTTAAGGAGGCGATTTTATGGACCGATTTTTCTCATTCAGCGAGAAAGGGACGAATATTCGTCGGGAAGTGCTGGCGGGGTTGACCACCTTTCTGACGATGGTGTACATCGTGGTGGTCAACCCGGCCATCCTGGAAAAGGCGGGGATGGACTTTGGAGCCGTTTTTGTGGCGACGGTGCTGGCTTCCGTGATCAGTACGCTGATCATGGGTCTCTTCGCCAATTACCCCATCGCCATCGCGCCGGGCATGGGTTTGAATGCCTACTTTGCCTTCAGCGTGGTGGGACAGAGCAAGATCGGATGGGAAACGGCAATGGGCGCGGTGTTGGTGGCCGGCATCCTTTTTCTGATCCTCTCCGTCACCCGCTTCCGCGAAGGGCTGATCAACGCCATCCCTTCCAGCCTGAAGTTCGGAATCACGGCGGGGATCGGGTTGTTCATCGCGTTCATCGGACTGAAATCCGCCGGGATCATCGTCGGTGACGAGGTGAACCTGGTGGGGCTGGGGGATTTTCACTCTCCAATGACCATTCTGAGCCTCTGCGGGTTGTTCGTCACCTTGGTCCTGATGACGCTCCGCGTTCCGGGCGCCCTGTTTCTGGGGATGGTGTTGACGGCTCTGGGCGCCTGGATGAGCGGTCTCTTTGAACTGCCCCAACGATGGGTGACACTGCCGCCAAGCATGGCTCCAACCTTCGGGGCCGCCGTCGATTCCCTTCCGCAGGTGTTCGAGCATGGATTGTACGCCGTTATCTTTGCGTTCCTCCTGGTGACCCTGTTTGACACCACCGGGACCATGATCGGCGTGGCGGAACAGGCGGGACTGACCAAGGACGGGAAGTTTCCCCGGATGAAGTCGGCTCTTCTGGCGGATGCGGTCGGGATGACCACCGGAGCCGTGATGGGTACCAGTCCGACCAGCGCCTATATCGAGTCCAGCGCGGGTGTGGCCGCTGGAGGGCGGACCGGTTTCACCGCCGTCGTGGTCAGCCTCCTTCTCTTGGGAACGCTCTTTTTCGAGCCGTTGGTGGCCCAGGTGGCCGCACTTCCGGCCATCACCGCTCCGACCTTGATCATCGTCGGTTGTTTTATGATGGCCGGGCTGGCCAAAGTGAAGTGGGAGGACTTCGATGAAGCCTTTCCCGCCTTCATCGTCATGCTGAGCATGCCGCTCACCTTCAGCATCGCAACGGGGATCGCCTTCGGGTTTATCACCTATCCGCTTTTGAAACTGGCGCGGGGCCGGGGAAAAGACGTCCATCCCCTCCTGTACCTGTTTATGGTGCTGTTTATTCTCCAGCTGGCCTTTTTGCCCGAATAAATGGTGAAAAGATCTCTTATCTGGTTTGAAAATAAGAGGAGAAACAAACAACCCGGACGGAGAATCCGTCCGGGTTGTTCTTGCTTATATGTACAAGAAAAGCCGCGGGGATACGTTGTTATGCCGTATGCTTCATGCGCGGACATCCGGGGCAGGGAGTGGTTTTCAACTTGCGGAGGAGCAACACGATCACGAGGACCCCGACGGCAAAACTGACTCCTTCACGGACGCCGAAAGGGAGCGTCCATCCCAGGTAGGCTCCGCTGAGGATCCAAAGGCACTCCAGCATCAAACCGGCCTCCAGACCGATCACTCCACTCAGCCATTTATCCCCTTTGGACACAGGTGTCTGACAGCTGCTGCATTTCATTGTTTCTCGTTCCTCCCCCGTTTCCGTATCAGCCAGTGTCATCATACCATTCTAGAATAAATGGGAATCTTCCTTTTTTGAAGAGGGATTTTCACCGAACTTTGAGGCGTCTCTTTCCGGAAGCCGGGTGATCGATTTTGAGGTTCGGATGCCCAAAGAATGGCAAGGACCGGCCGGGAATGGGACCCATCCGGAACCCCCTTTTCGCTGCGGGGTATGCCGCTTGCTTTAACAGGTGCCCTTCAGGGTTAAGGGGACTGCCGCTCCAATTCCCGGAGCCTTTCCTGCTCCTGTTGGAGTTTCTGTTGATACTCCCCGCTCCGGCTTTCATTGCAGTGCATCGAATCCTTTTGCCTCTTTGTCGCCCCCGTTGTCTCGGGGTGGGATTCCCCCGGCAGTCCATAAGCAACCCCCCGTTTGAGCTGGGATGACTCAAGTGGGGGTGGGTTTCGGGAACGCTTTTTTATTCTTCGAGTGCTTCAATCACTTTTTTAGCCGCACTCCGACTGGATTGGGGGTTTTGTCCCGTGATGAGATATTCATCCCGGACCGTAAAATCGGCCCATTTGTCACCTTTCATAAACTTCGCTCCTTGTTCGCGGAGTTTCGACTCCAGCAGAAAAGGCATCTGTTCTTTCAATCCGGTGTCGTCTTCTTCCTCATTGGTAAAAGCCGTCACTTTACGGCCGGCCACCAGCGGGGTTCCGTTGTCCAGATGAACGTTGACCAATCCCGAAGGCCCGTGGCAAACCGATCCGATGACACGTCTTTCTTCAGCAAAACGGTTCAATACCTTCTGGACCACCGGATCGTTTGGAAAATCAAACATGGTGCCGTGTCCTCCGGGCAGGAAAACGGCGTCAAAGCCTTCGCCGTCCTCTTCACTCAGTTTGGCCGTATCCTGCATCGCTTCCCGGGCATCTTTCCATTTTCCACGGGTCTCATCCGTTTCAGAATGGGGATCGATCGGAACCTCGCCGCCTTTTGGGCTGGTGACTTTGATTTCGTATCCCTTCGCTTTGAATTCTTCGTAAGGAACCGCAAACTCCTCCAACCAAACCCCGGTCGGATGTTCCGGATCCACCTGATCGTGGTTGGTCATGATGAATAGCACTTTTTTAGCCATATTCTCTTCCTCCGTTTTGTGTCAGTGTCACCCAATAGATTTCCCTGTCCATTGCGTTGTAAAACCTTGTTGACAGTAAAGTCGGCGATATGGGTGTTTTGACGGGGAGCACCGGTCCCCAACATTCTCAGCTATACCGCTTTCGCAATTCTTCCTTGGTACATCACCCACCACCCATTGGGGACTTTCCATTCACGGATAAAAACGATATAATCAATTCATCTTACCAAGCGGAGGTATCAAAAGGATCGACATGCGTTTCGACCGGTAAGACCGTAACCATTGAAATACGGTGCTTTTCTCCGTCTGCGGGCGGAGCGGTCGGGACGGGTGTGCCCGTTGGACGGGACTCCGGTGAATTCAAAATCGTACGGGGAAGCTTTCGGGGTGAGCAGTTTCCTGCCTTGTTTTCCCGTCGAGCTTTTTTGCATCAACGGCCCTCCGAACCCGTGCAGGCGGAGACGGCACCTGCCGTCAGTCGAAAACGGGTTTCGGAGGGATTTTATGTATGTGCTGAAAGCGGAAGGGTTGAAAGTGGAACGGGACGGCCGGCCGGTGTTCGACCATGTGGACCTGGAAATCCGGGAAGGGGAGCGGGTCGCCCTGATCGGACGGAACGGGGTGGGAAAAACGACCCTGTTGGAGTGTCTTGTGGGCAAGCTCCCTCCGGACCGGGGCTCGATTCATCGACGATGGCCCGTCAGCCGGTGGGGCATGGTGGAGCAAAAAGAGCCGGTGCCGTCGGGGATCCCCCTGTTGGAACTGGTCCGTGCCGGCGATCCGGAAAAAAACGCCTTGAAAACGGAATTGAAACACCTGGAAAGGCGGCTTTCCCACGCGGACGAAGGGACGATGGAGGAGCTTCTGCCGGCCTACGCGGCGGTGCAGGAACAGTACCAATCGGCGGGGGGTTACGAATGGGAACGGGAAACGGAAGTGGTTCTGAAGCGAATGGGCTTTTCCCGGAGGGAGTGGGGAATTCCTTTCGAAGGATTGAGCGGGGGACAGAAGACACGGGCTCAACTGGCCCGACTCGTGGTCCGGGACCCGGCCTTTCTCCTGTTGGATGAACCGACCAACCATCTGGATGAAGAGACCCTGGACTGGCTGACGGATTGGTTGACGGGGTTTAAGGGAGCCTGCCTGATCGTCTCCCACGACCGGGCATTCATCGATCGGGTGGCCCACACCACCGTGGAATTGACGCCGGAAGGGAGCCGCTCTTACCGGGGCGGCTATTCCGACTTTTCCAGAGAGAGGGAACGGGAGCGACGGGAACAGGAAGCCCTTTACCGAAAGCAGGAGCGGGAGAGGCGAAAGCTGGAAGAGTCAATCCGACGTTACCGTGAGTGGTTTAACCGGGCCCATGCTGCGGCAGGGGAGCGGAATCCCTTCTACAAGAAAAAGGCGACCAAACATCAGACCCGGTCCAAGGCGAAAGAGAAGGCGCTTGGACGCCTGGAACGGGAAATGGGGGAGCGACCCGGGGAGGATCCCCGGATCCGGGTGCGGTTCGATGGGAGTGACTTCGGATCCCGCACGTTGATCCGGATGACGAAGGCTGCTTTCACCTATGGGGAGGAGCCGGTTCTACGGGACGTCACCCTGACCGTCAACCGCGGCGATCGGCTCGCGGTGTCCGGTCGCAACGGAAGCGGGAAAAGCACCCTCCTGAAACTGATGGCCGGAAAGCTGGAGCCCGTAAAAGGGGAGATCATCCGGCATCCGAAGATGAAAGTGGGGTATTTTGCCCAGGAGTTGGAGGAGCTTCACCCCGATGAAACCATTCTGGAGAGCCTTCTTCCCCTGCCCGGTATGAAGCAGGCAGAGGCCCGCAACATCCTGGCCGCTTTTCTCTTCCGTCAGGAAGAGGTCCATCGGAAGATCGGACAGCTTAGCGTGGGGGAGCGATGCCGGGTGGCCTTTGTCAAACTGTACGTCTCCGGGGTGGATCTGATGGTGATGGATGAACCGACCAATTACCTCGATATTTCCACCCGGGAGCGGATTGAAGAAGCCCTCTTCGAGTATCCGGGCACGTTGGTGATCGTATCCCATGACCGGTATCTCCTGGACCGGGTGTCCAACAAAGTGGCCTTTCTTAAGGGAGGAAAGGTGGAGGTCTATCCGGGAAGTTACCGGGAGTATCGGACCGGGTTCAGGGAACGGGCCGAGCGTCCCGATCCGGAGACCGACCGACGGCTCCGGTTCCTGGAGCTGGAGCGGACCCGTCTGATGGCGGAAGAAGAGCCGGAAGGAGAAGAGGAGAAAAAAGCCCTGGAGCGCCGAATCCGGCATCTCAGCGAACAGATCCACGAATGGAAATCCTGAAAAACCGATGGCGGGTGAAAAGGCGGATGGGTTCCACCCGTTAATAAGAACAGGGAGGGATGGGAGCGATGTGGAAACAAAACCGGGTAACGAAACGGTTGAACATCCGTTATCCCGTGATTCAGGCCGGGATGGCCGGAGGCGCGACACCCCCGGAACTGGTGGCGGCGGTGTCCGAAGCCGGGGGGCTCGGAACCCTGGGGGCGGGTTACCTCTCCCCGGAAGGGATCCGGGGGGCGGTTCGGGAAATCCGGAGCCGGACCTCGAAGCCTTTCGCCGTCAACCTCTTGGTGACGGAAGCCGTCAAACCGTCTCCGAAGGAAGTCCGCCGCTCGCAGGAACTCCTGGATCCCTACAGGGAAGAGCTCGGACTGAAGCGGCAGGAGCCGGCGAATTTCGCGGAGTCCTTTGAGGAACAGATCCAAGTGCTGATGGAGGAACGGGTTCCGGTGTTCAGTTTCACCTTTGACATTCCGGAGGAGCGGTGGTTGAAGCGCTTCCGGGAGATGGGAACCACCTTGATCGGGACCGCCACCACGGTCAGGGAGGCGCAACTCCTGGAAAAAGCGGGAGTGGATCTTGTTGTGGCCCAGGGAGCGGAAGCAGGGGGCCACCGTGGGACCTTTGCCGGTCCCAGTGACCGGGCGATGGTGGGGACCCTGGCACTGGTGCCCCAGGTCGCGGACCAGGTGAAGGTGCCGGTTATCGCAGCCGGAGGGGTGATGGACGGCCGCGGACTGGCGGCCGCCCTGGCCCTCGGGGCGGAAGGGGTGCAGTTGGGGACAGCGTTTCTCACCTGTGAAGAGAGCGGTGCCCACCCGGTGCATCAGGAAAAAATCCTGTCGGGAACGGAGGAAAGCACCGTCGTGACCCGGGCGTTCTCCGGGAAACCGGCACGGGGGATCCGGAACCGATTGATTCAGGACCTTTCCTCACGAGAACGAACATTGCCCCCCTATCCCGTACAAAACGCTCTCACGCGGGACATCCGGAAAGCCGCCGCCCTGAACCGTGACCCGGAACTGATGAGTCTCTGGGCCGGTCAGGGGTTGCGCCTGTCCAGGCGAGGTACCGCAGAAGATCTGATCCGCAAAGTGGTCGGGGAAGCGGAGGAGGTCCTCAGGCGTTTGACCCGGGATACTTCACGGTATTTTTAACCACGGTTTTCTCAATGTGTTCCTCCAGACAGGTGGTGAAGACGCAGAGGACTCGGATCCTTCTTGGCCCAGCCGATTGACGGGATGGGTGAAAATAGCGAGACCGGGGAGCGCAAGCGACCCCAGGCGAGACTTGTGCTCTGTGAGTGCAGCCGGAGCGGCTTCGGGTAAATACCGCCGTTCACTTTTTCACAATACTTCTATGGCTTGAACGCTATGTTGAAACCCGTTTTCGGAGGGAAGGCTACGGGGAAGGGGACGGGGATTGCAGAAGGAGCGCCTTCTCGGGTACGATAAGTAAAAGAGCAGCCGGTGGTTCAACCATCGGTGGTGGAAAGGAGTGCATCTGGATGGCACGTGCCACATTCGGAGCCGGATGTTTTTGGGGGGTGGAGGAGCTGTTCCGCAAAGTGGACGGTGTGACCTCCACCGCCGTTGGATATATGGGGGGAACGAAGGAAAATCCCACTTATGAGGAAGTCTGCACCAATCGAACGGGACACGCTGAAGTGGTGGACCTGGAGTACGACCCGTCGGTTGTTTCCTATGAGGAACTTCTCCAAATCTTCTGGGACAATCATAATCCCACCACTTTGAACCGGCAGGGACCGGACATCGGGAGTCAGTACCGTTCCGTCATTTTTTACCACACGCCGGAACAGAAGGAAATCGCCGAAAAATCGAAGAAGGAGTTGGAAGCGTCCGGTAAATGGAAGGATCCCATCGTAACCCAGATTGAACCGGCCGGTCCGTTTTATCGGGCGGAAGAGTATCACCAACGTTACCTCCAAAAACGGGGACAATCTTCCTGCCATATCTGAATTTGACACCCCCTGCCTTCTCAGGCAGGGGGTGCTTTCATACCGGAGAGATCCCCGGATCCAAAATCTTGTCAAAAGGGAAAATAGAGGGGGAGCATCCCCATGAGTCTCAGATTTGTTGTTCCGCCAACCCGACCAGACGTTTGGTGATTTCACCACCTACGGAACCGTTGGCACGGGCGGTTTGGTCAGGGCCGAGTTGCACACCGAACCCGCGGGCAATTTCCACTTTCATATCTTCGATGGCCTGGGCACAACCCGGAACCAGCAGACGGTTGCGTGGACGAGCCATGGATGTCACCTCTCTTTAGAAACGTTGTGAAAGAGTGAACGGTGGCATTTACCCGAAGCCGCTCCGGTTGCACTCACAGAGCACAAGTCTCGCCTGGGTCGCTTCACTCCCCGGTCTCGCTATGCACTCACAGAGCACAAGTCTCGCCTGGGTCGCTTCACTCCCCGGTCTCGCTATGCACTCACAGAGCACAAGTCTCGCCTGGGTCGCTTCACTCCCCGGTCTCGCTATGCACTCACAGAGCACAAGTCTCGCCTGGGTCGCTTCTCTCCCCGGTCTCGCTATGCACTCACAGAGCACAAGTCTCGCCTGGGTCGCTTCACTCCCCGGTCTCGCTATGCACTCACAGAGCACAAGTCTCGCCTGGGTCGCTTCTCTCCCCGGTCTCGCTATGCACTCACAGAGCACAAGTCTCGCCTGGGTCGCTTCACTC
>NZ_QBKR01000041.1 GCF_003054245.1 Melghirimyces profundicolus
ACGTCACCCCGAAGGGATCCGTCGGCTTCCTCCGCTCGACTTGCATGTATTAGGCACGCCGCCAGCGTTCGTCCTGAGCCAGGATCAAACTCTCCAATGAAGTCCGGCGGTGGCCGGGCCACCTCCGGACCGAGCTTGAAACGCTCATTGACAGGGCCATGTCTGCGCTCTTCAGTTTTCAAGGAACGCTCTCGTCGCGGCTTCCCGCGACCGCCGCTCCCTCGCGGCGACAAGATCTATCTTATCAAAGGCATCCGATCTTGTCAACAGTTTTTTTGTTTTTTCCGGGGCGACCCCTTTCGATCGCCCGCGTGTTTCAGGGACAAGTAATATACTACCACTCTACCGATTTGGAGTCAATACTTTTTTACCTCCAAATAGAAATGCCCTTCGCCCCCTGCCGGTAGAAAAGGGGACGAATGTCTGAGGACCTTCAACCGGCTGCCAACGTCGATTTCTTTTTTTTCATATCCCGGATCCAGTCCCGTTCAATCTCCGCTAACGATTTCCCGAAAACCTTCTTCACCGCTTCCCGGGTCCTTTGATTAACCAAGGAGATCTTATCCACCGTTTCCTTATCTTCTTCGGGACTTAATTGCAGTACAGAGAAGAGACGGCGGACCTTTTTTTCTCCATAAGTGTTCATCAGATACCGGAACAATTGATAACACTGCGTGTAATAATGGGACGCTTCTTCTTCATGGAGGTGCTCCAGATTGAGCTTCTCCAAACGGGACATCCTCCAACGGGGTTTTTCGTATTTCTTTTCTTCCTGGGTCCGCAGCCCCGGCAGAAGATGAGTCTGAAAATACTCTGCCGCACCTTCCTGCAGCCAGTAGGCGGCATTGTCCCCCGTCGTGTCGCTGACCATCATGTGGGTCATTTCGTGAACCAGCACCGAGGAGATGAATTGCTGATCGGAGAACCCCTTGGCCCCGATCAATTTCACGGATTCGCCGGATTCGTGCCAGCCTCCCGCCCAGGCAGGCAGGGAAGGCTTCACCGATTGCCGGAAAAGTTCCGGTCGGTGATAGATCTTCACCTCAATGGAGTGCCTGGGGGTCCAGTCCATTTTCCGCCCCAATTCCTGAATCGCTTTGTGGGCGGATTCCAGGGCGATGGAAGCCTGCTCCCGCAACCCCTCATCCGTATACCGGATCACCACGTTCCCCCGGGTGGTGTGAAGAAACGGAAAATCGGAGTCCTTCCATCCCTTTTCCGTCTCTTGAAACAACAGGGGGAAACGGATGGCAAACACCCGTCCCTGACGGGTGTAGCGCTGTTCCACCCAAGCGCGGATCTGGTGTTCTTTTTCCGGAATCATGGAAATCACCCGGAGGCGGTAAGAACCGGGATCCACCCATCGGACCGCGTCCTCGAACCACCGTTTTTGCTCTTGAACATAAAAGGGATAGGATGGATTGAGCACGCTTAAGAAACGCTTTTTATCCTTCTGGTTGACAGCCGTTTCTTTATTTCGGATCAGTTCCTTGATTTTTTGCTGAACGGGCTCTGCCGGGGTGGCATCCACCGGCGTCGGAAAAGCCAACCAACCGGAAAGGCCCGCCACACAAATCAGGGCGAGACAGAGAATGACCGTTTTCTTCAACAAAGAAACGCCACCTCCAAGGTGGGATACGGTTAGTTTGAATCCCTCCCTCCTCTTTTTATACAAAAAAGAAAAGACCCCGCTTTCAAAGCGGGGTTTCCCGTTTCTTCATATACTTCCCAGGAATAAAAACCGGCTGATGAAGATCAGTGCCAAAATATACAGGATCGGATGCACTTCCCGGGCTTTACCTCCAAATAGCTTGGTGACCGGATACAGGATGAACCCGATGGCGATCCCTGTGGCGATGCTGAAGGCAAGGGGCATCATCAGAACGGTCAGAAAAGCGGGCACGGCTTCGGTCAAGTCTTTCCACTCGATTTCCTTGAGGCTGGAGGCCATCAATACCCCGACGATGACGAGTGCGGGGGAGGTGATGGCTGCCACGGAGGCGAAAGCTTCAACCAACGGGAAGAAGAAGAGAGCCATAAGAAACAGAAGTGCCGCAGTGACAGACGTCATCCCCGTCCGGCCTCCGGTGGCGACCCCCGCGGTGGATTCGATATAGGAAGTGACCGTGGAAGTCCCGAGGGCTGCCCCGGACATGGTGGCCACGGAGTCGGCCGTCAGAGCCCGGCCGGCACGGGGCAACCGGTTGTTCTTCAAAAGCCCGGCCTGGTTGGAAACCCCGACCAATGTCCCCGCAGTATCAAAGAGATCGACGAAAAGGAAGGCGAAAATAATGGCAAAAAAGCCCATATCCAGAGCCCCGGCCAGGTCCATTTTCAAAAACGTGGGCGAGAGGCTCGGCGGTGCGGAGAAAAGCTTGGAAGGCATATCCACCACACCGGCGGCGATCCCCGCCACCGCGGTTCCGATCATGCCGAAGAAAACGGCCCCCTTCACCTGACGGATCATGAGAAACAGGGTGAGAACCAGTCCGAACAGGGTCAGCAGTATTTCCGGCTTCATCAGGTTTCCGTTCAGGGCGACAAAGGTGGCTTCGTTGGCAACAATCAATTGGGCGTTTTTCAATCCGATGAACGCGATGAAGAGCCCAATCCCCGCCGAAACGGCATGTTTCAGTCCCGGGGGGATGGAGTTGATGATCAACTCCCTCACCCTGGTCACAGTCAGGAGAAGAAAGATCACTCCGGAGATAAAGACCGCTCCCAAAGCCGTTTCCCAGGAGACCCCCATCCCCAGAACCACCGTGTAGGTGAAATAGGCATTCAGCCCCATGCCAGGAGCCAACGCGATCGGATAGTTGGCCACGAGACCCATCAACAGCGTACCGATCGCCGCGGCCAAAGCCGTGGCGACAAATACCGCCCCGAAATCCATTCCCGCTTCCTTTCCGAGAAGGAAGGGGTTGACCAGCAAAATATAGGCCATGGTCAAAAACGTGGTGGCACCTGCCAACACTTCCGTTTTTAAGTTGGTGTTGTGCTCCCCGAACCCGAAAAATCGGGAAAGCACGCTCTGCCGGTTATCCAAAGTCCGTTCTCCTTCCGTGCTTCGATCTTATTCCCACTCAATGGTGGCCGGAGGCTTGGAAGTGATGTCGTAAACCACCCGGTTGACTCCGTCCACTTCATTGATGATACGGTTGGAGATCCGCTCGAGTACTTCATAGGGAATCCGTGCCCAATCGGCGGTCATGCCGTCGATGGAAGTAACGGCCCGGATGCCGACGGTATAAGCATAGGTTCGGGCATCCCCCATCACGCCGACACTCTTGAAATCGGGGAGGGCGGTAAAGTACTGCCAGATTTCACGATCCAATCCCGCCTTCTGGATCTCCTCCCGTAAAATCGCATCGGACTCACGGACGATTTCCAGCTTTTCTTCCGTCACTTCCCCGATCACACGGATCCCCAGTCCCGGCCCGGGGAAGGGTTGGCGCCAGATGATTTCCTTCGGGAGGCCCAGTTCTTCACCCACTTTGCGCACCTCGTCTTTGAACAGGGTGTTGACGGGTTCCACCAGGTCCATTTCCATCTCTTCCGGAAGCCCGCCGACATTGTGATGGGATTTGATGGTCTGGGCCGTTTCGGTCCCGGACTCCACAATGTCGGTATACAGGGTTCCCTGAGCGAGGAAATGGTGTTTACCCAGCTTCTCCGCTTCTTCCTCAAAGACCCGGATAAATTCGTTCCCGATGATTTTCCTTTTTTGCTCGGGATCCTCCATACCTTTCAGTTTGTCCAGGAACCGTTCCCGGGCATCCACCTTGACCACGTTCATCCGGAAGTGGTCGGCGAAGGTGCGCATGACGCTGTCCGCTTCCCCTTTGCGCAGGAGGCCATGGTCGACAAATACACAGGTCAGTTGATCTCCGATGGCCCGATGGATCAAGGCCGCGACAACCGAAGAGTCCACTCCGCCGCTGAGGGCGCACAGGACCCGCTTGTCCCCGATCTGTTCCTTCAGTTTCGCAACGGTGTCATCGATGAAGGTTTCCATGCTCCAGGTCCCTTCGCACCTGCACACATCGTAAAGAAATCGACGGATCATCTCATTTCCGTTCTTTGTATGGCGCACTTCGGGATGAAACTGCACGGCATACACCCGGTTCTCCGGATGGCTCATGGCAGCAACGGGAGCGGAAGCCGTCCGGGCATCCACCCGGAACCCTTTTGGCGGCGCCACCACCACGTCACGGTGACTCATCCACACCGACTCCGCATCCGACAACCCCCGGAACAGCGGGGAATCCGAGACGACCTCCACATCGGCTTTGCCATATTCCCGCTTTGCGGCGCTCTCCACTTCCGCGCCGAAATGGGCACCGATCAGTTGCATTCCGTAGCAGATACCCAGAATGGGAATGCCCAGGTCAAAGATCGCCGGATCGCATTTCGGGGCCCCGTGGGTGTAGACACTGGCCGGGCCGCCTGAAAAGACGATCCCCTTCGGGGCCATCTCCTTCAGTTCTTGGGCACTCGTCCGATGGGAGACCAGTTCGCTGAAAACCCCCAAATCCCGGATCCGCCGCGCAATCAATTGGTTGTATTGTCCACCGAAATCCAGTACCACCACTCGTTCCATCGGTTGTTCCATCGAAGACCTCCACCTTTTCATTCAGGAATTCATAAGAAAAAGACCGGCCCCCGCACCGCTTCTACCCAGCGACACGAAGCCCCGGCCATTCCTTGATCGGATCAGAAAAACACAACAGGCCGGCGACCCATATCCTCGTAGTCCGGCCATTTACGGTGGCCGGGTAGAAACGTTCAGGCCCTATTCCTGAATATATACGAGACAGATCTACCGTGTGGAAATTATGCATTTTATGCATGCGTTCATCATACCAATCGGAAATATTGAAATCAAGAACCACCGAACAGGGGGTTCTTACCAAGGTTTCCTCTTTTTCTTGATTCTTACCGACTCCGCCGGTTGTTGGTTCAACCCAATTCTTTTTTCGCCGTTCTATAAAGCTTATGGAAGGCAATCATCTTGCCGTAGACCCACACGGCCCCCGTCGGGTAAGCTATGGTTGACTGACGGGGAGGGAGAGGCCGATGAAGTACCAAGCCGACTCGGGAGCATGGCTCAGTATCGTGACCTATCTTTTTTTGAGCATCCTGAAAGTGAGTATGGGGAGCATCATGATGTCAAAAGCCCTTTCGGCTGACGGCTGGAATAACGTCACGGACGTCCTGGCATCCGGGGCGGTCCTGATCGGACTGAAAATCTCACGAAAACCGCGGGATGAGGATCATCCCTACGGCCATTCCCGGGCGGAAAGCGTGTCGGCATTGATCGCTTCCTTTATTATGGCCACCATCGCCCTGGAAGTGCTGAAAGACGGAATCGAGACCGCATGGGTCGGGAAAGCGCCCCCTCCCGCCCCCCTCACCTTCTGGGTGGCACTGGGTTCCGCCGGTTTGATGCTTCTCGTTTCGGCATACAACCGGCGGCTGGCCCGCCGGACGAAAAGTCGCGCGATCGAGGCCGTTTCCAAAGACAACCTCTCCGACGCTCTGGTCAGTGTCGGTGCGGCAGCCGGTATTCTGGGGGCCCAATGGGGCTTCCCCTGGCTGGATCCGGCGGCCGCCATCATGGTCGGTCTGATCATCCTGAAAACGGCCTGGGGGATCTTCCGGGAAATGTCGCATCACCTGACGGATGGTTTCCATGAAAAGAAACTGGACCAATACCGGAAGACCATGGAAAAAATGGACGGAGTCCGTTCCGTGGTGGATCTCAAAGGGCGGATGCACGGAAACCACATCATTCTGGATGCCGTGATCGAGGTGGATGCCGGTCTGAACGTGGAAGAAAGCCATCGCATCACCGAGGAGTTGGAACGGGAGATGTCACGGACCCACCAGGTGGAGGAAACCCTGATCCACGTGGAGCCGCGGTAAAAACCGATCCCGATATGACCGGGGATCGGTTTTTTGATTCCTTTTTCCGGGGGTTCGGCTCCCGTCACGCAGGATCCCACAGGGGAGGATCACGCGGGAGAAAACATGCATCAGGAGCGGAGCTGCTCCAACACCTTTCTCCACAACCTTCGAAGGGAAGACGGATCGCTTGTCGGATTCCCGTTGCCATACCGGGCATCCTCATAGGAGCGGGTCAACCGGATCAATTCCGGGGAGGGACGGGTCATCCAGTCCCGCTCCAACACATACTCCCGAACGGTTTCGCCGGGCCTCCTCGGCCCCCGGGTCCGGGACAGCCATTTCAGCAGGGCGTGAAAGGCGCGGGTCAACCCCCGGTCTCCCCGGGTGTATCGCCACAGGAGCCACCAGGCGATGCGCTTTCGGAACAGCCAGAGCATCCAAAGGAGCAGACCCGCCGTTCCCGCCGCCCAGAGAAACCTCGTTTTCCGGATTGTTGTTGTTTCGGGTGCCGCCGCTTCGTTTGGGGGCCCCGCCCGCCCCCCCAACTCCCGTTCCGAACGTTCCAGCCTCGGGTCCGGCTTGGTGTCAGTCCCGTTCTCTTCCTCAGCCGATACGACAGGGTCCGAATCGATCTCTTCCTTGACGGGAGTGGGATTGGTGAATCCGGGAGTGGGTTCGAAGGGGAGCCAACCCACTCCTTCGAAATACACCTCCACCCATGAGTGGGCATCGCTGTTGCGAACGGTCATCTGATATCGGGGAGCGGCCCTTCCTCTCTCGTCCGACGCTTCGGTGTGAATGAGCTTTTGTTCCCCGGGTCCAAATCCCTTCACCCATCGGGCGGGAATCCCCACACTCCGCATCATCACCACCATGGACGAGGAAAAGTGATCACAGTACCCCCTTTTGGATTCGAAGAGAAATTGGTCTGCAAAATCCTGATTTCTCCCCGGTACCGGTACGTCCTGCGTCTCGTACCGGAGCCCGCTCTCCCCTTTGAGCCAGCTTTCCACGGCCACGGCTTTGTCGTAAGGATTGTCCTCGTTTCGGGTCAGCTCTTCCGCCTTTTCGGCGACCCGTTCCGGAAAGTCCTCCGGCAACTGAAGATAGATGCGGCTTACCTCCGACGGATAGGAACTTCCCGTCCCGCGCAGCTTGTTTTTGTCCATTTCGGGGACTTCCACGGAAACCGTGTAGCGGGAAAGACGAACGTTCCCCCGGGTGGTGAATCCCCCATGGCCGACCACTCCCTCCAATCCGGGGTTCGGCGGGTTTTGGATGTGATAGGAGCGGAGTTGTCCCGGAGTGAACAACACCGGGTATTCCCGGTTCCAGAACAGATGGGCCACGCTTTTTCGCACCGGTATCTCCCGGAACAGCGAAGGCGGTAAGTGATCTGCCCCTTTATCCGGCCGGCGGCCGGCGGGTGAAACGGGTTCCGCCTTCAAGGTGGACTGCCAACCTTTTCCCGTATAGAGATCACGGGCTTCCCCCCGCCAATACCAAGGTTTATCGAGAATGGCGGTCAGGACGGGATCCCGATCCTGTTCGAAGGGCCCCCCCAACCGGGAATCGTTGTTGCCATACCCGATTTTGGCCGCACCCCCGGGTCCCGCCCGGTCGTCCAGACTGGTGACCCACTTCAGGGGATCCGGCCAGCTGGCGGCGGGCTTCGGCAACATCCAACCGACCCCGACGGCCAGAAGGATGAATGCGAGGGAGAAGGGGATCCAACCTCGCGGTTCCGGCGGGTCTTCTGACGATACCGCTCTCAAAGAGGACAGCCGAAGGAAGGAAAGGGCAACGCAGCCGTAAATGAATACCCGGATGATGGCCCCGCTTCCGTCATATGGAGTCAAACTGTCCAGGACGGAGAGATGGAAGACGGCCAGCAAAAATAACGCCAGTACTCCTTTCCCCCGTTCCGCCAGTCGACGGAAAACAGAAGCGATGGCCCATAACAGCATCAACAATGCCAGGGTCTGAAGAACCGGAGATGCGCTGAACCGCCCTTCCGTCATCCACCGTGACACTTCCGATTTCATCCGGGCCGCGAGTGGACCGATCCAGTCCGAATCGGTAAGGGGGATCGGGTGGTAAAGGAGTTGGTGAAGAAAGATCGGGAGCAGAAACAGGCGGACGGCTCCGGTGATCCACCGGTTCAAGTGGACGAAGTTTGTGGCCAGAAAAACCAGAAACGCCGTGAAAAACACCCCGATTCGCTGGGTATCCGAGACCTCGGACAGGGGAAGAAGACACTCCAATCCTGTCAAAGCTCCGAAAAAAACCAATCCGACCCGCGCCCCCGCGGACAGGGGAGGGCGGGAACGGTCAGGCCGAGCCACTGCCATAGTCGGCACCTCCCCCCGTGAGGTGCTCAAAAGCGTCGTTCCGGACAGGGTAAACCCGCACCCCCAACGAATCGAGAAAACCTGGAACACCGGTCTCTCCACCGGGGAGAGGACCGTCGCCAACCACCCGGAACACCTCCACTTTGATCTTCCGCAGAACCAATTGGCTAATGGCGTTCCCCTCCGCTTCACCCAGCCGGGGGGTCACCAACACCACCGTGGTTCCCTGGGGCAAATAGACCGACTCGTTCAGAAGAACGTCCGCAATCCTCTTCTGACCTTGGGGTTGAATGACAGCCAAGGGTTCGAACAGATGCGACAGATGATCCGGTGTCCTCCCCGGAGGAAGATGCAACCGCCGGTTTCCCCAAGCAATCACCCCGGCGCTGAACCGGCGCTGAACCGCAAAACGAGCCAAGGACGCGGTCAGGCTGACCGCCCGTTCAAAGAGAGGATCCCCTTCCCCTGAAAAATGGGCGGCATGGCAGTCCAGGACAAACATAAAATCGTTGGTGATTCGATGTTCAAATTCCTTGGCTTTCAACCCTTGGCCCCTGGCGGACGCTTTCCAGTGAATACGGCTGAGAGCGTCCCGGTCCGTGTAATCCCGCACTCCCACCACGGAAGTGACATCTTCCCCGATCCGGTGGGTGGCAAAGGAACGCCCCGTATTCCGGTCATTGACGGTGTGCCACGACCGGATTTCCCGGGTTCGGGGATAGACGAGAATTTCGTTTGCCCGGGAGAAGTTCCACCTTTTCTCCACCAATCCGAACAGATCCCCCGACCTCACTTCGATGGAGTGAAAGCGATGCCTGCCCCGGGGCAGGTTGTACAGCCCGTATTCCAAGACTCCTTCCCTTGAAAATCCGGGAACTAAGGTGGTGAATCCCTCTTGAGTCAAAGCCTTCGGATCCCCCACATCCCGAATCCATATCCACGCCGGGGGAATCACTGCAGGGATCCGGTAACGGATGGAGACCTTCAGGGATTCACCCGCGGTGGCTGTCGAAGCGGACAGCACCCTCTCCACTTCCGGATTCCGAAGGGCAAAGAAGGCCACCAAGGCGACGTACAAAAGGAGGATGAAGGAGACGTAAAACAAAAACCAGGGAACAAACCCCCCCTGAAAACGGCCGAAAGCAAAAGCGATGAACGTGAGTACCCCCATGAAAAGCAATCCCCGCCTGCGCATCAGTCAACCTTCCATGGTGACGGGAACCCGGATCCGGCGGAGGACTTCCTTCAGAAGCCTGTCCACCGTCATCCCGCTCAGCCGGGCCTCCGATTTCAGGATCATGCGGTGAGCCAAAGTGAGAGGAGCCAATTTTTTCACGTCATCCGGGATCACATAGGATCGCCCCCGGACAAAAGCCAGCGCCTGGGCCGTGCGGTAGAGGGCAATGGAACCCCGCGGACTGGCACCGAGATAGACTTCCGAAGGGGAACGGGTGGCACCGACGATCTGAATGATATAGTCGGCAACACTCGGGTCCACGCGAACCTTGCGAACCTCCTGTTGAAGGCTGAGCAGTTCCCCCCTTGAGATCACCTCGGTCAAGTCTTCCAAGGGGTGCCGTTCTCTCATCCTCTCCAACATTTCAACCTCTTCTTCCGGACTGGGATAACCCAACCGCAACTTCAGCAGAAAACGGTCCAGTTGAGCTTCGGGAAGCGGAAAGGTGCCCTCGTATTCAATCGGATTCTGCGTGGCCATGACAAAAAACGGCTTTTTCATCTCGTAGGTGTTTCCGTCCACGGTGACACTGCCTTCTTCCAGCGCTTCCAGCAGGGAGGATTGGGTCTTGGGAGAGGTACGGTTGATCTCATCCGCCAGGATCACATGGGACATGACCGGACCGGGCCGGAATTCGAACTGCGAGGTTTTCTGATTGAACACGGAAACCCCGGTGACATCGGAAGGAAGGAGATCCGGGGTGAACTGGATTCTCCGGAATTGGCAACCGACGGATCGGGCCAGCGCTTTCACCAGCATCGTCTTGCCCACCCCCGGAACATCTTCCAACAAAACATGACCCTGGCACAGGAGAGCCACGATGCATATCTGGATGGTCTCCCGCTTTCCGACCATGACTCGCTCCACGTTGTCGACCACCTCCGCGATCCGCGGATGTTCCGTATCAGGCGTGGTCGGACCGGCCTTGTATTTCATGTGAGACCCCCTTCAGCAAACGGTGAATTGGCATGATTCCTTCTTATTCTATAATTATAACTTTTCAAACAGGTTTTGGGAAACTGCTCCGTTGAGGGAAGTAAAGGCCTTCCCATCTCTTCCGTTCGTCCTTTTCTTTTCGGCTTGACTGCCGCAGCGGAAAAAACAACTGAGCCACCGTATCGGACTCAAGTTATTTATTGAAACCGATGTTCACCTGACCGCCTCCCAAACTTCCACCTCAATCTTCCCTGTTTAAGATGGCAAGCACTTGATGATCTTCCCATCTCCCGTTGATCTTCACACTTTTCCTGGCGATGCCCTCTTTATGAAACCCTGCTTTTTCCAACACTTTAATCGATGCCAAGTTGTGGGGCATCACCCCCGCTTCAATCCGATGAAGCTTCAGCTCACGGAATGCATAGGAGACGACCAGACGGACAGCCTCCGCGATTTCTCAATTCCAGACGCAACAAGGCTTCTGCATCAGAGAGATCCAGTATTTCCAAGAAGATTTTATGACCTTTGATGTTCATGGGGAGTTCCTCCCGTTCCGATTTTGTGTAATAAAAAACACCACAGGCATGTCCTGTGGTGTACATTCAAATGATATGTAAACCACAGGAAGCGACCTGTGGCATTCTCTTACCACTTTTTCCTTCAGGAAAATGATTCTATTCAAAGGATGTCCAGTCGCTCAGATATCTGTTTTTGGACAGACTTCTCCCTTGATTGGAATCACTGAAGAAAACGGCAGTCGAGTACCCGATCCCTTTGGACAAAGAAGGAAGTGATTTCTTCTTCAAGACATATCCTAAAAAAGCCACTGTTCTCATCAGAAAAGCGGCGATAAACGGAACGGGTCAGGATACGGACACGGGGTCTGCCGCCAGAGCCCTCGCCGCTTCGGCGGCACGCTCACAGGCGGCATCCCGAATCGCTTCCGCTTTGTCAGGAAATTGGTTCATTCCTTCCACGAAGAGCGTCTCCACATCGGTGACGCCGAGAAAGTTCAGAACCGAGACAAGGTACTTGCTGCAAAAGTCCAATCCAGCAGCCGGTCCTTCACTGTAGATTCCACCGGAAGCCTGGATCACGACCGCCTTTTTTCCTTTCAGAAGCCCAACGGGACCCTCTTCAGTGTACTGAAAGGTTTTGCCCGCAACGGAAACCGTGTCGATATATGCCTTCATCAGCGGAGGAACGCCGAAATTCCACATGGGGGTGACAAACACATAACGATCGGCTTCGATAAACTGGTCAACCAATTCGTTCAGCCGGGTCACTTTTCGCTTTTCGTCCTCGGTCAGGGAATCGACTGGTTGCTCGGAAGCCAACTTTCCCCATGCATGGAGTATATCCTCATCCAGGAGCGGAATCTCCTCCCGGAACACGTCAATGTGCACCACTTCATCGTCGGGGCGACGATCACGGTATTGACGGATCAGTTCGTCGCCAACGGTCAAACCGTATGAATCCTGTGCTTTTTTGGGGTTTGCCGTAATATACAAAACCTTGCCCATGGTACTCATCCTTCCTCGTTTACTGTTTCATTGTTAGTTACTTACTTTATATAAGTGATGGTACCTGTTCCACTTCCTTTTGTCAAGTCGATCCACCGCCCTCGTGCAACCGGGGAAGTTTGGATCGGGAAAGAAGATTTGCAAGGCGGAAGAAAAGAGGAATCGGTAACCTGTCAATCGAAAGTGTCTGATCACAGGAGGCAAGTACAAAGGGCTGTGAACGGATTTCCGTCTCCCGATCCTTTCGATGCAGACCGGACAGGTCTTAACGGACGAAACATGCAATCCTGTAAAAGAAGGTGGAACCAATGAACCTGCCATTGAATTTTCACGATGTCCTCGAAGCCGGGGAAAGATTGAAAGGAGTCTGTCATACCACCCCCGTCGTCACCTCCCGCACCCTCAACCACCGGGTGGGAGGTGACGTTTTCCTCAAATGCGAGAACCTGCAACGGGCCGGCGCTTTTAAATTTCGGGGAGCATATCATGCGATCAGCCGGCTGACCGATGAAGAGAAAAAGAGGGGAGTCATTGCTTTTTCCTCCGGCAACCATGCTCAAGCAGTGGCTTTGGCCTCCCGGTTGTCGGAGGTGCCGGCCGTTCTGTGCATGCCCGAAGATGCCCCCCGGGTGAAAGTGGAGGCCACGCGGGGGTACGGGGCGGAATTGGTTTTTTATGACCGGTTTACGGAAGACCGGGAAGAGGTGGCGGCCCGGCTCGCCGAAGAGCGGGGGCTCACCCTGATCCCCCCTTACGATCACCCCCATATCATGGCCGGTGCGGGGACCGCCGCATTGGAGCTTTTGCGGGAAGTGCCCGGCTTGGATGCCGTCATCACCCCTGTCGGGGGCGGGGGGCTTCTGTCGGGAACATGTATCGCGGCCAAGAACTGCTCACCCGATATTCGTCTTTTCGGCGTGGAACCCGAAAACGCCGACGATACCCGTCGCTCCCTTGCGTCCGGGAAAAGGGTGAAGATCCCCGCTCCGCGAACCCTCGCCGACGGCCTCCGGATCACCGTTCCCGGTAAGCTCACCTTTCCGGTCATACGTGAACATGCAGAGTCGATCCTCACCGTGACCGAAGAGGAGATCCGGGATGCACTCCGGTTTGCCCTGTTCCGGCTGAAGCTGGTGGTGGAACCTTCGGCAGCCGTTCCCCTGGCCGCCCTGTTGTGCCGGCGGTTGCCGCAAGACCTTCAACGCATCGGTGTGATCCTCAGCGGCGGAAACATCGACCCCGGGGTACTGGCGGAATTGGGAAGTTGAAAAGCGCTGTGTTACCATAAGGGCCGGCTGCCATCCACGGGTCTTTTGAGATGGAAAGACCGGAAAAAGACCGCGGGATTTCCCCGCGGTCTTTTTGTACGTCCCTTTTTCGGATCCTTACTTTTCGATCAACCCGTTCTTCACCAACCAATCATGGGCCACCACCGACACGCTTTTTCCTTCCACGTCTACCCGGTAGTTCAGTTTCCGCATGGTGGCGCTGTCAAGTCGGTCGGCCAATTTTTGGGTGACTTCCTCGACTTCGGGATACTTTTGATACACGTCTTCATGGATGGAAACAGCAGCGTAATACGGAGGGAAGAAGTGTTTGTCGTCCTTCAGGATGAGAAGGTCGTACTTTTCGATGGCCGCATCGGTGGAAAAACCCATCGCCACGTCCACTTCTCCGCTGGCGAGGGCGGTGTAGGTCAAACCGGTCTCCAATTGCTTCACCTGTTCCGCCCCGAAGTTGAAATCGTACCTTTTCTCCACTCCTTTTAATCCATCGGGGCGGTTGGCGAATTCAGCATCCGTCGCCATCTTCAGCTCTCCGGGATGCTTCCTCACATACGCCGCCAGATCGCTGATCGACCGGATGCCGTACTTCTTCGCTTCTTTTTTGTCCATGACAAAGCAATAGGTATTGTTCACCTCGGACATGTTCATCCACTTGATCCCGCGTTTTTCATCCAACTCTTTCACTTTCTCAAAGGCTTTTCCCGGATCGGCGATCGGTTCTTTTCCCATGTAAGTGACCAAGGCGGTCCCGGTATATTCCCACATGAGATCAATCTGTTTATTGACCAGGGCCTTGCGGACGACCGTGCTGCCGAGGTTGTTCATTTCATCCACATCAAATCCCCGTTCTCTCAACATAAACACGGTCATCTGGGAAAGAAGGTATTGCTCGGTAAAGTTTTTGCCGCCGATGGTGACCTGTTTTCCGCCGGCGCCGAGATTGGTGCAAGCGGCCAGGAAGCTGACAATGATAAGAAGGGTCAGTATTCGGAAACTCCGATTCATGAACCAGTACCTCCCATAACCTGCGATTAAGCGTTGGCGGATGGTCGAGTGCCTTTCGGTACAACCACATATTCGAGCAGCCTCAACAGATAATCCGCCAGAATCGCCAACAAGGTGACAGGGACGGCGCCCGACAGCAATGCACTGTTATCGAACAGCCGGATCCCCGTAAAAATCCAGACTCCCAAACCGCCTCCGCCGATCAGAAAGGCGAAAGCGGCGGTACCCACATTGATGACGATTGCGGTTCGGATGCCGGCCATGATCGAATAGGCTGCATTCGGCAGTTCGACCCGAAAGAGGATCTGATGCGGTTTCATCCCCATTCCCTTGGCGGCATCGATCAAACGGTCGTCGATGGAGTTGAGCCCCGCCACGGTGTTGCGGAATATCGGCAACACGGAATAGATAAAGAGAGCAAACACTGCTGTTTTAAACCCGAGACCCAGAATGCTGATCATCAGGGCCAACACGGCCAGCACGGGAATCGTCTGTCCCAGGTTGGCCAAGTTGGTGAAGATCCACTCCGTTTGACGAAACCTCGGTCGTGTCACCAGAACGGCGGAGGGAAGGGCGACCGCAATCGCAAGCAAAGAGGAAACCGCCACCAGCTCCAGATGTTGCCGGGTCAGCAGGACAAACGTTTCCGTTTCCTTGAATAGATAGCTGAAGTAGTTTTTTTGAAACGACCAGACAAAGAAATAGATCACCAGTGCATAAAACCCGTATCGGACCATCAGAGAGACGAATTTTTTTCGTTCCATCCAATCACCCCTCCGTGGAAACGGGAGCTTTTTCCCGGATTTCGAGATGGAGATAACGCTGCACGTGGTCGATGGTCACCGTTCCAAGCTTTTCACCGTGATCGTCCGTCACGATGACTTGCTCGGCTTCCTGGTTCATCAACGTGGACAACGTGTTTCTCAAGTCCTGATGGATGTTTACGGTCTTGGTGTCCTGAATCGTTTCATTGATATCGCCGAGTCCGATTTCTTTTTGCAAATCTTCCACGGTGTGCAGGCTCAGGTTTTTGATCGCCCGGTCTTTCCCGACAAATCGCGAGACGAATTCATTCTTGGGGTGAACCAGAATCTCGGAGGGAGTGTCGTGCTGCATGATTTTTCCGTCCCGCATCAAGACGATTTTATTTCCCATTTTGATCGCTTCGTCGATATCATGGCTGACAAAGAGGATGGTCTTTTTAACTTCCCGTTGAATCTGGATAAATTCGTCCTGGAGTCGCTCACGGGTGATCGGATCCAGCGCGCCGAAGGGCTCATCCATCAGCATCACCGGGGGATCGGCCGCCAGGGCCCGGGCCACCCCGACCCGCTGTTGCTGCCCGCCGGACAACTCGTGGGGGTACCGTTTGCGGTATTCCGCCGGATCGAGGCCGACCAATTCCATCAGCGTATGGTACCGCTCCCGTTTTTTCTTCCGGTCCCATCCCAGTAACGACGGGACGACGGTTACGTTCTCCTCGATCGTCATGTTGGGAAACAGCCCGTTGCTTTGGATCACATAGCCGATACTCCTTCTCAATTCAATCGTATCCAGATCGCGGTTGCTTTTTCCGTTGATCCGGATTTCGCCCTCCGTGATGGATTCGAGCCGGTTCACCATCCGCAGGAGGGTGGTTTTCCCGCAACCGGATGGGCCCAAGAGAACGCAGATGTCCCCTTTTTCCACGGTGAAAGCGACATCATCCACCGCTTTGACGTCGCCTTCGTATATTTTGGTCACATGGTCAAAGGTAATCACGGTTATCACCTCTTCAGGAGTTTGTCTCCAAACCTTTGGGAGTCAGCCATTTTTGCACGCTCCCCAACAAGACATCGGCGATGATGGCCAACAACGAAACGGCGATCGAACCGGTCACGATCAGATATTGGTCGGTACGGACGATCCCTTGGACGATCATGACGCCAAGACCGCCCGCGCCGATAAATGCGGCGATGACACCGATGCCGATGTTCATGACCACAGCAGTCCGGATCCCGGCCATGATCACCGGCATGGCGTTGGGAATTTCGACACGAAACAGACGTTGGACGGTTTTCATGCCGAGACCGATCGCCGCATCCCGGACCCCAGGATCGACGTTTTTGATTGCCGTATAGGTATTCCGGATGATCGGCAGCTGGGAATAGAGAACGAGTGCAATAAAAGCGGGAACGAAACCGATCCCTTTGTTGATGATGGACAAGAGGGGAATCATGACACCGAAGAGTGCGATGCTGGGAATCGTCATCATAATGGAAGCGGCCTGGAGAATGGTGCTTGCCAGGTATTCATTGGTCGTCAGGTATATTCCAAGAGGCACCCCGATGAGGATGGCCACGAGAATAGCAAGGCCGACCAGCGCCACATGTTCCACGGTCAAATCCACGATCAAGGGCAGATTGACATTCAAGAATTCAATCCATTCCTGAAACCAAGTCAAATTCCTTTCCCTCCTTTAAAAAATCGAAACAGCATAGGATGACGCACAGCCATCCATCCCTATTTTCACCTCGAAATCGCCAATTTGCGTATGATTTCAAACCGCCTCGCGCCTTTCCCAACCACCCAGCCCTCGTGATTGACATCCCTGCCCGAGGGTCGGAGGAGATCCCAAATATTTTCTTAATAATTCCAATATTCGGAATCGGATCTCCGCAACAAACAAACCGACAAGAAGATCCGGTCTCGGCTTGAAAAAAGCCCAAAAAAAAACAGGTTTCTCTTCATGATGCCTCTCCCGAATGCTTTCATCCGGGACTCCTCTATCAGATTACTGGACATCGAGGCTTACATCAACCGGCCGTTCGGGGAAAGATCGCCGGGAAGATTGCGGAAGGCAGTAACTTCATGCATTATCGCGGGAAAGCAGGGAATTGTACGGGATTCTTCGTCATTACGTTCCGATCGCACCTTTTGGAAGCCGCCGCGAACGAAACAGCAAGGCAGAATCGCTTACGACCAGTTTGGTTTCCTAAAAACATCATGACTCGCATATAGGTGCAACGAGAGAACAAACAACGAAAAAGGAGGATTCAGGTGTCCAAATCGAAGGAATCTCCCGACTGGGTCCACATTCCGGAAAAAGTAAAGGAGGTATGGAAGAAGTTGGATCCTTCCTCCCCCAAAAGGGTCCCCAGCATCGACATTTACGAGACGGAGGAGGAAGGCGTGATCACGGCAGAACTTCCCGGCCTCCGCTCTTCGGAGGATGTTCAGATCACGCTGGATTCCCTTCATCTCACATTGGAAGGCCGGATTCCCTGTCCTTATCCCTGTCCCAAAGAAAGCTTGATCGTTAACGAACGTTATTTCGGCCGATTTAAGCGGACCGTCCGAATTCCTTTCAACTATTCCTCCGACAGCATCGAAGCCCGATATAAAAGCGGGATCCTTGAAATCCACCTGTCGAAACGGACGGAAAAAAACCGGGTGACCCTCCGATTCGATGAAGATTGACCAAGGCTTGGATCAGGGCCGTCTCCTGCAGAACGGAGAGTAGTTTCCAAACAGCAAAAAAATCCCCTGGGAGTATTGTGAAAAAGTGAGCGGCAGCATTTACCCAAAGCCGCTCCGGCTGCACTCACAGAGCACAAGTCTCGCCTGGGGTCGCTTCACTCCCGGTCTCGCTATGCACTCACAGAGCACAAGTCTCGCCTGGGTCGCTTCACTCCCGGTCTCGCTATGCACTCACAGAGCACAAGTCTCGCCTGGGTCGCTTCTCTCCCCGGTCTCGCTATGCACTCACAGAGCACAAGTCTCGCCTG
>NZ_QBKR01000042.1 GCF_003054245.1 Melghirimyces profundicolus
GAGAGAAGCGACCCAGGCGAGACTTGTGCTCTGTGAGTGCATAGCGAGACCGGGGAGAGAAGCGACCCAGGCGAGACTTGTGCTCTGTGAGTGCAGCCGGAGCGGCTTTGGGTAAATGCTGCCGCTCACTTTTTCACAGTGCTTCTGGATATCGGAGATCATTCTGACAAACCCAGTGATTCCAGGTCCGCCTGACCGGCGTAGGAGGCGATGGCCCCTTGGCGGGTGATGGAGTGGGAGGCCACAGTGACGGCGAAGCGAAGCTGATCCTCCAGCCAGGCAGCATCCGTCAGGTTTCGCATGAATTCATTGGGAGACAGATCTTCCCGGGAAATCCGGTAAAGGAGAGAACCGGTCAGCGAGTCACCCGCACCGGTGGGATCGACGACTTCCACCCGCGGGGCCGGAATCGTTCCACTCCCGTGAGCGGAAACATAGAGGCAGCCGGTGGCGCCAAGGGAAACAATCAAGAGAGGGATGTCATGGGTTTCCCTCAGCTGTTTGGCCAGGACTTCGGGATTGCGGCCGTTCTGATCCGTCAGTGCAAACAACTCGCTCCGGCTGATCTTAACCAAGTGCGCTTGGGGAAGCAGGCTCTGGATTTCCTCTCTGGCCACCTTCATCGACGTCCAGAGGGGAGGCCGGATATTGGGGTCGAAACTGATCAGCGCGCCTTTTTCCCGTGCGATTTTTACCGCCTGGCGGGTGGCGCTGCCGGAAGGTTCGGAGCTGAGCGAGACGGAACCGAAGTGAAAGATGGCGCGCGCACCCAGAGCCTTCGGATTGACCTCCTCCGGTTTCAACAATTGGTCCGCAGCGGGATCCCGGTAAAAGGTGAAGGGGTTTTCATCTTCCTCCACCCGGGAGACGAAAGCCAGAGCGGTGCGGGCTTCCTCTGTTTTCAACAGGCAGGAAGTGTCCACTCCCTCTTTTTTCAAGGTCTTCTCCAGAAAATAACCGAAGGCATCCGCACCCACTTTGCCGATGAACCGTGCTTTTCCACCGAGGCGTGCGACCTGGACAGCCACATTGGCGGGCGCTCCTCCCGCCTGACGGGAAAAAGCGGGGGCTTCCGCCAGCGTGTCTCCGGGATTCACCGGAATAAAATCGATCAGGGCTTCGCCCAGTGTGATGACAGGAATCATGGAACAAGGCCTCCTCCATTCTGATTTGGAGAGAATTTGTTCTTGCATCTTACACCAAAATTTCATATTCTCATAGTAGGAAAACGTTTTCCTGAATTCGTTTTCCTGAATTTCAGATCTTCATCCTTCCTTGAGGGGGATATTGAGCCCGAAGCTTTCTTTTCCTTCCGATTTTTCTTTCTGTTTTTTGCTAACGGTTTCAGTAAGCGATTACATATCGAAGGAGGCGCAAAACTGTGAAACTTGGCGTGTTTACCGTTTTGTTCTCTCAGAAACCCTTTGAGGAAATGCTCGATTATGTGGCCGAATCCGGGTTGGATGCAGTGGAACTGGGTACCGGGGGTTATCCGGGAACCGCCCATTGCGATCCCGACGTGTTGTTGGAGGACGAAGGAAAGCTGAAAGCGTTCAAAAAAGCGGTGGAAGACCGCGGATTGATGATCAGCGGCCTCTCCTGCCACGGGAACCCGCTCACCCCGGATTCCGCTTTCGCCCGTTCCTCCCATGAAGCATTCGTCAAAACGGTGAAACTGGCCGAAAAACTGGAAGTTCCCGTGGTCAACTGTTTCTCGGGAACCCCCGGGGATCATGAAGGAGCCAAATATCCCAACTGGCCCGTGGCTCCCTGGCCCAATGAGTACAGGGAAGTGCTGGAATGGCAGTGGAAGGAGAAGATCATCCCTTACTGGAAGGAATGGGGCCAATTTGCTGCGGACCACCATGTAAAGATCGCCCTGGAACTCCACGGCGGATTCTCGGTCCATACACCGGCCAACCTCCTTCGACTCCGGGAAGAAGCGGGTGAAGTGATCGGAGCCAATCTGGATCCCAGCCATCTGTGGTGGCAGGGGATCGATCCGGTGGCGGCGATCAAAATCCTGGGGCGGGAGGACGCCATCCACCATTTCCACGCCAAAGACACCTACATCGATCCCGAAATGGTCAACCGGCATGGGCTCACCGACATGCAATCCTACGCCAACCTGCAAGATCGGGCGTGGATTTTCCGGACGGTCGGCTACGGTCACGACATGAAAGAATGGACGGATATGATCAGTGCCCTCCGCCTGGTCGGGTACGATTACGTGGTCAGCATCGAACATGAAGACGCTCTCATGTCGATCGAGGAAGGCTTCCGGAAAGCCGTTGAAAATTTGAAACCGATCATCACCAAAGAAAAGCTCACCGAAATGTGGTGGGTCTGAACACCCGAGCGAGGAGGAGATCCGGTTGAAAAAAATCCGAGTGGGAGTCATCGGTTGTGGAAGCATCGCCCTTCACCGTCACATCCCAGAATATGCCGCCCATCCCGGGGTGGAGCTGATCGCTTTTTGCGACATCCATGAAGGACGGGCTCAAGCGGCTGCAAAACGTCACGGCGGACAAGCCTTTACCGATTATCGGGAGATGATCCATCAGACAAAACTGGATGCCGTCAGCGTCTGCACGCCCAACGCCGACCATGCGGCCGCTTCCATTGAGGCCATGAATGCGGGGTTGCACGTCCTCTGCGAAAAACCGATGGCCGTCTCCCGGGAGGAAGGGGAAGCGATGATCCGGGCATCCCGAGAGAACGGGGTCAAGCTGATGATCGGCCACAACCAGCGTCTGATGCCCCCCCATCGCAAAGCGAAGGAAATCCTCCAAGAGGGAAGCCTTGGCCGGGTGCTTACCTTCCGCACCGCTTTCGGCCATGGCGGCCCCGAGGGCTGGAGCGTGGAAGGTCCGGGTGGATGGTTTTTCCGTAAGGAACAGGCTTTTGTCGGAGCCATGGGGGATCTGGGGGTTCACAAGGCGGATCTTCTCCGCTGGCTGCTGGATGACGAAATCGATGAAGTTGGAGCCTTTATCGGCACCCTGGAAAAAGAAGAAACCGACGTGGAGGACAACGCGGTTTTGATGCTCCGGACCAGGAAGGGTGCGGTCGGCACTCTGGCGGCCAGCTGGACCCACCATCCGGGGGAAGACAACAGCACGGTTCTTTACTGCGAGCACGGTCAGATTCGCATCGCCGAAGACCCGGTGGATCAGGTGGTGGTCCGCCGGACGGACGGCACCGTCGAAAAATATGAAGTCGGCGGCATCGCCACCAATGAAGAAGGCGGACAAACCGTCAGCGGGGTGATCGACGCTTTCGTCGATTCCATCTTGGAAGACACGGAGCCCCTGATTCCCGGGGAAGAAGGCTTGAAGTCCCTTCAAGTGATCCTGTCGGCCCTGGAATCCGCGGAAAAGAAAACCGTCGTCCGCGTCCCCGAATGAACGGTTCATTTCTTTGAAGGGGGTGGTTTCCGGGCCTTCCAAATAGGGTGTTGATTCCGGTTGTTAACCCAATGACGCTCCGTCTCAAAATTCTCAAGGGAGGTTACTCATGTGAAGATGTGGAAAAAGATGGCCGCCGTCGGTTTATCTGCCACTCTGATCTTCTCTTTAGCCGCCTGCGGGCAGGGTTCCGATCAAGAGGGAAGCGATGCGGAAGGGGAAAAAGTGACGATCACGTATGCCCGCGGGAAAGACCAGACGGGAGCCACTGAAAAAATCATCGAGGCTTTTGAAAAAAAGCATCCCAACATCGACGTCAAATTCAAGGAAATGCCCGCTGACACCGGTACCAGCCATGACCAGTACGTGACGATGTTCAGCGGCGGTTCCAGCGAGATCGATGTGTTCGACCTGGATGTGATTTGGCCGGCGGAATTTGCTCAGGCCGGATACTTGGAACCTCTGGATCGATACATCCAGAAGGATGGCATCAACATGGATGAATACGTGGAGGGTGCTGTCGAAGCAGGCAGCTATAACGGCCAACAGTGGGCCATGCCCAAATTTATGGACGCGGGGCTTTTGTATTACCGCACGGACATCGTGAAAGAGCCGCCGAAAACCTGGGATGAGCTGGTGAAACAGGCCAAGGAAAACAAAGGGGAAAAAGGGACCAAGTACGGTTACGTCTTCCAGGGGAAGCAGTATGAAGGCTTGGTCTGCAACTTTATCGAGTTCATCGGGGCTTACGGCGGGAAAGTCCTGGACGAACAGGGGAACGTGGTCATCAACAGCAAAGATACCGTTCAGGGGCTGGAAAAAATGGCGGAAATCGCGCAGTCCGATTATGTGCCGGGTAACGTGACGGCCATCACCGAAGTGGAGACAGACGCCATTTACAAGGAAGGGCAAGCCGTCTTTGATCGTCAGTGGCCTTATCACTACGCCTTGATGAACAAGGACGATTCCGACGTGAAAGGCAAAGTGGATGTCGCCCCCCTCCCGAAAGGGGATGAGAAAAGCGCCGCCGCTCTCGGGGGATGGGTGTCCGGGATCAACAAAAACTCCAAGCACAAAAAAGAGGCCTGGGAGTTCATCAAGTTCATGAATGGTCCCGAGGGCCAAAAAATCTCTGCCATCGACGGCGGTCTGGCCCCGACCTACCTGCCACTCTTTGAAGACGAAGAAGTGAAAAACGCCAGCCCTCTCTTCGAGAATGAAGATTATATCGAAGGCCTGAAGGCGGCGGTTTCCCGTCCGGTTTCCCCGGAATATCCGAAGATCTCCGATATCATTCAGGTGGAAGTCTCCAAAACGTTGGCCGGAAAACAAAAGCCGGAAGAAGCCGTCAAAGTGATGGAGAAGAAACTGAAAGAGGTTGTGAATTAACACTTTCCACACGGCTAAAAGCCATGGGATTTTTGAGTGGTTTGCGCCCTCAGTCCAAGGGGATGCCAAGTAACGCTGCCTTTCATCCCACGATTCAAACCTTGGGTTTTCGGACGGCTTTACTTGAAAAACCCTTTGGATGATACAACAACCGGAGGGGACGGGGCCGGGTTTGCCCCGGATCCCGCTTCTCCGGTTCTTTTTTAGACATCACGAATGAAGAGTGGTGAAAACATGAAAAAAAGAAACCGGAGGGGGCTTTCCGAACGGAACTTGGGCTATCTCCTTGTGCTCCCGGCGATGATTCTCATCCTGGTGATCGCCATCTATCCGGTGGTTCGTTCCTTCTGGCTGAGCCTCTACGATGTCAGGCTGAACGATCCGACCAAACTGGAAACTCACTCCAACTACGGAATCGACGTCGAACGATATGCCAACTCCATGCCTTTTTTGATCTCCTCCCTCAACAAGGAGATCGGAAAAGCCGAAGAGGGAAACAAAGACCGACTGACCTCGGCAAAGGAGAAAGTGGAGAAAGCACGAAGCGTCCTGGAGAGCAATCCGCAGCTTGCCGAGCAGTACAAAAAGGTGGACGAAATTTTATTTGAAGGGAAAAACGTCCCCGAAAACCTCCAATTCGTCGAACTGCAGGAAGAAAAGGCCCAAGAGGCCACCCAACTGATCACCGAGGCCCGAAAGGAACTGAAAGCCCTGGAAAAAGCGGAAGCGCTGGATCAACCGAAGCGGGTGGTCGGCCTGTCCAACGGGCTTCTGAGTTCCTTCATTGAACCCAACTTTGTGGGGCTTAAATATTATGAAAAATATTTCAAGGACCCCCGCATGTGGGATTCTCTGAATAATACCGTGGTGTTCACCGTGATTTCCGTAGCGCTGGAGCTGGTGTTTGGGTTGGCAATTGCTCTCCTTATCAACCGCCAGTTCTTCGGTCGTGGTCTGGTCCGCGCTTCGGTTTTGATCCCCTGGGCGTTGCCCACGGCGGTGGCCGCGCTGATGTGGAAATTTATGTTTGACGGACAGAACGGGGTGATGGCCAAGATTTTCACTGACCTGGGCCTGATTCCCGATATGGGGACCCTGTTGACCACGAAGTTTTGGTCCATGTTTGCCGTCATTTTCGCCGATGTGTGGAAGACGACTCCCTTTATGGCCCTTCTGCTTTTGGCGGGGCTCCAAACCATACCGAACAACCTTTACGAAGCGGCGGAAGTGGACGGAGCCAGCAAAATTCAGCAATTCTTCAAAATTACGCTGCCGATGCTGAGGACGACGATCCTGGTTGCTCTATTGTTCCGGACCCTGGACGCCTTCCGGGTATTCGACCTGATTTTTGTGTTGACCGGGGGAGGTCCGGCCAACGCCACGGAAACCATCTCCGTTTACGCCTACAAAACGATGTTTGCCCAGATGAACTTCGGGGCTGGTTCCGCCCTGGCCGTCATTGTGTTCTTCTGCATCGCGATCATCAGCATCCTCTTTGTCAAATTGCTCGGAAGAGACCTCATCAGTGATGGAAGCGGTAAATAAGGAAGGTGACAGAGATGCGAAAAAATGCAGGAGTCCTGTTTTATTTCTTCCTGGCCGTATTTCTGATCGCCGTACTGTTCCCTTTCCTCTGGGTAGCGGTCACGTCGATCAAACCGCCGGGTGAACTGTTCGGAGCGGATGCCTTCAAACTCATTCCCGACAATCCGACCTTTGAGAACTTCGTCAAGGTGTTTACGTTGCGCCCTTTTGGATCCTATCTGTGGAACAGTACCGTGGTGGCGGTGGTGACGACGGCGTATTGCATTTTTGTTGCATCGATCGCCGCCTACGCCATCGCCCGGTTGAAGTTTCGCGGAAAGAGCCTCATCCTTGGCATCGTGCTGGCCGTCAGCATGTTCCCGCAGATCGCCACCATCTCCCCGATTTTCATGTTCATGCAGAATGTGGGTCTCACCAACAGCTATTTGGGATTGATCATCCCTTATACCACGTTCGCCCTTCCATTGGCTTTGTGGAACATGACCAACTTCTTCCGGAAAATTCCTTATGAATTGGAGGAAGCCGCCAAAATGGACGGGGCGACCACTTGGCAGGCGTTGTGGAAAGTGATCTTTCCCCTGGCGGTTCCCGGGACCTTCACCACGGCGATCCTGGTGTTCATCGCGGCTTGGAACGAATTTTTCTTCGCTCTGACCATCAACACCGATGAAAACATGAAAACCGTCCCGGTGGGGATCGCTCTCTTCCAGGGGCGTTACACCATTCCATGGGCGGAGATTTCCGCTGCCGCCGTCATCGTCACCATTCCGCTTGTGATCATGGTTCTTCTGTTCCAACGGAGAATCGTGGCGGGACTGACTTCGGGTGCCGTCAAAGAATGACCGTGGGAACGGGGTGATCGGATGACCGTGACGATTCGTGACGTGGCCAAGCGGGCGGGTGTTTCCATCGCCACGGTATCCCGCGTTCTGAACCAGTCCAAGCCTGTCAGCGAAGAGCTGCGGAACCGGATTCTCCAGGCGGTGGAGGAGACCGGTTATTTGCCCAATGCCGTTGCCCGCAGCATGATCCGGAAGCAGACGGGACTGATCGGGGTGATCATTCCGGAGATCAGCAATCCCTATTTTTCCGGTCTGGTGCAGGGGATTGAAACAGTGGCAAAGCAGAATCAATATTATCTCATGCTGGCCGTTTCGGAAAAGGAACCCGGGCGGGAAAGGGAGCTTTTACGGATTTACCAGGCCCGGCAAATGGACGGGATCATTCTGGCCTCCGCGCGGCTTGATCCGGAGCTTCGGCAAGCGCTGGAAAAACTGGCCGTCCCCTATGTCGTGATCGGCCAGCGCCTGACCGGATTAAACGCTCCCTGCGCCGTCCTGGACAACCGGAGGGCCGCCTTTGAGGCCGTCTCTCATCTGATCCGGATGGGCCATAGGGAGATCGGGATGGTCAGCGGTCCGATGTGGGATCTCGCTTCTGGAAAAGAGCGCTATCAGGGGTTTCGGGATGCCCTGGAAGAAGCGGGGCTGCCTTTCCGTACCGAATGGGTGACCGAACGGGAGGGCTTCCACCTTCACGATGGTTATGAAGGCATGAAAGTGATTCTGGGAGCTCCCGAGCGACCCACTGCCGTCTTTTGCGCGTGCGACCGGATGGCGGTCGGGGCCCTGAGGCGTTTGGAAGAGCGGGGGATCCCGGTACCGGAGGAGATGGCGCTGGTCGGTTTTGACGATGAGGAATTGGCATCCATTGTGAAGCCCCGTCTGACCACGGTCCGGCATTCCCCCTTTGACATGGGCTTGAAGGCCGCCGGTCTGCTGATGGAGATCTTGAAGGGACTGCCTTTGACCGACGGGACGTGCGCTCTTGTGAAGCACGATTTGGTGATTCGGGAAAGCAGTTCCCTCTCCCTGTCCCCCCGTCCGTGAACGGCATCGATGTGTAAAAGAGGAAAAAAACAGACGGACCCCTCCAAGCGTTGTGATTTCATGTTCGTTTCGAGAAAAGGGGAAGCGTTTACCCAAAATAGCGACTTTGCTGTCCTGCCCAGCGGAGAATCAGCCTGCAAGGGCGTTCAGGGGCAAAAGCTCCTCTGTGTCGCATCCGAAGGCGTTTTGCCCCTGCCCGCAGCAGGATGATTCGGAGCGGACAGTGCAACCATCTCTGCAGGACAGCATAGCGAGACCGGGGAGCGTAAGCGACCCAGGCGAGACTTGTGCTCTGTGAGTGCAGCCGGAGGGCTTTGGGTAAATGCTGCCGCTCACTTTTTCACAACGCTTCTCCGGGTCGATCTGTTTTTTTGATTGCCATATTCGTCCCGCCGTCGGAGGGAAATCCTGTTGTATAATGGATGGTATGGAACAAGGAAGGGGGGGGCGATCATGAAGCCGATTCGGTCCATTGCGATCGCGGCCCTTTGTCTGTTTTTGACGGCCTGCGCCAATACCTTGACCCAGCCCAGCCTGGAAAACGATCTGAACGCCGCGGTCCAAAAGCTGGAAATGAGCGAAGGCGGGGGGCTTGGTAACGGGATTCTCAGAATGAATTACGTGACCCGCTTTTCGTGGGAAAATCTTTACATTTTCGGGCCCGGCAGCTCGGGGAAACAGATCAACCGCGCTCTTGGTTTTGAATGGCAAGAGGGCGGGGAACGGATATCGGATCTGAAAGAAGGGGAGAGCCTTCTGGTCTTCACCGAGGGAGATGAGGTGGTCCGTTATGTTCACTGCAAAGGGAAGCGGGGCCGATTTGCCGAGCGGGTCAAACCGTTGACACCCTCCAACGCCGTTTTCCAGGGAGTCCGGGAGAAAGGCCGGATGACGATCCGGCCCGTCAGTTCGTTTGAATGAACCTGCGGAAGGAAACCGCAGGTTTTTTTACGGGCCGTCTTTCGTTTCCGCCCATTCGTGTGCCAGTAAACCGTAAATGGCCACATCGTTTACCCCGCGGGCGCTTCGGTACGCGTCCCGGAGAAGTCCCTCTTCGCGGAACCCGGAGCGCAGGGCCACCTTTCGGCTGCTGTGATTGGATGCATCCACCCGGATTTCCACCCGATGCATCTTCCGCTGACGAAAAAGATACTCCGCAACGCAACGAACGGAGCGGGTCATCAAACCCTGGCCGGTCTGTCCCCGACCCAGCCAGTAACCGATCTCCGCGACCCGGTTGGCGATGTCGATCCGTTCCACCGTTACTGAACCGGCCAGTACCCCCCGGTTCCAAATCCCGAAGTGGGCTTCCCTTCCGCAGGAATAGGCGGTCAGAGCTCGGCGGATGTACCGATCCATGCTTTCCACGTCCCGAATCTCGCGGATCCAGGGAAGCCACGATTCCAAATGGGACCGGTTGGTCTCCACCAGCCGGAACAAGGCAGGGCTGTGGTGAGGGCGGAAAAGGAGGAGGGACAAATCCTTCCCCGCGCAAAGTTTGAGATTCATAAAACTGCTCCGCTTTCGGAAATTCTGTCGGAGATAGCTTTTGAATGGGTTCAAGGACCTATGCATGGCGAACCCCGAGTGGAACGTCCGTTTCAGCCATGGAATTCCAGGATAGCCAAAGCGGTCCTTTTTTCGTTAAGATAGAGGTATTACGGGGTGGGGAGTGTGGCGAAGTGCCGCGATGGGTGAAGCTGGGTCTCTGTCTCTGCCTGGCGGGAATTCTCGCCTCGGGAACGGCCGGCTGTTTTTCCGGTTCCGGTCGTGAGACCGGGGGCTCTCCACCGGTTCAACCCGGCTTAAGGGGAGAGGTTCCTCGTCTGGAGGAGCTGATCGGACAGAAAGGATTGAAGGAATATACGCTGAAACGCCCGTATCTGTTGGGATACAGCTATGACGGAACGTACATGGCCACCGTGGTCTATGACAAGGAAGCGGACGCATATCGGATCGATCTGTTTCATACGGCTTCACACAGGCGGGAAGAGACGGTGTATGCCCCTGCGGAGATTTCAACATCAGTGAAATCCGCCACACTGGAAACCGGTTCCAAGAGTGCAGAGGAAGAACTCCTCTCCCTCACCCAGGAAACCCTGGACCTGGGCTACCGGATCAAAGTTCCTTTGGTATACCGGGAGTACTTCCTCCAGCAGAAGATCCGGACTCAAGGAGATCAAAACCTGGAACTCTCTCTCCGCCGAGAGGGACGTGCCGCCGTGCTGAATGCAAGCGACGGAAAAAACCGTTGGCGGCTGACCCGGTTTCAGCTGCGGGAAGGGGAAAAGCTGGCCGATCGTTGGATGATCAGCTCCCCCCCTTCACCGGGAAACAAGTGGACGGTGGTGGCCTCCGCCCGTTCAACGGAGGGAAGACTTCGGCCTTTGGTTCACACGCTGGACACCGCCCTTCTCTCAAAAAGCTGGGCGGAAAAACGGCTGCAGGAACGGGTGAAAACGGTCCTCGGTAACGGGGCCCGGATCGTATTCAGGGAGGAAACGACGGATGACGGAGGTCCGGAGACTCTGTTGGCGGTCCGGGGAGAAAAGCCTTTTTTGTCCGGGTCCCCGGAAGGAGTCCGCTACGCAGCGGCTGTGGATCGGTTCGTGATCCTTGACGGGGAACGGAAGGTTCGTTTCCGCGGAAATTCCGCGGGGTTGGTCCGGGACGAGAAGATCCGCCTGGACCCTTCCCTTCCGGAAGATCGTAAGTCCCGGTTCCGTCTGCTCCTGACCGTCGGGGAACAAAACGGAGAACCGGTCCGGGTGTTGACGGTGGACCAGCTGACCTTCCGGGGAGAGGTGGTCCGCACCTATGAGCTCATATGGAATCATGAAAAGAAAGCTTTTGAATACAAGGGTTAGAGAGGAACGGGAGAGGGGAGAGTGTGATGCAAACCGAAATTTACCTGATCCGTCACGGCGTGACCCGTTGGAACCGGGAGAAACGGATCCAGGGACACCGGGACGAGCCTTTGTCCCCGGAGGGGGGGGAGCAAGCTGCCCGGTTGGGAACGTATCTGGAGGAAATTGCCTTTGAAGCCGTGTATGCCAGTGATCTGAGCCGGGCGATTCAGACAGCGGAACAAATCACGAGGTCCCGGGAGATGGAGGTGCGAACGCTGTCCGCGATTCGGGAGCGGAATCTGGGGGAGTGGGAAGGGCTTCGGATCGAAGAAGTGAAGGAGCGTTATCCGGATGAATGGGAGACCGTCTGGCACCGCGGGGGTCGATACGGCGTGGAAAAAGCGGAAGAGACCCGGAAACGGATGATGGCTGCCTTGGAAGAGCTGGTGGAAACGCACCCGGGAGAGCGGATCGCCGTGGTCAGCCACGGCGGGAGCATTAACGCCGTGCTGGAAGTCATCAGCGGCGGGGTCCACGGACCGGGGCGAACCCGGATCCGGAACACCGCCATCTCCCGTTTGATCCACCACCCGGAAAGGGGATGGCGGGTGGAAGAAGTGAACCGGGCGGAGCATCTGGAGCCCGAAGGAGTCCGAAGTGGATCATGAAACGGGAGGCCCGTTTTCGACGGGCATTTTTTTCATTCAGGGAGGAACGCGGCTATGCAACTGTTACTAGTGAGACATTGTTCGGCGGACGGTCAGGCACCGGACGCCGGGTTGACCGATGAGGGAAAGCGGCAGGCGGCAGCCCTTGCGGAGTTCCTGCACACCCTCTCTCCGGATGCCATCCGGACCAGTCCATATCGAAGGGCCCTTCAGACGGCGGAACCCCTCTCCCAATGGACGGGGATCCCTTTCCGGGTGGACCGACGGTTGTCCGAACGGGTGTTGGCCGGTGAACCGAGGCAAGATTGGATGGACCGGTTGAAGGATTCATTTGCCGACCCGGACCTTTGTCTGCCTGGGGGAGAGTCCGCCCGCTGCGCCACTGAAAGGGGGATGGCCGTGCTGGCCGAACTGGCTCAGACAAAAGCCGCCCGGGCGGTGGTGGTCACCCATGGCGGCCTGCTGACCCATCTGTTGAATCATTTTGATGCCCGGTTCGGGTTCGAGGCGTGGAGCCGGCTCACCTATCCCGACGTGTTTGAGGTGGAGTGGCCGGCTTCCCCGGTGGCGCGCATCTGGAATGCGTGATCATCCCCCTTGGGAATCCTTCCGCTTCGGCACCACTACTTCCGTGCTCAAGAGGGACGAGTTTTGCTGCCGAAAGCGGGGGTCGTAGATGGTGACGCGCCAGACATCCTCCAACTCTTCCACTTCCGTCCCGTAGTCGGGGAGAAAGCGGACGAGGGCCCGGGCTTCCCCGTCTTTCAGCGCCTCCTTCACCACGGGATGGCGCTCGTTTTTCGCTTCCCCGGTTTTCCGGAGCCCAGTGAACGCGGAACCGTCATAGAAATGGTATCCGTCCTCCGTTTTTGCCACCAGATGAAACTGGGAGGGCATCATCCGGGCACTGGCGGTCACCGTCTCGTAACGGTGATCCAAGCGGGATTCGAGCCATCCGGCATGGACGGCTTGGAAGGAGACGTACAACAGCATGGCTGCCCAAGCCCCTTTGAAGACCCGTGCCGTACCGTACTTTCTTTTGAGAGCAAATGCCACGGCGAAGATGGACAGGATGATGACGTCCACAATCGGAAGGATGCCAAGGGAATACCGCTCCCGGATGATCGGTTCCAGGAGGCCCGTCCCCCAGGTATTGGCCCAGTCGGCGGCGATATGAATGAGGATGGCCGCCAGGGCGAGAACATAGGCTTTCTTCCGGCGGACAGCCCGGTTGAACAGAGCCACAGTCCCCACGGCGAGCAGGGCCAGGACCGGGGCGAACAGAACGGAATGGGTAAAGGCCCGGTGCCAAGTAAGGTAGATTTCAGGTCCCATGAAGGTGGTGAATCCTTCGATATCGGGGATTTCCCCTCCGATGACGGCGGCCGCCGCATAGCCCAACTGTTCTTTCCTGCTTTCCTCTTCCTTGCGGGTGGCGGCATAAACGGCATAACCGAGCAGTCCGTGCGTCAGGTTGTCCAAAAGCGGTCCAACTCCTTTAAAAAACGATATAGAACCAAAACGAATCAACCGAAAAACAGGGGGGAGAGAGGGGATGAGGGAATGGATACAGCACCAAAGCCCCTCTTGCTGGGGCTCACTCCCGTCATAACGGTTACGCTCTTTATTGTCAACACTTTTGTTGAACTGAAGGAAAATTTGCTTGATTCACGAATTGGGAACATGGGATGAAATCGGTGATGAAAATGATGCCCCCCGATCCATGCGACCTGTGGAATCACGGAAGGGATTCAATAGAAATCATTCGGAAGGAATATCGACTGCCATTTCTCCGTCGCGGTAGATATTCATTTTGTCGTCGGAGTGGTCGATAAACAATCCATTTTCGGTTACTTGTAAGGTTTCCCGGTAGGTTCGTTTGTCCTTTCCCTTATGAACGGTGACCAGAGCGGTTACCTGTGTTTGGGGTAAGTGTGGTTCGTGCTTGTATGTACCTTTGATTTTGAAATCCATGATTCGATCATCTTGGCTTTCCAGATAGTCCATCTTTTTATAAAAAAAGTCTTTTGCTTCTTTCTTGGAGACTTCACCGGGTTGATCCACGTACTCCTTAAAGAGGAGCAACTGAGAGAAAGCCCGGTCGTAATCTTGCTCCACCATGCCGGAGTAGTATTTCTCAGCTGCCTCCCTGGCTTCCCACTGGGAAACACAACCGCTCAGTCCCATCATCAACAATAAGCTCACCAGCAGTTTCGCACAACATTTCATGCAATCACACCTTTCCAAAAAATAAATGGGTTTTATGGGTGTGTTCATTCATCATTTGCAGGAACGGTTCCTTTGTGACCAGTTACCCGGGATAAATAATAGGGGAACTGTGGTTTGACCGATGGTGAGGCGAGAATGGAAACCGCCCCCAGTGGGAGGATATGCGCTGCGGATCGGGAAACATACGGGGGAGAGAAGGCTTGCGGCCCTGAAGGCAGCTTTCATAGGAGAGCAGCTATGGTTTCCATCATTTAGATGTTCTCCGCCCTCCTTGTTGCAGACGAACCATCCAGTTCTATAATGCTTCATCGCCACTGGATCTGAAAAAATACGATGGAGATCGCCCCGTATCGTCCAGGGTTAGTCTCCTTGCCCGCAAACGTTTCGTTTGCCAGATGAAATCTTCCATCGCATTCACCGTCCTGGAAAAACAATTCTCCCATTATCTTCGGTCAGTTCGGTTACTGGTGACAGCTTCGCGTGTATTACCCCTGAACGGTAACATGATCTGTCGTGATCCATGTGAAGACCCCCGCCGGAGAGACGGGGGTTGAGTCCATCGGTGTCATTATTAAACAGGGGCCAGTCTTGGCCACGGTTCAAGCGCAATGTTGGCTGGCCCGTGACAGGGACTAGGACTACTGCCGCTGGTGATGGCGCAGGGCAGAGGTGGCAGTGACGGGCTCTGGCCCGATCCCCTGGCTCGATGCCTGCTACGTCGGCCAATGAGTTGAAGGGCGCCTGACGGGGCCCGCTGCCGCCGTCGGGCACCGCCGCGCTGACGTACCACGTGGTAACGCTCGGAGCCATCGCGACAGCCGCCGGGGGCGGCGACCAAGGCGCAGGTCAGTCAGGCCGCGAGAATGCTCAATGTGACAAGAGCCTGGTCCCCCAACGGGCAACAGGTTCGGTCGTCGTCCGAAATACGTGTCGCCTTGCGTCGGGATGGGCCGCGGTGCGCGGCCCTCGCTCGTGGATACGAACGAAGTCGCCGTTGGCGGCCCTCATAGGTCGGCCTCTTGGGCAGCGTTCTGCAGCTGTCCGCGGCGCAGCTCGCGCAGGATGAACCGCTGCACCTTCCCGCTGGGGGTCTTGGGCAGTTCGGCGATGCTGTGGATGCTGCGCGGGTAGGCGTGGGCGGCGTAGCGCCTTTTCACGTGCTGCTGCAGGTCGTTCACCAGTTGCGGGCTCGCCTGGACGCCGTCTCGCAGGACGACGTATGCCTCCAGCACCTCGCCCCGCAGATCATCGGGCACGCCGATAGCGGCAGCCTCGACCACGTCGGGGTGGGAGACCAGCGCGGACTCGACCTCGAAGGGGCCGATCCGGTACCCGGCCATGATGATGACGTCGTCGTCACGTGAGGAGAAGTGGATATACCCCCGCTCGTCGGTCGTGCCGACATCCCCTGTGAAGTACCACCGACCGTCGGCGCTGAAGCGGGCCACGGTCCGTTCGGGGTCATCGGCGTAGCCGGTGAACCACATCAGCGGGCTGGCCGGTACGTCAATCGCCACCCGCCCCAGCGTTTCCGCCGGTGCCTCGTCGTCTTTCGACTTGGCCAGGACCGCGGCACGGAACCCGGGCATGGCGCGACCCATGGAGCCGGGTTGGAGGTCGTGCCGGACATCGGGGTGCCACCCGTTGATGATCGCCATACCCAGCTCCGTCTGGCCGTAGTGGTCACGGATCGGGACACCGAGTCGGCGCTCGGACCAGGTGATGAGCTCGGGGTTGAGTGGCTCACCGGCGCTGGAGCAGGCCCGCAAGGCGAGATCCTCGGGCGCATGCGCCCCGGTGGATCGCAGTGCCCGGTAGACGGTGGGAGCCGCCGCCAAGTTGGTCACCGCGTAGGCCGCCAGCAGCCTCCAGGTCAGCTTGGCGTCGAACCCGGCATTCAGTAACAGGTTTCGGCGGCCCGTGAACAGCGGACCGAGAATGCCGTAGTACAGGCCGTAGGCCCAACCGGGGTCGGCGGCGTTCCAGAAGACATCGTCCTCGCGCACGTCCAGTCCGTACTCCATGTAGACCCCGAAGGCCGCGAGCGCCTTTACCGGCACCGGGACTGCCTTAGGGTCACCGGTGGTGCCCGACGTAAAGAGCTGGACCAGCGGGTTGCGATCGGTGCGGATGGGCGCGGGAAACCCAAGGTGCTGTGCATCGAGAAGTTCAGCCAGTATCGCGTCGCCGTCACCGGCGGCCGCTGGTTCACCGGCGATGACGATGCGCCACGGCGCATCATCAGGCATGTCGGCGGAGGGGTGGAGCTTGGCACGCTGGCTGGCGTCACATACCACCACCTTCGCGGCGCTGCGGGTCAGCCGGGCGGAGATCGCTCGTGGCGCGAAGGCGGTGAACAATGGCACGTGTACCGCGCCCAGGCGCCAGATGCCCAGCAACGTGACGACAAGATCCGCGCTTTTGCCCATCAAGGTCGCGACGCGGTCGCCCTCGCTCACACCGAGGCTCGCCAGCGCGGCAGCGGCCTGCTCCGAACGGGTGCGCAGCCAGCCGTACGTGATGTCGCGGCCGCGCAGATCAGCCTCGACCACTGTGAACGCGACAGCGTCGGTGGGATGACGGTCGCACAGCAGGTCGGCCGGACGGGCATCCGGCGCGGTAACCTGCGCGAGGAACTGGTCCAAGCGTTGCTGAACCGGGTTGGAGGAAGACTTGGAGTCGTTCAGCTTGCCGTCCTTTTTCATCTTCATCATCTCCAGCATAGAAGTCTTATTTTTTATAATATTTAGCGATCATCCTATCATACGAAGGGGATTGGATCAAGGGAGAATATTCTGATAGGTTTCGGTCAATCCAGTTAACAAGTTGGCAAAACTCACCCACATCAATTGGCCTGCTGGCCGACCTGTGGAGTGGGATCTTCGTTTACCTGAATGTTATAAGATCTGACTTTTGTACGTCAGGGTAGAACTCACTGTGATTAGCCAGCGATGGATTGGACGAGCGGTACCCCTTCCAGTTACTGAGAAAGGTAAATGGCAACCCTGTGAACCACCAGAGATCGGTCACTGGGAATGATGTTGTAACTCAGCTATTCCCGGCGTCTCCGCCTCCGTCACTAATCCCTCCAGCGCCTCCGTCACCAATCCCTCCAGAGTGTTTGTCTATATAAGCCCCTTGATCATACTTCTTCGCCACAGAAGACAGGAGGAAAGAAAAATTTGAAAAAACCGGACAGGGAGCGCTCTCGGTCCGGTTTTTTCAGTCGCTTGTGTTCCATGGAAACCGCTCCCGAATTCCGGTTAT
>NZ_QBKR01000043.1 GCF_003054245.1 Melghirimyces profundicolus
ATAACCGGAATTCGGGAGCGGTTTCCATGGAACACAAGCGACTGAAAAAACCGGACCGAGAGCGCTCCCTGTCCGGTTTTTTCAAATTTTTCTTTTTCCCTGTCTACTGTGATGAAGACGCTTCTCGTGAGGGGAATATCACATCATCTCCCTGACGAACAACAACCGGGTCTCATTCAAAGTAATCAAACTCCATTGAATCGGTATCAAGAATGTCACATGATCCCACCCGTCATGTTCCCATAACCCGAGTGATGGATGAAAAGACGAGGAATGGATGATTGGACAATCGAGGATGATTTCACTTCAATCAGATCGATCTCGTAAGGAACAAATTTAACGGAATAGAGACGGAATGGGGATTTGGAAAATTGGATTTGAAAAGTAGCATGGTAACAGGGGGGGTTGGTTGGATTTTGTGATTGGACTGATTGTTCTGGGGGTCGTACTTGCCTCGTTTATCTGGTTGATCAAGTCGGAATCGCCCACCAAGAAAACCAAGGATGATCAAGGGGCTTATATAGACAAACAAGGGCACAACCAGAAAGATTCCGTCGTGATGCCTCGGAATCCATCGGGCACTTTTCCAGACTTGCATGGCCCGCTGGCATCAGAAAATCAAGAAGCAATACACGCATGTCCTGGTGAATCTTTCTTCCTTTAGCACAGCAATCACTCATTTGTACAGTCGTAAATCAATAAAACCGCTTGCCCCACTACAAAAAAACCTCCTCAATGAGGAGGCCTACAAGAGGGTCAACGTGTTAGTTGGGTCAAACAAACGAAGAGCCCAAACGGATTGGGATTGGCCGAGAAAACATAGAAAAAAGCCCCTATAGGAACGGATTTGTAAATGTTGCTTTTGTGGCAAATCGATTAAAGACGACAACAGGAAGATAGGTGGCAACTGGCAATGAGATTGATTTTCATCAATGATTTTAAAGGAACTTGGCGGGAATGACATAGTTAAAATCTCTTCGCTATCCACTCGTTGGTGTCAAACACTAAAACAAGTTATTATTTGAGCAATCTGATTATTTGTTTAAAATGGTCACCTTCTGCAATTTCCATTAATTCAAATAGAGCGGTTTGGACACTAGTCCATGTAATACCGGCCGATTTAATTTTCTCAAGCCCGATTTCTTTGTTAGCTAAGGGAGTCCTACTTTGCATTTGAACCGGTGGCACAGTCATAAGATGATCCGAATGAATGTTGTATGGAGCTGGGAACAGGATGAAGCCGCCCGAAAGAAATAGAAGAAAACGGTCCCTATGTACCGGGGGCCGTCTTTTTTGATACGTCCAGTGGTCCGAATCCTGTTGATGATCCGATCGTGACTTTTCAACAGATTTCTGAGATGGTCGTTTGTCAGTAACAAGGACAGAAGAAACCGATGAGGCCAACAATGAAACCACTTCGTATGCGTATGACAAGGAAGATAAGGTGACCAAAGTCACCTACGACAGCGGCAATACCACCGAGTATACTTATGACAAAAACAACAACGTAACGGAAAACCAGATCACGGTAGGAACCACGACGGTCACTCAAGGGATGAGTTACGATTCCCTCGATCATTTGACAAAGATCGCTGAAAACGGGAAGGACCAAACTCAATTCACGTACAACGAAAACAACCGGGTGGCCAGCCAGAAAAATGCCGATGGCACGAGCACGCTCTACCGTTATAATGGAGCCGGGGACATTGTGGAGGTCACGATATTAGACTCGAACGGAGAGAAACTGGAGCACTACGAGTATGCCTATGACGACCATGGGAACATCACCTCGGTCCAAACCCCGGACGGTACCGTTCAGTATACGTATAATTCAATGGATCAGTTGACGAAGGAAACCCATCCCGACGGAACCGTCTATGAATATACGTATGATGCAACCGGAAACCGGACCTCCATGAAGGTCACCGAAGACGGGAGCACCACGACCACCGATTACAGCTACGATGACGCCAACCAGTTGACCTCGGTGGACGGTACTTCCTATCAGCATGACAAAAACGGAAATCTGACCGACGACGGAGAGCATACGTATGTGTACAATGCGGACAACCGTCTCGTGGAAGTCAAGGATGCCAACGGGGATACCGTCGTATCCTACACCTATCGGTCGGATGGCATGCGCAAGACGAAAACGACCAGCTCCGGCACGATCACTTTTCACTATGACGAGAACAAAAACGTCATCTATGAGACCGATGACAGCAACCAGATCATTGCGCACTACACGTACGACCATCACAACCTTCCGGTCAGTATGACCCGGAACGGAGAGACCTACTACTATCAAAAGAACGGTCATGGCGATGTCGTAGCGCTAACGGACAGCTCCGGTTCCGTGGTGGCAACATACGAATACGATGCTTTCGGAAATGTCATCGATGAAACGGGCAGTGTAGAGAACCCCTACCGTTATGCAGGGTATCGGTATGACACGGAGATCGATATGTATTACCTGCAAAATCGGTACTACAACCCGGAGACGGGACGGTTCCTGACACGGGATTCACACGAAGGAGACAAGGATAACCCCTTAACGAAGAATAAGTACACCTATGTGGAAAACAATCCGGTCATGAAATGGGATCCGACGGGGGAACACTCCGATTTTTCGATTTATGCGTATATCGTAGGTCTAATTACTGCTTTAGGTGGTGGGGCAGTTTGTTTCTGGTTAGGCCCGACTCTATTTTTAGCTGTTTTATGTGCCGGATTATGGTTTAACGCTTGGTTTATATATAACTATTTTATCTATTACTATTGGTAAAAATATTTCCCAGGCGAGGAATCACAAGGTTATATTCCTTGCCTGTATTTCCCTTTTTATGGAGGTGTTTCCTATAAACATCACCTTACGACCCGCAACCCCAGATGATTTTGAATTTGTTTTTCGCCTTAATGAAACCAACATGCGCTTTTATGTAGAAAAAATGCGTGGGTGGAACGAGGAAATTGAACGGAAGGATATGAAAGGAAAATTTCACCCTGGACATGATCAAATTATATTAGTAAATGGAGAACGAGGAGGAATATTTGGTGTAGAGGAGAGACCCAATAGTTACTTCCTTCAACATATCGAACTTCTTCCTCAATTCCAAGGAAAAGGGATTGGTAGTAAATTGATTTGTAGGCTTATTAGTAAAGCCCGAAAGAGAAATGTGCCTGTTAGTTTAACTGTCCTTAAACAGAATCCTGCAATTCGTCTATACAAACGACTTGGATTTTCAGTCACAGGAGAAACAGAAATCAAGTACGAGATGACCGTGTGGCCAAACCCGGCTCCTTAGCGTACAGGATGCCGGATTTTTTACGGCCGTTGATCGCTTTAACGTACAATTTTCTTTTTTCGGTCCCGGTGACCCCTGACAGACGAAAAAAAACCCTCAGAAAGCCTCTCATTGGCGCTGAGGGGGTTTTTCATGCTCTGTTTGAGATTAATCTGATCAAGAGATACGAGATGACAGGAAGCCATAACAACGAATACATCAGCACAAGCAGAATGCGTTGGCCGACTCCGAGGGGTTTCCATGCACGCGCTTGTAGGGCTTCAATACGCTCATCGCCTTGAGAGAGGCGCAGTTGAACATGCACGGCATAGCCAAGGACGAAGAACAGGCCGATGAGCCAATAGGTGAGGATGAGCATATAAGAACCTCCGTCAACCAGAAAAGCCGTGCGCAAAGGCACGACTTTCCCGGGTAAGGTAGATATCGAATCAGGAGTTGATCACACACATTGATTATAACACATTTTTATAAAAAAAGGTTGGACTCTTCGTATGTGTATGGTATTATTTTTTCTTCTCCTTTTGTTAAGTTATCGCTTCTGTTGAAGTGTCGCCAACCTCTCTTTGCAAAAACCCTCTTTCCTTGCGCAGTCACAGGAGACCCCCTTTGCTTGATACCTGCGCAGGGAATCGGAGGGTTTTTATCCGGAAACGGACTAATAACCAACCTGTCTTACGAATGTATTTATTACTGACAACCTCTCACTACTCTACCTACTCTAATGAGCCTCGTTCTGAGGCTTCTTTTTTTCGCTGAATACCTATCCCCTTGCGACAGAAGAAAAAGCCCTCCACGGGCTTCCTACGGGCGCACCACAGGCACTTCCTTCGGGCGCTCATAACGCAGATCGAGTCCGAGAGCGCGTCTCGCCAATCTTCGTCAGCTTGCCTCCTCGAATCAAGTCTCCGGGGAGGGATAGCGTTGTTTCACGGTTAAATCAATGCCGGCCGCAAGGTACGCATCCCTGGCCAACGCTGAGCAGATGAACTCGTTGGGATCGGTTTTGTAGACCCACATGGGATCCCGCCAGCAATTTATAAAAAGTGGTTAAGATCGGAAATCGACTGAAACGTGGCTGATCACATACGCTAAGAATCGTTCTGCGATGAAAATTTCAAGGGATGAAGAGCGTTTATCCAGTATTTCCGGTCTGTTCCGTCCCGATCTTCATCGTAGAATCCATATTCTGCGATGAAATACCCCTTAGCGTACAGGATCAACAAAATGCCGGCGGGACCCCTAGAGATCCCCGTGCTTTCCATAGCGATATGGGTGACTTCCTTGGACTCCAACCAACGTAACAGATCGTACAGATCCCAGTCTTCCTCGAAAATATTTGAATTTTATGTTACCATTAAATGTGCAATTCACCCATACACAGAATGATTATGAAAGGTGGCGATAGAAATGAAGATGACATTCCCCGTTCGACCTCATGCTGACCGGTTGGAATTCACGATATGGGAGGAATCACATGAGCGCCACCAAGAAAGAGATATTGCTGGACCAGATGGCCGCTTGCCACAATGATTTGAGTTGGTTCCCGACGTTCACGGATGCGGTGAAGGGGCTGACACCCGGGCAAGCCGCTTGGCGGAGCCACCCGTCGTCGCATTCTATTTGGGAATTGGTGCAACACCTGATCTATTGGAACGAGAAGTGGATGAGTTATTTCCTGGATAAAGAAACCTTTGTCAGCATCGGAAAGAACAATGACAAGACCTTCGGCGACCCCGATGTTGAAGTGAACGAAGAGCGCTGGAACGCCGCCGTCCAACGATTGGAAGCGGTGTACACCGAATGGCGAAACGTGCTGCATGAGTACCCTGAATCAAAATTCGAAACGCAAGTGCCCGGTTACCACGACGAAGCTCCATGGTGGGGGGTCCTCTCCAACCTTTGCACCCACAATGCCTATCATATCGGGCAAATTGTGTTGATCCGGAAACTTCAGGAGCAGGGAACGGAGTAGGTTACCCGATCAAGACGGACCGTCGGTCTTGGTTTGCCACGGTCGAATGTCCGGCAGTGGAACAGGCCGACAAATAAGTCGAAGGACAGATATTCTTTTAGCATATATACTTCTTGTACCCCCTCTTTTTGGGGGGGGTTTTTATTATTCAGCACACCCGTACAACATTAAATGAGGTGCAGCTTCCCTTTGGGACTCCTAGAAACTCAATTGGCCGGCTCTCCTATCCTGTCTTCCGCTAAGATTGCCAGCACGACATGATCCTCCCATGTTCCGTTGACTTTTACGTTCTTTCGCGCAACTCCCTCTTTTACAAACCCCAGTTTTTCCAGTTCGCGGATGGACCTGGATTCCAGTGCATCACACCGGCTTCAATCCGGTGAAGTCCGAGATCAGCCGTTTTCAGGGCCATCCATACCAGCAAGGCCATGCATAAGTGCAATGTTTTCCTCACATGATTTCTAGGGAGGCTATCAGGAGAAGAACTATACTCTGGACATTGCTTTGCAAACGCGGAATTACCTTTTGAACAACTACTACGTCAACGTTTTAATGACCCGGACCACTGACACATACGTTAGCTTGGCGGATCGAGTGGCTTTGGCCAACAGCAATGGCGCGGATTATTTTGTCTCTATTCACATTAACGCTGGCGGCGGCACAGGATTTGAGAGCTATATTTACGACGGCACAGTTTCCAGCAATACGATCAATTGGCGACAAATCCTTCACGACACCATTATGAGTCGGATCGGCAGTGCATGGAATGTCAGCGACCGTGGGAAAAAACGAGCTAATTTCTACGTCTTACGGGAAACGGCGATGCCCGCGGTACTCACCGAAAACCTGTTTATTGATACGTCTCAGGATCTCAGCAAGCTGAACAATCCCTCTTTCATCTCCACCTTGGCCCAAGCCCATGCAGATGGTATTGCCCAAGCGCTGTCCTTACCGGCAAAGTTAGCGGTGAAAAATTAAACACTTACCACCACTTTGACCAAATGCACCCAAAAAAGTTGGGTCACTACGAATAAAGAAATAGACACTTCTCCTAACCCCTTTTTGGTTTTTTTTTTTTTGAAATAAACTAAAAACACAGGAACCCTCCCCGCACCTCCGCTGGTCCTTTCTTTTGGTCTTATCTGTACGTATTTTCCATACCGTGCTATTCTGGATGGAACAGTGGCAACGACTGAACGGAGCAACAATCCGCGACCCTGGGAGAGGGGACCGGTTGCTTCGATGTGGGGGAAGGCTGGCCATGCATCAGACACAATCTTTCAAAGAAAAGAGTTTTTTATTTATCAAGATCTTGTGGCCGATTCTGGTGACACAAGTCGGTTTGTATACCATGAAACTGTTTGACACCATGATGTCGGGGCAGGCAGGAGCGGATGATCTCGCCGGCGTGGCGATTGCAACGAGTCTGTGGATACTGGTTTTTCACGGCATCAATGGCATACTCATGGCGGTTACACCGATTGTCTCCCAGTTGATCGGCGGCGGCAAACATCGCGACATCGCCGAGTCGGTGACGCAAGCCCTGTATTTGTCGATGCTGCTCGCTGTCACCGTTGTGGCTGCCGGGGTGTTGTTTTTGGAACCGATCCTTTCGGTGATGCATCTGGAAACTTCCGTCCATCACATCGCGAAGCATTATTTGATCGGAGTGTCCTTTGGCATCATCCCCTTGTTTGCCGCAAATGTGCTGCGCTACTTTTTTGATGCTCAAGGGTACACCAGGATCATGATGACCATCATGTCGATGGTGATGCCATTCAACATTGCTTTGAATTATGTGCTGATATTCGGCAAGTTCGGCTTTCCGCGAATGGGGGGCATTGGCGCCGGATACGCGACGGGTGTCACCTATTGGCTCATCCTGATCATCAGTGTGGTGATCACTTTTCGCGTCAAAGCGATGCGTGAGCACAGGCTGTTTGTCAAATGGTTTTCTCCTTCCGTCAAGGCCTGGAAGGAACAACTGGCGATCGGTGTGCCGATGGGGCTCTCGATCTTTTTTGAAGTGAGCATTTTTACCGTGGTCACTCTGTTGATCGGCACGATGTTTTCCACAGAAACCATCGCCGCGCATCAGGCGGCTTACAATTTCACTTCGCTGTTATTTATGATGCCCTTGAGCATTTCGATGGCGTTGACGATCCTGGTGGGATTTGAGCTGGGCGCAAAGCGGTTTGCGGATGCGAAGCAATACAGCCGCTTGGGCGTTATCGCGGCCATGGGGTTGATGGCGGTTGTTTCGATTTTCCTGTTTGTGTTCCGCGAGGAGATTGCTCGTCTATATACCGACAATCCGGAAGTAATCGCGTTGTTGAAACAGTTTTTGATCTTCGCGATTTTTTATCAGATTTCGGATGCGGCTCAGGTATCCCTGCAAGGGGTGTTGCGCGGCTACAAAGACGTGACCGTTCCCTTTGTCACTGCCCTTATCTCGTATTGGCTCATCGGCATGCCCGCCGGGTATGGCTTGGCATCCTTCACCGGATTGGGTCCTTTCGGCTTCTGGTTGGGCATTACCATCGGCTTGACGGGTGCTGCAATCGGATTTTTCCTTCGGTTGTTCATCATCCAAAAAAGGAGGACGGCCAACCTCTCCAACATGGCGATTCGTGATGCAGCGGAAACCCTTTAGAGAGAAACGACGTTTGAAACCGTGCATTCTGAATGGAGAAGGGGCGTAACATGTACGATATCAAACGATTGAGCGAATGTAAGCTGTCCGACATGGTTCAGTTGTGAGGATCAAAGAGCAAAAAGACCGGTTTTGGAAAGAATGGAGAACAGGAGTCGATGATGTGGAGGAGGCTGGTTTGACCGTGCCGAAAAGGTATGGGGGGTTCCATTTTCTAAGGAGTGTGGTAGCATGCGGTACAGAACCCTTCTGTGCCTGTTGGTCGTCACCGTGATGGTGACCGGATGTTCCGGAACGAAAGGGGCTTTCCCGGAGAAAAAGAACAACGGCAACCGGGAGTCCGTGCAAGTCAACCCGTTTACGGGGGAAAAGGCACCAAAAACGGGGTCGGGTCCTCCTTTCATGGTCATGGTGAACAATCATCCCAAAGCACGCCCCCAGACGGGGTTAAATCGAGCCGGATTGGTGGTGGAGGTGTTAGCCGAAGGGGAAATCACCCGGCTGGCAGCCTTCTATTATGGAAACAGGGAAGGAACGGTGGGACCGGTCCGGAGTACCCGTCCCTACTATCTCGACCTGGCTGAAGGACCCAAAGCGGTGGTGGTCCATGCGGGGGGCTCTCCCGCCGCCTTGAGAAGGATCCGGGACGAAAACCTTCCCAGCCTGGACGGCATCCATGGGGACGGAGCCTATTTCCGCCGGGAACAATCCCGCCGCTCTCCCCACAACCTTTACACGGATCTGACTCAGCTCCGAAAGGGAGCGAACAAGAAAGGGTTTACAAATTCAAGTCTCACGGGCCCCTATCGATTTGAGGAAAAGGAACCAAAAACAAAAGGCGCTTCCGCAACCCACATTGGTTTAAAGTACCATCGCCTGTACGAGGCCGGTTACCGTTTTGACCGGGAGACCGGGAGATATATCCGCTATACCCAAGGAAACCGACAGACAGACTTAAAAACAGGGAAGCCGCTTTCCATGAACAATGTCTTGGTGATCCGGGCTCCCCACCGGGTGATCGATTCGTCCGGCAGAAGGGAAGTGGATCTGAACCAAGGCGGCGAAGGGGTGCTGTTCCGGGACGGAAAAGCGTTTACCGTCCGTTGGGAAAACAGGGAGGGCTGGATCGTCCCTTCCATCGACGGAAAGACGGTTCCGTTTCATCCGGGTCGCACATGGATCCAGGTGCTGCCTGAGAACGGAGAGTTATCTTACCGCCCATAGCAGGAAAATCGCCAGTCCCGACGAATTTCTGCTTTAAATAAATAAAGCGGATGCTGGGGAAAAGGGGTGAAAAAATGCAACTGAACAAACTGCGACAAAAAGAAGTCAACAACTTGTTCGCCGCTATTCTGACTTTGGAAACCATCGAGGAATGTTACCGGTTCTTTGACGATCTTTGCACCGTCGGGGAGATCAAATCACTGGCACAGCGTCTCGAAGTGGCACGTATGTTGAAGGCAGGTTACACCTACAACCGGATTGAAGCAGACACCGGTGCCAGCACCGCCACCATATCCCGGGTGAAACGTTGCCTTCACTACGGGACGGATGGTTATTCCCTGGCGTTGGACCGTCTGGAAGCGAACAAGCACCAACAGGAACAAACCGAAAAAAAGTAAAGCCGCCGTGGATCTTCCGGCGGTTTTTTTGCGGATCCGGAGTGACGGGTGAAGTTTTCCGGTGGGATCTGCTCCAGTCCTTGGGGAACGGCTGATTGCTCCCTGTCGGATGGGACAAAAACATAACCGGCCCGGTAACCATGAATTGCAAAGATTAAGAAAACTCAAAATATATCGCGGATCCTATAAGAGGGAGATCAGGCATGGTTGAATCTTCCATGGTCGGGACTCGGAAAGTGATCCCCTCCCTCGGATTATTCCATCTGAAAAAAGGAGATCGGAAAAAAATGATTGGACAGGGTAATACCGCTGAGATTTATCCGTGGGGCGATCACCGGGTGGTCAAGCTGTTCCGCGGGGGAAATCATTTCTCTTCGATCCAACGGGAGCTGGCTGTCAGCCGGGAGGTGGAATTTCTGGGACTCCCGGTCCCCAAAGTTTACGGAAGAGCGCAATTACGGGGGAGAACGGGGATTTTGTATGAGCGGATCACCGGTCCCGCCATGACCCTGGAGATGTCCCGCCATCCGGATCAACTTGATTCCTTTGCTTCGACATTGGCTCAATTGCACCACCAGATCCACCAGAAGGAAGGGAGCCGACTCGATTCGCAAAAAGAGGATTTAAAGAGAGAGATCCGGAAAACGGATCGGCTTCCGGTAAAAACGAGGGATGCGGTGATCCGTCATCTGGAACGGCTTCCCGAAGGAGACCGGCTCTGTCACTGCGACTTTCATCCGGACAACATCCTCATGTCCGCCGAAGGACCGGTGGTGATCGACTGGATGATCGGAAGCCGGGGGGCTCCCGCCGCCGATATCGCACGGACCGCACTGATCCTCCGGGATGCGTCCCTTCCCCCCGGGATGGAGTTTTTTCAACCGTTGCGCACAGAGTTCCGCCGGGAATATCTGAAGGCTTATTTCCGTCTTTCCCCCCTTTCCAAAGAAGAAATCAAAGCATGGGAAGTTCCCCTTGCAGCCGCACGTCTCAATGAAAAGATTCCGGAGGACGAAAAAGCCCGGTTGTTGTCACGGGTGGAAAGAGAGGTGGAAACCTTTCGCTGAAGGGTCGTCCCCGTCCCGACTGCCGCCCTTGGAGGTTGTTGCCGGAGGCGGCGTTCTTCTATTTTCGGCCTCAAGCAAAACCGTGGAAAAACAGGATAAAGAGCACCAGACCGAAAAAGACTTCGAAGGCGGCGGGCACGGCCAACAGCATCCCGAGTAAGACGGTTATCCAGAGACGAGGTCGGGGGGAAGAGTGGCGATAGGTCAGAACCCCCGCCGCCACCATCAAGAACCCGAGCGGCACGATCAGGAGAATACCGAAGGCCTTAACCCAGTGGAAAAACGGTTCGCGGCCGGCAGCATCGACGGGTCCGTTAAAGATTTGATATCGCTCTGTTAACCACATGTATCCGGTCCAAAAAACAGAGATGCACAATGCATAATATCCGATCCCCATCCCCATCCATTTCTTCAAAGGAATTCACCCCCCCCTTTGCCGTCAAACGGCTCATTTCCCTATCCTATGCGGCGTATTTCCCGGGATGATCGAGCCGGCGGGGGTTCCTTTTTCCCTGTTTTCCCGTCGTGTATAATGGTTCTGAACAGAAGGTCCGGTGTGGGAGTGGATAGGATGGAGGAACGGATGAACAGCTGGCGTCACGTTTTCAAACTGGATCCCAACCGCACGTTGTCCGACCGGGGGTTGGAGACGATCTGCAACTCCGGAACCGACGCCGTGATCGTCGGCGGCACGGACGGTATTACATATGAGAACTCCCGGCGCCTGATCGAGCGCATACGGGCATACCCGGTGGAATGCTTGCAGGAGATCTCCGACGAAGAAGCGGTGGTCTTCGGGGTGGACGGCTACCTCATTCCCGTGGTCCTGAATGCGGGCTCCCTCCGCTGGGTGCTGGAGGCACAACACCGGGCGATTCGGAAGTACGGCGATTGGATTCCTTGGGAAAAGGTGGCCGCTGTCGGATATGTGGTCCTGAACGCCCAGTCGAAGGTGGCCCGTCTGACGGAAAGCCGGACCGGAGCGGATCCCGCTGACATCAAAGCCTATGCCCGGTTGGCGGAAAATTTGTTCCGTATTCCCGCTGTCTATCTGGAATACAGCGGCACCTTCGGAGATGAGACGGCGGTCCGGGCAGCCCGTGAAGGGGTGGAACGATCCCATCTTCTCTACGGCGGGGGCATCACCCGGGAAGAAGAGGCCCGAAGGATGGCCCGGTGGGCCGATACGGTGGTGGTCGGCAATCTGGTGTATGAAAACGTTGAAGCAGCGGCGGAGACCGTACGCTGGGTCAAAGAAACGGTCAAGGAAGATCAAACCTGAAAACGGTAAATGTGCGGATATGGACTTGGTTCCAAGACTGTTGATGACCCATTCATTGAGTATTGAAAAGGATTCGTGTTCTGCCATAGCGAGACCGGGAGCGAAGCGACCGAAGCGAGACTTGTGCTCCGTGAGTGCATAGCGAGACCGGGAGCGAAGCGACCCAGGCGAGACTTGTGCTTCCTTGGAATCGTTGTGAAAAAGGGAGCGGCAGCATTTACCCAAAGCCGCTATTTTGGATAAACGCTTCCCCTTTAACCCGAAACGAATATGAAAGCACAATGCTTCTGGAAGCGTTGTGAAAAAAGGCGCGGCAGCATTTACCCAACAGCCGTTCCGGCTGGGTTGCCGTGGCAAAACACGATCCGCTGACCCAATATACGGTGGATCAACACAACCTGACTTTGTTCCCTGATCTTGCAATCGGAAAGGTGCGGATGATGTTGTCACAAACCTGGACAAACGGTTCTCTCCTTGAGGGGTTGAACCCCGACCAGAAAAAAGCAGTGGAAACAACGGAAGGGCCGCTTTTGATCGTGGCCGGAGCGGGGAGCGGCAAGACGAGGGTGTTAACCAACCGGGTGGCCTGGCTCCTGTCGGAAAAAAGGGTCCATCCGTGGAACATTCTGGCCATCACCTTCACCAACAAAGCGGCCAGGGAGATGAAAGAGAGGATCCACCAGTTGGCGGGTCCGGAAGCGGAAGAGATTTGGATCTCCACCTTCCACTCCATGTGCGTCCGGATCCTTCGCCGGGACATCGAACGGATCGGCTTCCACCGCAATTTCACCATTTTGGACAGTTCCGATCAGCTGACGGTGATGAAACAAATCCTGAAAGAGATGGATTTGGATCCGAAGCAGTTTCCGCCCCGGGGCTTGCTGAACAAGATCAGCAATGCCAAAAATCAGCTTCTGACTCCCCGGGATCTGAAGGAGCAAGCTCAGAACTACATGGACGGGATTGCCGCCCGGGTCTACGAAGCTTACCAGGATAAACTCCGGACGAACCAGTCCCTCGACTTCGATGACTTACTCCTGGAGACGGTCCGGCTGTTTCAGGAGATTCCCGAGGTGCTCGATTATTACCAGCGGAAGTTCCGGTATATTCACGTGGATGAGTACCAAGACACCAACCGGGTTCAGTACGTTCTGGTGCGGATGTTGGCCGAACGGCACCGGAATCTGTGTGTGGTGGGGGACTCCGATCAGTCGATTTACCGCTTTCGCGGGGCGGATATCACCAACATCCTTCACTTCGAGCGGGATTATCCCGATGCCGAGGTGATCAAACTGGAACAAAACTACCGCTCCACCCAAACGATTCTCAATGCGGCCAATGAAGTGATCGCCCACAATACGGAACGGAAACCGAAGGACCTGTGGACGCATAATGAGGAAGGCGAACGGGTGCAACTCTTTGAAGGGGAAAATGAACACGAGGAAGCTTATTTTGTCGCCGATACCATTGTAAAAGAGAGGAAACAAGGGAAGGATTATAATGATTTTGCGGTACTCTACCGCACCAACGCTCAATCCCGCGTCATGGAAGAGGTGCTGATGAAATCCAATATTCCCTACCGCATGGTGGGGGGGTTGAAGTTCTATGAACGGAAGGAGATCAAAGATCTCCTGGCTTACCTCCGGTTGATCGTCAATCCCGACGACGACCTCAGTCTCCGCCGGGTGATCAATGTGCCGAGACGGGGCATCGGGGCGGCCACGGTGGATAAGATTGCGGGCTTTGCAGGAGAACAGGAGATCTCCATGTACCGTGCGCTTCTGGAAGTGGAGGAAATCGGTTTGTCCCGGCGGTTTATCCGTCCCTTGACCGCTTTTACCGGCTTGGTCCGGGATTTGAATGCCATGTTGGAATATCTTTCGGCCAGTGAGTTGACCGAGGAAGTGCTGGAACGTTCCGGGTACCGGGAAGAACTGAAGAAAGAAGACACGGTGGAGGCGGCGAGCCGCCTGGAGAACATCGACGAGTTTCTGTCGGTCACCCGGGAGTTTGAAGAGAAGAATGAAGATAAATCCCTGGTTTCTTTCCTGACGGAGTTGGCCTTGATCTCTGATGTGGATACCCTGGAAGACGGGGATGGCGAAGGAGAAGATGCCGTCACCCTGATGACGCTTCATTCCGCCAAGGGGTTGGAGTTTCCGCAGGTCTTCCTGACGGGGCTGGAGGACGGAATCTTTCCTCACAATCGGACACTGGATGACCCGGAAGAATTGGAAGAAGAGCGGCGTCTGGCCTATGTGGGTATCACACGGGCGCAGAAAAAACTGTATCTTACCCGGGCGCGGACGCGGATGCTGTTCGGACAGACCCAGGCCAACCCCCCGTCGACCTTCCTTCGGGAGATCCCCGAACAACTGGTGGAACCGGTCATGAAGACTTCGGTGACTCAGAAGAAACCCCTTTTGCGACAGGGACCGGTGCGTCCTGCGTCCGATCCGGAGACGAATTGGAAGGTTGGCGACAAGGTGAGCCACAAGAAGTGGGGGGTCGGAACCGTGGTCAAAGTTCAGGGGGAAGGGGCGGATACGGAACTCAACATTGCTTTTCCCGCTCCGACCGGCGTCAAAAGACTGCTGGCCCAGTTTGCCCCCATCACCAAGGTGTGAACGGGTTTGAATCGGGAGGGAGGAACGAGCGGAGTGGATCGAAAAGAAGCGGAAAAGCGGCTCAAAGAACTGCGGGATGAACTCAACGAACACAACTATCGCTATCACGTCCTGGACCGCCCGGTCATCAGTGATGCCGAATACGACCGTTTGATGCGGGAACTGATCGAGCTGGAGGAGGAGTACCCGAACCTGGTCACCCCTGATTCCCCGAGCCAACGAATCGGGGGGGAGCCGCTCCCGTATTTTGAAAAAGTGCGGCACCCCGTTCCGATGTTGAGCCTCGACAATGCGTTCAACCTGGAAGATTTGCGGGAATTCGATCGGCGAATCCGCCGGCTGACCGGAGTGGAGACGGTGGATTATGTTTGCGAGTTGAAAATCGACGGGTTGGCGGTTTCCATCCGGTATGAAGAGGGGCTGATGGTGCGGGGTGCCACCCGTGGGGACGGAACCACCGGGGAAAATATCACGCAAAACCTGAAGACGATCCGTTCCCTTCCTTTGCGCCTGCGGGAACCGGTGACTCTGGAGGTGCGGGGCGAGGCTTTTATGCCCAAAAAGGAATTTGAACGGATCAACCGGCAGAAAGAGGAACGGGGCGAAACCCTTTTCGCCAATCCCCGGAATGCCGCCGCGGGCTCCCTCAGACAATTGGATCCCAAACTGGCCGCCGAACGCGCCTTGGATATTTTCCTCTACGGGATCGGGGAAATCCACGGGATGCCGGTACCACCCACCCATACCGAATCCTTGGACCTTCTGACCCGTCTGGGACTCAAAGTGAACCCGAACCGGGTGACCGTCAAGGGGATCGACGATGTGGGGGACTTCGTGGATTACTGGCGGGAGCACCGGCTGGAGCTGGGCTTTGAGATCGACGGAATCGTGATCAAAGTCGATGATCTGGAACTGCGGGAGAAACTGGGCACCACCGCCAAAAGTCCCCGCTGGGCGATCGCTTACAAATTTCCCGCGGAAGAAAGCGTCACCGTTCTTCGGGATATCGAAATCAATGTGGGGCGAACCGGGGCCGTCACTCCCACGGCCATCCTGGACCCTGTCACCCTGGCGGGGACGACGGTGAAACGCGCGTCGCTTCATAACGAGGATATCATACGGGAAAAAGGGATCATGCTCGGGGATCACGTGATCGTGAAGAAAGCGGGAGACATCATTCCGGAAGTGGTGGGGGTGCTTGAAGATCACCGCACCGGGGACGAAAAACCCTATCAAATGCCGACAAAATGCCCCGAATGCGAAAGCCGGCTCGTGAGGCTGGAAGGAGAAGCGGCTCTCCGCTGCATCAACCCCCAGTGTCCGGCCCAAACCCGGGAAGGGATTATTCACTTCGTTTCCCGGGGGGCGATGAACATTGAGGGTCTGGGAGAAAAAGTGGTGACACAACTCTTCAACGCCGGTCTGGTTCGAGGTCCGGCGGACCTTTACGACCTGACAGAAGAGGATCTTCTCCCGCTGGAACGCATGGGGAAGAAATCGGTGGAGAATTTGCTGTCCGCCATTGAAGAAAGCAAGGGAAACTCCGTCGAAAAGTTGATCTTCGGTCTGGGGATCCGTTTCGTCGGTTCCAAGGGAGCCCGGATTCTGGCCCGTCATTTCGGCGACATCCACGGGGTGATGGAAGCTGACAGGGAAGAACTGGAGGCCATCGACGAGATCGGACCCAAGATGGCTGAAAGCATCGTCACCTATTTTGACAAACCCGAAGTGAAAGAGACGATCCGTCGCCTGGAAGAGGCCGGGGTGAATATGAAATATAAGGGTCCCTCGACCGACAACCTCCGGGTATCGGAAAGTCCTTTTGCCGGAAAGACAGTGGTTCTGACCGGCACGCTGGCGGAGATGTCCCGGAAAGAGGCTGCGGCCCGGATCGAAGAGCGGGGCGGCAAGGTGACCGGCAGCATCAGCAAAAACACCGATTATCTGATCGCCGGAGAAAAAGCGGGCTCCAAATTGAAAAAAGCCCGGGAACTGGGTGTGGAAGTGTTGGAAGAGAACCGGTTTCTGGAGATGTTGGACGAATAGTGCCAGAAGCGTTGTGAAAAAGGGAGCGGCCGCATTTACCCAAAGCCGCTCCGGCTGCACTCACAGAGCACAAGTCTCGCCTGGGTCGCTTCACTCCCGGTCTCGCTATGCACTCACAGAGCACAAGTCTCGCCTGGGTCGCTTCACTCC
>NZ_QBKR01000044.1 GCF_003054245.1 Melghirimyces profundicolus
CGGGGCACCCGGGTGAACACCTTTCCGTCCACCGGAGACGGATTGTCGAAGTATTCCCCTCCGAGGGGGGCCACCCACTCTCCTCCGATGAAATTCTCGTACTGGGACTTGTACCGGACCGAACTTCCTTGCGTATTGGGCGCCGACACTGCAACACTCATGAGAAACCAACCTCCCGGGTGAAATTTTTCATATCCCCACACGGGGATCTTGCACCCGGAGGTAGTGCAAAAATAATGCCAGACGAAGAAGATCGATACGGTCGGGTTTTTTGTTCCGAGCTTTGTTCACTGAACATGTCCATGCAACATTTTGATACAGATTCCTCACCTTGTGAGCCGGTGTGCGGATATCAGAAGGCCAATAACGACGACAGACTGCCGGAGGAAGCCCACATTTCCTTGCAGGTCTACAGCCAAAACTGCAAAGAAAAAGCCGGATCTGCGGTAAAGCAGACCCGGAAGAACGTGTGGATGAGAAGACCGATCGATCCTGTCTCACCCGACTTGCTCAACAAGCCCCATGGACTCGCCCAGTCGGATGACAGTATCGGCACAGCGATCCAGATCCGCCGGGTCATGGTTGGCCATGAAAGAGAACCGGATGCGGGCGGTCCCGGGAGGGACGGTTGGGGGACGGATGGCCAGGGCATGGATTCCCTGTTCCGCCAGTGCCTCACTCAACCGCAATGTCTCCGGAGCGCCGCCGATGACCAGGGGGAGAATGGGGGAAGAATGCGAAGGAATGGAAAACCCGGCCTCCCGGAGCTTTTCACGAAAACGGCTGCTTTTTTGAAACAGTTGCTGCCTGAGCTGCGACCCTTCGCGCACGAGGGACAACGCCGCCCGGATGCCCCCGATCACCGCGGGAGGCAGGCCGGTGGTATAGATCAGGCTGCGGCTGGTATTAAGTAAGTAACGGATCCACTTTCGGTTCCCCGCGACATACGCTCCGTAAACCCCGAAAGCTTTGCTGAAGGTGCCCATCTGCAGATCCACCCGGTCATGCACTTCCAACATATGGGTCACCCCCTCGCCCTCCGGCCCGTAGACGCCTCCTCCATGAGCCTCATCCACCATCAGGGCGGCACCGTACCTTCTTTTAAGTTCCGCCAGCTCCTTCAGCGGGGCCAAGTCCCCGTCCATGCTGAAAACCGTGTCGGTGACAATCAGCTTTCGCTTCACCCCCTCCCGGTCGGCTTGCTTCAGCAGCATTTCCAAATGGTCAGGATCGTTGTGCCGATAGATGTACTTTTTCGCCCCGCTGAGACGGATCCCGTCAATGATACTGGCATGGTTGAGTTGGTCGCTGAACACGGCGTCCCCAGGGGTCAACAGGGCCGACAACACCCCCAGGTTGGCCATATATCCATTGGAAAAGAGAAGGGCGGATTCGGTTCCCTTCCATTCCGCGATCTCCCGTTCCAAACGGCCGGTCTCTTCATCGTGGCCGATAATCAAACGGGAAGCGGCAGATCCCGCCCCCCGTTTCGCCGACGCTTCTTCCGCCTCGATGATCCGGGGATGGCCGGCCAGGCCCAAATAGTTGTTGGAAGAGAAGTTGATCAGGCGTTTTCCCTCGCGGGTCAACGCAGGGTAAGCCGCATCGGAAACCGGTCGGAGACTTCTTAAGAGACCCCTCCGGTGCAGCTGATGCAACTCGGCCCCAAGACACTCATCCCAGTCCGACACCGGAAAATCCCCCTTTCTTTCAGCCGGATCGCCTCGATTGTAAACTTATAAATATATTTGGTTTACAATTTGATCGTAACACGGATGCCAGTCGTTCATCCAGTGCGATTTTTTAGAAAAGTAAAATCCTCTATGTTCCAGATCCCGCGGCCCCAGGATGCCCGGAATCCTCAGGTCACATCTCCTTCTGCGAACAGGGAGACCGAGAACCGGGTGTATAGTTTTTTCTCTTCCAGGAGAAACAACTGAATAAACAATCATAGCTGGAGATGATCCAACATGAGACACTTCATCGCATTGGTTCTGAAGTTCGGTTTGACTACTTTGATCCTTTGGATCGTCTTGGGGGCTTTGTACGATGTTCCCTTTACCGATGTATTTTTGATCAGTACCTTTTTGACGCTCCTTGGTTATTTGGGGGACGTGTTTCTCTTACCCCGGGTCGGGAACGTAATTGCTGCGATCGGCGATTTTGGACTGGCTTTGATCACAGTCTGGTTCATGGGCATCTATCGCTTTGATGCAGATGTTTCCCTCATGGGTGCCTCCTTCGCCAGTGCAGCCATGATCGCCCTGGGAGAATGGTTTTTCCACAAGTACATGAAAAACACCCTTTTGGACCGGGAGGCCATTCGTTCTTCATCGTAAGGAACGTTACCCCTTTTTGGCCCAAAGACACCCCTGAAATTCCTTTTCGCCGGTTTGTATATTCAGCCATCCCGCGTTACATGATACAGGTCAAATGAAGAATGAAAATGAAAAAGAAACAACCGCGGGAGCCGAAAGAAAACAAGGTGCAAGAAGATGAAGAACTGGGACTGGACTTGGAAGTTCCGTCCAACTATGAAAACAGCATGAGTGGGCACCCCAAAAGTATGACCGGATTCGAAGTGCGCAAGTCACCCGGACGAATGGGACCCTGATGCACGACTCCGAAACAGATCATCGGCATCTGCTTAAGCCCATCAAAACGACCGGACTTCGCGGAAGTCCGGTCGTTTTTTCCACTTTTGCCCCATGGGAATGACGCTGCCCCGCCGGGCAGGACAGTAACGTCGCTGTTTCGGGTAAACGCTTCCCTTCTTCTGAGTCTGACAATCAATCACAATGATTCCATAAACTGTTGCGCGTATTTGGGCCGAAACCAACCCGGATTATCTGATGGTTGACTTCGAGACCTTTGAAGCCATGGATCGTAATGATCCATTCCGCTGAGACGGATCCACCATTCATGGGCATCCCGATTCTCTTTCATCGCAAGCAGAATTGAAGTCCGGAGGTGAAAACCTCTGGACTTCTTTTGTCACACCCATATCAAATCAAAATATCAGCAGTGGGATCCACTGACAGCGGATAATTCCATTCCAGGAATCACCCGCTCAACCCATCACCGAAGGAGAACATCGGTTCGATATTTTTGGTGTCGTCGTCATACCGGTACCCTTCCCTTATGTTTCACTTTCCCACCTTACGCCCGGAACCGTTTGATGACTTAGAAGGAAAGCACCGGAAGGCAAGGATTTGCCATTCTTATAGACAAATGACGGAGGCTACTTGTCCGTTTCGTCGTTCATCTGCCAAGAATACACTGTATTGCACAAGGGTCCATGGAAAAAGATACGGCTTTCGATCGGACTTCGTTCCTTTTCCGATTTATTTTTTCAGGAGGTTAATGCATGAAAGATTATCAAATTGAGCCTTGGGACAACGTAAAAAAAGTGAACTTGGACACCTACATCCCTCCCGAAGTGGAGAAGATCGCCAAAAAGGTCATGGCTCATTACAATATGAAGGTTCGGAGCAGGAAACTGATCACTTCCAAACCTGACAAGGGTGGAGCCATCTGGAAAATAGAGACCAACAAAGGCCCCCGCAGTCTAAAACTTCTGCACCGCGCACCTGCCCGAAGCAAATTCAGCGTATATGCCCAGGACTATATCGTTAAGCAGGGCGCAAGAGTCCCCGCCTTGGTTCGTACAAAAAATAAACAACTGTATGTTGAAATGGGAGGGAAGGTCTGGATTGTCACCGACTGGATCCGGTCGTTGAAACAGGCTTCCAAGATCAATCTGAAAGGTGCCAAAGAACTGTGTCACGGACTCGGAGAGTTCCACAAACACTCCAAAGGTTACCTTCCGCCGGAGGATGCCGTCAAAGCTTCCCGGTTGACCCGCTGGCCGAAATACTATGAAAAAGTGAGAACCAAGATCGGTTGGTTCCGGGAACTGGCAAAAGCCTATAAAAACCTGCCGGCCAGCAAGCGGCTGTTGTCTCTGACCGACCGGTTTGAAAAGCAAGCCTCTGATGCTTTGGCACAACTGGAAAAATCCCCTTATTCAAAAATGGTGGCCAAGGGAGAAGCCCATTGGGGGCTCGTTCATCAGGATTATGGTTGGTCCAACGGTCAGCTCGGCCCCGGCGGTCTGTGGGTGATCGACCTGGACGGCGTTTCCTACGACCTGCCCATTCGCGATCTGCGCAAATTGATCACCAGCACCATGGAGGACATGGGGTACTGGGATTTGAAATGGGCCCGCGGCATGATTAATGCCTACCACAAAGCCAACCCCATTGACGCCGAAACCTATGAAATCCTGATGATCGATCTCTCCCTGCCCAATGAATTTTACAAACATGTGAAAGAGATGCTCTATTATCCTGAGACGTTTCTCAAAAGAGAAGCCGATCCCGTGCTGAACGGTGTGATGAAATGCGAAAAAACGAAGTGGAAAGCCCTCAAACAGCTGTGGAAAGATAAAAGTAAATTCAAATCCGGGAACTACACCGGGACGTCTTCCCGCAAAAAGAAGAAAAAAAAGCGGAACAAAAAGAAAAGAGGAGGCAAGTCTTAATTGAAGGTTTTGATGATTTCGACGGAAAAACTGCCGGTCCCCCCCGTTCGGGGCGGTGCCATTCAAACTTACATTTCCGGAATTGCTCCCCTGCTGAGCCGCAAACACGACCTGACGATTCTGGGAACTTCCGACCCCGGCCTTCCCGAGCGGGAAAAGAAAGGAAAGATTCGTTATGTGCGTGTGGAGGGCGGTTATCTGGATGTATACAAAAGAGAAGTGGTTAAATATGTGAAAAAGCACAGAAAAAAATTCGACGTCATTCATATATTCAACCGTCCCCGCCTCGTTTTGCCCGTCCATAAAGCCGCACCCCGGGCCCGCATCATCCTCAGCATGCACAACGACATGTTCGACCCCGAGAAACTGGATCCGAAAGAAGCGAAACAGGTCCTCAAAAAAGTGGAAAAAGTCGTCACCATCAGTGATTATGTCGGGAGAAGGATCCGGGAGCTTCACAAAGCGAAACCCTCAAAGTTCCGCACAATATACTCCGGAGTTGATCTTCAGCGTTTTACTCCCTGGGATCAATCGAAAAAAGCGCTTCGAATCCGCAAAAAACTTCGCAGACAGTATGGGCTGGGCTCCAAAAAGGTGATTTTGTACGTCGGGCGGATCTCCCCCAAAAAAGGGGCCGACATTTTGGTGCGGGCCATGAACGAGCTGAAAAAACGCCATCCGGATATCGCTCTCGTCGTTGTCGGCGGCAGATGGTTCAGCGACGACAGAGTGAGTGATTACACAGCCTATGTTCGGGCTCTTGCCAAGCGTTCGTCCGTTCCCATCATTACGACCGGTTATGTGTCCGGTGACAAAATCCACGAATGGTTCTGGGCCGGAGATGTGTTTGTCTGCACCTCCCTTTGGCAAGAACCCCTGGCCCGCGTTCATTTCGAAGCCATGGCCAGCGGGCTGCCGTTTATCACCACGAAAAGAGGGGGTAATCCGGAAGTGGTGGAGAAGCGTAACGGTATGGTGGTAGACCGGCCGGAAGATCCAAAAGCGTTTGCAAATGCGCTGAGCAAGCTCCTGAAGGATAAATCCAAACGTCGGCAAATGGGTCGAAAAGGGCGTTCCCTGGCCGAGAAAAAATACGGCTGGAAACGGGTGGCCAAAGAAGTGGGGAGCGTTTGGAAAGCTGGACCTTCAAAAAGGTAGACTGCGGGAAATGCCCGCAGTCTTTTTGGTCGGGCGCCGCTGTGTGAACCGGACAGATCCGTCCGGATCCACTGTGAAGCGCCATTTTTACATCTCATCGAGATAGCGGCCGTGTCCTCTCTGATGTCAAAGACATAGTTTGCTTGTATATGAATCGCTGAACGAATTTGCAAGAACCCGACAATCAGGAGAGTGAAGACATGAAGGGATTGATTCTCTGTGCGGGAAGGGGGACCCGCCTGCGCCCGTTAACGTATTCTCAGCCGAAGCCTCTGCTTCCTGTGGCCAACAAACCGGTACTGGTCTATGCCTTGGAACAGCTTGCCCGTACAGGGATCGAGGAGATCGGAATTGTAATAAATCCTTTTCAGGAAGGCATCATTCGCCATCACATTCGCATGGCAAAGCCCCGGAATGTTTCCGTCACCATGATTCATCAGGAAAGACCGAGGGGGATTGCGGATGCCGTGCGCCAGGCAGAGGATTTTATCGGTCAGGATCGGTTTCTTTTATTATTGGGGGACAATCTGATTCAGCAGTCATTAAACGGGTTGAAGCAAGATATCAGACAATCTGGAAGAAACGGCTCCATTCTGCTGGCCAGGGTGAATAATCCCCGCGAGTATGGAATCGCTTCCATCGAGGGAGACCGGATTGTCCGGCTGGAAGAAAAACCAATATCGCCGCGATCCAATCTGGCCGTCATCGGCGCTTATGCATTCGATTCCCGAATCTTCACCGCGATTCATCAGATCTCTCCTTCCGCAAGGGGGGAATACGAAATCACCGACGCGATCCAGTGGATGATCGACCATGAAGGTTCCATCTCATATTCCCTGACGGATCAGCACTATTCGGATGTGGGAACGGTAAGCCGCTGGCTGGAAGCGAATCATTGGAAGTTGAATGAGCTTTCAGCCGGCCGCAGTATGATCGATCCGACATCGACGGTAAAAGATTGTACGATCATCGATCCGGTGATCATCGGGGAAGGATGCACCCTTGTCGAATCCACCATCGGTCCCTATGTGTCCATGGAAGCGGGAGTCAAAGTCGACCGATGCCGGATTCGGAACAGCATCCTGTTGGAAAAGGCACAGTTGGAAAGGATTTCAACCCCGATCGACCGCAGTGTGTTCGGGCGCCATGTCCGGGTCGGCTGCCCGGCATCGGATGAAGCGTCCGGCCGGTTCATCTTGGGTGACGGGTCCTCCATTTACCTTCACCCGGGAGAGTTAGGATCCGGGAAGCAATAAAAGGGGGAGAGACAATGAAATCTGCATTGGTTACAGGTTGCGCGGGATTTATCGGCTCCACGCTGACAGAAGCGTTGCTCGCACACGGTTATCATGTGACAGGGATTGACGGGCTGACCGACAACTATGCCGCGTGGATAAAAAGGAAGAATATGGAGTCGTTTATCCGGCATCCCCATTTTCGTTACATCCCGGGCGATCTGCAATCGTTAAACCTGAAGGATCTGCTTCGGGGGATCCGCCATGTCTTCCATCAGGCAGCTTTGCCGGGGGTCCGATCCAGCTGGGGAAAAGATTTTTCCCGATATATAAACCACAACATCTCCGGCGTCCAACAATTGTTGGACGCCGTCAAAAAGAGTCCGGTGGAAAAAGTGGTCTATGCATCATCCTCTTCCGTTTACGGCAACATGAACGGACCGACGGACGAATCACGATTGCCCGCACCGTTCTCTCCTTACGGAGTATCCAAATTGGCCGGTGAACATCTGTGCCGGCTGTATCACGACAATTACGGGGTTCCTGTTGTCTCTTTACGCTATTTCACGGTATACGGACCCCGGCAGCGACCGGACATGGCCTTTCACCGCTTCATTCGCAGCATCCGGAACGGGACACCGATTCACCTGTACGGTGACGGCGAACAGACCCGGGATTTCACGTACATCACAGACGCCGTGAACGCCAATCTCCTGGCGGCGGAAAAGGGCCGTCCCGGTGAAGTTTACAATATCGGCGGGAGTTCCAGAATCGAATTGAACAAAGTGATTTGCCTGCTGGAATCCATTCTGGGCAAAAAAGCGGTCCTCTGCCATGAACAGAAGCAGCCGGGTGATCCGAAGCATACATGGGCGGAAATCGGAAAAGCGAAAGCGGAGCTGGGATATATCCCTTCTGTTTCGCTGTCGCAAGGCTTGAAGCAACAGGCGGTCCATCTTGAAAAAATCCTGGAGAGCCGGGAGGGACACTCATGAACATTGCTGTGATCGGGACCGGATATGTCGGACTCACCACCGCCCTCATGCTCTGCGAACTGAATCACCAAGTGGTTTGCGCCGATACCCATACGGCGAAGTTGAAGCAGCTGAAAAGCAACCGTCTTCCGTTGCACGAACCCGGGCTGAAAGAGGTGCTCAACAGGCATCTCTCCCGCCGCAGCCTCTCCTTCACTTCAGACACCGGGCAAGCGGTCAGAGAGAGCGACATCCTTTTTATCACGGTGGGAACACCTTCAAAATCCGATGGATTCACGGATCTCAACCAAATAAAAAAAGTCGCCGAAACAATCGGCCTGAATCAGAACGGGTATAAGATCGTGGTGAACAAAAGCACCGCCCCGGTTGGTACCTGCCAAAACATCCATCGCTGGATCCTGAAGCGGCAACCACGGTATATCCCCGTGGATGTGGTTTGCAACCCGGAGTTTCTCCGGGAGGGCAGCGCTTTGTATGATGCACTTCATCCGGACCGCATTGTGATCGGATCCGATAATACGGAAGCCGCCCGGTCTGTCCGGGACTTGTACGACTCCATTCCATGCCCCAAAATGATGACCGGACTTCGAACGGCTGAACTGATCAAATACAGTGCCAATGCTTTCCTGGCCATGAAGATATCCTTCATCAACGAGATCGCCCGTCTATGTGATTCCCATGGTGTCGATGTTGCGGATGTGTCGACCGGGATCGGGCTGGATCGGCGGATTGGTTCCCGGTTTTTGAAAGCCGGGATTGGATGGGGAGGATCCTGCTTTCCGAAAGATCTGGCTTCTCTGGGGCATATGTTCGAACAGGCAGGCCTTTCTCCCCGGATTCTGCAAGCGGTCCGGCAGGTGAATGAAACACAGGTGGAATATTACCTGCGGCGACTGGAGGAAAGATTGGGCGACGTCAGGGGGAAAACCATTTCCATTCTGGGAATTGCTTTCAAACCCGACACAGACGACATCAGGGAAGCTCCGGCGATTAAAGTCATTCAGGCTCTTCATCAAAAAGGAGCATTTCTCAGAGCCTATGACCCCGTGGTTTTCAGGCATCGGAACCCGGCCGGACTGCCGGTGACCGTTTGCGGCGAAATGAGTGAGGCTTTTGAAGACAGCGATTGTATCTTTCTGATGACGGAGTGGAAGAATTTCCTTCATTTCGACTGGAAATCACACCGACATCGAATGCGCACCCCACTCATTATCGACGGGAGAAACGTTCTTGACCAAAAGGCCCTGATCCAATGTGGATACCTCTATTACGGTATGGGAAAGGCTGGTTTATAATCTCATCGCAAGGGCCTCATCATTGAACAGTCGGCTTCCTTTACAGTGTTTCTCTGCCCTCAACCGGTGCCACCAACCCGACCTTAACCACCGTTGCTTTGGCCATTCGGACAGCCGATCACATTGATAAAAAGGATGGTTAATGTTTTCCCTTCCAGGTCTCTTCAATTTTGTTTTCTTCACCCAAACATCCGGTGAGGTGATGGATCCCTCTGAAAACCGCCTTCTCCCTTATTATCAAGGGTGAAGGCGGTTTTTCATCAAATAGGCTCTATTTGTTTAAAAACCTAAAATCCTTCGGGTATTTTTGAGATAGCTGTTTCCCACGGGTAAAACGCAACCATCCGGCGTTGCCAACTTGATAAGGAGCCTGGAAGAGACATCCCGGTAAATTTTTTCAATATAACCGATATTGATGATATATGACCGATGGATACGGAGAAAGCGGGCAGGCAGCTTCTGTTCCAACGATTGCAGGGTATAGGCTGTGCTGAATGTGCCAAACGGTTCAGATGTGGATGTGAACCACGTTTTCTTTTGGCTGCTTTCGAAATAAGCAATCTCTTCGACCGGTACCGGTTTCCATATATTCTCCCGAAATCCCGTAACAAATTCCAAGGGGGATCCGGTTCGTTTGTTTGGCGGGAGGATTACAGTCAATACTCCCATAAAACCGTCCCGAGTCTCCAGGGGATAACCCATGCCGTGGTAGGGAATTCCGAATACCGAATGATCCACACAACGGTCCACCTGTTTTTTGTACCGGAAGACGAGATCCGATACGCTTCCCCTGGGAACGGTTTGGCCGGCTTGGATGGATAAATCATATTGCCCGGCTTGGTACAAGATATACTTGGACTCGCGGGCAACAGCCAAAGACGCTTCGGAAGGAACCCAGTCCTTAAGAAGACCGGTAACGAGAGAAAGAAGAGATGAATTCAATTGAAAATTCCCTCCAAAGATGAAAATTCACTCTACGTCATTATAACAAAACGGCAGCCCCCATTCGGATCAAAGGCAAGTTTACACTCTCTTATTTTTGTTCGTCCGCAAATATCGCTCTGTATCCTAAAATCCGGACAAGCGATGATCTTTTCTGATACGTTTGATGAAAACGGTTTCCAAACTGATGATTTGAGATCACGGCATTGGGAGGAACATTATGGAACATCGCATACGTAACAGCTTCTTAAGATCACGCGTGATGTCAGCTGATGAAGCTCAGGAGTGGATCCGTGATGGAATGACCGTCGGTGTAAGTGGATTCACCCGTTGTGGTGATGTAAAAGCTGTTCCCCGTGCCTTGGTTAATAATATCCGGAAAACCGGGGATTTACGCCGTATTCACCTTTATTCGGGAGCATCATTGGGAGAAGCGGATTCCTGGTTGAGCTCCAATCATCTTGTGGACCGTCGATCCCCTTACCAAAGCGATCCGGAAACTAGAAAAAGTATTAATCGAGGCGAAATCCGTTATATTGAGCAGCACCTCAGCCATACCGCGGAATCGTTTCGGGACGGGAATGTCGGTCCGATCGATTTGGCGATCGTTGAAGCGGTGGCAATCACGGAAGATGGAGGGATTATCCCTACCACTTCAGTTGGAAATTCCCCCCTGTTCGTACAGCAAGCGAAACAAGTGATTGTGGAAATCAATCTTTCCATGCCTGAATCCCTCATTGGAATACACGATATCTACCTTCCGGAACGTCGACCGTTCCGTTCCCCGATCGACATCAGACAAGTTGACGACCTGATCGGATATCATTATATCCCTTGCGATCCGGAAAAAATCATAGGTATTGTTATCACGGATGAACCCGATTCACCTTCCAGAATGATTCCACCGGACGAAGAAACACAACAAATGGCCGGTTACATTTTGGAATTGTTGGAGCATGAGGTTAGACATGGCCGCTTAACCGACAAACTCGCCCCATTGCAGAGCGGTGTCGGTTCGGTGGCTAACGCGGTCTTCAGTGGATTGGAACAGTCTCCATTCAACCAGCTTGAAATTTACACGGAAGTCATGCAAGATTCTGTCTTTCACTTATTTGATTCCGGTAAGGTCGCCTTTGCCTCGGGTTGTTCCTTCAGCCTTTCCCAAAGGATGAGAGATCACGTTTTATCCTCCTTGCCTCAATACCGGAATCAGATCGTATTGCGTCCCCAGGAAATTTCGAATCATCCGGAAGTGATCCGTCGGCTCGGAGTCATTGCGATGAACGCCGCCTTGGAGATTGATATATACGGCAACGTTAATTCCACTCACGTGCTTGGGACCCATATGATGAACGGGATCGGGGGTTCCGGAGATTTTGCCCGCAACGCCGGGTTAACGATATTTGTGACAAAATCCACGGCCAAAAACGGAAAGGTTTCCAGTATTGTCCCCTTCGTCTCTCACGTGGATCATACGGAACACGACGTCGATATCCTTGTGACGGAACAAGGGATCGCGGATCTGCGAGGGCTTTCTCCACGGGAACGGGCAAAAGTCATTATCGAGAATCTTTCCCACCCATTCTATAAAGATGCCCTTCGCGATTATTTTCAAAGAGCATCCGTTCAAGGCGGCCATACACCTCACCTTTTGGAGGAAGCGTTAAGTTGGCACCGCCAATTCAAAGAAGCGGGGGACATGCGAAAACTCGAACCCTCCGTACTTTAACCTTCTCCAAAGAAAAGCTGTACGGATCAGTGAAACATCTCAACCAGCTCCTGCGAACCGGATTACGTGGCCCCTATCCACCACACAGGCCCAAGGTCATCGATTACGTGCCGGATAAAGAGGTAAAACAAACGGCGTAGCCATTCAGGCTTCGCCGTTTTTCCAATATGGAAGATGTGGAACATTTCGATCCCAACATCATCATCCACCTAATGAAGCAAGGATCGTGGAAGGTACACCCCGGGCCAAAGAACACGCTGAGCTTCAATGGGTTTCCCTCCATGACCTATCTTCTCTCCCATGGGCACCGGCCGATCTCCCCACCGTTGAAAAGCTCGTCAGCGAACGAAAACGTTAAACAGATCTTCAGGAATCGGATGGTGTATTCTCCGTATCAACATCGAAAAATCCTTGTTCGGAACCGAGTCGGTGAGGTTGAGACCGAGAAGCCAACGGTACACCACATGGACACGAATCTCTTTTTCTGATCGACGTTCGGAACAAATCCCGAATAAATCCCCTACGAACATCATTTGAAAGAGAACGACCGGGTCAATCGAGGGTCTTCCATTGTTTTGACAATACAAGGAACGTACCTTTTCCGTGATAAAAGAGAAATCGAGATACTTGTCCACTTTCGGAGCAGATGATCTTCTGGGACCCATTCCTCAATACAGACAAACGTCCGTCATTTTGTTTCGCTTTATTGGAACGTCACACGCCCATCGCCCCGATCCTTTTTCTCCTCTAAATATTGAACGGCAATGAACAGACAAAAAAACAGGCTGTCGAGACTTTCTCGACAGCCTGAAAATACGGGAAATGATTCCCCGTATCTTCCTTAACTACCTCTCGGTTCATCAGTGTTTAATGTGTCAGTGTATTGGGGTTGGGACGGTTTTAAATGAGATACTCCCCAAGCTCCCGTACCAAGGATCAAAGCGGACAAAACAATGATAATCGCCTTCTTACTCCACTTCATCGAAAAAATCCTCCTCTGCTTGTCTTAATTCAGTCTGTACCAGATACATATTTACCATACATTTCTGAAATTCCTGCTCATTCGAATCTTTGTAACATCTGGCCAGACTGTAGAGAGCACGGTGCTCCCGCTTTTTGTACTGATGGGTCTGAGCAAGAGAGAGGGCATCTTGGTAAGCAGCTATCGCTTCCTCTTGTTTCCCGGAGGACTGATGGAGGTCACCCAAGACGAGAAGGGCATACGTCAGACGCGGGGCATCGTTGTGCTCACGGCTGTTCTCAATCCCATTCTGAAGGGCATCCAGGGCTTCACCGATCTGGTTTTTCATCTTGTAAAGCATGCCAAGTCGGATATAAGCAACGGTGACCGTCTTTTTGTTGTCGATTTTCGGTTGAAAGTCCAGAGCTGTCTGGAATGACTGCTCCGCTTGAACCAACTCTCCCAGTTTTATGTAGGTGCTTCCCAGAACGGTTGATAAGGTGAATATGGCATGATAAATTTTATTGATTCTGGCCAGTTCCAAGCCTTCCCGAGCACAACGAATCGCATCTTCCAGCATGCCCATTCGGTAAGACAGTTCGGAACGCAACCAGTAAAATGTTAGCTTGTCCCACACGTTCTCCATCTGGTCCCGCTCATCCCAATTGTCTTCAACGACCCGCCAGGCTTCACCAACTCTTCCCATTCTTTCTAAGTAAAGTCCTTTGTTTGATTGAAGGAGATACCATGCATCTTTCCGATCCCCGTTCCGATCAAATACCTGAATTGCGTTTTCGGTATACTTTAACGCATCGTTCAGGTCGTTTTGCAGGTACCGACAAAGACCCAGTTCCGCCAGACACACTGCATGGATGTTGGTGGATTCAGGAAGCTGGCTGGATAAACGTATCCCCGTATTGAAGCATCGCTCGGCCTTCGTCCACTTTTTCAGGTCCCGGTGGCACTTTCCATTCACATACGAAGCCATGGGAGCCAATGGGTGATCATCAGGATATTTCAAATCTTTCAAATCCTGGAGGGCTCCCTCCGGATCTCCCGATTCACGCTTTAGGTCCGCCATTTGAATATAGAAATGGTCCTTCTCCAATTTCTCCTTTTCGCCCAAGATCAGCTTGGGGATCTCTTCCGGTTCAATTTTCAACTTCTCCAAAAGGTACATGGCCTTCTGCGGGCTTACATGTGGAACCCCCCGTTCTATATTGCTAATGGTTGCCGGAGAAATTTTATCATCCGCCAAGTCTTCCAAACGAAAGCCCTTTTCTTTGCGGATCCTCCGGACAAGTTCGCCCAGCTCATGAATGTCCAGTTTGGATGTGTACATAGTATTACCTCCAGTGAATTCGATGCCCCCCTCCTCCCTCTATCATACAACAATGTTCGATAATTGGAAATATAATTATTTGTATAGTCAAAAAAATAAAAGAGAGCCCAAAAGCTCTCTGTGAATCATCGGGGACTTTTACCGTGGTTACAGCTGGTGTGGTACTTATGGTATTTGGAGTTTAATCTCGACCGGGCTGCAGAAAACCTTTTCCGTCATGCTATAGAGTACAGCACTCTCTGCAGACAGGATCCCCAACCTCAGCATAAAGTTGGGGTTTTGTGGGTTGTGAATCCATTATTCACCACAAGTGAGGAGGTGGATTACGACCATAATCCAGCGCCTTATGGGTATGTTCATAAATCCATAACCGGTTCAGTCCTTGCCGAGTCTCAAGAACGCACCCGATCCTTTTTGTCATAATCATAAAAACCCTTACCTGTCTTCCGGCCCAGCTCCCCTTTCTCCACTTTCTCTTCGACAAATCGGGGCGGGCAGTCATTCGGGTCTTTTGATTCGGCATATTGCTGCTTCATCACATAATGGATGACATCAATTCCGGACAGATCCATCAGTTGGAAGGGGCCTAACGGATGGCGCAGTGCCTTGGTGACAACCAGATCGATATCCCTGAAATCGGCGATGCCCATCTCGTACAGTTTCATCGCTTCCTTCTGCAATGCTCCCAAAATGCGATTGGCCACAAATCCGGAAATCTCTTTCCGCAACAAAACCCCGGTCCGCCCGATCCGTTTGCACAGATCCAGGGTGACCTGCGCCGTCTCTTCGGAGGTTGCATCACTCATCACTACTTCCACACAATCCATCACCAGCGGCGGATAAAAAAAGTGCATATTGCATACTTTGTCGGGCCGGCAGGTGACGTCGGCGATCAAGGAATTGACAATGGTCGAACTGTTGGTGGCCAGGATGGCGTGAGGAGGTGTGAGTTCATCCAGCTTTTTGAATACCTTTCGCTTTACATCCAGTTTTTCAACCACTGCTTCGATGACAAAATCCGCGTCACTCGCCGCTTCCATCAAATCGGCGGAAAAGGTGAGGCGGGAAAATGCCGTTTTCTTGTTCGATTCTGATATTTTTCCCTTGCGGACCCAATCGTCCAGTATCGCTTCCAGTTTTCGCCGGGCATTCTCCAACGCTTCTTGACTGATATCCTGAACCGTTGTTTCAATACCTCCGAGGGCGCACAACATCGCGATTTGATGTCCCATGGAACCGCTGCCGACCACACAGATTTTTCGAATGTCGTCCACTTTCAATATCATACGCTCCTTTTCATTGTTGATTTTCCGTCCCATTCCCTTGGACGATCGAAGACGTTCATCCCGGCGATCATCCTGAACTTTCCTCCTTTTTTTTACGTCTTTGAAACCGGGTTAATCCTTCCTCTGTCTCCGTGCTGTTCACATGAGGCATCCCCAGTTGGCATTCCACCCGCAGCCCCTCTTCCAAGGTGGACCCCCAACCCCTCATCATCGCTTGCTTGTCTGTGCGAAGGGATCCCTGGGGATAAGCGGCCATCTGCGCGGCCAGGGCCTTGGCCCGGGGCAGCAGCGCTTCCGGTTCCGTCAGCTCGGTGATCAGCCCCCATTCCAGAGCCGTTTGTGCATCGATCCGCCGCCCGGTGAGGACCAGGTCCATCGCCCGTCCCCAACCGAGGATCCGTGGCAGGCGCTGGGTGCCACCGTCCACCAGGGGGACATTCCACCTCCTTTCCAGGCAGCCGAATTCGGCACGGGTGGACGCGATCCGGATATCGCACCAGGCGGCCATCTCCAA
>NZ_QBKR01000045.1 GCF_003054245.1 Melghirimyces profundicolus
GAGAGAAGCGACCCCGGCGAGACTTGTGCTCTGTGAGTGCATAGCGAGACCGGGGAGAGAAGCGACCCCGGCGAGACTTGTGCTCTGTGAGTGCAACCGGAGCGGCTTCGGGTGGATGCCGCCGCTCACTTTTTCACAATACTTCTATTGCATGCTATAATAACCTGAACGTATGACTTGCTCCACACGGCGAAAGTACCCTTGGGGAACTTCCTGCGGGCGCGGCAGGGTGATTCGGTTTTCAGCCCGTGTTTTAAAGTGTGGTGCTCTCACTTTCATCCCAATCCTGAAGGGCCGGGTTTTCCTGCTCGTTTCCCTATCACAAGGACAAGGAGGACGTCGTAGCGATGACGAACAACAGCCGGTCGGTCGAACAACTGGCCGTCAATACCATCCGTATGCTGTCCATCGACGCAGTGGAAAAAGCCAAGTCCGGCCATCCGGGAATGCCTATGGGGGCCGCCCCGATGGCGTATACGCTGTGGTCACGCTTCATGAAGCACAACCCGGCCAACCCCCGTTGGTTCAACCGGGACCGCTTCGTCCTGTCCGCTGGACACGGCTCCATGCTTCTGTACAGTCTGCTTCATCTTTTCGGGTACGACCTTCCAATGGAAGAGCTGAAAAACTTCCGTCAATGGGGGAGCCGAACCCCCGGTCACCCGGAGTTTGGCCATACTCCCGGTGTCGAAGCGACCACCGGTCCCTTGGGGCAGGGAATCTCCAACGCCGTGGGGATGGCGATGGCGGAGGCCCATCTGGCGGCTGTCTTCAACCGGGAAGGATATCCGGTGATCGACCACTATACCTACACCATCTGCAGTGACGGGGATCTGATGGAAGGGGTGGCGGCAGAAGCGGCTTCCCTGGCGGGTCATCTTGGACTGGGGAAACTGATCGCTCTCTACGATTCCAATGATATTTCCCTCGACGGCCAGACGGCCCACGCTTTTACCGAAGACGTGGCCCAACGGTTTGAAGCGTACGGCTGGCAGGTGCTCCGGGTGGAGGAGGAAAACGACCTGGATGAAATCGCCGCCGCCATCGAAAAGGCCCGGGAAGAACACTTCCGCCCCACCCTGATCGAAGTGAAGACCACGATCGGTTACGGCAGCCCCAATCTGGCCGGCACCCATGAAATCCACGGAAAAGCCATGGGTCCGGAAGAAGCGGCCAGAGTGCGGAAGGAACTGGGCTGGCAGTGGGAGGAACCTTTCTTCGTTCCCGACGAGGTGAAAGATCATTTCAGCCGCCTGAAGGATCAGGGGCAGCGGGCGGAAGAGGAATGGAACGACCTCTTTGAAAAATACAAGCGGGCCCATCCGGAACTCGGAAAGCAGCTGGAGGAGTCGATCAACAAAGAGCTTCCCGCAGACTGGGACCGCGAGTTGCCGGTCTATGAACCCGGGGAGAAAATCGCCACCCGTGCGGCCTCCGGGGATGCCCTGAACGCCTTGGCAAAAACCATCCCCAACCTGTTCGGCGGATCCGCCGACCTGGCTTCCTCCAACAAGACCACCCTGAAGGAGGAAGGCGTCTTCCACGCGGAGGACTACTCCGGACGCAACGTCTGGTTCGGAGTGCGGGAACACGCCATGGGAGCGGCCCTGAACGGAATGGCGTATCACGGGGGGCTGCGTCCCTACGGCGGAACGTTTCTCGTCTTCTCCGATTATATGCGCGGCTCCATCCGGCTGGCGGCGCTCTCCGGTTTGCCGGTCCTCTATGTGCTCACCCACGACAGTATTTCCGTCGGGGAGGACGGACCCACCCACGAGCCGGTGGAGCATGTTCCTTCCCTGCGGCTGATTCCCAACTTAAAGCTGTTCCGGCCCGGGGACGCCAATGAAACCGTAGCGGCTTACCGGTATGCCATGACCCGGAATGACGGTCCGGTGGCCCTCGCTCTCAGCCGTCAAGGTCTCCCGGTCCTGGAAGGCACGGCGGACCTCGGAGGCGAGGGGGTGTCGAAGGGCGCCTATGTGTTGTCGGATGCCGAGAACGGCAATCCCGATGTCATCCTCATCGCCACCGGTTCCGAACTCAGCCTGGCTGTTGAGGCCTGCGAAAAATTGAAAGAACAGGGTGTCCAGGCCCGCGTCGTCAGTATGCCCTGTCGCGAACTCTTCGACGAACAACCGGAGTCCTACCGCGCCTCCGTTCTCCCTCCGGATGTCAAAGCCCGCGTTGCCATCGAAGCGGCCCATCCCTCCGGTTGGGAGAAATACACGGATGACCGCGGCGCGGTGGTCGGCTTGGATACCTTCGGTGCCTCCGCTCCCGGCGGTTTGGTGATGGAGAAGTACGGTTTCACAGTGGAGAATGTGCTGGAACATGTGAACAAGGTGTTGGACCGTTAAAATGGTTTTTAATGGAACCCCCCGGTGAGGGATCTCACCGGGGGGTTATCAGTTCTGAAGCATGATTCATTTGCGGGTTCCTGGGTTCCCCGGGTGATGATCATGGAAAATGACCGCCACCGTGTGGCGGTGAGGGTTTCCGTTTTGGTTCAGGTCACAGGCTGCAGCCGTCCGACCAACCTGGCGATGTCGCAGGAGATCAGAAATGCAGCGACTGCTCCGATTCATACCTCCCCTTCCGGCATGCAGGCATCGATTTTCTGAATCTGCACCTTCTGAGCTCCCTGTGCTCCAAATACGTTTTTAGTATATAAAAAACGGATCCGAAGATTTTCCGGATCCGTTTTTGGATGGGGATGCTGAAGGATCAAAAAATCAAATGTGCCATCAGAGCGACCACCGGAAGAGTGATCAGTGTTCGCAGCAGGAAAATGACGATCAGGTCCTTGAAGTTGACGGGCACGTTGGAACCGAGGAGAAGTCCCCCCACTTCGGACATGTAGATGAGCTGGGTGACCGAGACACAGGCGATGACGAAGCGGGTCATCTCGTTTTCAATGCCGCTTCCGATCACCGAAGGCAAGAACATATCGGCAAAGCCGATCACCATGGTTTCGGCTGCCGCGCCGGCTTCGGGGATCTGGAGCAGGTTGAGGAGCGGAACAAAGGGTTTGCCGAGCCAGGTGAAAACCGGGGTGGATTCGGCGATGATCAGAGCGATGGTTCCCAGAGCCATTACGATCGGAACGACTCCCATCCACATGTCCAAGACGTTTTTGACTCCGCCCTTCCATACTTCACCGAATCGCTGTCCCTGGGCCCGTACGGCGGCCTGACGGATTCCCCATCCAAATGCCGTGTTCCCGGCAGGAATCCTTTCATCCAGCTTCTTGAACGCACCTTTGTAGTAATCGTCCGGCTTCCGGGAGAGAGGCGGGATTCGCGGCATCACGACGGCGGCGACGAAGCCCGCAATCACGATGGTGAGATAATAAGGGACAAACAGATGATCCAGCTTCATTTGGGCAAGCACGACGATGGTGAAGGTGATGGAGACGACGGAGAAGGTGGTCCCGATCACGGCGGCCTCCCGCTTGCTGTAGAAGCCATCTTCATACTGTTTGTTGGTCAAGAGCACCCCGATCGTGCCGTCCCCCAGCCAGGAGGCGATACAGTCAATGGAAGAGCGACCGGGCAGGGTGAACACCGGACGCATGATCCGGGTCAACAGCGCTCCGAACAGCTCCAGGAGGCCGAAGTCCATCAAAAGGGGAAGAAACAGACCGGCAAACAAAAAGACGGAGAACAGTACCGGGATCAGGTCAAACAGGAGCAATCCGCCGGTGTTTTCCGACCAGACTGCCGCCGGTCCGATTTTGTATAAGGTGAAAAGGGCAAAAATGAAGCCGAGGATGCGGGCGGTCAGCCAAAGCGGTTTAACATCGAAGAGAGCCTTGAAGAAGGGCCGGTCCATGATCCAGGCAGGCTTCAACGCCTTGGCAAGAACGGAGCCGACCACCGTCAAAAGGAGGATGAAGGTCATCAGGTGGGGAAGGATGTCAGCCATGCGTTCCTGCAACCATCCCGCCAACAAGGCCACCGGAATGGTGACGCCGTCTTTGGAGGGAATGGGGATCATAAAAAGGAAAATGCCGATGAAAGAAGGAATGAGAAACTTGAAGTAGTCCCATTTGGCAAGCGATTGTTCCTGGGGTTTCATGAAGGTTCACCTCTGGTGGGAAGTATACGGTGTTTGAAAGCGAATACATTCGTCTCACATTGTAGTATGCAATTGTGATAAAAATCAAACGGTTTCCTTTTCCTGAAAGGTCCGTCATGTATAAAAAACAATATAAACCGGTCGGCTTTTCGCAAGTTCGACGCAAAAAGATGTATAATCAAAATGATTACTTTATAAAAATACCATCCTTTGGTCAGATTGAAAACTGCCAATACATGGATTTTTATTCGATGAAGCCCGGCGGAAAATTCTCCGCCGGGCTTTATGTGGTTATAACAAAAGCAGGAGGAGGCCGGCCAATAAGAGCAGTCCTCCACTCCACCGGTTCGAACGGGCCGTACGAATCCGTTCCTTTCTGAACAGCGACTTGGGCCGGGGATCCAACCATCCACCCGCTTCCGACGGTTGTTGCCACGAGATCGGAGCGACGGAGATCCCGATCAGGGTCAGCCCGAGAATGAGCATAGCCAGTCCCACGACAGCTGTCATGTGCCTTCCCTCCCCGGGGGGTGTTTTTGAACCGATGCTTCCCATTTTATGCGCTCCAATGTAAAAATGTGTTTTTTCATTTCCACACCTATCCCTTCCACGGGGAGGGAGATATCCGCTGACACCCTGACCATCGGCAGCCACCGTGGGGACTGAACGGGTCCGGATCGGGGGAAACTGCTGAAAAAAGTCATGAAAGAAAGGAGCTTCCCCATGCGCCGAAGTCAAACAGAGAGGATCCTGGTGATCCAGACGGTTCTCCACGGATCGGCGGACCTCCGCGACAACCTGGATCCGATCGGTGAGGAGGAAGGGACGGTCGGACGGCCGGAACGGACCGGAACCGGGCGTCCGGAGTTTCCATCCCTCATTGATTTCCATCCGGGAGTAGGCTAGACTGAGAAAAGGTGAATTCACGGTTTGAAATGGAGGTGCGTGCGGCCTCGATGGACGGAGGTCTGCACGGCTTTTTATGAAAAGACTGTTTGTCTCAGGGGTTCCTGCTGCGTTTCATCGCGAGATTGAACTGATTACCGGTCTGTTTTTTCCCAAGGTGAAAGTGACCGGAGAACGGCGTGAAGCGGACGGAATCATCCATATCCATATGGAGGTGGAAGACCGGATCCGGGTGGGCGTGACATTGACCGACCCTTCCGGGAATCAGGCCTGGCACGGTTTTCATGAACGGGACGCGCTGAAAGCCGGTTCGGACAAAGAGCAGCGCAAACAGATCAAGCAAGTGCTCAATCACGCCTTGCTCCAGGTACTGGAAGAAGCGACGGGGGTTCGGCAGCCTTGGGGGATCCTGACCGGCGTACGGCCGACGAAGCTTCTGCACAACATGCTGCTGAACGGGGTTTCCCCGGAAAGAGCGTCGGCGATCCTGGAGCTGGACTATCGGTTGATGCCCGATAAAATCGAGCTGTTGCAGGAAATCGTGGAGCGGCAGACGACGGTCCTTCCCGATTTGTACGAACTGGACCGGGAAGTGAGTCTGTACATCGGGATCCCCTTTTGTCCGACCAAGTGCGCCTATTGCACGTTTCCGGCTTACGCCATTCGGGGCCGGAACGGTTCCGTGGAGGAATTTCTCTCGGGCCTTCATGAGGAGTGTGAAGTTGTGGGGGACTGGTTGGAACGGAACCGCCTTCCCGTCACCACGATCTATTTCGGAGGGGGGACCCCCACTTCCATCACTGCCCGGCAAATGGAGGACCTGTTCGAGAAGATGAAGGCATCGGTCCCGGGGTTTGACCGGGTGCGGGAGCTGACGGTGGAAGCGGGCCGCCCCGATACCCTGGATGAAGAAAAGCTGGAGTTGCTCCGCCGTTGGGAAGTGGATCGGATCAGCATCAATCCGCAGAGCTTTGAGGAAAACACCCTGAAACGGATCGGACGCCATCACACGGTCAAAGAGACCCTTGACAAATACCGGATGGCGCGCTCCATGGGACTGAATAACATCAACATGGACCTGATCATCGGGTTGCCGGGGGAAGGATTGGAAACCTTCCGCCAATCCTTGGAAGTGATGGAAGAGCTGCGTCCCGAATCCCTGACCGTTCACACCCTTTCCTTTAAACGGGGATCCCATATGACCCGGAACCCGGAGAAGTACAAGACGGCGGATCGATCCGAGATCACCGAGATGGTCAACGTTGCCCGGGACTGGACCCGGAGGATGGGGTATGTTCCCTATTACCTGTACCGGCAAAAAAATATCCTGGGGAATCAGGAAAACGTGGGCTACGCTTTTCCCGGAGAGGAGAGCCTTTACAACATTTTGATCATGGAGGAACGGCAGACGATCATCGGATTGGGGTGCGGAGCGGTCAGCAAAATCATCCCCCCCGGGAGCGGGAAAATTCACCGCTTCCCCAACCCCAAGGAACCCCAAGCTTACATCGACACGTACCGGGAAAACATCCGGGAAAAACTGAAAGCGCTGGATCGGGCCTATGGCACCGGCCAGGCCGTTTCCCTGAGCTGAAAAAGCAACCGTCTCGGTTGCTTTTTTATCATTCATTCCCGGTTGGCGGGCGGGACCAGAATGACCCGGAGCCCAATTCCCTCAAATGCTTCCATGATTTTTTCTTTCACCGATTCCCAGTCGACCCCGCCCGGTTCCACTCCGAGTGGGGGAATCGCCACTGACCGGAGTTTAAGATCCCGGCAGGCCCGGACCAGAGCGGGCAGTCCTTTCTCGACAGTTTCCAACCGGGCGGGCCGCCTCCCGGTGCGTTTGACGGGGAAGTTGAGGATATAACGGGGGCGACTTCCCTCCGGGGCCAGCGGAACGACAAACACGTCTCCGACAGTGATTTTTCGCAGACGGCAGGCCCTCCGGTAAGAGACGAAGTTTTCGGGGAAGGCTTCCCGGAACCGAATCGCCCCGGGTTCCGGCAATCCCCGGCAATTGATGGGGTTCACGAGGGCATCGACGGGTTGTTCGACGATATCCCCGTGGCGGATCTGGATCAAGCGGAATCCTCCTTTCATTACAACCCATTGGTTGGAGTGTCCATTCCCACTTTATCATACCGGTAAAGCCGTCGGTTCCCACCACTCGAGGTTCAAGCCGCTTTGTTCGGCTTAGTCTGCGGAGCTCTCCGGCTGCGGGCAGACAGCAAAGTCGCTGTTTCGGGTAAACGCTTCCCTTTCCGAGCCTGACCATCCATCACAACGCTTTTAACAGGACTCCGATCGGATCTCCGGACTCGCATGAATTCCGGCGATTCAGACAGGATAGAAGGAGGGGTGAAATCAAATGGCCGATCAGCCAACACCGGACCGACAAGTCCGTTCAGAACAGATGAGGCGGCAATCTGCCGAAGACCTTCGTGATTCAATCGCGGAAGAGTTTCGTAAGGATCATTCACCGGATCACGACGGGAAAAAAAAGGCTCCGCCGCGACGGGATTGCGGGGGAGTGTAACCATTCAGGAAAGCGGGTTCTCCGGAACAGTTCGGACGGAGTCCCGCTTTTTTGCCGGTTCCGCTCCAATCCGTCCTCCGTTTGCCATTCCCAACGGTTTTTTCAGCAAACTCACACTTCCGTGTGGGCCGTTTACCTGGCCGGCTGGGATGGGGAGCTTTTTCGACCGTATATCCTGAAAAAGGTGAGAATCAACTGTAACAAAACCATCATTCTTATCTGGACTTGGGATTTTTAGTCTTTTGTATGATGATAGGAGGTCATGTGAGATTCTTTCTCATCCTTGGGGGAGGGGTTGCGATGCTGCTGTTCTTCAAATTGCTGATTATTTTGGTTTCCACCAAGTTGGCGGGGGATTGGAGCGTCCGTCTGGGGCAACCGGCGGTGCTTGGCAAACTGATCGTCGGGATCGTCATCGGTCCGGCCTTGCTCGGTTGGATTGAAAATTCGGATCTCATCGGGGAACTAAGTCAGATCGGTGTCCTGCTGCTGATGTTCATCGCGGGACTGGAGACTGACATCCAGGAACTGAACCGAAACCGGAACTCCTCCCTGGCGGTGGCCGTCGGAGGGATCATTCTCCCGCTTTTGGGCGGTTACCTCGGGGGCCTCGCCTTCGGACTGGATCAACCGCAGTCCCTTTTTATGGGGCTCCTTTTGTCTGCGACGTCGGTCAGCATCACCGTCCAGACCCTGAAGGACATGGGACGCCTTGATTCGCGGGAAAGCGTCACCATTCTGGGTGCGGCGGTGGCCGATGACGTTCTGGTGGTGGTGTTGTTGGCCTTCCTGATGAGCTTTATGGGTGCGGAGGATGTTTCCCTGGGGATGGTGATCGGCAAGAAGGTGCTCTTCTTTGCGCTTTGCATTGGGATCGGCTGGAAGCTGGTTCCTTGGGTGATGCGAAGACTGGCTCCCCTCCGTGTGAGTGAATCGGTGATCAGCGCCGCTCTCATCCTTTGTTTTTTCTTCGCCTACATGGCGGAAAAGCTGGGCGTGGCGGCGATCATCGGTGCCTTTGCCGCCGGGGTGGCCCTTTCCATGACCCCTTACAAGCATGAAGTGGAACACAAAGTGGAACCGATCGCCTACGCCATCTTTGTCCCGGTCTTTTTCGTCAGCATTGGGTTGGAGGTTTCCTTTCAGGGATTGGGGGACCAGATCCTCATGATTGTGATCCTGACGGTGGTGGCCATCCTGACCAAATTGATCGGAAGCGGGTTGGGGGCCAGGTTGACCGGGTTTTCCAAGCGCTCGTCCTTGGGGATCGGAGCGGGGATGGTTTCCCGCGGCGAGGTGGCCCTGATCATCGCCGCCATCGGTTTGGAGGCGGGTCTTTTGAGGGAATACTTCACTTCCACGGTCCTCGTGGTGATCCTGACCACCTTGGTGACGCCGCCGCTGTTGAAAATCATCTTCGGAGAGAAAGAAAAAACCGGCCGGAAAACGGCTTGAAGTGAGAGAGACCCGGGGGAGACCGGGTCCTTTTTTTACGAGGCTTCTTTTTTCGCCCACCAGAGGGTCCAACGGTCCCGGTCCGGGATCGGTCCGGTCCGTCCTTCCGACTGCAACCGCCGGCGGATGGCGAATGCCAATTGCTTTAATTCTTCGTTGCTCAATTTGTGAAGAATGGATCGACCCGTGCGCCGCAGAAGATCTTTCTCCAGAGCCGCAGGGGTTGGGTGAACCGTCCGGGTTTCCCACAGCTTCCGTTGTGAAGGAGGGAGAAAGCCGGCGTTTATCATCGCCGATTTCACACGGTCCGAGGGGTGTCGCCGGGCACATTCCTGCACTTTCAACCGGGGAAAGATCTCAAAAAACATTCCTCTCAGATGCTCTCCGGAAGGGGGCAGGGTGACATCATCGGGCGTTCGGTCCTGAACGAGGATCATGCCTCCGGGCTTTAAGATCCGGAACAATTCCCGGAAACAGCCGGAGAGGTCGGTCAGGTGATGAATCACTGCCCGGAGCAGCACGATGTCGAAACTTTGATCCATAAGGCCGGTCTGTTCCGCCTTGCCCAGTCGCCATCGGATCGTTTCATATCCGGTGCTCTTTTCCCTGGCCGCTTCCAGCATGACCGGGGAGGGATCCACCCCCGTCACATGCGCTCCAAGATCGGCGAGGGCGCGGGTGTAAATCCCCCCGCCGCAACCGATGTCCGCCGCCTGCCGGCTCTTGGGATCAAAGAGGTTCCGGATCGCCTCCCTCCATTCCCGGGAAGCGAGTCGCCCGCTGCAGGCGTTTCGGTTTTCGGGGTGGAAAAAATCGATGCTCACAAAGCTTGCAACCCCTTTCAAAGGATGGATGGAGAATCCGGCCACCGAAGGCGGGATTTTTATTTCCGACAGATCCACATGCTTTTTCGAAGGATCAGCACCGGGTCGTCTTCCGACGGATCAAAACCCAATGTTTTCCGTACCGGAACGGGGGAGCGGGAAAGGAGATCCATGGCCTTTTTTCGGGATTCATCCGGAGTCCGGGCCCGATCCATCCATTCCTTCCACCGGACGGGGGTTTCCCAACTTCTCACATGGGAAATCGCAGAAAACCCGGCGGACTGCAACAGCCGGGTCCATTCATCCACGGGATATACCCGGTGATGGGAAGGATCCCGGAGCCGCTCCACTTCGTTGAGGATCCGGTCGGAATCGGGGTCGTCGGGGGCAGTGTTGTCCACCAGAATCAACCGACCTCTGGACACCAACACCCTGTGGATTTCGGAAAAGACCCGGTCCGGACGGGGAAAATGGTGTGGGGCGATCCGGCAGGTGGCCACGTCGAACAACCGATCGGGAAAGGGGATGTCTTCGGCGTCGGCCAGCGACCAGGTGAGGTTTTGCAATCCTCGTTTTTCCGCTTCTTCCGCGGCCACTTTCAGCATCCCGGGAGTCAGGTCGAGGCCGACAACCCGGTGGCAAAACCCGCTGAGGACAAAAGCGGTGTGCCCGGTGCCGGTGGCGATGTCCAGTGCGAGGAGCGGAGTGGAAGACCGGGCCACTTCTTCTCCGATCCATTGAAGATCCTGTCCCCGGGAGTGGATGGCACTGTCCCGATAACCCGATGCGGAACGCTGAAATTGGTCACGGACCCATCCTTTCGTGGAATCCGTCGCATCCATGGCATTCCCTCCTTCGTTTCATCTGACGAAAATTGTTTTCATCTTACAAAACGATTATATCACGGGGGATGGGATGGGTAAAGATGGGAAATCGGTCAACAAAAAAGGGCACGGGTGTCCGTGCCCTTTTTGGGGATGATTATTTGTGGTGGTGGGTGTACCCCAGTTCCGGGTAATCGGTGATGAATCCGTCCACTCCGGCTTCAAACAAGCGGTCCGCCGCTTCCCGGTCCCGAACGGTGTAGGGGAGGATCTTCATTCCGTGTTGATGAACCCGACGGACCAGTTCCGCGTCGACCAAGGCCTTGTTGGGGTTCACATAATCGGCATATCCGGCGAAAGAATCGAGATCGTCGTCGGTGACGCCGGTTTCTTTGTAAGCTGTGTAGCTGACCAGAACTCCCACCGGCACGGAAGGCATTTGCCGGTGAAAACGCTGTACGGAATCATGGTCGAAGGATTGGACGATGATTTTGTCGCCCCGATTGTCCAGATTTTTTTCCGCCAACATGTCGGCCACTTGTTGTTCGATCCCGGGATAGAGAGAGGGACTTTTCAGTTCGATCAGGATCTTGATCCCGGTTCCTCTGTAGCGGTCCAGGGTTTCTTCCAGGGTGGGGATTTTCTCCCCGGCGTACTTGTCGCTGAACCAGCTTCCGGCATCCAACGCCTTCAGTTCCGTCAGGGTGAGATCTTTGACGGCGCCGGTGCCGTCGGTGGTTCGGTCGACCGTGGTATCGTGCATCAGGACCAGATGACCGTCCTTACTGCGCTGCACGTCCAGTTCGAAGTAGTCCGCCTTCATCTCCACCGCTTTGTCAAAGGCGGCAAGGGTGTTTTCCGGTGCATGGCCCGAAGCTCCCCGGTGAGCCACATTGAGAAACTTGGAATGCTGAATATTTCCGCTTTCCGATTCGGAGGGGGCTGTGGTCGCAGTTTCCGGATTCGGGGACATCCCCGTGAGAACCGTCAAGGCGACCAAAGCCAGCATCAGCCAGCCGGCAGTCCACCGGCCGTGTTTCCGACGACTCATGATGTATCCTCTCCCTTATGATGTGTTCAAGCTCAGTATAGGGCCGATTTGTGAATCCAATTTTAACTAATCAAAAATTTTATGCTAATTCTTTGGATAATTCCAAGGGGAGAAAAATTACGGGGGATGGATCAGATGGGTTGTGAAAAAGTGAGTCAGCAGCATTTACCCGAAGCCGCTCCGGTTGTACTCACAGAGCACAAGTCTCGCCTGGGGTCGCTTCACTCCCGGTCTCGCTATGCACTCACAGAGCACAAGTCTCGCCTGGGGTCGCTTCACTCCC
>NZ_QBKR01000046.1 GCF_003054245.1 Melghirimyces profundicolus
GACGAACGGCTTTGGGAATCCGGTTGGATGCCATCATCATTCACCTCAAGGCAAATTTCGACAAACCTGATGGCCATTCCTTCCATTTCTCAAAGCAGTACTAGAAGCGTTGTGAAAAAGTGAGCGGCAGCATTTACCCAAAGCCGCTCCAGCTGCTGTCCTGCAGAGATGGTTGCACTGTCCGCTCAGCATTGGCTCGAATGATCTGTCGAGAGCTGGAGCAGAAAGCAAATGGTTGAATATGCGAGGGAGTTGGAAAGACGGCGGTTTGCCAAGGCCCCCGGCAATGTGCTTGTCGTTCCACGCCCGGAAATCTACGATGAGGAACCCGAAGAATGGGCGGATGATAACGAGTAACGTTAAGTAATGAGAGCCTTACGGGAGGGATTGAAGGATGCACACCTTTCTTCAGGCGGGCGCAATGTACGCGGAGATTGAGGAGGGGGACCGGATCCAGACCATTCCGGTTAACCTGGGAGATACTACTCTTTACCCTGGCGAGTGGGTCCGGAAGTTGGGTCAAAAGAAGCGGACCAGCTTTGAAATGATGGATGGCTATTACTTACGTTTTTGTGGAATGGGGGAAGAGCAAGGGGGAAAGGTCCTCCTGTTTACAGTCAACCGTTCCCAAGGGAAAACCTGCTATGCGTTCAACTACGTCGACCGGAACACTCTCCTGGTCGGCGGCCGGCAGGGATGCAGCGACATCATCATCCATCGCTTGGAGAAGTTTTCCGAGCTGCCGGATGATGCGCAGAAGACAGTGGAGCAATTATCCTTATTCTGAATTCTGATGGAGAGGAAAAGCGATGTAGGTTCCTGGAGAGCCGTATGCGGTAAAAGCCGCACGTACGGTTCGGGAAGGGGGGTTGAAACGTCTCAGACGCTTGGCCCCCTACTTCACCTGGTTGCATGCTCTATGCACGAGTAAAGCACATAACCTCCCATACGCTTTGTAACCTTACAGGATCGCAGACAAAACCGCCTCTCCCCTTTTTAGCAAAGGGATGAAGGCGGTTTTTCCGTAGCCTCCGCTTTTTTATGTTTTCCGGGGAAGTTTATGCAAAATCTATGCAAAAGGGTCTTGATCCCTTTGTTAACGAGGGTTTTCTTGTCTTTTCCCATCCTTTTAGAAACGTTCCCCATCAGGCCGCAACATAAATAAAAACCGGCCCCTTTATTCATCTTCTTTCCGGGTTTGATTTTTCCTGTTTCTGCATACTATAATAAGGGTGAGGAACACACCCAGACGGCGCGACCTTCATCAGCGAAGGCCGCGGCCCATACGACTCACAAAAAGTGATTCGCCGCATGGTTTCCGAGGCCTGGGCGGATCACTTTTTTTGTGATATGACGTAAACGACGTGTATCACTTGCACGAGCAATGCGAGCAACATGATCGTCTCCGTCATTGGCATCACCTCCTTTCCTGCAACTCCTGCAGAAAAGAAGGCCGCCGCCTCCGCCTCAGGCCGTTCCATCCCAGATGTAGTTCCTCATCTAAATATTTCCACGCTCAAACCCAAAACCCTTTTGACGCATCTCCTTAAAGACTCTTGCCTGTCTCGTTGTTGTGCTTGATCCTTAGTTCGTGGAGTTTGTCCAGCGCATCCAGCAAGTTAGGATTGTTACGCCACTTCTCTGGCAGGTCGCGCGACGCTTCAATCAAAGCCATGACTTCATGTATCTCCAGCTCTACGGTGTCCTTCCAATCGATTTCACAAAGACGATGTGTTAAATGCTTCCTTTTTCTTTTCTTCAAAGCGTCGATTCATCCGGTCTAACTTGGCACGCATCCGGGCTTCTGTTTCCGGGTCCAAGCCAACCACTTCAGGCCCTTCCTTGGATTCCCCTTCTTCAAACTCACGTTGCAGGGCTTTGGGAATCGGTTACTCTTTTTGACCTTTTCTCCGGCCAGATCGAGAATGTTTCGGTTTTGCTGGCTTCCGATGGTCAAAATTCTTCCAGCCGCCTTTCAGGAACCAAACTGCTTGGGGAGTTTTATGTGTGTGTTCTCCGGCTGTTACGATGGTGATGTACCGATCCAATATAGTGAAAAGTTCCTTGACTCCGACTTTGCTTATCAACTCACGGAAGGCTGGATAATGCCGGGAGTGAACCGCGATATCAGCACCGTTTCCATCCATGATTCGCTCTCTGTATGCCATGTAATCCGAATCAGTTTCCCAAGCTGGTACATCATCATCATCAGATTCTTTCTTAAAAGATATATCTTCCTTCTGTCCGACGTACCGTGTCCGGTGTCACCCGTGTCCGGTGCGGTCGGACGCGGTGAAATCGTTGATTTACCGGGATTTTTACCGTGTCCGGTATCGTCGGACACGGTATCAACTCCTAGCTTTAAAGAATACGTATTACTCTGGCGACGTCGGCTCCAGAAAAGGCGAACAAAACCAAAACATGCACCACTCCTTTCAGATTTGGTTGGATTGGACGATCCGGGAAGCGTCTTGTAATACAGTTAACATTGAAGACTACTAGAAATTCAAATCGAAGGGGGTACCTTAACCTTCGGATGGAAATAAACCGGCCTCAGAGAGCGATTCTCTGGGGCTGGTGCTTTGTTTGGAGAGGATTTCTTTCCTGGCCAAAAGAGATCGCCAAAAAACTAGAGGTGTCGGAGTCCCAAGTATCAGCCTGGATCAATGGGAAAACGTACCCCCGAGCCGTGAAGCTGTTCCGTTTGGCGAAACTATTAGAGGTGAAGGTGGACGATTTGTACGAACTTCAGGAAAACGCGGAGTAAAACAAAAAGCGCCCCCCTGGGAGACAGCCCAGAGAAGGCACTTAGGAGAGGGATTAAATGAAAGAATGTCAACATTGCGGTGCGGAGATGCTTCGTTGGGACAAGAAGAAAATCTGGATTTGCAATTATTGTGAAGAGGGATTAAATGATGCGGTAGTGGAAAGTGGGTTTGCGATGATCGCCAGGGTAGACCATGACGATGACCAATGAGATTGAAACATAACAAAATCGACGTTTTAGGAGGGATAGGATGCACACCTTTCTCCAGGCGGGTGCGATGTATGCAAAGATTGAAGAAGGGGACCAGATCGAGGCCGTCCCGGTTGATCTGGGAGACGGGACGCTCCACCCTGGGGAGTGGGTCCAGAAGATGGGGAAAAAACCCGAACTAGCTTCAAGATGAAGGATGGCTACTATCTTCGGTACGTCGGGATGGGAACGGAAGATGGAAAGAAGGTTCTGCTATTTTCAGTAAATCATTCCCAAGGGAAAACCTGCTATGCCTTCAACTATATCGACCGGAACACTCTGCTGGTCGGCGGCCGGCAGGGATGCAGCGACATCATCATCCATCGCTTGGATTTCCGAGCTGCCGGATGATGCGCAGAAGACAGTGGAGCAATTATCCTTATTCTGAATTCTGATGGAGAGGAAAAGGAAAATGCGAACGGAAGAGCAAGTCAAGCGGATGATGGACGCGGCCAAAGCATCCTTGGCTATTGAAGGTCTTCATACCACTGAAACCGAAGATCAGTTGATTAAAAAGCGATTAATGAGCGAGATTTCCCAAGAGGAATTTCTGCAACGCGCCAAAGAACTGGCTATTCGAAAGGAATGAAAACATGAACAAGACCGACAAAGCAATTCGATACGCGGTGAAATCAGTTTCAGCGGAAGGACCGCCACCGTCCAGGGAGGCTATTGAGATTTCTTCCGAATACCTTCGCGGGGAAATCTCAGAAAAAGAGGCATTAAAACGGTTGAGGAAGTTTTGACCACCCAGAGACCGCCCGGATCCGGGCGGTCTTCGTTTCATTTCCGGTAGACCTGGGGGGAAGCTGCCGATCAGACAGGGGGCTAAAATCGCCTTCACCGGACAATAAACCCCGTGAATAGTACGACATTGCTGTTATAAATTCCCGCTTATATGCGAATATACGTTCGGGTAAAATAGGGTTGAGGTGATGAACGTGAAGGCGTTGGAGCGTGGGAATAAGCTGTGGGAAGGTCACCGGATGATGCTGCCGGAGCACGAGGTCCAGCTGCAGGAGGAGCGGAAGAGAAAAGAGGAGTACCGCCCGCCCGAGTTGGCGCCGGATGCGTTGGAAGAGATCGGCCGCATGCTGGAAGGGTCCAAGATGGGGATGGGGTCCCGCCAGCATTTTGTCAAATTGCTGGCGGGACCCCAGATATTGCACGTGTCTCGGACTTCCCCCTTATTCCCCTGCCGCTAACAGGAGCTTATAACCTTTAATTATTTTCATTTTGGGAAAAAGTTTTTTATTCAGGAAGGGAATAATCTTGTTTTTGTCAAAGAACCAATATGCAACATAAATCTACATTTTTACACAGGAGGGTAAAAATAGTGGGAATCAAAAAACGGGTTGTTCAGGTGCTGTCAGTCGGGCTAATTTGTAGTAGTTTGTCCGTTCCAACGTTTGCCTCTGAGTCCTCCGGAGTAACTGGGGGTTGGACAGAAGGAGAAGGTTACTGGAATGCTAATGAAGTTAGCACTCTAGCCGCTGAACACCATGGTTGGGTGGAAGCCCATCCCTATGATGCTGATTTAGAGCGTGCCGTGGGGGAAACCTATTGGGATGGTGTTTATCATTATACCCGTGCACGCATGGAAACAATTGGTGGGACCCCAGAAACAGACAGCGGTAGACAATGGGATTGGGATTATACGTATGCAGCTTCTCCGTATGCGGCTTACACATATGTTGCAAGAACTTACTATGGACGCTAAAAACAGGAGGGTAAAAATAGGAATCAAAAAACGGGTTGTTCAGGTGCTGTCAGTTGGGTTAATTTGTAGCAGTTTGTCTATTCCAGCGTTTGCGTCCGAGGAATATCAAGGGTGGACCGAAGGGGATGTAAATGCGAATGATGTTGGCATTCAAGCAGTGGATCATAATGGTTGGGTAGAGCCCCACCCTACTGATCCTGATTTAGAACGTGCTGCTGGTGAAACGACATGGCCCGGAGAATATCATTATACCCGTGCTCGAATGGAAGATGACGGTGATGTTATAACTGATAGTTTCAGGCAGTGGGGTTGGGATTATACTAACGCAAGGTCTCCGTATGCGAGTATTTGGTATACTGCAAAAACGTACTATGGACATTAAAGTAAAATAATTTACAGCATAGACAGGGTCCATGATATTGTTCAGGTCCCTGGTTCTATCGCTTATTTTCATGTATAATCCTTGGCGGTTCTCCTTTCTTGGCTTGGACTACCAGTATACCAAACAGTTAGGAGACCGCCACTTTCTATTTAATTTGTACACATCATTAAAAAGTTCTTAAACTTTGATTTAATCTTACATATATGCTCTTTAATCTGGATTCCAAAACTATCTACTCAAAGGAGAGCCTATGGAAAAAATCAAACAATGGCAACGGGACGGAACCCTGTGGTTAATTCTGTTGTATTTGTTATTAAGCATCCTGGTCGTCTCAACGAATTACTACCAAATTAAACAACAGGAAATGAACATCATATCCAGAGGACTGTATACACCAACCAGTTTCGCTTTTAGCTTGCAAGACTCAAGTCAGCCGATTGACTGGAGACAGCTGGATACAAAAAAAACCTTTACCCTTTTTAATGAATTGGACACCAAAAAAGATTATAAGGATAGGGCCATTTATTTTAATAAAGATACCTTCATCCCCCCAATGCAATCTGGCCGGTATTTTACCGCCGCCGATTTTTACAAAGGAAAGCGATTAGCGGTTTTGGGTAAGCAAGTGGGAAAGAGCGTCGGGAAAGAAGACGTATTTAAAAAAAATGGTAATGAATATTTCCGAGTTGCGGGAAAGACATTTGAGGTTATCGGCCGGATGGGGGCTTCTTATTCGTCGGATTTGGACAAAATAGCACTTATCAATATTGATGCTTTCGATCGACTTCCCAATGTTTATGTCATGAACACCAAGGACGAAACACTCAAACAAGGTCGAGCGTTATCCATCAACCAGAATCGTATTCCCATCCAGGTAATTGATAGGGGCGATCAAGGGGCTCAGCGCTATCTCGGCTTGGATTCATACCAAAAGGGTCTATGGATTACCATTGCCAGCATCATGGTGGTCTCAAGTCTTTTATTTAACCATTTTTGGTTAAATAAGAAAAAAACAGAGTTACAGATATTATGGGAACACGGGATATCCATAAAACAAGTTTATATACACATAATGCTTCAGTATCTTGTGATCGTATCCATTTGTTATGCATTAGTCTGTTTAGGAAGTTCTGCCCTGTTTGTGTCACTGGGTAAGATCAATCCCTTTTTCCTTGTCGATTATACATTGCCGTTGTTGACGGGGTACGGGGTAATCCTCCTATTATCACTTTTATCCATTTACCTGTCTAAAGGCGGTTTGCTGAAACAAATCGATGGGAAAGGAAAATCTTTTTTATGAAAATGATCTTAAACGAAGTATTGGAGAGCCTCAAACGCAGGAAATGGTTTTCTGCGTTGATTGCCATTCAGGTTACGGTACTCTTTCTCACCAGTGCGCTGTTATTTCTGACCTATACGCACATCGAGGGCAAATCCGACCGTCTGCAACCTTTAAAAGAGCTAAACTTCTACCAATTATCGGATGATCTTGCGTCAGACAGTAAATTTCAGGCATTTTTAAAGCGACCGAATTCCCTTCAGATAATAAAAAAGTTTTACAAAAATTTGGAACACCGATTTGGGAAACGTTTCGTATATCTCTTTAATCAGCATATTGATGTGAAGATTGGTGATGATCCAAAGTGGGATAAATTTTTATATGGATATGAACATGGAGCCCCTATTGAACAGTTAAAAAAACACCCCTACAACCCCTTGAAAGCAGTTCAAATCAATGAACAAGGTTTTACCCGTTTTTCGATTCCGTTAAGCAACGGGCACCCTTTTTCCGCGCAAGATTTTCATTATCGTCAGGGGGAAGCAGTTCCAGTATTATTGGGAGCTGAATATCAACCGTTTTACCAAGTTGGTGATGAAATTAAGACAAAGTACCTGCGTAAGGATTTCAAATTAGTGGTTCGAGGGTTTATTCAACCTGACACCTTTGTGTTTAATGCCAACAATCCTGAATTGTATCTGGACCGATATATTGTAATGCCTGCTTTACAGTTTTCCAATTCCCCGAAGAATGAAGCGGATGAACGGTTTCAAAAAATACATTACATGCAACTGATTAATGGAATGATTTTCACCAACGAGAAACCCTATGTGGTGCGCCGGGATCTGGAGCAGGTCAAGAAAGCCTCCGGTTTTACTGATATGCAACTCATTGGGGCAAATAGCGATTCACTTGATTTTGTTTTTTCGGTTATTCGAGTTAATGTGGAGTTGTTACAAATCATGTCAAGTGCACTATTCGTGGTGTGTATACTTAGCATTTCAATACTGATGGTGACCAAGTTTCAGGATAACTTCAGAAACATGTCTATTCACCTCTCTTCTGGAGCCACCCTGAATCAGCTGTTTTCGTACTTTCTGGCTGAAATTCTCTTCATAGTGGGATTGCCGGGGCTCGTTATTACTCTGTGGTATAAACAGGTTATCGATGTTTCTTTCGGAATGTATACCTTGATGAACTTGATGCTCTTTTCCCTCACTGTACTCATCTCAGCTCTCCCCTTGTATTGGCAATTCTCTAAAATTGAAATCAGTAGCTTGTTAAAACGATCGGAGTGATTCCATTGATAACCTTGAAAGATCTGACAAAATCATATCGGAGCGGTGAGCGGAAAATTGACGTTTTGAAAGAGCTCGATTTGGAAATCGAGCAGGGCGATATGTTGGCAATTATGGGTAGGAGTGGATCAGGAAAGTCCACCTTATTAAATATCCTGGCGGGTTTAGATACCCCGGACAGTGGGACTTATCGATATCATCAAACGTATGTAAGTGAAATGAACGGAAATGAACGGGCGAAATTCCGGAGACAAAATATTGGTTTTATCGTGCAAAATTATGCGCTGGTTGACAGTAAAAATGTATTTGAAAATATTGCCCTTCCTTTGCGATACAGTAAGCTTTCAAAAAAAGAAATCAAGAATAAGGTTGAACATATGCTGATGGAGTTAAATATAACGAAATTGAAACATAAAGCGGTGGATACATTGTCAGGTGGGGAAATGCAGAGGGTTGCTATTGCAAGAGCATTGATTCAGGACCCGGCCTTGATTCTGGCAGATGAACCAACTGGATCGTTAGATGTACAAACGGAATCGGAGATCTTAGATATCTTTACAAAACTGAATCAGCAAGGAAAAACGCTGGTAATCGTAACGCATGATCAGGTTGTTGCTGACCATTGCCACAACACCTACTATATGCAGGATGGAATGGTGACACCAGTCGCTTCCTAATGGCTGGCCTCGTCTTCTTCCGACAGTAAGAACAGTAAGTAACGAGATCGGCCTAGCCGGAAGATGCCATGAGATTAAACCGGAAAACGCGGTTTACTTCGATACGGAGAAAGCAGCAAAAGTAAGTGAGCGTCGGATGTGCCACTCTAACGAATGTCCGTTGAATTAGGACCTCTCCTATTCGGATCAATAAAAAGGCGCCCCAGAAGGCCTCCTATTTGCTCTATGAAGGCCTCCCTTGAATGTATGCACCACACCATATTATACCATCGGGGGCTAAGCGGCAGTGCTCCCAGCCGCCAGTTCTCACCTGGAAGTCGGCGGCAGTTGCCGGCCATCGTTTCCCCCGGGGGATCAGTGGCGGATCCGGCAACCGGTTCCCTCCCGGGAGTCGGCGGCAGCAGTTGCCAGCCATAGTTCCCCCCAGGGGACGTGGTGGCGGAGTGCCCCGGGCACCATATGTCTCAACAGGGTACAGTTAAAAAAGACATAAGAGACATTTTCTCAACATTGATATCACTGGCTTTCAAGTGTTCCGTCTGTTGTCTTAAAAGGGGTAGAGGGAGCGAAGGCCGATTTTGGGGCCATCTCTCCAGTAAATGGAAAATGACTCGGGGTTCGATATGACCGATATTTGCATATCTATAGAGCTTTTTGCCTGATTGTACTCATTATTTGGTGTGTGAATCGAATTTTGAAATAGCTTCTATTGTTCTTGCGCAAATCATACCCTCCCTGACGGGATATATTCTTTTCGGAACAGGACTTCTGACGAATGTGTGGGTTGTTTTGCTTGCAGCCAGATTGTTAGCAGTATCAAAGGAGGCAAAAACAGTATGAAAATTATTGTTACCAGTATATTCGTACAAGATCAAGACAAGGCACTTATTCAGAAACGCTGGGGTTTGTAAAAAAGCAGGACGTTCCCGTCGGAGAATTTAGGTGGATAACGCTTGTTTCTCCCGATGATCAAGACGGTACCGAGCTTTTGCTCGAACCGAATGACCATCCGGCCGCCAAAGAGTATCAAAAGAAGATATTTGCCGATGGCATCCCAGCAACAATGTTTGGCGTTGCAGATGTTCGCAAAGAGTATAAACGATTAATGAAACACGGCGTGAAGTTTACTATGGAGCCGACAGAAATGGGCGAAGTCACAGTGGCTGTCTTCGACGATACATGCGGCAACCTTATTCAGATAGTGCAGAAGTAACTTTATGACGAAATAGAACTAATTCAAGAAGCATATTTACGCGCGCATGGTGCATCCGGTTCTTGATCCGCTTAAGATTTTCGGTTAGCCGATCCCGTTGGATCATGGCGACCCGAAGGTCTGCGTAGACCCCGGTCAGTACGTTGGGCTCCGAATACCGGCCATCCTTGACCAACTGAGCGATGACTTTGGCATCCTTGATGTCATTCTTGGTTGGGGAGTTGTCGTCGAGTTCCTTGCTTTTTTTGACGTGCAGAGGGTTAACCAACA
>NZ_QBKR01000047.1 GCF_003054245.1 Melghirimyces profundicolus
ATGAAGGCCATGAGCCACCACATGGCCGGACCCTTCATATGATCCAACAACCCTCCTCCGATCATCGGACCGAAGAAGAGACCCAATTGCCCCAAATTGTTGGCACCGTAGTAAGTGCCCCGCATCCGATCTTTGGCTATGCGATCGATGAACAAGCTGGACACCGGAAAGATGAGAATTTCCCCTAATGTGATCAATACGACACCGGTAATAAACGCCGTATCCTGCGAACCGACTGCAAAGGAAAGAAATCCTCCCACAGATAAGAGGCATCCAATGAACAAGCTGGTCAATATATGCTTCTTTTCAGCCCACCGGGTGGCAAAATACTGCAACAGGATGACCATGGCCGCGTTCATGGTCAATAGAAGAGGATACAGGTGATCCGCTGTTCCGGCTTGTTCAACCAAGTATAAGGGCAAGGAGGATTCGATTTGAGAATAGACGATAAAAAATAAAATCCCTGCCAGCACAAAATAGCGTAACGCCCGATCGCGCCGGATCACTTTCCAACATTCACGAAAGGGAACCGTATTGGCTTCGGGCCCCTGTACTTTCGGGAGATCGCGACGGTAACGCAATAAAAAGGTGCTTAATGAAAGGAAGTAAAGGGTATAAATGATTCCGGTGTATAGAAAGATCGTCATTCCGAGCGTGTTATAAAGAAGGGAACCCAGCAAGGGACCCGCAACCATCCCGATATTGATGGCAATGTAGCGATAACTGAAGATTTTCAGCCGTTGTTCCGGGGTGGAGACATCGGCCATCAAAGCCTGGGAAGTAGGTTCGAAAAAAGCCCGGCACAGCCCGTTGAGACTGTTTAAAAGAAAAAAATCCCAGAACGATTCAGCAAACATAAACCCAAAGAAGACGCCGATCCATACCAAAAAAGAAAAAACCATGATTCGTTGGCGTCCCCAACGGTCGGACAGATACCCTCCAACAAACCCGCCCAGCGAGCCCGTCAAGCCGCTCATTCCCAAGGTGATTCCCACGGAGAAGGGATCGAGATGAAGCGATTGGGAAAGGTGAATGGCCAAAAAAGGGAGACTCATAAAGGATGCCAAGCGGGTAATGGCCGTACCGATAATCAAAAACCATACGATGGGGTGGTATCCCCCGTATTTGACCCAACGATATTTTTCTTGCCGTGAGAGGGTGCTGGAATTGGAGTGGTAGGACATAGGCACTCTGTGGCTCCCGTCGAAGTAACTTTCATTATGGTATCGGTTCAGTCCAATCGGTACAATTCATTCGAAGCACTAAATGAATAATCCATGAGAATGATCGTAATGACTGACATTCTGACAACAGGGGGCGGAGATCCCTTAGGAGCAATCAAAAGAGAAGGACAGCAGATTCTCTTCAGAAAACGTTCTCTCGATAGTCAATCAAGTATAGCGGTCTCCTTGTCCATCCACATCGGGCCCCAGGGTTGAATGATTGCCTTTGGAGTATTCCTGCTCTTATCCATCATTACGATAGCTGGGTACGGGAGTCGGACCGTTGATGCTGTCAAACCCTCTTGCCTCCCGGTGTAAAAAAATTTGTCGGTATTTCGCAGGAGCCTTCCCTTGCCAAAAGGAGATGAACCGAGATGAAAAAGTGGATTGTCATGACCATCATTGTTTTGATCCTGATCGGAGGAGTGTACATTGCATCGATGGAGCCGGAAAAAACAAGTGAGAAATCCGGTCAGAATGACGTCGAAATCACCCAAAAGGTCCGGGTCCACCCCGATGGCAATGCCAACGTATTCCAAGACTCCGAGGATGCGGATCGCATGTACTTGCCGAGAACGGATTTGTTCAAGAACTTACATACAAACTACGTCGTGATGGAATCCTATCCGCCGATTTATGAAATGAATGTGACTGCGAGGGCAAAAGAGGGGGCAACCACCCATGAGGCCCTTCGGGATGATGACCGGTCGAATGAATACGGAGGGTTTGTGACGATTTCCATTCGACAACAAAACAATCGGATAGACTTGGAAGGGGAGACCCGGACGTTTTCCATCGATGGGAAAAAAGTCAAAGGGATCGTATATGACGATTTAGAGGGCTCTCGAATCAGAGCCCGGTTTGAATGGAAGGGGATGAAATACAATGTGAATCTCTATAAAAACGTCCTGAAAAAACCGGATCAAGGGGAGAAGTACATGCTGGAGATTCTGGAGTCCTTTGAGAAAGTGAAATAAAAAGGCTGGAGTTTGATTGTTTCACCTCATCTATTTCCTCGTTACGGGCTGTATTTTTAACATTGGAAAAGCCTTCAGGCTAAACATAAAGGGGTACGATCTTCTTTCCAATGGAATACCGAAAAACTCGACGTTTTACCGATGGTCAGGGGAAGAGAGCTTTAGTATGATCAAGATGCCCAATGCCCTGTGACTTCTACGATTGTTTGACCATGTGAACATCGTTGACCCTCTTGTATGTGCCCCCTCACTTGTTGAGGGGGTTTTTTTGCCTCGATATAACGCTATGCTTTCGTTTTCCTCTACTGAAAAGCGGCTTTTCTTAACAATAAAAAAATCATCATTGGACGGGGAAGCTGCTGTTGAACCTGGGCGAGCAAAACGTCTGAAGTCTGCGATTCAGAGGCAGGATGCACAGTATTTCGGCAAGAAACTGTTTCCAACTCCCTGGGACAAGATGGGAGCCCTTACTCAATCCATTCTTCAAGAGCATGTATTCAACAACGGAAATAAACGAACCGCTTTCGCCTGTATCGGGATGTTTTTGGTGAAAAACGGATACAGCCTGGAAATGTCCAATGAAGACGCAGAAGAAATGATGGTTTCTTTTGTGACGGAGGAACGGTTCAAAGAGACGATGGGTCTTATCAAATCGGACAAGTCATCGAACCGATCGTCAAAACATACTCATAAAAAACATGACCATTTGAAACCCAACAATGTGACCCGACCCCGGAGTACCGTATGTGAATCAGCTCCCATTGCATCCCGCTTGCCCGTACGGGAGTCGGGTTTTTTCTATCCAAAAAGGATTTATAGCATCTACTTTTCCTTCCCATTCTCTCATTTTCTCCATCACTTGATCGAGTCCACGCATGAGGTCCTGGATTGGCAGTGTTTTGACCTCTGTTCAACTGCTGTAAAAACAGGGCAGAAGACATAAAAAAACAGCCCGAAAATAGGCTGTCATTTTAACAAGGGTTCAACTGCTGATAAACAAATACCCCAAGGGGCCACCCCCTGTGGGTGAAGTCATCAGAACCCTCCTCAAATTAACCGCAAAGCCGCAACCACTAAGCCTCCGACGGCAATGAAAGTGGTTACAAACCAGATGATGAGGCTGTTTTTCGCCCCGGCTACCTCTTTGCCGACATAATCCTTGGTGGCTCCGCTCTTTGCTATTTCATCGACTCTGCGATCCAAAGCTTTCACCTGGTCCCGAGTTGCCATTCTTGAATTGATTTCATCCAACCGTTTGCTCATACTTGAGTTGATTTCATCCAACCGTTTGCTGTCGTGTTCACGGTGGATCTCCAGCGTTTTGATCCTGTTCTTGATCTCAGCCAGTTCCCCGAACAACCGGTCCCAGTTCTGTTGCTCCATCTGCTCATCCCCTTCCCGATGGGGTGCAGCTTCCTTTTGAGACTGAAGAATCTCTTTGATCCCCTCGATATCTTTTTCTAACCGTTCTCGATCCGCACTCACAGGAAAACTCCTCGTACATTTATTTTAGTTTACCACAGAGGGTCACTCTTCGGCCCCAACGCTGAAGATTTGTTCGAACGTTTTCGCTTTCTTTAGAAGGTTGTGGTCATGCTTCAGCATGGTGCGGATGATCCGGCCGGTGTCATCAGACGGGAGGGAAGCTCGGGAGTGTGCCGTCCGTCTTCCGCGGGAAGGATGGTTTGGTCCTTTAGGTGAATCCGGGTGCAGTATCGTTTCCCCGGCCAAATCCCGTACCGTCACCCGCTCTTTCGATCGAAGAACAGCGTACCCCCCGGAGATCTCCGGGGGGTGTCTGTGAAGTGGGTTGTTTTTCCATATGGATGATCTGAATCTGAACCAACAGAGGATCTCGATCCGATCCTTTTTTTCTGTTGTTTGCGGTGTCCTGTCTGTCCCTCGAAAGTGCAGAGGAGATGAAGGGGTTTGCTTCGACGGATGAAGAAGAGGCCGGAAGTGCATTACAATAATGAACATCCCCATCATCCCTTGGTTTGGGGCAACCATTCGAATGTTTCCCGGAAAAGAGTGAGCGGTTATGGATGTATTCTTGATGTTGCTTGTCATCACGGCATTGGGTGTCATCTCCAAAAACGCAACGGTATGGATGGCGGGTCTCGGATTGTTGGCCCTCCGCTTGTGGCCGGGGGATCAGCCGCTGGCTTGGACGGAGCAGTATGGATTGAAAATCGGCGTGATCATTCTCACCATGGGGGTGCTTTCTCCCATCGCCCTGGGGAAAATTCCGTGGTCCCACCTCGTGGATACCATCAAAAGCGTCCCCGGTCTGGCCGCTGTGGCGGTTGGGATGTTTGTGGCTTATCTGGGGGGAAGGGGGGCCGGGCTGTTAACGGACCAGCCCACCATCGTGACCGGACTGTTGATCGGAACCATCATCGGAGTGGCCTTGTTCCGCGGCGTTCCGGTCGGCCCTCTGATTGCGGCGGGGATCCTCTCTTTGTTCGCCCATTGGCTGAGATGATGATTTTGCCAAGGGTGCCGGATGGAGCGGCGCCAAGTACGAAAAGACCTGCCGGATCGGTTGACAGGATCCAAACCTTATGACCATAAAAAAGCGTGACGATGAAACCATCATCGGAACCGGAGTGATCCCTCCGGTGTGCCGATGGTTTCAAGGTCACGCTTTTACGGTTTTTGTATGGATATAAGGCGTTTTTTCCGTTCCTCACAGAAACAGACGCAGGGCATAGACGATCGCCATCCAGATCGGAACACTGATCAGCGTGGCATTGAACAGTCCGACAGCAGCTTGGTTCATCCAATCGCACCCCCGTCTGTTTGGTTGAGTCCATTATAAAACATCGCAGGACGACATGGGGGAAAGACGGCGAAACGTAAACAACGCGTAATCTGCCTGTAAAAAAACATGAATTCCGGGAGCGGGGCCATGACGGGATATCCGGTTTCAAGCCGGGAAAAACCCGCACACCGGTGCGGGTTTTAATGATAGCGTTGCTTCAAGAGCTTTTTGATTTCCGGGAAAAGATAGTGGCTTCCGTCCCGGTCGTGGACGTCCTTGACCATGGAAATGGTGAGAAGGTCGGGTTTGGCTCCGGGTTTGCCGGACAGGGTGGCCAGCCATCCCAGTTCCATGGGGTTGGGGTCATCGTAGCTCTTCTTAAGCTCGGCGGTTCCGGTCTTCATGGCCAATTCCACTCCCGGGGTCTTCAGATCGTTGCCGGAGCCGCCCGGCGTGGTGACCACCCCTTTCAGAATCCGGTGGATGGTTTGGGCGGTTTCGGGAGAGATCACGTTCTTTCTCCATACCTTCGGTTCCACCGTATCTTTGCCTTCCTCCAGGATCAGACGGGGCTGGAGCATGTTCCCGTCATTGACGAAGGCTGTGTAGATCGAGGCCCAGAAGATGGGGCTGACCTGGAGTTGCCCCTGACCGTAGGCCGTGTCCGCCAGTTGGATGTCGTTCTTGAATTTCCCGTTGTTGGAAAAGGTGGCGTTGGTCACGGGGATGGGGAAGGGCAGCGAATCTTGGAATCCGAATCTCAACAACTGCTGCTGAAAGGATTCGGCCCCGATATTAAGCCCCACCCGGGCAAAGTAGATATTGTCCGACCAGGCCATGGCTTTCTGCAGGTCCACCGGGACGTTGGGGTGGTCCACCCGTCTTACGTAGTACCCTCCCCAACTGGAGTCCTTCTGCCATTTCCCCGACCGGGTGTCGTAGGTGGTCCCGGGTTTCATCTTTCCGGTCTCCAGCCCGATCGCGGCGGTGATCGGTTTCATCGTGGAACCGGGGGTGTAATTGTGGACGAAGCGGTTGGCGATGCTGCCGATGTGCTGTTTGTATTCCTTGTCGGTCAGGCCCTTCGCGAAGGCGTTGGGGTTGTAGGAGGGGGTGCTGACCGCTCCCAGGACCGCTCCGGTCTGCGGGTCCAGGGCGACGAAGGCCCCCGTGTCTCCTTTCAGCGAGTCGTACAACCGTTGTTGCGTGTTCAGGTCAATCGTTAACCGGATGTCTGTTCCGTTTTGTGGAGAGGTGGTGCCGAGGACCCGCTTTTCTTTTTGATCCGGCCCCACGATCGCGATCCGGATGCCGGGTTTTCCGCGGAGTTTCTTTTCCATCGCTTTCTCCAACCCCGCTCGGCCCGCGATGTCCCCTTCCCGGTACCCCTCGTCTTTCCGCTCTTTCAATTGCTCGGAGGTGAGCGGGGCTGCAAACCCGGTGATGTGTGCGGTCAATGCTCCTTTGGGATAGTGGCGTTGGGTATGGTTTTGGATGGAAACGCCTTCCACTTCAAGGGCTTTGGCGATGGTTTCTTTCTTTTCCGGAGATACTTTCTTTAGCGGAACATACTTCAACGGAGCGGCTTTCGACAGCTTTTCCTTGATCTCTTCCGGCTTCATATCCAAAAGACGGGAAAGTTGGCTTTGGAACGTTGAGAGGTCCGGGATTTCTCCGGGAACGGCCCCGATGGTGACGCTCCCCTTGTTGACCGCCAACCCCTGGCCGTCCTTGGTTCGGATTTCCCCGCGGAGACCGGGCACGTGTCGGACCTCCACCTGATCTTCCCCGGTCAAGCCCGGGATCATCATCGAGGGGGTCCAGTCCACCCTCCATTCGCCGTCCTCGCTTTCCACCACTTTTCCTTTGGTGTCAAACTGGATCTTCCCGACTTTTTTGGAGTCGATGGTCGTGCGGTAATGTACCGTTTGGGTGGGTTCTTCTGTCTTTTCCATCCGGAAGCGGATCTCTTTCTGCCCCAGGGTGTCGGCGAGGTCTTTGTGTTTTTCTATGAACTCCTTTTTGGAAACCTTTTTCCGGTCTTTCTCGCTGAGCAGCTGATACATCGAATCATACTTCCCGGTTTCCCAGTGCTTCAAGTAAGCCTGCATCACGGTGTGGGGATGTTCCTGCCCGAACAGCACCTCGGTAAGGATGAGACCGGTGCCGATCAGAAGGGCGATTCCCGCAATCACTGTCACTCTGCGCGGCACTTTCTGCCTGAAGAATTCCCGCAATTGCCTGAATACCGTCAGTCCTTTTTGTTTCATTTGCGCACCTCAAATGTAGGAAAACCTGTATGTACCCCTTCTTTTGTAACATATCCTTTCTCTCAAAGCTATCAATCTTTTGTTATAAATGTTGCAGGATATATTTTCCGGGTGTGCGCGATTCAGCCACGGAACAGCAAAAAACAGTCCTGCCGTCGATCGGCGGGACTGTTGCCATATGGAGGTTTTTTCGGCGGGGGAATCAGCGAAGTTTCCGGATCTGTCCCCGGATTTCCCCGTCGGGATTTTGTTCGGTATGGACATTCACATAAGTGTTGCCCCTTCTCATCTCACGGACCAAATCGGCGATGGTCTTTCCTTTCAGGGGACCCACCAGATCGTCAGCGGTGATCGTTCCACTCACCACTCCTTTGTTCACACTGATCCCCGGAGTCGTAAATCCGAAAAGGAATGCGACAATCGGGCCGTTGACTCCCCGGGGTCCCAAATGGATGTGGGCTTGGGTGAACCTGCGGATGTTCCGCACCTTCAGCACATAGAACAGCCGTTTTTTGTCCCGGCTGACGAGGAGGTGAGTGATGCCGAAAGCCCGGGTGCGTACCGGGGGCACTTCCTCCGCTCCTCTCAATACCGCAATGAATTTTCTCATAAAGCAAGCTCCTTTCCTGCGTTTCTTAAAATATTCAGCAGGTGGAGAGGGCGAAACAGCAGGCGTGGAGGGCTCTTTAACCGGTTTTTGGTGTAAAGGGTTTGTCATAAAAAGAACCGCCCTGCCCCGGGCAGGGCGGCGGTCCTTCTCACGCGGAATCACTGTCCGCCAGTGTTCTTCTCCTGATTTGCAGCCATTGAATCTCTTTGCCGTTTCCGATCATCACAATGAGGGCTTCGGGTTTTACTTCCATGATCAGGCCCGTTTTATCATCGCTGATCCGGATGGTGTCTCCCGGTCTCACGCTTCTTCATCCTTCCCCCGCCATGGATTGATCTTTCACCCTCTTTTCTCTCCGAAATCTTCCGCTATTAATCTTCTTACTCAGATTATTCGTGGACAGGGGTGATTTTCAGTCCCCTTTGCGGAGAAAAGACGGGGGAATGGAAGGTCAGGAGTCCGGGTCTTCCATCCCTTCCAGCTTCTTTGCCAATTTCATCCGGGTCAGCTCATCTTCCAGTTTTCCGATTCCCCGGTTCAACGCCAGCGCCACCAGTTCGGGAAGCGTTCCCCGATCGAGGTCGAAGGCTTCCAGCTGCCGGGCTTCCTTCAACAGTTTGCGCAGGCGTTTCAGTTCATCGTCGGGAACCACAATTTCCCCTTCATCGCGGACCTTCACACGCATCATCGCTCCTCCTTCGGTTTTCTTATTCATCATTATGGTGTGAAAGGAGGAGGATTTAAACCGGGGAGAAGGGAAAGAGGGCCCCCGGGAATTTTGAACACCCAAACGAGTCTGTTTAAGAAGGGGAGACCAACCGGTCTCCCGTTCTCTTGTTTCCGACCCGAAATCAAATTCAAACCCCCTGGAAGCGTTGTGAAAAAGTGAGCGGCAGCATTTACCCAAAGCCGCTCCGGCTGCACTCACAGAGCACAAGTCTCGCCTGGGTCGCTTCACTCCCCGGTCTCGCTATGCACTCACAGAGCACAAGTCTCGCCTGGGTCGCTTCTCTCCCCGGTCTCGCTATGCACTCACAGAGCACAAGTCTCGC
>NZ_QBKR01000048.1 GCF_003054245.1 Melghirimyces profundicolus
GAGGAGTCGATTGCTCGAAAACATGATTCTCCTTGGGCCGAAAAGATCCTTCCATCAAAAGGGATTACTGTATATGATCGGGGTTATCTGGATCTCGGGCGACTGGATGGGTGGGAAGATCAGGGACACTTGTTTGTGGTTCGCCTTCGAGACAACACCGTGGTTTCCAAGCAAAAAGGACTGAAACGGCTGCCGGTGGAGGGTTCCAATGTCGTGGGAGATGCGAGTGTGTTATTAGGTCGGGGAAAGAAAACCCGCCATCGATTTCGAATGGTTACCTTTCGCGATGGACGCGGCAAACCGATTCGGGTGGTCACGAATCTGTGGAATGTATCTGCAGAAACGATCGCTACGCTTTACAAAGAGCGTTGGCAGGTGGAGCTCTTTTTTCGTTGGATCAAACAGCACTTGCATGTGAAAAAGCTCTTCGGAACCAGCCAAAATGCTGTCTACAACCAGCTTTACGGTGCATTCATTGCTTATCTGCTGTTGAACTGGCTTTACCAACAAACCCAGTCTGAATAGCGTACGGTCCAACTTTCATTTATTCACTTTGTTCGAAAGCTTTGTTGGCGGCAATTACCGACAGAAGTTGAACTATCCGTTTATGAGTTATTAGACAGATACCGATGATTTTGGTTGATTTTCCCTAATCAACAGGCCTGATTGGATATATTAATATCATCAGGGATTATATAAAAAGAAAGCCAGGTGAATGGTTACCATTCGTAATAATTAAAGAACAAAACAATAAGATACAGCATGATAACCCAATGCTTAGCGATTACATTGAATTTTTGAGAGAATGTAATGGGGCTACTTTTGGATCAATAATACTCTTTTCTTGGGATGAACTTTCCGAGGAGGAATGGCGACTATGGGGTATGGAGGAGGAAACTAAGAATTGGATTTGTATAGGGGTAACCTTATCTGATGAAGTAATTGCTCTGAATAAATACGATGGATCAGTTCATTTGTTTCATCAAGGGCCTCCATTTCAGCATTTAGGAGTTTTAGGAAAGGATTTTAATGAATTCTTAGGAGATTACGTCTTTGGTATTAAGTATTTGGATATTTCTTGTGGAGATAAAGATGATTGGTATCAAATTCTCAAGAATTTTTAAATATTATCACGTATGAAGATAGGTAAGGTGTATGGAATGGTAAAGGGAGTCTTGCGGGGCAAACCCAACAAGCGATTATATACAATAATTAGGACAAGTAATTGATTTTTATCAAAGGAGATGACATAAGTACTCTGCACATTCTGTCCAGACTACTGAACTTGTTAACAAAGTAGAAAGTCAACAGGCTTTTTATGTTGAAATAAAAAGGTAACCTTTCAAAAAGGACGGATTGGGATGTTTCACACGGAAACCCATCGCCAGGGAACACTGGACATTGTGAATATGGATGAGTTGGTGCCGGAAGATCATTTGCTGCGGAAAATCGATGAAACCATTGACTTCTCCTTCATCGCGGAAAAACCCGTCCGTTGTATTCCCCGGACAACGGGCGTCCCTGTCTGGATCCGGTGAAGCTTTTCAAGATGCTTTTCATCGGCTACTTGCGGCATTCGTTCGGAACGACGGTTGGTGGAAGAAGTCCGGTTGAACATTGCTTACCGTTGGTTTGTGGGACTCTCCTTGAGTGATCCGGTGCCTCATCCTTCCACCTTCAGCCAGAACCGGCCGGTTTCACAGGACAACGATCTTTTAGGACATCTTCGACGAGATCGTCCAACAAGGGATGGAACACGGTCTCATCGACGGGGAGGAATTATTCACGGACTCCACGTTCCTCAAGGCCAACGCCAATCCCCACAAGTACATGGAGGAAGTGGTTCCTGCGGTGGTGACCCAATCTCCCGCCGAATACATCGCCGGGGAGAGGAAGCTTCGTGCACTTAAAAAACGAAAGAAACGGCTCCGGAAACAAAGAAAATGAAAGTGAGCACCACGGATCCCGAGAGCGGATACATGATACGGGAGGGGAAACCCCGGGGATTTTTCTACTTGGATCACCGGACGGTGGACGGCAAACACAACCTGATCACGGATGTGTATGTGACACCGGGAAATATTCATGACTCGAAGCCGTATCTGGCTCGCCTGAAACGGCAACAGGAACGCTTTGGCTTTTCGGTGAAGGCGGTGACGTTGGATGCCGGGTATTTGACGAGTTCGATCGACGGTGTTGCCGTTGGCCTTGGTCTCCTTCAGCTTCTGCCCCCGCGGGGTGTAGGTGAAGGTGGTCACCTTGGGTTCCGGGTCGGAGGCGGATTTCTTGTTGGTCACCTGCTCCACCAAATCCCGGACGTCGTAGGCGTATTCGGCGATCTGGTCGTCGTGGGTCCGTTTGAGCGGGTTCCCGTTGGGATCATAGGTGTAGCTGGTGGTGTTCTGGACAACGCCGTCCTTTTTCTCCTCCACCTTCGCCACCTGGTTCAGCCCGTTGTAGGTGATGGCGTAGGTGTCCACCTTGGCCCCGGAGCTGTTGTCCGTCATCGTGGTCAGGTTGCCGTTGGGGTCGTAATCGTAGGTGAAGTCCTTCTGCTCGGTGTCCGTCTCCCCGCTGTGGTCCCGGACCAGTTTCACCACGTCGGCCACCACGATGCCGTCGGCGTCATCGGTGAGCGTGATCTTGTGGGTGTTCCCCGCTTTGAACGGATAGGGCCGAGCTTCTTCCACTCGGTCTCCGAACCCGAGGCGATGTTCTGGTTCACTTCCACCGTGGTGCTGCCGCCGTCATACTCGATGGTGTAAGGGGCGTTGGTGGCCCGGTCCTTGTATTTCTGGTAGCTGACCCAGACTTCATAGTCCCCGTCTTTCGGGACGTTCAGCTTCCAAGTGAAGTAGTGGTTGTCCGTGTCGCTGTCCGGGTATCCGGTGTCTTTGTAGTCGTACTGGTAGCTGTACCCCTGGTGCCCGGCGACGTTGTTGGAGGTTTTCCAGTCTCCGGAAAAACTCCACGTTCGGGGTGTCGGAGTTGTCCACCAGGACGACCTCTTGGCCCACGGGCACTCCGTCGTCGGACTTGGCTTTCAGTTTCCCGTCGGGATAGTAGCTCCAGCTCATGGTCCGGCTGTTGGAGCCCCCCGCGGAGGTCAGGGTCCGGCTGATCTGCTGCCCCAGTTCGTTGTAGTCGTAGGTCGTGGTGATGTCCCACGGGTCGACGCTCTTTTTCACCCAGCCGTTGTCGAAGTACTCGTAGGTGGTCACGTTGCGCAAGGGGTTCCCGTCGGGATCCGTCTGTCCCTCCGACGGTGGCGCACTCACTTTCACCCGGTTGCCCACTTCGTCGTAGGTGTAGATCATCTTCGCCTCAGGGTCGATATTGACGCCGTCGTGGGGGAAGATCTCTTCCTTCACCCGGTTTAAGGCGTCGTACTTCGTCTCGTGGATGAAGTCGTCGGGCTCGCCGGTGGTCTCCACGCCCCGGGGGGTGATCACCTTCGTCCGGTTGCCCACTTCGTCGTAGACATACTGCGTGGTCCGGTAGGTGATCGTCCCGCCGTCGTCCTTGTGGGGCACCTTCACCTCTTGGACCAGGCCCCGCTGGTCATAGGCGATTTGGGTGGTGTTTCCTTCCTTGTCGGTGACGGAGGTTCGGTTCCCGTCCAGGTCATAGGTATACTGGGTGCTGTGCCCCTCGGCATCGGTCACTTTCGTGACCCGGTGGTTTTGGTCGTAGGTATATTTCGTCGTGTAGTCCGTGGTGTCGCTGGACGCCGTTTTCTTGGGGTCGAGCACGGTGACGACATTGCCGACGTTGTCGTATTCATAGGTGATCGTGTCTCCGTCGGCGTTGGTGACCGAGATCAGCTGGTAGATGTCGTCGTACCCGTAGGTGGTGACGAAATCATCCGGGTTGGACGTCGTCAGGTTCCCCTTGGGCTCGGTCTGCTTGATCAGGTTCCCGACAAGGTCGTATTCGAAGGTGGTCTTCCGTTCCGGATCCGTCGCCTCGTCCTTGGGTTCGGTCATGGAGACCATCTGGTCGGCTTTGTCGTAGGTGTAGGTGGTCACAGCACCGTTGGGGGCCGTCTCTTTTGTGATGTTGTCGTTTTTGTCGTAGACCGGCGCGGGGGTGATGATGTACTCACCCGCGTCTTGATCCTTGGGCTCCTTCTGCTCCAGCGGCCGGGCGAAGACGTCGTAGGTGTACGTGCTTTCCTTGCCCTTGGCGTCGGTGATGGAGACCACGTTCCCCCGCTCGTCGTAGGCGGTGGTGGTGGCATTCCCCAGCGCGTCGGTGATCGTCTCCGGATACCCGGTCGGGTGGTAGTTGCTGTATGTCGTGGTGTTGCCGTTGGCGTCGGTGGCCGTCAACAGCTGTCCAGCAGGGTCGTAGGTGTAGGAGGTCTCATAGTCCCCATCCTTCAACGGTGTGGCGTTACCCATCGGGTCGGTGACGCGGATGAGATTCCCCACGGCGTCGTAGGCAAACGTCCACTCCCGGTTTTCCGGGCTCACCTTCTTGGTGAGATCGGCCACGTACCCGTTCAGATCGGTCTGGTAGTACAGCCTGGTGGCGGCGGTGCCGTTCTTGTTGGCTTCGGCGTCTTTCATCGTCAGCGGGTACCCGGTTTTGGCATCATACGTCCAGGTGGTCACCGCCCCGTTGGCCTCTTCCAGACGGATGACGTTGTTGTCCGCGTCCCAGGAGAGCTGGGTCACTTCCCCCTTGGCGTTGGTCGTTTGTTCCGGCAGACCGTAGCCGTTCATCCGGTAGGTGGTGCTCTTCCCGTTGGCATCGGTCACCGTGGATTCGATGTACGAGCCGCTGGTGCCGTCGGGGTCCACGTAGTCAAAGGTGGTATCCCCGCCTTCCCGGTCGGTCAGGGTTTGCAACCGCCACTTGTTAAGGTTGTCGGTCTCGGGATCCGACGGCATATAGTAATCGAGGTGGGTCGCATTCCCCCGGGGGTCGGTGATCTTCACCAGTTTCGTGTTCCGGTTGGTGTTGGTGGCGTCGTAGGTGTAGAACGTGGTAGCCAATTGATTTGAGGTTCAAAAACCTGGGGACCGAATGGTTTTTTCTACTCCCTTTTTTAAGGGTCGAGTTTTCGTTTTAGATTCATAAAAAATACCCCAGCAAAGGGTTTTCTTCGCTGGGGTTTACCATTGCTTTCGCTCCTTCATTCTTCATCATAACGTTGTTGGCTAAACCGTGAAATCCACCCATCTTCTGTATATAATTCACCCGGTAACCCATCACTGATTTGGGACAGTCTTATAGCCTTTTGTTCCTTAAATACTACAATGTCCACTGTTTCTTCATATTGTTCAATCGTCCATAGAAGGTGATGAAGTGTAACATCTACAATTATGGGAATCAGGTAGTGTAACCCCTCCATAGCTTTTTGATCAAAAGATGAGAGGATCTTCTCCCTTATTTTTTCATCTTGCATTCTCCCATCAATTATCATGTCTATTTCTAATATTGCTTTATCACGAACCTTTGTCATTAGCAGCTCCCCAAATTGATCCAGAGTCATTTTTTCTTTACTCAGATTAAAAACCTCCTTCAATACCAAGGTATTCTTGTTGGTGCCGTAACACCATCCCGATTCAACCACGCTCTAGACTGTTGAACTAAATATACCGCTTCACTTCGGGGAACTTTACCAGCAACCAGTGCCTCGATGGCTATACGAACATGTTCGGCCAATGTGTTGGGACGGCCACTTTCAGCCAGCTCCTTAAATAACCTTCGTTGTGCCATTGTCATTTTACCATGTCTCCAACCCCGTTGTTCCATATATGCATTGCTAATACTCAACCCTCTATAATCGTCATATGCTGATTTCCTTCAAAAGCTTTCTTGGCATGAATGTGGTGTCCCCTTACACTACCGTAAGCACCGACATCAGTTGCTTTATAACCGGGAATACCCCCTAAGCTTCTCCAGCTGCCCCGTGGATAATTCCCCCGCCATGCGAAACCAAGACTTAGATTTCCCGATGTACCCACTGTCGCACCATGAGCAAAAGCCGCTTCAGCAATGATCTCAGGGGACAACTTATTCATCCGATAGATCAATGCGGCCCATTCAAACCGGTAGGCAGCATCAAATCATATTTTTGCCGGATCTCAGAAACCTTGTTCGAATACCATGTGGTACTCCAAGAAAGATCATCCATAAAGTAGCCGAGATCTTCGACGACCGTGTAGGACCTAAACGCCCTTTCGACGGGGTGCATTGCGTTTAATTGAGCCTGTTCTTTTTCATAACTACTGTATGCTTCCGTGTCCGGGGCTTTGCCGGTATCACTGGGAGCTGTAAAGCGTGTTCCACTGGAACCGCCCCCAATAATGATCACATGCCCATCAAACTCCACCATGGTCACCGGGTTCCCACCCGCAAAGGCATACCGGTTCATGTATCACGGATCCATGGTGAGTTTTTCATATCCGCCAGGGCGCCGTTGTACATATCCCGAGTCAGGAACCGATTCAGTCCCGGATCATGGTCCCTAAAGCCCATATTGTACTTGTCGATAAGCCCCCGATTCAGAGGCTCATCGTCTTCTTATAAAAAAAGGCGGCTGACTTTTAGTTGTCAGCCGCCTTTAGATAGACATCAAAAATCAGGCTGGTCCGAGTATGTCCAATTTGACCAATGGGTGTTGCTCTCCTTAATCTCTATGATGGAAGGATCATTTTTGGCAATCGCTGAATCCAATTGTTGGAAAAACTCAATTTGACTTGGTTTTTCCATAACATCTGGGTGCCTCCAGTGTTCTGTTCTAAAAAATAAAGGCATTTCCTTTTCGATCCCAATCACTTGAAAAAGTTCCTTGTCATGAATCCAGAATTTATCACGGAACAGGTAACATAACAAACGAAGTAATTTGGTGGGTCCAAAAGGATCTGGCTCTATACCAGCATTTTGATAATCTTCTTGAGTGGGTCGAACCCAGACTTCTTCTCCCTGGATCTTTACATGGATCATATCATAGGGGGAAATTATAAACTCCCCTTCGTCATTCACGGGCCATTCCGGAAAAGAAAGGATTTCTTTACCGAAAATTTTTCTTCCATTGTAATTACTTCCCATTACATTTACTATATTCTTGTAATCACCATCAAACGCTACTGTTTCAATAGTTAAAAGCCAATCTTTTTGATCTTTAAAAACAGATAGTCTCGCTTGGGCCATATTTATATTATCATTATCAAAAGTAATTAGATCAAGCATTGCATCATCTACAACCCTTAAGAAATCACCTTTCAAATTTAACACCTCTTTAACTAAAAATAAGGAGAAAAGTTGGGTGGTCACACCCAACTTTTCTCTGTGCAACTCACCTAAAAACGTTCGATGCCCAATCTTGTAGTTCCCCCATAAATTCAGGAACTTCTCTTTTAATAATTGACAAAAGTCGACCCTGTCTCTTGGAACATACATCACAATGAGGAAATACATAAACGTCTACTTTACCTTCATTTATTGCATTAGCAGGATTATGATCCCTAATAAAGGTACCCCATATATTTTTAGCATCTTTACTACCACAACTGTGACACCCAAATTCTTCCCCTATTTCTTGATTCTTTCTTTTAACAGGACTTGTCCAGTTACGACTTTTACCCTTTGGCCAGTATACCCCTTTCTCAGCGAATTCCCCCAGATAAAGCAAGTGTTTATTCTCTTCCCAAAACTCCAGAAACTCTTTGGATGCATTGGGAGGTGGGCTTGGGAGAAGCTTAAGTGCTTCTTCCCGGGAATACTTATATTCTCGTACAAGCTTGGTTACAACTTCATCTAATCCTTTTTCCGCGAACCCGAATGTTTTTCTCTGTATTTTTCCAATAGGAATGTAATCGGTCCAGCCCAGCCCCAGGTCATTAATTATTTGGTCAAATACCTCACCAAAATATAGAGAATGTCCTTGAGTATGCGAAGCGTCATACCAATTTGTTTTTAACCCTGGACCATCAGGAGTATAGAAACGCCCCGTAGCCTCTTCGTAATCTTTAACAGGATCTTTACTTCCGTCAAATCCATCCGGTATATGCCCATCCAACTCCACCATGGTCACCGGATTCCCGCCGGCAAAGGCATACCGGTTCATGTTCCACGGGTCCATGGCGAGGTTCATGTCCGCCAATGCCCCGTTGTACATATCCCGGGTGAGGAAGCGGTTCAGGCCTGGATCATAGTCCCGGAAGCCCATGTCGATCTTGCCGGTGGTCGGATCCCACCGCTTGGCGTTGAAGCGGTAGACGTTATAGGGCTCTTGGTCCGGGGTCTGCGGATCGGGCTTATCCACCCCGGTGAACTCTTCCTCGTCCGGCTTCCCGTAGGCGGTGTACCCGTAGGTGGCCCGGGTGTTCCCGTTCTCGTCAGTGAGCACCTCCAC
>NZ_QBKR01000049.1 GCF_003054245.1 Melghirimyces profundicolus
AAAGGCAACGGTTGCTTGGTGCAAAGGCAACGGTTGCTTGGCACAAAACAGCCCTCAAACCCGCGTCATTACTGGCCTTTGCATTTCTAACTATATTAACTATATTAACCTTGCACACCGCCCCCGCCTGTCGGCGGTGCGGGTGCTATTCTGTGATTGAAAACCCATCGGGCCAGCTGGCCCGGGTGGGAATCTATCACAGGGAAAAACAGACCCGGAGACGGGCCCGGGTCTGCTATAATGTGAATAGGGTGTTTATTCACCTGTGGCCGTCTGGGGGTCCCAGCTCCCCGGGCGGCCTTTTATATATGCTTCCGCTTCTTTTAACTCCGTTTCTGACAATACGCCTACCCGATGCAGCTGGCGGAAAAACTCCGCCACGTTATGGGTAACCGCGACTCCCGTTTCCCTGGCCAGCAAAAACATTTCCCTCATCTTGACCCCTCCCGGTTTTTATTGGGTTCCGCTTAAACCCCCAACGCTTCGGCAATTTCAGTTCGGATATCTAACGCCTGTTTGCTGATTTTATTGGCCCGTAACCTTTCCTCTATCGGCATTTCCTCCGGGTCTATGTCATCGTAATAGAAATCGTAAACCATGCTTTCCAACTGAACCATTTCCCTGAACAGCTTCCGCAGCCGCTTTTTCTCAAGCTCGCTTTTCCCCTGTTCCTTCATTTGCTTTTCCATCCAGGTCTTTTCCTTATCCCATATCGGGCCGCTTCTCCATTCCATCCCGTTCACCCCTTCTTCCCCCGGTTCAGCTCCGCTTTTGAAATCGACTTCACCCGATACCGCTTCCCGGCTTTCGGATCATAAACCCCGCCTATCAGCTGCCACTTAATCCATTCCCATAACCTCATCCTTTTTCCTCCCCTTTGAGCCAGCTATCCAACGCATCCTTATGAAACCTCCACTGCCTGCCAACCTTCCGGGCAGGGATGCGGTTTTCTTTAACCATCTTGTACAGCGTTCGCTCCGATATGCTCAGGTATTGGGCGGCCTCTTCTATGTTCATTACCTCTTTGGACAATTCCTTTCACCTCCTGCAATTATAATAACATTAGTTGCAGTTATTGACAAGTGACTGCAACTAATTATATTATGGGGTTGTCGATAATTAACGATTATCTGAAAGGATTGATCCTCATGCAAATGATCCCCGCCGGAAAGACTGCCGCCCCCGTCCTTCCTGAAACTGTGGAACAGTACCGGAAACAGGCCAGGGCCAATAACACCAAACGGTCATACACTGCCGATTGGAACCACTTCCAGGGATGGACTTGGAACAAGGGATACACGGTCGACCCTGCCCAGGGCCAGGGGGCGGACCCCGGAATGGTTGCGGAATACATTACCGACATGGCCAACGGGGCCGCGGGCCGCACCTACAAACCGGCCACGATCCGCCGCCGCCTGGTGGCCATCGGGAACATTCATAAGACCTGCGGACTCCCGGACCCCACCAAGCACAACGTAGTAAGGGAAGCCCTGGCGGGGATCGAACGGAACAAGGGAACCCGCCAGACAGCAAAAAAGGCCCTCCTGATTGAAGATGTCCGGGCCATGGTACAGCATATGAGCGGGGATCTGTTGGGAGTCCGTGACCGGGCCCTGATCCTCCTGGGTTATATCGGAGGATTCCGCCGGTCCGAATTGGTGGCTCTCAAGATGGAAGACATCCAGTTCAACCGCCGGGGCCTTGAAGTGTTCATAGCAGGAAGTAAAACGGATCAGCGGAAAGAGGGGCGGTCGATCCCCGTTCCCTACTCCACAGACCCGGCTACCTGCCCCGTCCGTGCTGTCCAGGACTGGGTGCAGCGGGCAGGGATCGAAACCGGCCCCCTCTTCCGGTCCGTCCATGGCGGAAAGATCGGAGAAAAAGCCCTGGCCCCTCGGATGGTTAATCACCGCATCAAGCGGTATGTAAAGGCCATAGGAAAGGACCCCGCCGCCTACGGGGCCCACAGTCTCCGGTCCGGTTTCGTTACCCAGGCCAGGCGGAAAGGGGCCAGTATTGACAAGATTATGGCCCAGACCGGTCACAAATCCATTAAGATGGTTCAACGGTATACGCAAACTATCGACATGTGGGAGGATAACGCCGCCGCTCGTATCCTCGGATAACGTTGTCGATAATATCGGGTTATAAGATAGTCATAGCCCTACTGTGCGCCCCTCTGAGGGCTTTTTATTTTGGTCTGAGGGGTCAGGGTAGGGCCCTTCCCTTTCATGTTGTCTCGGAGTCTTTTTCCCGTACCTGATCCGGGGTCATGTTATGGACATCCCGGCAATGTCGTCCGAAGTGGGCAGCGGATCGCCAGTCCTGGCACAAGGAACACCATTCTTTCCGTCCGTCCGGGCTTAGTTTCCGTTTGCCCCCGTATTTCCCCTGTGGTGGTGGCGTATACCTCCGTATACTTTCGTGTTCTGTTCGTACACTTGTATGCACATTTGTGTTCCCCGCCGGTTCTGTTGGTACATATGTATGCACATTTGTAACCGGATCGCTCCCAACCTCCTTTTCAACCAACAGGGCCACCCCCTCCGATACGGTCAGCCCCAACCGGTCACAATGCTCCTTGAACCGTTTATAAGTGTCCGGATCTACCCTGGCCGTTAGTGTTTCTGTACGGTTCCGCCGTTTACGTGCAAACCGTTCCAGGTATCCCATGTATCTCCCTCCCGTGATCGGTTTGGATATCATGGTATATGTTCCGCATACACAAAAAAAGCCCTCCCGGATCGGGAGGGTATGATCGGTTTGAATGATGCTCCTGTCGCTCTTATTATACCGGTGTTTTTCATAAGCTTCAATTATCGACAACCCATGCTATACTGAAACCAAGGTGTTTGAGTACACTTCCATTTACCATCCGCCAATAGAAAAAACCCCCGGACCTCCGCCGGGTTTTTTTCTAGTCGTCCCATTCCCAGAACCCCTCGGACACCCAAGAACCGTCTTCCTGCCGCCGCAGGCGGATCCGCCGCTTGTCGTATGCGACAAAGTACGCGTAATCCTCATCCAGCCGCACAAACCGCCCTGACAGTTGGCCATATTCCCCCCATACGTTCATATCACCTTCAACCTGCAAGCAATCATCTTCCACCAATCTCCACGTAGCCATTGGTCACACTCCCTTCATTTTGCGCAGATCTCAACGAATTTGGCCCCTCGCGGTGTGTTCTTGTGCTTCTTCCGCCGTTCCCCTTGTACCCAGGGCTTCACCGGTTGCCGTACTTCCGGTTCCTCATTCTTCCCTGTCTCAACCTCCACCGGTTTTCCGCGAAGCATGGCACGCGGTCCCGGGACCGGTTCCTTTTGCAGCCATTTGACTATGACCTCTTCATCCATTTCGGCCAATACATCTTGAGGAACAGCCCATCCCATACGCTTGAGTAATACAAGCGGGTTCACATCCAGATCCGCCGCAATTTCTGTGGCGACTATTGCCGCCTGCAAGGCCCGCATTCTGCCGTGGCCCTTTTCCGACCGCCTGCCGGTCTCAGTAATCCCGCGCCATAAGTACGTCTCAACCGCTTGTTTCGCTTCCTCCAGGTCGGTATACGGTTCTCCCAACGCCTTGGCCACTCGAGACCACAACTTAAACTTGTCCTCCACTTTTACCCCTCCTCTTTATTGAGCCAACATGAATGTCGATTCCGGGTTAGCCGGGACGCTCACCACGCTCCTTTGTCTCCCATGGCATCCCTTCCCGCATGATCCGTTCTACCCGGGACAGCGGCCACTTCTCCACGTTCCGCTGTATTCGGAGCGCATCCACATTCCGGATCAGGGGCCCTTGTCTCCCGCGCCGGACCGGGAATAATCCATCTTCCAGTACCTTTGCCATTACCGACAACGGAACGCCGGTTTCCCGGCTTGCCTTTTTGACGGTGACATAACGATGTGGCCAACGCCAGTTCATGGCTTCCCTCCCTGAAGTGTTGTCGATAACTTCCCCTTATGGTCGCTACCCACATAGTCCACAACATCCGTCTTCCTGAACCGGAACACCCCGCGGACAAAACTATGGACCGGGATCCGGCCCGCCACCGCCGCCTGGATCAACTCCCCTTCCGGGATCCCGGTCAGGCGGTGTGCCTTTCGGGCTGTCAGAATCGTATCCCCTGGACCGGGGTCCGAATACACTACCTGGCCCATATATGGGATAGGGTTATTTCGGTTCTTGATCGCTTTCCGGGCGGCTTTCCGGTTCCGTTGAACGTTGTTCACCCGTGTCCACCCTCCATAAAAATTTTCTTTTTAAGGTCTGCCTTTTCTGTCACTCAACCTCCCGGGTCAACGCGAACATAACCAACATCCAAACCGCGAAGAAAACCATGAACGCTTCCACCCAATCACCCCCTTCCAATGAATTGGTCATGCCCTCCCCTTGGCATGGTTCGTCCCTCCTCAAAAAAAATATTGTTCGCTGACGGTGCGTGCGTGTGACCCCCCCAGATGGCGGTCTACGATCGCCCCCCCCATGATTTGATGGGGCCTACCGCTTACTTACGGGTGCTTGCCTACGTATGCTTATTTCTTGCTTACGTAAGCAATCGTAAGCAACCGGAGAAAGTCTACCCAGTCTACCGTCTACTCCCCTATAGGGAGAGTAGACTCGGTAGACTCTGGGGTTACTTTAGTCTACTGAAGTCTACTCATATCCCAAAAACCCCGTCGCTACGCGGTCTACTTTAGTCTACTGAAGTCTACTCTTTAGTCTACTGAAGCGGTAGACTCGGGGTATATCCCAGTAGACTACTCGGAATAATTGGGGTTAATCACGGTATCGCCTCCTTTGCTACACCAGCTACACCTTGCTACACCAGCTACACCTCTGCTTGATCCGGCCTACTTGGGGGCCTTGGGCCACTCCGGGGAATCAAATGACCAGGTATCCGCGTACCTCTCCAACTCTTTCATATGGTTAATCATCTTTGGTGGTCACGGGTCTCCAATAGGGTATTATGGGGTACCCCTAAGGGGGGTACCCCATAATACCCCATTGTCGCCCCCCTGTGACGGGATAGGGTACCATAGGGTAAATACCCCATAATACCCCATAGTACCCAATCACATGTTCGCATTTTACAGTCCCAGTTCCGATTGTTCCGATTGCTCTATTGCATCTTCAACGACAGGCGCCCACACACCGCGCTTCGGGCTGTGTATGATCCCTGCCTCTTTAAGCTCCTTGCATGCCTTTTTCCATGTCTCCCGGCTGTAATTGCATTGCTCCAGAAGGTCTTTCACAGTAATTCCTTCCGGGTGCTTCTCAATCACTGCAAAGAATTGCTCTGTGGCGTTGTTCGGCTTCGCTTGCTCCTTGGTGATCTTTTCCCCCAACTCCAGGTAGAAACATTCCTCCCCGCTCTCCAGGGTGATCGGCTTCACCCGCATGAACAGGCCATCAAATCTCCCGCGCCTTAACTTGTCCTGGTGCAAGGATACGGAGGGGTTGTCCAGCCCGTGTTTTTTGGCTTCAATCAGGGCGAAGGCATGGGCTTTCAGGTTGGAGGATCCCCGGTATTTTCCGTCTTTGTTGTTGTGGTGCAGGACAAGGAAGGCAGCTCCCAGTTCGTTGCTAATCCGCTTTCGCTGGTCGGCAAATACTTGAGTATCTTGCTTGCTGTTTTCGTCTCCCTGCATCAGCTCGGCCAGGGTGTCCACAACGATCAGTTTCACCCCACCCGGGAAGGCCATCTTCGCGGAATCTATGAAACGATCAACCATTTCCGGTTCGTCCAGGTATAAAGGGGTTTCTGTGGCGTCCATCAGATGGAATTGGGTAGGAGTGTTAAACAAGCCATGAGCTTTTTTATATGCTTCCATCCGGTCGATGACATCCCCGGGGCTTTCCGCTGAGATATAAATAACCGGGCCGGGCTCTTCATCGCATTCAAGCCCCTTCCAGTTGATCCCCTGGGCCACTCCAAACCCTGCATCCACTCCGATCTGTGTTTTAAAGCTCCCCGGATCCCCGACTAAAAGGGTCATTTCCTTTGCGGCCAGGAAGTTTCGGACCACCCATTTCACCCGGGGGCGGTTCATGGCCTCCACATCATTGAGAAAGGTATATCCTTGGGGTTGATCCTCCCTCATCTTGAAGCCCACCCGCTCCTGGGCTTCCTCCATCGAAACCCCTTGAAGGGTCATGTATGCGGCCTGTCGGGTCTCCTCCGTACTCCGTTCATAGATTTCGGGGTGATTGGTAGCCAAGGCGGACGGGAAGCCCTCAAGGGAACCCGTCCCGGCTATGTACAATAACCCCAGCTGTCGGATTTTGACGCTTAACCGGTTCTGGGCCACATCGTCATTCAGATAGACAACCTTGGTTAGCTTTTTGGCTTCTTCCATCCAATAGTCCCGGTCCGGGTTTTGTGGTATACTCATATAGATAACTCCTTTCGATTTCCTTGTTTTTTTGGCACATTTCCTATCGGGATAAGTTGTCGATAACTGCCTGTTATCTTCACTCTGGCCAGGCCCCCCGTGCAAAGGGCCTTTTTTGTTTGGCCATCACTGGGCATTCCCCAAGGCTTTCATCTGATCCCGCCGCCAGGCTTGATATTCCCGGTTCACTTGGTTCGGATCATATCCCCAACCGGCCAGAACCTGCCGCATAGCTGGGCCTACTTTGGCAGGGACCCCCTGTTCTGCACACCAGGCCCAGGTGTAGCTCTTTCCGCAAGCGATGGCCAATTGAGTTAAGGTCATTCCTTTTTCCTTCCGGATCTGCTTGATTGGGTTCATGCTTACCACTCCTTTTAAAGATAAAGGGCCACCAATGATAGGCGGCCCTTTTCCGGGGTTTCCCGGTTGTATGCTATTTGAATTTCGGGTATACTCTAATCAAAGAGTGTGACCCGACGGGTCATACCCCATAGCATCGGAAAAGGGTACACTACCCCTTTCCCAACCCGCCCAAGGTGATAGGTTTGGCCGCCGGACACCTTGGGCTTTTGGTTTTGGGGTAAGGTTCAAGGCCCCAACCGATGATGAGCTATACTTATTTTACCACACTATTTTTGGTCAGAAAGTATCGTCATAGCTTCAAGGGCCTGTTTGGGACAAAAACCGACCAAAAATGCAACGGGAAATAACGGGAAATAAAAATTTTGGCCAAAAACGGCCCGAAAAAAAACCTTGACAACTATGGGAAGGGGGCCGTGTTGGCCCCCTTTTGTTCACTTCACAAGCGATATTCTCGAAATCTTGTAATACTCCTCCGGGGTCTCACCGGCCCATTCAAAGCCGTCATATCCTTGTTGGAGACGGCGGGGATCACTTCCGGGCCTGTATTCCGGCCTACCCATACCGGGAAACCGGGTGAAAAAGCATTGTCCACCCGTTCTATCGCCAACGTGGTAAAACGGTATGCGGAAAAGATCGGCTTAGATCCGGCCCGCTTCAGTGGCCATAGCCTGCGGGCAGGCGGAATGACTACAGCGTACTTAGCGGGGAAATCAGAAGCGGATATCATGCGGCAATCCGGGCATAAAAGCGTAGCCGTGGCCCGAGGGTATTTCAGGTATCAGGATACAGCGGACACTAACGCAACGGTGGGCCTATTCTAAGGCCTGCCTTTTTTCTGCGTTGGAAAACCCCCTTATATGGCCTCACAGCCCAAGGGAAATGGCCCTCAGAGCGTTGGAAATGGCCCAAAAACAAAGCCGTGACCATTTACCCATGGCCAAAAATAAAAGGCCCTTAAAACGGAAAATAGAAGGCCTAATATCTGGAATGCAGGGGATAGGCCCATAAAATCACCACAGGAGATGCCCGTAGATCACTCACCAGGGGAGTCTTGTTTGTATTCGCGAGTTTTCATTTTTTGGTGTTCCGATAAGAAGGGGATACCGGAACAGGGGTAAAAATATTGTTCGCTGACGGGCCATCCCCCCCTGGATCACCTCTATAAAATTTTGCTTTTTTAGGGGTGTCATTTCTGCCTTATGGGGTTGTTTCCGTGTCTTTAGGGGGTGGGAAAATCGGTTTTTCGCTGTTTTCCTTCCCGGATCACGGCCACCCCCTTTCCAACCTGAACATTCCTTAGCCTATTGCAAACTTGCAAATACCCGTCGGTTGCGTGTGACATACCCGGAGCCAGTTTTGCAAAACGAAAATGGCCCTCTTTTGGTGTCCAATCACAAGGAGAATCAGCCATAAACCGCATAACGGCGGGCATTATGGCCATTTGCAAAAAGGCAACGGTTGCTTGGTGCAAAGGCAACGGTTGCTTGGTGCAAAGGCAACGGTTGCTTGGCACAAAACAGCCCTCAAACCCGCGTCATTACTGGCCTTTGCATTTCTAACTATA
>NZ_QBKR01000050.1 GCF_003054245.1 Melghirimyces profundicolus
CACCTCTCTTGTGGGTAAACTGTGGTGGGTTTTCCCATTATACAGGAGAGTGCTCTTTTTGTTTATCCGAAATTTTGGCTAATCAACAGGCCTGGTCATTTATTATTCTTTTCCGATACAAAACTTTGCCTTGTTACCCTATTTTCAGACATAAAAAATGTCCGCATCCCTTGATAGATTAAGATATTCAGGCGGTTAAACCTTGGATTCACAAGCGCTATTAAAAGTTACGTTACCAATTCATTTTTTATACATAACCCGCAGAAAACCTTAATAGATAAGGGATTGTTGCCGCAAATTGGAACTTTCCAAAGTGATTCAGCACGCCGCTCGTGACGGATCTGAAAAGCGGAAGAACGAGCAATATCCTGGCAGTTGAAGCGGTCATGCTGAGACTTCAGACCCGGAAGCCGTGCAGTTCTTTGTCTTCACGCACTGCAGAACAGTGGCCAAGATGTTACCCGAGTCCCGCGATCAGACATGCACACCACCGATTCTGGCCTGTATGGTGTATACAGTCGGTAAAGATTGCGAAAAGCAATAAGGTTACATAACGATGCAACGTAACCGAGAAAGGAAAATGCGAGGTAGAATAAAACACGAAGATCTGGACCTTCTTGCGAATGCATTTCAAAATAGAGTCTTGGATGCCAGCTTAGTACGGGAAGTATGGGGATGCCCAAAGTGTGGTCGTGAAAACCCCGTTTGTTTTAGTTTCTCACATCTCCTCTTACAGGATGGCGACCACCCGACTCCAGCACCGCTGGCATTGGCTACATTAACCGGGAAAGCAGACACTTGAAAGCCGAAGGGTTTCGGAATCTGATCCAGCGTCTCGGACAGCTGAAGTACATGATGGAACGCTCCCTGACCAAGACACTGGCGCGGAAGTATCGCGTCCGTGTCTCGAAGGTCTACCAGCGCTACCGGACCGTACTGGAAACTGACCAAGGCCCCCGACGGGGGCTCCAGGTCACCGTCGAACGCGGTGAAGGAAAGCCTCCCTTGGTGGCGCAGTGGTGCGGAATCTCACTGAAGCGAAAGATCAGGATTGGCAGTCTCGACGATCAACCGGCGCAGGTGTGGAACAGCGGACGCAACGAGATTGTGAAGCGCCTGACACCTGCGAGATGTGCGGATCTCATGATGGGGTCGAAGTGCATCACATTCGACACCTGAAGGATCTCAAAGTCCGGGGCCGGGCTGCCAAGCCCGCCTGGGCTCAGATGATGGCCGCGCGTCATCGGAAGACCCTGGTCGTCTGTCGTGTCTGTCACGAAGGTATCCATTACAGCGGACGCCCATCGCGGCAGAATTCATGAGAAGAAAGACACCGGAGAGCCGGATGCGATTAATGTCGCACGTCCGGTTCGGTGGGGTGCCGTCGGAAAAGGGCCTGATCACGGGCACCTCGCTGGCGGCCTACCCAACCGCACGTACGATTCGGGAAGGGGGGGGGTTGACGCGTCCCAGACGCTTGGCCCCCTACTTCAACTGTTATTACCCCTAAGAGGCTTTCTCGATTTCTTTCAACAAGCTTTGCAAATACGTCTGAGATTCTCTGACCCACTTGACGGGATCAGCGTATTTCCCCAGTTCGATTGACATAAATCCGCGATAATTCGCTCGTTTCAATTCACTCAGGATAGCTTGCCAGTCCAGGACCCCTTTCCCGACAGGAAGCCGGTGGGTAACCAAGGAGTCCGAATCGCGAACGTGCATATGAATGATGCGATGCTTCAGCTTGCGTATCGATATGGGAATGTGTTCCCGCTGGTCCGCCTGCATTGCTGTGTCAAAGTTCATGCCGAAATTGTCTCTTTGCACTTCCCCATAAAATCGCAAAAAACTATCTGTATGGCTGACGATGACATGCGGATGGCCTTCCAGTGAAAAGGACAAGCCGTAACCAGCCGCGATATCGCAACAGCGTCGAACCGAGAGAATATAATTGTTCCATATATTATCCCAATCGAAATCCGGCATAGTCATCTTCATTTTCGGTTCAAACCATTCCACGCCCGGAACGGTAACATACACATACGACGGCAAATATGGAATGGGAGCACGTAAACCTGGAACTGAATGGGAAACCGTATTGATGATATTCGCGTTTAACCTTTTGGCGATGTGGCATCCCTTTTCGAAAACTTGAAGGGCTTTTTCCTGGTCGTGCCGATTCAAACTGGCCAGCCCGTCGATCAGAGTCTTGTGTAGGACGAACTGTGACGTTACCATACCATATTCGTCAATTTGGCTGACGAGCTTGTCGCACTGGTCATCTGTATAATAATCGTATATTTGTTCGCGTGATCCCGCGATTAGTTCGATACCATGAAAGCCCATCCGCCCGATCGTATCTACCGCCTCATCAAACGGAAGGTCGTAACCTCCTGCTATCGTCCATGCCGTACAACCGATTTTCATACCGGATTCCCCTTCTTTGTTGCATAGTTGTTCTCATAGACATTCATAATGACTTCCAATGCTGCTATCCCGTCATCTAGAGTAGCCGTATCCGGCTTCATTCCTTCCGCTATGCATCGAACAAAATGGCGCACACATTTCACGTGTGGATCGTTGTCCCCTGTATCCTTCGTATGGGCGATGATAAGTTTCCCATGCAAGTCGTCGGCGAAATCAGCTTCAATGGATGTCACCGGCGAATCCTGAAGAAGCAAACGCCCCTTCGTTCCATATATTTCTGTACGGACTTGAACGGATCTTACTGACCAACTGGTGTCAACGAGACCTAGGGTACCGTTTTTGAATTGCAATGAAATAATGGCATTATCTTCCACTTTAATCGATTTTGTCAATGTGGAACAAAATCCCGTAACGTCTTTTATGTCGCCGATCAACCAACGGAGAATATCGATGGAGTGAACCCCGAGATCAATAAGCGAGCCTCCTCCCGCCAACTCTTTGGAGAAAAACCATTTTCCCTTGGTATACATCTCGGGGCCACCATGACACCACGTGCCTTTGACGAGAACAATGTCACCAAGATATCCTTCGTCGATTAATCTTTTGGCCTTCAGGTATCCCGAATCAAACCTCATCGGGTATTCTACCATAACAATCGCATTGTTCTTTTGTGCAGCTTCGCGCATGGCGTACGCTTCCCCCAAATTGAGTGCGACCGGTTTTTCGACTAAGACATGCTTCCCAGCCTCTAACGCAGCGATCGTGATGGGCGCGTGGAATTGGTTGGGAACACAAATGCTAATCGCATCGATAGTGTCATCTTGAAGAAGTTCCTGGAAGTCATCGTACACTTTGGTAATTCCATACTCACTTGCCGCCTGTTCGGCCACATCCTTGACAATGTCCGTGACGGCGACGATATCCGCCTCACTGCTGGTAACATATCCCTTGATATGATATCTTCTTGCGATGTTTCCAGCCCCCACAATACCTACCCTAACCTTTTTTGTCACAGTATCACGTCTTTCCGATAATTTATTCCCGCTCCCCTGCCTTACAGTTCCACAGGGCGTCCACTTTTCGCGGATTCGTAGATCGCTTCCACCAGCTCAAGTGCCCGCAACCCTTCGTCGAGGGTGCATTTTGGACGCGCCGCCCCGCTGACGCAGTCAATAAAATGCTTAACCTCATAGGCGTGACCATGTTGGGCCCACTCGTCTGGCACCGGAAAACTCCAGCCTTTTTTGGAGACGACGTGCGGACGGAGGGAAGCCTCTATTTCCAGAGGTTTTCCATATCCGGATTGGCTGTAAACTTTCATTCCACCAACATTGCGGGAACTGTCCAAAAAAGCGCTCCCTTCTGTCCCATATACCTCCAGCCTGACATCAATACCGCTCGCCACTGCCCAACTGTTTGTCAACTCTGCAATGCCACCGTTCTCAAAACGGAGCACTACGAAGGCGGTATCTTCCGAACCATTCTTGCAGTGTTCTTTCCATTTCAGCACATCCATTTCGGCGTAAACGCGCTTCACCTTCGAACCCATCACCCATTCTAACGCATACAAACCGTGTATCCCCATATCGATAACCGCTCCGCCACCCGTCATTTCGGCATCCCAAAACCATGGACTGTGAAAAGGACCGTTATGAAATTCGTTCCCACGGATCATAATGACCCTTCCTAGCGCGCCATCAGAAAGCAATTGCTTTAATTTCAACATCGCCGGTTTGAACCGCATATTTTCCCCGTAAACGCCCGTAATCCCTCTGGATTTGGCAGCCTCGACAATCGCCCTCGCTTCCTTCGTATTGCGGGCCAACGGCTTTTCGATAAGGAAAGGTTTCCCTTCCTCGATACAGGCCATTGCCACTTCATAATGAAGATAGTTGGGAACGGTAATATCCACACAGTCTATCTCCGGATCTTTGACCAGATTGAGCCATTTATCCGTCCAACGAGGTACACCAAATTGTTGCGCGCAAGCCTTTGCATTGTCCAGCTGACGGGATGCGAACATGCCGATCGAAACTCCGAACATCTGGTAACTGGCAGCATGCGCCTTTCCCATAAAACCCGTGCCTATAATACCGACAGTTATGTTTTTTTCATTCATGTCCTATCTCTCCTATTTGAAAACATTTAGCTTTTTACAAAGTGTGTTGATTCTAACAGTGCAGTAACGCCGAGCAACGCAGCGATATCAATCAACCTGGATTTACGGACAACCACCTGGGAAGAGCGGGGGGCATACCGGTGGGCCGCCGCCTCAACCCGTTCGGTAAAAGGCCAATCCATCTTGGCGACCCCGCCCGATAGTACAACGGTATCCAAGTCCAAAGATTGCACGATCGTCGCAACGGTCGAACCAAGCGCTTCGGCGGCTTCCTCAAGAACGCGAAGGGAAGCAACGCTACCCTGCCTGGCCAGTTGGACGATGTCGTTAAGTTCGATTTCGTGTACCGCCTTACCACAGCTTGCTGTCTCATCATCCGGAGAATATTGGATATATCGGCGAACAATTCCGGAGCCGGAGGCGATCGTTTCCAGACAACCGGCTTTTCCACATACGCACTTAAGGCCGTTCGGCTCATAAAGAATATGGCCGATCTCCCCTGCTTTGAATCGAGCCCCTTCGTGCATCCTACCGCCCAAAACAATACCGGCGCCGATCCCCGTTCCTAAAGTGATGCAGAGGAAATTGTCCGACATCACGCTACCGTGGGCGAGTTCCCCTAACGCGGCCGCGTTGGAATCGTTTAGCAAGACAGTCGGCAGACGAAAATCATGTTCCACCTCCTGTTTTAGCAAAACATTGCGCCATTTCAAATTGATCGCTTCAAGAACCACGCCTCTTTCGGAATCGACTCTGCCAGGGGAAGCAAGCCCGATCCCCGACACGGCCGGGAACCTGTTCGTATCGGCGTCTTTCAACAAGTCCATGATCACACATTTAACCGTGCTCAGCGCTTTGGAAACGTCGTTTCGCTTGGACCGGTGAAGCGCCACGTGGCCATGATTTGAAACAAGTCCCGCTTTGATGGCCGTACCCCCGATGTCTAGCCCAATATACCAGCGGACTGCCGTTTGAGCGTTCAAAGAAGTCCCCCTTTGGCTCTTTTTCAAAAGATGATCTCCCCCCGAACAATGGTACGTATCACGTTGAAATGGTTGTCAAGCACAATAAGGTCGGCATCCATGCCCGGTTTTATTGCTCCTTTGCGGCTTCCCTTACCAATCCAGCGGGCAGGATTGACCGCCGCCATCTTCCATACATCTTCTATTGGTACTCCCAGTTCAATCATCATTTGGGCAGACCGATCCATGGTCAAATTGCTACCTTTCAGCGTTCCGTCCCGCAACCGGATCAACCCATTCTCCACGATGATTTCACGTCCACCCCGCTTGTACACGCCATCCGCCAATCCGCACAAAATACTGGCGTCAGTAATCAGAGCGATTCGATCGGCTCCTTTGGTTAAATACGCCAACCGCAGCATGTCCGGATGGACGTGAATGCCATCCGCAATCAGTTCGACGGTTAATTCCTGTTGCAATAACCCGGCGCCGATCGTTCCAGGTTCACGATGATGTAGACTCCGCATCGCATTGTAAAAGTGTGTAAGATGCTGAACCCCCCATTTCATGGAACGATGTATGTCGTCCAGCTTGGCATCGGTATGCCCCGCAGAAATCAGAACGGGCTTTACCGCAACGAAGCGAATGAAAGGCTCGGCTCCCTCCAACTCCGGAGCAAGTGTGATCATACGAATAGGTACAATCTGCTCCCAGGCTTCATATTCGGCCATATCAAACGGACGGATCCATTCGAGAGCCTGCCCTCCGGCTTTTCCTGGGTTGATAAACGGCCCTTCCAGATGAACGCCCAAAATATCGGATCCTTTAGACAAATGCAAATCATGTTCGGCCCCCTCCTTTTGGATACGTATCATCTGACCGATCGCTTGCAAAGCGGAAGAAGTACACTCGTGCGAAGCGGTAACCGTTGTTGGCAATATGGACGTTGTCCCGTGCATGGCGTGAAAATGAAGAGCCTTCGCAATTTCTTCTACTGAACCGGACATAAAATCATTTCCATAGCCGCCGTGTACGTGGATGTCCACGAACCCCGGCGCAATCAAGGAATCGCCAACATCTAGATCGATCAGTCCACCGTAAACGAAGCGATCCTCCACTTTTTCGATAATGCCCTTTTTTACTACAATAACCGCATGTGAACGGATACCTGCTGGCGTAAGGACTCGTCCAGATAGGCAAATGTCCCGTTTTCCCGCCATTAGATTCACTTTCATTTCATCTCCATTATCACAATCATATTTAACCGGCAAAAATGAGAGTCACCGGCGGCCGGTGCCTCTCTCGCATTTTGTGGCGCCAGTTTATTCATTGCCGTGTGATCAATGGGGTCTTATGGAAATTGCGTACGGGGGCTCCTTGGCGTGACTTACCGGAATACTACGGTTCATAGAAAACTTGCTATGAACGTTTTGTCCGTCGATACGGAATGGAACCTGAAATCGATTGTTAAAGTATGCCCAAATCCAGTCGGATATGGTTGCCAAAATCAATGGATTATAAGTGTAGACCCGTAGTCCGTGCTCACCAACATGAGCCAAGCCAACCCAACATCTCGAAGACGAAGCGTTGGGACGAAGCCAGAGAGAACTAAGTACCAAGATTATCATCTGGCTTATGATGGAAAAGGGCATCCTCTCGCGGACCTTGTTACTCCGGGACAGCGTCAGTTGGAAGTGTAATTTGGATGATATTGAAGTACCCCGTCCCGATCTAGAAGCGTTGTGAAAAAGTCCGTTGTCAAGCCAGGTTTTCTGTCCGATCTGTAGAATTCATTACAAAAGGATTGAACGGAACGGAGGAGATCT
>NZ_QBKR01000051.1 GCF_003054245.1 Melghirimyces profundicolus
CGACCCCAGGCGAGACTTGTGCTCTGTGAGTGCATAGCGAGACCGGGGAGTGAAGCGACCCCAGGCGAGACTTGTGCTCTGTGAGTGCAGCCGGAACGGCTTTGGGTAAATGCTGCCGCTCACTTTTTCACAACGCTTCTATGGCAAGCCCGCCCCTTTAAACCATCCCCACCGGTTCCAGCTTTCGTACCAGCTGTTCCGCTTCTTCCGGCAGAAAACCGCCGGTCCGCCGGCCATGTTCCCGTTCCGGTGCGGCGGGGATTTCCCCGATGATGAGGGCGGAAGGCATCACGATCCGCCTGCGGTTCATCCAGACGTGGGGCGCATAAAAACTATACCGCCGACCCGCCATCTCTTCTCCGTACATCACTCTCCCGGTCCCGGGACGGACCAGGTTGACACTGATTCCGAGTGTGTCCTGACCCGCCCTTTCATACACCAGATCAAACCCGTTCTCCGGATGCTCTTCCAGCCCCAGAGGTACCAGGGCCGCCTTTCGAAAGCGTTTCACCGTCCGTTCGTGAAACAGGGTCAAGGCCTCCTGGCATTCCCGAAAACGGGATCCCGGATCCGGCAGGACAGGCATGGCGGCAGGCCAGTCGAAGCCGGACGTTTGCTTTAATCCTTCCACGCTGAGTGCCCCGGCGATGTCCCCTTTCCAACGCTTTTCCACGAACCGCCGCTGCTCCTCGGTGGCGGTGGCCACCACGACAATCCCTCCCCGGTCCAGGGCGGAGACAATCGCCTCCATCCCCGCGGAATCCACATTGCCTCTTTGTTTCACCCCGTAGTGGACCAGGATGCTTTCCCCGCGGCGGAACCCGGCTTTCTCAAAGGCTTGCAGGGGGGAGAGCGAACCCCGTTTCCCCATGAAGGTGAAGTGAAAGCCTTCCATCGAACCGCGGAAGGTCAGACTCCCCCCGGGAGCCAGCAGCTGGAAGAAACGGGGGAAGGCACCTTCACCGCCGTTGCAGGTCAGTTCCTGAGGCGACCGTCCCCCGTTCCGCCTGCGGCAGTCCCGGATCCAGGTCCGGCCCATGGCTTCCCACCTTCTCCATTGGGAAGGATCCCCCGGCACTTTTGTGAACACACCCCGATAGCGCAAATCTTCCCGGATGTCCATTGATCCCCGCTCCTTCCGATCAGATGATGGATGAAACCCATTCCCGTTCATTTTTGTAGTATAACAGATCCTCATGTTTGTTGTTGTGTTATATAATACACGCTGGCCAATGAAATGACAAGACTTTTTTCCCACGATTCAAAAAATGTTTACTCCTTCTTCCTCCCACCTTGCACCGGAAGTCCGACTCTTCTACACTGAAAAGGTCCCGGCGGATTTGCCGGGACCTGACATCCTCGATGCAAGGAGTCGTCGCCATGATTTATGCGGCTGTCGGAATCGGCGGGATCCTCGGGGCCCTTCTCCGGTATGGACTGAGCGTGCTTCTCTTTGTTCCGGGAGGAGGGTTTCCTCTGGGGACCCTTGCCGCCAACTGGATCGGGTGTCTGGCACTGGGGTGGTTCCATGCCCGTCCCCCCTCTTCTCCCGTGTTCCGGACCGGGATCGGGACGGGGCTGATCGGCTCCTTCACCACCTTTTCCACCTTCAGCGTGGAAACTGTAACCTTCCTTCAAGACGGCCGTTGGATCACGGCGGGAATCTATCTTCTGGCCAGCATCTGGGGGGGGATATGGCTCATCCGGACCGGCTCCCGTCTGGGAGCGTGCCGAAAGGAGGGGGCCCGATGCTGATCCACGCCCTCTGGGTGGCCGCCGGCGGATTTCTGGGAGCCATCTCCCGCTATTTGCTCGGCCGGTGGCTCAACCGGCCGGACGGCCAACTTCCCTGGGGGACCCTCGCAGCCAATCTGACCGGCTCTTTCCTGCTCGGGTGGATGATCGGCTCGGGCTTCAGCGATCGGTGGCTTCTGTTTGCCGGAACCGGATTTATGGGGGCCTTCACCACTTTCTCCACGCTGCACTGGGAAGCGGAACAAATGCCCCCGGAAGAACGGAACCGGTCTCTGATCTACCTCGGGATCACATACTCCGCCGGCTTGCTGGCGGCCTTCCTCGGATACGGGTGGGGATCGGGGATCATGTGAGCCCCGCCTCCTTCCGGATCCTTTCCGCCTTTTCCAGGCGCCCCATTTTCCGATAGGCCTGGTATTCATACTCCAGAGAAAGAACCGGGACCTTGCATCTTTCCCATACCACCCACCGGCGGTGCCGGAGAAGGTCGACGGGCGCCTCCCATTCCCCGCCCACCCGCTTTTGCAGATCCCCCATCACTTCCACCCGGACCCCCTTCCACCGAAACTCCCCGAAATAGGAGCGGATCCGCTCCCTGGAGGAAAATCGGATGTTTCGGACCGCCCCGTCCGAAAACAGCTTTTCCATTCGGTAAGCCCCCTCCCGGTCCGTCTGCAGGTCAATGTCGCGGACCTGGAAAGGAAGTCCCTGAAGGGCAAAGGCAAGACTCCCCGTCAACACCCACCGAATCCCGGTTCCCTCCAGGCGGCCGTAAACCGCCCGGAAGACTTCCATCAAACGGCGGTCCATATTCCACCTTCCTTTCCGTCATTCCCCGTCACCCGGAATCTTCGTTTTGCGAAAAGGTTGTCAATCAACCGTGTTTGGGTTAAGTTGGATCTATGAGCGGGATGAGAAGGTGATCACAATCCAACCGATAAGAGAACCGTTCCTCCCTTGGCTCCGGACCCTCCTTCTCTCCGTGGCCGGCGGAGGCGTTTTTGCTTTGCTTCAGCTTCCGATCCCTTGGGTTTTGGGACCGATGGTAAGTGTGCTGTTATGGTCCCGTTATGCCCGGGCTCCTCTGTATTGGCCCCAAGAGTGGCGGAACTCGGGACTGATCGCCATCGGCTACATGCTGGGAACCTCCTTTACCCTTGAAACCATGGGCAAAATTATCGCCCAGCTCCCCTCCATGTTGCTGATGACCGCCCTGACCCTGGGCTTCAGCGTATGGATGGCCTGGATCATTTCCCGAAGAACGGATCTGAACTTCCGGACCGCGCTGACGGCCAACATCCCGGGCGGCCTGTCCCAGATGATCACCTTGGGGGAGGAAATGAAGGGAGTCGATCTGACCGTGGTCACCTTCTTCCAGGTGACCCGTCTTTTGACAGTCATTTTCGTGGTACCGTTTCTGGTCCTGGGACTCACCGGTACAGAGAGACCCAACACGGGCGGAGACGGGGCGACAAACTGGGCGGCCGACGGACCCGAACTCCTCCTTTTCGGTCTGGCGGCGGTCCTGGCGGCCCGGGTGGGGCGAAAACTGCGGCTGCCCACCGCCTATCTGATGGGTCCGGTCATCGTGACCGCTCTGTTTGGAGTTCTGGGATTCAACCCACCGGATTTACCGATTTTAATCAGGAACATCGCTCAGCTGTTCATGGGGGCTTACTTCGGTTTGATGATGAAACCGGAGAGCCTGACCCGACACCCGGGCGTCGGTCTGTTGGCCCCCGTCACCGGACTGGTGATGGTGGTGTTCTCATGGGGATTGGGCTTGTTGCTGGTCCGGATGCATGACATGTCCCTGGTGACGGCGTTCCTGGGGCTGTCTCCAGGCGGGATGGCCACCATGGGAGTGGTGGCGAGGGAAGTCCATGCGGGGATGGCCACCGTAACCGGGTACCAGATGTTCCGGGTCTTCTTCATCCTGTTCTTTGTTCCGCCCCTGCTCCGGTGGCTGTTCCGCAAGTCTGCTGCATGATTTTGCAACCAAGGAGTCTTGATGCCATGCCTTCGACCGATACGCTGCGCCGCTGGCTCTATACCGCCTTTGTACTTCTGTATATGGGAAACCTGTTCATTGGTTCGGCTCCACTGACAGTGGTAACGGGGATCGTCGCCATGGCTTGCCTCCCCATCTCCTATCCGGGGGCGACCCGGACGTTCCGGGTGGTCAGCGTGGCGTTTCTGGGGATAGGGCTCGGACTTCTGGTCGCTTCCGGGACACCGTGGACCCGGATCCCCGGTCATTTCACCTCCACGGGGTTGATGCTGGCACTTCTCTACATGTTGCCGTGGATCAACAACCTGATCATCGTCGGCCGGTATGAACAGCACCTGGGACGCCTGTTGAAAAACGGGACGGACCATCCGGGTAAATTGTACCGGCGGACCTCCCTCGTCAGTTATGTATTGTGCATCTTCCTCTTTTTCGCTTCCATTCCCCTGGTTTACCGGGTTCTGCGGAAACAGCTGACCCGGCTGCCGGAAGCGGTGCGCAACCGGTTCGCCGCTGAATCGGTGCTGCGGGCCTTCGCCATGGCCACGGTATGGAGTCCGGTGGAAGTGTTCATCGTGGTGGTCTCAAGCATCACCGGAGTGGCGTATCCGGAGTTCCTTCCTTGGCTGCTCCTCTTTTCCGGCACCATGATCGGGGTGGACTGGCTGCTCGCCGTCCGCCACCGAAAACATGAACTGCAACCGCGGTCCGGGGCCTCCGCAGGGGAACCGGTACGGCTCGGCAAATTGTTTCAGCTCATTGCGGCCCTGGCCGTCCTGATCGGGACGTCCATCGCCCTGTCCCGGTGGCTCGCCATCGACTTTTTCGCCGCCGTCACCCTGCTGATCCTGCCCTACTGTCTCGTGTGGGCCCTCTTGATCCACCGGGGAAGAGCTTATTGGAAATACAGTCTCCTCGCCTGGAAAAAACAGGTGCCGGAACTGAACAACCTGGCCCTTCTCTTCCTCTCCCTCGGCTTTTTCAACCGGATGGTGGAGGAGACGGCGGTGCTGGAATTTTTGCGGGGCCCCCTTGTCTCCCTGGCGGAAACGCCGGTGATTCTGTTTGTCCTGATCCAGCTCTCTTCCGTACTGCTGGCCCTGGTCGGCTTTCATCCCCTGGTCACGCTGGGGCTTCAGGGAGTGCTGCTCCAGCCGCTCCTGGACACGATCGACCCCCTCAGCCTGGCGGTGCTCCTTTTGACCGCCAACATCGCCAGCGACGCTTCCGGCACTTACAACACCACCGTCGCCCTGATGAGCCAGCTGACCGGGGAGCCTCCCTACCGGATCACCCGCTGGAACATCGGTTTCGCCCTCCTGTACAGCAGTGTTGGAACCGCTTTGGCCCTGCTGTTGTTGTGAGAATGGATCCATTTGCAGCTTGGAACCTGCCACTTCCCCTCTCCCCGGTGTCGTGATACATGGAAGGATTTTTTAAGGTAACGGCGAATCGTTACCCCTACTGTGATGAAGGGGGATACACAGTTGAAAGGGAAAAAAGAGTTGCTGTTGGACCAGCTGGCAGCCTGCCGGGATGATCCGAGTTGGTTTCCTCCCCTGAGCCGTGCCCTGAAGGGACTGACGGCCGAGGAAGCCCTGTGGCGGGAAGACGAATCCATGAAGACCATCTGGCAGATCGTCCATCACCTCACTTTCTGGAACGAAAGGTGGCTCAGCCGGTTTATGGGTGAACCGACTTCCGGAGCGGTGGATAACAATTGGACCTTTGAGGTGAAGGAGGTATCCGGAGAAGACTGGCAAAACGCCGTCACCCGGTTGGAGACCAGCCTTGCCGATTGGCAGACCGCCCTTTCCAAGTGCGCCGATTTCAAACTGTACGAACCCATTCCCGACTATCCGGAGGAAGCCCCCTGGTGGGGAGCTGTTTCCAACCTGTGCACCCACCACGCGTTCCATATCGGTCAGATCGTCCGCATCCGGCAGAGGCAGGGATCCTGGTAGACAAGAGGGTGGAGACCGCTGTTCGAAGAAAAAGTGGAATAACATATAAGCAAATATCTTATTCATCATCGATATTCAGCCATATTATCTATTGACATCTGTCTAAAACGCGTTATCTTATTATTAGGAGGGTTTACTCCTCTTATCAACGAATCACTGCCATTCAAGGAGGGGTTAAGATGCTGAAGAAGCTGGTAGCCTCGACGGAAGAACTGCCCGTACCGGCTGGAATCATCCCGTTCTTCCTGCTCAAGAGAAAGAAAAAAGCGGCCCGCCCCGAAGGCGAGTCCGCCACACAGAAAAAGATTCACTAACCATCTTTACTTTATCAAAAAACCGCGCGTTTGCCAAAAACCCCCGCCCTTGAGGCGGGGTTTTTAATAGAAGGCTAGTACAGGATAGGTTTAAGAACGAATCGTGTCGGCTGATAAGCCGAAAAAGAGAATGACCCATCGTTGGACCCGATCCAGTCACCATCGCCAAGTCGCTCGTAAGGAGGGGCCCGGAAATGAAGCCAGCCCCTTCCCATCCTGGCCGGATGGATCGTCATCCTCCAAGACATCACCCTGTTTCCAAAGATGTAACAGCCAGGTATAGGCCAGGTTGACCACTGCCAAGTGCCGGTGCAGACCCTGCCAGTGCCGTCCTTGGTATTCGTCCATCCCGCGGAGCTCCTTGGCATCCTGAAAGTAACGCTCGATGGCCCAGCGGCGGTGACCCCAGCGAACCATGTCAGCCACCGAGGTCTCCTCAGGCAACGTGCTGAAGAAAAACTTTTCCTCCTGGTCGTGGCCGGGCAAAGGACGTTCCCCGATCAGCCATCCTATCGAGCCAGTGGTGTCCCCATGGGCCCGGTACATCCGGACCGCAGCAATCCGGGTCTGTAAACCCCGGGATCCTTCCCCCTAAGTGACCGTCTGCCAACATTCCTCCGGCAACCGATCCAAAACCTCTTTGGCCGTCTCCAGTAGGTTGGTCGGGCGGGCTTTCGGCCGCCCCGTGTAGGCCGGATGAAAGATTTACTTCGCACACCAAAGTTGGAGGGAACAGCAACGACATAGGGTAAATCACGCGCTTCCAGTCCCTCCAAAAACCCGGGGGTTCCACCGTAACCGGCGTCGGCCGTGACAGTCTTAAAGGGAACCTCTTCTTTGCGTGCCCAGTCCAACAAATCCAAGGCCATTTCCGGTTTGTTTTGAAAGGAAACATCCGCTGGGATCTGTGCTGCGGCCCTGCGTATGGAAGGATAATGTCTTTTTCGGCTCCCTGTAGAGAGTGAACGGTGTTTACGGTCAACCCTCGATATGAAATTCTTTCTTTACAAGCTATTTCAAAATTAGTTTTACGCACCATAAAATAACGGCAACGAAACAAAAAGCTTTATAGATATGTAAATAACGCTCATATCGAACGA
>NZ_QBKR01000052.1 GCF_003054245.1 Melghirimyces profundicolus
TCCCGGAAGCCCATGTCGATCTTGCCGGTGGTGGCATCCCAGCGTTTGGCATTGAAGCGGTAGACGTTGTAGGGTTCTTGGTCCGGGGTCTGCGGATCGGGTTTGTCCACGCCGGTGAACTCTTCCTCGTCCTGCTTCCCGTAGGCGGTGTAGCCGTAGGTGGCCCGGGTATTGCCGTTCTCGTCGGTGAGCACTTCCACGTCAGTGTGGGGGTTGTAGCCGTAATAGGAATCCTCCGTGGTCCCGTCGGTGTTGTGTTTCACCATCGAGAGACGCTCGCCCCAGGGGCTGTACTGGTAGGACTTCTGGATCTCCCCGGCGATTTCCTCCGAGAGAACTTCTCCCGACAGACCGAGATAGTGGAAGTCCGTCGTCTCCGTCCCTTCCGTCCGGCTCACGGTCCGGTCCAGCGGGTCGTAGACGTAGCTCGTCTTCTTGGTGGACCCGTCCTCCTGCAGCTTGCTGTGTTCCGCCACCCGGTCGAAGCCGTCGTAGGTGAACTTCTCGATCACTTCTCCCGCGGAGGTGACGCTGTTCAGGCGGCCGAAGGGATCGTAGTTGTAGGTCGCCGTGGTGCCGCCGATATCCGCGGACAGCAGCCGGTTGCGGTCGTAATTGTACGTCGTCGTGGTCCCGTCCACCGTCTGCTGGATGACGTTGTTGTTGGCGTCGTGCTGGTAGGTCTCCGTCTCCAGGACGTTGCCGGCGGTGTCTTTCTTCGTCTTCTTCGTCACCCGGTCCCGCGGATCGTATTCGTAGGTGTGGACGTGGTGGATGTAATCCGCGTGGTTGTCCGCGTTCATCTTCTTGGCCGTGTCCTTGATGCGGTGACCGTTGGCGTTATACTCGATGGTGTGCTCGTTGACGAGGGTGCCGTCGGACTTCTTCTCCACCTGGTGCTGGAGGAGTCCGTCCAGGTAGTAGGTGTAGTCGACGGTGTTGCCGTTGGCCTTGGTCTCCTTCAGCTTCTGCCCCCGCGGGGTGTAGGTGAAGGTGGCCACCTTGGGTTCCGGGTCCGAGGCGGATTTCTTGTTGGTCACCTGATCCACCAGGTCCCGGACGTCGTAGGCGTATTCGGCGATCTGGTCGTCGTGGGTCCGTTTGAGCGGGTTCCCGTTGGGATCATAGGTGTAGCTGGTGGTGTTCTGGACAACGCCGTCCTTTTTCTCCTCCACCTTCGCCACCTGGTTCAGCCCGTTGTAGGTGATGGCGTAGGTGTCCACCTTGGCCCCGGAGCTGTTGTCCGTCATCTGCACCAGGTTGCCGTTGGCATCATACTTGTAGGTGAAGTCTTTTTGTTCGGTGTCCGTCTCCCCGCTGTGGTCCCGGACCAGTTTCACCGCGTCGGCCACCACGATGCCGTCGGCGTCATCGGTGAGCGTGATCTTGTGGGTGTTCCCCGCTTTGAACGGATAGGTGCCGAGCTTTTTCCACTCGGTCTCCGAACCCGAGGCGATGTTTTGGTTCACTTCCACCGTGGTGCTGCCGCCGTCATATTCGATGGTGTAGGGGGCGTTGGTGGCCCGGTCCTTGTATTTCTGGTAGCTGACCCAGACTTCGTAGTTCCCGTCTTTCGGGACGTTCAGCTTCCAGGTGAAGTAGTGGTTGTCCGTGTCTGTTCGGGTATCCGGTGTCTTTGTAGTCGTACTGGTAGCTGTACCCCTGGTGCCCGGCGACGTTGTTGGAGGTTTTCCAGTCTCCGGAAAAACTCCACGTTCGGGGTGTCGGAGTTGTCCACCAGGACGACGTGTTTGCCCACGGACACTCCGTCGTCGGACTTGGCTTTCAGTTTCCCGTCGGGGGTGTAGCTCCAGCTCATGGTCCGGCTGTTGGGACCCCTAGCTTAAGCAACATCTGAATGTCAAGATCCTGTTGTTAAGAAGTCTCCGTAACCTTTATGCAAATTACGGTTAATCGACAGCCTTGGGATTGTCCATAAATCCAATAAAAAACCCCGGGAATCCGGGGAATTCAAATCATTTTATTTTCCTTCTAACGCTTGTTGTACATCATATGCAACTGAGCCATAGCTACCTACACCATAATCACTATACATTTTAGGTTTAAAATCGAGTTTATTTCCTTCTTCATCGACAAATGTTTTTGTAAATGCATCCCAAAAACCATAATCTTTTACATAATCCTCTTCCTGTAGCGGTATTGATCCTATAGTTTGAAAATACCCTTTCAACCACCCTTGGTTATTCACAATTTTGGGCGGAATCAACAGACCCCGTTCATTCAATTGATCGGGCATTACAATTTTCTCTGTAGGTACTTTATAGATATAAATTAGATTCCAACCCCTCATCATCGGATTTTTATTTGGCATCTTTGTTCTTATTACCCTACCATAGTAGTATACTCCTTTTTTAGGTTGAATAACAAAAACATCACCAGGTTTAGGTCTCTTTCTTGAGGGATTCATTTTTACTAACAAATCAAAGGACATTTAGAAACAACCCCTTAATATCCTCGGTCCTTAAGCCAAGCTTCTCCCCATTGTACAGCTTCATCATACCATGATCTCTTAGGCGAAATACTATTAATTTTATTGGTGAAGCTTGGGCTCCTATTTATTAGGGCTTGTTCAATGGCACGAGCTTGTCTTCTCGTTAGGGGTTCACTGGTTATAACACGTAGATCGTTTGTTCGAGTCTTTTTACCGGGTTTTTTGAAATACCCTCCAAGGTATACATGAGTATTTTTTGGTCCTACTAGCAGTGAGCTTGGTACATCTGAAACTACACCCTTAGCTTTGGCTCCTCCATTGGACCATCTTCTGGATAAACTCTCAAAGCCTTCATCAAGTGCGTTTAAGAGTTTATTACCACCTTTGAAGATTCTCCCCCAAGGTGTACTGAAGAACACTGCTGTGTTGTATCTTTCATCACTTACTTCTTCTTTGTTGAACATGTCTTTGCCGGTAAAGGCAGTGTAATAGTCTTCAAATAGTAGCTTCGCTAAACCATCGTAAATAGCATTGACCGCAGAACCTTCTTGCTCCAATTTTTCACTCTGCTTGGTCCTCTGTGTCTCTATATAATCTTGCCAAGCATAGTCCCACCAAACTCTGCCAGTACTACTGGGAGCATCTACTCCATCCGCTACAGCATATCGATGCCCATCCAACTCCACCATCGAGATCGGATTCCCGCCGGCAAAGGCATACCGGTTCATGTTCCACGGATCCATGGTGAGGTTCATGTCCGCCAAGGCGCCGTTGTACATATCCCGGGTCAGGAAGCGGTTCAGGCCCGGATCATAGTCCCGGAAGCCCATGTCGATCTTGCCGGTGGTGGCATCCCAGCGCTTAGCGTTGAAGCGGTAGACGTTGTAGGGGGCGTCTCTTCCCCAAACCATTCATCACCCGGCTCCGCGCGACTTGGCAGGCCCCATGCCACTATGGTGCCTGCTGATGACCGCCTAAGGAGGCGTCGCCGCGGCCTCAGCAGGCACCATAGTGGCGGGCCTGATCAGTGGCGAAGCCATCTCCTGTGATCTTGACCCATTTTTCCGTCGGCCTTTAATTTTCACGATATTGGGGACATAGCCACCCGTTCGGTTTCTTGGTGTGTTCAGCGATCCGGTGGAGATATCCGCCATCGGTTCCGGTTGGGTGACCTTCCCTTAAAATGAAAAAGCCAAGTACAATGGATACTTGACTCTCAAAATGTCATTTGTTTTTTCTCTTAAATATCTTCTCATTCTTGTCTTTTCGGGTCAGGGAAACGATTCCTGTCACCAGCATGGCGAATGGAAGAAAGAGGTTAAAACGGCCATCGGGAGTAAGAACCACTTCCACCAAAGTGTACAGCCCAGCGAAGATGATAAAGAAAATCCCCAAATGCTTGATTCTCATGAAACCTCCTTACAGATGCGCATTGATTTTGTATTGCAGATACCAGATCCACAGAAAAAATGTTTTCACCGGACCGACGGACTTCACTCCCAAGTGCTCATTTAAGATGAGACGGGTACGCATCGCCAGATACAGACAGACCGCCATGCCGCCGTAGGTGATCGGGATGTCCAAGGTGTCATACAGGCGCATCATCCCTTCCCCTCCGATCATCGCCACCGGTAAAAAGATTGCAGACAGGATATACAGAATGAAGACGATCTTCGCCGGGGCCGAAGGCAATGTCACTTCTGAATCGAGTCGGTTCAGTGCCTCCCTGCGGGAGATAAACCAATAGGGCACATAGATTCCCAGGGTGATGACGGACATGACGAGGGTGAAAAAAACGGAAGCTTTTTTCACCGCCGGTCCGGTTTGCATTGGATGGATTTCCGGTTGACTCAACACAACCCCTCCTCACGGTTCTCTTCTTCCTTGGGATTCCGCAGATTCTTCAATAAAAAGATCGACTCACGCTCTTTCCAACAAGCAATCGGAAGAAAAAATCAAAACTGCCATCCGGTCCCAAATCAACATCACCAACGGATAAAGAACGGTCATAACAAAAAAGAAACGGCCCATGGGCTTTCACTTTGGATTTCGTGCATTAGGCAATACTTTCTCTTCAAAATCTTGAACATCTATTTGTGTCCGATATCCTTTTTCTCCTGCCTTATGAATCAATTCATCATGATACGGTTCCAGAGCTTCAATCTCCCAGGCGATTCTTTTTTTGGGATCTGCCAACTTTTTATGGTGGTATTTTAACTCCCTCACCGTCAGCCATAAACGAAAGGACGATATCGATACATTCGACACCAGGTATTGTATCAATTTTTCCCGCTTTTCATAGGTGTCCATTTGAAGCTTGGTGGACAGATAGGCCGCTTTCCACATCTCGTGTTTATATTTGCTAAGTTCATGGTACTTCTCCTCGGTCAATATGTAGGTTTTAGTAATGTAATCCAAAAAAGCCTTTCCTTTTTGATAGTTTTCTTTGATCACCTCTTGTGATTGGATGAATGTGCGAGAGACTTCAAAGAAGGCATCCAAAGCTTCTCGGATTTCCTGTGGCATCGTGTTTCTCATCTGATGATCGATTCGATTTAACAAAGTGAGCATTCGTTCATGGTATCGGGTCGTATCCTTCGCCCACCGTTTGCCTAGTGTAGTGATGGTCATAGCCATGGCATCTGTTGTATTCGCCATCCACAAGACCGATTCAATCTCAGATAACGGTGGCACTTCTCCGTCTTCCCGAACAATTAAAAAATTCCATTTTCCATACGATGCATTGTAATAGTAATGGCCTTTATACTCGATTTTACAGAAAAAATGAATATAGAATTCTCCCTTTCGCTTGTATTCTTTCATCCGTTGTTTGACTTTGGGGGGAAGGGTAACTTTGTCTCCAAAAATAAGCCTCTTTAACGTCTTCATCTTGTTTCCTCCCATTGTTAAAAGGGGGACCGGGCAATGCCCGGCCCTCTTTTATCAATTAAAAACACTATCCCATGCTTCTCCGATCTTCCTTCGGTGTTGGTAGACCGTGGCACCTGCCCACATGGCCCCTCCGACCAAGGCAAAGGCTGCCGAGCCCGCCGGTCCACCCACCCCGGTCGTGGCCAACGACATGAGGGTTTCTCCGCCACTTGCAATCGCTCCTGCATAATTGTCTTGGGAGAGGTTATAGGCCGTTTCACCAAAGCCGACGGCGACCCCGCCCCAACCCGCAATCCGGCCCAACTTGGTCACTTGCAGTTGGTTAACCGTTCCTTTGAAGCTGTCAATCAATGTGTTACCATAGGCAAGATTTTTACGAAGATTTTTAGTCGCTTGAAACAACCCGCCCTGAAAGTAACCGGAAACCCCTAAATAATGATCCACACCCTGCCAGGTATCCAGGCCGGCTTTAAACCAGCCATCCGCTCCCAGTCCCAGTGTAGACCGAACCGCTGAACCGAGATAGTTATACAGGGATTGTCCGGATTGAAGATTTTTAGCGTCCTGGATGATCTGTTGCAAGGCTTCATCCGCCAGTTTCACTTTGTTCAACCCAAGGTCGTTGATGACCAGTTTGAGGGTGTCTTTGACTTGATCTGTGTCCACAATCTTGATATCGTCCAGGGCATCATTTGAGCGTGCAACCGTTTGCGAATAGGTCTCCCCATGGACCTCTTTCCAAGACTCAAAGAACTCGTCCGGATTTTCCTTGGCATACGCCGGGATATGTCCATCCAATTCTACCATAGAAATTGGATTTCCGCCGGCAAAGGCATACCGGTTCATCGTCCAGGGATCGGTCGCCAGATTCATATCTTTCAGGGCCCCGTTGTACATATCCCGAGTGAGAAAACGGTTCTGCTCCGGATCATAGTTTCGAAAGCCCATGTCGTATTCACCGGTAACGGGATCCCAGCGCTTAGCGTTAAAGCGGTAGACGTTGTACGGTTCCTTATCCGGGTTGGTGGCGTCCGGCTTGTCCACCCCGGTGAACTCTTCCTCGTCCGGCTTCCCGTAGGCGGTGTACCCGTAGGTGGCCCGGGTGTTCCCGTTCTCGTCAGTGAGCACCTCCAC
>NZ_QBKR01000053.1 GCF_003054245.1 Melghirimyces profundicolus
TTTTATCGGGCTGCCAACCAAACCAAATTTGACTATTCCTTTTTGCAAGAGATCCCCCATCAACGCCCTTATCCATTGGAAGGGTATTTAATGCCGGGGGTTTATGAGTTCAACAAAAAAACGAAAGCGGAAGACATTCTTCACGTCATGCTGGATCGGTTTGACCGGAAGATGACTTCCGAAGTCCGCCTGCGTCTGCGTGAGGGAAATCTCACGGTGGATCAGTGGGTGACGATCGCATCCATAATCGAATGGCAAACCAAGAACCGGGGTCAAAAACCGTTCCAAGCCCGGAAAATTTACGATCGTCTGAACCAAGGAATCGACCTTCAACTTCCTCCCGCTCCGCCCCCTTATTCGGGGTTCAAAAGCTATCAGAACGGTCCCGGTCTTCCCCCCGGCCCTCTGAACAATCCCGGGATCGAATCCCTGATGGCCGCTTTATATCCTGCAAAGGCCCAAACCAACGGTACTGAACATCCTTAGATCGTAAAATAACGGATCAATGCAAACAGCCCCCCTCAGTTTGATTTGAGGGGGGCTGTTGAAATCTTACTCAACTGTCTTCCGCCTGACCATGGACCAAAACGCTTCGTTTTCCCGGCATTTGATCGGAAACAGTCTGGGGGACCGCCATACTTCAAACCATCAACAGCGGCTCCCGCCTGCTCCCGATTCGAAAGCGTCTTCCAAGGAAATCTCTTCCCGTACCAAGATCATAGGCGAGTGATAGGACTCCAGGGGCCGAAGCTGTAACAGATGATCCACCACCGCTTCCACATCACTGGACCGATACGTCTCCTCCAAGCTTTTCTCCACCCACCAATGACGTTCAACACCTTTCGATGATAAGCGATATATCGCCGAACCCAAGATGGACGGCTTTCGGCTGCTTCTGAGTACCATGGACGGAGTGAAAGCCTACACCCGGCACGGGAATGAGGTGTCGTCACGGTTCCCGGAATTGTTACACCCTCCCATTCCTGGGGGTACGGTGTTGGACGGAGAACTAACCGTAACCGACAGTCAAGGCCGCCCCGATTTTGAACGAGTCATGAAACGGCTGAAAACCCGTGATCCGATGAAGGTGAAGCGATTGGCACGTTCCCTTCCCGTCCAATACGTGGTGTTTGACATTCTCATGCACCGCGGGGAAACGGTGATGGATCGTTCTCTGATGGAGCGGTAAAGCCCTGTTGGAAGAAGTCCTGGAAGAAAACGAGGTGTTTTCCCGGATCCGGCACGTCGAGGAAAATGGAACCGGACTCTTTCGGGCCACGGGAGAAGCAGGACTCGAAGGGATCGTCATGAAGCGGAAAGATTCCCGGTATCAACCGGGAAAACGCTCCTGGGCATGGCAAAAGGTGATCCATTGGCACGAGACGGAAGTGGTCATCACCGGATACCGGAAAGAAGATCCCGGATGGCTGATTGCTGTCGAGAAGGACGGTCGGCTCCGCCCGGGTGGCGTGATGGAGCTTGGAATCGGTCGGGGGCTGTTTTTATTTCTCCCTAGGGGTAAGGGGGGCCCCTTTATCTCGGGTTCCGGGTTATAGCAATGATTTCTTTGAACTGTTCTTCGCTTCCTTTATCTCGCGTGAGATCATTCCTTACTCGTTTGTGAGATGCTTCATCTTCCCTCGTGACTCCAAAATCAATGAAGTGGTGATGCATTTTCAGCCGTATGTACAATACCATCAGTGGAAAGCTGCGGAGGGCACGGGACCGGAGATATTTCAAAAACGCCTTCCGGTCTTCCCTGGTTGCCAACTGAACATCATGCTGAAGGAAGACGCTTTCGATAAGCTTTTCAAAACACTCATTCAGTTTCTCATAAATTTCTGTTGTTAAGATTCGGTGTTTGAGAAGGTCGTTGTTGTAGATGCCTTCCCACTTCTTCGTGACAAATCGGATCTGCTCTTGTTTCTCAAGGACGGTATCTGGGACGCTTTGAAACGCCTGAAAGGTGCTTTGCATTTCTTCGGGAAGGTTGGGCATATCCAACTTCTCTTCGATTTTTGACAGGATATTCCGTAACGTTAGCCAACTATCAATGGGACGAATAGCCCATTTGCCTCCCTTAAAATACAGGTTGCGATTGATTCCATCCGCAAACACCAAAAGACGTAAGGGCTCCTCGGCCTCTTCTATCGGCGGTGTTGTGCCATCTTCTTTGATGATCAAGAAACCGTTCGGATCACCGTTAGGGGTAAATTTACCATAAAAAAAGAAACCTGGTAATAGAGAACGTCTTTTAAACAGACCTTGGTCGGCATCACATTGTAATTCTCTTTTTCTCCTCTCAAGAATGCCTTGGCTGTTTCCTCAATCTTTTGGGGGGCTTTGGGATCAGGAGGAAACGAGATGTTGTAATAGCTGGACAATCAGATCACCTCAGTGTGTTGATGAATCCCGTAGGTGGGGTCTCATCACCGAGTGGCGATGACGGGGTATTCGGTGGCCCAGGCCCGTTGGATCAACCGGGAAAGCTCCGGTGGATCGGGAAGGTAAAAAGCTTTGTCGGGGATTTTTCGGCCCAATAAATACGCAATCAGGGGGTCGCTGAAACCGGATTGAATTAAGCAGTATTCAAAAGTGGTGCGCAGTTTCGTGGCTTGGACCCCAAAGTGCTTTTCAACCAGATAGGCTGCATTGTGGCGGCCTATATTCATGAGTTTTTGCGTGGGGTCTTTTTTTTCTCCTTGAGTATAATTGATCAGATGAAGGCAAGCCTCGGCGCAAAGGGGGATGAACCGTTGGGTTTCGTGGTGAAACAATGTCCCGGATCGGTTTCCAAGCTGCACGTCCGCCCAGGTCAGAGAGAGGACGTCGGCCGGCCGCAGGCTGCAAAACAGAAAAAGGGCGACCAACGCCCGGTTCCGTAGATTGGTGTGACGGAGAAGTTGGAAATACAGCGTTTCAAACTCCTCCCGAGACAGGGGAAGGGCTTTATTTCTCCGGGATTTCCCAACGCGCCTATAATCCACTTGTTGACCAGTGAACTCCAGAAAACGGCTGATGGCCGTCTGACGAAGATAGATGGTGTTTTTACTGAGTCCTCGAGATTTTTGTTCCATGATGAATTCGGTGATGTCTTCCGGCCTTAGATGGGGAGGTTCCCGTCTCGGTCCGCAAGAAACTTCTCAAAGTGACGGAGGGCGTGTCGGTAAGATTCCAGGGTATTGCGGCGCTTTCCATGTTTTCGATAGCTTTCAATGAATTTTTCAATTGGATCCAATGGGTGATTTTCCTCCCGTTTCTTCTTTTTGTAGACTATTATTAAAACATTAAATGAGAATAAGCAAGAAAACAAAAGAGCTATATCTCAAGGAACAACTGTCAGGGGTATGCTACATGTTCTTGAAGAAGAAGGCGGAAAACGAACGCTAAGGAGTCCTGTTTTTTGTCCTTCAACAAGACCATCTGAGGGGTGAGACCGTAAGGGAGAGGAACGCCGGATCAAAACTGTCTTGGAATCGTTTCATTATGTAGGAATCTACTTTACCGAAAAGGAAAAGACCCTGTTGGAAGCTTATTTGGAAGGCGAAATCTCGGAAGATGAATTTGACCGTCAAGTAGAACGACACGAGTGCGAGTTTTAAAGTAGCTCAACCGGGGTTTCACTCGGTTTTTTTGCTTTTAGAGGGAGGTGGTTTATTAGTGCGTCGTCCGATCTACGAAAAACTGGGCTTGACACAGCCGGAGTTTTGAGAAGAAGTTATATGACCTCCACGTAAACCAAGGCCACACACAAGCGGATCGCAAAAAAGTTAGACGTTAACTCCGGGATCATCAGCGATTGGCTTCAGCAGATCGGGGTGACACGCAAAATGAAACTGGCCCTTCGCCTGGGGCTGGAGGAATCGGAATTGAAGAAACGACTGACTGAAAAGCCCATCCTCGGGTGGACGGTAACCATGATCCTGCCGCCGTCTCGGGAGGGAACCGTTGGCCGGTACGTCGCCGTCTTCCCGGGGAGGGGATCGGCGGGCCCAGGCGTCGCCGCGCCCCCCCGGGGAGGAAACCGGTTGGTCGGGAACGCGCCACCGACTCCCGGGTGGTGACCGATCGCCGGAAGTACGGCCGTCATCCCCGGGAGGGAATGACAGTCGGGATCCCAAGCGCCATTTCCGGCGGGTCCGTGAGCAAGCGCCTCCTCTCCCAGGCGGGTGGGCAACATAGAGAAGCCCGGCCGCCTAGGAGACGGCCGGGCTTCTCTTGCTGTGGGATTACACTTGGTTTTTCCACTCACATGGTAACTTAATATTTTGGTACTTAGAACGCGGGCTTCAGGTGAAAACAATTCGCCGGTGGTAATCTCCCGTGCAGAAACCGGGCCCGCGGCTGCCGCCAGGAGGAAAACGACGGTCGGGTCCTGTCGGTGTGATGTCAATATTGGCCTGAACCCAGAACTTCGCCTTCTGAGGCCTTTTTATTTTGGAGCGAGGGGTGTAGGTACCCCAGGGGTGGCCGAAAGTAGGGGGTCGGTCTGAAATAAATGTGTCTTAGTGTAGGATTTTCTCAAATCGCTGGCGGGACCCCAACATATCGAACTTCTTCCTCAATTCCAAGGAAAAGGGATTGGTAATAAATTATTTGTAGGCTTATTAGTAAAGCCCGAAAGAGAAATGTGCCTGTTAGTTTAACTATCCTTACACAGAATCCTGCAATTCGTCTATACAAACGACTTGGATTTTCAGTCACAGGAGAAAAAGAATCAAGTACGAGATGACCTTGAGGCCAAACCCGCCTCCTTAGCGTACAGGATGCCGGGTTTTTTACGGCCGTTGATCGCCTTAACGTACAATTTTCTTTTTTCGGTCCGGTGACCCCTGATTGCGGGGAAACTCGCACGGTCAGTTCTTAGGGGGGAACGGCTCCGAAAGGGGCCCGCCCTACCCGCCCCCCCAAGTTCACTAGCGGCTTTCGGGGGCGTATCGCAAGAGCGCCAGTCTCCTGGTATCGGTCAAAAACCAAAGTGGCCGTTATGCCTGATTACCCTTACATTCAATTATTCATTTTCAATCCCCATCGCGATAGCAAACCAGTTTCCACTATTTTTACTTCCGATCTGGAAAAAGAGGGCGATGATCTCTTCACGTGTAAAATGCTCAGTCAATCTGTTATACAATTCATCTGGCAGCTGTCCATGGTAAGCCATGATGTGATCAGTCAGTTCGAGTGAGAGTTTATGCCTTTCTGATAATTCTGTTTCGCCTTTTTGGATGGCATGTTCACGAGAGGACTCATCCAGAGTCCCGGGGTCCATGCTTTGTCAGTAATCGCAGCCGTTGTTTGATGCCGTCCGCAGGCGCAGCATCTCCATGAGTTCAGGATCTAAAATGTTGTTTAGCGCCTTATCCATCTGTTGAATAGCATCAAGGATCTCAGGAGTATTGGCGAGTACTTTTTTAAAAGGCGTTCCTTCCACATTGATGTCAGGTAATCTTGCCATTTATAAGCCTCCTCTTTATATTTGATGGTTTAAGCTTAGCTGATTTTTTTCGCTCTTGGTGTCATATTAACACCGTCAATGTCCCTCCCCGAACAAGACAACGGCGATTAAAAATGGATCGAGGCGCTCCCCCCATGAACGATACCTGGACGATGCGTAAGGCACAAGGAGAGGATTGGCCACAGATTCAAGCCATCTATAACCAAGGAATCGAAGACCGGAACGCACGAGGAACAGCCAAAGAGCTTGGAGGAAGTAAGGCCTGTCGGCATCATGACCAGCTACGCTAGCTAGCGTAATCCAAGCCCAGGTTATAAGCTTGATTTAGCATCTTTTCCACATGTCCGGGCCTTGGATCAATGGTCTCATAAAGAAGTTTTATCTTCGAGTTTGGAATCCCGCAGTAATCAGCCAAACCAATATTAAAGTAATGATCGATCATCGTGTTATATCGCCTTTTTTCAAAACGCTCGATCGGAGCGCCTGCCAAACTGATCCACAAAACATGTTCATGCTGGAGCTTATTTGGACCGTAAGCAAAGCCATCGTTCCAGACGCGGTCTATATACCCCTTCAACATGGCGGGCATACTCCACCACCAAAGTGGAAAAACAAAAGCCAGCCCATCGTGTTTTTTCATTCTTTCCATTTCCCTCTCCACCTCTAGAAGACTGGTGAAAAACGAGTAAACTTCTCCGTTATTTGAACGATATGCTCGTAAATTTTGCTGAAAATCGAAAAAGCCAACGGGTATTGGT
>NZ_QBKR01000054.1 GCF_003054245.1 Melghirimyces profundicolus
TGGTTCAACATGACGGGCCAGTCTCTTTGGCCCCCGAATCAGCTGTCTGTTTCTTTTCAAAGGGCTGAAATCTGATTAGATCACAACGCTTCTAGGGCGACCCCGAAAACGTCCAGATGAGTTGCTCTCAATGATCTGGCTGACTACATAATTATCAGACACGCCCTAATCGGCCGATTCGTTCATTTTTGAGCCAAGTTTTGTACGGTCTTGTCCAATTGCGTAAGAAGTTCGTCCTTGTTGATGTCGCCGGAGATGTATCTCTGGATCGATGATGCAAACTCTTTGTTGGCACCGACCGGCGTGTCGTTGAAATACCAACCGAGGGTCTTGTCCTTCTGAACGTAATCCTGGGTAGAGGAAGCAAGCTGGCCGAGATCAGATTCTTCGAACGGGATATTATCGAACGCGGGAATAAATTTGAATTCTTTCACGATATACTGTTTACCTATATCCTTAGACACCAGCCAATTCAGAAACTCTTTTGCTTCTTCGGCGTGAGGAGACTCTTTATGAACGACCCAGTACATCGGCACGCCGACAAAAATATTGTCGTTCAACTTGGGATCATTATTAATCGGCATCGGTAAAAAGCCGATGTTCATATCCGGATTCAGCTTATCCAACATTACCTCCGACCAGTTGCCTTGCTGCAGCATTGCCGTTTCTCCATTTGCGAACATCTGCACCTGCGTGTTGTAGTCAGTGGTGAGTGGATTTTTCTGACCGTATTTGACCGTTAAATCAATTAGGTTAACCCAATCCTCGAATATGGGATTGCCTTTAGCTGTCGCTTTTCCTTCTTTCCAATCTGTTATGAACTGGGATGGATCATCCTGTTTCGCCAAAGCGACATTCATCAGGTGATTGCCCAAAATCCAGTATTCCTGATATCCGTTGGAAAAAGCGGTAATGTCGTGCTTTTCCAGTGTTTTCGCCGTTTCCTCCAATTCGCTCAACGTCGTCGGCAATTTCTTAATACCTGCTTTTTCGAACAGGTCTTTGTTGTAGATGTAACCGTAACCTTCAATGCCAACCGGCATACCGAGCAAATTGCCTTCCACCGTCATCGCTTCCCTAGTTGAAGGAAGAAGATGTTCCACCCATGGCTCATCGGACATATCGAGAAGCTTATCTTTCCATAACCTTGCCTCTTCATTCCCTTTGTTTACAAAAATGTCGGGCACCTCCGAGGCGGCAAACCTCGCTTTCAAAGCGGCGCTGTAGTCGCCGCTGCCGCCCACCGTCGTGATTTGCAGTTTTACTTTTGGATGAGATGCTTCATATTCTTTCTTCAACTGGTTCAACTGTTCAGCAATTTCCACTTTGTTGTTGAAAATCGTCAGTGTAACCGTATCCTCTGATTTACCGCCTGTATTGCCGCTGGAACCGTCAGTTGCGCTGCATCCGGAAGTGGTAATTGCTAATAGAATGGCAAAAACAAAAAACAATATTTTTTTCATGTTGGACCTGCCCCTTATTTTTTATTCTTGGAAAGATACTCTGAATTTATTGACTTGACATCTATTGAAGCAAATAAAATATTTTGTCACGAACGGCAGTCATCCCTTAACCGATCCCGCAGTGATACCTTCCAAGATATGCTTTTGCAGGAACTTAAAAAAGACGAACATAGGTAGGATACACAACACCAGAGCAGCCAAAGCCAAATCCCATTGCTTCAAATACTCTGAAAACAGGGACATTACAGCAAGCGGGATCGTATGGACTTCCGGCTTCTGCAGGATCAGTAACGGGAGTAGGAAATCGTTCCAGATCCACAAAGTGTCAATCATAATGACACTGATCATAATGGGGCGAAGCAAAGGAAACACGATACGCCAGAACACCCCATACGGCGAACACCCATCGATAATAGCCGCTTCTTCGATTTCTTTTGGTATTCCTTTGATGAACCCATGGAATAAAAACACTGCGAACGCCAAGCCAAAACCGTAGTAACAAACAACCAGACCGAATAGGTGATTGATCAGCCCCAATTTTTTCGCGAACTGGACAAGAGGTATCATGATTGATTGGAATGGAATAACCATTTGCGAAATCAGCAGGTAAAACAACACACGATTGACGACGGTCTTCGCGCGGGCAAGCCTGTAAGCGGCCATAGAGCCCATGATGACAATGCCGATAATTGAGAAAACGGTTACAACAAGCGAATTTATGAAAACCTGGTTGAATCGAAGAACATGCCAAGCCTGAGAAAAATTGCTCCAAACGATTTGTCGTGGCAGTGCCGCAGAATTCATCATGATTTCGTCAAACGATTTCACTGAATTGACGAAAACGAAATAAAAGGGGACGAAAAACAACACGGCCAAAACCAATGTAGCTATAAATCCAATGATTCTGTTCCACGTCATGCTTCCACCTCCTTTCGTTTCGTGTACCAAACTTGCACCAAGGTGACTGTGCCAACAATAACAAAAAACAAAAGCGCTTTGGCGGTCCCGAGACCGTAACGGTAGTTGGAGAACGCTTCATTATAAATGTTCAGAGCTAGAGTTTCCGTAGAACCGAAGGGCCCCCCGTTTGTTAAGGATAAATTGATGTCGAAAATTTTGAAACAAGAAGATATCGATAAAAAATAACAAATCGTAATGGATGGCATAACCAGTGGAACAATTACATACCGGAGTTTCTGCCAAACGTTAACTCCGTCAATCTCAGCCGCTTCCATAATCTCCGTCGGAATATTTATAATACCGGCAATGTAGATAATCATCAAATAACCGGCCATTTGCCAAACCGTAACGATGACGATACCCCAAAAAGCGGTGTTTGTAGTACCGAGCCATGGCAAATTGAACAAGGAAAAGTTCGTAAGCTCTCCCAATGTGGCAAAACCTTTTGTAAAAATGAACTGCCATATAAAACCGAGCATTAGCCCTCCAATAATATGCGGAATAAAAAACACAGTGCGAAAGGCGTTTTTCCAAGGGATAACGCGGGTCAACAGAAAGGCGAGAAGAAAGCCTAGCATATTCATGAGAATCACAGCGATGACAGTATACTTGAGCGTAAACCAAAAGGAATACAAAAATCGTTGATCTTCGAACACTCGTTTGAAGTTGTCCAAACCGACCCAATTCACCTGAGAGGATATGCCGTCCCAATCCGACAAGGAATAAACCATCCCGAGACAAAAAGGAATGACGACGATGAGTGTAAAAAAGAACAATCCAGGGCCCAAGAATACGATCTGCTGCAACCATTCGCTACGTTGTTTTGCATACATTGTCAAACCTCCTTTCCCTGTAAAAAGCTAATTTTAGTCTAAACCGATCGAGGATCGGATAACATAGCTTACGTTGACTTGAAGGTGGAGGGAATTGACCTTGTTGCCGTCAGTCGAACAGAACATTGTCAGGTGAGCGACTGTGTGTTTATAATAACGCGTATTAGACGTGTAGTCCCATTTTCGGTCGAAATGGGACAGGTTATGTCAAAAGATTTATCAAATAATGAAGCTGATCTATGTTAGTGGTGCCTGGCCGCTCTTGCTGATGGGGATCGACGAGAAATGGAGTACGGGGCACACTATCTCTACATGGAAGAGTACTGGTAATGGCGGAATAAGGAAAAAGCTGAGAAACAAGAAAAACCCTTCAGTTACTGACCTAACTGGGGTCTTGTCAAGGAGGAGAATTTTTTGGACTAGATCAATGGACAAGAGGAGAAAAGCATTATGAAAAACAGTCTGACCTACAAAATGATAGTATATTTGTTATTGGCCACGATTGTCCCAATCGTGACTTCCAGCGTGATCACGTACCAACTCACGACCCACGCTGCGAAAGATAAAGCGATCGCGGAAAGCCAGAATTTACTGTTTTATGGAGCATCCAACTTGGTGCAATACATGGAAGTGATAGACAAACTGTCGTTAAGTTTTTATTATGACGTATCGCTCGGAGGCACCCTATATAAAGTTATCGAGGAAGGGCGTAACGACTATAGAAGCAAAATGACGATTCACCAAACCTTGCTACGTATTTCCAATTTTTTGCCCGATATTTATCAAGTGCGTCTAGATATTTTAAAAAATCGTAAATCATACCAAATGATAGACAAAAACCTGATTCTTGAATCAACAATGATCGATCCGAAGAACAGCAAATCTCCGTCCGAACACGGCCAAGTTATTCCGACTCATGACAGTGATCCGTCCGGTATGAAATCGGGTACAAGTTATACATCGAAACAAGTCGTTTCCTACTATCGACCTATTTATAAAATTCCAAAAAATAATAAATTATCGACTAAATATATGGATTGGATCATTGTCAAAGGAATTCCTTACCACATCCTATACAAAGACGCCAGGAGCGTTGCCTTAACTAACAGTCTGGTCTATGTCGCTCTGTTGGCTTTTCTGGTCATTTCCACGATCTGGATTTCAATTCATTTTACGAAGCCAATTAAGCAATTGACCCGGACGATTACTAAAATTGAGCAGGGCAACGTGCATGCCGAATTAACGACGACCCGGACCGACGAAGTCGGCGTTTTGATTCGCCGGTTTCAACAAATGATGTCAACAATCAACAATTTGATTCTCCGGGAATTTCGTTTGGAGTTGGCGAATAAAACGAATCAACTGAAAGCCCTTCAGGCACAGATCAATCCCCACTTTCTTAATAATGCTCTCCAATCGATCGGGACCCTGGCACTGCAACGGAAGGAACGGAAGATTTATTCGCTTATCTCCTCGCTCGGCCAGATGATGAACTATCAAATGCTTTCCAGTGAAATCATTGTTCCTTTTTCTGACGAAGTCCGGTATGTTCAGTCGTATATCGAACTGCAAAAACAACGATTCGAAGACGAACTCATTGTGCTTCAAGATTATGATAAGGAGGCATTGGCTGTTCCGATTCCGAAAATGATACTGCAGCCGCTAGTGGAAAATTATTTCAAGCATGGCTTTTTATCGAATAATGTTCCTGGACAATTATGTATTTCTGCCGTCATAACTGAGAAAAACCGTCTGAAGGTGGTCGTGGAAGACAACGGACCTGGAATAGAGGAAAGTGAACGGCTCATGCTGCAAACCCGACTGGACACGCTAGAAAATCATTGGATTCATGAAGTGTCGGACAAGCGAATAGGGCTGACGAACGTCTTATCCCGTCTCCGACTATACTGCGGTCCTGATGCATCCATGGAAATTGTACCACGAAGCACCGGCGGCTTATGCGTCACCCTTATCATTCCCGTAATAGGCGATGGCAACTTTGAAAATAAATAACTGAGAACTCCTATTCAAAGCACTTTTAGGGGGGTGATTTTCAAACTCTTTTCAAAAAGCATACAAAAAAAGCATCCACCTAGTACTACTTTGAGATTTACAGCTAAGTCGCAAAAAGTTGTCGAAGAAAGTCGGAAGAACAGGTGAGGACCAAGATCACCATTCGCTGAACCCGCTGCAACCACCAGCGCCAAGC
>NZ_QBKR01000055.1:0-1605 GCF_003054245.1 Melghirimyces profundicolus
GGAGAGTTTGATCCTGGCTCAGGACGAACGCTGGCGGCGTGCCTAATACATGCAAGTCGAGCGGAGGAAGCCGACGGATCCCTTCGGGGTGACGTTGGTGGAATCAGCGGCGGACGGGTGAGTAACACGTGGGCAACCTGCCCGCAAGACCGGGATAACTCCGGGAAACCGGGGCTAATACCGGATAGGACATTCCCTTGCATGAGGGGGTGTGGAAAGGCGGCCTTTTGGCTGTCACTTGCGGATGGGCCCGCGGCGCATTAGCTTGTTGGTGAGGTAACGGCTCACCAAGGCGACGATGCGTAGCCGACCTGAGAGGGTGACCGGCCACACTGGGACTGAGACACGGCCCAGACTCCTGCGGGAGGCAGCAGTAGGGAATTTTCCGCAATGGGCGAAAGCCTGACGGAGCAACGCCGCGTGAGTGAGGACGGCCTTCGGGTTGTAAAGCTCTGTTCTGCGGGAAGAACGACGGCCGGGTGAAGAATCCGGCCGGGTGACGGTACCGCAGAAGAAAGCCCCGGCTAACTACGTGCCAGCAGCCGCGGTAATACGTAGGGGGCAAGCGTTGTCCGGAATTATTGGGCGTAAAGCGCGCGCAGGCGGCCTGTTAAGTCGGGTGTGAAAGACCACGGCTCAACCGTGGGGGTGCATTCGAAACTGGCAGGCTTGAGTGCAGGAGAGGAGAGCGGAATTCCCGGTGTAGCGGTGGAATGCGTAGAGATCGGGAGGAACACCAGTGGCGAAGGCGGCTCTCTGGCCTGTGACTGACGCTGAGGCGCGAAAGCGTGGGGAGCGAACAGGATTAGATACCCTGGTAGTCCACGCCGTAAACGATGAGTGCTAGGTGTTGGGGGTATCACGCCCTCTGTGCCGAAGGTAACCCAATAAGCACTCCGCCTGGGGAGTACGGCCGCAAGGCTGAAACTCAAAGGAATTGACGGGGGCCCGCACAAGCGGTGGAGCATGTGGTTTAATTCGAAGCAACGCGAAGAACCTTACCAGGGCTTGACATCCCGCTGACCGGCGTAGAGATACGCCTTCCCTTCGGGGCAGCGGTGACAGGTGGTGCATGGTTGTCGTCAGCTCGTGTCGTGAGATGTTGGGTTCAGTCCCGCAACGAGCGCAACCCCTATCGTCAGTTGCCAGCACTTCGGGTGGGCACTCTGGCGAGACAGCCGGTGAAAGCCGGAGGAAGGTGGGGATGACGTCAAATCATCATGCCCCTTATGTCCTGGGCTACACACGTGCTACAATGGCCGGTACAACGGGCAGCGAACCCGCGAGGGGGAGCCAATCCCAAAAAACCGGTCTCAGTTCGGATCGCAGGCTGCAACTCGCCTGCGTGAAGCTGGAATCGCTAGTAATCGCGGATCAGCATGCCGCGGTGAATACGTTCCCGGGCCTTGTACACACCGCCCGTCACACCACGAGAGTCTGCAACACCCGAAGTCGGTGAGGGAACCCTTTGGGACCCAGCCGCCGAAGGTGGGGCAGATGATTGGGGTGAAGTCGTAACAAGGTATCCCTACCGGAAGGTGGGGATGGATCACCTCCTTTCTACGGAGTATCTTTGGATACAAATGAACGAACCATTCATACGGG
>NZ_QBKR01000055.1:1909-5080 GCF_003054245.1 Melghirimyces profundicolus
GCATATCACCGGAGCAACTGAGGAGAAGTTAGTAAGAGCGCACGGTGGATGCCTTGGCGCCAGGAGCCGATGAAGGACGGGGCGAACACCGATATGCCCCGGGGAGCCGTAAGCAGGCATGGATCCGGGGATTTCCGAATGGGGCAACCCACCGGCGGTCAACCGCCGGTACTCCTGCCTGAACCCATAGGGCAGGTAGAGGCAGACCGGGGGAACTGAAACATCTTAGTACCCCGAGGAGAAGAAAGCAAACGCGATTCCCCGAGTAGCGGCGAGCGAAACGGGAACAGCCCAAACCGGCCGGCCTGTCCGGCCGGGGTTGTGGGGCGTCCCTTATGGAGTGAGAAAAGCGGAGCGTAGGCGAAGTGGCCTGGAACGGCCCGCCGGAGACGGTAACAGCCCGGTAGCCGAAACGCCCCGCTCTCCGGGACGGACCCCGAGTACCACGGGACACGGGAAACCCCGTGGGAATCCGGGAGGACCACCTCCCAAGGCTAAATACTCCCTGGCGACCGATAGTGAACCAGTACCGTGAGGGAAAGGTGAAAAGCACCCCGGGAGGGGAGTGAAAGAGAACCTGAAACCGTGTGCTTACAAGCAGTCGGAGCGTCATTGAGGCGTGACGGCGTGCCTTTTGTAGAATGAACCGGCGAGTGACGATGGCGTGCGAGGTTAAGGCGGGAAGCCGGAGCCGAAGCGAAAGCGAGTCTGAAGAGGGCGCAGGAGTACGTCGTCGTCGACCCGAAACCGGGTGATCTACCCATGTCCAGGGTGAAGTTGAGGTAACACTCAATGGAGGCCCGAACCCACTGGTGTTGAAAAACCAGGGGATGAGGTGTGGGTAGGGGTGAAATGCCAATCGAACCCGGAGATAGCTGGTTCTCCCCGAAATAGCTTTAGGGCTAGCCTCGACAGGAAGAGTCGCGGAGGTAGAGCACTGATTGGGCTAGGGGCCCATCCCGGGTTACCGAACTCAGTCAAACTCCGAATGCCGTGGACTTGATGGTCGGGAGTCAGACTGCGAGTGCTAAGATCCGCAGTCGAGAGGGAAACAGCCCGGACCGCCAGCTAAGGTCCCCAAGTGCGTGTTCAGTGGAAAAGGATGTGGAGTTGCCGAGACAACCAGGATGTTGGCTTAGAAGCAGCCATCATTCAAAGAGTGCGTAATAGCTCACTGGTCAAGTGACTCTGCGCCGAAAATGTAACGGGGCTCAAACACGCCACCGAAGCTGCGGTCCGGCACTCCAAGCTTGGAGTGCCGGAGGTAGGGGAGCGTCCCCAGGGCGTTGAAGTCGCACCGGGAGGTGCGGTGGAGCGCTGGGGAGTGAGAATGCCGGTGTGAGTAACGAAAAGAGGGGTGAGAATCCCCTCCGCCGAAAGCCTAAGGGTTCCTGAGGAAGGTTCGTCCGCTCAGGGTAAGTCGGGACCTAAGCCGAGGCCGAAAGGCGTAGGCGATGGGCAACAGGTGGAGATTCCTGTACCACCTTCCGCCGTTTGAGCGACGGGGGGACGCAGGAGGGTAGGAGATCGCGCGGTTGGAAATGCGCGTCCAAGCGGTGAGGCTGAAGGGGCAGGCAAATCCGTCCCTTCGAAAGGCTGAGCCGTGATGGCGAGGGAACCATAAGTACCGAAGTCTTTGATCCCACACTGCCGAGAAAAGCCTCTAGCGAGGCGGAAGGTGCCCGTACCGCAAACCGACACAGGTAGGCGAGGAGAGAATCCTCAGGCGCGCGGGAAAACTCTCGTTAAGGAACTCGGCAAAATGACCCCGTAACTTCGGGAGAAGGGGTGCCCCGGCAGGGTGGCCTTCGGGCTGCCCGAGGGGGCCGCAGTGAAGAGGCCCAAGCGACTGTTTAGCAAAAACACAGGTCTCTGCGAAGCCGCAAGGCGAAGTATAGGGGCTGACGCCTGCCCGGTGCTGGAAGGTTAAGGGGAAGGGTCAGCATCAAGCGAAGCTCTGAACCGAAGCCCCAGTAAACGGCGGCCGTAACTATAACGGTCCTAAGGTAGCGAAATTCCTTGTCGGGTAAGTTCCGACCCGCACGAAAGGCGCAACGACTTGGGCGCTGTCTCAACGAGAGACCCGGTGAAATCGTAGTATGCGTGAAGATGCGCATTACCCGTGACAGGACGGAAAGACCCCGTGGAGCTTTACTGCAGCCTGATATTGGATCTTGGTACGGTTTGTACAGGATAGGTGGGAGCCATGGAAGCCGGGCCGCCAGGTTCGGTGGAGGCAATCGTGGGATACCACCCTGACCGTGCCGGGGTTCTAACCGACAACCGTGATCCGGTTGCGGGACCGTGTCAGGTGGGCAGTTTGACTGGGGCGGTCGCCTCCCAAAAGGTAACGGAGGCGCCCCAAGGTTCCCTCAGCGCGGTTGGAAATCGCGCAGAAGAGTGTAAAGGCAAAAGGGAGCTTGACTGCGAGACCCACAAGTCGAGCAGGGACGAAAGTCGGGCTTAGTGATCCGGTGGTTCCGAGTGGAAGGGCCATCGCTCAACGGATAAAAGCTACCCCGGGGATAACAGGCTTATCTCCCCCAAGAGTCCACATCGACGGGGAGGTTTGGCACCTCGATGTCGGCTCATCGCATCCTGGGGCTGAAGTCGGTCCCAAGGGTTGGGCTGTTCGCCCATTAAAGCGGTACGCGAGCTGGGTTCAGAACGTCGTGAGACAGTTCGGTCCCTATCCGTCACGGGCGCAGGAAATTTGAGAGGAGCCGTCCTTAGTACGAGAGGACCGGGACGGACGCACCGCTGGTGTACCAGTTGTGCCGCCAGGTGCATCGCTGGGTAGCCAAGTGCGGAAGGGATAAGCGCTGAAAGCATCTAAGCGTGAAGCCCCCCTCAAGATGAGATTTCCCACTGGTACGACCAGGTAAGACCCCTTGAAGATGACGAGGTAGATCGGTCCGGGGTGTAAGCGTGGCAACACGTTGAGCTGACGGATACGAATCGGTCGAGGACTTCTCCTGAGTGGCTCGATGAAGGTGACAGGCACACTTTTCCGATCCGGTTTTCAGGGTGCATCCCACCCTTGACAATCTGTCTGGTGACGACAGCGGAGGGGACCCACCCGTTCCCATCCCGAACACGGAAGTTAAGCCCTCCAGCGCCGATGGTACTTGGGGCGGGAGCCCCCGGGAGAGTAGGACGTTGCCAGGCAGA
>NZ_QBKR01000056.1 GCF_003054245.1 Melghirimyces profundicolus
TCAATTACAGCCCACTGTTCGTCGGTTAACTCATGTCTCGTACTCATACTTTCATTTTACATTGGAAGATCATGTTTTTGAAATAGCTTGTAGATTTTTGATAAGAAGTCCATAAGATATTGGTTTGAAAATCCATCTGGAAAACCAGGCTAAGGATGCCCCCTGCTTTTTCATTTTTCAGTCCTTACGAATCCGGCGGTTGTGCAATTTTCTCCAGAATTCGTTGGATTCCCGTCTCTCGCACAAATCGGATTTCTTTTCCCCGATCCGCAGCATACTCTTTTAGTCGCCACATCACTCCATGTGAGACCAAACGAGTTAATACCACTAAGACAGCTGCTTCCCTTGCCGCTCGTGCCATCGGTAAATCAACCCGGTTGCCGTCATGGTAAATCAGCCGGATTCCCTCAACTTCCTTTGCTTTTCCCAGTCGTCCGAACACGGCTACAGTCTTTCCTCTCAGGAGCGACAGATCCGGCTCCAGATTCTCTTCCACCTGCTGTTTAGGTTTATCTTTCTCGATCATCGTCCGCTCTTGGGGTTTCGGGTTCAAATCACTTAATCGCTCAACCTCCGCTCGAAGCTCCCGCACTAGCCCTTTCAAGCTGTGGATTTTCCGGATATCCCGGGGATCTCGCTGATATTGCACCATTTCCCGTTGGTTCAACTCATTGACTTGACCCTGCAACTGATGAATCCGTTCCTCTAGTTTGCTTTTTTCTGCCCGCTCGTTAGCTAATATTTGTTCAAGTTTTTTATTACGTTGTTGGTAGCGTTCCACTTCCTTGGTTAAATGGTTAATTTCTTCCCTTTCAATGAGGGCCTCTTCGGATTGCTCCGGCTCCATGATCTTATTTTTGGATGGTTTCCTTGCTTTTTTGGTCATCACAATCCCCGCAGCCAACATGATGACACCATAAAATACATACGAAAGAAAACGATCGGGAGAGCCCGGGAACACCTCTGGAAAAATACTCAAATCGAGAAGCACTGTGGGGAATCCCAAAAAAATTAGGCCACCACCGAAAAGGATCAAAAATAACCGTTTCAGAGTCCACTTCACTTGTCCGGGCTTTATGCGACTTTGTTTTGCTGATCGTTTCTTTTGGCGCAGAAGGCGGATCCCAAGCCCTATGTACGTGCCCGCCAGAAAAAAACAAAGCGAGTAGTAAGACGAATTTAATGGATAGGGATAGTTTGGAATCCTGAGCTGCATGAATAAAAGGTGCATGGAACTGAACCCTAGAATGATGCCGAAAATTAACAAAGGCCAAGGAGAGACTGACGGAGGATTTTTTAATCCGGATTTTTTCAGGTATTTAAGGGAGTGTTTGATCCATCCACACCGAGCTGCTAAGACATAGAGCCCACCGCCCGTTAAAGCGAGGATGCCACCACTCAAAAAAGGAATCGAGAGGGATCCCCAGTGAACCGCAGTCGTAGAGTCCGTAAGTGTTGCTTGTATTCCAGCCAATAACGGTGGCATGCCATCTAGGAGAATTAAACCCGCATAAGAAAGAAGCCCCAGTGCGGCAAAGTGGATGGGTGCCTCTCGAAAGATGTTTTTGTAATCCTTCAATGTCATGGGTTTGAGTTTGGATCCCATTTTATACCTCCCATACCTAGTACTACCTTGCTCCTTACTAAAAGGAGTCAATCTATGTCGAATATTGTCGATACAGCAGATGTGGGCGGGCTCTAAATGCAGTAAACACCATCTGATTCCACTTGTTTTACGTCATCATTCGACAATTTCCATAAGGAAATTTCATCAACACTCAGACCAGTACTAATTGGGCGGTTTTTTTGAAACGAAGGAGATCTGAAACAAGTCTCTTATAATTATACGACAATCAACTTAAGTTTTTACCCCTCCCGTTTTAAACCCCGCGTGTTTTCTGATTTCAGACTCCAAAATACCTTGTATATAAAGTTTTGAGATGAAATATCATTTCCACTCAACCCGTTTCCTTCCAACAAATTCTTGAGTTTAGGAAAGGGGCTTACGAAAAGATAGTCCTTCCAGCGAATATACAGGAACGCCATGCTTTTCTTAAACTAAATGACATCTTCTTCATTTCATTAACGTGAAAGGGGTTGTCCTGTTTGAATCAACGTCTGATGATCGCCGTCGCCCTGATGGCCATGGTCTTTGTTTTCGTGGGCTTGCCCGTGAATGTCACCCACGCGGAGAAGAAGCCGCTGGATTGGAAGCTGACCTACGCGGAAGGAAACCACCTGCTGAAAGGGCATCTAAATGCCAATGCCAAGGAGATCGCCAAAGGGAAAACCACGATTCACATTCACGGGCAAGAGCCGATCGTGATCGAACAGGGAAAACCTAACGTCAAAGCGACCTTGAAAGGCCTGGAAGAAGGAAAGTCCTATGAAGGGACCATCACCTTTGAAGGGGTGGTAGCCGGTCAAAAAGTCACCGTCTATGAGTGCTTCACCCTGTACGCGGCCACTCCGGGGAAATCCCTGAATCAAAAACACATCCTGAAATATGGCGAATGTAAGGATGACAACCACGGTGAAGCCCAACCGGGTGGCGGAGATCAGCCGGGGGATCAGCCGAACGACGGAGATGAAAAGGATGACGTTGGTGAGTCTGTCGAGAAGCCGGATTCCCCGAAAGATAGCATCGATAACAAAAAAGGTGGCAAAATGCCCGATACCGCTACCGGCCAACCGACCCAAATGCTGATCGGTTCCCTGGTGTTATTGGTGGGTGCTGCTCTCTGGAAGTTCCGGGGTGTGGCCCAAAACTAAAACGACCCAACGATATAACCCAGTCAGGGGAGCCTTTCCGGCTCCCTTGTATGCTTCAAATAACGGAACGGAAAGGAGGAAAAGCGATATGACGGATTTCGGAAAAGATCTCTATTACTTGAATCAGGGTCGTCGCCGACCGATTTCTCCAACGGAAAAATCGAATCCTTGGATCGGAGCCGGGATCCCACCACAGGCGAAAATCGAATCCAAAAGGACACGGAGGGTCCAACATGAAAAGTCGTGGGGAACTGCAGAGGAACCTGGAACGAATGCGACCTCATGAAGTGATCCTGATTCCTCACCAACGAAATCACCCGCAAATTCTGATCCAATGTTTGCGTCGGAAACCGCAATGTCATTGGAAGGTGGAACAGGGCTTAACGGAATCCCCGGATTTCTTTGACAATGCCCAAGACGTGGTGGATTACCTGTCTCAATTACGTCCGCCGGAAAAGTGGACGTCTGCCCTGTTGTTGAGACCTCCTTCGATCTTCTCACGATTTCAAGAGCAAAAGAAAAATCATCCTGGTTAGAGGAAGGGGGAGGAAGAACATGAAACATCGTCAGGACTTGGTTCAAAAGCTGGAGGTCATGACACCTCATCACGTGATGCTCTTTCCCCATCATCAGAAGCTCCCCCGGGTGACCGTGCAATGCAGGATGCGTGGGGGATTGCGCCATTGGTGGGTGGAGAAAGGCTTGGAGGAGACGTATCGGTCCAGTGATGTGGAAGCGGTGGTGGATCATTTGTTACAGCTTCGGCCCCTGGGGTCCTATCACTCCCCTATGATCTTGGTACGGGAAGAGACCTCCTTGGAAGACGCTTTCGAATCGGGAGCAGGCAGGAGCCACCATTGATGGATCGAAGTGGTGATCCTCTTGATATTCACCGGTTTCTCCCTTATCATACGGGCTGAATTGAAATAGCGGGATTCACGCATCCTTGTAGTCTACAGAAAGGGGGATCACTCAATAAGGAAAAGATCCACTCGCGTGTCAAGCAAAAAGACCACCCGAAAAGAGATCATCGGATGGCTCTTTGTTGGTGTTTCCTCTCTCAGCTGTTTGATACTGATCTTCCTGATGGTCATAATGATGAATGCGATTCCCATAATCGCCTGAACAATGAAAAGGAGCTGGGTAATACAGTAGGGGCGTGTTTGGGGTGTTTGGGAAGGGGTAGAGCAGTTTGTACCAGACCGTTTCCGATGAAATGCCGGAAAAACAAACGTTTTGGTCCATGGTCAGGCGGAAGACAGTTGTGTAAGATAAAAAGTTATGGGTCGTCAACTCTTTAACAGCCCCCCTCAGTTTGATTTGAAGGGGGGCTGTTTGCATTGATCCGTTATTTTACGATCGATCTAAGGGATGTTCAGTACCGTTGGTTTGGGCCTTTGCAGGATATAAAGCGGCCATCAGGGATTCGATCCCGGGATTGTTCAGAGGGCCGGGGGGAGACCGGGACCGCGGGCATTAAATACCCTTCCAATGGATAAGGGCGTTGATGGGGGATCTCTTGCAAAAAGGAATAGTCAAATTTGGTTTGGTTGGCAGCCCGATAAAA
>NZ_QBKR01000057.1 GCF_003054245.1 Melghirimyces profundicolus
GGGAGAGAAGCGACCCAGGCGAGACTTGTGCTCTGTGAGTGCATAGCGAGACCGGGAGAGAAGCGACCCAGGCGAGACTTGTGCTCTGTGAGTGCAGCCGGAGCGGCTTTGGGTACATGCTGCCGCTCACTTTACACAACGCTTCCAGAATGATTGTGAAAAAGTGAGCGAAGGAACCTTCTAAACAGGGAATATTTTTGTATCCTCTTATCATTTAGCAAAAAAGTCCTAGTCAAAGAAAATTTCCTTCAACCAAAGTTCGATTTTGGACAAAAAACTGTTAATCATTGGTTGAACCGATTAAAATATGGATCAAGATGAAAGGAGGGAAAACAGTTGAGAAACCAGTACCATCTTCAGCGGAAGGAGGAAGGTTCAAATCCACAACCGGGGCCGGCTTCAGCGCCGCAGAACAAAACCCGGAAGCGTCTGAGGGTGTGGATTCCTCTGTTGTTGCTGTTTCTGATGATATACGGCTGGTCCTTCTGGTCGATGGCAATCCAACCGGATCCGCGAAGAACAGATCCCACGGTTGACCCCCGGTCGGAAAACCAATTGACAACGCCGGACACCCCCGGACCCGGATACAAAACCGATGGAAGAACGCCCGATTGGTGGAACCCCACGGACCCCGATTCCCCCGGGGAAAAGCAGAAGGCAAAAAAACCGATTCCGCCGGACGGGAAATCCCTCCCCGAAACCCATCCGGGAAACCGTTTTCCACATAACAATTGGCGAAATCCCGATCTTACCAAAGAGCCCTCCCCCTCTGCACCAGCCCTGCCTCTCTCCGATCAGCCGGAACCCGGAGATTCTCCAGCTCCCCTGAGCCCTGATGAGCAAGTCCCCGACCGAGTCATGCAATTTTCCGTCCGTTTTCCTTATTGGCAGGCAGAAGGGGCAATGAAACGCCTGAAAACCGAAGCCGGCCGAATGGATGAAATCAACTACCCCTGGTTCGACATCCGGAACGACGGGAGCTTGGGCCTTCGTCACCCAACCGGACCGGCCGGCAAAAAAATCCGCACCCTCGCGGAGGAGCACGGAATCCGAATCTTACCGGTGGTGGGATCACAATACTCTCCCACTCTTCTCCACCGGGTGATGAACCACCCGGATGCACGGAAACGGTTAATCGAATCCATTGTAACCCTGGTGGAGGAACAGGATTATGACGGAGTGGAACTTCAGTTTCAACCGCTTCTGGAAAAAGACCGGGAAGCCTTCAACCGATTTGCCGAAGATCTCTCTTCTCTCCTTCATGAAAATGGACGTTGGTTAAGCATTGCCGTCCATCCCAAAACCTCCGCCAAAAGTAAACACCAACTCCAGCGGGCCCAAGACTGGGAACGTCTCGGGAAGGCGGCGGACAGTGTCAAAATTATGGCATTCCACTACAGCTGGGAACAGCCGGGTCCTTCGGCTCCCCTTCCATGGCTGGAACAAATCCTGACCTATGCGAAAAGCACACTCCCCCCGCAGAAAATCCATCTCTGCCTTCCCGCACACGGATATATCTGGTCGGGGAAGAACCGCTTGGCCCCTTTGACTTACCGGGAGGCTCAGCGATTGATCTCCGGGTACGGACTGAAGATCAACCGTGACGAAAGCGGGGAGGCCTGGTTCCGCATTCGACAAGGGGCCCATACCTGGACCGGTTATTATCCGGATGCTGCCGGGTACCACACCAAGCTGGCCTACCTCATCCAAAACCATCCCGACATTGCCGGCGTCACCCACTGGTACCTTGGTGTCGAGGACCCAAAATTTTGGCAAGTGCTTCGCGAAGTAAGCTCTGGGCACTCAAATTGAAATAAAAAAGCACCTGTCCCTTTGGACAGGTGCTTTTGGCGTGCCCTGGAAGATTCGAACTCCCGACCTTCTGATCCGTAGTCAGACGCTCTATCCAGCTGAGCTAAGGGCACATAATGGTGCGGACGAGAGGACTTGAACCTCCACGGTCGCAATGACCACTAGATCCTGAATCTAGCGCGTCTGCCGATTCCGCCACGTCCGCTGAATACAAACTTGTTTTTGGAGGCGGCACCCGGATTCGAACCGGGGATAAAGGATTTGCAGTCCTCTGCCTTACCACTTGGCTATGCCGCCACAAGAAGAATGAAGTTGGATCGAAAAACAAACAATACGTTCATGAAAGGAGTGTACCCAATTGATCCCTTTAAAATCCGTTTTAGAGGAACTGGAAGGTCCCTTTGTCGAGTTGGATCGTCTTTTTAACGAAGAAGGTTTCTTTCTCGGTGGTGGTTACGAATATGACCACGGGTATTATGACAAAGCGCTCGACTGGGAAGAGAACAAGGAACATCGGGCCTATCTCCGGATTCCGGTCACTGCTGTGGAAGGCAGCATCGGAACGCGGAAAGCAACGCTTCGGATCGGCCGGCCCTTCGTGCTTAAACACGAATATCAGACCGAAATGGATGACCACGCCAACAGCGGCTTGGTATCCGGCACCTTTAATCAGTTCACCGAACCGGCAAACAAGGATGCCGATGTGGAAGACAAATGGCTGAAACGGGGCCAATCCGAATTGTTACAGTTGGAACACCGCTTCCGGAAAAAATTCCGTCAGTGATAAAATGGCAGGGGCGGCAGGAATCGAACCCGCATTTGAGGTTTTGGAGACCTCTGTTCTGCCATTGAACTACGCCCCTGTAACGCTTTGGTGCCGGCGAGAGGACTTGAACCCCCAACCTACTGATTACAAGTCAGTTGCTCTACCAGTTGAGCTACACCGGCAAAACAAAGTGGTGGTTCGGGACGGAATCGAACCGCCGACACGAGGATTTTCAGTCCTCTGCTCTACCGACTGAGCTACCGAACCACAGCAGCAACCATTTTAACATGGATGCCTGTAATCGTCAAGGCGGGGGGGATCAACTCCAATCGCCTGGACACATAGTGGCGGAGAGGGAGGGATTCGAACCCTCGAGACGGTGATTACCGCCTACACGATTTCCAATCGTGCTCCTTCGGCCTCTCGGACACCTCTCCAAAGCAGAAGCAGTGTTTCCGTTCTCAAAGGACTACTTTCAAAGCCGACGCATATCATTATATGATGGACGCGTATTTAAGTCAAGTGGTTTTTCCGACTTTCCGGGATAAAACCAAGCGGCCCGAACCAAAGGCTTCCGACCATGTCGGGTCTGCCTTCGTCCTGCCTTCCATGCATCATCCCGGAGGGGTCTTTGCTTGCATCGGGGATAATGGAACAGGTCCCCGATCCGGTTGGGCGGGGACCTGTTCCGGTTGCCTCTGCCTGGCAACGTCCTACTCTCCCGGGGGCTCCCGCCCCAAGTACCATCGGCGCTGGAGGGCTTAACTTCCGTGTTCGGGATGGGAACGGGTG
>NZ_QBKR01000058.1 GCF_003054245.1 Melghirimyces profundicolus
GTCGGCATCATCCTTCAGGGTGATCTTGTGGGTGTTCCCGGCCTTGAAGGCGTAGGTGCCGAGTTTTTTCCACTCGGTCTCCGAGCCCGAGGCGATGTTCTGGTTCACTTCCACCGTGGTCGAACCGCCGTCATACTCGATGGTGTAGGGGGCGTTGGTGGCCCGGTCCTTGTATTTCTGGTAGCTGACCCAGACTTCATAGTCCCCGTCTTTCGGGACGTTCAGCTTCCAGGTGAATTAAAAAACCAAGTACGAAGCGTACTTGGTGAAAGAAACGAGATGCCTAACCCTTTTTCCTTTTAAAAATCCTTTCTTCCCGGTCCTTTCGCTTCAACGAGAGAATCCCACCTGTCAACAAAGCAATCGGCAGGAAAAAGTTAAAACTGCCATCCGGTGCCAAAACCACTTCCACCAACGTATAAAGAAAGGCCATGATAAGAAAGAAGATTCCCATGTGCTTGATTTTCACCGTTTTTTGCCCTCCCTATTATTCACTTCTTGGATTACGTACCACAGGCAGTATTTTCTCTTCGAAATCTTGGATATTCATCTCTGTGCGATATCCTTTTTCCCCTATGAATGTAGGATTCTCCCTCTTTTTTGTATTCTTCCATCTGTTGTTTGACTTTTGAAGGAAGTCTCCAAAGATCAACCTTTTTAACGTCTTCATTTCGTTTCCTAAGGGGGCCGGGCATTCTTGCTCATGATCTAATTATCCGGATTCCTTATGTTTCGGAACATATCTTCCATTTTTTTCTTATCCTCTTCCGATCGCTCCCCCCGCATGATATTGTCATGATTTTTCTCGATAAACTCCATAAACTCATCTCCTAGTTTCCATCGATCCGCCATTTTGTTGTTTAACCGTTTTAACCGTTGAACTGTCCACCATAATCCAAACTCTGAAATCGACACTTTTGAATCAATATAGTCTATTAATCTTTTTCTGGCTTCATAAGTCTGAATTTGAACATAATTTTTCAAATATGATCCTTTTACCATTTGCATATCATATTTATCCAGTGTTTCTCGGCTTTCCGCTGTGCAAATTTTCGTCTCAGATAATTGATTAATAATTTTCATCCCTTTTTGGTAGGCTTCCTTGATCCGTTGTTGCTGCTTTATGAAGGTTTTTGGCACCCGGTAAAATGCCTCCAAATCTTCTACAATATCTGGAGGCATTTGGTCCCTCAAAGCCTGATCCACTTTTTCCAGTAATCGAAGCACCTTTTCATGGGTACGAATCGTTCGACCTGCCCACTGTTTTCCTATTTTGGATATATCCTGAGCTATGGCATCCGTACTCTTGGCTATAAAAAACACCGGTTTTACTTCTGACTTTGGAGGAACTTGACCATCTTCGCGAATGACCAATCCATCCTGATCCGGAGTATATTGAAGATAAAAATAGTATTCCTCTTCATATTTAATTTTACAGAAGAAATGAACATACCTTTCCCCTTGTTGTTGATATTCCTGAATTCGCTCTTGAATATGGGAAGGTAAAGATACCTTATCCCCAAACAAAATCTTCTTTAATAACTTCATGTTATCCTCCTTAAATGTGAAGTCGGACCGGACATCGTCCGGTCCGACTGTTAAAATCACACTAATTTACCAATCAAACAACGTTTTTCGGTTTTGATAGATGGCACTACCTGCCCATAAAGCACCTCCAGCCAGAGCGACCAATGGAGCGGCTGCTCCAGTCGCCGGAGCCGCAGTTGATCGTATGATTGGCCATTTAAATAATTAAACAGATTCTACTAACGCTTTTAACTCTTTAATACTTTGACTCTTTATAATCGACTGATTTAATTTCCTTATACTATCAATGAATTCAATTGTTTTCTTTTGTATTTCAATTTGAAAGTCTATTTTTTTAATAGTTACATCTTTCCAATCACCATACTTATAATTATTAAAAGGAGCGGTTACGATAAACTTATCAATAAATGTATTATCAATATACATTAAACTTACTTTTATTATATCTTTGTTATCTAAAAACTCAAACCAAACATCTGATTCAATATGCTTTAAAGCTACATAATTACTTTTGTTTAGTTTTGATGCTGCTTCATTTAATAAAACAAACCATGTAATCAAGAGTTCATCACCAAATGGGTCCTCTTGATTATAATATCCATATTTATGTCCACAAAAATCTAATTCAATTTGGCCCTCTATATCTCTATATTCACTATCAAATTCTTGAACACTCAATTTTCGGAGTATTTCCATATCCTCCTTCGATATTTTATAATTTATTTTAAACATAATACTCCTCCATTATTTATAGCGAAGGAGGATGTAATATCCCCCCTTCGCTATAAAGTTTTAATATCCAAAATACTTTAAGTCGAAATTGTGTGGTCCCCAAGCTGACTTAAATTGGCCGTTTCTTAAAGCAACTGTTATATTTTCACCATAAACTTGATACGTTCTTTGACCAGTATTTAATCCATCATCCACAGCTTTATTATATGCAATTTCGGCAGCTGAGGCTATTTTGTCTCGCGACCAATTGGGATTAAAGAAACTTCGTTTCTGAAGTTCTCTCTCTACCGCTTCCCTTGACATATTTTTCATTCGATGTGGAAGTTGCTTTTTAAACGATTCTACTGAATGTCTACTTATAATATGTTTAATATCCTTTTTTGTAAGCTTTAAGCCTAATTGGGATGCTGCTTTGCTTCCCCCATTCGACCATCTTCTGGACAAACTCTCAAAGCCTTCATCAAGTGCGTTTAAGAGTTTATTACCACCTTTGAAGATTCTCCCCCAAGGTGTACT
>NZ_QBKR01000059.1 GCF_003054245.1 Melghirimyces profundicolus
GCACCAACAATGAGCGTCGATTCCGTGATTTGCTCCAGTTTTCGATTTTGCTTATACTGCATGTGAGTACCTCCTTGTTATTGAGGGGTCAAGGCCTTGACACCCCGTATGCTAACAGGAGGTACTTTCCTTTTTCAAAGCGTCCATTCTTTTGTTACAGGAATGCTTAGCGTTCTGACAAAACGAAATAATATTTATTTCGAACGATGCTGGGATCTTGATTACGTATCTGAATGTAACGAATGGAAACTGTTCACATCAATTCCCTCTGAAATCCGGGAGCGAATGGGAGATATTTCCGGAGACAGCGGAACCATTGTTTGCATTGACAAACTGGCCGATTTATGAGAGCTGGGATGAGTAGGATAATTCAAGAAAAGAGTTTTCTCGCAAAAGTACGTCACATCCGTGATCATATAAGTTTTGTTTTTCATGCGCTAATGGAAGAAGACCGATTTATTATTCGAGTTAACGGTATCCCTATTGAGGCATGGGACCCCTTTTTACGTAATAATCCTTTTACCCGTGAAGGAAATCGGCAAATAATCAATTTAAACGGTACACGCATTGAAGTAAAAAGCTATGTGTTACCTCATGCATCCCACTTGAACTCTCAGGAATATGAAAAAGCAGGGGGGCCAAAAGGGTGGCGCGATCAACAAGGCTTTTATATATACCGAGAGAATCGCCTTCTTCGTTATGGGGACTGGCTGAATCTATTCCCAAAAGACGCTCTCTCCCAGCTTTCACGTATTCGCATCAACTTACCAAATACTGCTGTGAAGACTGGCAGATTGATATTAAGAAGTCTACTGTCATTCCTCCAGAGGAAGCAAAAGAACGTTTTAAGGCCATTGCTCGACAAGCTCGTGACCAATCAAAAAATGTTTACTACTTTCGAACTCAGGGTTCAAATCATAGCAAGAAGTTTAAGGGCAGCTTAAATACCTGGGAGCAATCAGAACAGGAGGATGGGACCCAGTTTGTCCTGAACCGAAATCATCCTCTGCTGAACGAGGTGTTAAAGCGAATCGATGATGAATCAGCACGAATTTTGAATACATATTTGAAACTCGTTCAGCTTGGTTCACCAAGTAACATTCTTGTTGTGCCGAAAGCGGAGGAGCAGAATGTTCAACCATATAAAGATGCTGATGCGGATTTTATTTTGCAATTGGCAGCTTTTTACCGGGAGCAGGAGTTTATTGAGAATGAAGAAAAGTTAATAGATGTTTTGCTGGCTCAACCAGCTATGGATCGTTTTAATCGCCGGACAATGCAACACATTTTGAAAGAGGGGTTTTGAAATATGAGCAATCAGGATAAACAATTTTTCGAGCAGTGTTTTTCCTACAATTTCAACCTCCTGAAGGACTCAGGACAGGAAGTCGAGAGTGCGATGGAAACAGCTTTGGAGATGGCGAGACATGCGGTAAAGAACAAGAAAATTAGTGATCAGATTCTTGAGAGTTGGTCTGTTGAGTTATATGAAAAACATAATGTAGACATTGAATTGCCCAAACCGACGGTTTTGCGGGAACAACCTGTGGATAGATGGTACGATCCCAAATCAAAGGTAAACATGTTTTTTTGGCGCAGATATCGTGAGTATCTTTCCCGAAGTAAAAGGGTGGCCAGCGGAAGTTATTAAAAATTGACCTTTCTACTGATGAGATTTTAAAATCATTGGCCAATCCTATTGCTACCGTCCCTTTTGACAAACGCGGGCTTGTTTTAGGATACGTGCAGTCCGGAAAAACAGCCAACTTTACTGGACTGATCAATAAAGCTATAACCTCGGCTATAAGCTTGTTATAGTTCTTTCAGGAATTCACAATGATTTGCGGGCACAAACTCAGTTGTGCCTGGAAGAAGAAGTCGTTGGTAGTCTACTCGATGAGAAAAAACGGCCCGCAGGTGTGGCAAAGGTGAGGAAAAATGACCCTAGACACATTATTGGAACCTGGACGAGTGTAGAGAATGACATTTCTTCCAGTAATAATGCTGTTCGCCACTTAAATCAGCCAACACTTATGGTCGTAAAAAAAATGCAACCGTTCTAGTACTGCTTTGAGTCTTGAAGGATGAAACCTCGGATTTGTCGAAAGATGTCTCCGAGGTGGTAGATCATGGATTCCAAACGTATTCCAAAAGCGATTCGTCAACCCGTCCCGGAACTGATGGATCTGAAGCCCTATCGTGAAGTTTTTAGCCGGGAGGAACCCCGGCAAACCCTTGAACGTTATGTCACCGGTCTTCTGAGTGATCTTCCGCGTAA
>NZ_QBKR01000060.1 GCF_003054245.1 Melghirimyces profundicolus
AGTACACCTTGGGGGAGAATCTTCAAAGGTGGTAATAAACTCTTAAACGCACTTGATGAAGGCTTTGAGAGTTTGTCCAGAAGATGGTCGAATGGTGGGGCAAGTGGTGGAGCTAAAGCAAATCCTTATGACATTGCTAAAAATGGAGGGAAACATAAAGGATTCTATAAGCAATATGTCGAAAAAACAGATGAACAAATACAAAAAGGAATCGATTCTCTAAATAAACAAATACAAGAACATAGGGATAAGATAAAAAATCCCGAAAAGTATATTCCCCATTTCAAAGAGCTTGATCCAAGACAACAAAATGCATTAATTAACAAGAAGTGGCCGGGGGATATTCAACGTCAAATGGAGCAAAAAGCAATTTTAGAAGGAATTTTGAAAAGCAGACGTTATTAAAAAGATCGAGGCAGTCTTTTGTTAGACTGCCTCAAAAAATCAGAGGAGGCATAGCAATGGATAAAAATCTTGAACATTTTATTGTAGATCTAGTAAATATAATACAAGAAAAATATAACAGAACATTGAGAATAAATGAGGATGAAGATGACTTAAGTAAATGTTTTCGGCAAGGGGAGAATTTTGCTTATTATGATGTTCTAGATTTAATTAATTCACAACTTGAATCATTTGGTTATGATCGATCTAAAATTGGAAAAATCATTCCTGATAAATTTGGTACTAAAATATAAAAAGGGAAATTAACCCTTGGAAATTGACGAACGGAGCTTGGTGACGGAAGAAGGAGTCCGCCTCGGACCCGGAACCCAAGGTGACGACCTTCACCTACACCCCGCGGGGGCAGAAGCTGAAGGAGACCAAGGCCAACGGCAACACCGTCGACTACACCTACTACCTGGACGGTCTGTTGAAGCACCAGGTGGAGAAGAAGTCCGACGGCACGATCGTCAACGAGCACACCATCGAGTACAACGCCATAGCGCGACCGGGGAGCAAAGCGACCCCAGGCGCGACTTGTACTCGATGAGTGGAACGGCCACCGGGTGAAAGATACGGCCAAGAAGATGAACGCGGACAACCACGCGGACTACATCCACCATGTCCACACCTACGAATACGATCCGCGGGACCGGGTGACGAAGAAGACCAAGAAAGACACCGCTGGCAACGTCCTGGAGACGGAGACGTATCAGTACGATGCCAACAACAACGTCATCCAGCAGACGGTGGACGGCACCACGACGACGTACCACTATGACCGGAACCGGCTGTTGTCCGCGGACATCGGCGGCCACGGTCGCCTACAACTACGATCCCTTCGGGCGGCTGAACAGCGTCACCGCCGCCGGAGAAGTGATCGAGAAGTATACCTACGACAGCTTCGACCGGGTCGCGGAACACAGCAAGCTGCAGGAGGACGGCTCCACCAAAAAGACGAGCTACGTCTACGACCCGCTGGACCGGACCGTGAGCCGGACGGAAGGGACGAAGACCACGGACTTCCACTACCTGGGCTTGTCCGGTCAGGTGCTGAACGAAGAAGTGGCCGGGGAGATCCAGAAGTCCTACCAGTACAGCCCCTGGGGCGAGCGGCTCTCCATGGTGAAGCACAACAGCGACGGGACGGAGGAAGACTCCTACTACGGCTACAACCCCCACACTGACACGGAAGTGCTCACTGACGAAAAACGGCAATACCCGGGCCACCTATGGCTACACCGCCTACGGGAAACCCGACGAAGAAGAATTTACCGGCGTGGACAAACCGGACCCGCAGACCCCGGACCAAGAACCCTACAACGTCTACCGCTTCAATGCCAAACGCTGGGATGCCACCACCGGCAAGATCGACATGGGCTTCCGGGA
>NZ_QBKR01000061.1 GCF_003054245.1 Melghirimyces profundicolus
AACTGGGAACGGGACATGTAGAAGTCACATCCGTGGATTTCACCCAAGCGGACATCGCTCAGACCCGTCCGGAATTCCCCTTTCCGAAAACACATGGGGGAGGAGCCGTCGCAGCAGCCGCCGCTCTGATGAAACATCAGCTCCCCGTGCGCTTCCCGGAGTCGGTCGATCACCTTCTTCGCCTCTTCCGTGACGAGAACGCGCGGAACGCGCTCCATTAAACTCCCTCCTTTTCGGATCAGAACAACCCGACGGGGGTTTGATCGTAGGAGATGAGGAGGTTCTTCGTCTGCTGGTAATGCTCCAGCATCATCCTGTGGTTCTCGCGCCCGATGCCGGATTGCTTGTAACCGCCGAAGGCGGCGTGGGCGGGATACTGGTGGTAGCAGTTGACCCACACCCGTCCGGCTTCCATTCCGCGGGCGAGCTGGTAGGCTTGGTGCATATCCCTCGTCCAAAGACCGGCTCCCAGTCCGTACAAGGTATCGTTGGCGATCTCCAGAAGCTCCTCTTCATCCTTGAACCGGGTCACCGACACCACCGGTCCGAAGATTTCCTCCTGGAAGATCCGCATTTGGTTGTTTCCTTCAAACACCGTCGGTTTCACATAAAAACCGTCGGGATACTGTTCGTTTTTATACGCTTCTCCGCCGATGAGCACCTTGGCCCCTTCCTGTTTCCCGATGTCCAGATAACTCATGATCTTCTCGAACTGATCCCGGGAAGCCTGGGCCCCCATCATGGTTTGGGGGTTCAGCGGATCGCCCATCTTAATCTTTTCCACCCGCTTCAGGGCCCGCTCCATGAATTCATCGTAGATGGAATCCTGGATCAGCGCCCGGGACGGACAGGTGCAGACTTCCCCCTGGTTCAAAGCGAACATGGTGAAGCCTTCGATCGCTTTTTCCAGGAAGGAATCGTCTTTGGCCAACACGCTCTCGGTAAACACGTTGGGGGACTTTCCGCCCAGCTCCAGGGTGACCGGTTTGATGTTTTCGGAGGCGAACTGCATGATCAGCCGGCCCGTGGTGGTCTCCCCGGTGAAGGCGATCTTGCCCACTTCCGGATGAGTGGCCAGGGACTGGCCGGCTTCCGGTCCAAAACCGTTCACGACGTTCAGAACCCCCGGAGGCAAGAGATCCGCCACCAGCTCGGCGAAGAGCAGGATCGTGGCCGGGGTCTGTTCCGCCGGCTTCAGGACGACGCAGTTCCCCGCGGCCAGAGCGGGAGCCAGCTTCCACGCCGCCATGAGGAGGGGGAAATTCCAGGGGATGATCTGCCCCACGACGCCGATCGGTTCCTTGATGTGCATGGACACCGTATGGGCGTCGATTTCGGACACTCCGCCTTCTTCGCCCCGGATCACACCGGCGAAATAGCGGAAGTGATCCGCTGCCAGCGGAAGGTCGGCCGCCAGGGCTTCCCGGATCGGCTTCCCGTTGTCCCAGGTCTCGGACAGGGCGAGCATCTCCCGGTTCTCATCGATCCGATCCGCGATCTTCAGGAGGATTTGACTCCTTTCGGCCGGCGGGGTGTTCCCCCACTTGACCTTTGCCTCGTGGGCTTTCTGGATCGCCAGATCGATATCTTCCTTCTTGGAGCGGGGCACCCGGGTGAACACCTTTCCGTCCACCGGAGACGGATTGTCGAAGTATTCCCCTCCGAGGGGGGCCACCCACTCTCCTCCGATGAAATT
>NZ_QBKR01000062.1 GCF_003054245.1 Melghirimyces profundicolus
CTAGAAGCGTTGTGAAAAAGTCCGTTGTCAAGCCAGGTTTTCTGTCCGATCTGTAGAATTCATTACAAAAGGATTGAACGGAACGGAGGAGATCTTCATGCTGGGAAAACAGAGCCCACAGAATGCCTTGTTTCAATATGTGAATCTGGAGGACCTGATCCCGGAGAATCATCTCCTTCGTCGCATCGATCGGGCACTGGATCTGTCGTTTCTGCGACCGATGGTGGAGCCCCTTTATGTTTCGGAAGGACGTCCTTCCATCGATCCTGAAGTGGCCTTTCGTGCCATGCTCCTGGGCTATCTGTTTAATCTGAATGACCACCGGTTGCATCAGGAGTTGACGATGCACGCGGGGTATCGTTGGTTTTGTCGGTTGGACTTTAACGATCCGGTACCGGATCGCAGTACCTTGATCAAAACCCGGGAACGCTGGGCGAAAGCGGGGTTGTTGGACTCGATCCTGGCTCAGATCGTTCAACAGTGTATTGAAAGGGGCTTGGTGCAAGGGGATACCCTGGCCATCGATGGGACCCAAATTCCGGCCCGGGCTGCCGTGAACAGTTTGGAACGGATCGGAACCGTTTTGCAAATGGAAGAGAGCGATTCAGATGAGGACGATGATGAACCTCCCTCTTCGCCTCCCCGGCAGGCCGGGAACCCGGATTTTCACGGCGAACGGTTTTCCAATGCCACGCACCGGTCGAAGACCGATCCCGATGCCCGTCTGTACCGAAAAGGAAAGGGAAAAGAAACCCGTCTCAGTTATCTCGGTCATTATGTTGCTGATGTTCCGTCCGGGGTCATTCTTGCGGCGGAAGCCACTTTGGCTACTGGAGATGCGGAAACCCAAGTGGGACGCCGTTTGCTTGCCCAGGTTCAACAGCAGCTTCCTCATCCCTCCCAACGACGGAAACTGGCTGCCGACAAAGGCTATGCGGAGAAAAACTTTCTGAAGGAAACGATTGAACTGGGGTTCGATCCTCATATTGCCCTGCAAAAGGAAGAGGAAGAACCGATCCCGACTTGGAAACGACGCACATTTTCCTTGGATCGACTCCGTCGGCGAAAGCTGAAAGTTCAGTGGGCAAAGGCACGCAATACGGTCCGTCAGTTGAACCGCCAGCCGATCACAGCCTATGTTCGCCACCTACGAAAACGAATCGAGCATCTCTTCGCCGAAGGGAAAGAATGGCATGGGTTAGACCGTGCCCGGGGTCGGCGTCTTTGGCGTATACAGATCCAGACTCGCATGACAGCCATCACGCAGAACCTAAAGCGGATGGCTCATTTTCTTCACCGCCACAGCCCGGCGGGGGAAGGAGCGGGCTGGTTCAACATGACGGGCCAGTCTCTTTGGCCCCCGAATCAGCTGTCTGTTTCTTTTCAAAGGGCTGAAATCTGATTAGATCACAACGCTTCTAG
>NZ_QBKR01000063.1 GCF_003054245.1 Melghirimyces profundicolus
TCGCCTCGGGCTCGGAGACCGAGTGGAAAAAACTCGGCACCTACGCCTTCAAGGCCGGGAACACCCACAAGATCACCCTGAAGGATGATGCCGACGGCATCGTGGTGGCCGACGCGGTGAAACTGGTCCGGGACAACAGCGGGGAGACGGACACCGAGCAGAAGGACTTCACCTACGACTACGACCCCAACGGCAATCTGACCACGATGACGGACAACAGCTCCGGGGCCAAGGTGGACACCTACGCCATCACCTACAACGGGCTGAACCAGGTGGCGAAGGTGGAGGAGAAAAAGGACGGCGTCGTCCAGAAGACCACGTCCTACACCTATGATCCCAACGGGAACCCCTTGACCCGGACCCACGACGACCAGATCGCCGAGTACGCCTATGACGTCCGGGATTTGGTGGAGCAGGTGACCAACAAGAAATCCGCCAGCGACCCGAACCCGAAGGTGACGGCCTTCACCTACACCCCGCGGGGGCAGAAGCTGAAGGAGACCAAGGCCAACGGCAACACCGTCGACTACACCTACTACCTGGACGGCCTCCTCAAGCACCAGGTGGAGAAGAAGTCCGACGGCACCCTCGTCAACGAGCACACCATCGAGTACAACGCCATAGCGCGACCGGGGAGCGAAGCGACCCCAGGCGCGACTTGTGCTCTGTGAGTGGAACGGCCACCGGGTGAAGGACACGGCCAAGAAGATGAACGCGGACAACCACGCGGACTACATCCACCATGTCCACACCTACGAATACGATCCGCGGGACCGGGTGACGAAGAAGACCAAAAAAGACACCGCCGGCAACGTCCTGGAGACGGAGACCTACGAACACGACGCCAACAACAACGTCATCCAGAAGACGGTGGACGGCACGACGACCACGTACCACTATGACCGGAACCGGCTGTTGTCCGCCAACATAGGAGGCACCACGGCCGCCTACAACTACGATCCCTTCGGCCGACTCAACACGGTCACTGCCGCCGGAGAGCAGATCGAGAAGTATACCTACGACGGATTTGACCGTGTGGCGGAACACAGCAAGCTGCAGGAGGACGGGTCCACCAAGAAGACGAGCTACGTCTACGACCCGCTGGACCGGACCGTGAGCCGGACGGAAGGGACGAAGACCACGGACTTCCACTACCTGGGCCTGTCCGGTCAGGTGCTGAACGAAGAAGTGGCCGGGGAGATCCAGAAGTCCTACCAGTACAGCCCCTGGGGCGAACGTCTCTCCATGGTGAAGCACAACAGCGACGGGACGGAGGAAGACTCCTACTACGGCTACAACCCCCACACCGACGTGGAGGTGCTCACTGACGAGAACGGGAACACCCGGGCCACCTACGGGTACACCGCCTACGGGAAGCCGGACGAGGAAGAGTTCACCGGGGTGGA
>NZ_QBKR01000064.1 GCF_003054245.1 Melghirimyces profundicolus
TTCCCCAAAAGCATATCCTGCGGAAATTGAAAGATGTCATCGACTTTTCTCAGGTTCACGAATGGGTGGCTCCTCTTTATTCCGAGAAGACAGGGCGTCCTTCGATTGATCCGGAGCTCGTCGTTCGAATCATCGTACTCGAGTACCTCTTTAACCATTCGGAACGCGAGTTTTTCAGTATATTGCCCATGCATGCCGGTTATTTATGGTTTTGTGGACTGGATTTTGAATCCTCCCTTCCGGACCGTACCACCCTTGTGAAAACCAGGGCACTTTGGCGTCAACATGGGGTATTCGATCGCCTCATGCATCAGGTAGTGGATCAGTGTATCGCTGCAGGCCTGGTCAAGCCGGACGTTCATGCCGGTGTGGACGGAACACAGGTCCGCGCGAATGCCTCCATCCACAGTTTGCAGGAAAAGACATTAGCTCCGGTCCAATCGCTTCAAGACTATCTTTCGGAATTGGAACGAGACGATCGGAAAGCATCCTCCGAGCGTCACGACAACCAAGACGATGATAACGACAGAGATCCAACTTCAGGCAGCCCTTCCAACCAAGAAAAGCCGAAAACCAATGGGCTTGAAGAGCGCGCGGCGCATGAAAACTTTCGCGGGAAAAAGTTTTCCAATCAAACCTATCGAAGCGTGACTGATCCCGATGCCCGTCTGTATCGGAAAAGCAAAGGACAGGAAACCTATTTGCGCTACCTGGTCCATAACCTCATGGACGTGGAATCCGGTGTGATCCTCGCAACAACAGCAAGCGTGGCTTCAGGAACAGCCGAGCGGGAAGTCAGCCTTCACCAACTGGCTGAGGTCCGTTTTAAACATAAACCCATCAAGATTCGCACCTTGTCGGCCGATAAAGCTTACGGCACCCCGTTCTACCTTCAATCTCTGTTTTCACAGGGGATCACCCCTCTGGTTTCCCTCCAGAATCTTAAGTTGGAAGAAACTCCAACCTGGAAGAGAAAAACCAATGACCCCGAGAGACAACGGAAAAGACAAGCCAAAGTCGAAGAAGTCCGGATCAAAAACAAGGCTAAACAAATCCAGCTCGATGGGAAATACCGGGAGATTCAAGTCAAGCGCACGCGTCTGGAACATGGATATGCCGAATCCAAAAACGTACATGGGCTGGAGCGTGCACGAAGCAGGGGGCTTGATTGTATGCAGGAACAAGCTCTGTGCACAGCGATTGTTCAAAACCTCAAACGGTTATGCCGGTTGAAGGGAAGAAGACCTAATACCGGTACATTGGCATGCGCAAAAACAAAAAATCCAAGGGAATGGAGCCACCAATACCCGTTGGCTTTTTCGATTTTCAGCAAAATTTACGAGCATATCGTTCAAATAACGGAGAAGTTTACTCGTTTTTCACCAGTCTTCTAG
>NZ_QBKR01000065.1 GCF_003054245.1 Melghirimyces profundicolus
AGCTAAGTCGCAAAAAGTTGTCGAAGAAAGTCGGAAGAACAGGTGAGGACCAAGATCACCATTCGCTGAACCCGCTGCAACCACCAGCGCCAAGCCGACCGCAATGAAGATCCTGGAAATGATGCCAACCCCTTGCCGTTCAAAGAAGGTCCCTCATCCAGGATCTTCTCCTGCGCCCGCAGGTGCAACAACCAGGTGTAAGCCAGGTTGACCACGACCAGATGTCGGTGCAACCCTTGCCAGTATCGTCCTTGGTACTCATCCATGCCGCAGAGTTCCTTGGCATCCTGAAAGAAGCGTTCGATCACCCAACGACGGTGCCCCCATCGGATCAGATCCGCGATCGGGGTTTCCTCCGGAAACGTACTGAAAAAGTACTTTTCTTCTTGTTCGCGTCCGGGCATGGACCGTTCCCCGATGAGCCAACCGATCGGTCCCGTGGTATTCCCATGCGCACGGTAGATTCGAACGGCGGCAGCACGTCGGGTTTGGAGACCTCGGGATCCTTCGCCAAAGGTCAGGGTTTGCCACTCTTTTTCCGGCAAGCGATCCAGCACGGCTTGGGCTGTTTCCACCGAAGCCATGGGAAGTGCCTTCGGGGGTCGGCCTCGACCGGTGTAGGCGGGTTGGACGGTTTTGTCGGAAAGACGCACCCCAAAGGTGGAGGGCACAGCGACCACACAGGGCAGACCGCGCGCTTCCAATCCCGCCAAAAATCCGGGGTTGCCACCGTAGCCGGCATCGGCCGTGACCGCATCGAAGGGGACGTTCTTCTCCAGACTGTCGTCCACCATGTCCAAAGCGATCTGCGGTTTGGTTTGAAAACCCACTTCTGCCGGAATCCGGGCAGACTCCCGCCGTGTCGGGTTGTCCGCCCACTGGCGGGGCAGGTAAAGCCGGTTGGTCACGGGCCAATGCGATTGATCATCGGCATAACAGGCACTGACCACGACCTGGCAATTTCCTACCTTTCCCAAGGTTCCGCTGTATTGGCGTGCCACTCCCACAGAGTGCCGTCCTTGTTTTGGCAGCCCCGTATCATCGATGATTAACAGGCCGGGACCGCGTTCATCGGCGGGTAAACGACGGGTTTGCTGCACCTGTTGCCGGATTCGGATGGATTCCAATGCACGTTCATCCCACCGGCTGGTGACCAGGAACGAATAGATGCGGTGGTAGTTGACTCCTTCCAGCCATGCCCCGATGGTCTCACCGTTTTTGCGAGG
>NZ_QBKR01000066.1 GCF_003054245.1 Melghirimyces profundicolus
CTCCCTCAAGAAAATAAGGGAACGCTCACATATCCTCTTCGAATCTCCGTTTTTTGAGGAACAAACGAACTCCCTTGAAGGTTGAAAATTGAAGGAAATAGTAAATTTGGATGGTGGGTAACCAAGAGACCAAAGACTAGCCTTCAATTTCCACAATATGGTCGCGCACGGAATCTCCACAATACCCTTGCGGTATGCCCTCCCATGTCTCACGGGGTCTTTGCCCTCACATTCCATCGTTCAACCTGTCAAGGGGTGGAGGCCAGGGGGATGCTTAGCGACAGGGTCGTGCCCGTATGACGAAATTCGTCCCGGCTCTCGCGCTTCGTTTGTCCATAAAAAACGGAATGATCAAAAGAGCTTAAGCAGCGGTTTGTAACTGTGAACGACGAACGTCTCCCAACATCCTGCGGGCATCATAGGTTCTTCGCTTTTTCCCTAAGGTAAACAACACTCGAACCAACTTACAACACAGAGCAATTAAAGATTGCATCTTCTTCAGCGGGTTTTCTGACCGGGTCGTTAGATACCGGTGGAGGGCCCGAAATTCCGGATTGTGGGCCGTCATTGGGAGAATGGCTTTAAACAACAACGATCGCAGGCGAGGTCGTCCCCTTTTGGTGATGGAAGTCCGTCCTTTGTGCTGCCCGGAACTGTTTTCTTTAACGTTCAATCCTGCCAAGCGAATCAGCTGTTGAGGATGGTTATAGGCCGTTAAAGGGCCAACCTCCGACAGAAATCCGGTTACGGTCGCCCATCCAACCAAGGGAATACTTAGCATTTCCCTGGTACCGGGGATGGAGTGAAGCAGCTCTTGGATTTGAGTGGAGAGCCGATCCAATTGCCGGTGCAAAAGCTCATATTGTTCCAACAGCATCTGAAGCTCCATCCGGGCCATCGTCAAACCCTCGGTTAAGCCAACGGAATTCTGGGCGGTTTGTACCAACCATTCTGCGCGTTTTTTACCCACCGCTCGCTGAACGACGGTTTTCCACTCGGCTGCGATCCCTTCTGCTCCCCGTTCCAAGATGTCCTGAGGAAGTGGAAAATGCTTTAGAGTGTACAGGGAGGCTTTCCCTTCCCAGTCCTTAAACACCGTTGTGTATTCGGGAAAGTACCGGTCAAACCAATGGTGCATTCGGTTTTTGATCCGTTTCAAAGCCTCGATAAGCCGATCTCGTTGGATCATGGCGATCCGAAGGTCCGCGTAAACCCCAGTC
>NZ_QBKR01000067.1 GCF_003054245.1 Melghirimyces profundicolus
GACCGGGCAGGACACGATTGGCAGACAGTCAAAGAGGTTTGAGACGTTAACCGAAGAATGGTTGAGGCGGGTGGAAACCACCTCAGACTGACGAAAGGGGACCCCCTTGATGGGACAAAAAATCATTCAGGTGAATGCCTTTACCGATCGCCCTTTCTCGGGAAATCCGGCGGCGGTCTGTGTGATGCCCGGACCGGCCGATGAAAACTGGATGCGGTTGGTCGCCCGGGAGATGAACCTGCCGGAGACCGCTTTTCTGTATCCGGAGGGTGATGGTTACCACCTTCGTTGGTTCACCCCCGTGGAAGAAGAAGACCTTTGCGGCCATGCCACCCTTGCCAGTGCCCACGTCTTGTGGGAAGAAGGACGTTTCCGCCCGGAGGAGACCCTCCGGTTCCACACGCGGAGCGGGCTTTTGACGGCACGACGGAGCGGCGGGCGGATCGAACTGGATTTCCCCGCTGAACCGGTGCACCCGGTGGAGATCCCGCCCTCCCTCAAGGAGGCTTTCGGTGACAGGATCCGTTTCCTTGGAGCCAACCATCTCGACTGTCTCATGGAATTGGCTTCCGAGACGGAGGTTCGCGGATTCGACCCGGATCATCCCTCCCTGCAGTCTCTTCCGTATCGACGCGGTCTAATCGTCACCTCCGCTTCGGAATCGGGAAAATACGACATCATCTCCCGTTTCTTCGCTCCCAACCACGGGATTCCGGAGGATCCCGCCACCGGTTCCGCCCATTGCGCTCTCGGACCCTACTGGACGGAGCGGTTGGGAAAACCGGAACTGCATGCCTTCCAGGCCTCGGAACGGGGCGGCATCCTTCATGTCCGCCCCGAAGGGGACCGCGTCCGTCTCGCCGGACAAGCGGTCACGGTCTGGCGGGGAGAGCTCGCAGGCGAAAAATAACCGGAATTCGGGAGCGGTTTCCATGGAACACAAGCGACTGAAAAAACCGGACCGAGAGCGCTCCCTGTCCGGTTTTTTCAAATTTTTCTTT